>BOKP01000001.1 GCA_016861045.1 Actinomycetes bacterium | reverse complement strand
TGACCGGACCCCGATCCTCGGTCCACCCCAGCTGAGAGCGATGGACTGTTCTGTTGGCCAGGGTAGCTTCCTGACGGTGGAGGCGAGCCCGGAGGGCGAGCCGGAGCCGGCAGGAAGCTGCGATCAGCTCACGATCACCCCCTCGTGCTCGGCTCGCCAGCGCTCCGCGAACACCGCCGGGGCGAGCATCCCGAGCGCCGAGTGCGGGTGGTAGCGGTTGTAGGTCTCGCGCCAGCCCGAGGCGATCACCTGCGCCTCGAGCACCGAGTCGAAGACCTCGGTGTCGAGCACCTCGTCGCGGAAGCGGGCGTTGAACGACTCGATCCAGGGGTTCTGCCAGGGACAGCCGGGCTCGATGTAGGTGGTCTCGACCTCGGCGCGCTCAGACCAGGCCAGCAGGGCGAGGGCGGTGAGCTCGGGCCCGTTGTCCATCCGGACGAAGGCCGGCTGGCCGTGGCGGGCGCTGAGCCGCTCGAGCACCTCGACGGTGCGGTCGGCCGTGAACGAGCGCGCGGCCTCGACCGCCAGGGCCTCGCGGGTGAACTCGTCGATCACGTTGAGGAAGCGCAGCTCGATCCCCTGCTCGGTCGCGTCGTGTTGGAAGTCGAGCGCCCAGACGTGGCCGGGGTGGGTGGCTCGATCCGGCAGCTCAGCCGTCGAAATGCCGGCTCGCCGGCGCCTGGTCGGCTTCGCCGCGACCCGCAGGCCCTCCTCGCGCCAGAGCCGCTGCACGCGCTTTCGGTTCACCCGCCAGCCTCCCTCGCCGGTCAGGTGGGCGTGGGCGCGGCGGTAGCCCCAGCGTTTGTGCTTGGCGCCGATCCTGCGCAGCTCGCGCCGCAGCGCGGCGTCGTCGCCGGCGAGCCTCGGCGCGTAGCGCTGGGTCGAGCGGTGCTGGCCGACTATCTCGCACGCCCGCCTCTCGGAGAGGCCGAGGCGGTCCCGGAGGACCAGGACCGCCTCGCGCCGCCGGGACGGGCTCACCATTTCCCCTCAGCCAGCTCCTTCAGCGCGGTGACCTCGAGCTCCTTGTCGGCGACGATCTGCTTGAGCCGCCTGTTCTCGACCTCGAGCTCTTTGAGCCGCTTCGCGTCGGATGCCTTCATGCCGCCGTATTGGTTGCGCCAGCGGTGGAAGGTGTTCTCGGAGACCTCGAGGGCCCGGGCGACCTCGGCGGTCGTCTTGCCCTCGCCGAGCATCACCTCGGCCTCGCGGAGCTTGCGGATGATCTGCTCGGGGCTGTGGCGTCGTGCGCGCACCTTGCTTCTCCTTCCTGCCCATCTTCACGGGCGGGAGAAGCTCTCACAAGGGGCGGACGTGATTCAGGGGGTCATGCCACATAGGTGCGTCCACCCTGGCGAAGACCCCATCAGCCGGATCCAGCACCGGTGAGCGCCGGCTCCGCTCGTCTCTACGCCACCAGTCGGAGCTCTCTGCGATCGCGAGTCGCATCACGTTGTCGGATCGCGGGGCCATTGCGCCCCCACGAGTCCAGCTCGATCACACGCGTGCGCTCGTCCGCTCGCACGGGCCGTAGCTTCCGTTCGAGGAGGCTCCCGAATCGGGGGTCGTGGGTCGAAATCATCAACTGACGCCTCTCCTTGGTCCGACGGAGCAGGTCGACCAGCCCCAAGAGATTCACGTCGTCCAAGCTCTGAAGTGGGTCGTCGAGGACGGCAGCCTGAACCGGAAGAGAGCCGACGCTGAGGTTCATCGCGAGAAACATCGACACAGCGAGCGCGTTCATCTGCGAACTGGACAACACGAGCCCTGGTGGCGCCGGCGGCAGACCCGCAATCGGATCCTCGACCGCGGCATTCAGTCGACCGCGACCCCACGCCACGCGGGTCAGTAAACGCACTGCCCTGAAGGAGGGGTGCGGGTCGACGGTGGCGTAGACTCGCCCGAGCACTGGCTCGATACGTTCAAGCTCGCTTGCAACGACACTCCCCGAGGCATCGCGAAGGGCATCAAGGATGCGGCCGGCGAGATCCCCAGTGGCCGCGCGATCCTGAACCAGGCCCGACAGCTCCGACACCTGTGCGCGCGCCTTTTCCAGCCGATCCTCGAGTTCACCCCGGCGAGCCTGCTCCCCGGACCGCGTAACCAACAGCGCGAGCCGCTCCCCGTCCGCCTGAAGCGCGTCGATCGCAGCCGCCCGCGCGCGTTCCTGCGTGACCACGGCCTCGAGCGCGCTTGCGAGATCGGGCTCCGCTGGGTCGACGTTTAACTGCTTGAGACGCCTGTCGCGTTCGCTCTGCCACCGAGCCTCCTCTTGTGCTTGGGCCTCACCATCTCGTACCTGTGCCTGCTTCCCCGCCGCCTCCCGCTCCTTCTGTTCGACCAGGTCCGCAAGGGCTGACACTTCCTCCTCAACGTCGTCATCTGTGGACGGGGCAGTGTCAACAAGACGGCTGAGCCGGTCGCGCGTTCGTGCTGCGTCGTGCTGCTGCCCGCACACCGGGCAGTCGCCATCAAGGTGCCGAAGCGCAAGCTGCGCCAGCGCCCGCAGCTCCTCGACCGCCTCCCGCTGTTGTACCTGTGCGTGGCGCCTCTCCGCCGCGCGCACCTCCGCCTGCCCCAACCGGGCGCGAGCGTCCGCTACTTCTGAGGTGGCAGCGGCGAGGTCGGCGCGCAGCTGCTCAAGGTCGGTGCCCTCCGCGTCCCCGCCGTGCGCCCGGATCTCCTCGGACAGCTGGTCCGCCACGAGTGCACGTTGCTCTGCCGCCTGCCGAAGCACATCGAGCTCCCTCACCGCGCGATCGAGCTCACGCCGTGCTTCGCTTGCACCAGGCTCAGGCACGCGGTGGAGGCTCGTCGGATCCGCGTCGACCTCGACCCATAGCTCCCGAGCTCGGTCCCACCAGGAGGACCACTCAGCGTCCACGTTCGACGGCGCGACTGGGCTTTCCCTAGTCAAGATATCGAGCTGCTCTTCAAGTTTCGAGACCCGTTCCGTTGCGACGCGCAGCTCCTCCTCTCGGGCGTTTGTTGCCCCCGACCAGGCTTTCTTGGCTTTCTCCAGGGCAACTGCGAGCTCAGTCACCCGGCCTGCGCCCACCAGCTCGGAAACAATCGAGAAACGATCCTGCTCGGTATCCGCCTCAATGAACTCGCGCACCAGGTCCTGCTGGAGGTAGACGCTCCGAGTCACCGCTGCGGTCAACGCCGCAAGTCCATCAGTTGCATGAAGCGCCGCCGGCCAGACAGCCTTTAGGAGCTCGCCCGTTGCGGCATCGCCTTGGAATTCATCATCGCCCGCTCGTACCAGCAGCTGCGGGCGTTCCCCGTCATGAGTCCGGACGACGTCGATCGTTCGCTGCGCGGAGTCGGCCAGCGTCAACTCGACCCGCGCTTGCCCCGAGCCGGAGTAGATGGAGACAACACCAGGATCATCGCCGAGCCGTGGTAGACGCCCGGTCAAAGCCCAGAGGATCCCGTCGAACAACGAGGTCTTTCCTTGCCCATTCGGCCCGACGACGACCACAGCATTCGCGTCGAGGTCGAGCGTGTGCTTTCCGGAGAACCCGCGGAAGCCGTTCAGCTCAATGCGCTGGAGTCTCATTCCGATTGCCTCCAAGCTTCCAGTGCCTCAAGAAGTGGCTCGTGCTCCTGAAACGCAGCCACGACCGCTCCCACTGCGCCTTGGTCAACGTCCTCAGATCGAATCAGCGTTGGCAACAGATCGAGCACAGATCTTTCCTGATCCACATCGGTCACTCCGCCGTCTATGGGCAACAGGGGCAGGAGAACACGCTCCACATCAGCCAATCGTGTCAGTTCATCGCCTGCGGCAATGAGCTTGCGCACCCGCGACGTGTCATAGCGAATGGACTCCAGTTGATCGGCGTCAGCGCCAGGGTCGGCGTGGCCCGGGGTCAACAAAACCAGGTACCCCTCCCACGCCTTCGCGTCGGCGCTGCTCAGGTGCTCAGACATCAACTCAACCAGCTCCGCCTGCGCCTCGGTCCACTCGCCCGCAAGGGTCGCCCAGGAGTCGTAGACGTTGATCGCCACCACGCCGTAGGGATCCTCGTAAAGCCGACCGCCTTCGAGCTCGCGGCCGTCCAGGGCAACCCGCGCGTAGCCGCTCGACTCGAGCGTCTCAGACGCGGCAGCAAGGAGGTCGGTAACAGTCAAGCCCGCCATTGCTTATGCGGCCAAACGCTCTGCGAGTTCAGGCGACTCTCGCAACTCATCGATCGTGACAAGCTCCACGCCGGTGCCGCGGTCGATGATGTCACCGGCCGAAGCCGGGCCCCGAACCACGCTGTCTGGTGCGGCAATCGCCTCAGGCCGCCCGCCCGACACTCCTCCAACCAGTGCGAATCTGGGACCCGGATCGCGCGGCCGCCGTCGGTGCGCCTGCTGTGCGATCCGCGCCTCCACCGCGATCCATCGCCTGCTTCCCCTGCCCGACGCAAGGAGCACGGGCGTTGGTGCCCGGTCGCCGCGCCGGAACTCCACAACACCGTCGTCCTCGAACGCAGCCGTCGCGCCGGAGGCGCGCTCCACGACCCCGATCGCCAGGAGGAGGTCGGCGATCTGCCTGGCCTCCACTCCGGATCGGGGTGAATAGGGCGATTGCTCCAGCCCCCAGCGCGCACGAAGTCTCCCGATCCTCACGAGCCCGAGACGTCCCAGGCGCTCACAGAGCGCCTCAGGATCGTCGTCCTCCCATTCCTCTTCTGCGATCAGTTCGCGGCACGTGTCTCGGAGCTCAGCCGTCTGCTCCTCCACGACGCGGTCCGCCAGTTCCCGAGCAAACTCGCACCATCCCTCCTGGATGTATGAGTCCTCGGACAGACCCAGCTCGGAAAAGAACATCGAGTCCGCCGCCGGCCCAGGATCCACCTGGAAGACAGCAATCCCTTCAGGTATCGCGGCCCGAATCCGTCGACTCGTCTCGATCAGCACGGCGGCTGGAGTCCCCAGCCCGGCAAACACGGTCACTGGCCCCGCGACAACCCGCTGGACCACGACCTCCTCCCACCGTTCGCGCCACTCGTCGTCCAGCGCATCGCGCCGAAGGATCCACGATTCCGGATCCGCGTTGACGTTCCGGTGGAGGTAAATCAGATTCACCGTCGACAGCCGATGATGTTCCTCGGGCCCGGCGATCAGTCCAACCGCCTCGTCGGCTCCAACCTGGCTCAAAGCCGCAGACATCGCAAGATCGAAGTTCAGGGTCAAGACGCAGGACACGGCTCCTTCGCGGAGCAGCGCGGCCGCGACCAAGCAGCCCTCGTTGGGTTCGGCGCTCTGAAAGCGCCGTAGGGGGAGCCGCTCGACCAGAGCCTGTTGACCGCCGGTCGCCTCGACAACGGCATCTGCAACCGCTGATAGATCCTCCGGCTCGGGACATGCGCCATCCGCCAGAACGCCGTCGGAAACCAGCCTACGGTGCGCCTCGAGAGAGCATTCCCGAGACAGCGGAAGTCCAGTTGGCTCTTCCACAGATGCTCCGGCTCCGACGACTAAGACGAGCCGCCCTCCCCCGCTCGCGGCGGCGGCCTCCAGCAGATCGGCCGGCAGCGTCATGAGGTGCCAGCTCTCAGCTTGATCGCGGCCAAGCTCACTCGCCCCCCCAATCCTCCCGGAAGCGAACGTCGGGATCCTCCTCGAGATGCTGACGCACGTTGTTCTGAAAGGCGATCTTGTCGATGGGGCCGTCGTCCGAGCGAGCCTCGACCTCGATCTTGATCCGCATCTGGCCCGGGGTCGTGATCCGGCGCAGACCGACCAGCGCCGTGTTGATCGTGTGGAGGTCGTCCTCGGTCGCCTCGATTGTCACGGCAACCGAACCGGGCTCGGAGTCCTCGGGCGCTGGAGGAGCTGGAGGCTCCGGCATCGGCTCGGGCTCCTCCCCCGACTCGGGCTTGTCGGCTTCGGTCAACGAGGCCGCCAGATCGGGGCTCACGAGCGCCGACCCTGGACCCAGGTCGATCTCCGATGCATCGACCGCCCGGCGGAAGCGAACCAGGGATGGGTCCTTGACGTAGGGCTCCTCCCCACTCAGATCCACATCGACGCAATAACCGAAGAGCCCGTCCGAGACCCCCTTCGCCACGGCCGCGGCGATCGCGGCAGGCGACCACAGCCTCGGCATGTCGAAGTGCGTGTAGATCCCGGCAACGAGCTCCTCGCAGGGAGTGGCCGCGCGCTCCGACAGCTGCGCTAGCGCTTTCAGCTTGGACGGCTGCAAGGAATCGAACACGTGGTTCGACAGCGCCTCCCGAACTCGGTCGTGAAGCTGACGTCCCACCCCTAGCGTCGTCGAGAGATCAACGGAGTCGAAGTCGACGCTCTGTCCGCTGAGACCCGTCGGCAATAGAACCCGGTCGTAGGCCTCTCGAAGCGCCCCGTCGAGATCACTGTCGGCCTGCGATCGCCGCTCCTTCAGCTCGTCGATCTGCTCCTCGTTGAACCCGTGGCGACTTTTGTCGCCGATCAGGCGATCGATCGCCATCACCTGCCGGCAGGCCCGACGCGCGCGGTCGAAGCTCGCTTCACGGGGCAAGGCAATCGCGAGTCCGTTTTTGTACTTGCGGTTGCCGGCGGCGACGAAGGCGTCCGTCGGCGTCTTCGCCTCGCTCCACTCGGGGTGCAGGTACACGATGCGGAAGCGCTCGACCTCGTCCTTGACCTGCGCGGGCTCCTCGGGCCAGAGCACGATCTCCTGACCGGCGCCCCCACCCGCGAGCCGTCGCTCAAGCGCAGCGCGCAGCTCTTCCAGAACCTCCTCGGCTTCGAGCTTGTCCTGTTCCGACACGACGAGCTTGTTGAGGTTCGGTCGCGGCTCGAAGCGGTACCGCCGGCCTGTGTGGTGCAGGTAGAGGAGTGCCTCGCCGCGAAGCTCCTTGAGGGCGCTGCGGACCAGATTGCCGTCAAGGTCAGGGGTGAGGGTGGCCTCCAGGACCTCCCGCTCCAGCGCTCCCCGCTCCTCCCCCTCGCGGGCACCAAAGGACATAAGCATGATCGCCGTCGCCACCCGGCTGCCGATCTCAAGTCGGGCAAGGGCCGGCGAGTCTCGTCCAAGCCGCTCATCGACCCGGCGGGTTCCAGCGTCAGGATTGATGAAGTCCGCTTCGGCGACCGATCGGTACTGCTTCTCCTCGCCGACCTGGGCGAAGAAGGCAGCCCGCGTCCGCTCGTCTCGGAGATCCACGTCGCCGGGCCCGATCAGCGCCCCGGCCTTGCCTCGCCCGTCGCCGCCCCAGAGGCCGTGGACCACGGTTGCCAGGAACTGCAGCGCACCGCGGGTCCGCTGGTAGGTAGGCAGGCTGCCCCACCGGTGATTCATCAGGTCGATCAGCTCCGGATGGAACGGGTAGGCCAGGAGGATGCGCTCACGGAGGTTCTTCGCGGCGCTGGCCGCCTCGCGCCGCTCCGACTCCGTCTCCGCAATGGCCTCGAGCTCCGCCTGGTGGTGGGCGGCGTAGCGGTCAGCAACCTCGTTGCGGACGGCGTCGTCGCCGAGCGAGTCGAAGAGGCGTCGCTGCACAACGCGCAGCACCTCATCACCGGTCACCGGCTCGCGCCGCTGATCGATGCGCCCGGCGATCTGCTCGAGCGCCCGCAGGCTTGCCTCGTCCTCCACCGCTTCGGTGACGCTCGCCTGGAGCGAGTAGACCATCGCCGCCTGCCGGCTCTGATTGACGCTCTCGCTCAAGTGCTGGAGAAAGATCAGCGCCTGCCGACCGACGTTCGACTCGCCTCGCTGAATCGACTTCCCCTTCGAGACGTAGATCAGCGCCTCGTCGACCAGAATCAGGGCCGGGCCTCCATCCAGCAGAGGAGTCAGGCTGACGCCCGTGAGCGGCGTGCCCTCATCGCCGTCCTCGAAGAGACCGTCGAAGGCCTCCCAGCCGCCGAGCTGGTAGGCGAGCTCGCCCCACAGTGTCCGGATCCGCCGCCCCTCCACTTCGCGTCCGCGCTGAGGATCGAGCCACTCGCCCGAAAGGACCGCAACGCGCACTGGTCCCAGGTCGGGAAGGTCGCCCAGCTCAGGGGCAGATCTCGCTGCCTCCGGCGAGGTTGCCAGGTGGTAGAGAGCCAGAAGCGAATGGGTCTTGCCGCCGCCGAACGGCGTGCGTAGCTGAAGAGCGCGGTCCCCGCCCTTGCCGGACATCGCGCTCCAAACATCGCGGAGGATCCCGGTCATCGCCTCGGTGAAATATGTCGAGCCGAAGAACTGCTCGGCGTCTGCGTACACCTCCGCGCCGCGGTGCTCGCCGGAGGCCACCGCTGCGAGGTTCGCTGCGTAGGTCCCCATCGAGAGCTCTCCCGAGCGGACATCCGGATGCGGCTCGACGACATCCGACCAGGGCTTGAGTGTGTAGGCGTCGCTCATCACTTCAGGAGGTTGTCGTCGACGAGTGTCTTCCAGGCGCCGAGCAGTCGCTCGCATGCCTGGGCCTCTGCAGGCTTGTTCTCACCTTCCGCCCGCAACGCTCGCCCCTGCAGAGCCTGCGCAACCAGGCGTAGCTTCGCCGGTTCGAAGCTCGCCTGAACCATGTAGTCGCGAAGCTCGTCACGGCGATGGGAAGCACGCCAGAGCAGGCCGTGCAGGACATCGATCAAGGGAACGCCGGCGCCATCGGGACCGAGCCCGAGATCAGCCTCCTCCCCGCGCTCGGAGTAATCACGGAAATGAACCTTGCCCCTGCTGATCTTCGCCAGCGGTGCCGCCCCATCGGTGAGATCGTCCAATTCAACGCCGGCACTTCGGGCCAAATTGTTGGCCTCGTCAAACTCGATGTCCGCGTAGCCGAACGAGA
This sequence comes from Actinomycetes bacterium, assembly GCA_016861045.1. Lineage (GTDB taxonomy): Bacteria > Actinomycetota > Thermoleophilia > Solirubrobacterales > 70-9 > RHKX01. The sequence continues at coordinate 1,141,606 of BOKP01000001.1, read as the reverse complement.
AGCGCGCGATGACGTAGTACCTCGTCGCGGGATCGATCGTGCCGACTCCGTTCGACAGGCCGTGGACCTGACCGAGCACGGCGTTCAGCACCTTCGACTGGACCTCCTCGAGGAACGACTCGGCCGGAACCTCCTCGCCGTTCGGCAGCTCAACCGACGAGTAGCGGGTGAAGGCCTGAAGGCCGGCGCCGATCGCTGCGATTACCAGGTCCGACCCGCTGACACCAGCCTCGGAGAGGCGCTCAAGACGCTCCGAGATGATCGTGTCGAGGTCGCCGACGACATCGCCGTACGCGCCAACGTCGTCGGCCGAGCGTCGGCGGGCCACCAAGAAGATTGAGGAGGCCAGCGACGCCGTGCCCTGGCCGATCGACCGCTCGGGCATCTCGGTATCGAGCGGCCACGCCTCTGTGATCGTGAAGCCCGCTCGCCGGAGTGCCTCGACTAACGCGGCCCACCCGAGCGTGGTCTTGTGTGCGTAGACGCAGACAAGGGGAGCATCTGGTTTCAGGACGCGATGAGCTTCCCGAAACGCTGCCTCCATCTCCCCCTCGTAGAACTCGCGCGCCCGGTCCTTGTCGCCGTCGTGGCGATACGGCGCCACGATCGCCTCACGTCGCTTGGGAGTGAGTTCACCGGCTAGATGTTCGGGGTACAGGAAGTCCACCGACCGCTTCAGCCAGACGTAAAAGAAATCCGAAAGGTCGGCATATGTGATGTTGTCGTAGTACGGGGGATCTGTGATGACGGCGTCGCAGCTTCCGCTCTCTAGGGGAACTGCGCTAGCGGCAGTGCGGACGCAGTGGGCCGGCAAACCTGTAGTCGCTGCGTGCTCGACGACCATGGCAGCACGGCGTAGGTTTCGGCGCACGTCACCCGATGCTCCCCCAAACGGATTCGCCTCCGCGAAATCCCACGTCATCGGAAGGGACTGCCTCGCGAACGTGGTCACAACCTTCTCCGGCACCCAACGGCATAACGTGCTGCCGAAGTCCGCCGTGCGGTCTACGACGAGAGCGAGCGTCGTCGCGATCGCTCGGGCCCTTTCCGGCTCCATGCCCTCCGCGACCATTGCTTCGTATTGCTCACGCACCCCTTCAGACAGCGCGCAGAGCGTCGCCAGCTGGCGCGCGGTGAATAGATCCGGGAAGCGTGTTAGACCGTAGTTAGGGGTCCAGAAATTGCGAGTGTCCTCCGACGGGATTGGCTCGTACGGGGGCGCCACATCGAGCCCGTCCAGGACCGACTGGCATGCGCGCTCCTCCGGAAGCGCATACGAACCCGCCGCTCGGTACTCGCGTCCTTGGCCCGACGAGTGGACCACCACGGCCGCAAGAGGAGCGACTCCGAGTCGACCAGCCCTCCCTTCCGCCTTGACGTAGTTCGCGTCAACTGACGTCCCGCAGACACGGCAGGTGGCCTTCCCTCGTGTTGAAAACCGGCCTGGGTCGAAGCCGAGCCCGCCGGAATCTGCCGCCTCGACGACCTCCCATCCGACGGTCAGAGTCGTCTCGTCAACTTCTGGGCGCAACGCCGCATACCGGCCCTTCTTTCTTGCCAGCCACGTTTGCCGCACTAAGGGAATGAGATGGGCATCAATCGACGGATTCGGACACTGCACGGTCCGCGTCCAGAGGTACGCAAGTGGGCGGCGCTCCTCTGCCTCGCCCTCAGAGCCCTCTAGGCCGAGTTGGTGTCCCGTCGACGATGGCTGCACGTCAAGTGCGGGATAGAGGTGCCCCACACGCTCCCACGCACCCGTGACCCACCGATCTCCCCATTCTTCGATGTCCTGCGCCAGCGTAGGACCAAAGCGCTGCGGATAGTCGAGCATGCACAGCTCGATCAGGTGCGCCACTGGATTCAGCTCGACCGCAGTGGTGTCGCACCCAAGACGAGACGCCTCCAGCGGAATCGCACCACCGCCTGCAAACAAGTCGAGCACCTTCGGAGGCGCGCCGCCGCTGGCCCCGACGACTTGCGCGCGCGCCTCGTTGATCGCTGCGTCACTGGCGCCCCATCGACAAAGCCGCCCAAAGAACTCAGGCGACCGGCACTCCTCCGGGGTGTCGTCGGCGCTCACCAGAGTCGCATAAACGGCGGCCCGGGCGGCTGCAAGCGGACGGCGTGCCCACCACTGATGGAGGCCGCTGATGTGCCCGTCCGGCGACGCTTGCTTCTCCTTAGCTGATGTCCGGCTGATTACATCGACGGGGATTACATCCTCAATTAGTCTGCGATCGTCGGTCATCCAGCCTCCTCGATCGCCGCGCCGGGGATGTGGAAGGCGGTCACGGTCGTGACCTTCCGAACCTGGGGTCCTAGCGACTTCGCCGGGTTCCGGATCTTGAAGCCGCGCGGGCTGTCCGAGGTCGCGCCGTAGAGGACGTAAAGCAGGTACGACTCGCCATGTCGGTGCGCCGCGATCCACTCGGTGTTGCAGAGGCTGACGTCGCCCTTGCTCGGCCCGCGCCCCTTGACCTCGATCCGCCGCACCTCCATCTCGCGACCCGCAGCATCGCGCCGAACGCTGCGGATGTCGAAGCCGCGGCCGTCTCGGAAGTGAGAGACATCGATCGGCTCCCAGCCCTCGGCGCGCTCTTCCGCCATCGCCCACTCCATCGCGGCAAGCTCGACGGCGGGGTCGTTGCGCATCGCCTCGACCCCGGGGTCGTCGCTTGCAGGAGGCGGCATCACGAGTGCGGTGCCCAGATAGCTGACTGGTCCCGGCTTTGCGATCCCGAGGTTGTCGAAGCCGGCGAGCTTCTCCTTGCGGCGGCGGTCGAGCTCGTCAAGCGCCCTCTGGGCCTGGTCCCTCGCGAGCTTCGCCGCCTCCTCGCCTCGGTAGACGCGATCTTCTAGCTCCGACCACTTGGCCTCAAGACGCTCGCGCTGGGCGTCCATCGACTCGACCAGGTAGCTCCGCCGCAGCTCCGCCTGCTCCAGCCGCTCGGTGCGCGTGCGCTGTACCTCGTCGTGTTGGACACGGACTTTGACGAAGTCCTCGGCGCGGGCGATATCGGCCGGCGTCGGGATCGCGTCGTCGTCGGGGGCCAGACCGACCGGCGTCAGGTCGTGCAGCACGTCGGCGCCGATGACCGTCGGCTCCCCAGCTTCCTCGGTCACGGCTACCAGCTCGCCGTACGCGTTCTCGAGATCCCCGTGAGCGTCGTACCCGCGGACGGTGAAGGTGAAGAGGTGGATCGCGAACGGCTCGGTGGCCCAGGGAGCGACGAACGGCGCTGTGCCGCCTCGAACCGCTTCGAGCTTCTCCAGCATCACCTCGGAGATCGACGCATACAGCGGATGCCCGGGTGAGACCAAGACCGCGTCCTCGTGCTCGGCCCGCGAGCGGATCTCCTTCTGGAAGGTGAGCTTGCGATAGCCCTCTTGCGGTCGCCCCAGCCGCTTGACCGCGGTCAGCCGCTCGGCCCGGACGGTCTGCGGCACGTTCTCGATTCGCCAGAGCCCATCCGCACGCTGCTCAAGGCGAACGCCAACCTGACCGCAGGCGCGACCGAAGAAGTGCTCGACATACTCGGGCATCAGCCGCCGCTCCTCCGATCGCCAGTCGCGGTCGCGCACCCACGACATGTCGACGTGCTTGGTGGCCTGGGCGACACCGACGTCCTCTTGGTAGCGGCGGTACACGTCGGGGTCGATCGCGTTGATCTCGCGCTCGGAGTCCTCGACCCGCTCAGGGCTCAGCAGCGACTCACGGAGCAGTCGCTCGAAGTCGAGCCCGTTGCGCTCCAGCACCTCCCCGACGACGTCATAGACGCGGCCGTGGAGGGCCTCGCGCATCTCATCCAGCTTCTCTAGAAGACGCCCGAGGAGCTTGCCCTCGATCGTGTTCTCGGCGTAGAAGTTGAAGACGTAACAGGTGGACTCCTGGCCGATCCGGTGAATCCGGCCCATGCGCTGCTCCAGCCGAACCGGGTTCCAGGGCAGGTCGTAGTTGATCATCAGGTGGCAGAACTGCAGGTTGATCCCTTCGCCCGCGGCCTCGGTGGCGACGCAGATCTGCTTCGACTGGTGGAAGTCCTGCTGGATCAGGCGCCGTTCGGTCGGCGGCATTCCGCCGTGGATCGAGCAGGTCGTGTAGCCCCAGTCGCTCAGGTTCTTGACCAGATAGTCCAGGGTGTCGCGATGCTCGGTGAAGATCAGCAGCTTGCCCCGGCCGTCCTCGAGCTCTGAGAGTTCGGCCTTGTTCAGGCACTCCTCCAGCGCGGTCAGCTTCGCCTCCTGGCCCTGGGCGATCGTCTCGTCGGCCAAGGCGACAAGCCCCTCGAGTGCCTCTACTTCGGCGCGCATGTGGTCGAGGGTCTCGGCGACGACGACCCCGGATGCCGCCGCCTCCTGCTCCTCTTCTGTCGCATCGTCGGCGTCCTGCTCGGAGTCGAGGTCATCGATCATCCGCATCTCCGCCAGACGCTTTCGCTGCTCGTTGGGGGGCAGGTCCGCCACCTCGTCAATTCGGGCGCTGATCCGATCGTGCCGCTTCTGAAGCGAAGAACGGATCGCGCCGAGGCTTGAGGCGAGCCGGCGCTGAAGCACGGTCCGTGCCAGCGCGATTGCGGTCGCACGGCGGCCCGGGATGTTGCCCAGGAACTGCTGGATGTAGGCGGTGACAGCCTCGTAGAGCTTCAGCTCGGGGGGCGTCAGCTTGAACGGCTGGCGGAGGACCTCGCGAGGGACGAAGAGGTCGTTGCCGTGCTCGTCCTTGAGGTCCTCCTTCTGTCGGCGAAGGAAGTAGGGGCTGTCGTCGCGAGCGATCTGGTCGGCGGCGAGATCGGCGAGGGCGAACTGGTCGGGATCGAGGAGCTTGAGGAAGTTCTGAAAGCGCGACTGATCGCCAGAGTGAGGCGTCGCGGTCATCAAGAGCAGGCGCTCCGACTGCGCGGAGAGCTGCCTGGCCAGGTTGTAGCGCTTGGTCGCGTCGAGCTTCTCACGCTCCTCCTCGGGATCCCAGCGAGAGGCGGCGGAGCACTTATGCGCCTCGTCGATCACGAGCAGATCCCACTCGGCGCGGGTCAGCTCGGGGACGATCTCGTCGCGCTTCGCGAAGTCAAGCGAGGCGATGATGCGATCGGAGTGCTGCCAAGGGTTGCCGCCGGGCTGCCACTTCACTCGTCGTGAGTCGTAGATGTCGAAGTGCTCGTCGAACTTCTCGGCAAGCTCGGCCTGCCACTGAGGCGTGAGCGGTGCTGGACACAGAACGAGGATGCGATCGGCTACGCCTCGCAGCTGGAGCTCCTTCATCAGCAGGCCGGCCATGATCGTCTTGCCTGCGCCGGGGTCGTCCGCGAGGATGAATCGGAGTCGGGCCTGCGGCAGCATCCGCCGGTAGACCGCCTCGATCTGGTGAGGGAGCCCGCGAACGCCAGACATGCTCACGGCGAAGTTCGGATCGTGGGCATAGGCGAGTGCGATCCGGTGCGCCTCGACGAAGTCGAAGAAGTCATCCGCGGGGACCAGCTCCGCGTGCTCGTCGACAATCTCGATCTGATCGAGCTCGTCGTCACGCAGGAGCGTGCGGTCCAAGTCCCCCTGGGGCGTGATCACACGCAGCTCGACGCCGCCGTCCTTGCGCCGCAGGTCGTCGAGCTGAACCGGCTGGGGAAAGTGCCCGGCGAGGCGGATCGTTCGGCCGATCAGGCTGTCGAGGTCGGTGGTCTCCATCCCAGCGAGATACTGGCGCATCCGTCGGTGAGTCGCGACCCTCGGCCAACCTCTGACGCGCACCGCCTCGCCACCGCGCGCACCGCTCGGTCCCGTCTGCCCGGGCTGCTAACACGTTGGCATGGCCAAGAAACCAGCCAACAGCGGCAAGCCATGGACTCCGTCCGCCAAGAAGCAGCTCAGGCAACTCGCGAAGGGAAACACTCCGACACGGGTGATCGGCCTGAAGATGAAGCGGACCCCGGAGGCCATCCAGTCCCAGGCTCAGCGTCAGCGAACCTCACTCAAGCCGACGAATCAGTCGCCGTACAACCGACGCCGCAAGTCGGGCTAGGGACGGGTCCGGAAGAAAAGGCAGAATCGCCGGATTCTGCCTGAACCCCCGGAAATCGCCCGGAATCTGCGGTAATCCGAGGCGCCTGCTGTGCGCCCGCAAGCCGCTTGAGCAAGCCGAAAGCCCCGCTTTCGGAGCGGGGATTATGAGTCCGCTGCTCTGACCAACTGAGCTACCGGCCCGCGGGGGGATTATCGCCGGGGCGGCGGGGCCGGGAGCGGCGCGGACAGAAGCCGGCGCGGGACGGGGACGGGCGAAGGGAGCCCGCGAGACGGTCGCGGGCTCCCTTCGGGCGGGAGTCCAGCCTGTGGGCGCCGGCGGCGTCAGCCGAAGTCGAGGATGCGGAACCGGGTCGAGTCGATCGTCGAGCCGGGGGTGCAGCCGCCGTTGGAGCCGACGTTGACCGTCATCTCGTTCTGCTGCTCGCTCGTCGGGTCGATCGCCGGCTGGGCGCCGAGGCCCCCGGTCACCTCGGTCGGCGAGGTCGAGTCCGTGCGGATCTCACCGCCGCCGACCTGCACCCCGTTGAGGCGGATGTCGAAGTAGACCTGGCAGTTGCCGGCCCCGCCGCCGTCGTAGGCGAGCGTCGCCTTGATCTCACCGAAGGCCACGTTTATCTCACCGGGGCCCTGCGACCAGCTCGCGCCCTGCAGCGGGTAGGGATCGAAGCTGTTGGTCACCGGCTGGGAGCCACCGGTCGGGCTCGCCACGTAGTGGACCGGGAACTGCATCTTGTTCGGCGCAACAGCCCCGGCGGCGATCTTCCGCGAGGTGACGGCCTGGTTCGCGATCGCCCCCGGGCCGACGGCGCGGCGGGCGAGCTGGCGGCTGCGCACCGCGTGATCGGCGAGGCGCTTGGCGGTGACCGCTCCTGGGGCGATCTTCGGGGTCGTCACGGCGTCGGCCTCGATGTTTCTGGTGTCGATCTGGCCGGCGGCGATCGCGGCGCCGCCGCCGAGCGCCATGCAGAGGGCGATCGTCGAGACGACGTTGGCGTAGCTGAGGGGGCTACGGGGACGCATTTTGATCTCCTTGGTCGGGACGGGACGGGTTTGTCCCGACAGCGGGGATCGACCGCGCCGCGGGTGCGCTTGACTGCTGCAACGCAGCGCCCGGCCGGGCGGCCGCGGAGCCGTTCGGGTCATGGGCGCTGCGGCTAGGATCGCCCGCGCGATGGGCGCCGGGCGGAGCGAGGAAGTCGGGGGGCCGGTCCGGCCGGAGCTCGCCGAGCTGCGGGAGCGCAAGGCGCTCCTTGGAGACGGGGCGCGCCCGGAAGCGGTCGCCGGGCGCCACCGGTCCGGACGCCGGACCGCCCGCGAGAACCTCGCCGACCTCGTCGACCCGGGCAGCTTCGTCGAGTACGGCGGCCTCGCGATCGCCGCCCAGCGGGCGCGGCGCGAGCTCCGCGAGCTGCTCGAGCGGACTCCTGCGGACGGGCTCGTCGGCGGCATCGGCCGGGTCAACGGCGACCGCTTCGGCGAGGGGGCCGCCTGCGCGCTGCTCTCCTACGACTACATGGTGCTGGCCGGCACCCAGGGCGTCCTCGGCCACCGCAAGAAGGACCGCCTGTTCGAGCTGATCGAGCGCTTGCGGCTGCCGACCGTGATCTTCGCCGAGGGCGGCGGCGGGCGCCCCGGGGACACCGACTACCCGGTCGTCTCGGCGCTCGACACCCGCGCGTTCGCCCTCTGGGCGCGGATCTCCGGCCTGGCGCCGCGGATCGCGATCGTCGCCGGGCGCTGCTTCGCCGGCAACGCGCTGCTCGCGGGCAGCGCCGATCTGATCGTCGCGACCGAGGACGTCGCGCTCGGGATGGGCGGGCCGGCGATGGTCGCGGGTGGCGGGCTCGGCGAGTTCGAGCCCGAGGAGATCGGCCCGATCGGCGTCCAGGCCGAGAACGGCGTCGTCGACCTCCGTGTCGCCGACGAGGCCGCGGCGGTCGCCGCGACGAAGCGGCTGCTCGCATGCTTCCAGGGCCCGCTCGACGACTGGGAGGCGCCCGGGCCGGGGCTCGCCCGGGCCGTCATCCCCGAGAGCAGGCGCCGCGCCTACGACGTCCGCGCCGCGATCGAGGCGATCGTCGACGTCGGCTCGGCGATCCACCTGCGGGAGGAGTTCGCGCGTGAGATGGTCACCGCCCTGGCCCGGATCGAGGGCCGCCCGGTCGGCGTCATCGCCAACAACCCGATGCGGACCGCGGGCGCGGTCACGAGCGCCGGCGCCGACAAGGCGGCGCGGTTCATGCAGCTCTGCGACGCCTATGCGATCCCGATCCTGTCGCTGATCGACACGCCGGGGATGATGGTCGGGCCCGAGGCCGAGGCGACGGCCCTGGTCCGCCACTGCGCCCGCCTGTTCAACACCGGCGCGAACCTGCGGGTCCCGCTCGTCGCGGTGATCCTCCGCAAGGCCTACGGCCTCGGCGCCCAGGCGATGGCCGGCGGCGGCCTGCACGAGCCCCTGCTCACGCTCGGCTGGCCGACGGCCGAGCTCGGCGCGATGGGCCTCGAGGGTGCCGTCCGGCTCGGCCTCCGCCGCGAGCTCGAGGCGATCGAGGATCCCGACGAGCGCGAGCGCCGCGTCCGCGAGGTCACCGACCACGCCCACGAGCACGCGAAGGCGCTGAACGCGGCGACGATCTTCGAGCTCGACGACGTCATCGACCCGGCGGAGACGCGCCGGCTCGTTGCCGCGACCCTCGCCGCCGCCCCGCGCCCCGACCCGTCGCCGCGACGCCCGGTCGACGCCTGGTAGCCGGGGTCGACCGGGGCGGCGAGGACATCTAGAGTCGGCATCGCCATGCCCGCCTTCGCGCACCTGCCAAGCTCGCGCCAGAGCCTGCTCGGGATCTCGGGCGAGGGCGATGAGATCTGGCTGATCCGCGGGATCGCCCAGAAGCAGTACACCTGCCCGGGCTGCCACGGCGACGTCGAGATCGGCGAGGAGCACGTGATCGCGCAGGTCGTGGGGCGGGCGGGCGGGACCGAGCACCGGCACTGGCACCGCGGCTGCGCGAAGCGCATCCTCGAGCCGACCCTGCGCCGGCTGAAGGCGGTCAGCGCGCGCGAGTCGTCGCGGGTCAAGCTCGAGGGCCGTGGCCGCAGGCCGGCCGGCAAGCGCGGGCGGCGGACCCCGCGGCGGTGAACGTCAGGAGGGGCTGACGCCGGAGTCGGCGTCGGCCTTGTCGATCGCGTCCTCGAGCTCCTGCTTGCTGAAGGCGCCCTCGATCGCCGAGGAGACCTTGCCGTCGGCGTCGATCACGAACAGCCAGGGCTCCGACGGCAGGTTGAAGTCCCGGACCTGCGGCCGCGGCCCCTTGTTCGGATCGTTGTCGTTGTAGATCTCCATGTGGATGTAGGCGGCGTCGTCGGGGCGCTCGCTCTTGACCTCCTCGGCGATGTCGACGACGGGACCGCAGACCCGGCTCGAGCACAGGGCCGGGGTCGCGAACAGGAGCACGATCGGCTCCTTGCCGAGGACGTCGGCGTAGTCGACGTCGTGCATCGAGCTCGGCGGCTGGCGGGTGTCGATCTTGGTCAGATCGCCGCCGACGTCATCGGCGGTCGGCGTCTCCATCTCCGGCGCCCGGTCGCCGGGCTGGGGCACCTCGGGGAACTTGCCGACGAGGGCGCTGGGAACGCGGGCGTAGCTGTAGGAGCCGTCGTCCTCCCGGAACATCGCGAGGATCTGCCACTCGCCCTTCCTCGGCAGGTCGACCTCGGCCGTGTACACGTTCTTGGCCGCGTCGGGATCCTGCGTCGTGGTCTTCGCGGCGAACGCGGGCGGGGTCTCCAGCGAGTGGACGGTCGCCGGGTACGGGCCCTGGGCCTTGGCGCCAGGCTCGGCGACGTAGAGGGCGACCTCGGCGTCGGGCACGTTGCTGCGGTCGACCGTGAAGACGCCGAAGCCGTAGCGGTTCTCGCCCTCGTTGAAGACCTGCTGGGTGGGCGCGACCACGAGGTCGGTCTCGCTGCCCTCTCCGGCCAGCTGCTCGAGAGTCTTGCCGTCGGCCGCGGGGAAGGAGTCGGCGCTCGGGGCGGCGGTCGTCGCCGACGTCGAGGCGGAGTCGCCGCCGCAGCCCGCGACCAAGGCGAGGACCAGCGGCAGCGCGAGCAGGGCCAGGGACTTCGGGTTCGCGGCTTGGCGCACGGCGCGGAATCCTAGACGAGCGGGCACCCCGGTCCCTTTAGCCGGCGGTTAGGCTCCGCCGCGTCCAAACGATCGGAAACGGAGCGAGGGTGGCGCAGCGAGCAGCACTGGTGACGGGCGGATCGAGCGGGATCGGGCTGGCGATCGCCCGCGCCCTCGCCGAGGACGGCTACGCGGTGACGGCCTCGGCGCGGCGGGTCGACAAGCTCGAGGCGGCGGTCGAGGCCCTGGTCGGCGCGGGGCTCGAGGTGGAGGCGGCGCCGGCGAACGTGACCTCCGAGGACGAGGTGAAGGCGCTCGTCGCCGGCCATCGCGAGCGGCACGGGCGGCTCGACGTGCTCGTCAACAACGCCGGGATCGGGATCGGCGGCGCGATCGAGGAGATCGAGACGAAGCGGCTCGACCTGCAGATCGACGTCAACCTGCGCTCCTACGTGATCGCGATGCGCGAGGCGCTGCCGATGCTGCGGAAGGCCGGAGCCGAGCACGGCAAGGCGCTGGTCGTCAACACGGCGTCGATCGCCGGCAAGGGCGGGCAGGGGTGGCTCGCCGTCTACTCGGCGACCAAGGCCGGCGTGATCGGGCTGAGCCAGGCGGCGCAGATGGAGGTCGCCCAAGCCGGGATCCAGGTGACGGCGCTCTGCCCGGCGTTCGTCGACACCCCGATGACCGAGTGGGTCCAGGGCCAAGTCGAGCCGGAGAAGATGATCCAGCCCCGCGACCTGGCCGAGGCCGTGCGTCTGCTCCTGCGCACGTCGCGCCACTGCCTGATCCCGGAGATCGCCTTCACTCGCCCGGGCGACCCGTCACCGTTTGGCACCTGAGGGCATACGATCCGGCACGGCCACGAACGCTGGAAGAGGTGAGCGAATGCGGAACGGCAGCCTGGAGATGAACGCCCGCACGGACGCGGGGAGCCGGTGCCGGCTCGTGCTCGCGTGCCTGGCCGCCGCGCTCGCCGCCGCTGCGATGGCGGCGCCGGCGTCGGCGTCGGCCGGCGACACGGTCTGGATCTGCAAGCCGGGGCAGGCTGACGACCTCTGCGCGGGGACGATCGACGGCGAGACGTTCCCGCCGCCGGGCGAGCAGCCGCAGCCGCTCGGCTACAGCCGGCCCGAGGACCCGCCGGTCGACTGCCTCTACCTGTACCCGACCCAGAGCGAGCAGCCCGGCCCGAACGCCAACCTCGACAAGGACCCCCCGATCCGGCGCGTCGTCGTCCAGCAGGCGCGGATGTTCTCGTCGGTCTGCGACGTATACGCCCCGATGTACAGGCAGGTGACGCTGAACGGCAACCAGACGACGCTGAACGAGAGCGTCGAGACCGCCTACCGGAGCGCCAGGTCCGGCTTCAGGGACTACCTCCGCAACTACAACGACGGCCGCGGCTTCATCCTGCTCGGCCACTCGCAGGGGGCTGCCCACGTCGCGCGCCTGATCGCGGAGATGGTCGACGCGCGGCCGGGGCTGCGGGAGCGCTTCGTCGGGGCGATCGCCCCCGGCGCCAACATCAGCGTCCCGATCGGCGAGGACGTAGGTGGCCTCTTCGACAACGTTCCGGCATGCACCGAGGTCGGCCAGCACGGCTGCGTCATCGCCTACTCGACCTTCAACGACGTACCGGGCGCGACCGCCCCGTTCGCGCGGCTCGACTTCGGGTACTGGATCTACCCCGGCCCGCGTCCCAACCCCGACTCCTTCGAGGTCATGTGTACCAACCCGGCGCTGCTCGACGGCGGCGACGGCACCCTCGAGCCGCTCGTCAACTTCGACTACCTGTTCGACGTGCCGGACGCGGAGACGGCGAGCCCGTGGCGCGGAATGCCCGACTACTACCGGGTCGATTGCGAGCGGCAGGGCGGCGCCCACTGGCTGAACCTGTCCAAGGTCGGTCTGCCGGGCGACGCCCGGCCCGACCTCGGGGCCACGGTCGCGGACGGCTCCAACTACCACGTGCCCGAGGTCAACCTCGCCGAGGGCAACCTGCTGCGGATCGCGCGGCTGCAGGCCGATTCGTTCCGGGCCGACGCGCGGGCGAAGCTGCAGGCGCTGCGGACGAGCCTGTCCGGCCTGAGGGCGCGCCGGGCCCGGCATCGCGCGAAGCTGCGGCGCCTGCGGGCGAAGATCGAGCGATCGGCCGCGGGCGCTCGGCGCGACCTGAGGCGGAAGGCGAGGGCGGTCCGCGGGAAGCTGGCGGCCGAGCGGAAGGAGATCGGCTCCCTGAAGGAGCGGATCAGCGAGCTCGAGCAGAGACTCGGCTGAGGTGACGGCGCGGCAGGCGCCGGACCCTGAAGGCGAGGCCGGGCCGCTCGGGCGGCGTCACCCGGGTCGGAAGGGATCGGCGCGGCGGATCGGCGCCCGCGAGGGAGACGTCGTCGTCGTCGAGGCTCGACTCGAGCAGCGTGACGAGGGTGCGGATCTCGCGCCGGGTCGCGGGCCGGGGCCCGTCGGCGTCGGTGTAGCGGTCCCAGGAGCGGGCGAAGCTCGCGAGGTCGATGCGGCCGCCGTTGCGATGGGCGGCGAGCATCGGGCAGATGCCGCCGCTCGCCCGATCGGCGTAGGCGCCGACGATGATCGTGTTCGACTCGATCCCGCGCAGCATCGCCTCGCGGGCGTGCCGGGGCATCGCCTCGACCGCCGCGCGCAGGCGCATGCAGGCGTTCCTCGGGCGCTTGTCGCGGCGTCACAGCGCCATCGCGATGATCGTCCCGCGATCGGGCGGCGGCGAGGGCGCGGGCGCGGGTGCTCGGGACGGGGATTGCAGGGGCCGAGCGGGCGCTGGCGACGGGCGTCCGCGCGGCCGCCGGGGCGGCGGCGGTGAGGGCCCTGGTCGCCGCGTTCGGCGACGCGGGGCATGCCTTCCCGGCGATCGCCCTCGGGCGGGCGCTGGCGGAGCGCGGGCACGAGGTCACCGTCGAGACCTGGGAGCGCTGGCGCGAGCCGATCGAAGGGCTCGGGCTCGCGTTCGCGGCCGCCGAGGAGTACCGGGTCTTCCCGCCGCCGCGGGCCGGCGAGGAGGCCGGGGCCGGCGAGGCGGCGCTGGCGATGCTGCCGCTCCTCGACGGGTTCGAGCCGGACGTGGTCGTGAGCGACGTCCTGACGCTGGCGCCGGCGCTCGCCGCCGAGCTGCGCGGGGTGCCGCGGGCGACGTTGATCCCGCACCTCTACCCCGCCCACGAGCCCGGCCTGCCGATCTACGGGATCGGGATGGAGCCGCCGCGGACGGCGGCGGGGCGATGCGGCTGGCGCGCGGCGCTGCCGTTGCTCGAGACCGGGTTGCGGATCGGGCGCCGCGAGCTGAACGAGACCAGGGCCAGGGTCGGGCTGGCGCCGCTCGACCGCTTCCACGGCGGGATCAGCGAGCGGCTCGCGATCGTCGGGACGTTCCCGCAGCTCGAGTACCCGCGCCAGTGGCCCGCCGAGGCCGTGATCACCGGGCCGCTCGAGTTCGAGCTGCCCCACCCCCCGATCGAGCTGCCGGCCGGGGGCGGTCCGCTGGTCCTCGTCGCCGCGAGCACCGCGCAGGACCCGGGGTGCGAGTTGATCCGGCGTACGTTCGACGGGCTCGCCCGCGAGCCGGTCCGGGTCGTGGCGACGACGAACGGCCACCGGCCGGCGCGGCCGATCGCGGTGCCGGCGAACGGCTTGCTCGTCGACTGGCTCTCCTACTCGCAGGTGATGGCCGCCGCCGGCCTCGTCGTCTGCCACGGCGGCCACGGCACGATCGCCCGCGCCCTCGCCCTCGGCCGTCCCCTCCTCGTCTCCCCCGCCGTCGGCGACATGGCCGAGAACGCCGCCCGGGTCGCCTGGGCCGGCGCCGGCCTCACAGTCCCCGGCCGGCTCCGAAGGCCCGCCACGCTGCGCTGGGCGACTCGCACCCTGCTCGGCGACGACCGCTACCGTCGCGCCGCGGAGCGGATCGCCGCGAGCGGGTGGGCCGGTGGGGGCGCCGAGCGCGCCGCGGAGGCGGTGGAATCAATCCGCTACTGAACAACTCCGGGGGAGGGACTCGAACCCTCAACCTCTTGGTTAACGGCCAAGCGCTCCGCCAGTTGAGCTACCCCGGAAAGGCACCCGACGAATCTGCCGGTTGAGTCGCCGAGTCTAGCGGCAGCTTGCGCTCAGGCGAGCGCGGCGGCGGCGGCGGCGATCAGGGCGTCGACGTCGGACTCGGTCGTATCCCAGGAGCACATCCAGCGGATCAGGCCGGCGGGCTCGTCCCAGAAGTAGAAGGGGTGCTCGCCGGGGAGCTCGGTGAGGAGGCGGTCGATGGCCGGTCGCGGCAGCCGGGCGAAGACGCCGTTGGCCTCGACCGGGTGGACTACCTCGAGGCCGTCGAGGTCGCGGACGCCGGCGGCGAGGCGGGCCGCCATCGCGTTCGCGTTGGCGGCGTTCGCGCGCCAGAGCTCACCGGGGCCGAACAGGGCCACGAGCTGGGCGCTGAGGAAGCGCATCTTCGACGCGAGCTGCATCCCCTGCTTGCGCCGGTACTCGAACTCGCGGGCGAGCCCGGGCTCGAGGAAGACGACCGCGTCGCCGACGAGGCCGCCGTTCTTGGTCGCGCCGAGCGAGATCACGTCGGCGCCGACGCCGGTCGCGAGCGCGCCGAGCGGGACGTCGAGCGCGGCGGCGGCGTTCGCGAGGCGGGCGCCGTCGACGTGCAGGAGCATGTCCATCCCGTGCGCGGCGTCGGCGAGGGCGCCGAGCTCGGCCGCCTTGTAGACGGTCCCGACCTCGGTGGCCTCGGCGACCGAGACGAGCCGCGGCTGGTTGTGGTGGGGATCGCCGCGGCGCGGCTCCCACGCGCGCAGCGCCTCCGGCCCGATCTTGCCGTGCTCGGGCTCGGCATCGAGCAGCTTCACCCCCGCCCAGCGCTCGGGGGCCCCGCACTCGTCGACGTCGATGTGGGCCCCGGCGGCGCAGACCACCGCCTCGTGCGGCCGCGTCGCGGCGTCGATCGCGAGCACGTTGGCCGCGGTGCCGTTGAAGACCGGGAAGCCGACCGCGCCGGGGCCGAAGTGCTCGCGGACCAGCTCGTCGAAGCGGGCCGTCCAAGCGTCCTCGCCGTAGGAGCCGGCGTGGTCGACGTTGGCGCGCGCGACCGCCTCCAGCACCTCGGGATGGACCCCGGAGTGGTTGTCGGACGCGAACCCGCGCGGGTCGGGCCGCGGGGCGGCGCTCACGGATGAAGCTCGAGCCGCTGGCCGTTCATCCGCCCCGCAGCGTCGGAGCAGAGGTAGGCGAGCGCGTCGGCGATCTGCTCGGCCGGCGTGAAGGTCGGGTACTCCTTGCCCGGGTTCCGCTCTCGCATCGCCGCGGTCAGGATCGCGTTCACGACGACGATGTTCGCGGTCGCCTTCGTGCCCGCGAACGAGTCCGCGAGCGCCAGCGTCCATGCCTCCGCCGCCGCCTTCGTCGCGCCGTATGCGGCGTTGGTGCCGTCCGGCCCCTGCGCCTGGGTCGAAGAGACGATCGCGAAGCGCCCGTGCTCGCTCGCCCTCAGCGCTGCGTGGAAGGCGCGCGTCGCGCTCTGCACGGTCCGCACCAGCAGGTCGTGCAGCCACTCGTAATCGCCCATGTCGAAGCTCTCGATCGGATCGCCGCCGCGCCAGCCGCCGACCAGGTGCAGCAGCCCGTCGACTCGCCCGAACCGCTGCTCGATCGACGAGCACCATCCCGCTGCCGCGTTCGCGTCGAGCAGGTCGACCGCCTGCACATCGAGCCGCTCGTCGCCGAGGCCGATCCCCTCCACCGCGGCCTCGACCCGATCGACGTCGATGTCGGCGAGCGCCAGCGTGGCGCCGTCGGCGGCGAGCCGCGCCGCAACGGACGGACCGAGCCCGCCACCGACGCCGGCGACCGCGATCACGCGGCCGTCCAGCTCGCCCATCAGGTGCCCGCCCCCGCCGCCGGCTGCCGCGCCGGGCGCCCGGCCAGCGCCGGCTCGAGCTTCGGCTGAAGCTGCGAGTAGAAGAGGCTGAGCGGGAACTCGTCGTCGCGGACGAGATCGATGAGCTGCTTCGGCTCCTCGACCTCGGGCAGCTCGCGCCGGTCGGCCGCCCACACCGACGACTCCGCCGACGGCACGTAGGCGGCCACGAGGTCGTGGGCTGCGATCCATTGCCCCAGCTTCGAGCGGTCGATCCCGGAGTGGTAGAGCTCTCCGATTCGCTCCCTGAGCCGGCCGACGCCCGCGGCGACCGTCCCCCAGTCGATCTCGAGCCGGTTGTCGGTCCAGTGCAGGTAGCCCTCGTGGTGGAGGAACGCGAACAGCAGCTGGCCGCCGAGCCCGTCGTAGTTGCGGACCCGGTCGCCGGTCAGCGGGAAGCGGAACAGGCGGTCGAAGAGGATCGCGTGCTGGACGTGGCGGGCGAGCGCGAAGCCCTCTGCCTCGAGCTTCACGGTCTCGCCGAACGTCGTCAGATCGCAGCGCAGCTCCTCCAGCGAGTACATCCAGTAGGGGCTGCGCTGGCGGATCATGAACGGGTCGAACGGCAGGTCGCCGCGCATGTGGGTGCGGTCGTGGATCAGGTCCCAGGCGATGTAGGCGTCGCGGGAGAGCTCCGGCGAGGCGAGCAGGCAGGCGGCGTCGGGCGGGAGGTTCAGCTTCAGGATCTCGGCCGCGGCGCCGCTCACCCGGCGCAGGCGCTCGGCCTCGCGGTCGCAGAAGATCGCGCCGAAGTGGGCCGGCGGGCGCTCGGCGACCGAGAACGTCTCCGGGAACAGCACCGCGCACTCGGAGTCGTAGCCGGACGTGTAGTCGACGAGCTCGACCGGCACGTACTTGGCGTTGTCGTAGCGGCGCTCGAGCTCGACGACCCAGCGCGGCCACGGCACCCGCACGATCAGGGCCTCGAAGCAGGTGTCCGGCGACCCGTTCTGCTTGTACATCGGGAAGACGACGAGGTGCTCGATCCCGTCGCGGCGGTCGCGCTCGGGCCGGAACGCATCGGTCGAGGCCATGAAGTCGGGCTTTGCGAAGCCCGACCCCACCCAGCGGTCGAGATCGCCGGCGAGCGCCTCGAAGTACTCGCCCTGGTGCGGGAAGCGGGGCGCGAGCGCGGAGACGGCGGCCCCGACCTCGGCGACCAGCTCCCGGAGCCGCGCCTCGTCGACGCCGCTGGTCGCGAGATCGACCGAGCCGTCGTTCGACTGGCGGGCGCGGAGCTCCTCGACCGCGTCGCGGAGCCGCGCCCAGGCCGGGTCGACGGCCGCATCGGACCCGGTCGCGGCGCCGCCGGCCGCGAACGCCGGCTCGGCCGCGTAATAGACGAGGTTGACCCAGAGCGCCTCGTGGTCGAGCGCCCCGATGCAGTCGTCGCCGAACAGGTCGGAGTCGGCGAGGACGACGACGCGGCCGGAGCCGTGCGCGGTGACGGCGGCGAGCGGCGCGCGCGGGGTCGAGGCGGTCGGCGACGTCCGCGCGAGGACGCGGCCGCCGTTCCGCAGCGCCAGCGTCCCGGCCCGGTAGAAGCACGCCTCGGCGACCCCGGCGAGCGGGTCGGGACCGCTGCCGTCGGCGGGGACGAGGTCGGCGAGGATCCAGCTCGGAGCGTCGCCCGAGTGCCTTTCGTAGTCCTGGACCGTCGCGTTCTCGATCTCGATCCCGAACCGGGCGAGGAGCTCGTTCAGGTTGTTGCCGTACTTCGCCTGCTCGGTCTCGCCGAGCACGACGAGCCCGCCTCCGGCCTCCACCCAGGCGACGACCGCCTCGATCTCGGCCCCGCTCAGGCGCGGCTCGCCGACGCCGGTCGTCGCCTCCCACTCGGGCTCGGAGGGATGGGCGATGACGAGCACGTCGGCGTCCGCGAGCGCGGCCCCGTCGAGCGGGCCGGCCTCCTTCGCGGCGACCTCGAAGTCACGTCGCCCGAGCGCGGCGGCGGCGGCGGCGAGCGAGGAATCGGCGGGGTGCGAGGACTGCATCCGCTCGGCCACATCGGGACGGATCGACCACGCCTCCGAATGACCCTCGTCGAAGAGGACCCGCGCCTTCCGCGTCGTCTGATCCGTCGATTCCATCGGCACTCCGGCGTCCGCCGGTCGCGGCCCCAACTTAGCGCCTATCGGGCGGCGACCCTCAGGTCGCCGTGGGCCCGGGGACGGCGCCGCCGAAGCGCTGCTCGGCCGAGGAGATCGCGTCCGAGAGCCTCCCCCGCTCCTTCTGCATCGCGACGAGCTCGGCGGGCTCGAGCGCGCTGCCGTGGCGGAGCGCCCGGCCGAGCCGATCGTGCTCGAGCAGCATCCAGCGGAACTCGAGGTTCTCGCGCGTCGGCGGCTCGTGCTCGACCGCCCGCAGGCGGGAGATCGCGTTGATCAGCGCCGAGTCGGCCTCGCCGAGCCCCTCGAGGGGATCGCCGGGACGCTCGCGGATGCGTTCGAACGCCGCCCGCAGGACCGGCGAGCTGAAGTGGTCGTCGCCGAGCCGCTCGAGATACGGACCGGCCGCTTCGGGGGCGTCGAGGCAGAGCGCCAGCATCATCGCCTCGCGGCGCTCCTCCTGGGTCGGCTCGCGCCGCGGCCGGGACGGCGCCGGCGCGGTCGCCACGGGGGCGGCGGCGGGCTCGCTCTCCGGACGCCCGCGACGGCCCCCCGCCCGCATCCTTGCCGCGACCAGCTCCGGTGCGGCGTCGAGACGGTCGCCGACCTCGCGGACCATCTCCTGGCGGGTGATCGTCTCGCCCATCGCGACGAGGACCGGGGCGGCCTCGTCGAGCGCCCGGTCGCGGCCGGCCGGGGTCGACAGGTCGGCGTCGTCGAGGATCGCGCGGACGTGGAAGGCCGCGAGGTCGATCGCGTCGGCGATCAGCTCCCGCAGCCGGCTCGCCCCCGCCTCGCTGCGAAGCATGTCGGCCGGGTCCTCGCCCGCCGGCATCGCCGCGACGAGCAGGCGGAGGCGACCGCTGCCGGCGACCCGCTGGGCGCGCAGCATCGCCTCGCGGCCGGCCCGGTCGGCGTCGAGCGCGAGCACGACCTCCTCCGCGTAGCCGCCGAGCAGCTTGAGCTGCTCGGGCGTGATCGCCGTCCCCATCACCGCGACGGCCTCCTCGATCCCGGCCTGGTGCAGCGCGAGCACGTCGGTGTAGCCCTCGACCACCACCGCGCGGCTGCCGCGGGCGATCGGGCCGCGGGCGCGGTCGATCCCATACAGCGTGCGACTCTTCCGGTAGACCTCGTTCTCGGGCGAGTTCAGGTACTTGGGCTTGGCGTCGGTGCCCATCCCGCGGGCCCCGAAGCCGACGACGCGGCCGCGGTGGTCGCGGACGGGGAACGTGATCCGGGCCCGGAAGCGGTCGTAATGTCCGCCCGGGGACTTCTGGGAGCGCTGGATCAGCCCCGCCGCGAGCAACTCGTCGACCGAGAAGCCGGAGATCTGCCCGCGCTTGTAGATCGTGTCCCAGGCGCTCGGCGCGAAGCCGACCCCGAAGGCCCGCAGGACCTCCTCGCCGAGGCCGCGCTCCTCGAGCAGGTAGCGGCGCGCCTTCAGCGCCTTGTCCGAGTCCCAGAGGTAGTTCGCGTAGAAAGTGGCGGCGCGCTGGAGCGCATCGCCGAGCCTGCCGCGTCGCCGGCGCGCCTCCTCGGCCTTCGGGTCCTCGGTCTCGCGCTCGACCTCGACCCCGTAGCGCTCGGCGAGCGCCTCGACCGCGTCGGGGAACGACAGCCCCTCCTTCTCCTGGACGAAGCGGATCGTGTCGCCGCCCGCCTCGCAGCCGAAGCAGTAGTAGAAGCCCTCGGCGGGCTTGACCGAGAACGACGGCGTCCGCTCCTCGTGGAAGGGGCAGAGCCCCGTGAACCGCTCCCCTTGCCGGCGCAGGTCGGTGTGGGCGGAGACGACCTCGACGATGTCGGCGGCCTCGCGGACGCGCTCGATCGTCTCCGGGGTGAAGCGGCTCATGCCCGAAGAATGCCGGGCCGGGCAAGCGCGCGCCCCGGCGGGATCGGCGAGCCCCGCTACAGCCGTGATTCCTCGGGAAGCGCGATGCGGCGGAAGGTGGCGATGCAGAAGCGGTCGGTCATCCCGGCGACGTAATCGGCGACCCGCTGGAGGGGGTCGCCGCCGCTCCGGTCCGGCGGCATCCGCGCGGGGTCCTCCAGATAGTGGTCGATCAGCGTCGTCAGCGTGCGCTCGACGCGATCGTGCTCGGAGCGCGCCGCCGGGCCGAGATAGACGCTGTCGAACATGAACTTGCGGAGGCGCAGCATCGCGCCGCCCATCTCCTCGCTCTGGACGATGTCGCCGGCCTCGCGCGAGCGCGCGACGATGTCCTGAACGAGGGCGTCGATCCGGGCCGCCCCGGTCGGCCCGAGGCGCTCGATCTGCTCGCGGGGCAGGTCGCCCTCGGAGATGACGCCGGCGCGGACGGCGTCGTCGATGTCGTGGTTGATGTAGGCGACCCGGTCGACGAGGCGGACGATCCGGCCCTCGAGCGTCGCCGGCTTGACCGGGCCGGTGTGGTTGCGGATCCCGTCGCGGACCGGCTCGGTCAGGTTGAGCCCGCGTCCGTCGCGCTCGAGATCGTCGACGAGCCGCAGCGAGTGCTCGTTGTGGCGAAAGCCGTCGCCGCCGCGCTCGCTGATCGCCGCGTCGAGCACCTCCTCGCCGATGTGGCCGAACGGCGGGTGGCCGAGGTCATGGCCGAGCCCG
Source organism: Actinomycetes bacterium (assembly GCA_016861045.1). GTDB lineage: Bacteria > Actinomycetota > Thermoleophilia > Solirubrobacterales > 70-9 > RHKX01. The sequence goes on along the minus strand of BOKP01000001.1, from coordinate 1,120,799 downwards.
ATCGCCTCGGTCAGGTCCTCGTTGAGGGCGAGCGCGCGGGCGACGGTGCGGGCGATGAAGCAGGTCTCGAGCGTGTGGGTGAGCCGGGTCCGGTAGTGGTCGCCCTCGGGAGCGATGAAGACCTGGGTCTTGTGCTTGAGCCTGCGGAAGGCCTTCGAGTGGGCGATCCGGTCGCGGTCGCGCTGAAACGGGGTCCGGACCGGGCTGTCGGGCTCGGGGGTGCGGCGCTTCGCTGGATACGAGCTGGTGGCCCGGTCCCAGAGGAACTCGTCCTCCAGGGCCCGGATCCGCGCCTCGAGGTCAGGCGGCGGCACGGCCATGCGCTCAGGCGACCGCTCGGAGGTTGACGTGGGCATGGTGTGCGAGCGTGTCGCCGATCGCCCGGTCGACCTGACGGCGGGCGGGCTCCGAGACCGGCGGCAGCTCGGCGATCGGGCCGCCGATCGCGGCGGCCATGAAGCGGTGCGCCTCCGCCGAGACCGGGAAGCCGCTGGCCTCACAGGATCCGCAGACGACGCCGCCCGCCGCGCCCGAGAACGAGACGATCCCCTCGCGCTCCCCGCAGCGGGCGCAGGAGCCGAGCTCGGGCGCGAAGCCGGAGGCGAGCAGGAGCTTGAGCCGGAACGCGAGCCCGACGGCGTGGCGGTCAGCGCCCGCCGCATCGGCGCCGTCGGCGCCGGCGCCGCGGTCGAGCAGCGCCAGGTAGCGGCAGAGCAGGCCGTAGGCGGCCCGGTTCGGCTCGGCCGAGTCGAGCAGGCGGAGCACCGCATCGCAGCCGCGGGCCGCCGCGTCGATCGCGTCGCCGTCGGCCCGCAGCGCGGGGTAGCCGTCGACGGTCGCGGCGCCGGTCACCGTGCAGAGCTCGCTGCGGCCCTCGTGCAGCATCAGGTCGAGCCGGAAGAACGGCTCGAGGCGCCCGCCGAATCGCGACCTCGGCCGCCGCGACCCCTTCGCGATCGCGTTCACCCGGCCCCGCTCGGCGGTGTAGAGATGGAGGATCCGGTCGGCCTCGCCGTAGCGGATGCTGCGCAGCACGACGCCCTCTGTCTTGAAGCTTCCGGGCATGGACCTCCACTTCGAAGGATGACGGCCGCGGCGGTCGGCTCAGGTGCTGTTCATCCGGCGGCGCTTCTGACCCCGTCCCGGATCGCCGCGGCGACCGCGGTCGCCGCCGCCGTGCCTACCCGGACGAGGCGCCACGGGTCGGGCTCCGAATCGCCAGCCGACAGGCAGAAGACGACGTCGCCGTCGAACGGGGTGAAGACGGGGTCGACGGCGCGGGCGATGCCGGCGCTCGCCATCCGCGCCACCTTCGCGCAGCCGAGCTTGTCGAGGCCGGCGTCGGTGAGGACGCAGACCAGGGTCGTGCTCTGCCGCTCCGGCAGCTCGTACGGAGGCGGCTGCCCGCCCGCGAGCAGCTCGGAGCTCCGCATCATCCGCCCCCGATCGTCGCGCGGGCCGGCGATCAGCCCGCCGGACTCGTCGAGGATGTCGCCGGTGGCGTTGACGACGGCGAGCGCCGCGACCGTCTCCCCCACCCCGGTCCCGAGCGCCGCCCAGCCGACCCCGCCCGGTGCGCCCGCCCCGCGGCCGCGGACCTTGGCGACTGCGGCGCCGCGGCCGGCGCCGACGCTGCCACGTCCGGGCACACCCGGGGCGGCCGCCTCGCAGGCGGCGTAGCCCGCATCCGGCCCCGGCCGGACCGCGGGGCCGTCGGGGTCGGCGTTGAGGTCGTAGATCACCGCCGCCGGGACGAGCGGGACGAGCCCGGCCGGGGTCGCGTAGCCCCTGCGCCGCTCCTCGCACCAGCGGACGACCCCGTCGGCGGCCGCGAGGCCGTGGGCGCTGCCGCCGCTCAGCAGCACCGCGGTGACCTCCTGCGGGTTGGCGAGCGGGTCGATCACGTCGGTCTCCCGCGTCCCCGGCCCGCCGCCGCGCACGTCGGCCGCGGCCCTGGTCCCGGCCGGCGGCAGGACGACCGTGCAGCCGGTTGGCGCATCGGGCGCGGTCCAGTGGCCGACCGCGAACCCCTCAGGCGGCGGCTGGGAGCCCGCGCTCATCGCCGCTTCCGTCGCCGGCGCCGGCGCCGCAGCCGGACCTGACAGCCCGGGCAGAAGTAGGTCGAGCGGCCGGCGACGACGATCCGGTTGATCCGCTCGCCGCAGCGCGGGCACTCCTCCCCCTCCCGGGTGTGGACGAGGAACTCGTCCTGCATCACGCCCCGCTCGCCGCGCGAGTCGAGGTAGTCGTCGATCGACGCGCCGCCGTTCCGGAGGCCCTCGCCGAGCGCCTCGACGATCCCCTCGCGAAGCGCCTCCCAGTGCTCGCGCCGCATCGAGCCGGCCGGCGAGAGCGGGTGGAGCTCGGCCCTATGGAGAGCCTCGTCGGCGTAGATGTTCCCGATCCCGGCGATTCCCCGCTGGTCGAGAAGGAACGACTTCAGCGGCGCCTTCCGCCCCTCGGCGATCCGCCCGATCAGCTCCGCCGTGAGCTCGCCGCCGAGCGGCTCGACGCCGACCCGCGAGCCGAGGTAGGGCTCGAGCTCGTCCGGCCCGAGCAGCGAGGCGTGACCGAAGCGACGCGGATCGGTGAACCGGAGTAGGCGTCCGTCGTCGAGCTCGAGCTCCGCCTTCAGGTACGCGGGCTCGGTCGGCGCCGGGTAGAGCCGGTCCATGCCGAAGCGCCGGGCAGCCCCGAGTGGCTCGGCGAGCAGCAGGTTGCCGGTCATCCGCAGGTGCATCAGCAGCGTCGAGCCGTCGTCGAGTCCGAGCAGCAGGTACTTGCCGCGGCGGCCCGCCGAGACGACCTCGCGTCCGACCAGCGCCCGGGCGACGGGCTCGGGGTCGAGCGGCCGCGTCCAGCGCTCGTCGAGGATCCGCGCCGCGACGATCGTCCGCCCGACGACCTCGGGCTCGATCTGGCGGCGGATCGTCTCGACCTCGGGCAGCTCCGGCACGGGAGCAAGATTAGGCGCATGCGCCGTCCACCCCACCCGCCCCACCCACCAGAGGTGGGGCATTCTCAGCACCGTATGCGGCCGCGGAATGGCCCACCCTCCGCTCCCTCCCGGGGGTGGGGCATTCTCAGCACCGTATGCGGCCGCGGAATGGCCCACCTCGGGTGGTAGGAGAGCTTTCACGAGATTGAGCCTGGGTGGGCACAGTCATGTGGCCACCTGTATCCGACCGGATGGCATGGTCACCGGATGGCAAGCGAGGATCGGGACCGTCGCCTCTCCGAACTCGGACGCCGCCAGTTCGGCGTGGTGTCGCGGCAACAGCTTCTCGGGCTCGGCTTCAGCCCGAGATCGATTGGACGGTCCTTGACGAGGCAGCGGCTCCGGGTCGTCCACGAAGGCGTCTACGCGCTCGGGCCCCAGGCGCTGACCAGGGATGGCCGGGAGCGCGCCGCCCTGCTGGCAATCGGGCCGGATCCACTGCTCACCCACATCAGCTCCGCCGCGCGCCAGGACCTGATGCGCTCCACGGCGACGATCCACGTCTCGATCTCCTCGAGAGTTCAGCGCCGGCTCGAAGGCGTGATCGTCCACAGGCCGCGACGGATCGATCCCGAGGATCGGGTCCTGATCGACGGCCTCCCGATGACTTCGATCCCCCGTACGCTGCTCGATCTTGCCCAGATCCTGCCGATCACCCGCCTGGAGAAGGTCGTCGAGTCTGCTGACCGGCTGGAGGTTCTCGACATCGGAGCCGTCAGGGACGCCATCGAGCGGTACCGCGGCCATCAAGGCGAGAAGCCGCTGAAGCGGATCATCGGGAGGTTCATCTCGACGCCGAACACGAACGAGGGAACCGAGCGGGAGTTCCAGCTGTTCCTGCGCAAGCACGGGCTTCCCACCCCGCAGACGAACGTGCTCGTCGAAGGCCTGCTGGTCGACTGCTGGTGGCAGGAGGCGCGATTCGTCGTCGAGCTCGACAGCCAGGGATGGCACAAGACCTGGCATGCGCACGAGCGCGACCGGAAGCGTGACGCAACGCTCCTGCGTGCCGGCATCAGCTCGCTGCGAATCACCAGTAACCGCCTGCACCGGGAGCCCGACGAAGTGGTTCGGGACCTGGCAGCCGGCCTCCGCCTCCATGGTGGGGCATTCTGAGCACCCTATGCGGCCGCGAAATGCCCCACCTCGGGTGTGGGGTCAGGACTTCGCGCGGGGATGGGCCTCGAAGTAGACCTCCTTGATCCGGTCGGCCGACAGGTGCGTGTAGATCTGGGTCGTCGCGACGTCGGCATGCCCGAGCATCTCCTGGACCGACCGCAGGTCGCAGCCGCCGGCGAGCAGGTGCGTGGCGAAGCTGTGGCGCAGGGTATGCGGGCTCATCCGATCGGCGAGGCCGACGTCGCGGGCGCGGCCCTGGATCACCTTGTAGAGGCCCTGGCGGGTGAGCGGGCCGCCGCGCTGGTTGAGGAAGAGGGCGCGAAGGTCGGCGCCGGCGGCGAGCTCGGGGCGCCCGGCGCGCAGATAGCGCCTGACCGCCGCGACCGCCTCGCGTCCGACCGGGACGATCCGCTCCTTCGAGCCCTTGCCGTAGGCGCGAATGAAGCCGCGCCCGAGGTCGATCGAGCCGATCTCGAGCCCAACCGCCTCCGAGGCGCGGAGCCCGCAGCCGTACATGACCTCGAGGATCGCCCGGTCGCGAAGGTCGGCCGGCTCGGCGCCCGAGACCGAGTCGATCAGCCGCTTCACCTCGGCGTAGCCGAGCACCTTCGGCAGCGTCCGCCCCTTCCGCGGCGGTCGGACACCGGCGGTCGGGTCGACGTCGATCAACTCGGCGCGCCGCAGGTGACGGTAGAAGGAGCGCAGGCAGGCCGTCTTCCGGTTCAGGGTCGCGGCGCCGCAGGCGGGCCGCGCGTCGTCGCCGGTCGCGAGGCCGGCGAGGAACTCGCCGACGTCGCCCCCCCCGGCCTCGGTCGCGGCAACGCCGCGCCCGGCCAGGAACGTTCCGTACTGGAGCAGGTCGGTCCGGTAGGCGGCCAGGGTGTTCCTCGACAGGCCGCGCTCGAACTCGAGATAGGCGAGGAAGTCGAGGAGAAGCACCTCGAAGCGGGCGTCGGGTTGGGCCGGTCTCGCCGCGGCCGGCTCGGTTGCCGTCGTCGCCATCGCAGTGAGCTTTCCGACCGGCGTGCCGTCCCCTGCCGGTGCAACCGCCCACCCGCGGCGAAGCCCCTTGACCCGACGAGGGCGGGCAGACACCGCCCGCGGAGAGAAGGCTCGACCCGGTGGGCGGGAGCGGGACCCGACGCGGAGAAGATCAGCGGGCTGCCGCGAGCGCCGCGCCGGCCGCCAGCGGCGCCGCGAAGAAGAGCCGGTCCCGGTCGAGATCGCGCCCCATCGTCCGTCGCGGCAGGCCCGACTCCGCGTAACCGGGCAGGTCGGCGGCGGCGGTCGTGAGCCGGTGCCCGTCGCCCGCCTCGGCGATGACCGGGTCGGGGTCGCCGGCGGCGAGCGGCCAGAGCGCCTCGAGCCCCTCCGGCAGCGGCACCTCGACGGCCCCCAGCAGCAAGTCGAGGACCGAGCGCGTGTGGTGGCTGAGGCCGAGGTGGCGGGGGCGGGGATCGCCGGAGGACATCCGCGGAGACAGCAGCGTCGGCATCTCCAGCGCCAGCGCCGCGTGAGCGGCGTCGAGCGCCGCCATGCCGCCGTGCCCGTACCGGGTCGAGGAGCCGAGGATCCCGGGGCCGGGCCCGACCAGGATCGCCTCCCAGGCCTCGGCCTCGGCGGCGGCATGGAGGGCGCCGACGAGGCTGATCGCCTCGCGCTCGCCGCCGTAGGACGGCGAGGCGGTGACCGCGCCGGCGAGGAGCCCACGCCGGCGCAGCTCGCGAACGTCGGTCGAGAGGCCGCCCGGCAGCCCGCCGCCGCCGGCCTGGATGAAGCCGATGGCCCCGGCGCCGCACCGGCTCGCGGCCCAGGCGGCGGGAGCGAGGTGCCCGTGCAGCGGCAGGACGAGGACCGGCGGTCGGCGGGCCGGGCGCGGCACCGCGTCGGCCGGAAGCTCGACGGGGTCGACCGGATGCTGGAGCGGGCTGTAGTTCAGCTTCATCACGTGGACCCCGGGCGGCGTCGCACCGCCGTCGAGCCCACCGGTCAGGTTGACGTGGACGATGTCGAAGCCGCCCGAGCCGAGGCCGAGGTCGAGCGCGGCGGTGTTGACGACGACGTCGTCGCCGACCGCGGCGGGACCGACCATCGCCTCGTCCGCCCAGGCACGGCGGCGCTCGCCGTCGACCTCGACGACGAGCCGGCCGTCCTCGCCGGCCTCGACGACGACCCCGCGCCGCAGCTTCAGCATCTCAGCGCCGCCCCGCCTCGTCGACGATCGCCATGCAGACGCCCAGCATCTCGACCAGGGCATCGGCCCCGACCGACTCGTCCGCCGTGTGGTTGGCCGCGGTGCCGTTGGCGAGCAGGAGGGCGTCGAAGCCGGCGGCTCGAAGGGCGTTCGCGTCGCTGCCGCCGCCGGTGGAGACCTCGACCGGCTCGATCCCGCGATCCTCCAGCGCCGCCCGCGCGATCGCCAGCGGCCGCGAAGACGGCTTGAGCCGGTAGCCGCGGAAGTAGGTCTCGACAAGCAGGTCGACGTCGACGCCCGCCTCACCGGCGGCCCACGAGCAGGCATCGACCATCGCCTGCGCGACCTGCTCGGCGCGTCCGGCGTCGAGCGCCCGTGCCTCCCCCTCGACCCGGCAGCGGCCGGCGACCACGTTCGGCGCAGTTCCGCCGTCGATCACGCCGATGTTCGCGGTCGTCTCCCCGTCGAGCCGCCCGAGGTCCATCGTCGCGATCGCCGCCGTGGCCGCCGCGATCGCGCTCCGCCCCGCCTCCGGCCTGATCCCGGCGTGGGACTCGACGCCGCGGAAGTCCGCGATCAGCTTCTTGTAAGTCGGCGCCGCGACGATCACCTCGCCGATCGGGGTCGCGTGGTCGAGGACGAAGCCGCAGCCCGACCGCAGCGCCTCGACGTCGAGGGCCGTGGCCCCGCGCAGCCCCTGCTCCTCGGCGACGGTGAAGACCAGCTCGACCCCGACCGGGCCCGGCTCGGCGGCGAGCCTCGTCGCCAGCTCCATCGCGACCGCGACGGCGGCCTTGTTGTCGGCGCCGAGGATCGTCGGCCCGGCCGAGCGAAAGGTGCCGCCGTCGTCGACGACGGCGATCGGCCCGTCGTGGGGAACGGTGTCGACGTGGGCGAAGAACGCGATCCACGCGGCCCCGCGAGACGGCACCCCCGCCTCCCCGGGGGACGTTTCCGGCCCCCCGGCGGGAGGGATGCGCGCGATCAGGTTCCCGGCGCCCGCCCGCGCCGGGCCCGCGGCGTCGTCCTCCAGGCACTCGATTCCGAGCCCGGCGAGCTCCGCGGCGAGCGTATCGACCATCGCCCGCTCCTCGCCGGTGACGCTAGGCGTCTCGCAGTAGCGGACGAACCTCTCCAGCAGCCGGGCCTCGCTCACGTGGCGAAGGCTATGGGCTCGGCGCCTGCACCGCCCCGCCCGCGGGCGGCGATCGGCCCCGCCGATCCGGCCGCCGACGCCGCCGGCCGGCGCGGGCGGGCGCCGGCCTACGCGCCGTGACGGATCTCGATGCCGTCGCCGTCGGCGGCGGCCTCGTCGCGACCCCGCTCGCCGGCGCGCTCCGCGGCCGCCCCGACGAACTCCCGGAAGAGCGGCTCCGGGCGGGTCGGACGCGAGTTGAACTCGGGGTGGAACTGCGAGGCGACGAAGAAGGGGTGGTCGGGGATCTCGATGATCTCGACGAGCCGCTCGTCCGGGGAGGTGCCGCTCATCACCAGGCCTGCGTCCTCGAGCCGCCGGCGCAGCATGTTGTTGACTTCGTAGCGGTGACGGTGGCGCTTGTAGATGACGCCCTCGCCGGCGAAGATCGCGCGCGCCTCCGTGCCCTCGTGGAGCTTGACCGGGTCGGCGCCGAGGCGCATCGTCCCGCCGAGGTCGGTGACCTCCTTCTGCTCCGGCAGCAGGTCGACGACCGGATACGGCGTCTCGGGGTCGAACTCGGCCGAGTTGGCTCCGTCCATGCCGCAGACGTGGCGGGCGTAGTCGACGACCGCCATCTGCATTCCCAGGCAGATGCCGAGGAACGGCACCCCGTTCTCGCGCGCGAACCGGGAGGCGGCCACCTTGCCCTCGATCCCGCGCTCGCCGAACCCGCCCGGAATCAGGATCCCGTCGGCCTCTGCGAGGTCGGCGACGTCGAGCTCCTCGCTGCTGACGAGATCGACCTCGACATTGACGCCGTGGTGCCATCCGCCGTGCTTGAGCGCCTCGATCACGGACTTGTAGGCGTCCTCGAGCTGCACGTACTTGCCCACGAGCGCGATCCGCACCGTGCCCTCGGCGGCGTCGGCACGGCGGCAGAGCTCCTCCCAGTCGGCGAGGTCGGGGGGCGGCGCCTCGATCCCGAAGTGGTCGAGGATGAGGTCGTCGAGCCCCTCGGCCCGGAACGCGAGCGGCACCTTGTAGGTGTTGTCGACGTCGCGGGCCGAGATCACCGCCTCCTCCGGCAGCGAGCCGAACAGGGCGATCTTGCGCCGGATCTCACGGTCGAGGCCGGACTCCGAGCGGCAGAGGACGGCGTGCGGCTGGATCCCGATCCGGCGCAGCTCGTTCACCGAGTGCTGGGTCGGCTTCGTCTTCAGCTCGCCGGCGTGGCCGACGTAGGGGACCAGCGTCAGGTGCAGGAACATCGCCCGCCTCGGTCCGAGGTCGGTGAAGAGCTGGCGGATCGCCTCGAGGAAGGGCAGCGACTCGATGTCGCCGACGGTCCCGCCGATCTCGGTGATCACGAAGTCGACCGACTGCGCCTCGGCGACGATCAGGATCTTCTGCTTGATCTCGTCGGTGATGTGCGGGATCACCTGCACGGTGCCGCCGAGGTAGTCGCCGCGGCGCTCGCGGGCGATCACCGTGTTGTAGACGGAGCCCGCCGAGACGCTCGATGCCCGCGAGGTGTTGTGGTCTGTGAACCGCTCGTAGTGACCGAGGTCGAGGTCGGTCTCGGCTCCGTCCTCGGTGACGAACACCTCGCCGTGCTGGAACGGGCTCATCGTCCCCGGATCGACGTTGATGTAGGGATCGAACTTCTGCAGCTGGACCCGGAAGCCGCGGGCGACGAGGAGCCGGCCGATCGAGGCCGAGGCGATGCCCTTGCCGAGGGCCGAGACGACGCCCCCCGTGACGAAGAGGAAGCGGGTCTCCCCTGCTGGCATCCGTACGCTCAAACCGGGAGCCGAGTCTAGTGGGCGAGGGGACGGAAGCGGGGACGCCGCCCGGCCCCGCCGGCCGGGAATCCGCGTGTTGCGGGCGCCGCCACCGAGGTAGTGTGGGTGGCCATGGGCAGCGAGGCCGACCCGCCGACGGCGACGCCGCTGACCGGCGGCTGCGGCTGCGGCGCCGTCCGCTGGGAGCTCTCGGAGCTGCCGATCGGGTGCGCCTACTGCCACTGCACGCGGTGCCGGCGCCGAACCGGGACCTCGGTCTCGATGACCGCGCTGGCGCGGGCCGACACGTTCACGATCACCGCCGGCGAGGGCTCGATCTCAGCCTGGCGGCCGGAGACCGGCTGGCACAAGCACTTCTGCGGCGAATGCGGCTCGGCGCTGTTCACGACCAATCCCGAGGACGATTCGCTGATCGGGATGCGGATGGGCGGCTTCGACGAGGATCCCGGCGTCCGCCCCGCCTTCCACCAGTTCACCGCCTACGCGCCGGCGTGGGCGCCGGTGCCCGACGACGGGCTCCCCCGCTTCGAGGAGCGGGTCGACTACGCCAAGCTCGCCGAGGAGGCCCGGCGGGACGCCGGCTGACGGCGAGCTCCCCCGGGTCCCCCGCCGCCTACCGCTGCCGCCCGCCCGGCACCGGCAGCCGCCCGATCCGGTCGAGCGCCCGGAGCGGCGGGACCCGCTCGATCGCGGACGAGATCGAGCGGAACTCTCCGTAGACGGTGAGCAGGGCGACCACCGCCAGCGCGACCAGGCGCGCCTCGGTGCCGAGCGCCGCGAACAGCGCCACCCCGGCGACGGCGCCGGCGAGGTTGGCGCCGCAGTCCCCGAGCATCGCCCGCTCGCGCAGCGTCAGCGCCGCCCCGACCAGGAGCGGCCCGATGAAGACGCCGAGGAGCTGCAGCGGAAAGACCGTCCAGGCGCCGAGGCAGACCCCGGCGAGCACGATCGCGAGCGCCTTCTCGACCCGCCCGGGTCGCAGGTCGAGCAGGTTGAAGAGGTTGGTGACGAGCAACAGCAACGCCAGGTCGGCGAGGTATCCGGGCCACTCGCGGCCGAGCCCGGAGACGGCGAAGGCGGCGAGGCCGAACGCCCCGGCCGCCTTGATCGCCCCGGTCGAAAGCCGCCCGGCCAGCACCGCGCGGGCGTGGCCGCGCCAGCCGCGCGCGGTGTCGCCGGCGGCGCCGCGGCCGAGGACGTCGTCGAGCAGGCCGAGCAGCGCGATCCCGAGAACGTAGGTCGCCCAGCGCGCGAGGTCGGGCTCGAGCAGGTCGAGGTCGGCGCGGTCGTTGAGGACCGCGAGCGGGGCGAGAGCGATCACCGACACCGAGATCGCGAGCGCGCCGGCGGGGAAGGCGACCGCGCGACCGCGCCAGTTCTCGCGGGCCAGGCCGGTCCGCAGCATGTCGGCCGTCCAGGCGGGCAGGAGCCAGAGCGCCAGGAGCGTCGAGAGGGCGAGCCCGGCGATCGTCACGGCTGGCCGGCCGGCGGGCGGCCGAAGTCGGGCAGGTAGCCGCGGGCCTCCTCCTTGACCCCGAAGTTCCCGTCGACGCCGGTCAGCTCGTAGACGAGGCCGACCTTCCCGGCCGGCAGGTCGAGATGGTCGACGGTCGGGATCCCCGCCTCGATGATCGGCCCGAGCGTGCTCGGGTCGGTCGTCGTCAGCTCGGCCCCGGCGACATCGGCGCTCGGGCCGGCGACCGAGCCGAGCAGGGCGTTCTCGAAGCCGTCGGCGGCGTCGCGCTCGGCGCCGGCGAGGTCCTCGGGCGGGCTCCGGGTGATGACGATCGCGTCGACCCCGCGCAGGTTGCCGCTGAACCGCGTGAAGAGGTCGGGCGCGAGCGCGTCGATCAGGGGCCCGCCGCCGGAGAGCTGGCGGCCGACCGCGCGGCCGATCGCCGCGAGCGGATCGCCGTCGAGCCGGAGCCGCGCGTAGCGGCCGGGAAGGTCGTCGAGGAGCGCCTCCTCGTCGGGCGGAAGCGCGACCTCTGCGACCGCGGCGAGCCTGCCGTCCGCGGCCTCGACCGCGTCGCGGGCGGCCGTGGTCAGCTCGGCGTCGGCGCCGCCGAGCTCGACCAGGGCCACGCGCCTGCCGACGAGGCGGCCGGCGAGCACCTCGGCGAGGATCTGCTGGCCGAACTTGTCGCTTCGTTCGAGCGCCCCGCGGAGCTCCTCGGCCTCCCCCTGCGCAGCCTTGAGGTCGGATCGGAGGCTCGCCTCGAGCTCCTCGGACGCGCTCGAGACGACGTCGTCGGCGAGACCGATCCCGATCAGGATGCCGACCGCGAGCGCGATGAACACCGCCGCCAGCGAGGCGGCGTGATAGCGGCCGCTATATCCCATGACTGCAGAAGGCTCGCAGGCGCGGCGGTGCGGTGATCTCAGCCACCGAACGCATCCCTGACCTTGATCCAGAGGAGCTCGAAGACGTTGTCGATCCCGGGCGAGGCGATGACGACGGCGGCGATCACCAGGACGAACGCGAGCGCGAACAGGGCGATGCCGGGGGCGCCGATGCCGGGCCGGTAGAGACGGCTCACGCCCTTGGCGTCGACGAGCGTCTCGCCGACGCGGAGGCGGGTCAGGAACGTCGAAGACATGCCGGCCCGGTTCTTGTCGAGGAACTCGGTGAGGTTGAAGTGGGCGCCGACCATGACGATGAGCTGGGCCCCCTTCTCGTGGGCGAGCAGCATCGCGACGTCCTGGCTCGTGCCGGGGGCGGGAATCACGAGGTGCTCGAGCCCCGCCTGCTCCACGCGCTCGCGGCCCGGCGCGCGCCCGTCAGGGTACGCGTGGACGATCAGCTCCGCCCCCGACCGCAGCGCCCGATCGGTGGCGCTGTCCATGTCGCCAAGGATGACATCGGGCCTCAGGCCCGCCGCGAGGACGGCGTCGGCGCCGCCGTCGACCCCGATGATCAGGGGCCGGACGTCGCGGATGTAGGCGTTGAGGGCGGCGAGGTCCTCGCGGTAGCGGGGGCCGCGGACGACGATCAGCACCTGACGGCCGTCGAAGCGCGTCCGCGTCGGAGGCAGGGCGATCTCCCCCGAGAGCAGGCCGCTCTCCTCGCGGACGTGCTCGATCGTGTTCGTCGCGAAGGCGGCGATCGCGGTGTCGACCCGGGCCCGCTGGGCGGCGAGCCGCTCCTCGAGCTCGGCGATCGACGGACGCCGGCCGGCGGCGATGCGGACCCCTCCCATCCGCAGCTCGCCACCGGCGAGCTCGATGACGTCACCGCGATCGAGCGTCTCGAACAGCGGCGCGCCCTCGGCCTCGATGAGGACGACGCCGGCGCGGGCGAGCAGCAGCGGGCCGACGTTCGGATAGCGGCCGGTGGAGAACGGCGCGACGTTGACGGCGGCGGCGACGCCGGCGGCGGCGAGGTCCTCGGCGGCGATCCGGTCGAGGTCGGCATGGTCGATGACCGCGATCTCGCCGAGCTCGAGCCGCTTGACGAGGTCCTTGGTGCGCTTGCCGAGCCGGACCGGACCGACGATCGTCCGCTCGGGGTCGGTATCGACCTCGGCCCTGGGGTGCCGAGCGAGCAGCGCACGAAGCCTCCCACCCGAGCTCATCGGAACCGATTATCGGCTATGCGGCAGCGAGCAGCTCCTGCGCGTGCCGGCCGGCCGCCTCGTCGTCGCCCTCGGCGCCGAGCATGCGGACGATCTCCTCCTCGCGCGCCTCGTCACAGACGGCGTCGACGCGGGCCACGGCCGCATCGCCCGCCGACTCCTTGACGACGCGGAAGTGGGTGCTCGCGAGCGCGGCCACCTGCGCGAGGTGGGTGATGCAGACGACCTGCCGGGACGCCCCGAGCGCGCGCAGCCGCTCGCCGACCCGGCGCGCCACCTTGCCACCGACGCCGGCGTCGATCTCGTCGAAGGCCAGCGTCCCCACCTCACCGCCGGCACCCGCCTCCACCAGCGCCAGCATCACCCGCGAGAGCTCGCCGCCGGAAGCGACCTCGCTCAACGGCGCGATCGGCATCCCCGGGTTCGCGGCGACGCGCAGCTCGACCGTCTCGCGGCCGCCCGGGCCGTATCCGTCGGCCGCCGGCTCGAGCGCGACCTCGATCCGGGCGCCCTCCATCGCGAGGCCGGCGAGCTCCGACTCGACCCGTTCGCGGAGCCTCGGCGCCGCCGCCGAACGCGCCTTCGAGAGGCGCCTCCCGAGCTCGTCGCGCCGGGCCTCGGCGGCGGTCAGGGCGGTGTCGAGCCCGGCCCCGCGCTCGGCCGCGCCCTCGAGCCGCTCGAGCTCGGCCCGGCAGCGCCCGGCGTGGGCGAGCACGGCCGCGACGTCGCCGCCGTGCTTGCGGGCGAGGCGGTCGACCTCGGCCAGCCGCGCCTCGACCTCCTCGAGCCGCGCCGGGTCGGACGCGAGGGCGTCCAGGTAGGAGCGCAGGTCCGCAGCGAGGTCGGCGAGCTCCAGCGCCGCGGCCGCGGCGCGCCCGTGCAGGGGCGCCAGGGCAGGGTCGACCCCGGTGCCGCCCGCGAGCGCCGCCTCGGCCTCGGCCAGCAGGCCCGCCGACCCGGCCTCCTCCTCCCCGCCGGCGATCGCGGCCAGCGCCGCCCCGGCCCCGGCGCGAAGCGACTCGGCGTGACGGAGGCGGTCGCGCTCGGCGGCCAGCCCGTCGACCGCGCCGGGATCGATCGCGGCCGCGTCGATCTCGGCGAGCTCGAAGCGGAGCAGGTCGATGTCGCGCTCGCGCGCCCCCTCGCGGGCGTGGAGCTCGTCGCGCTCGCGAGCGAGCGCCGTCACCTCGCCGTGCGCGGCGCGGTAGGAGGCGAGCAGGTCCCCGTGACCGCCGAAGCCGTCGAGGATCCCGCGCTGCGCGGCGGCCAGGGTCAGCTTCCGGTGCTCGTGCTGGCCGTAGAAGGCGAGCAGCCGCGACCCGAGCGCACGCAGATCGCCGGCGGAGGCCGTCCGGCCGGCGACGAACGCCGACGAGCGCCCGGAGCCGGCGCCGACGCGCCTCGCCAACACCACCTCGTCGCCTTCCGGCAGGCGCTCCATCAACTCGGCCAGCTCGGGGTCGTCGCGAAGCTCCGCCGGCAGCTCGAAGGTCCCCTCGACCCAGGCCTCCTCGGCGCCGGGCCGCACGATCCCGCTCCTCGGCCGTCCGCCCGTCAGCAGGTCTAGCGAGCGGGCGAGGACGGTCTTGCCCGCCCCCGTCTCGCCCGTGATCACGTTCAGCCCCGGGCCGAGGCGGAGCTCGGCGCGCTCGATCAGGAGCAGGTTCTCGATCCGCAGCTCGCGCAGCACGGGCCGATGGGTAGCAAGCGCCGCCGACGGATCGGGCGGCGAGACGACTCCTGCGAGCCGAGGTCTCCGATTCCGGCGGTCGATCGGCACCGAACGGCTCGTCCGGACGTGCCGGGCCCGTCCCGTGGGGACCCCATCGCCCGAAGCGACGATCGCGGCGCGCTTTCGCGGATCTCGGGCGGCCGGACGGCTCGATCGTCACGAACGGGGCAAATAGGGACCCATTCGTGGATCTCGATCGCCGCCCGGCGCCGAGTGCCACGAAAGCGCCCGCTCGTCGGGGGTACGGCCTCGGGCCGCGAGCCGACCGGCGACGCCGGGCCCGCGAGCCGCGGCCCGGCGGGGTCCGACGGAGCCGCGAGCCGCGGATCGACGGCGGGGCCGGAGAAGCGGCCTTCGGCCGTGAGCCCCGCGATGACGCCGAGCAGGCGCCTCGCGGCCCACCTGACGAGGTCGCGAGGCGTCAGATCAAGGAAGAGCAGGGCGTAGCGGCCTTCGGCCGTGAGCCCGCGATGACGCCGAGCAGGCGCCTCGCGGCCCGTCAGTGGGCGAGGCGGCCGAACTTCTCGCGTATCCGCCGGTAGAACGTCTCGCCCTCGAACTGCGCGAGAAGCGCGAGGTTGTCGCGGAAGCGGACGGTCACCTCCTCGCCGGGGGCGAGCGTGCCCGACTCGATCCCGTCGATCCCGACGTCGACCGAGTCGCGGTGGCCGACGTTGGTCACGTGGAGGACGTCGTCGGGGGCGACGACCAGCGCGCGTGCGGTGAGCGTGTGTGGAGCGATGAAGCTGACGACGTAGCCCTCGACGCCCCAAGCGAGGATCGGGCCGTTGTTGGCGAGGTTGTAGCCGGTCGAGCCGGCCGGGGTGGCGGCGACGAGGCCGTCGCAGCGGACGCGCCCGACCTCGCGGCCGCCGACGCTGTAGCTGAGCTCGGCGACGCGGTGGTGGGGCCGGCGGGTGAAGGAGACGTCGTTGACGGCGATCTTGCCGGCGCCGCCGATCTCGATCTCGAGCCCGGGGAGCTCGACCGTCTCGAACTCGCCGGCGAGCGCCCGCCGCAGCGCGCTCTCGAGCTCGTCGGACTCGGCGGCGGCGAGGAACCCGACCGTGCCGTAGTTGATCCCGAAGACCGGCACTGCGGCGCCGGCATAGTGGCGGAGCGCGCGGAGGATCGTGCCGTCGCCGCCGAGCGCCAGGCAGAGATCGGCCCCGGCGGGAAGCTCATCGGCGAAGCGGATCCCCTCGGCGCCGCCGCGCTCGCTCCCGCGATCGGGCTCCCGCTCGACGACGACGAGCTCGCATCCGGCCTCCGCGGCCGCCGCTGCGGCGGCGACGAGCGCCTGGTCGGTGTTGCTCGGCCGGGTGTGGGTGAGGACGGAGACCAGCCTCACGTCACGACCTCCGCGATCGCGTCCTCGATCCCGGCGCTGCCGGTCCCGCGGGCGAAGCGGACGAAGTACTCGCGGTTGCCCTTCGGGCCCGGCACCCCGGCGGCGGCGACTGCGCGCGCGCCCAACCCGGCGGCGGCTCCCGCCGCGACGACGGCGGCGACCGCCTCGCGGCGCTCGGCCGGGTCGCGGACGACGCCGCCTTTGACCCGGCCGCGGCCGAGCTCGAACTGCGGTTTGACCATCGCCAGCACCTCCCCATCATCGGCGATCGAGCGGGCGACCGGCCCGAGCACCTTGGCCAGTGAGATGAAGCTGACATCGACCGTCGCGAGCCCGGGCGGGAACGGCAGCCCGGCCCGGTCGAGCTCGCGCGCGTTGCATCCCTCGACCACGGTCACGCGCTCGTCGCTGCGCAGCGACCAGTCGAGCTGGCCGCTGCCGACGTCGAGAGCGATCACCCGCGCCGCCCCCCGCTGCAGGAGGCAGTCGGTGAACCCTCCGGTCGAGGCGCCGACGTCGAGGCAGTCGCGGCCGGCGACGTCGACCGCGAGCGCGTCGAGCGCCGCCTCGAGCTTGAGGCCGCCGCGGGAGACGTAGCGCCGCCCCGCCTCGATCTCGATCGCGATGTCGTCGGGCACGGTCTGGCCGGGCTTCAGGGCCCGCTCGCCGCCGCGACCGATCCGCACGAGGCCGGCCCGGATCGACTCGGCGGCAGCGGTCCGCGACGGCGCCAGGCCGCGTTCGGCGATCAGGGAGTCGAGCCGGGACCGGGCCACGGCCCGGAACCGTAACGGCCGCCGGAGCCGGCCCCGGCGCGCCCGTTGGCCAATTCCCGGCCGCGTGTGACCGGACTCACACACAAGCCGGACATGTGTTCGTATAGTGGCCGCAGGCTTAAAGACCGGCCGGCCGCCGCCCCATATCGCGGCGTCCCAAGGGCCGGTCCCTCTCAACACACATAACTCTCCTCCCTGTACCCGAGAGCGCCCCCTTGTGGGGCGCTTTCGCTTTGTGGGGCGGGTCCCGGACGAACGTCCAGGCTTTCGCGCGACCCTTGACAGCAGAGCGCGCTCAAGGCAGGCTGGGACGGTCAAGCGAGCAGGCCCCGGATCCGAACGGGGCCCCCGGGAGGAGAGTCAAGCCGATGAGAGCACTCAGCAAGGTGCCGTCGCCGGCGCTGATCGTCGCCGTCGCGGCGATCGCGTTCGCGGTGGTCGGAACCGCGGTCGCCGCCAACGACGGGTCGATCTATCCGAAGCTGACGAAGTCGAAGGTCAAGCAGATCGCCAAGAAGCAGGCGACGAAGCAGCTGAAGGCGAACGTGAACAACTCGCACGTGAACCTGGCCGACGACGCGAGCAGCCTCGGCGGCAGCCCTGCATCCGACTACCAGAAGAAGGGCCTGACGCAGTTCACCCCGGCGACGCTGCAGAACAATTGGAGCCGGTTTGCGGCTACCTGGTCGGAGCCGGGATATTGGGTCGACGAGGACGGCGTGGTGAACATCCAGGGCAGCCTCCACAACGGCACCGGCGCGACGGTGTTCACGCTCCCGGAGGGCGTCCGGCCGGCGACGCACCGCAGCTACGTGATCCGCTGCTCGGGCGGCGTCGGCCACGTCGAGATCCTGTCGAGCGGCACTGTGTCGGTGTTCAGCATCGCTCCGGCCAACTGCGCCACGTACGGGTTCCTCGACGGGATCACCTACCGGCCCGACAACTGAGCGGATGAGGCGGGCGGCCACTGCCGCGGCGGTGGCCGCGATCGCCCTCCCCGCCGGGGCCTGCGGCTCCGGCGGGGAGGATCCGTCCAGCCCGGAGGCCGCCGCGACGACCGTCCCGGCGACCGCCGCCGCGACGGCGACCGCCGCCGTGGAGGGTACGACGACGCCGGGGGCAGGGAGCGGCGGGGAGTCCCCCGAGCGCTCGCGCGGCGGCCGCGAAGGCGACGGGGGCGGCTCGGCGGCCGGCGGCCCCGGGGGCGGCTCGGCGGCGACCGCGGCGGCGGAGCCGGCGGACGGAGCCGGCCTCGACCCCTCCGGCTCGGCGGCGGAGAAGGCCGTCGGGGGCGACTCCGGAGCCGGGGGTGCGCCCGGCGGCCGCTCGGCCGCGGAGGAGGCCGCCGGCGGCTGAGGTCGCGTTCGCGTCGGGGCCGGCATCGGGTCGAGGCTCCGGGCGGCCCGACCGCAGCGAGCGCGGTTCGGCGGGACGCGGGGGGCCGGCCCCTACGCGCCGGTTCGGGCGCCGAGCGCCGTCAGCGCCCGCTCGGCGACGGCGTCGCCGCTGAGGCCGACCTCGGCCCGGAGCAGCGCCGGCTTGCCGTGGGTCACGTAGCGGTCGGGGAGGCCGACGCGGACGACCCGGGCCCGGTCGGCTCCGCGGGCGTCCTCGAGGTGCTCCAGCACCGCCGCGCCGAAGCCGCCCGGGAGCACGTTCTCCTCGATCGTGACGACGAGCTCGTGCTCGGCGGCGAGGCGGTCGACGAGCCCGGTGTCGAGCGGCTTCGCGAAGCGGGCGTCGGCGACGGTCGGCTGCAGGCCGTGCCCGGCGAGGGCCGTCGCCGCCTCGTTGGCGGCCTGGACGCCCCAGCCGTAGCCGAGCAGCGCCACCCGCTCCCCCTCTTGGAGCACCTCGCCGGTGCCGATCTCGATCGGGCGCGGCGGCTCCGGCAGCGGCACCCCCTCGGCGGTGCCGCGCGGGTAGCGGAAGGCGATCGGCCCGTCGTCGTGGAGCAGCGCGGTGCGCAGCATCGTCACCAGCATCGCCTCGTCGCGGGGCGCCATCAGGACGATGTTCGGCAGCGGCCGCAGGTAGGAGACGTCGAAGGCGCCGTGATGGGTCGGCCCGTCGTCGCCGACGAGCCCGGCCCGGTCCATCGCGAAGACGACGTTGAGCCCCTGCAGGCAGACGTCGTGGACGATCTGGTCGAACGCGCGCTGCAGGAACGTCGAGTAGATCGCGCAGACGGGCTTCGCCCCCTGCAACGCCAGCCCGGAGGCGAACAGGACCGCCTCCTGCTCGGCGATGCCGACGTCGACGTACTGCTCCGGCACCGCGGCGGCGAGCGCGTCGAGCCCGGTCCCACCCGCCATCGCCGCGGTGATCCCGATCACGCGGGGGTCGCGCCTCGCCTCGGCCACCATCGCCTCGGCGAAGACGGCGGTGTAGGCCGGCGGCGCCGGCTTCGGCGCCGGCCGCTCGAGCTTCTCGGGCGCGATCGACCCGGGGGAGTCGGACTCGGTCACCGGGATCAGCTTCGGCTCGTCGGCCGGGCGGCGGTCGACGATCGAGCCGGGCTTGGCCGCGTGCCACTTCTCCATCCCCTCGAGGCCGCCCTCCTCGGCGGCCGCGAAGCCGCGCCCCTTGACGGTGTGGATGTGGACGACGACCGGGCGCTCGGCCTCGAAGGCCCGCCGCAGGGCCCAGCGGAGATCGGCGACGTCATGGCCGTCGACGACGCCCATGTAGGCGATCCCGAGCTCCTCGAACAGGAGCCCGGGCGCCCAGTAGGCCTTGATCGCCGACTTGATCTCCGGCCCGAGGCGCTCGATCCGGCGGCCGAGCCCGAGCGGCAGCCGCGTCAGCCGCTCCTCGACGTCCTCGCGGGCATGGAAGAGCCGCGGGTTGAGGCGGAACCGGTTGAAGTAGTGGGACAGCGCGCCGACGTTCGGCGAGATCGACATCCCGTTGTCGTTGAGCACGATCACGATCGGCGTCTCGAGGCCGCCGGCCTGATGCAGCGCCTCGTAGGCGACGCCCCCGGTCAGGGCCCCGTCGCCGATCACGGCGACGACCCTGCCGTCGGGGCCGATCCCGCGCCGCATCGCCTCCTTGAGCCCGACCGCGTAGCCGATCGAGGTCGAGGCGTGACCGGCGCCCATGATGTCGTGCTCGGACTCGGCGATCGAGCAGAACGGGGCGAGGCCGCCGTACTGGCGGATCGTCGCCAGGCGCTCCCGGCGCCCGGTCAGGATCTTGTGCGGGTAGGCCTGGTGGCCGACGTCCCAGAGGATCTTGTCGCGGGGCGAGTCCATCAGGCTGTGCAGCGCCACCGCGAGCTCGCAGGTGCCGAGGTTGGCGCCGAAGTGGCCGCCGATCTCGCCGATCGTGTCGATGATCAGCTCACGCGTCTCCTGTGCGACCTGCTGGAGCTGCTCGTCGTCGAGCGCGTGCAGGTCGGCGGGACCGTGGATCCGGTCGAGCAGGTACGGGGGCTGAGTGCTCTTGCTCTTGCTCATCGGGACGCCCTCGGGTCGACCGCGCTGCCCCGCGGCCACGTCGATTGTCACAGGTTGCCCCTCCCGGGGGCGCTCGATCCACCGGGCTGAAGGCCGGCCCGGCGGCCGATCACGACGTGCGGGTGAAGATGAAGTCCGCGATCCGGCGCAGGGTGTCGGTCTCCCCGGCCGCTTCGGCGAGCGCGGCGAGCGCGGCGCGGTGGGACTCCGCCGCGAGCTCGCGAGCGCGGTCGACGCCGTGGAGGCTCACGTAGGTCACCTTGCCGTGGCGGGCGTCGGAGCCGCTCGGCTTGCCCAGCTCCTCCTCGCTTCCGGTCACGTCGAGGATGTCGTCGACGATCTGAAACAACAGGCCGAGCTCGGTCGCGAAGCGCCGGTAGGGCGCCTGGCGCTCGGGCGAGAGCCCGGCGATCGCCAGCGCCGCCCCGACGCAGGCGGCGATCAGGCGTCCGGTCTTAAGCGAGTGCAGGCGGCGCAGCGCCCCAGGATCCCGTTCCTCACCGGTCACGTCGATGTACTGGCCGCCGACCATCCCGTCGACGCCGGTCGCGGCGGTGATCTCGCGAACCGCGGCGAGCACCCGCTCGGGCCGCCCCGGCTGTACGCAGGCGAGCCGCACCGCCTCCGCGAACAGCGCGTCGCCGGCGAGGATCGCGACGTCCTCGCCGTGGGCGACGTGCGAGGTCGGGCGGCCGCGGCGGAGGTCGTCGTCGTCCATGCAGGGCAGATCGTCATGGATCAGCGAGTAGGTGTGGATCAGCTCCAGCGCCGAGGAGATGTCGAGGAGCTCGGGCGGGTCGATCCCGACCGCGCGCCCGGTCGCGAGGCAGAGCACCGGCCGGATCCGCTTGCCGCCGGCGAGCAGCGAGTACCGCATCGCCTCCTCCAGCCCCGCGGTGGCATCCCGGCGCGAGTAGGTGAGCCGCCCGAGATGGTCCTCGACCAGGCGCTGGAGATCGTCCGGATACCCGCCCACGCTCAGGGGCTCTCGGCGCTCTCGGCCGCCTCCCGGGCGGCCTCCGCCGCGGCGCTGCCGGCCTCGGCCGCGATCCGCGCCGCCTCCCGGGCGAGCTCGACGGCCTCGGCGTCGGCGGTCGCGCCGTCGGCGAGCTCGGCTGCGATCGCCTCGAGCCGCGCCGACGCCCGCCGCAGCTCCTCGATCCCGCCCGAGCTCAAGCTCGCGCCTCCTCGGCGCCGACCCCGCGGGCGACCGCCGCGAGCACCCCGTTGACGAACCCGGGAGCATCAGCCCCGCAGTAGCGGCGGGCCAGGGACACCGCCTCGTCGATCGAGACCGGGACCGGGATCTCGTCGCGGTGGAGGATCTCGAACACGGCGACCCGCATGATCCCGCGCTCGAGCGGCGCGATCCGCTCGAGCGACCAGCCGTGGGCGTTCGCGGCGATCGCCGCGTCGACCTCCGCGAGCGCGCCGTCGGCACCGGTGGCGAGCTCACGCGTGAACGGCTTCGCGCCCGCGAGCAGGTCGTCGAGCGGACGCCCGGTCACGTCACGCTGATAGAGGGCGAAGGCGGCATCGCGCCGCTGGTCGGATCTGCGCACGGCGGGGAGGTTACGGGGCCGGGTGGCCGGTCCGGCGCTCCGCCGGCCCGAGGAGCAGGGCCGGGAGGCCGGCGGGCCGCCGGGTCTCGTCATCGAGCCGTCCCAGCCCGGCCGGCTCGACGGCAGGCGCGGGCGAGCCGCTACGAGCGCGACACGTACTCCCCGGATCGGGTGTCGACGCGGACCGCCTCGCCCTCCTCGATGAAGAGCGGCACCTCGATCGTCACCCCGGTCTCGAGCGTCGCCGGCTTCGAGCCGCCGCCGGAGGCGGTGTCGCCCTTCAGTCCGGGCTGGGTCTCGGTGACCGTGAGGTCGACAGCGCTCGGGATCTGGACGCCGGCCGGGCGCTCGTCGACGAACAGGATCTCGACCTCGTCGTTTGGCCGGACCCAGCGCATCGGGCCGGGATCGAGGTCGGCGGGGATCTCGAGCTGCTCGTAGCTCTGGCTGTCCATGAAGACCTGGGCGTCGCCGGAGTCGTAGAGGAACTGCATGCGGCGGGTCTCGGTCCGGACCGGGCGGAACTTCTCACCGGCCCGGAAGGTCTTGTCGATCACCGAGCCGTCGTCGACCCGCCGCAGCTTCGTGCGCACGAACGCCCCGCCCTTGCCGGGCTTCACGTGCTGGAACTCCATGATCCGGAAGACCCTGCCGTCGACCTCGATATGGGTCCCGTTCTTGAACTGGTTGGTCGAGATCACGGCGGCGTAGGCTAGCGGCGGCGCCGGTCCGCCGCCCCGGCGCGATCGGTGACCCCGTCATGCGCCTTGCCTGGCCCGGGGTCCGGGGCGGCAGCGGCGGGCCACACGGCCCGCGCGCGCCAAGAAGGACGATTTGGGGGCGCATGACGCCCCCAACTCGACGATCTTCGCCGAGCCGCGCCGTAGCGAGCCGGTCTCAAGCTGCCGTCGACGCCCGGTCGGCAGTCCCCTCGGACCCGTAGCCCGCGAGCAGCTCGCGCTCGCGCTCGTAGCGGGGGAAGAAGCGGAAGACGACGAAGGCACCGGTCAGGATCGCGACGATGCCGGCGACGTAGGCCCAATCGTCGCCCTGCAGGAACGCGTCGCGGGCGCCGGCGATGATCTGGTCCTTGTACTGCGGGTACTGGCCGGCGAGGTTGGCGGCGCTCGAGAACGACTTCTGCAGGGTCGCCTCGGTCCCGTCGGTCACCTTGTCGGCGTTCGGCGCGGCGGCGATCTGGCTCGAGACGGACGCCGCATAGCCGGCGGTGAGGACGGCGCCGAGGATCGACTGCATGATCGCCCCGCCGAGGTCGCGCTGGAGGTCGGCGGTCGCCGAGGCCATCCCGGCGCGGTCGACGGGCACCGAGCCGGTCAGCGAGTGCGAGGCCGGGGTGCCGGCGAAGCCGATCCCGATCCCGACGAGGCCGTAGGCGAGGCCGATGTGCCAGTACGGGCTCGACTCGCCCCAGACCAGCAGCATCGTCAGGAACCCTGCGAGGATGAAGGCGTAGCCGAGCAGGAGCGTGAAGCGGGCGCCTCGCGCCTCGACGAGCCCGGCCGACCGCGGCGCGACCACGATCATCAGCGCCGCCGCGGGGAGGATCGAGACGCCGGCCTCGAAGGTCGAGTACTCGAGCACGTTCTGGAGGAACTGCTGGCCGATGAATGCGGCGGCCATCAGCGAGCCGAAGACGATGATCCCGGCGACGGCCGCCACCCAGAACGTGGGCCGCGCGGCGACGTGGAGGTCGTAGAGCGGGTTGGCGGCGCGGCGCTGGCGGATCACGAACCCGGCGATCGCCGCCAGCGCCACCGCGAGCAGGCCGATCACGAGCGCCCCCTCGCCGGGTACGGCCGCGAAGTTGATCCCGAGGACGAGCGCTGCGACCATCAGGATCGAGAGCATCCCGCCGAGGTTGTCGACCGGATCGGAGGTCTCGTTGACGTGGGCGGGGATCAACCGCAGCGCCGCGAGCAGCGCGATCACGGCGAGCGGCAGCGTGACGAGGAAGGAAGAGCCCCAGTCGAAGTGCTGGAGCAGCGCCCCCGAGATCATCGGGCCGAGCGCCGAGAGCGCACCGCCGATCGCCGACCAGAGCGCGATCGCCTTCGTCCGCTCGGCCCCCGACCAGAGTGCGGTGATCAACGCCAGCGTCGTCGGGAAGGCCATCCCGGCGGCGAGGCCGCCGAGGACGCGGGCGCCGAACAGGACCTCGACCGAGGGCGCGAGCCCGGCGAGCAGCGACGCCGGGATCGTGATCGCCATCCCGAGGACGACCATCAGCTTGCGCCCGTAGTGGTCGCCGACCGCGCCGAGGTAGAGGACCGAGGCGGCAAGGCCGAGCGAATAGCCGACCGCGACGAGGTTGAGCTCGGTCTGGCTCGCGTCGAACGCCTTGCCGATGTCGGGCAGGGCGACGTTGGCGACCGAGAGGTTGAGGTTGGCGACGGCGGCGACGAGGATCAGGACGCCGAGCACGGCGCCGGCGCGCTCCGGCTTCGCCCCTCCCCCGTCGCTGCTCGCGTTCGACATCCGACGATCCTCGCGGCGGCACCCTACAGGCGCCGGCGGCGATCGCGATCACCCGGTCCGGGCGAGGGTCGGGGTCGCCCCGCTCAGCCGATCCCGGGCGGATCGACCTCGTCGACATAGAGGTCGACGGCGGGCTCGGCGCCGGGGACGGCCAGGTAGCGCCCGAGGTCGGTGGCCCCTTCCTCGACCAGCACGTCCTCGGCGAGGAAGAAGTTGCCGGTGCACCCGTGGCTCGGCCGGGTGAGGATCGCGTGGGCGGCGTCGGCCATCACCTCGGGCGTCCGCGAGCGCGCCATCGCGGCGTCGCCGCCGAGCAGGTTCTGGACCGCCGCGGTGGCGACGATCGCCCGCGGCCAGAGCGAGTTGAAAGCGATCCCGTCGCCCGAGAACTCCGCCGCCATCCCGAGCGTGCAGAGGCTCATCCCGTACTTGGCGATCGTGTAGCCGACGTGGTCCTTCGCCCAGCGCGGCTCGAGGCTGAGCGGGGGCGAGAGCGTCAGGACATGGGGGTTGTCGGCCCGCCTCAGGTGCGGGATGCAGAGCTTCGAGAGCAGGAAGGTCCCGCGGGCGTTGATGTCCTGCATCAGGTCGTAGCGCTTCATCTCGAGCTGCTCGGTGCCGAGCAGCGCGATCGCGCTCGCGTTGTTGACGCAGGCGTCGATCCCGCCGAAGCGCTCGACGGTCGCCGCCACCGCCGCTTCGACGCGGTCGGTCTCGCGGATGTCGCCGACGATCGCCAGCGCCTCGCCGCCGGCCTCCTCGATCGCCGCCGCCGCGGTGTGGATAGTGCCCTCGAGCTTCGGGTGTGGCTGGTCGGTCTTGGCGATCAGCGCGACGTTGGCGCCGTCGCGAGCCGCCCGCAGGGCGACCGCGAGGCCGATCCCGCGGCTGCCGCCGCTGACCAGCAGGGTCCTGCCGGCGAGGGTCCGGTCGCTGCTCATCGCCGCAACGCTATCCGTCCGTCGCCCGGCGCGACCTGACCTGGTAGATCGAGGTGAACCCGTTCTCGAACCCGTTCCGGGCGGCGCGCAGGTAGAGGCGCCAGACGCGGACCCGCTCCGGCCCCGCCAGCTCGACCGCCCGCTCGAGGCTCTCGTCGAGGCGCGCGGCCCAGTGCCGCAGGGTCTCGGCGTAGTCGGAGGCGAAGCCCTCGACGTGCTCGGTGACGAACCCGGCCCGCTCGAGCGCGAGGAGCACCCGCGAGAGCTGCAGCGGCTCCCCGTCGGGGAAGACGTAGCGCTCCGAGAACGGCCCCGCCTCGGGATCGCTGTGGCGGAGCCGGGCGATGCCGTGGTTGAGCAGCCGCCCGCCGGCCGGCAGCAGCGCGGCGAGCCGCTCGGCGTAGAGGTCGATCCGCTCGCCCCCGACGTGCTCGACCATGCCGATGCTCGCGATCGCGTCGAAGCGCTCGCCGGCGAGGTCGCGGTAGTCCATGACGCGGATCTCGACCCGCTCGCCGACGCCGGCGCGCTCGGCGCGCTCGCGGGCGGCGCGGGCCTGTGGCTCCGACAGGGTGATGCCGACGACGTCGACGCCGTGGCGGGAGGCCGCGTGGACCGCGAAGCTCCCCCAGCCGCAGCCGATGTCGAGGACGCGCTCGCCGGGGCTGAGGGCCAGCTTCGTGCAGACCATCTCGAGCTTCGCCTCCTGCGCCTGCTCGAGCGTACCGGCGCCGCGCGAGAAGATCGCGCAGCTGTAGGTCATCGACTCGTCGAGGAAGAGCGCGAAGAACTCCGGCGGCAGGTCGTAGTGGTGGCGGACGGCGCGGGCGTCGCGCTCCTTCGTTCGACGCGTACCCCGTGGCCGCAGCTCGGCCCTCGGCGCCGGCGGCGGCGGGGTGAGGCCGTTCGCCGCGAGCGCAGCGGCGATCAGCCGCAACCGGTCCGCAGTCGCGATCGGCGGCGGCTTCCAGTCGTTGAGAAGGCCGATGACGAGCTCGAGATCGTCGACCTCGAGCTCGCCGCTCACGTAGGCGCGACCGATGCCGAGCTGGCCGGGGGCGCCGAGGACGTGGGCGACGGCGCGCGGCGAGCGGGCGCGGAAGGCGGGCCCGCCGGCGACGGTCGGCCCGATCCGGCTGCCGTCCCAGAGCTCGACCGTGAACGGGCGATCGGGGAGCGCGGTGGCGAGCGCCCGACGCAGCGGTGAGGTCGATGCGAGCGCCATCGCGGCGGCTAGGACCGCCGGATCCGGCGGCGGCGGCCCTTCTTCTTCTTCTTCTTCGAACGCGGGTGCACGGGCCGCGCGCGGGCCGGCGCCGCCGCGCCTCCGCCGCCCCCCAAATCGCCCGCGGCCTCGAGCTTCGAGCCCGCGCCGGCGTCGAGCACATCCTCGGCCTCGGCGAGAAGTGCCGGCGCACCCGCCGGGATCGCCGGCGCCAGGCGCCAGAAGGTGATCTGCTGGCCGAGGCTCCAGAGGCTCGTCGTGATCGAGTAGATCGCGAGCCCGGCGGGGAAGCGGGCGATCACGGTCGCGAAGAGCAGCGGCAGCCCCATCGCGATGCCCCGATGGCTGCCCTGCATCGTCCGGGTCGCGATCGCGCTCGAGACGAGCTGCGAGCAGACGTAGACCAGGAGCATCGCGACCAGCACGGCGCCGGTCGGCTTCGCCGTCAGGTCGGGGATCAAGAGGAATCCGGAGCCGCCGAAGAGCCCGTCGGCGGCGTCGTGCCGCAGCAGCATGTAGAGCGAGATGAAGATCGGCACCTGAAGGAGCAGCGGGCCGATCGAGGCGAGCGGGTTGATCCCGTGCTCGCGGTAGTAGGCGGCCATCTCCCGCTGCAGCCTCTCCCGATCGCCCCCGTGCTCCTCTCGGATCCTCCTCAGCTCCGGCATGTGCAGCTTCAGCTCCCGCTGCGAGCGGAACTGGCGGACGACCAGCGGCAGCATCAGCACCCGCGTCAGCAGGGTCAGCCCGACGATCGCAAGCCCCCAGGTCAGCCCCGCGCCATGCAGCGCCTCGAGCACCCATTCCTCGACGTCGTTGAGCGGCTGCAGGATGTTGGCAGCGACCGGCACCGGCGAGAAAGCCTACTGACGCTACTTGCCCTCCCGCCCGCCCTCTCCGACGTGGGGCATTTTCAGCACCGTATGCGGCCGCGGAATGCCCCAGCTTCCCGGAGCTGAGGGGGGTGGGGCATTTTCAGCACCCTATGCGGCCGCGGAATGCCCCAGCTTCCGAGGGTGGGGGCGGAATCGAGGCTACTTCGGGTACGTGCTGAGGTTGCGATGGCCGTCGGCGGTGACGACGACGAGATCCTCGATCCTGATCCCGAACTCGCCGGGGACGTAGACGCCGGGCTCGACGGTGACCACCTCGCCGGCGCGGAGGACGTCGTCGGAGCGCTTCGACAGGCGGGGCGGCTCGTGGACCTCGATGCCGACGCCGTGTCCGAGCCCGTGGCCGAAACGCTCGCCGTAGCCGGCGCTGGCGATCACCTCGCGGGCGATCGCGTCCGCGACGCGGCCGCCGACGCCCCCGCGAATCGCCTCCAGCCCCGCCCGTTGCGCGGCCAGCACCAGCTCGTAGACCTCACGCCGGCCCGGGTCCGGCTCCCCGTCGACGAGCGTCCGCGTGCAATCGGAGCAGTAGCCGTCGAGGATCGCCCCCATGTCGACGATGACGTACTCGCCAGCGCCGATCTCGCGCTCGCCGGGCACGGCGTGCGGCTGGGCCGCGTTCGGGCCGGCGGCGACGATCGTCGGAAACGACGGCCCCTCGGCGCCGAGCTCGCGCATCCTGGCTTCCGCCGCCAGCGCCACCTCGCGCTCGGTCCGCCCCGCCAGGCCGCCCTCCTCGATGCCGGCGTAGACCTCGTCGGCGAGCTCGGCGGCAGCGGCGATCGCCGCGATCTCGGCCTCGTCCTTGACCCGGCGCAGGTCGGCGACGAGCCCCCCGACGGCGACGATCTCGACACCTTCGCCGACCGCCTCGGCGAGCTTTCGGTGGCACTCGACACTCGTCTTCGCCGGGTCGATCCCGACCCGACCGGCCAGCAGGCGCGCCAGCTCGACGACGATCTCGCCCGTCGCGTCGACGACCCGAAACGACTCCGGGACGGTGTCGGCCGCCCTCGTCGCGTAGCGGAAGTCGGTCAGGAAGGCGCGGGTCCCGGCGCCGACGACGGCGAGCCCGCTGGAGCCGAAGAAGCCGGTGAGCCAGGCGACGTCGGCCATCGCATCCCGCCCCGAGTCGCCGGGCCGGACGAGGTCGCCGACGATCGCCATCTCGAGGCCGGCGTCGGCGACGGCCGCCGCGAGCCGCTCGGCGCGGCCATCGGGCGCGGCGATCACAGGTCGAGCTCCGCGACGAGCACCTCCAGCGCCTCGCGGTAGCCCTCGAGCCCGCGGCCGGAGATCTTCGCGGCGACGAGCCCGTCGAAGACCGAGACCGAGCGCCAGGCCTCGCGCGCCTCCACGTCGCTGATGTGGACCTCGACTGCGGGCTTGGCGGCGACCTCGAGCGCGTCGCGGATCGCCCACGAGTAGTGGGACCAGGCGCCGGCGTTGACGAGGACGGCGTCGGCCGTCTCCGGGACCCGGTGCAGGTACTCGCAGAACTCGCCCTCGTGGTTGGTCTGGAAGAAGGAGGCCTCGAGCCCGAGCTGGCGGGCGAAGCCGTGCACCCGGTACTCGAGCTGCGCGAGCGTCTCGCTCCCGTAGATCCCGGGGTCGCGATGGCCGAGCATGTCGAGGTTGACGCCGTGCATCACCGCCACCCTGTTGCGGGTGCTCACGCGCTCAGCTCCTCGACCACGCGCCGCAGGCTAGCGTCACCGACCCGGTTGCCGAACGAGACCCGGCCGGGCTCGGAGAGCAGCACGAAGCCCACCCCAGCGGCCGTCCGCTTCTTGTCGCGGCCGACCGCGGCGAGGACGGCGTCGACGTCGACCGGCGGGTCGAGCCTGACCGGCAGCCCGGCCCGCCGCAGCAGCTCGCCGACCTCGGCGGCGAGCTCGTCGGCCCCCGAGAGCCGGAGCGCGGCGAGGAGGCCGATCGCGACCGCCTCCCCGTGCCGGTAGCGCTCGTAGCCGGTGGCTGCCTCGATCGCGTGCCCGACCGTGTGGCCGAGGTTGAGCACGGCTCGCCGGCCCGAGTCGCGCTCGTCGGCGGCGACGACGTCGAGCTTGACCCGGGCGCAGTCGAAGACGAGCGGGGCGACGGCGACGGCGTCGGTCGCCGCCACCGCCCGCACGCGCTCCCAGAGCGGACCGCCGGCGATCAGCGCCGTCTTCACGACCTCGGCGAACCCGGCCGCGAGCTCGGCCTCGGGCAGCGTGGCGAGCGCCGCCGGATCGGCGAGCACGGCGGCCGGCTGGTGGAAGGCGCCGACGTAGTTCTTGCCCTCCGGCAGATCGACCCCGGTCTTGCCGCCGTAGGCGGAGTCGACCTGGGCGACGAGCGTCGTCGGGACCTGGACGACCGGCACCCCGCGCTGGTAGACGGCAGCGCAGAAGCCGGCGAGATCGCCGGCGACGCCGCCGCCGAAGGCGACCAGTGCGTCCTCGCGGCGGACGCCGGCGCGGGCAAGCTCGCGCAGGGCCGCCTCGGCGGCGCCGACCGTCTTCGCCGCCTCGCCTCCGGCGAGCTCGATCGGCCCCTCCCCCTCCACCGCCGGCATCAACCCGCCGGTCGCGGCGAGCGCGTCGCGGTCGGCGAGCCCGAACAGGCGAGCTCCCGGACGCAGGTCGGGGCGCGAGTCGAGGATCCGCGTCACCCCCGCGCCGACGATTGCCGGGCCGCCACCGGACTCGCCCCGGTACCAGGCCATCCGCATCGCGGGCGCCGAGCGCAGCGCGTCGAGCCACGGCGCCGCCGCGGCCCCGATCGCCTCGCCGCCGGTCGGCAGGACGATCCGTCCGCACTCCTCGTACAGCG
The DNA here is from genome assembly GCA_016861045.1 of Actinomycetes bacterium. Taxonomy (GTDB): domain Bacteria; phylum Actinomycetota; class Thermoleophilia; order Solirubrobacterales; family 70-9; genus RHKX01. Next base: position 1,090,719 of record BOKP01000001.1, on the reverse strand, counting down.
GCAGGCGCTCCGCGAAGCGGCGGCGGAAGCCGGCGCGATCGCGGGCCAGCGGCCGGTCGCCATCGCGGCAGCGCTCCCAGGCGTCCTCCTCCCCGACCCGGCACCAGGCGGTCGCGTGCTCGCCTAGCGCCCTCCGGATCCGCTCGCTCCCGACGGCCCCACCGCCCAGCGCGACGACCCCGCCGCGCCCCAGCGCGGCGAGGGCGACGCGCTCCTCCACCTCGCGGAACGCCGCCTCCCCGTGCTCGTCGAAGAACGCCCCGATCGGGCCGACCTCGGCCGCGATCAGGTCGTCGGTGTCGATCGGCTCGACGCCGAGCGCGCGCGCGGCACCGCGGGCGGCGGTCGACTTGCCGGCGCCCATGAAGCCGATGAAGACGATCGAGGCGGACGCCGGGGCGGGCACGCGCCCAGCCTATCGGCGCCCGATCCTCCCCCGGCGCCGGGCGGTCGCGGGGTGCCCCGCCGCGGGCGCGCGGTCAGTCACCGACCCGGCGCCGGTAGGCCTCGACCGCGGCCCTGACGTCATCGATGTGGTCGCCGCCGAACTTCTCGCGGTAGGCGCGGGCCAAGGTCAGCGCCAGCATCGCCTCGCCGACGACCCCGGCGGCCGGCACCACGGTCGAATCGGTGCGCTCCTTGTGCGCCGCCCGCGGCTCCTTGGTGTGGACGTCGACCGAGCGCAGCGGCCTGGTCAGGGTCGAGATCGGCTTGATCGCCACCTGCACGATCAGCGTCTCGCCGTTGGTCATCCCGCCCTCGAGCCCGCCGGCGCGGTTGGTCTCCCGGTGGTAGCCGCGCCCGGGCTCGTAGAGGATCTCGTCGTGGGCCTCCGAGCCGGGGCTCGCGGCGACCTCCCAGGCGGGTCCGATGCTGACCCCCTTGACCGACTGGATCGAGACCATCGCCTGGGCGATCCGGCCGTCGAGCCGCTCCGACCAGGAGACGTGCGAGCCGAGCCCCGGGACGAGCCCCCAGGCACGGACCTCGAAGCTGCCGCCGAGGCTCTCGTTCTCCTTCCGCAGCCGGTCGATCTCGGCGACCATCGCCTTCGAGGCCTCGGGGTCGAGGCAGCGGACTGGGTCCTCGTCGACCCCGTCGAAGGCGGCGGGCGCGAGCGTGTGCGGCGCCGGCGCCGCGACCCCGGCGATCCGGGTCACGTGGCTTCGGATCGTGACCCCGAGCGCGGCGAGGAACTGGCGCGCGAGCGCCCCCGCCGCCACCCGGGCCGCCGTCTCGCGGGCGCTGGCCCGCTCGAGGACGTCGCGGACGTCCTCGAAGCCGTACTTGAGCAGGCCCGGCAGGTCCGCGTGGCCGGGCCGCGGCAGGTGCACCTGCTCCACCCCCTCCCCGCTCTCCCACGGCCCCATCCGCTCGACCCAGTTCTCGTAGTCGCGGTTGGCGACCAGCAGCGCGATCGGGCTGCCGAGGGTGCGGCCGTGGCGGACGCCGGAGCGGACCTCGGCGGCGTCGCGCTCGATCTTCATCCGACCCCCGCGCCCGTGGCCGAGCTGGCGCCGGGCGAGGTCACGGTCGAGCGCCTCGCGGTCGAGCTCGAGGCCGGCCGGCATGCCCTCGACGATCGCCGTCAGGCCCGGGCCGTGGGACTCGCCGGCGGTGACGAAGTCGAATCGCGTCATCGCCGGAAGGCTAGCCCGCGCGCGGCGATCGGGGGCGGGCGACCGGGCCCTGCGCCCGGTGGGCGGTCGATCAGCCCGCCGAGCCGGTCTTCTCGGTGACGACCCGGTTGATCGCGAGCAGGTCGAGGCGGATCCGCTCGTCCTCGCCGTAGCGGAAGGTCTGCGAGTCGCCGGCCCGCATCGACAGGAACTGGCAGTCGTTGCGGCCCGGATCGCAGTTGCCGTCGCCGGCCGCGGAGACGACCTCGGGGGAGACGACGAAGCCGGCCCGCTCGCCGTCGGCGCCGGCGCCGAGGTACTGGACGACCGGCCGCTGCTTGCCCGGCAGAAGCGTCATCGCCTCGGCCCCTTCGATGACCCGCTTGTTGCCGTCGTGACTGACCCGGACATCGACCGTGAAGGTGATCACGCGGGTCTCGGTGCGAACCTCGTCGGTCGGCTCCGGCTCCGGCGGCGCCGGGGAGCCGGAGCTGTCCGCCGGCGGCGCCGAGGCGGCGTCGTCGGTCGCCGTCGAGGCGGACCCGCCGCCACCACCGCCGCCGCTGGAGCCGCCGGAGCCGCCGCCCTCGGCGCCCGCGGCCTCGGAGCTCGCCTCGCTGATCTGGATGAACGGGTTGCGCTTCTTCCCGGTCAGCCGCTCGCGGTAGTCGCGGATTCCCGGGACCTCGGCGAGCACGACCGGGTCGACCTCCGCGGCGCCCGCGAGCGGCGCCGGCTGGGAGGCCGGCGGCGCGACGTCCGCGTCACCCTCGCCGCCACCGCCCCCGAGCAGCACCGGGACGGCGACGATCGCTGCGAGCAGCGCGATCACGGGGATCAGCAGGTTGCGCTCCCGGAGGTCCTGGACGAGGTCGCTCGCGAACGTCGAAACGCGGTTCATGGCGTCACCGCCGCGGTTCCGGGGACGGACGCGCTCGAGTCGGGCGCGGCGACCGAGGTGGGCGACCCGGCGACCGGGGAGGGGCCGGCCGGGGTGGCGCCGGCGGCGATGCCCTGCTCGGAGGGGACGACGTAGGTGTTCAGCGACATGCTCGCCTGGACGAGCGGGAAGCCGCGGATCGGGTCGCCGACCATCGCGAAGCCGTTCAGCGTCATCAGCCGCCCCCGGACCTCGGGATCGCCGCCGCGATCGACGACGTCGACGGTGTCGTCGAGGTTCCCGAAGAAGTCGGCCATGTCGAAGAAGCTGCCGCTGAAGCGGAGCTTGTACGGCATCACCGGCAGGCCGGCCGATCCGACCCTGGCCCCGATCGGAAGCGCGGCGGAGGCGGCCTCGGTAGCCGGGGCGGTCACCGTCACGGTCGAGCCCTCCGCGGAACCCTCCCCGGAGGAGCCGTCCCCGGAGGAGCCGTCCTCCTCGGAGGAGTCGGGGGTCGCCGGCTCCGCCGGCGCCGGCGCGGCCCCGTCCGCGCCCGGCACGTCCTCGGTCAGCTCGAACGAGCGGAATCTCACGTTCGACTTCTCGCCGACCTTCGTGAAGTCGTAGAGCAGCGTCGCCTGGTCGCTGTCCTCGGGGACGGCGCTTCCCATCGAGACGATCGCGGCGTAGTTGCGCGCGAACGACTCGCGCGCGGCCTCAGCCGCCTGCGCCTCGCCCTCGGCCGAGTCGATTCGCGTCTGCACATCGGCGATCTGATCGTCGAGGTCCCCGATCTCCTTCTGCTTCGGCGAGACGACGAGCAGGTAGAAGCCGACGACGAGGGCGATCATCGGGATCGCGAGCAGGATCATCCGGTCGCTCTTCTTCACGTCAGCCTCCCGGCACCAGATCGGTCGCCTCGCTCACCCTCGCGTCGGCCTCCTCGACCGCCTGCTGCTCGCCGATCACGGTCGAACCCGTGCCGGGCGTGACCGCGGCGGGCGGCAGGTCGGCTCCGGCCGTCGGCACCGCGTCGAACGCGACGACGACCTGGAAGGCCGGCTGCGAGCGCTGGCAGCTGCCGTCGGTGCCGGCCTCGGTGTCGTCGCTGGCGGCCTGGTCGGAGTCGGTGACCGTCGGCTTGATCCCGTTCGCGGCCGTGACCCGGGTCACCCCGTCGATGTCGTGCAGGGCGGCGACGAGGCTGGCGACGCCGGGCTGCGAGCGCGCGCAGCCCACGAGCTCGAGCGCCGGGCCGGGAACCTCGGTTCGCAGCGGGATCGCGGCTCCGTCCTCGATCTGGACCTCGGGGGAGACGGTGCCGGTCAGGTTCGAGAGCGAGATGCCGCCCGGGATCACCCGGGCGAGCTCGCTGATCACGCGCTCCCAGTCGAAGCGGCTCTTGGCCAGCGAGTCGATCGTGGCCGACCGGGACTGGCGCATCTGCTGGAAGGCGACGTAGGGGGCGAGGCTCTCGGCCCGGGCCTCGGTCTCGACCGCCTCCGCCTCGAGCGCGTCGAGCTCGGCCTGCTTGTCGTCGACCGAGTTGCCGAGCAGGACGACGGCGCAGACGCCGGCGAGGACCAGCGCGAGCCCGCCGACGAGGAAGTACGACAAGAGCCCGACGCGACCGGGGGCGGACGCGCCGCGGCGCTCGTCCTCGGGGATCAGGTTGACCGGACGCACGCGCTATGCCTCCAGCGCCAGCCCGTAGGGGACGGTGAGCCGGGCGGCGGCGTCGCCCTCGAGGCCGGCGAGGGCCGGCGGGCGGCCGATCCGGACACGGTGACCGAGGTGCCGCTCGAGCTCGGCGCCGATCCCGGGGATCACCGAGCCCGCCCCGCAGACGACGATCTCCTCGATCGCCTGCGCGTTCTCCTGGGTGCCGTAGTAGTCGAGCGAGAGCCGCATCTCGTCGGCGAGCTTCGCGACCCCTTCCTCGAGGACCTCGCGGGCCGCTGCGACGATCTCGGGATCGCCGTCCACGGACTCGACCGGGTCCTCGACGCCGACGTGCGCGAGCCACTGCCGCGAGTGCTCGAGAGTCAGCTCCCGGCGCTCGGCGAGGCGCTGGGCGATGCCCTCGATGCCGAACGGGGAGACGCGCGTGAACAGGCAGTCGCCCTCGCGGGCGACCGCGAGGTTGGTGATGTCGCCGAGGCAGCAGAACAGCTGGGCGGGAGCCGGCGACGGCACCGCCGCCGGGTCGGCATCCGGTGAGGCGCCGGCGGGCGGCGGCGCTCCCGGGTCCGTGGCCATCGCGCGGATCAGGCCGAAGGCGGAGACGTCGATGCCGACCGGGCGCAGCCCGGCCTCGCGGACGACCCGGACCAGGCTCGTGACCATCTCCCGCCGCGCCGCGACGACGACGACGTCGCGCTTGCCGGCCGCCTGGAGCTCGGGGTCGGGTCGCAGCGCCTGCCAGTCGAGCACCGACTGCTCGAGCGGCATCGCGAGCTCCTCCTGCGCCTGAAAGCGGATCGCCGAGTCGAGCTCGCTCTCGTCCTCGATCCTCGGCATTCGCAGGGTGCGGACGATGACCCGCTGGTTGGCGATTCCAACGCGGACGTTCCGCGACAGCTTCTGCTCGGTGAAGAGCTCCTTGATCGTCGCCGACAGCGCCTCGGGATCGCTGATCTCGCCCTCGCGGGTGACGCCGCTTCCGAGCTGCGCGATCCCGGAGCGCCCGAGCCGGACGTCGCCGTTGGTGACGACCTCGGTCGCGGCGACGGTCGCGGCCTCGATGTCGAGCCCGACGATCGTCTTCGCCTTGCGCGCTCCCAGCGACAAACCCATACGACGACCTCATCGGCGCGCCGCGGCCGGTGCTTGAATCGGAGCCCGCTTCCGGCAGGCCTCGTTCAGCCGCCGAAGAACGAGTCCAGGTACCAGTCGACGAGCCGATCGCCGGCGAACAGGCCGACGACCCCGCCGAGCGCGAGGAACGGGCCGAACGGGACCGCCCGCTTGCGCGCCCCGGCGCCGTGCCTCGTGATCAGCATCAGGCCCCAGAGCGCGCCGGCGGCGAAGCCGACGAGGAGCGCCGGGGCGACGGCGCGGCCGAGGAACAGGCCCATCACGAACGCGAGCTTGGCGTCTCCCATCCCCATCCCGCGGGGGTAGGCGAGTGAGACGGCCAGCAGGGCGCCGCCGGCGATCGCCGCCGCGAGCAGCCTCGCCGGCAGCTCCCCGGGGTCGGCGAGCGCGGTCAGCGCGACCGCGGCCACGGCAGCGGGGCCGACGACGACGTTGGGGATGATCCGGCGCTCGAGGTCGGTCAGGGTGACGATCGCGAGCACGAACAGGAAGGCGCAGGCGAGCGCCACCTCGGCGGCCCCGCCGTCCCCGAACGCGAGATACGCGGCGGCGAAGCCGGCTGCCAGCCCCGCCTCGACGAGCGGGTAGCGGAGCGGGATCGCGGCGCCGCAGCTCCGGCAGTGGCCGCGCAGAAGCAGCCAGGACGCGAGCGGGACGTTGTCGCGGGCGGCGATCTCGGCGCCGCAGGAGTCGCAGCGCGAGCGGCCGCCGAGCGGCGACTCGCCGCGGACGACGCGGTGGGCGACGACCCCGGCGAAGCTGCCGAGCGCGAGCCCGAGCAGGGCGATGGCCAAGGCGACGATCGGCACGGGTCGGGGAAGCTATTGGCCGCGGCGGCGGCTGGTCAGGGATCGATCGTCTGCCGCTGCATGTGCCACGCCGACTCGACCGGGTCGAGGAAGTGCGGCGGCGCCAGGTAGCGGAGGCGGTCGTCGTAGACGTAGTTCTTGCTGTAGCCGGAGACCGGCGTGCCGCCGCTGACCGTCCCGACCGGCCCGCGGAACTTCTGCGAGATCGCGCCGTTCACCGTCAGCGTCCCGAGCGGGCTGCCGCAGTTGTAGTGGTCGACGATGAACGAGTGCTGGATCGCCAGCATCGCGGCATCGATCCGCAGGTTGCTCTGGGAGCCGCCGCCGTAGGGGGTCGATCCGGACCAGAGGTTGCCGACGCCGTTGCAGCTGCCGGCCGACGTGCTCTGCCAGGTCGGCGTGACCGGGTGGAAGACGCGGATGAAGTTGTTGGCGATCAGGCCGAGGAGGCCGTCACCGCTCGGGCCCGACGAGCAGCTGCCGCGGCAGAGGTCGTTCTCGACGACGATGTCGTTCTCGGCGGCGATCGTGAGCTGGCCCGAGTAGCTGCCCGAGATGTAGACGTTCCCGCAGGCAGAGCTCGACGGGTACATCGTCGTGTTGCGGACGAACGGCGAGTAGGCGTTGTTGCAGGCCGAGCTGGTGCTGTTGGCGACGTAGATCACGCCGCTGCTCGGGACCGGGATCGTGCTCGTCGACCCCGAGCTCGTCGTCACGGTCATGTCGGTGCCGCTGAGCCTGATCCGAGTCTGGCCGCTGTAGAGGGCGGCGCCCTGCACGGTCTTGAGGCTGTCGTTGGTGCTCGGCGGGGTCAGCACCGGCGCGTTCGTCAGGTAGGTGCCGCGGAAGTTCGGGTTGGGCGAGCCGCAGCCGCCCGAGCCGCGGTAACCGGCCGGCGGCGAGCTCACCTCGATCAGGTCCGAGGGGGTGCGGCCGAAGGTCGGCGAGCCGCAGATGTTGAGCTCGTCGTTGGTGTGCAGCGGCCCGTTGATGTACTCGCCGTTGGCGAAGACGATCTCGACGCAGGGCAGGGTGCTGTTCCGGCGCCCGTCGCGGTAGGTCATCACGCACTGCTGGTAGGCCTGGCTGATCGCCCAGGAGGAGCCGTAGGTGACCGGGTCGGAGGTCTCGAACTGGGTGAAGTAGACGTAGTCGAGGAACGACGCCCGCTTGAACGAGGCGACGATGCTCTGCCGGGTATCGCCGGAGTACCCGGTCGAGCGGACCCTGAAGGTGCCGTTGCTGGTGCCGCCCGACTGCTCGATCATGCTGTTGACCGGATCGCTCGGGTTGCAGATGCTGTGCCCCGTCGCCGGGATCAGCTCGAGCGCGTAGGTGGCGCCGGTGTTGCCGGGGACGTTGCGGCGCCGGGTCGTCGAGCCGACGTTGTTGACCGCGTTCGGGGTCGGCACGTTCGTGCACTTGGCCCAGTAGCCGTTGTCCTTGTTGAGGTGGAAGGAGTAGTCGGCGAGGCCGGCCTGGGCCGCCTCGTAGGCGCGCTTCTGGTCGAGGTCGCGCCCGGTCAGGTTGATGTCGCCGTTGACGGCGCTCACCGTCGCCGCAAGCGCGAGCGTCACGACCAGCGTCGCCAGCATCGCCGTCGCCATCGTGAACCCGTCCTCGGCGCCGAGGCGGCGGCGGGCGGCCGCGATGATCGGCCCGCTCAGCTGCACGGCAGCCCCGCCTCCTCGGTGTCCTCGTTGCTCGGCGAGAAGCGCACGAACGCCGAGTCGCTGAGCTGGACCGGCGCGCCCTCCTCCCCCGAGGTCCCGCTCTTGCTCGGCGACACCGAGATCGCGACCGCGACCTCGACCGTGCGCGCGGCATCGTCGTCGCTGAGCGGGGTCGGCAGCGGGTCGGTGGCGATGACGCCGTTCTCGTAGGCGTAGTAGCGGAAGACCGGCGTCGAGTCGATCGTGCCGACGTTCTCGAGCAGCTTGTAGGTCTGGGACGGGCTCGTCGCGAAGGTCCAGTTCGGCGCCGTGCCCCCGGTCCGCTCGTAGGTCGAGTCGGTGAGGACGTCGCCGTTGAGCTCGACCGTCCGCTTCGCCGGCGTCACGGCGACCGCCGAGCCGGTGCCGTGGATGAACGAGACCGAGCTCCCGTCGCTGCCGGCGAGGATCGGCGCGAGCCCGGGCGAGACGCAGGTCGAGTGGAGCTCGTTCATGATCCGCGTCATCATCGGCCGCGCGATCTGGTCGGCCGCGACCCGCTCGGAGACGCGGCCGCTGCTGCGCGCGGTGACGGTCACGAGCGTGACGATGCCGCCGAGGACCGTGAGCCCGATCAGCATCGAGACGAGCAGCTCGACGATCGTGATCCCGCGCTCGTCGGCGAGCGGCCGCGCCCCGGTCACGGACAGCTCCCGCTGCTCGAGCCCGACGCGCCCCAGCCGACGTAGATCGTCTGCACCGTGTCGGTGTCGGTCGTCTGCACCGCGACGTCGGCGGCGGTGTTCTTGCGGTTCGTGCTCGGGCGGTACGCGCAGATGTCATAGACCCCGTAGGGCAGGCCGGGGTTGGGCAGCTCGCCGGAGGAGTTCGTCGTGTAGGTCCGCTCGATCGGGCTGCCGCCGGCGTCGTCGCACTCGGTGTCGGTGACCTTGACGGTGGCGCCGCTGACCGGCGAGCCCGGCGAGCCCGAGGAGCTGCCGCTCATCACGGTCAGGTCGAGCGCCGGGAGCTGGATCGTCGCCGAGGCCGTCTGGTTGGCGACGACGTTGACGGCGGCCAGCGCCTCCCCGGCCGGGGGATCGGGGAGCTCGTCGGGGTTCGGGTTGTTCGCCGCGCAGCTTCCGGCGTAGACCGCGTAGGGGGAGGTGAACGGGAACAGCGGCGCGGCGCTGATCGTCGACGCCTGCGTGCCGACCGTCCCGAACGACCGCTCCTGCGTCATCCCGGTGTTGAAGACGACCAGCGAGTCGGTGGTCGTGTCCTGGACGCTGCCGTTGATCCTGGTCCGGAAGTGGACGTCGATCGAGCCCGGAGTGTCGTAGCGGAGGACGACGGTGTTGGTGCTCTGGCCGACGACGCTGACGGTGATCTGCCCCGGCGGATCGCCGTCGGCGTCGACGAGCCCGGCGGCGGCGCTCGGAGTCAGGGTGTAGTTGCCGGCGGGGAGGTCGGTGAAGAGGACGCAGCCCGTGGGACCGGTCGAGCCGCTGAACGACCCCGCCCCCGTTCCGCTGACCGGGACGTTCGGGGTGCCGACCCCGGCGGCGTCGCGGATGACGACGGCCAGCGCTCCGGTGTCCTCCGACAGCGACCCGGCCGGCGGCGCGACGATGCTCTTGATCACCGTCGGCGGCCGCGATCCGATCGAGGGCCAGCTCACCTCCGAGGTGATGCTGATGTAGTCGGAGGAGTTGGTGCCCTCCTCGCAGGATGCGGTGCCGGTCAGGTCGTTGACGAACTGGCCGGTCGAGTGGACCTCGTAGTCGGTGCCGCCGACGGTCACGATCCGGGTCTCGTCGAGGCCGTTGAGCTCGGAGATCCGCAGCGCCCGCAGGCGCGCCTGATCCTTCTGCGCGACCGCGTAGGACTCGGCGTGGCGGCGCTGCTCGGCGCCGGCCCGGCCGGCGGCGGAGAGCCCGGCGAAGGTGGCGGTGAGGACGAGGACGACGACGATCGCGGTGACGAGCACCTCGATCAGCGTGAATCCCTCCTCCGACGATGCGCCGGCGCGAGCCCTCCTGCTTGCCAGCTCAGCATTCATGCGCGTCAATAACCATCGGCTCCGGCAACCGGGTTCTTGAGCCCCGCGGACGCGTCCGGAACGCGAGGAGGCGGGCACGGGGCCCGCCTCCTCGGTCCGTTGGGCGTGTTCGCCCGCTCCTACCCGACTAGCCCCAGTCGCCGGTGCTCGGGCAGCCCCCGTCACCGGCGGTGGCGCAGGTGTAATTGAGGGCGCCGGCGGCGGTCCGCTCCAGCGTGAACGAGTTGCCGGAGTCGGAGGCGCCGACGATCGTGTAACCGGTGGGCGTGCCGGTGATCGTCATGTCGGCGGCGAAATCGGTGATCGTCGGCTCGATCGCCGAGAGGTCGGCGATCGCGCTCGTGTTGTAGGACCCGTCGTTGTCGACCGCGTAGGTCTCGTAGGCGGTCTGGACGGTCCGGACGTTCGCCTTCGCGTCCGAGTCGTAGCCCTTGTCACGCTGACTGAAGAACGCGGGGATCGCGATCGCAGCCAGGATGCCCAGGATCAGCATGACTACGAGGAGCTCGACCAGGGTGAAACCGGCCTCCTCCCCGCGCCGCGCGCGGTACATCTCCAGCATGGTTACCCTCCTCGGGGTCAACTGAATTGGAGCCGAAGCCCTTCCAGAGCCCCAGCTCGATTGCCTTTACCGGCGACCTATCGGCTGTCCGGGAAGCCGCCTTTAGCGTCAGTGATGGATCGATCGAACAGCCGTTGAGCGGCCGCCCCCAGGCGCGTCTGGGGGCTGGCCCCCATGGCGCCGCGCGCTGATGGCGGCGCGGCGGCTGATCATCGTCCTTATCGCCCTCTTCGCGATCTCGGTCGCGGCGGCGGTGATCGCCCCCGACCGTCGCGGCACCCTGCTGGGCGACCGCTCCGAGCGCGCCTCGACGACGACCACGGCGAGCCCGACGACGAGCTCGACGGAGCGGCCGCCGGGCGGCGCCGCCGTGTCGGGCCGGATCGACGCCTCGGCCGCCCGGCCGCAGTCGGTCGAGGCGCGCGTCGGCGACCAGCTCGGGCTCGCCGTCGCCAGCGACCGCGCCCGGCTCGTCGAGATCCCCGCGTTCGGGGTTGCCGCCGACGCCGTCCCGGACGCTCCGGCGACCTTCAACCTGCTCCTGCGCGAGGCCGGAACCCTGCCGATCCGCGATGCCGACAGCGGCGCCCTCCTCGGCCGGATCGAGGTCGCCGCGGCGCGCAGCGGCGGGCGCCGCTGAGCCGGTCGCTGCGCCCGGCGCCCTGCGGCGGTCCCAGGGCGGGGCTCCCGCTCAGAGCGCGAGCTGGGCGATCGCCGCGAGGCCGACGGTGACGATCACGGCGCGCAGCCAGAGATCGGGAAGGCGGCGGCCGATCCCGGCCCCGGCGAGGCCGCCGGCGGCGGCGCCGACGGCGATCAGCGCCGCGGCCCCCCAGGCGACCTCGGCGATGAACAGGAAGGCGATCGCCGCGACCAGGTTGGCGAGGCCGGCGAGGACGGCGCGGATCGCGTTGACCTCGCGCAACTCGCCGCCGAGGGAGCTCGCGAGCAGCCCGAAGAGCAGGATCCCCTGGCCGGCCCCGAAGTAGCCGCCATAGACCCCGGTGGCGAAGATCCCGGCGACCAGCAGCGGGCCCCCGTGGGGGCGCTCGCGCCGCCTTCGGGCCAGGACCGCGGCGGTGATCCGCGGCTGCAGGACGATCAGGACCAGCGAGGCGGCGATCAGGACCGGCACGATCGCCTGAAACGACTCCGCCGGCAGCTCGAGCAGCAGGATCGCTCCCGCCACCGCTCCGCTCGCCGTCGCCGGCGCGTAGCGGCGCAGCCGCGCGGCCCCTCCCGCGAGCTCGCGGCGATAGGCCCAGGCGGTGCTGACCGCGCCCGGCACCAGGCCGATGTTGTTGCTGACGTTGGCGAGCACCGGCGGGTAGCCGAACGCGAGCAGCACCGGGAAGGTGATCAGGGTCCCCGACCCGATCACGGCGTTGATCGTCCCGGCCCCGAAACCGGCCGCGACGATCGCGATGAGCTCGAATGCCGACAGGCGGCTGATCTTCGCCCATTCACCGCCGGCGGAACGCTCCGGGCTGCCGCGCGTCCGCGTCCGCCGGACCGTTCGCGGCGTCCGGCGCCGCTGCGATCGCGACAGCCCCATCGGCCTGCCGGAAGCGCTGCGCCGCCTGTCGGCCGGCGGGAGCGCCCTACGCGACCTTCTCGCCGTCGGCGGCGGCCCGCAGCGCCGTGATGTCCAGCTTCCGCATCTTCAGCATCGCCTGCATCGCCCGCTCGGCCCTGGTCGGGTCGGGGTCGCTGAAGATCTCGTCCATCCCCTCGGGGACGACCTGCCAGGAGAGCCCGTAGCGGTCTTGGAGCCAGCCGCAGCGGCTCTCGGTGCCACCCTCGGCGAGCCGTCCCCAGTAGTAGTCGACCTCGTCCTGGTCCTTGCAGCCGATCATGAACGAGACCGCCTCGTCGAACTCGAACCGGGGGCCGCCGTTGATCCCCACGAACCGCATGCCCAGCACCTCCCACTCGACGGTCATCACCTCGCCGGCCGGGCCGGGCGCGCCCTCCGGGTAGCGGGAGACGCTGTGCACCTTTCCGTCCGGGAACACGTCGACGTAGAACCTCGCCGCCTCCTCGGCCTCGGTGTCGAACCACAGGTTCGGTGTGATCTTCTGGCTCATGTCGCTATCTCTCCTCCCGGGAACCTGCCGCCTGCCTCATCATGCCCGCAATGACCGGGCGGGCAGGCGAAACTCATCGGTCGGCGGCGTGGGCGCGTCGCGCGCCCTCCGGCCTCGTCGTCCTGGCGCTGGCCGGCATGCTCGGCTGGGTCGTCCTCGGCCCCGACGCGGACCCGACCGCGCAGGCGATCGCCAAGCGCGTCGCCCGTGAGTCGTGCCCGGCTCCCGGCGGCCTGTTCGGCGGCTCGACCGTGATCGAGGACGACGCGGTCCCTGCGATCGCCGCGCCCGCCGCCCGCCTTGCGGCGCGAAGGGCCGCCCGCGTCTCCTACATCGCCTGCGAGGACGGCGTCGCCGACGCCGGCACGTTCCTGCTCGGCTTCGCGTCGAGCGCCGACCTCGATGCCGCGCTCGCCGTCGTCGCGCGCTCGGCGCCCGCCGGCCGGCTCTGCCTGCTCGACTCGGAGCTGTTCACGCCCGGATTCGGGTCGGGCGGGGCGTTCGGGGAGACCTGCGGCGCCCTCGGCGGCGCCGTCCTCGGCGGCGTCCGGTCGCGATCCCTCCGCCGCGCGACGCCACGCGGCTGAGCGAGCGGCGGCTCAGCGCCGGCTCGCGTAGCGGATCAGCTCCGGGACCCGGCGGTCGAAGTAGGGCCCGAACAGGAGCCCGGGATCGCGCGGGTGATAGTGGCTCGTCACCGACGCGACGAAGGGGCCGTTGCCGGGAGCGCGGTCGTAGGTCCAGCCGCCGCCGCTCGAGCCCTTCCGCATCCTGCAGGCGACGCCGAGCGAGGCCGGACCGGCGAAGCGCCTCCCGTCCCGACGCCGGAACCGCGACGAGCAGCCCCACATCCGCTCGCCGCCGCCGTAGTTGACCGGATAGCCGATGATCCGGTAGAGCTGGTCGCGCGGGTAGTTCCAGCTCACGCCGACCTCGCCGGTGACGGCGCCGACGCGGCGCCCCCGTGACCCGCGGCGCAACCTGATCGCGCCGTAGTCGTAGTTGGGGTTCTGCGCGAGCCACGGTCGCGGGACGGCCGCCGCGGCGCCGCGAAAGAGGCCGAACGGGCGAGCCCCTCGCCGGTAGGCGGGCACGAACAGGACCCGCCGGCTCCAGCGTCCCCGGTAACGGACGCAGTGGCCGGCGGTGAGGACGACGTCGTCCGACGGCGACTGGACGACCACCGCCGAGCACACGTAGCGCCGCTTCCCGCGGGTGAAGAACAGCTTGCCGTTCGCCCGCTGCGGAAACCGCCGCTGGGCAGGAACCTCGCCGGTGCCGCGCCTCGACCCCGCCGCGCGTCCCCGTGGCGGGGTCGGCGGCAGGAACCCGGGCACGCCGCCCGGCCGCGGGCCGCGGCGCGCCGCCGGGCGCGGCGCCGGCGCCCCGGTCGCGACGGGCGCCTCCACCGGCTCGGCGGCCGCCATCCGCCGCGGCGTCCAGTACCGGCGCACGCCCTCCGGCTCGAGCGTCGTCCCCGCGCCCGGCATGCCGACCGCCGAGCCGGCGCAGGCCAACAGGATCGCGGCCCCGAGGAGCGACGCCAAAGCCGGTTTCCCCCACGCAGCCAACGGACCGATTCTAGGCGGGGAGGATCGTCTCCCCGCCGGGGCCGATGGGCCGGGCGAGAAGGCCGGGGGCGGGTCCTCCCGTCGCTACGGCGGCTACGACGCAGGTAGAAGGCGAGGTGGCCGCCCGGCGCCATCCGCGGGCCCGGCCACGCCGCCTCGGGCCGGCGAGCCGAGCTCCCCGCGCCGCATCCGATCCCGGCTACTGCCCGCTGAGCTGCGCGATCGCCTGATCGGCGGCGTCGTGGCAGGCCTGCAGGGCCTGATCCTTGGCGTCCCCGTCGAGCGTCGCCGCCGTGTCGATGCACTTCTGGAACGCGTCGCGGGCCTGCCCGCACGCCGCCTCGCCCGCCGCCTCCGCGGGCGTACCGGAGATCGCACCGGTGCACGCCTCGTAGACCGCCTCCGGCGAGGCGCCCTCGCCGGCATCGCCCTCGGTCGACGTCACCGTGGTGTCGGCGCCCTCGGTGGTCGTCGTGGCATCGGTGTCCTCGGCCGACAACGTCGTGTGGCTCGTTGAGTCATCGCCGCCGCAACCGGCGGCGGCGATGCCACCGAAGGCCAGCAGGCCGATGACGATCATGATCCCTGCCTCCATGCGCATCTCGCTCCTCACGGTCGTTCAGGCATGGGCAGCCGAAGGCGGCAGGCTATCCGATCCGCACCGCCCGTCGCCAATGGGAGCCCGAGACGACGGGTGAGGTCCGCACGCAGCCCGCTACCTGATCTTGTCGTAGAGGCTGAAGATCGGCAGGTACATCGAGATCACGATGAAGCCGACGACGACGCCGACGAAGATGATCATCAGGGGCTCGATCAGGGAGGTGAGGGCCTTGATCTTGGCGTCGACCTCGGCCTCGTAGAAGTCGGCGATCTTGTCGAGCATCTGCTCGAGCTGGCCGGTCTCCTCTCCGACCGAGACCATGTGGGTGACCATCGTCGGGAAGACGGCCGAGCGACCGAGGGGGGCGGCGATGGTGCCGCCCTGGCGGACCGAGTTGTAGACGTCCTCCATCGCGTCGGCGACGATCGCGTTGCCGGAGGTCTCGCCGGCGATCTTGATCGCCTGGAGGATCGGGACGCCGGCGGAGACGGTGCCCGCGAACACCCGCGACCAGCGCGCGATCGCGACCTTCTGGACGACGTCGCCGATCTTCGCCGGCAGCCGTAGCTTCATCGCGTCCCACTGCCGCCGTCCGCGCTCGGTCTTCTTCCACTGCACGAAGGCGAAGATCAGCCCGCCGATGACCGGCAGAATGATGAACCAGGCCCCGGTCAGCGCGTCGGAGACGGCGACCGTGATCTGGGTCATCAGCGGCAGGTCGGCGCTGCCGCCCGAGTCCCTGGCGAGGTCCTCGAAGATCCCCGTGAAGACCGGGACGATGAACGCGACGACGATCGCCATCACGATGATCGCGAACGTGAAGACGAGCATCGGGTACATCATCGCCGACCGCACCTGGCGCCTCAGGGCGTCGAGCTTCTCGAGCTGGACGGCGACCATGTCGAGCGCCTGCTCGAGCCGGCCCGACCCTTCCCCAGCCCGGACCATCGAGCGGTAGAGGGGGTCGAAGATCATCGGGTTGCGCTCCATCGCGTCGGCGACGGAGCTGCCCGCCTCGACGTCCTTGTGGAGGTCGACGATCGCCGCCGTGATCTTGTCGTCCTCGGTCTGGTCCTCGAGCGTGTAGAGGGAGCGCAGCATCGGCATCCCGGAGCCGATCAGCGTTGCGAACTGCCGCGAGAACACGGCGAGGTCACGCATGCTGGTCTTCTGGAAGCGATCGAGGAAGCCGTCGAGCCGCATCGCCTCGCGCTTCTCGGAGACGTCGAGGACGATCAGGCCGCGCTGGCGAAGCTGGTCGGTGACCTGGGACTTCGACTCGGCCTCGAGCTCGCCCCGCGAGGGGGTGCCGGCGACGTCGATCGCCCGGAACGCGTAGGTGCTCACCGCCGCGGCCTCCTCCCCGGCCCCGTCATGCCGTCGCCCCGAGCGAGGCGGCGGCGCCCTCGTACTGCGGGCCCCCGTTGCCGGCGACGGCCCCGCCGAGCAGGCGGCGGAGCTCCTCCGGGACCGCCGCCCGCTGCATCGCGAGCTGGCCGGTGATCTGCCCCTGGCGGACGAGCTGGGCGAGGTGGGCGTCCATCGTCTGCATCCCGGTCGCGCCCGAGGTCTGGATCGCCGAGTAGATCTGGTGCGTCTTGCCCTCGCGGATCAGGTTCCGCACCGCCGGGGTCGGGACCAGCACCTCGCAGGCGCAGATCCGGCCGGAGCCGTCGGCGGTCGGCAGGAGCTGCTGGGTGACGATCCCCTGCAGCGCGATCGACAGCTGCATCCGCACCTGGTGCTGCTGCTCGGCCGGGAAGACGTCGATGATCCGGTCGACGGTCTGCGAGGTCGACTGGGTGTGCAGGGTCGCGAACACGAGGTGGCCGGTCTCGGCCGCGGTCAGCGCCGTCGCGATCGTCTCGGTGTCGCGCATCTCGCCGACCAGGATCACGTCGGGGTCCTGCCGCAGCGCCGCCTTCAGCGCCAGCGAGAAATCCTCGGCGTCGCTGCCGATCTCGCGCTGGTTGATGATGCACCTGCGGTGCGGGTGCAGGAACTCGATCGGGTCCTCGATCGTGAGGATGTGCTCCTCGCGCTCGCGGTTGATCAGGTCGAGCATCGCCGCCAGCGACGTCGTCTTGCCGGAGCCGGTCGGGCCGGTGACGAGGACGAAGCCGCGCGGCTTGCGGGTGAAGTCCTCGAGCACGGCCGGCAGGCCGAGCTCGGGCAGCGTCTTGATCTGCTGGGGGATGTGGCGGAAGGCGGCGCTGACCGCGCCCCGCTGGAAGTAGCAGTTGACGCGGAAGCGGGCGACGCTGGGGATCGCGTAGGCGAAGTCGAGCTGGAGGTGGTTCTCGAAGCGCTTGCGCTGGTCGTCGTTGAGGATCGAGTAGACGATCTCGCGGGTCTCCTGCGGGGTGAGGACGGGCAGGTCATCGAGCGCGGCGATCTGGCCGCGGACGCGGACCGCGGGATGGAAGCCCGCAGTCAGGTGCACGTCGGAGGCGTTCATGTCGACCATCCGCGTGAGCACCTCGGCGAAGTCGAAGTCACTCATCCCGCTCTATGTCGTCACGGGGCCCGGTTCGCTTGAGCGGCGAGCGCCCGGCGCAGGGCCGATCGCGCCGGGGCCCGGGACCCGCCTACGTCGCGGCCGGGCCCTCCGCGCGGCCGCCGCCCGCGCCCTCGGACGAAAGGCCCCCGGCGCGATCGCCGCCCGCCCGGCCGGACCCGGCGCGGCGGTAGAGCATGAACTCGCGGACCCCGATCTGGCCGGCAGCGGCGACCGGGATCGCGAGCAGGGCGCCGACGATGCCGAGCAGCGTCCCGCCGAAGATCGCCGCGACCACGATCACGAACGGGTCGAGCTTGACCGCCCGGCTCTGGATCCGCGGCTGGACGACGTAGTTCTCGAACTGCTGGTAGGCGATCGCGAAGACGACCCAGACGATCGTGTCGGTCGGGAAGTCGTTGAAGAGGGTGACGAGCGCGACGAGGAAGGCGCCGAGCGTCGCCCCGACCAGCGGGATCAGATCGAGGATGCCGATTATCACCGCGAGCGCGAGCGGCGCCGGCACGCCGAGGATGGTGAGCACGATGAAGGCGACGACCGCGGCGATGACCGCCTGGGCGAGCGCGCCGCCGACGTAGCTCGAGACCGCGATCGCCATCCGCCCGAGCGCCCCGTCGATCGCCTCCGCCTCGTGCGGCCGGCGGGTCGCCAGGATCGCCCGGATCCACTGGTGCCCGCGCGAGACCATGAAGATGCTCATCACGATGATCGTGAACAGCGCGAACAGCGAGCCGATCAACCCGGCGCCGATGTCCGCCAGCGTCGCCGCGACGTCGTCGAGCGATCCGGCGGCGTCGTTGGCGACGTCCTCGAGCTTGCCGACGAGGTCGTAGTCCTCGTTCAGCCCCCGCAGCGTCTCGTTCTCCTGGACCGTCTCGTTGAGGTCGCTGACGTATCCGGGCAGGTCGTTGACGAGGTCGCTGCCGGCGGTGACCGCGGGCGGGACGAGGATCAGCCCGATGCCGATCGGAATCAGGATCAGGATCAGGTAGACGAGCGCGATCGCGAGCCCCCGCGGCATCCGCCGCTCCAGCATCCCCACCGGGGCCGCCACCGCGACGGCGATGAAGGTGGCGATGCAGAGCCAGGCGATCGGCGTTCGCAGCAGGTAGACGAGGTAGAGGGCGACGGCGCTGGCGACGACGGTCGCGACGACGCGGATGATCCCGCGCAGGGTCGGCTCGTGCTGCTGGACGGCAACGATGGCGGCGTCGGGACCGGCCGGCTGATCCTCCCCGCCGAGAGATCGGGAATCATTGGCCATCCGGATGGATCCTAAGCACGCATCGGACGCCTTCTCGGACCCGCTTCTGGCGTTCCGGCGCCTGATCGTCGTGGTCGCGGTCGACGCCGTCGTCCTGCTCGTCCTCGCTTCGCTGCTCGACCGCTTCACCCTCGACGGCGCCGGCGCCGCGATCGGCGCCTCGCTTCTGATCGGCGTCCTCAACGCGCTCGTCTTCCCCACCCTGGCGCGGCTGACGCTCCCCCTGAGCGTGCTCACGCTCGGGCTCGCCGCGGTCGTCGTCAACGCGATCCTCGTCGCCTTCGCGATCGACCTCGTGCCCGGCGCCGAGATCAGGGGGCTCGCCGAGGCGATCGTGGTCACGCTCGCCCTCACGCTCTCGACCTCGGCGACCTCGGCGCTGCTGGCGATCGACGACGACGAGAGCTGGTACCGCAACGTCGTCCGGGTCCAGTCGCGGGGGCGGGAGACCGTCAACCGGACCAACGTCCCCGGCGTCCTCTTCCTCGAGATCGACGGCCTCGCGCACGAGGTCCTGGAGCGGGCGATCGCGGCCGAGAACGCGCCCACGCTCGCCGCCTGGATCGAGCGCGGCTCGCATCGGCTGCACCGCTGGGAGACCGACTGGTCGTCGCAGACCGGCGCCTGCCAGGCCGGGCTGCTGCACGGCGACAACGACGACATGCCCGCCTTCCGCTGGTGGGAGAAGGAGCGGGGAGCGCCGATCGTCACCAACCACCCCAAGGACGCTGTCGAGATCGAGCGCCGGCACTCCGACGGCCGCGGGCTGCTGCACGCCGACGGCGCGAGCCGCGCCAACATCCTCTCCGGCGACGCCGCCCACTCGATGCTGACGATGAGCACCGTGCTGACCCGGCGGCGCCCGATCGGCCGCGACTACGCCGCCTACTTCGCCCGCCCCTACGCGACCCTGAAGACGCTGAACGCGGTCGTCGCCGAGTTCTTCCGCGAGCGCTGGGCAGCGATCTCGCAGCGGCGACGCGACGAGCGGCCGCGGATCGATCGCGACCGCCGCTACGCGCTGGTCCGTGCCTGGGCGACGGTGATCCAGCTCGACCTCCAGGTCGCCGCCGTCGTCGGCGACCTGCTCGCCGGCCGCCCGGTCGTCTACACGACCTTCCTCGCCTACGACGAGGTCGCCCACCACTCCGGCATCGAGCGCCCCGACACGCTCGCGGTGCTGCGCAAGGTCGATCGCCAGATCGCCCGGATCTCGAAGGCCGCGGCGGAAGCCCCGCGCCCGTACCGGCTCGTCGTCCTCGCCGACCACGGCCAATCGCAGGGGGCGACGTTCCTGCAGCGCTACGGCTACAGCCTCCAGGAGCTGGTCGACAAGGCCTGCGACTCGGCCAGCACCTACGCGTCGAGCGGCGACGGCGCCGAGGCGAGCGCCTACATGGGCGCGAGCATGACCGAGCTCGACCGCGATCAGACCCCGGTCACCCGCGCGCTCGGGGCGACCGCCGAGAAGCTCGACCTCGCCCACCCGGCCCGGGACGGCGGCGCCGGGCGGACGCCGGGCGAGGATCTGCCCGAGGTCGCGGTGATGGCGTCGGGCTGTCTCGGGCTGATCAGCTTCCCGCGCGAGCCCGGGCGGATGACGCTGGAGCGGATCGAGGCGCTCCACCCGACGCTGATCGAGGAGCTCCGCGCCCACGACGGAGTCGGCTTCCTCCTCGTCGACTCCGAGCGCAACGGCGCGCTCGCGATCGGCGCCGGCGGCGTCAACCGGCTCGAGAGGGGCGAGGTGCTCGGGGCCGACCCGCTCGCCCCCTTCGGGCCGAACGCCGCCCGGCACGTGCTCCGCACCCACCGCTTCCCGCACTGCCCCGACATCGTCGTCAACAGCACCGTCTGGCACGAGCCGACCGAGGTCGCCGCGTTCGAGGAGCTGGTCGGCTCCCACGGCGGCATGGGCGGCCCGCAGTCCTTCCCGTTCGTGCTCGCGCCGGCCGACCTCGAGTGGCCCGGCGAGGAGGTCGTCGGCGCCGAGGCCGTGCACAGGATCTTCCGCGGCTGGCTCGCGGGCCTCGGGCAGGACGCCTACGCCGACGGCGCGACGTCGAGCGATGCCCCGGGCTCGAGCAGCTCCGCGGCGACGCCGGGGGCGAGCTCGGCGAGCTGATCGCAAAACCGCCTGGCCGGGTCCGCGCGGTGCCCGACAACCGTCATCGCGATCCGCTCATAGGTGCCCCAGTGGATCGGGATCGCGACCCGCGGGGAGATCAGCGCCGCAGCGCTCGCCGCCTCCTCGGGGTTGAGGTGGCCGGGGCCGAGGTGCGGGCCCCAGCCGGCGACCGGCAGCAGCGCGACGTCCACCGCGCCGACGTCGCCGATCCCCTCGAACCAGCCGGTGTCGCCGGCGAAGTAGACGGAGCCGCCGGCGCCGCGCACGACGAAGCCGAGCGCCTCGGAGCGCCGGTGGTGCGGATAGCGGCGACCGTCGTGGTCGGCGCGGACGGCCTCGACCTCGGCCTCGCCGACGCGAGCGTGGCCGCCGGCCGCCATCACCTCCGGCCGCAGCCCCGCCGCCGCCGCCGCGCGCCGGGCGGGCGCCGGGCAGAGCAGCCGCGGCGTCCCGCCGACCAGCTTCAGCGACCGCGTGTCGAGGTGGTCGTGGTGGGCATGGGAGACGAGGATCAGATCGGTGTCGGCGAGCTGCTCGGGGGTCGCGTCCGGCGCGACCCGGCGCAGATGCAGCACCCGTCGCCGCAGGAGCGGATCGGTCAGCACCTTGAGCCCGGCGAGCTCGATGATCACCGAGGAATGCCCGAGGTAGGTGATCCGCATGCAGATGCCTCCGGCGGAATGCTCCGCTACGCGTCCGCTCCCGCCGGTTCACCGGCGAACCGCGGCGCGTGGATCCCGGCGCCACCTCGGGCTTCGCCCTGCGGGGCGCCGGTGACGTCGCGCCGCCTGTCGATCGGCATCGAGCTCGACTCCAAACGGAGTCCGACTATACGGCGACGCGGGCGACCTCGGCGATGCTCGTGACGCCCTCCTTGACCTTGGCGAGGCCGTCCTCGCGCAGCGTCTGCATTCCCTCCTCGCGGGCGAGCCGGGTGAGCTCTGCCTGGGGCGCGCCGGCGACGGTCAGGTCCTTGAGCTGCTCCGACATCCGCATCACCGAGAAGAGGCCGGCGCGGCCACGGTAGCCGGTGCCGCCGCAGCGGGCGCAGCCGACCGGGTCCCAGGCCTCGATGTCGGTGCCGACCCGGAAGCCCGCCTCCTCGAGGACCGCCTGCTCGAGCACGGTCCGGCGCTTGCAGTCGGTGCAGAGCGTGCGGGCGAGTCGCTGGGCGACGACGCAATCGACCGCCGAGGCGGTCAGAAAGGACTCGATCCCCATCTTCGCGAGCCGGGTGACCGCGCTCGGGGCGTCGTTGGTGTGCAGGGTCGTCAGCACCATGTGGCCCGTCAGCGCCGCCTCGATCGCGATCCGCGCCGTCTCCGGGTCGCGGACCTCGCCGACCATGATCACGTCCGGGTCGGCGCGGAGGATCGAGCGCAGGCCGGTGGCGAAGTCGAGGCCCGCCTTGCGGTTGACGCCCATCTGGTTGATGCCGGGGAGCTGGTACTCGACCGGGTCCTCGATCGTGATGATGTTCTTGTCGACGTCGTTGAGCTCGGCCAGCGCCGAGTAGAGCGTCGTCGACTTGCCCGAGCCGGTCGGCCCGGTGACGAGGACGGCGCCGTAGGGCTGGGTGTAGGCCTCGGTGAAGCGCCTTCGCGCGTCGCCGCTGAAGCCGAGCTCGTCGAGCGTCCGCAGCGCTTCGGTCTTGTCGAGGATGCGGATCGTCGCCCCCTCGCCGCGCTCGGTCGGCACGGTGACGACGCGGAGGTCGATCCGGCGGTCGTTGACGTTGACCGCGACCCGGCCGTCCTGGGGGATCCGCTTCTCGGCGATGTCGAGCTCGCTCATGATCTTGACGCGGGAGATCACGCCGGCGACCATCCGCCGCGGCACCCGCGCGGCCTCGGTGAGGACGCCGTCGACGCGGAAGCGGACCCGCATGTCCTTCTCCTCGATCTCGAAGTGGACGTCGGAGGCGCCCTCGTTCACCGCCTGGCCGAGGATCGAGTAGACGAGCTTGATCACCGGCGCGTCGTCGGCCGACTCACGGAGCTCGGTGACGTCGGCGCCCCCGATCGCCGCCTCCTCCTCGTCCTCGGAGATCGCCTCCGAGACCGCCGACTCGAGCGAGTTGAGGCGGCTGATCAGCCCCTCGATGTCGACCTCGGCGGCGACCGCGACCCGGCAGTTGAGGCCGGTCATCATCTTCATGTCATCGACGGCGAGGACGTTGGCCGGGTCGGCCATCGCGACCAGCAGCGTCTCCGAGTCGACGTAGCTGACCGGGACGGCGTGGAACCGGCGCGCGGTCTGCACCGAGACGAGGTTGGCGGCGCCCATGTCGACATGGAAGACGTTGAGATCGACGTGGTCGAGGCCGTAGCGCTCGGCGACCGCGCGCGAGAGCTGGTCGGCGCTGAGGACGCCCTGGTCGACCATCAGCGCCTCCGGCGAGCGCCCGGCGACGCGCGCCTCGTCGATCGCCTGATCGACCCGCTCGCGGGTCAGATACCCGAGCTCGACGGCGACGTCGGTGATGAAGCGGCCGCTGTGGGTGCGGGTCCGCGGCGGCGTCAGGCCGGGGGTGCCGCCCGTGGCCGGTTCCGGCTCGAGCGCCTCGCTGCCGCTGACCGCGGGCGCCGGAGGCGTCGAGGGGACCGGACGCAGGTGCCCGTAGCGGTCGCCCGGCTCGCTCATCTGCTGTCTCGGATCGCGCTTCGCATCACTTCGATCGGCGGCTCTCGCCCGACCCAGATCCGGAACGAGTCGGCGCCCTGGCGCACCAGGACCTCGAGCCCGTCGATCAGGGTCGCCCCGCCGCTTATGGACGTCGCGGCCAGCTCGGTCGGCTCGGACCCGTATACGAGGTCCACCACCACGAGGGGGCTGACCAGTTGATCGGCCTCGAGGCGGAGCGCCTTTAGGTCCGCGCCCGGCGCCGGCGGCGGCGCACCCGGGGTTGCAAGCCCGACCGAGGTGGCGTTGACGAGCAGGTCGAAGCCGCCCAGGTCGAAGCCGGCGCCGGGGGCCGGCAGCGGGACGGCGGTCGCGCCGAGCTCGGCGGCGAGCGCGGCGGCCCGCGACGCGGTGCGATTGGCGATCGTGACCTCCGCCCCCGCCCCGGCGAGCGCCCAGGCCGCGGCGCGGGCGGAGCCGCCGGCGCCGAGCACCAGCGACGCGGCGCCGCGGGGGTCGAACCCCGCCGGCAGCGCCGCGAGCAGCCCGCCGGCGTCGGTGTTGTCGGCGCGGATGCCGGCCGCGGTGAAGCTGAGCGTGTTCGCGGCCCCGATCGCGGCGACGGCGTCGGAGCGCGCGTCGGCGAGCTCGCAGGCGGCGCGCTTGTGCGGCACCGTGACGTTGACGCCCGCGAAGCCGCGCTCGCGCAGCCCGGCGATGCCGGCCGCGAACCGCTCCGGCGCCAGGTCGATCGCCTCGTAGCTCCACTCGCCGGCGAGCCCGAGCGCCGCGAACGCGGCGTTGTGCATCGCCGGGGAGCGGGAGTGGGCGACCGGGTGGCCGACGACGGCGAGCCGCCTCATCGCCGCCGCCCCGCGACCCGCTCCATCAGCAATCGGTCGGCGAGCCGCCCTCGGCCTCGCGGGCGGAGTCGTAGCGCTCGGAGGCGGCGAGGAAGTCGTCGTAGTCGGCGGTGAAGTAATGCTCGCCGCAGGTCCCGGGCTTGACGACGTAGTAGAGGTAGTCGACCCCGGCGGGGTCCGCCGCCGCCTTCAGCGAGTCGAGGCCGGGGTTGGCGATCGGGGTCGGCGGCAGGCCGGTGACCAGCCGCGTGTTGTACGGGCTCTCGGTGGCGAGATCGGACTCGGTCAGCGGCTCGTCGAAGTTGTCGAGCTCGTAGCGCAGGGTCGCGTCGATCCCGAGCGGGATCCCCTGCGCGAGGCGGTTGTAGATGACCGCCGCGACGAGCGGCCGCTCCTTCGGCACCATCACCTCCCGCTCGATCATCGAGGCGATGATGACGACGTCGTAGATCGTCAGGTTCTTCTTCGCCGCCGCCTTCGTGTCCACCTGATCGATGCTGTCGTCGAAGGCGGCTAGCTGGTCGTCGACGAGGTCCTCCACCTTCGCCCCCTTCTCGAGCTCGTAGGTCGCCGGGAACAGGAAGCCCTCGAGCGAAGCGTCCTTCGGCGCCCCGGTCTTCGCGATGTCGAAGCCCCCCGGCGCCTCCGCCGTCGCCTTCTCGTAATCGCCGCGAAGTCCGACGTCCTTCGCCACGGCCGCGATCTGCGCGCGCGTGTAGCCCTCGGGAATCGTCACGTCCTCGGTCTTCAGCGTCGCCGGGCCCCGCGGCGCCGGCTCCGATCCGCCGCCGGAGGAGAGCAGGGCCCAGGCGCCGGCCGCGAGGGCGAGCACGAACGCGAGGACCGCGAGCCGGCGGGCCCAGACAGCGCGGCGCCCCTCGCTCGGAGGCTCGGCGGGGGGCGGCAGCGGCGGGTAGTCCCCGGTCGCGATCTCGCGCCGCGCCGGCGGGACCGGCGGCGGGGGGACGGTCTCCGCGTCGCGGAGGGGGTCGTGCTCGCCGGTCGGAGGAGGCGAAGGCGGCTGCCGGCCGGGCCCGCCCGCCGGCATGCTCCGCGTCCGCCGCCGCGGCATCAGCTCCTCGGCGCTGTAGCGCGCCGGCTCGGGGAGATCGCCCGCGGCCCGGTCGCGGTCCGCCGGGGCGGGATCCCCGGGGGCGGGCGCCGGGCCCGCGCGATCCGCGGCCGCGGGACCCGCAGGATCCGGCGCCGGGATGCGATCGGGACCGGCCGGAGACGGCGCGGGCGGCGGCGCGAGGCCGTCCGGATCGGCGGGGGGGCGCGCCCGCGGGCGCCGGAACGCGGGGGGCTCGGGGGCGTCGGCCGGGACCTCCCGCCCCCGCGCCCGCTCGCGCGTCTGCTCGATCGCCTCGCGGCCCTTGCCGGCGGCGCTGTCGAGGGCGCCGCTGACGCGCCTGCCGAGCGACTTGCGGCCGGCGCGCTCCCTGCGCTTGGCCTCTCGCTGCTGCCGGCGCCGCTCGCGCTCGAGCGCCTCCGGATCGTCGGAGAGGAACGGATCGGCCGGCGGCAGCGGCTCGCGCTCGCCGCTCATCGCCGTCCCTCGCGCTCGCTCGCCCGCAGGAACGACTCGAGCAGGTGCGCCGCCGCCAGCGAGTCCTCCGCCGCGCGCGAGCCCCCGCGCCGCGAGGCCGCGGCCAGCTTCGTCGTCAGCCGCTCGTCGTAGGTCCGGACCGGGACGTCGACCCTCGTCGCCAGGTCGGCCGCGAACCCGCGGGCCGCGGCGGCCTGCGCCCCCTCCCTGCCGTCGAGCGAGACCGGCAGCCCGACGACCACCATCTCGACCCGGTGCTCGGCGACGATCGCCGGCACCGCGCTCGCCGCGCAGGGCTCGATCGGGCCGATCGGGCGCACGATCGTGCCGCTCGGGTCCGAGAGCGCGCAGCCACAGCGGGCGGCGCCGTGATCGATCGCGAGGACCCGCATCGGCTAGCGCTCGCCGCCGAGCCCGCCGATGACCGCTTCCCGGGCCGCGTTCAGGGCTTCACCGACCTTCTCGACGTCCCGACCCCCCGCCTGGGCGACCTCCGGCCTGCCGCCCCCTCCGCCGCCGACTATCGCAGCCGCCTCGCGGATGACGTCGGCGGCGGAGATCCCGCGCTCGACCGCGGCGGGGCTGAAGACCGCCGCGAGCGCCACCTTCTCGCCGCTCGTCGCGCCGAGCACGACGGCGGCATCGCCGACCCGGGACCTGACGTCGTGGGCGGCCGCCAGCAGCGCCTTCGCGTCGGCGAGCTCGCCGAGCTCGCCGACGACGACCCCGATCCCGTCCGCCGGCTCGGCCGCCGCGGCCAGCTCGGCGGCCCGGTCGGTGGCGACCTCGGCCCCGCGCCTGGCGGCCGCCGACTCGAGCTCGCGCAGGCGCTCGGCGAGGCGGGCCGCGGCGGCGGCCGGGTCGCGGTCGCCGAGTGCCGCGGCCGTCCGCGCCAACTCGGCGCTGCGCCCGCGGAAGAGGTCGATCGCGGCCGGGCCGGTGACGGCTTCGATCCGGCGCACGTTCGACGCGCTCGAGCCCTCGGAGAGGATCTCGAAGATCCCGACCTCGGCGGTGTTGGCGACGTGGGTGCCGCCACAGAGCTCGCGCGAGACCCCCTCGACCTCGACCACGCGGACCCACTCGCCGTACTTCTCGCCGAACAGCGCCATCGCGCCGAGCCGCTCCGCCTCGCCGCGGTCCATCTCGATCGCCCGGACCGGCACGCTGTCCTTGATCCAGCCGTTGACCCGCTCGGCGATCGCCTCGATGTCCCCGTCCTCCAGCCTGCCGCCGTGGGTGAAGTCGAAGCGGAGCTTGTCGGGCCGCACCGCCGAGCCCGCCTGGCGGACGTGTCGGCCGAGCCGCTCGCGAAGCGCCGCGTGCAGGAGGTGGGTCGCGGTGTGGTTGCGCATCGTCGCGTGACGGTCGGGACGGGCGACCTCGGCCTCGACGCGGGCTCCGCGCTCGGGGGCGTCGCCTCTCACCTTCAACGCCTGGTCGGAGCCGACCCGGTAGACGTCGAGGACCTCGGCCTCGCCACCCTCCCAGCGCAGCGTGCCGGCGTCGGCGACCTGGCCGCCGCCCTCGGGATAGAACGGGCTCTCCTCGAGCTTGACGAGGACGTCGCCGCCGGCGGCCGCCACCGCCGCGACGCCGGTCTGCGCCCGCAGCTCCTCGTAGCCGACGAAGCGGCTCTCGGGCGCCGAGGCTACGAAGCCGATCACGCGGTCGTGCTCGCCGCCTCCGGCGCCGGCGAAGCCGGCGCGGCTGCGGGCGCGCTCGCGCTGCTGCTCCATCAGCTCCTCGAAGCCCTCGTCGTCGACGCTGAGGCCGCGCTCGGCGACGAGCTCGCGGGTCAGGTCATAGGGGAAGCCGTAGGTGTCGTGGAGCTCGAACGCGGACTCGGCGGCGACCCACGAGGTGCCGGCCGCGAGCGCCTCGTCGATCAGGCGCTCGAGGAGCTGGCTGCCGCGATCGAGGGTCCGGCCGAAGCTCTCCTCCTCCGAGCCGGTCCAGCGCATGATCGCGTCGCGCTCCGTGGCCAGCGCCGGGTTGACCGGCGCGAGCAGGTCGATCGCCCGCTCGGCGAAGCGGCCGAGGTAGGGCGGCTCGAGCCCGAGCACGCGTCCCTGGTGGATCGAGCGGCGCATGATCCGCCGCAGCACGTAGCCGCGGCGCTCGTTCGAGGGGACGACGCCGTCGGCGATGAGCTGGACCGAGCCGCGCACGTGGTCGGCGATGATCCGCATCGCCCGCGTCGCCGCGGCGTCGCCGGCGCCGTAGGGGCGCCCGGAGAGCTCCGTCGCGAGGTCGACCAGCGGCCTCAGCAGGTCGGTGTCGAAGACGGAGTCGACGCCCTGCTTGATCGCCGCCATCCGCTCGAGCCCGAGCCCGGTGTCGATGTTCTTCGCCGGCAGCTCGCTGAGCGCGCCGTCGCGCAGGTCGTAGGCCGTGAAGACGAGGTTCCAGTACTCGAGGAAGCGATCGCCGTCGTCGCCGGGCCGCTCGTCGGGACCGCCGTGACCGGGCCCGCGGTCGATGTAGAGCTCCGAGCAGGGCCCGCAGGGGCCGCTCTCCCCCGCCTGCCAGAAGTTCTCCGAGCGGGGCAGCTCGACGATCCGCTCGGCGGGCACGCCGCGCTCCCTCCAGAGCTCGATCGCCTCGGTGTCGGGGCCGAGCCCGAGCTCCTCGTCGCCGCCGAAGACCGTCACCCAGAGCCGCTCGGGATCGAATCCGAAGCCGTCCAGCGACAGCTCCCAGGCGAAGTCGATCGCCTCGCGCTTGAAGTAGTCGCCGAAGGCGAAGTTGCCGAGCATCTCGAAGCAGGTCAGGTGGCGGGCGGTGCTCCCGACCGACTCGATGTCGGGGGTGCGGAAGCAGCGCTGGCAGGAGGTGAGCCGCGGCGCCGGCGGCTGCTCGCGCCCGAGGAAGTAGGGCTGAAACGGCTGCATCCCCGCCGTCGTCAGCAGCACGCTCGGATCGTCGGCGGCCGGGATCAGCGACGCCGACGGGACGCGGAGGTGCTCGCGCTCCTCGAAGAACGACAGGTACGTCTCGCGGATCTGCTCCGAATCCATCGGTGCCGGAGGGTATCTAGGCGCCCGCGGCGCCGAGGGGCCAGGAGCACGGCGAAGGATGTCGACCTGGCCGCGGATATGGCGGGTCGATCGCCGTTCTTCGGCGGGGAGCGAGCCGTCAGGCGATCGTGCCGTGGCCGACGATCAGGTCGCCGTCGAAGAGGATCGCGGCCTGCCCCGGCGCGGCGGCGCGGGCGGGTTCGGCGAGCTCGAGCTCGAGCCGGCCGTGGCGGCCCGGGCGCAGCCGGTCCGGGGACGGTGTCCCGATCCGGCAGGGAAGCGGGCGGGACCGGTAGCGGAGCTTGACCGAGCCGACCCGCGATCCGGGCCGGTGCAGCGTCGCATCGCGGATCCGCACCCGCCTGGTCGCGAGCTCCCGGGGGCCGCCGACGACGACCCGATTGGCCTCGGCGTCGGTGGCGAGGACGTAGAGCGGCTCCGGCGAGGCGATCCCGATCCCGCGGCGCTGGCCGACCGTGAAGCGGTGATGGCCGCGGTGGGCGCCGAGCACCGTTCCCGCCGAGTCGACGATCTCTCCCACCCGGTCGGCGAGGCCGCCGTGACGGGCGAGGAAGCCCGCCTTGCCGACTCCGGCGAGAAAGCACAGGTCCTGGCTCTCCGCCTTCTCCGCGACCGCGAGCCCGGCGTCGGCGGCGATCTCCCGGACCTCGGGCTTGGTCAGCTCGCCGAGCGGGAAGCGGAGGCGCGCCAGGGTCCGCGGGTCGAGACCGGCGAGCATGTAGGCCTGGTCCTTGCCGCGGTCGGCGGCCGCGGTCAGCAGGACGCCGGCCCCGTCGTCGCGGAGGCGCGCGTAGTGGCCGGTGGCGAGGCCGCGGGCTCCGAGCCGTCCGGCGATCGCGACCATCGGCGCGATCCGCACCCGGCCATTGCAGCGCACGCAGGGGTTCGGCGTCTCACCCGCCGCGTGGCCGGCGAGGAACGGGTCGACGACCCCGGCCCGGAACGCGTCACGGAGGTCGACCGTCAGGTGCGGGATCCCCATCCCGTGGGCGACCGCACGGGCGCCGCGCACGGCCTCGGCCGAGCAGCAGCTCCGCTCGCCGTCGCCGGCGGGGTCGGACCAGAGCTCGAGGGTGACGGCGATGACGTCGGCGCCGGCCCGGCGCTCGAGGAGCGCCGCGACGGCGCTGTCGACGCCGCCGCTGACGGCGACGAGGACACGCTCGCCACCGGCGCCGGGCGGCCCGAGGAGCGGATCCGCACCGCCCGCCACCGCGGCGCCGAGCGCCCGGTGGGCCGCCTCCGAGGCGAGGTCGGCGGCGTGCGTCCCGACCGCGCTCAGCCCGCCGAGCTCGGCGGCGATCCGGGTGGCGTCGAGGAGCCCGGCCTCGTGCAGGGTCGCGCCGTCGATCAGCTCCGCCGTTGCTGCCGCGGCGGCGCGCGCCGCCGCGCAGCCGCTCGCCTCGCAGCGGCTGTCGACCGCCCGCCCGCCGTCGAGGCGCAGCGAGATCGCGATCCGGTCGCCGCAGGCGGCGCCGCCGGCGACCCCCCGCGCCGCGCCGGGCAGCGGGTCGCCGAGCCGCGAGTCGTCGCCGAGGTAGGCCTCGAAGGCGGCTGAATCCATGCCGGAAGGGTAGAGCGGGCCACACCCACGGACCGGAGCCCCGCGCGGGCCCGCCGGGACCGGGGAGGCCGTCGATCCGCGAGCGGGGACCGGTGCCGGGCGCGGGCCGGGTCGGGGTCGGGCCACCGGGCCTGGCCGGGCCGGGGGCGGGCCGCCGGGGCCCCGCGCCGGGCGCCTACGGGTAGCTCGGGACCTGCTTGCCCTTGTAGACGGCGTCGCCGACCGCCTGGTCGATGCTGCCCGGGCCCCGGAAGCCGTAGGCGACCGTGGCCACGGGCACGGATCCGGTCAGCTTGCGCGGGCGGATGACGACCAGCGCCGGCGTGCGGCTGACCGAGACGCCCTGGGTGATCCGCGCGTACCGGGCGACGTCGGCGACGTCGGCGACGAAAACCTCGACGTCGTCGCGGGCCCGGAGGGCCGCGGTGAGGCGCTTGACGTGCGCGTCGGCGATTCCCTTCGGATCGACGACCAGAAGGGCGATCGTCTTGTTCTTCGCGAAGGCGACGAGGAGGTCCTCGGGGAGCCCCTTCGACGGCAGCAGGCCGTCGGCCGGGCTGCCGCCGGCCTCCGGCACGCCCGCGGCCGGATCGGGGAGCTCGGCACCGGCGCCGGCGGCCGGCGCCGGTGCGGAAGTCGTGCCCGGGGCTTCGGTGGACGGTGCCGGATCGGAGGTGGTCGCGGCGGTCGTGGTCGCGGCGGGTGCGGGCTCCTCGTCCTTTTTCAGGACCGAGGTGAAGAGGATGACCGCGAAGGCGATGGCGCAGACGCCGAGGACCGCGGCCTGGACCATCGGGTTCTCGTTCAGGGCCTTCCTCATCGGACGCCCCGGATGTACCGGCGCCCGATGAAGGGCGGGCGCCAGATGAAGAAGGTGGGCTCCAACCCGCCGGTGCCGCCCGGCTTCTGAACCCTGGGATACAGGGGGGAACCTGCCGTCGCGTCCTGGGACGCGCCGGACGAGGGCTCCCGAGCCAATCGTGTTGGTTCACAATTGGAGCGGCTGTCGAACGAGTTCGGGCCCATCTGCAAGCTACCAAGGCAGTTCGGCGGCAGGGCGGAAAACCTTGAGCACCCCGGACGCCGGCTCCGCCGACCTGGGTCATCTCAACCACGACTGGCGCGGGTCAGATGACCCACGTCCCCGGGGGGCCTCCCATCTCCCGAGGGTGATCACCCAGGGGCGTCGGATTCGAAGGCGTCGAGCGCCGCCCCGGAATCGTCCTCGACGACGAGGCGGCGGACGCGGTCGCCGGCGAAGGAGAGCCGCAGCGCGATCGGGGAGCTGTCCCCCACCTCGCCCTCCTCGCGCCAGATGTACTCGACGGCGCCGAGCGCCAGCACCTCCTCGCCGCGGGTGTGCGTCGCGACGATCGCGTAGCGGCGCTCGAGGTGCTCGTACGCCTTGGCGGCCCACGCCAGCACCGCCTCGATCCCGCGGTGGACGCCGCGGCCGGTGCGCACCTCGGCGAGCGGGTCGAAGGCGGCGGCGATCAGCTCCGGATCGCGCGCGTTGATCGCGGCGATCGCACGCGCCGCCTGCTCGGCCCGGTCGCCGCTCATCGCGGCTTCGCGGCGCGAGCCGAGATCCCGAGCTCGCGGAGCTGGCGCTCGTCGACCGGCGCCGGGGCGCCGGTCAGCGGATCACCGCCCGACGCGGTCTTCGGGAAGGCGATCACGTCGCGGATCGAGTCCGAACCGGACGCCAGAGCGCAGATCCGGTCGAGCCCGTAGGCGATGCCGCCGTGCGGCGGCGCCCCGTAGCGGAGCGCCTCGAGCAGGAACCCGAAGCGGGCCTCGGCCTCGGCGGCGTCGATGCCGAGCAGCGCCAGCACCCGCTCCTGCGCCTCGGGGTCGCCGATCCGGATCGAGCCACCGCCGATCTCGCTGCCGTTCCAGACGATGTCGTAGGCGCGGGCGCGGGCGGCAGCGGGATCGCCCTCGTCGAGCTCGCCGGCGAACGCGGTGAACGGATGGTGAAGCGGCGCCCATCCGCCCTCCGCCTCGTCCCACTCGAGCAGCGGCCAGTCGACGATCCAGCAGAACCCGTGGGAGCCGGGAGGGATCTCGCCCCAGCGCCCGGCGAGCCGCGTCCGCAGCGTCCCGAGCACCCGGTTGGCGACCGCGGCCGAGTCGGCGACGATCAGCAGCAGGTCTCCCTCCTCCGCCCCGAGCTCGGCGTTGACCCCGGCGAGCTCGACGTCGCTGAGGAACTTCGCGGTCGGCGAGCGCCACCCGTCGCCCTCGCGGAAGGCCCAGACGAGGCCCTTGGCACCGAGCTCCTGGGCTTCGGCGATCAGCCCGTCGAGCTCGGAGCGCGGCAGCTCGCGCCGGCCCGCGTTGATCCCCTTGACGACGCCGTCGCCGTCGATCGCGGCGCGGAAGACGCGGAACCCGGTCTCGGCCAGCGCCCCGCCGAGGTCGCGGAGCTCCATGCCGAAGCGTACGTCGGGGCGGTCGGTCCCGTAGCGGGCGAGGGCGTCGGCGTGGGCGATCCGCGGGATCGGCAGCTCGACCTCGATGCCGGCGACCGCGAGCACGTGGCGGAGCAGCCGCTCGTTCGCCTCGATCACGTCCTCCTCGTCGACGAACGACATCTCGAGGTCGAGCTGGGTGAAGTCGGGCTGCCGGTCGGCGCGCAGGTCCTCGTCGCGGAAGCAGCGGGCGATCTGGTAGTAGCGCTCGAAGCCGGCGACCATCAGCAGCTGCTTGAAGAGCTGTGGCGACTGCGGCAACGCGTAGAAGGAGCCCTGCTGCAGCCGGCTCGGGACGAGGAAGTCGCGGGCGCCCTCCGGGGTCGAGCGGGTCAGCACCGGGGTCTCGATCTCGATGAACCCCTCCCCGTCGAGCTGCTCGCGCATCGCCCGCACGATCCGCGCCCGCAGCTCGATCGCCTCCCGCATCGGCTCGCGACGGAGGTCGAGATAGCGGTAGCGCAGCCGGGCCTCCTCCCCGGTCTCGTTGCGCCCGCGCCCCTCGATCTGAAACGGCGGCGTCGCGGCGGCGGCGAGGCGCGCGGCGGCGGCCACCCGGACCTCCCAGGCGCCCGTCGCGATCTCGGGGTTGACGGTGTCGGCGGAGCGCTCGACGACGGTGCCGCGGACGCTGATCACGTCCTCGGAGCGCAACTCGTGGCCGAGCGCGAAGGCGGCGCCGGAGTCGTCGGGATCGAAGACGAGCTGGACCACGCCGGTGCGATCGCGGAGATCGATGAAGACGAGGCCGCCATGGTCGCGGCGACGGTTGACCCAGCCGGCGAGCCTGACCTCGGTGCCGACCCGGCCGGCCCCGACGGCGCCCGCCCACAGGTCGCGGAACTCGTTGCCGCGCTGGGCGGGGAGGTCCGGGATGTCGGCGGGCGCGCTCACGACGGCGCAGTGTTGCAGCCCCTCAGCGGCCGCCGAGCTCGGAGACGAGCTCCGCCGGATCGACCTCACGCTGCTCGCCGCTGGTCATGTCGCGGAGCATGGCGGTGCCGCCGGGCTCGAGGATCAGCGCGTGGCGGGCGCGCGATCGGTCGGCCTGCTTCATCTGCCCCTTGAAGCTGCGCCCGGCGAGGTCGAGGTCGGCCGCGATCCCGGCCTCGCGGAGCCGGCGGACGAGGGCGAACGCGCGCTCGCGATCCTCGGCGGCGACGACGAACACCGCGATCGGCTCCGGCTCCGGCGTCGCCCCCATCGCCAGCAGGATCCGCTCGACCCCGGCCGCCCAGCCGATCGCCGGCGTCGGCGGGCCGCCGAGCAGCTCGACGAGGCCGTCGTAGCGGCCGCCGCCGCCGACGCCCGACTGCGCCCCGAGCCGGTCGCAGGTGAACTCGAAGACGGTCCGGTTGTAGTAGTCGAGCCCGCGGACGAGGGTCCCGTCGAGGCGGTAGGCGAGGCCGGCGTCGTCGAGCAGCTCCCGGACGGCCGCGAAGTGCTTGGCGTCCTCTCCGTCGAGCCGGTCGAGCATCCGCGGAGCCGACTTCATCACCGCCCGCGTCGCGGCGTCGTCGGAGTCGAAGGCGCGCATCGGGTTGGCGTCGATCCGGTCGCGGACTCCGGGGGCGAGCTCGTCCTCGCGGCTGCGCAGGAACTCACGCAGCTCGTCGCGGTAGCGGGCCCGCGCCGCGGGCGAGCCGAGCGACGAGAGGCGCAGCTCGACGTCGTCGATCCCGAGGTCGGCGAGGGTCCCGGCGAGAAGCAGGATCAGCTCGGCGTCGACGAGCGGCGAGCCGGAGCCGATCGCCTCGGCCCCGATCTGGTGGAACTGCCGGAACCGCCCCTCCTGCGGGCGCTCGTAGCGGAAGAACGGCCCCGAGTAGGAGAGCTTCACCGGCTGCGGCAGCCGGTGCATCCCGTGCTCGACGTAGGCGCGGCAGACCGGCGCGGTGCCCTCGGGCCGCAGCGTCACCGAGCGCCCTCCCCGGTCCTCGAAGGTGAACATCTCCTTGCGGACGATGTCGGTCGCCTCGCCGACCCCGCGCGCGAACAGGCCGGTGTCCTCGAAGATCGGCGTCTCGATCCGCCCGTAGCCGGCGGCGGCGAATCGCGCAGCGGCCGCGGCCGCCACCGCCGCGTGGGCGGCCTCGTCGCCGGGGAGCACGTCGAAGGTGCCCTTCGGTGCCTGATGCCGCGACGCCACGACGTGCTAGGGCGTCGCCGCCGGCAGGTCGGCGAGGAACGGGTTCGAGGCGAGCTCGCGCTCGAGCGTGGTGATCCCCATGTGGCCGGGGTGGACGACGGTCTCGGGCGGGTGGGCGTCGACGAGCGTCCGCAGGCTGCGGGCGAGCGTCGGCCAGTCGCCGCCGGGGAGGTCGACGCGGCCGACCGAGCCCTGGAAGAGGACGTCGCCGCTGAACAGCGCCCGCTCCCCGGGGATCGAGTAGGTGAGGTGGCCGATGCTGTGGCCGGGCGTGGAGATGACGTCGATCTCGAACCCGGCGAGCGCGAGACGCTCGCCGCCGGCGAGCGTCTCGTCGGCGTCGTAGCCCTCGTAGGGGCCGATGCCGGGGATCGGCGTCCACTTCATGATGTCCGCGAGCATCGGCGTCTCGAGCTCGGGGCAGTAGACGGTCGCGCCCGACGCCGCCGCGACCGGCGCGACGGCGCCGACGTGATCGACGTGGGTGTGGGTGAGCAGGATCGCCTCGATCTCGACGCCGAGCGCCTCGATCGCGTCGAGCAGTCGCGGCGCCTCGTCGCCGGGGTCGAAGACGATCGCCGTCTCGGCCCCGTCGCGACGGATGACGTAGGTGTTCTCCGCGAACGGCCCGACCGTGAAGCTGCGGACGTCCACGGGGCTCAGCCCGCCTTCTCGGCCTGCTTCGCCTCGCGCTCCTTCCGCAACCGCGCCTGGCGGCGGTTGTAGAAGAACGTCTCGGTGTAGTAGCCGAGCGGCACGTAGAAGATCGCCGCGACGACGGTAAGGACGATCGCGCCGGCGAGCGGCTGGCCGAAGAGCAGCGACACCGGAAGCAGGAGCGCCGCGAACAGGAGGCCGCGGATCCCGGCGCCGCGCCAGCTCGGCGGGACGTCGCGACGATCGACCCGCTGCTTGCGCGCGGCGCCGCCGCGGCTTCGCGAGCGCGCCTGCGCCATCGCCTCCTGGCGGCTGCGGGGGCGGCGCGCCGGCCGCCTGCTGACGCTCCCGGTCTGGGTGCCGCGATGCTTGCGGCGACGCGGTTTCTGGTTGCCCGGCATCGGCCCGATTCTAGGCCGCCGTCGCCGCCAGGCGCGCCTCGATCGTCCGGGCGGCGCCGTCGCCGATGATCGGCAGGTCCTCCGGCCAGCCGGCGAGCGCGGCGGCCGGGACGAGGCCGACGATCTCGGCCACGGCCGGACGGGTGCCGAGCGGCTCGCCGAGCCGGTTGGTCGCGGCGACGACCTCGGCGAGGGGCACGGCAACCGGGTCCTGGACGTTCGTCGAGACCTGGATCCGGCCGGGGGCGAGCTCGATCGCGATCGCCCGGACCCCGACCGGGCCGCCGCCGTCCTCGCGCAGGCGGGCGGCGATCGCCTTGCCCTCCGCGAGCGTCGCCCCCGGCGCGAGCTCGAGGTTGAAGGCCCCGAGCGGGGGGCGGGCGGTGACGAGGACCCCGCCGGCGCTCGGGTGCGCGACGCCCGGCCCCGCGTCGGGGACCAGCTCACCCTCGCGCATCCGCCGCGTCAGCTCGACGTGGCCGCCGCGGCGGAAGTAGGCGCGCTCCCGGCGCCCCGGCTCGCTCGCCAGCTCGCCGTAGAGGAAGACCGGCACGCCGAGCTCGCCGAGCCGGACGGCGACTGCGCCGGCGAGATCGACGGCGCGCGAACGCAGCGCCTCGTGATGCCAGACGATCGGGCAGACGTCGATCGCGCCGATCCGCGGGTGGGCGCCTTCCCTGAGGCCGAGGTCGATCCGCTCGATCGCGACGCCGGCGAGCCGGACCAGGGCCGGGAGCAGCCCGGCCTCGTCGCCGGCGAGGGTGAAGACGGTGCGGTCGTGGACCGGGTCGGAGTGCTCGTCGAGCAGCGCCACCCGCGAGCCGAGGCTGCTCCGGAGCTCGCCGATCAGCACCCCGTCGGCGCCCTCGGAGACGTTCGGGACCGCGAGCAGGCGGTTGTCGATCGCGTCCACGTCGATCAGACGAGCAGCTCGCCGTCGCGGACGACCTCGACGCCGTCCACGGTCAGGGTCGGACGCATGACGACGCAGTCGAGGTGGACCGGGACCTGGATGCGGCCGCCGATCGCGGCGGAGGCGCCGAACGCCACGTGGACGGTGCCGAGCAGCTTCTCGTCCTCGAGCACGTTGCCGGTCAGCTTCGCCTTCTCGTTCGTGCCGACGCCGAGCTCGGCGACGGTGGCGCCCTCCTCGCCGTGGGCGGTGAGGAGCTCGAGCAGGGCCGCGCCCTCGGCGCCGCTCGCGCTGATCAGCCGGCCGCCCTCGACCTCCATCGCCACCGGCGCGGCCGGGATGCCGACCCCGGCGATCGTCCCGTCGACGACGAGCCGGCCGGAGCTGGCGCGGTCGTCGGGAGCGATGAAGCCCTCGCCGCAGGGGAGGTTGCCGAACGCGCCCGGCGCGGTGAGCTCGCCGGCGTCGGGGATCGCGGTCCGCCCCGCCAGCCCGAGGCGGAGGTCGCTGCCGTTCGCGCACGTGATCCGGGCCTCTGCGCCGGCGTCGAGGATCGTCGCGACCGCCCGCCCGCGGCGGCGCAGGGCGGCCATGTCGGCGCTCATCACCCGCGCCAGCATCTCCTCGGTGACCCCGGGCAGGGTCGCGATCCGCGCCCCCGCCTCCGAGGCGGCCCTGCGGGCGGCCGTGTGGGAGAGCGACTGGACGGTCGGGGCGAGGACGACGTCGGCGGCGCGCATCGCCGCCGCGACCGTCGCCGGCGGCTCGGCGGCGTGCGAGCCGCGCTCGGCCATCAGCGCCAGCACCGCGTCGGCCCCGGCGCGGCCAGCCTCGCCGCGAAGGCGCTCGCCGAGCCCGAGCGTCGCCGGGTTGGCGACCACGAGCACCTCCTCCCCCGTCCGCACGCCGAGGCAGTCGCCGACGACCGCGGCGACGGCGCGCTCGAGATCCTCGCCCGGGGGCCCGCTCATTCGTCGCCCGACCCTAACGCGGCAACGGCGCACCGCGCGGCGCCCGCCCCGGACGCGAGCGCGCCGCGGTGCGCAACTTCCCCGACGCCGCCGGTGTCTGCAGAATGGGGGCGGATCGGAACCGGCGGCAAGGAGGGTCAGCGTGATCTGGAGGACCACGACGGGGATCGTCATCGCGGCGGCGCTCGCCTCGCTGCTGGCGGCGCCCGCGCCCGCCGGGGCGGCGATCACCGAGGTGTTCACCGGTGCCGGCAGCCCGGCCGGGACCGTCGAAAGCTCGCCAGTCGCGTGCACGGTCCAGACCGGCGGGGTCGCCGACGGCCAGCGCTGGTGCACGGGCAGCCCGTCGCTCGTCCAGAGCTTCGACGGCACCCCGATCGACGTCAGCGTCTTCCTCCCGCCGGAGCCCGCCGCCGGCTCCGACGGCGGCTTTCCGCTGATCGGGCTCTACCACGGCTGGAGCGGCCAGAAGGCCGGCTCGGGCCGCGCCCGGGATTGGCTCGAGGACGGCTACGCCGTCTTCACGATGCAGGCCCGCGGCTGGTGGGCCAGTTGCGGAACGGCGGCCGCGCGGGCCAGCGTCCCTTCCTGGGGCACCTGCGCGAACGGCCAGATCAGGCTGATGGATTACCGCTACGAGATCCGTGACGCGCAGTACCTGATCTCGTTGCTGGTCGACGAGGGGGTCGCCGACCCCGACAGGATCGGTCAGAGCGGCGGGTCCTACGGCGGGATCGCCTCGGTCACGCTCGGCGCCCTCAACGACATGAGCATGAATCTCGCCGGTCAGTACGTCCCGTGGACGAGCCCGGGAGGGATCCCCCTCCACACCGCGGCGGCCGCGCCCGCCCAGCTCGGCTCCGACATCCTCTACACGCAGCTGCCGAACGGCGCCTTCCTCGATTACGCCGCCTGGTCTCCGTACTTCGGGCCCGGTGGCGACGCCCGCGTCGGCGTCCAGAAGTACACGGTCATGAACGGGTTCATGGGCAGCTTCCTCGACGGGACCAACACGATCGGGAACCCCAGCCCCGAGCTCCTCGGGCTCGCGAGCGCAGCCAACGCGAGCGGCCCCTACGACGCCCTGAAGCCGGCGCTCGAGGCCATCGTCGCCACCCACGGCGCCTACAACGTCGATCGCTCGATCGAGCCGGCGCCGATGATCCTCTCCGACGGCCTCGTCGACGACTTCGTGCCCGGCGACGAGTCGATCAAGCTCTTCAACAAGATCCGTACGTACTTCCCCGAGGTGCCGGTGTCGATGCTGCTCGGGGACATGGGCCACCGCCGCTCCCAGGACAAGGCGGACGCGATCGCCGCGCTCCGCGCCCGACAGCACGCCTGGATGAACCACTACGTCCGCGATCGCCGCGCGGGCGCCCCCCCGCCGGCCGACATCACCGTCTACGGGTTCACCTGCCCGGGCTCGGCGCCCTCCGGCGGCCCCTACGCGTTCGGCTCCTGGGACCAGGCCTCGCCCGGCGAGATCCGGATCCGCAGGACGGACGCCGACCGGACGATCGCCGCGACCGGGGCCCTGAACGGCGCCGACTTCTCGGCTCCGACCGCGACCGGGCCGTGCACCTCGGTCGACGCGACCAACAACCCGGCCACGGCCAACTTCCTGACCAGGGCGGCGACGGGCGGCGGCTACACCCTCTCCGGCTCGACGACGCTGCTGATGCGGCTCGAGGTCGGCGGGCAGAGCGACCAGCTCGCGGCCCGGCTGCTCGATGTCGCTCCCGACGGCACCGAGACGCTCGTCCAGCGCGGCCTGTTGCGCCCCGGTGTCGGGACGCCCGGCGCGGTTCAGGTCCTGCAGCTTCATCCCAACTGGTGGCAGGTCGAGCCCGGGCACCGGCTCAAGGTCGAGCTGCTGGCCGATGATTTCCCCTACAGCCACCTCAACGCAGCAACCCCGGATGCGGCCGCCCAGCACCCGATCGAGGTCCGTGACATCGAGATCCGGATTCCGACGCTCGAAGGCCCGGGCGCCTCGGGCGGGCTCGTCACGGCGCCGAAGCGGCAGTACCTGCCCGACGGCTATGAGCCCGCGTCAGGGTTCGGCGGCGAGACGACCGCCCGAGCCCCCGACTTCGACGTCCCAACCGCGAAGGTGAAGCGGATCGCCGTCGCCGGCAAGCGCCGGCGCGGAAGCGGGCGCGGCCGGGCGCGGAGGGCCAGGGTGAAGGTGCGCTTCGGCGGCCACGACCGCGGCGGCTCCGGGATCGCCCGCTTCGACTGCCGCATCGACGACGGCAGGTGGAGGCGCTGCCGATCTCCGGTCCGCTACCGCGGAATCGGCCGCGGCGCCCACGCGTTCCGCGTCCGGGCTACCGACGGCGACGGCAACGTGTCGTCGCCCGCGTCGAAGCGCTTCCGGGTCAAGCCCGAGCCCGGGGCTGGGGCGAGTCGGAGCTGACGCCGAGCGCCCGCTGGCCCGCGGTTCGCCTCCGGGCCGATCGGCGCCATCCACGAGGAGGCCGCCGAGGCGGCCGCGGGGCGCGACGTCTGGCTCGTCGGCGGCGGCAACGTCGCCTCCCAGTACCTCGAGGCCGACCTGCTCGACGTCGTCCGGGTGACGATCGTCCCGGCTGTGCTCGGCGCCGGGCTCCCGCTGTTCGCCGGGGCGGTGGCGCCGATGCGGCTCGTCGGGATGACTCCGTCCGACAACGGAATGGCGGAACCGGCCTACGAGATCGCGACCTGAGGGGCCGCGAGCGGACCGTTCGCCTCGACGAGCCGCCAGTGCTCGGGGGCTATGGCGGCCGCTCCGCCGGACGATCGGTCCGGCCGGCGCCCGCGCGAACGCCTGCACGGCGGCGAAGGCGGGCGATGCGGGCGACCGGGCCCACGACGAGACCGCTCAAAGCGGCACACCGGGCGGCGAGGATGTCGCCGGCCGGGATCGGACCTACTTCACCCGGATCTTCAGCTGCGCGGACTCGTAGCCGCCCTTGCCCGCGATCGCTTCGTAACGACCGGGCTTGGTCGAGCCGGGGACCTTGATCTTGGCCTTGCCCTTGGCGTTCGTCTGCTTCGCCGGCTGCTTGCCCCCGAGGCTCAGCTCGACCTTCGCGCCCTGCACCGGCATGCCCGCATCGCTGACGGTGAACGTGACCTTCTTGCCGGCCGCGACCTTCTTCGGCTTCGCCGCAAGGGTCAGGCCGGGCCGGAGCCGAGCGGTCCAGTGGGCGATGTCGCCCCCGCCCCGATCGGCGAGCGCAACCACGTCCAGGGGGCCGCGGGAGCCCTCGACGTTCAGCCGATGGATCGCGTCGGTCCCCGGGGGCGGCTTCGTCGCGACGATCGCGCCGAACCTGGTCGCCGCGGGATTCGTCCGCGTGGCGAAGATCCGGTTGCCGCGGTCCTTGCCCTCCCAGGCGACCCAAAGGCGCCCGCCCGGGGCGGGCGCGAGCGTCGTGTGCTCGGCGTCGCGCCGCGTCTTGACCACGTTCGCGCCGGAAGACCCGATGCGCCACAGGGCCGGGCGTGCGTTGAACTGGTTGCTTCCCGAGCCATATGCGGCGTAGATGCCGCCGGCCCCGATCCGCCCGGTCAACCCGATCCGCTGCTGCAGCCAGACCGCACCGGAGTTCGGGGCGTTCTCGACCGGGCTGACGAACGGGACGAGGACCTGCAGCGCGTTCGCCCCCTGGTTCAGGCGGTTCCAGCCGACAGCCACCAGCCCGGTGCTGGCATCGACCGCGAGGTTCGGGTCGCGCTCGCAGCAGGACGGGCTGAACGCCAGATCCGCGCCGGCGGGGTTGACGCCGACGTGGAGCCCGCCGCCGCTGGGGCTCGAGTCACCCCAGGCCGACCACGGAGTCCCGCCGTCGTCGACCGCGCCGATCCCGGCGCCCGCGCTCGCATTCGTCGACCCCGAGAGCGCCGACGCCGTCGCGCTGGCGGACCACACCGTGCCCGTGCTC
The DNA here is from genome assembly GCA_016861045.1 of Actinomycetes bacterium. Taxonomy (GTDB): domain Bacteria; phylum Actinomycetota; class Thermoleophilia; order Solirubrobacterales; family 70-9; genus RHKX01. Next base: position 1,049,013 of record BOKP01000001.1, on the reverse strand, counting down.
CCCGCCGTGGCCGTCCTGATCGCGTTGTTCGAGACGCTCGGGAAGACGCCGGCGAAGAACGCGCGCAACCCACCCCCCGGCCCGGCGACGAGATCGACGCTGGAGTTGACGAAGTTCGGGGTCGTCGCGACCTGCTGCGGCCCCGAGACGGTCTTCCCGCTCGCCGAGATCGCGCTGTGCATGACCTGCTCGCTCGCGCCCGAGTCGCGCGACCAGAGCACGTGGAGCACGCCGTCGGCCGTCCGTTCGAGGCCGACCTCGCTCGTGTTGTGGGGCTGCGGCTCGCTGGTGACCCTGATCCACGATGCAGCCTCCGCGGACGCCGCGAGGAGCGTCGATGCGATCGCCGCCGCGGCAACGGTCGCCACCCTCCTGAGGAGGGTTGCCCCTCCGGCTCCGGTGCGGGTAGGCGTCGGGGAACGATCGGCGCTGATCCATTCCTTGATCATCGGTCAACCTCCTTGTCGCTCGGGCGGCCGCGATCGCGACCCCACAGCGCCCTCCCGAAGGGGGCGCCCGGCCCACCAGCACCCGGCTGACGAGCCGTGGCCCCGCCAGCTTAGTCCGACTTGCTTCTCAGGGCAAGCGCTTCGGCGATCGCATCGACCGCGGCGCGCTCGAAGTCACGGAGCCCGCGGGGGACGTCGAGCTCGAGCGGGTCGGTGGCGAAAGCCGGATCGAGGCCGGCGAGCCGCTCGACGATCGCGAGGTTGCAGAACGGGAGCTGCTCGAGGCTGTAGCCGCCCTCCTGCGTGACGACGAGCCGGCCGCCGCAGAGCTCGGCGGCGAGCGCCAGCGCCCGCCCGGTCAGCTCGCGGAAGCCCTCGGCCGTCATGCTCATCCGGCCGAGCGGGTCGGATGCGGCCGGGTCCTGCCCGGCGGAGACGAACAGCAGGTCGGGGCCGAAGGCCCGGAGCGCCGGCGCGACGACCCGCTCGAACGCGTAGGCGTAGCCCGCATCGCCGGCGCCCGCCGGCAGCGGCACGTTGACCGTCGCGCCCTCCCCCGCCCCGGCGCCGCGATCGCCGGCCCGGCCGCGGCCGACCGGATAGAGGTCGTCCTGGTGCAGGGAGACGAGCAGGACCGAGGGATCGGACCAGAAGATCGTCTCGGTGCCGTTGCCGTGGTGGACGTCCCAGTCGACGATCGCGACCCGCTCGACCCCGTCGCGGCGCTGCGCGTGGCGGGCGGCGATCGCGACGTTGTTGAACAGGCAGAAGCCCATCGGCTCGCTCGCGGTCGCGTGATGGCCGGGCGGGCGGACGATCGCGAAGCCGTTGCCGGCGGCGCCGTCGAGCACCGCGTCGGTCACGGCGAGCAGGTTGCCGGCGGCGAGCAGCGCCGGCTCCCAGGAGCCGGGCCCGACGCGGGCCTCGGAGCCGACCGTCGCGAACCGGCCCCCGGCACAGGCACGCTCCAACGCGTCGATCATCGCCGGCTCGTGGACGAGCTCGAGCTCCTCCCGCGTCGCCGGTCGGGAGTCGAGCCGTCGCAGCGCGTCCAGCACCCCGGCCCGCTCGAGCACCAGGATCGTCCGCGCCTGCCGCTCGGGCCGCTCGAAGTGCGGCACGTCGAGCCAATCCATCGCCGGTCTCCGAACCAGCATCGACCCGTTCTCATGGCCGAGGCAGCGCTCATCCCAGGCGAGGACCGTGCTCACGCCTCGCAGCCTCTCAGATCGCCCCCCGTCTCCCTCCTGCCGCCCCACCCCGAGCCCTGCAGACGGCAGAGACCCCCCCCCGGAGGACGCCGGCGCTGCCTCGGCAAGGCCTGCCGTTCCGGCCTCCACGGCGAGCCCCGGCCACTAAGATTCCCGTCCTCCCGCCGGAGTAGCTCAGCTGGTTAGAGCAGCGGAATCATAATCCGCGTGTCGGGAGTTCGAGTCTCTCCTCCGGCATCGCCAAACCCGAGTAAACAAGCCAAATAACGGACCGATGGCGGCAGGACACCCACGTAATGAGTCCCGAATAGGTCCCAAAAGTTGGCTTCCGCCCGCTCGCTCATGCGCGGCAGAGAGCGAGTGTGCGGCGCCGTGGAACGGCCACCCCTCGTCCGCGAAGCCCACCGACCGAACCGCGCCCCTGGTCAGTCGACGCCCCTGGTAAACCTCGCGGCCCATGGCGATCGACCTTGAACCCGAACAGGAAGCGCTGTTCACCGCCCTCCGCGACGCGGTCGCCGCATTGCCCTCGCGCGAGGACCGAGAGGAGTTCATGTTCCTGCGCACGTTCGGCGGCGACAGCATCCAGGGCAACGGCTTGGAACTCGACGTTCTCTACGAGGACGTAATCGCCTTGGACGACGCGGGTCTGATCCGGGTGACCTCGCACCACCGCGAGGGGAGCGGGTTCAACTTCTTCATCCCGGCGAGTGCGTCCTCGGCGTTTGACGAGCGCAGCACCGAGGAGGATCAACCTCCGAGCCCGCCGGAGTCACCGGGACCGAGACCAGAGGAAGGGAGCCGAGCGGGCTCCTCGGACGAGCTCGGTCAAGCGGCAGATCCCAAGGTCGTGATGGTCGTCCATGGCAGGAACGCCGAAGCGAGCGCGGCGATGTTCAGCTTCCTTAAGGGCATCGGCCTCCGCCCTCTCGACTGGGACGAGTTGGTGTCCCTCACCGAGTCGGCGGCTCCCTTCGTCGGGGATGTCCTGACCGAGGCGTTCGGGACCGCGAAGGCCGTGGTAGTCCTGTTCACGCCGGATGACGAAGCGAAGCTCCGGGACGATTTCCTGCAACCGGAGGATGAGGACGATGAGCGAGACCTCACTCCGCAGGCGCGACCGAATGTCTTGTTCGAAGCCGGGATGGCCCTCGCCAGCCACCCAAACGCCACAGTCCTTGTTGAGCTTGGCCGGCTCCGGCCCTTCACGGACCTCGGTGGACGCCACGCCGTGCGGCTAAACGGCAGCGCAGCGCAACTGCGAAGCCTTGCCCAGCGCCTGGAGACGGCGGGCTGCGACGTGGACAGGGCGGCGGACGGCTGGGACGACCCGAGCCAGTTCCCAAGCGCTGCCTCCGTGGGTGGCGCACCCCGTGCAGTTCCTCGGCGGAGGAGCGGCAGGACCGTGGCTCGTGAGGTCGGGTACCTTCAGGACGATGCCCGCCGCTGGATCGCTGATCGCGATCGGCAACTCTCGGCCGAGATGAGCCAACGCAGCGGGGAGATGGCCTCGCGGGGAGCGACGCACAGTGGCGCCCACCTCGCTAGCCACGCGATCCTGCGCAGGAATGCGCTGCATGACTACCGAGACGAGATAAGCCGAAAGCGCCGGGACTACGCGAAACTGCTTGACGATGCGCCCCCCGGGGATGACGTTCCGAGGTTCGAACTCGACGAGACCTCCTTGGCGACCCTTGCCCGGTGGCGTTCGCCGGTGACCGTCGCGAGCGTGAGCGGCTCGACGGAGGTCGATGACCCCACGGACCCGTCCCGCGAGCCGGACCTGCGGCGGTTCGAGGAGGAAGGCGATGGACCCGACACCGTCCAGGGGGCCGAGCCGGTTTAGCGCCCCTTCGCCTCTAGCGGATCGAGGCGCGCGTGGATCGAGTGGCCCCGAGGGCTACCGAACCACCGTCCGGCGTGTTCCATTCCGCCGTTCAAGGATGCGCCCGGCCGACCCGCCGGCCTCGATCTCCTCTATCCACGTTTCGATCGCTTCGAGCCGGTACCGCCGGTAGCGACCGAGGGTCACGGTCGGGATCAATCCCCGACGTGACTGCTCATACACCCAGCTGACCGGGACTCCGAGCAGCTGGGCAACCTCCGCCGCCGTCAGCAGCGATCCGCCAGCCACTATCCCTCCCCCTCCCGATGGTGAGACGCCGGAGGAAGCCCCGCGTGGACGTCGACGCGATCCGCCGCGTGGGTCCGCGCGATCGCCCGCTCAACGGCGCCCGCGACCCCGGCCGCAACGTAGTAACGCACTCCCGCCACCCAGCGCGCTCGTCGCCAGGCCCTGACGATCGCCTCAAGGCGCCGCGGGGCCTTCGCGGTCAGCTCGACCTCGATCGCCACGGTCTCCCCCTTACGAAGTACAGCCAGGTCGGCGCGGTGGCGGATCTCCGTGCCGTCGGGCCGCTCCCCCACGATCGCGCTGGCCAGAGGACGCGTGGTATCGGCCTCGACCACCCTGATCTCGCGCTCGCTCACAACGGCGGCGGCACCGAACTCCCGCTCGAGCGCGAGCGCCACATCCCCGCAGGCGATCCAGTGCCCGACGAGCTCGGGCCGTACCTGCGCGATCCGCAGCTCCAGTCCAGTGAAGCGAAGGCCGGCCTTGGTTGCGCGGATCAGCGACGGCTGGCCGCGGAGCGTCTCGACCCGCTCCACCAATCCGGCGCTCGCACAGGCCGCCACCCGCCGGTACCCGGCGGTTCGGCCCAGGCCGAAGCGGGCGCGGATCTGATCGACCGTCACCGCCCCCATCCGGCCGATCCATCGGACGATCTCCCAATCACGGACTGCGCTGCTGCCGTCGGCGGCAGCGGCAACGTACTCCGGTGCGTCACGGCCTGTAATCGGAAATGCGCTTCGCGCGCTCATCGCTCTACCAAGTCGGAGCAGGACGCGATTTGTATGGACGGCGGAGGCCTCTACTCGTCGAGCTCGTCGATCTCAAGCGCGAGCCCGCCGTCGAAAACCAGAGCAACCGAGAGCCAGCGGCCGTCGCCGTCCGCATACTCCGTCCTCGATCGCCAGCGCGCCCTCACCCAAGCCGCCGAGCTCGACGCCGCGCTCCACGCGGCCCGTGAACAGCAGCGCCGGCTCTCGGGTGCGCGAGCTCGCGCCCCGCACGCCCACGCACACGCGCCGGCCGAGCAGCGCGTGCATCGCCGTGAGCGCCGCGCCGAAGTCGCACTCGTGCTCGTCGATCCTGTAGCGGCCGTCGCTCACTGCCATGCAACCCCACCCGCCTGCAGTGCGCCCCTCAGAGCCCAAGCTCCTTCAGCCGCACGTTCGCCTTCTGGACCCGCTTGCGAACCTGCCGCTCCGTCAGTCCGAGCTGCTCGGCGATCTCGGACGTCCCGTAGCCGGCCGCGCTCAGGAGCAGCACCGCGGCCCACTCCTCGGGGATCTCGCGCAGCAGCTCACGCGCCTCGTCGAGCGCCTCGTTGTCGAGGATCCGCTCCAGGGGCTTACCGGCTTCGACCCCGTCGCTGCGCTGGTTGTCGCCGGACCGCGCCTCGAAGCGATCACGCTCGCTGTCCCGAGCCATCCAAACCGACCGCCGCCGCTCGGTGCGCTGCGCCTTCCAGGCCGACGACTGGACGCAGCGGATCAGGTATCGCCGAACGCCAACGACGTCGGCGGGATCGCCCGGGAACGCGCTCAGCAGCTGCGCGAAGCCCTGCTGGACGGCCTCCTCGACCTGGTCGCCCCGGGCGCCAGCGTTGTAGGCGACCCCGCGGAGCATGTCGGTGCTCTCCTCGGCGACCCGCGCCGCCGTCGCTCGGAGGACGATCGCGGTGGCCGTGGTGGGTCGAGGGGACATGGCCGCCCCTCTGCACGCACTGCGTGCCACCATGGCGGCCGTTCCCTCGGCCCAACCGGCCGACTGTGTTCACCCTGCCGCCGACCGGCACCGGATCAGCCTGCAATTGCCCCACTCACGCGGAGGGAGGAGCCGAAGCAGTGCTGAGATCCGGGGTACCCGGTGGGTGCGACGTGACCGTAATGTCGGCACCCTGCTCCTCCGGAGTCTCCACTCCGACCTTCTCAAGGACGAGCCGGAACACCCATGTGTCGTTCACCGGGAGAAGCACGCCGGTCACTCTCGGCGAGACGTTCTGCGAGGTAAAGAGTGTGTCGAGGACAGGCTTGACGAAGTTGTCGAGATCGAAGGCCGGTCTATCCAGGTCCTCTGGAGTCATTCGAAAGATCACCTCGACGTCGAACTTGGTCTCCGAGGGCGGCGCAGTGAAAGGCGCCTGCGGGTATCTCGCCTTCACCTCGTCGCGTATGGCCTCCCTCCAGCCGATGTCCTTGACGCGCGCTGGGTGTCCACGCACTTGAATCCGCCACCGATCCGGGTACTCATCGCGGCTGGTCGAGGGTTTCGGAGGCATGGGGATTGGCTGAGCGTAAACAAGGAACCGCGGCTTCGTAACGGCTGCTGCCCTGGGCGCACAGCCTTGGCCGTCCGGATCGTCAGAACTACCGCTCGGCGCGATAGGCGAGAGAATCCGTGGATGGCCGAGCACCGCAGCGACTCCGCGAGTCAACGGAAAGCCGAGGGTCTCATCCTGGGCGCGCTCTCCGAGCGGCTGGGTACCGAGCTGGAGCAAACGGTCCGAATGTCAGTGGGTAACGCCACTGTCGAAGTCGACGGCGCAACCGCCGATCGCCGCATCCTGGTCGAGGTCTTTGCTCGAGTCGGCCGCCTGAAGGGGGCCCAGCTTCATAAGGTCTCGACGGACGCCCTTAAGCTTGTCGCGTTGCGCATTGACCACCCCGGCACTCGATGCATCATCGCTTTCGCAAGCGAGGAGGCTCTGGCTTCGGTGGTGGGTTGGCGCGCCGAGGTTCTCGCTTCCCAGAGGATCGAGACGATGGTCTGTCCGCTCGACAACGCCGCCAGGGCGGATGTCGTTGCCGCTCAGGCGCGCCAGCAGATGGTCAACGCCCCCGCCCCCGCCCCCGACGACGAGCCGGGCTGACTCCCGCTTCCCATGCCACCAGCGGCTGCTTCCTCCACAGTTGCTTCCTCCTAAAGGGGGGCGCAACTGCGCGCTGAGGGCTTCAGAGCGGCATGTTCGCCGGACTTCTGATCGGCCTTGCCATCCTCGCCGCAGCCGTCGCTCTTCGCGCTGGGATCTCCGGCTGGGTCGCCCTGATCACCGCAATGGTCGTCTACAGCCAAATGGGGTCTTGCTGAACGAGCGGGGATGAGGCGGTAGGCGAAGGAACATCCGCTGCCCTCTCCAGGCTCCGAGTGGTCATAGATCACGGAGCTAGGAGGAACAGCGGATGCAGGAGCAAGTTAGCCGTGTCGTCGGCCTGGACGGGTTCGAAGTCAGAGCGGTGGTCGAGGACGGCGAGCAGCTCGACCTCGAGGTCGAGCTGCTCGCGCGGGCCGAGCGGTGCCCCTACTGCTCGAGCCGCGAACTCGAGATCCACGAGCGCCCGGTCGTCCGGGTCCGTGACCTCGACTGCGGCGGGCGCCGGACTTCGCTGCGCTGGCGCAAGCGCCGCTACCGCTGCCGGGCGTGTCGGCGGACGCACACCGAATCGCACGACCAAGTGCCGGCGCGCGGGCGCCTGCCGTTCGGGGTGAGCGGGGAGTTAGCGTGCTGCATTCCGGGCCTCCTTGAGGTCGTGAGCTTTGACACCCACAGCCTCTCGGCAGGCCCGGATCTATGTCGTCACGGCGTTCGGAACGTCTCTGGGCTCGTCAGCTACCAGGTTGCACAGGCGATGAGAATCGCCGCCCAGGACACGATTGCCGGCCGCCCGACGGGCCTGCCGCGGGCGCTCTCGTTCGACGAGGCCGCCCACCGCAAAGGCTCGCGCAACCTCGCGACGATCGTCTCCGACCTCGACCGCAAGGCCGTGCACGAGGTCCTCGACGGGCGCTCACGGCCGGTCGTCGAGCGCTACCTGCGCTCGATCAGCAAGGCGCGGCGTGAGCGGGTGGAGCTCGTCTGCATCGACCCCTGGGAGCCCTACCGCCTGGCGGTCCACTCCCAGCTCCCGGATGCCCGGATCGTCTGCGATCCCTTCCACGTCGTCCGCGGCGCCGGCGAGGCACTCGACACGGTGCGTCGCTCGCGCCAGCGGCTCGCCCGCAAGCCGAAGGGCAAGCACGGCCGGCGGGAGAGCTGGCGCCCGGAGCTCTATCGGGCTCGCCACACGCTGTTGCGGGCCCGCGAGCGGCTCAGCGAGCGCCAGCGCCGCAGGCTCTGCGAGCTGTTCGCAGCAGATCCGTTGATCGCCGAGGCGTGGGGGCTGAAGGAGGCGTTGCGCGCGGTCTACGCGGCAGTGGATCGAGCCGAGGCGGAGCTACGCCTTGACCTGTTCTTCGCCGCCGTTGGTCGCTCCGCCCTGCAGCCGTTCGAGGCCTACGCGAAGGGGATCGCGTCCTGGCGCGAGGAGATCCTTGCCTACTTTGACGAGCCGGCCTCCAACGGCTACGCCGAGGGCGTGATCAACAAGGTCAAGGTGATCAAGCGCCGGGCATACGGGCTACCGAGCTTCGCGGGCTTTCGCGAGCGGGTTCTCCTAGCATGCGGCTGACGGGATCACCCGGCGTCTCCCCGGTTAGTCGGCAAGAACCCTGTTTTGTTTGGCATAAGGGCGCCTCGCTTCGCTCGGCTCCCTCAAGTGAAGACCGGCTGGCCGGAACGACCACACCGCCGCCAGCACTCATCGCCGCTCTCTGCGTTCGACACTCACCCCGCGACCGTAGGCCCGCGCCGAGGATTCAGCCGGTTTTCGCATAGCTCGTTTGATCTGCCGCCAGTCGAGATCGGGTGCTGCGCGGCAGCGGCGGCCTGTCAGCTCGCGGGAGCGCCGGCCAGAAACTCCCCGAGGCCCGAGAGCTGCGCGGGAAGCTTGTCGATGGACTCCTGTCGCAGGGGCTGAGCACCCTCCGGCGTCGTGATCTCTTGGGGTTGGTCGATCTCGCTGAGGTCGATCGAAACGTCGATCGCCCCGTCGAAGGGCTCGCCTCCCTCCAGACGATCGCTCCACCGCAGGGCTAGCTCACCGCGCCTCGGAACCTGATCTTCAGTTCCGACGTAGAGATCAATCTCGGCCTCGTCGAGGGATTTGCCCAGGCCGTCGAGCTCGGACGTTGCATCGAGCCCGAGCCCCTCCACGAACGGAGAGAGATCGGCGGCGATCTGTTCGAGATCGGCGGGCCCGGAGATATGGTCGACCTCGGTGCCTCCGATGTCCTCGGTGCCTTCGTTGGACGGGTCGATGAACCAGTCGGAGAGATCGAGAGCTGTTTGTGTCCCGCTCTCTCCGCCTGTCGTTTGCGGCGCAGTGGTCAGTTGCTCAAAACGGCGGACAACACCGGGGGCGACCTCGTAGGTCTGGTCTCCGACCTGGAGCGTGGCCGCGCCCCCGCTGGCCGAGAGGGTGAACTCCGTGGGCGACAGACTTGCATCTCCGATCTGCTGGCTAAGGGTCACCGTGAACTGAAGCTGTGGTGCCTCGGCCGCGTTCCGCACGAACGGTCCTTGCAGGCGGACGCTCTCCCCCTGCGAAAGCTCGTCAGCTGAGATGTCGAGACTCAGCGCAGCGTCGAGATCACCGCTTGACACTCCAGCCAGCGCCGTCGAAGCGTCCTCGAGGACCGCTTGGGGATCCTCCGTGACATCGTCGTCGTCGCCACAACTGACGAGGAGGGCGGCCGAGAGGATGGCCAAGGCCGTGGCCTGAAGTAGGCGGCGCACGAGCCCAGGATACGCCCGAGGGTTGCAGCCAAAGCCAACCATCGAAGGGTCACCCAACCTCTGGTCCCAGGTCGAGTCCCGGCCCGAGGTCGTCGTCGAGGAGATGGATATAGGTGTCGAGAGTGAAGGCGGGCGAGTGATGACCGAGGAAGCGCTGGACGCGGACAACGTTCGCGCCCCTGCCGAAGAGCAACGAGGCGGCCGTGTGCCGAAAGGTGTGGAACCCGATCCAGGGAGCTCCGATCCGCTCGCCTGCTGGCTTGAGCTGCCTCCGCCTGACGTTCTCAGCGCGCAGAGGCGCTCCGTTGGAGGCGCTGAAGATCAGATCGTCTGGATCGAGCACCGCGACCTTCGTTGCCAGCTTGTCCAAGAGGTCGGCGCTCAGAGGAATGCTCCGACGGGAGTGGCGAGTCTTCGGCGGCTGAGGCTCGCCCTGGTAGAGGCTCCGCCGGACCTTGAGACAGGCCTGCGCGAGGTCGAGGTCTCGCGGCGCCAGGCAGTCGCCTCGGACCACCGGGCACCCGTGGCGGCGAGGGTTTCGAAGAAGAGACGCCAGTCAGGATCAACGGTGCACTGAAAGTTCCGCAGCTGCTCGATCGTCAGTGCCTTCGGCTCGTCCTCTTCGATCTCGTCAGGGCGAGGCACCACAGCTGACTGGAACGGGTTGGAGGCAACCAGACCGTGCCGCACGGCGGCGTTGAAGCAGAGGCGAACCGGGACGACGATCCTTCCACGGTCCGGGCCGACAGCTGGCGCTCCTGCTCATTGGGGTCGAGCAGCCAAGCGATGAACGCGTCCGCATCGCGGGTGCCGATTGCGGCGAGTCGCGTGCGTCCGGGGCCAGCGCAGGCTGTCGTTCCCAGCCGCCGAACGCGCCGGGAGGGACTGATGGGCGTTTACGCCGCTTCGATGGGGGATGTCGAGACGCCCCGGTGCCAGCGCCAGGACGGTCCAAGCGGACCCGAAGCCGCGGTGGAAATCCAGCCGCATTTGTCTGGCTTGGCATGCCTTCTTCACAGGAGGCGCGCTCGATTCGGCGGCTCGCTGGAAGGATCGGCTGCGATGGCGGCGAGCAAACGTCCTGACGGTTCGTTCCGCGATTCGGCCGGTTCGAGGCGTCTGGCAAGGAACGTCGCTCTTCCAGCTCAACGAGTCGACGGAGCAGGGCGTCACGAGCTACCGCGTCGGCACCGCGCTAGGTCAGGCGGCCTTGCGCTCGACCTCGGGCCGAGCGTCGCCGAGCGGATTGCGCACCTGAACGCCGAGCTTGTCGAGTCCGGACAGCAGAGCCAGGTAGCGGTCGCGCTGGGCGAGGGCGTAGGCCGACGGATCATCCGCGCTCTCGGCGATGATCCGGGCGTGGTACTTCGCATACCAGCTGGCGGCGCTCTTCAGCGCGTCGATCTCCTGTGAGGTGAGCGCGTCGAAAGACCCGGGTTCGAGCATGCAGAGCAATCTAGACGTCGGTCCCGACGCCAATCAACACCGGTTCGTGCCTAAATAGCGGCGATTCGGCATCGGATTACATGACCAAGGAGCAAAAGGCACGGTTGCGGAGCCTCCGCGCGGTCCTCGATCGACAGGCGGGTCGCTACAAGGAGCTCGCCGGGGCAGCCGACTACGCCGACTACCTCGCGAAGAAGCCCTCCCAGGAGGACGAGGAGATCCTCACCGAGCCGGTCCTCGCAAAGCTGCTCGAGGACCTCCTCGAGTTCCCGACGGATGCGTACTTCCCGCAGTTCAGCAAGGGCGGGCTGAAGCCGGATCTGACGCCGATGGACACGATCGCCCACCCGTTCGTCCTCGACGCGAAGAGCTCGCTCCAGGACCTCGTCAAGCACGAGCCCCAAATCCGCACCTACATCGACGAGCGCCGGCTCGACTTCGGGATCCTCTTCAACCTCCGCGAGTTCCGCGTCTATCGCCGGGGCGAGAAGGGATATGACCCGGCGCTCTCGTTCCGGCTGCAGCCGCTCTGGGAGGCCGCCAGCGGCACCGCGCTCGCGATCGACGCGGAGCTCGCCGCCCTGGACCTCTTCATCGAGACGTTTCGCTTCCGCGAAATGGGCCTCGACGAGAAGGTCGAGCGGATCAGCGCCGCCGAGCCCTGGAGCGATCGCGACGCGCGCGGCGAGACGATCGAGGTCGACATCGACTACCTCGTCGAGCAGCTCCGCGACCTCTCCCGCCAGCTGACCGACGACGCAGCGGCCCAGCAGTCCTCCCTCGAGGGCCACCTGAAGCTCAACCCGGGTCGCGAGCAGGCGATGCTCGGAGAGCTCGAGGCCCTCGCCCAGGACATCGACCCAGGCACCGCGCTCGACTCGCTGCCGTCATCGGTCGGCGAGTACGTGGCTGCGTCGGAAGGGCTCGCGGCTCGCGTCTGGCGCCAGTACCTCCTCCGCGTCGCCCAGCTCTGCCTCGCGCGGATCGTGCTCTACCGGGCCTGGGAGGACGTCAACTTCGTTGACGACTGCCTCTACGACGGCGGCTTCCGCCTCGCCTACGACCGGCTCGACGGGAATCTGCGGAACGTCCTCAACCATGCGTTCGCCGAGGGCCTGCAGCGCTACCCGTGGCTCTACGGCGCCGACAACAACTACGACTGGTACCGCCCGCGCCCGGAGACGCTCGTCGACGTCCTCTACGCGCTGATCCCGTTCGCGCTCGGGAAGCTCGACGCCGACGTCCTCGGGGGCCTCTACGAGTCCTACGTCGAGGAGATCGACCGCGACCGCCTCGGCCAGTTCTACACCCCGCGTGCGGTGGTGCGGTTCATGCTCCAGCAGGCCGGCTTCGACGGGTCCGACGGCATCTTCCGGATCGAGGGCGACCAGCGCGGGCCGAAGCGCCTGCTCGATTTCGCGTCGGGGTCGGGCGGGTTCCTGGTCGAAGCGGCGCGACGGATCATCGACCGCGGCGGTCTTTCGCTCGCTGACCCTGAGGATCTCGGCGACGGCCTCGTGTCGATCGTCAGCGGGCTCCACGGGTGCGAGATCAGCCCGTTCCCCTACTACCTGACCGAGATCAACCTGCTGCTCCAGGTCTCGCGCCTGCTCGGTGCGCTGTCAGCGGCCGGGGAGGGAGCGCCCGGGTCGTTCGTGCTCGGAGCGGTCCACGCCGACACGCTGACCGCGCGATCGGGCGGCGCGACGAGCATCGAAGGCCTGGCGGCGGAGGAGCGCACCGACGCGGCAATCCTGACGCAGGATCCGCACTTCGGCCTGATTCCCCTCGACCCGCAAAAGCAGGCTGCGTTCGACCGCATCCGCGAGGACGGGGCCTTCGACATCGTGATCGGCAACCCGCCCTACGTCTTCGAGACGAACAATCGCCTCCTCTTCGAGCGCCTGCGCCTGATCCCGGCGTGGACGCAGATCTACCAGGGCAAGAGCGACTACCTCTACTATTTCCTCTACCTGGCGATCGAGAAGCTGGCGCCCGGCGGCCGGCTCTGCGTGATCACGCCGGCCGGCTGGATGAACGCCGGCAACGCCGACTGGCTGCGGCAGTTCGTCGCCGACAACCTGAGGCTCGACGACCTCTATCTCTTTGGCTCGAACCGGCTGTTCGCGCCGGAGCGCGAGGCGCGGCATCGTCGCCTGCGAGCCCCGACGCCGACCGTCGAGAGCGCGATCCTGACCGCCACGAAGGCCGACGCTCCCAGGTCGCACAAGCTGCGGGTGGTCGCGCTCGAGAACGAGGCCGAGGCGGCCAAGGAGCTCGCCGCCGACCCTGATGCCGTCGTGCCCGATCGCGACCTTCTGCTCGCCGAGATGGCGCGACGCCGCGCCGGGCGGGCCGGCCGACGGGGCGGCATCCACGTGCACGACGCTCGCCAGGCTGACCTCGTCCATGACCGCCCGTGGCCGATCAAGCACGGCGCGCGAGACGTCGGGCCGCGCGTAGTCGCCCACCTGCAGGCTCAGCTCGACGACGCCGCGGTGCCGGTGGAGCCACTGTCGGACCGGTGGGCGATTCCGCAAGGGATCCAGACCGGAGCCGACGCGTACACGCCGCGGATCCAGCAGCGCCTCTCGCGCGAGTTCCCGGACGCCAAGCGCGAGCTCGATCAGCGTGGAGCGGAGACCGGCGCGCCGATCATGGAGCTTCCAGCCGGCTGGGAGACGCGCGCGCCGTGGAAGGACAACGCCGAGCTGCTCGCCCGTAGCATCGAACCGGACGCGATCCTCTACGGAGCCATGGACGAGGCTCGGTACACGAGCTTGGTCTGGATCGGCCGCGACGACAAGACCCCGCAGGCGGTGATCGACGCGCTCGAGCCGTGGAAGCCGGTGCTGGCAAACCGCGCTGAGATCCGCAGAAATGAGAAGCGACGCTGGTGGGAGACCACCTGGCCACGGGACAAGCAGCAGCTTCGCCAGCCGAAGGTGATCGCCCTCTACCGGACGGATCGCGGCCGGTTCGCGCTCGACGAGGCCGGGGACTGGCAGCCGTCGATCAAGACGACACTGGCGATCCCGAAGGAAGACGGCCTGTCGGTCGCCTACCTGTGCGGGCTGCTCAACTCCGAGCTGCTCGATCTCTGGTACGGGGTCCGGGGCAAGGTTCCCAGAGACGTCTGGCGGAACTACGAGCCGAAGCCGATGGGACCGATGCCGTACCGGCACGTCGACGGGATCGCGGACGCCGGTGGACAGAGGCTGACCCGGCTCGACTCGGCGTTGGCGAAGGACGCAGGCGCCGCGGCGGCCGTCGCCGGCGCGATCGGAGCGGAGCTCGCCGAAGGCGTCGACGGCGCCGAAAGGCTCGCCGCCGCCGCGATCGAGCGCCTGGTGCGCGCCATCGCCGCCAACCGCCGCGAGCTGCTGCCCTACCGGTCGCGCTTCCCCGGCTTGGGGCGAGTCGTGAAGGACCCCTGGTCGGTGGGCCCGATCGAAGCGAGCCGCCCCGCCTACGTCGCCGACCTGAAACCGGCCCAAACGATCTCCGTTCGGCTCGATCCGTCGCTGGATCTCACCATCGAGAACGAGGGCGCGCTCGGCCGCGGAACTCTCGTCAAGGGTGCGATCCGGTTTCGCCACGGCCGCCAGGACAGCGCACGGGTCGCCGGTCCCGAACCGCAGCTTGCGCTCCTCTCGGAGCTCGTCGCTCAACTCGAGCGCCCGCGTACTGCGGACCTCGGAACCGTCCTCCTGCCAAAGGACCCGGACGAGCTCGCCGCGCACCTGGACGCGGAGACCGCGACCGTGGCACGCCTGCTCGACAACGGTCGCACCTTGGTCGAGGCGTGCGAGCGCCTCATCTGTCGCCTCCACGGCCTGCCCCCCGAGCTCGAGGACGAGGTCGTCGCGCACGCCCTCACCCGGGCGGCCAGCGACTGAGCTGGCAGAGACCGTCTAGCGACGGTGCGCGGCAGGCTCGGCCACGCCAGCTACCTCCGACAGGGCAGTCGAGAGCTTCTCGGCCGCGTCCGCCTGTGGCACGTGATCGACGTAGATCATCGTCGTCGCGATGTCCGCGTGGCCCATGTAGGCCTTGACGTCGGAGAGCGGGAACACCTGGACCGCGAGCGTCCCAAAGCCGTGGTGGAGGTCGAGTCTCTCCTCCGGCATCGCGAGAGCCAAGACGCCGCGGATGCAGACCGGCGGCGACCGCCGCGCCCGGCCACGGCCGCGTGCGGCAATAGTGGAGAGATCGGATCGCGAGATGGCCGAGCGGGTTCACGCGATCGTCACCGACTGCGCTCCGGAACTGGCGCCGCGGACCTGGTACGGGATGCCGGCCTACGCCAAGGGCGGCAAGGTGGTCTGCTTCTTCCAGAGCGCGGCGAAGTTCAAGGCGCGCTACGCGACGCTCGGCTTCAACGATGCGGCGAACCTCGACGAAGGCGCGATGTGGCCGACCTCCTTCGCGCTCGAGGAGCTGACCGCAGCCGAGGAGAAGAGGATCCGCGCGCGCTCGTGACGAAGGCGGCGGGCTGACCGCTCAATCGCGCGGGCGGAAGGCGAGGAGCGGCAGCGTCTCGACGAGCCGACGGCGGTCGGCCGCCGTGCCGGAGTAGCGGAAGCCGGCGAGCCGCGACAGGACCGCCCGGACGACCGGGGCGACGATCCGGTTCCGCGCCTCATAGCCCGCCAGCACGTCGGCCGCCTCGCCGCGGTCGAGGACGCGGACCCGGGGAGCGAAGCGAAGGCGTGCGATCCGCACCTCGACCGGATCCGCCGCGAGGACGTTTCGGTACCACTGCGACCGGCGGCCGAGGCCCGACATGACGACGGCCTCGCTCGCCGCCTCGTCCCAGGCGACGACCTCGAGCATCGTGCGGTAGACGCGCCCGCTGCGGCGGCCGCGGTGGGCGAGCAGCAGGAAGCGGTGGCCGAACAGCCAGCCGAGGTCCGCGGAGTAGAAGGCGACCGGCGCCTTCAGCAGCCATCTCACCGGGCGAGCCAGCCTCATCGCCGCTGCAGGCTACGGCCGGCACCGGTGGCCGCGGCGGCGGGCCCCGGCAGCGGGCGGACCGGCCTCCGCGTCGGCGCGGATCTCGAAGTGCCGCGACCGCGGGCACCGATCCGGCCGGGGATCCACACGGAGGCGGGTCCCCGGCCGTCGCGGCTCGGATCCGCAGCTACCCGGTGCGCTCGACGCGGATCCGGGCGACCGGGTCCGTCCAGCCGTGGATCGCCGCATCGAGATCGCCGATCGTGCCGTCGATTCCCTCGTGGTGGGCGATCACGCCGCCCTCGGCGAGCGCCGGGTTGCTGGCCCCGGTGCCCGGCTCGCCGGAGCTGTCGCCGATCAGGGCCTGACACGGGGGCACGATGTCCGCGTAGTCCTCGGTGTTGGCCTCGGTCATCGCGTCGTAGGCGTCGGTCCGGGCGCCGACCGATCGACCGACCTTGTGCGGGAGCCTCAGGCTGTCGACCCCGGTCAGCCCGTCGTTCGTGCAGACCAGCATCGAGACCCACGAGAGCCGATCGCGGGCCCTGCCACGGATCGTCAGCGTCGCCTCGTCGGCGAACATCGCCGATCCCGGCGTGCCCCCGGGCACGAGCGGGCCGCCGGTCGATTCCGCGAACGCGGTGATCCGGTTGAACGGGTCCGCGGTGAGCTGGGCCAGCAGCGGCAGGGCGTTGCCGTTCTCGGCGATCTCCCGGACCCCGACGCTCGCCGGCCGGCCGACCTCGAACACCTGATGGCGTCCGCGATGGGTGGCGATCACCGGCGGGGTCAACGCCTGTCCCTCGGTGAGGTTCTCGATCGAGACCTCGTACTGCCGCGCCATCGCCGACGGCGCGAGCAGCAGGGCGGCGGCGGCGACGCCGGCAACCGCCGGCAGCGCCGTACGCAACATGGTCCTCATGCTTCCTCCTCTGGTGGTGGACTGCCGCGAAGCTAGGCGGGCGAGGTTTCGAGCCGGTTACGGCCGCCGGTAAGGTCTTCGTAAGGCGACGGAGGACAATCCAGGCATGAGCCCGAGCGCCCGGGTGCTGGTGGTCGACGACGAGTCGATCGTTCGCGACGTGCTCGCCCGCTACCTGACCAGAGACGGCTACGAGGTCGAGACCGCCGGTGACGGCGAGGCGGCGATCGCCGCCTATCGCGAGCGGCGCCCCGACATCGTCCTGCTCGATCTGATGCTGCCGCGGATCGACGGCTTCGAGGTCTTTCGCCGGATCCGGGCGGAGGCGCAGAGCCCGGTGATCATGCTCACCGCGCGCGGAGCCGAGACCGAGCGCATCGTCGGGCTCGAGATGGGCGCCGACGACTACGTCGCCAAGCCGTTCTCTCCCTCCGAGGTGGTCGCGCGCGTTCGCGCGGTGCTGCGCCGGGTGCGGTCTCCGGGTGCGGCGACGCCCGACGAGAGCCTCCGCTTCGACGGGCTCGAGGTCGATCCCCGCGCCCGTGAGGTCAGGGTGGAGGGCCGGGTCGTCGGCCTGACCCCGAAGGAGTTCGACCTCCTGAATCTGATGGCCTCGCAGCCGCGACGGGTGTTCAGCCGCTGGCAGCTCCTCGACGAGCTCTGGGACGTCGCCTTCGAGGGAGACCCCTCCACGGTCACCGTCCACATCCGCCGCCTCCGGGAGAAGATCGAGGCCGACCCCTCCCAGCCTCGACACCTGCTGACCGTGTTCGGCTCCGGCTACAGGTTCGTGCCGTGAGCGGCTGGCGGCCGATCGCGATCGTTGCCGCGGCCTCGTTCGCGGTCTGCCTGGGGACCCTCGGCTTGGCGGCCGCCTCCGGGATGCCGACCGAGGAGCTCGGTCACCTCGGCCAACTCCTGCTGCCGGCGCTCCTGGTCGCGTCGGTGGTGACCGCGATCGCGGCCCGGCGCCAGGCCGCCGCGGAGCGCGAACGCCTCGCGGAGGAGCAACGCCGGGACCTGCTGATCGCCGTCTCCCACGACCTCCGCACGCCACTGGCGGGGCTCCGCGCGGCGGCGGAGGCGATCGACGATCGCGTCGTCGACGATCGGGAGACGCTCTTGCGCTACGTCGCCGAGATGCGATCGGCGGTCGATTCGCTGGTCGCCCTCGTCGACGACCTCTTCGAGCTGACGCAGATCGACGCCGGCGCGATCCTCGCCGGGAACGAGCGCGCCCGGCTCGCCGACGTGATCGGCACCGCGGTCGCGACCTGCGATCCCGAAGCGCTCGGCAAGGGGCTCGCGGTCGAGACCGCGCTCAACGGCGCCGGCGATGCCGCCTGCTCACCCCGGCTGACGCGGGTCGTCCAGAACCTGCTCCAGAACGCGATCCGGCACACCCCGCCCGACGGCACGGTCCGGGTCGAGGCGAGGGTTCTGCCCGGCGGCATCGAGCTCGCCGTCGAGGACGACGGGGAGGGCATCGCGCCCGAGGCTCTGGATCGGGTCTTCGAGCCGTTCTGGCGCGGCGACAGCTCCCGTGCCGGCGCGGGGTCGGGGCTCGGGCTGGCGCTTGCGAAGCGGATCGTCGACGCGCTCGGCGGCGAGATCACGGTCGAGAGCCTCCCCACCGGGTCGCGCTTCGCGGTCCTGCTCCCGGGGGACAGCTGACAGGACCGCAAAGACCGTCTTGGGATCGACCCTCCCGGCGATCGCCGGCGGGGCGGCCGTGGCAGCGCGGCGGCGCCGACGGGTACGGGGCGGGCGCCCCGCGGCAGCCCGGGCGCGTCTGACGGCGGCGGCGCTCAGCCCGGTGGTGGGTCGTCAAGCCGGCGCGCGCGGACGTCGAGGGCGAGATCGACCTTGTCGGAGACGCCGGCATCGAGGAGGCTCGCCGACTCGATCCCGAACTCGCTGCGACGGAGGACCCCCCGGGCGCGGAGCCGGACCCGGTCCACACCGCCGTCGGGCTCGACCGCGACAAGGAGCCGAAGCGGACGGGTCGTCCCGGCGATCGTGATCGGCCCGGTGATCAAGACGGCGCCGTCATCAGCCGGCTCGGCGCTCTCGGAGGCGAAGCGGATCTCCGGGTGCCGGCCGGAATCGAAGAAGCCGGGGCCGCGCAGGTTCGCGTCGCGAACGGGCTCACCCGTGTCGACGCTCGCCGCGCGGACGGCGCCGGAGGCGGCGAGCCCGCCGTCGTCGCGGTCGATCGTCCCCTCGAAATCGAGGAATCGCCCCCGCACCGTGGCCACGAGCATGTGCTTGATCGCGAACTCGACGGTCGAGCTCGACGGGTCGATCGCCCACCGCCCGGTCGCGAGGAGCTCGGCCGTGCTGCTCATGACCGCGCGCCCGCGGGGTCCGCCGCCCGGCCTTGGCCCGGCCCCCCCACGCCCCGCTCCTCGGCCGCGGCTCCCGGCCCGCCCCGGGCGGCGCCCGCGACCGGGCCCTCGGCGAGGACCTCGGCGACGACCCGCTCCGCCGACTCGAGCGCTCCCTCCATGTAGCCGCTCCAAACCGTCGCCGTCTCGGTTCCGGCCCAGTGGATCCGCCCGACGGGCGCCCGCAGGCACGGCCCGTACGCGGTCCAGCCGCCGGCGCCGAAGCTCGAAGTCGGGCCGCCCTGCGACCACGGCTCGTCGGCCCAGCTCGCCTCGAGGTAGTCCTCGGGAGCCGCCGCGGCCGGGCCGAACAGGCGCGCGAACCCGCCGAGGACCACGCGCCGGCGCTCGCCCGGCCCGAGCCGGGAGAATGCCCGCGCGTCGGGACCGCCGACGAAGCCGAGCAGCACGCCCGCCCGGCCGTCCTCGGGCGAGCAGTCGAAGGTCAGGGTCGCGGGCCCGGAGTCGCTCACCGCCTCCCCGGAGCAGCCGGACTCGCGCCAGAACGGTCGCCGGTAGAGGGCGAAGCACTTGGTCAGCGTGCCGAGCGGCATCCGCTGCGCGAGCTGCCGTCGCATGCCCCCGAGCTCCGGCGCGAAGTCGATCCGCGCAGTCAGCGCGGGCGGGATCGCGACCACCACGCGGCGCGCGGAGACGCTCAGGCGCGGCGATACGAGCCGGACCCCTCCCCGCTCGGCGACTATCCGCTCGACCGGCGCCGACCGGAAGACCGCGCCGCCGAGCCGCTCGGCGAGCCCCGTCGCGAGCGCCTGCGCCCCGCCCGCGAAGCGGTCCTGCTGGGCGCCGCCCTGCGTGTCGAAGAGCCGCTCGATGCCGCCGGCGCTGGAGACGTAGAAGAGGACGTGCAGCAGGCCGAGCTCGTTCGGGTCGGCGCCCCAGACCGTTCGCCCCGCGATCGCCAGCAACTCGCGGCCGGTCCGGGTGTGGACGTGGCGCCGCATCCAGGTGGCGAAGGTCTCGCGGTCGTGACGGCGCGCATCCGGCGCCTCCCAGGGGCAGTCGGCCGTGACGCGGCGCGCGAGCCGGTCGATCCGCCGCCGGGCCCGGAGGAGGTCGAGGAGGACGACCGGGTTGAGCCGCGGGATCGTTCCGCGGTAGGTGCGACGGCGGCCGCGGAGCAGGAGGACGTTGTCGCCCACGTCGTAGGTCGGGAAGCTGTGCTCGCCGAGGCTGCGTGCCAGCGCGGCGAGGCGCTCGTGGCCGGCGCCCATCCAGGCCCCGCCCGCATCGGCAATCACCGCGCCGCCGAGCATCTCGTTGCGCAGGCGGCCTCCGACCCCGTCGCGCGCCTCGAGCACGGCGACGGTCGCGCCGGCCGCGCGCAACGCCGTGGCGGCCGCGAGGCCCGCGAGCCCGGCGCCGACGATCCCGACGTCGACCTCGAGCTCGGCTCGGGCCGGGGTGGCGCGATCGGGGTGGTCGTTGCTCACGTCTGCGGGTCCGCCCGCCAAGTCAAGCCCGCCGGGCCCGCCACCGCGCCGGTAGCCGCTACTGATCCGGCCCTGCGGCGACCCTGAGGCTCAGGGCCCGCCGCGGGGAGCCCGGGCCCCGGCTCCGTCCCCGGCGATCAGCCCGGCGAACGCGTCGAAGCCGCGGCCGGAGCGGGCGACGAGGGCGGCCTCGTGGCGGGCGGCGCCGGCGAGCAGGAGATCGCTCGCATCCGGCCCGAGCGCCCGCTCCGCCTCGGCCGCCATCGAGGGCTCGGCCAGCCAGGAGCGGACGAGCCGGCCGTCCGCCTCGGGGTGGAACAGCACGCCCCAGGCGCCGCCGGCGCGAAAGCCCTGGCACTCCGCCCGGCTCGAGGAGGCCAGCAGCTCGGCGCCCGCGGGCGTGGGAAAGGACTCGCCGTGCCAGTGGAGCACGGTCGTGAGCGGGGCGAGCGGACCGAGCAGGGGATCGGCGGGAGCGTGGATATCCACCGGCGCCCAGCCGAGCTCGGGCGCGCCGCGGACGCCGACCGGGGCGCCGAGGGCCCGGGCGATCAGCTGCGAGCCGAGGCAGACGCCGAGCAGGGGCAGCCCGCGCTCGAGCGCCAGCTCGATCCAGCGGACCTCATCGGCGAGCTCCGGGTGGGCGTCGGTCTCGTTGACGCTCATCGGACCGCCCATGAAGACGGCGGCCGCGATCGAGGCGTGATCCGGCAGCCGCCCCCCGGCCAGCGGGTTGACGGTCAGCGCCGGAGCGGCGCCGCCGAGCCGCTCGGCGATCCGGTGCGGCCCCTCCCAGGGCACGTGCTCGACGAAGAGCACGGTCATCGCCAGGCGCCTCCGGCCTCCGGCACCGCGGTCACCGGGCTCATGCGCGCGGAGCGACGGGCGGGAAGCGGTTGCCGAACGCCATGGCCCGAGCTTACGCGCGGCCGCCCTGTCGGGCGGGCGGCGGACGCGCCGGCTGCGCCGCCCGGTCGTCCGCTGACCGACGCTCGGGCGCCGGGCCCGGACCGCGAACCCGTCCGGTCGGGGCAGCTGCCGATCGGCCGCATAGACTCGTCACGTCCGAACGAGCCGGAGAGGGGAAGCGGTGAGGGAGATGAAGGTCTGCGTCGGCGGGGCGATCCTCCTAGCGCTGGCTCTCGCCTCGCCGGGGGTCGTACCGGCCGCGGCGGGCGATCGGCGCGCCGCGCCGGCCGTCCACCTGGCCGAGGGCCCGGGCGGCTCGGGCCCGATCGCCGGGCTGCGCGCGCCGGAGCGGCGGCGAATCATCGGCGGCGGCCCCATCCCGGTCGGCGAGGCGCCATGGCAGGTCGCCGTGGACATCGCCCCCGGCTGGGCCGACGGCAACGCCCACCGGCGGCAGATCTGCGGGGGCTCGCTGGTCGCGCCCGCCCTCGTCATCACCGCCGCCCATTGCGTCGCCGACGAGCGGGGCCGCTTCCGCAGCCCCGCCGAGCGGTTCTCGGTGGTCTCAGGCCGGACCGTGCTCAGCTCCGGGTCGGGAGTGGAGACCGGCGTCAGCGAGTACTACTACTTCGTCGACGGCTCCGACCGGCCGGTCTACAACCCGCGGTCGAGCGCGTGGGACGTGGTGCTGCTCGAGCTGTCCGGCCCGGCGGCGGGGACGCCGATCAAGCTCGCCGGGCCGTCGGAGGTCGATGCCTGGGAGGTCGGCCGCGCCGCCCAGGTCAGCGGCTGGGGGTCGACGAAGGGGCCGAAGGGTCCCTATCCGGACGGCCTCCGCGCGGCCAGCGTCGTCGTCCTGCCCGACTCCCAGTGCTCCGACTACTTCGGACGCCTTGCCCGGACGTCCTTCTGCGCCGGCACGGCGCTGGGAACGGAGGGGACCTGCTTCGGACACAGCGGCGGCCCGATCGCGGTTCCGGTCTCCGGCGGCGAGATGCGCCTGGTGGGCGATACGTCGTACGGGACGGCCGGCAGGTGCGGGACATACATCCCGTCCGCCTACGGAAAGCTCGCCGCCGAGCCGATGCGCTCGTCGCTGCAGGCGGCCGCGCTCGAGATAGCGGGCACCGACATCGTCGGCTCGGGCGGCGTCCCGCCGGCGTCGATGACGCCCGCCCAAGCCCGGGAGAACGCCTGGATCTACGTCATCGACGACTGCCGCCGGTGGCGGCCCTGCCGCGCCGTGACCGCACGACCCTGCCGGCGCGCCGGCGGCGGCTACCGGTGCAAGGTGATCGAGTACGCGAGGAAGCGTCGCTCCCGGATCCGGTGCGGCAGGCGCGTCTCGGTTTCGGCCTCGAGCACCGCGGTGGTGCGGCGCGGGATCGGGAAGTGGCGCTGCCGCCGCAGCCGCTGAGTCAGCAGGTCGAGAGGTTCAGCGGCTGGGCCGGGATCCCGTACTGGTAGTTGAACTTCGCCCGCGTGAAGGCGTGGTGCCCGCACCTGGCGCGCGGCCTGGTCAACGTGACCGTGACCGGGACCGGCTGCTTGCGGGCCGCGGTATAGCCCTTGCCGCGCCCCTTGGCGCGGCTCTTGCCCCACTGCTTCCAGCGGATCTTGATGATCTGCTGGACGGCGAAGGAGGGCGGGACGGGGAACCCGACGGCGCCGGCGGCGATGAAGACGCAGCGCCGCGGGCGGTCGCCGAACTTCGGCTTCTGCCCCTGCGGGACGGTCGACTTGAAGCAGGCGACCACGCGCTCCTTCTTCCGCTTGCCGGCGTCGGCGGCCGGCGGGCCGGCGAGGAGCACCGCCGCGAGGACGGCCACGATCGCGCCCGCGGCGAGCGCCGCCACCGCCGGGCGCCGGACCCCGCCCCGCGCCCGTGTCGCCTCCGTGCGCACCGCTGCTCCCACGGTCGCCGAGGCTAGCAAGGGGCCGGCCGGCCGGCGCCGGGTCCCGACTCGCCGTCGCGGCCCCCGCGGATGCCGGCCCGACCGGTCCGCGGACCGGTCGGATCGCCCTTGCCGCCGGCGCCGGGCGATGCGAGGATCGAGATCGCCGATGCGGGCAGCCGACACGATCACGATCCCGAGCCGCTTCAACGGACCCCGCGACAGCGGCAACGGCGGCTACGCGGCGGGGCTCCTCGCCCGCCACGTCGGTGGGATCGCCGAGGTCAGCCTGCGGAGCCCGGTCCCGCTCGACGTCGGGCTTCGGGTCGAGACCGGTGGCGACGGCTCGGTCCGGCTCCTCGAGGGCGAGACCCTCGTCGCCGAGGCGCGGGCGGTTCCCGCCATCGACGTCGAGGTGCCGGCGCCGGTCTCCCCCGCCGAAGCACGCGAGGCCGCCGCCCGCTACGCCGGGCTCGCCGACGGCCCGTTCAGCGACTGCTTCGTCTGCGGCCGGACGCGAGCCGACGCCATCGGGGTCTTCGCCGGCCCGGTGGCCGGCCGTGACCTCGTCGCCTCGCCCTGGACTCCGGCGGCGCAGGCCGCGGGCGACGCCGTCAGCTCCGAGCTCGTCTCCGCCGTGCTCGACTGCCCGACCTACTTCGCGCTGTACGACGATCCGGCGACGCTCAGCTTCCTCGCCCGCCACGCGGTCCGGATCGACGGCCCGATCCGGGCCGGCGAGGAGCACGTCGTGATCGCCTGGCCGATCGCGTTCGATGGACGCAAGCACCACGCCGGCGCCGCCGTCCTCGACGCGCAGGGCGGGACGCTCGCGGTCGCGCGGGCGCTGCTGATCGCCGCCCGCGACGAGGCCTGACGCCCCGCCCCGGGGCGGCCGCGAGGCGGCTCGCGCGGCCCGGGCGGGGCCTGTCGGGCCGCCGTCGTCAGATCGGGGGTGAGATGCGAATCGGTGCTCCCCGGGGGCCGCGATCTGCATCTCGGCGGTCGGGTGACGGCGCCCCGGCGCCGCCGTGGTCGGGGCCTGCGAGGCGACCGGACCGGACGCGCAGCGGAGGATCGGGTCGGGATCATCCGTCCCGGACCATGCGGGCGACGCGGCTGAACGGAGCCCTGCCCTCGGGGTCGTGGCCGCTCGGGGGCGGATCGACGGCGAGCAGCGGCGCCAGACAATCGGTCCGGCCGAGCAGCTCCTCGGCCGCCGCCCGGTCGTCGCCGGCGAGGTCGAGGAGGGCGTCGCGGACCCGGGCGAGGGCCCAGACCCGATAGCGGCTGGTGGGCACGCCGCGGTAGGTGACGCCCCCGGCGGTGAAGTCGTGGACGGGGCGGCCGGCGGCGAACGCCGAAGCGTTGGCGGCGAGCATCGGCAGGTGCGTCCGCCCGGCCTCGGCGAGCAACGGCTCGAGATCCGCGGGGAAGGCGTCGAGAAGGGGAGCGGCCCGGACCCGGCTCGCGCGCGCAGCCCAGACCCGCGCGACCCACCCGTGGACCGCCGGCGCGCGCTCGCGCATGATCGCGGCCGGGGTCGGGTCGAGCGAGAAGTGACGGAACATCGATCCGAACATGCCGAAGTCGGCGATAGTCGGCCGCTCCCCGAGCAGGAACGGGCGCCGGGCCAGCGGCGGCTCGAGGATGTCGAGGACGCGGGTGTAGGCGGCCTCGACGTGCGGCCGGGTCCGCGCGTCGACGCCGTCGCCGGCGACGAACAGGCGCGCCTGCCGGCGCGCGAACCAGCGCCCACGCAGCGCCAGCGGTAGCGGCAGCCGGACCACCTCGGCCGCGAGCCGGCGCGAGAGCAGGTCCCGGTCGGCCGCGTGGCTCCAGCGGTAATGCATCGCCGGCCGCCACAGCCACTCGTCGCCGAAGTCCTCGACCAGCAGCGCCGCCAGCCGGATCGGCTCGGCGGCGGGGATCACGGGCGGGTCGGGGCATCGAGCCTCGAGCCAGGCGATCATCGGGGTCGTGTCGGTCATCCAGCGTCCGTCGTCGAGGCGCACGGTGGGAAGCTGGGCTCCGCCGAGCAGCCGGCGCAGCTTCCAGGAGTACATCCAGACGCCGAGCGGGCGGCGCTCGTAGCCGATCTCCTTGTAGCGGAGGTACCCCTCGAGCTTGCCGGTGAAGTAGGAGTACTCGGAGCCGTAGACGATCATCGGTTCGGCGGCTGGTGCCGGGGGCCGTCTCGGCGCGGCGGGTATCAGTCGATCCGGTCGGGAAGGCCGAAGCGAAGGAAGAAGGCCTCGGTGCGGCGGGGGTCGAGCGGCTGGTTGGGGAAGCGCACGTAGTCGTCGGGGTCGTCGCTGTCGATCGAGCGGTTGATGAAGCAGGTCACGTCGCTGATCCTCCGGTCCTCGAAGCTGAGCACGTTGAGCGCGAACGGGTGGTGGGTCCGGTCGGGCTCGTGCCAGCAGTAGAAGGCGAGCGCGTGCTGGCCGTTCGCCCGGGCCGGCAGGTGCTTCCAGCGCCACTCCCCGGTCAGCGGCCCCGCCCGCAGGAAGCCGCGGAGCTCGGGATGGCCGCCGGACCCGCCGTACCAGGTGGGCATCGGCGGCATCGAGAACGTCGCCTCCTCGGTCAGCATCGCGACGACGCCGTCGATGTCCTCGCGATCCCAGGCGTCGACATAGGCACCGACGACCGCGCGGACGCCGTCGTCGCCGAGGATCCGCAGCGTCGCCTGCTGGCTGCGGTCGGGCAGCCGGTCCTCGAGCCTCGCCCGGGCGCGCTGGAGGGCGCTGTTGACCGCCGCGAGCGAGGTCTCCAGCGTCGCCGCCGTCTCCCGCGCCGAGTAGCCGAGGACCTCGCGCAGGATCAGGACCGCGCGCTGGTTCGGCGGCAGGTGCTGGAGGGCGGCGATGAAGGCGAGCTCGACCGCCTCGCGCGCCTCGTAGCGGGCCTCCGGGGCCATCGGCCCGTCGGCGACGCCGAGCAGCTCGTCCGGGAGCGGCTCGATCCAGGCCGACTCGGCCACGGGCAGCCCCGGGACCGCCGCGTCGGGATCGGTCCTCGGGCCGTAGTCGATCGGATGCTGCCGCGGCTTGCGCCGCTCGATCGCGCTCAGGCAGGCGTTGGTGGCGATCGTGTAGAGCCAGGACCGCAGCGAGCTTCGGCCCTCGAAGCGACCGATCCCGCGCCAGGCGCGCAGCATCGACTCCTGCAGCGCGTCCTCGGCGTCGTGGAGCGACCCGAGCATCCGGTAGCAGTGGGCGGTGAGCTCGCCCCGATAGGGCTCGACGAGGGCCGTGAAAGCCCGCTCGTCGCCGTTGCGGGCGGCGTCTAGCCGGGCCGTCGAAGCGCCCTCCGCCGGTCGCGCCCTTCCGGTCATCGCCACCGCAGGGTAGCGTCGCTGGGGCATGGGGCCGGCCTCGGACCGCAATCCCCGCCGCGCGGCCGTCGTCGGTGCCGGCCTGGCGGGCCTCGCCGCCGCGGAGCGGCTCGCCGCGGCCGGGCTCGAGGTCGTCGTGCTGGAGGCCCGCGAGCGGGTCGGCGGACGCGTCTGGTCGGCGCAGCTCGCCGGCGGCGTCGTCGAGCGCGGCGGCGAGTTCGTCACCTCCGGCTACTCGGTGACGGAGCGAACCGCCGCGCGGCTCGGGATCGCCCTCGTCGGCATGGGGATCGACTACCCCGACCGCGAGCTCCACCCCGGGCCCGGCCCCGGGCCCGGCGCGCTGCGGCGGGGCGCCGAGACGGCGGCGGCCGCGGCCGCCGTCGCGACGCCCGGCACGGCGGCCGCGGCCGCGCTCGACGGCGCCGTCGCCGACGGCGCCGTCCGCGAGGTCCTCGCGATGCGTCTCCAGAGCGCGCTCGCCCACCCCCTCGACGCCCTCGACGCGCGCTTTCTCGCTCACCTTCCCGACCTCGTCACGACCGCGGAGGCCCGGCGCGTCGACGGCGGCAACCAGCGCCTCGCCGAGGCGCTCGCCGCTCGACTGCCCGGCCCCGTCCGGACCGGATCGGCCGTCCGCGAGATCCGGAGAGAAGGGGACGCCATCCGGGTCATCGGCGAAGGCTTCGAGCTCGGGGTCGAGGCCTGCGTCGTCGCAATCCCCCTCGCGCTCCTGCCGGAGCTTCGCTTCGACCCGCCCCTCCCCGACCGACAGGCCGAGGCGATCGCGGCGATACCGACGAGCCGTGCGGCGAAGCTCGCGGTGCCGTTGCGGTCGCGGCACGCCCCCCGGGCGCTGATGTCGGCACGCCACCGCTTCTGGGCCTGGACGACGGTCTGCGACGGCACCGGGGGGCGGATCGCGAACGCGTGGGCCGGCGCCGCGCCCGTGCTCGGGCGACTCGCGGTCGAAGCCGGCCCGGCGCGGTGGCTCGCCCGCCTCGGCGCGCTCTGGCCCGGGCTCGACCCGGTCGCCGAGGATGCCCTGCTCACGGACTGGCAGCGCGACCGCTGGGCGCGCGGCGCCTACTCGGTGCTGCCCGGCATCGCCGACCCGCGCGGCGACGCCGCCATCGCCCCGCCCGCCCCGAACCTGGTCTTCGCCGGCGAGCACACGGCCGAGCCGGAGTGGACGGGCACGATCGAGGGCGCGCTCCGCAGCGGCGCCCGCGCCGCCCGCGACCTGCTCGGCGAGGAGCCGCCCCGGGCGCGAGCGGGCCCGAGCTGAGCGCGCGGCGCCCGGCGTCGCCGCGGCGACGGAGATCACGCTCCGGCGGGCGCCGGTCCGCTAGCTTTGCCGGGCGCGAGCGAAAGGAGCCTCGGCGATCGACGATCAGCGCGCAGAGCAGGGTCCGGAGCCGGGCCAGCCCTACCCGAGCCGCGAGGAGGCGAGCGCGGCGTTCGCCGCCCACGTCAACCGCGGCAAGGTCCGGGCCCTCGAGGGGATCGGCGTCGACATCGTCATCGGCGACCGTGAGGGCGCCCGCTTCCGGGACGCCTACAGCGGCCGCTGGTACTGGAACTGCCACTGCAACGGCGGCGTCTTCAACCTCGGACACCGCCACCCGCGCGTCGTCGCCGCCGTCAAGCGGGGCCTCGACCACCTCGACGTCGGCAACCACCACCTGATCAGCGGCTGGCGGGCGCGCCTCGCCGGACAGCTCTCCGCCAGCACCGGCGATTCGCTCCCGTTCGCCGTCTTCACCCCCTCGGGAACCGAGTCGGTCGATCTCGCCCTGCGGCTGGCCCGCGCCCGCACCGGACGCCTCGGGATCGTCGCCGTCGACGGCGCCTACCACGGCCTCAGCGGGTTCGCGCTCGCCGCCAGCGACCCGCGCTGGTTCGACCCGTTCGGGTACCCCCCGCAGGGCTTCACCCACGTTCCCTACAACGACCCGGAGGCGATGCGCGCGGCGATCGGCGTCGACACGGCCGCGGTGATCCTCGAGTCGATCCCGGCGACCCTCGGCTTTCCCGAGCCCGCGCCCGGCTATCTGGCGGCGGTCGCCACGGCGGCTCGCGACGCCGGCGCGCTGCTCGTCCTCGACGAGGTCCAGACCGGCCTCGGGCGGACCGGCACCCGCTGGTACTACGAGCAGCAGGGCGTCGAGCCCGACATCCTGATCGCCGGCAAGGGGCTCGGCGGCGGCGTCTACCCGGTCAGCGCGGCCCTGCTCGCCCCCGAGCTCGAGGAGTTCTTCGACGCGCGGCCGTTCGCCTACGTCTCGACCTTCGGAGGGGCCGAGATCGGCTGCGTCGCCGCCTCGGCGGTGATGGACGAGATCGCCGAGCCGGGCTTCCTCGACGGCGTCGAGCGGCTCGGGCGCCGCTTCGAGGAGGCGCTCGCCGACATGCCGTTCTCGCTGCGCCGCTACGGGCTGACGATGGGCTTCGCCTTCGACGAGGAGCAGGGCGGGGTGATGGCCGCAAAGCGGCTGATCGACGCCGGCGTGTTCGCCGTCTACGCCGAGCACGACCACTCCGTCACCCAGTTCAAGCCGCCGCTGATCGTCACCGAGGCCGAGGTCGACGAGATCGCCGCCGCGGTTCGCGGCGCGCTGGCATGAGCGCCGCCGGGCTCGGCGACGGCGAGCTCGAGGCGCTCGAGGCGCTCGTCGGCGAGGCGCTCGCGGCGGGCCGCGACGGGGAGCTGCCGGTGCTCGGCTACGGTGAGATCTCGCTCGTCCTCGGCTGGCCGGCCGAGGCGCCGCGGTTCGCCTGCAAGCGGATGCCCGCGTTCGACTCTCGCGCGGCCTTCGAGTCCTACCGGCGGGCGATCGACGACTACGTCGAGCGGCTCGAGGCGGTGGGGATCGCGGTCGCTCCGACCGAGATGCGCGGCGTCGACCACGACGACCTGTCCGTCGTCGGCTACGTCATCCAGCCGATCCTGCCGGCCGCGACGCTCGCCCCCGCCGTCCTCCACCGGACCGACCCCGCGGAGGGACACCCGCTGGTGGCGGCGATCGCCGACGCGGCGGCGGCGGCGGTCTCGCCCCGGCTCGGCCTCGACGCGCAGCTCGCGAACTGGGCCTGGGACGACGGCCGGCTCACCTACATCGACGTCTCGACGCCGCTCGAGTGGGACGATCGCGGCGCCTCCCGCCTCGACGTCGAGCCGCTCGCCAAGGCCTACCCGGCGATCCTTCGCCCGCCCCTGCGCCGCTTCATCGCGCCGCGGATCCTCGACGGCTACCGCAAGCTGCGAAGCGTCTACGAGGATCTCGCCGGCAACCTGATCAAGGAGCGGCTGACACCGTGGCTGCCCGCGTTCCTCGCCGCCACCAACCGCCACCTCGCGAGGCCGCTGACCGAGCGCGAGGTCCACGGCTACTACCGCTCCGACGCGCGGCTCTGGGCGCTGCTGCTGCGGCTCCGCCGGCTCGATCGCGCCTGGCGGCTGCGCACCGGCCGCCCCTACCCGTTCCTGCTGCCGGGGCCGATCGAGCGCTGACGGTTGCGCGCCGGGTCATTCCCCGACTCCGGGGGTCCCGACGCGGCCCCCGGCGCCACGATGCCGCGCCCGCGGGTCGTCAGCGGTCGAGCAGCGTGCAGACCGCGTGGCCGTAGTCGCGGCGCAGGGTCCGGAACGCCTGCGGGGCGAGCTCGCCGGGGGCGTCGGGGGCGAGCTGGCGGTTGACGGTGAACGTGAGCGCGCGGCGGCCGTTGCGGGTCGCGACCGCGAACTGGGTGTAGCCGAGGAAGTTGCCGCTGTGGCCGAAGACGGGTCCGCAGCGGGTCCGGTATCGGAACACGGCGAGCCCGCCCGATTGCTCGCCGGGACCGGGCGGCTCCGAGCCGGCCCCGCGGTGGAAGGCGAGCTGGGCGCGGCGCTGGGCGCGACCGAAGAGCTCACCGCCGACGTAGGCCCGGATGAACCTGGTCAGCTCGGCCGGGGTCGAGTAGATCCCGCCGGAGGCGCTCAGGTACGACATCGCGCAGCATCTCGTCAAGTCCTCGACGGCGGGCAGGGTCTCGTAGCCGTTGATCCGCGGCGGCGGCAGCCGCGATCCGCCGGGGAGCTCGGTGCTGCCGAGGCCGAGCGGACCGGTGACGAGGCGGTGCAGCAGCCGCGCGTAGCCCGTGCCGGTCGCGGCCTCGGCCATCATCGCGATGACGATGTTGTCCGTGTTCGAGTACTCGTAGCGGGTCCCGGCCGGGAAGTCGAGCGGCTCGGCGGCGATGAAGTCGATGATCTCCGGCTTCGTGATCGGGGTCCGGGGGCCGGCGACGAATCGGTCGAGGAAATCCTGGTTCTTCGTGTAGCTCGGGAGGCCGCCGGTGTGGCCGAGCATCTCCCGCAGGGTGACCTGCGCCCACGCCGTCGGCAGCTCCGGCAGCCGTTCGCCGATCGTGTCGTCGAGGCGGAGCCGGCCGCGGTCGACGAGCGCCAGGGCGACGGCGCCGCTGAAGGCCTTCGAGACGCTCGCGACCCGCATCCGCATCCGGCGGCGGAACGGGGCGCCCGTACCGAGGTCGGCGACCCCGGCGCGAAGGAACTTCTCGTGGCGGCCGCGCGAGAGCAGGACCGAGGCCCCGGGCGGACCGCCGTCGATCCGGACGAGCGCGTCGAGGCGGTTCTGGAGCGCCCGCTCGGACTTCGTCAGCGCCGCCGGGGCCGGCGTCGCCGGCGCCACCGCGACGACGGCCAAGAGGGCGGCGAGAGCTCCGCTGAGGTGACGCCGGGTGGTGGCGGGACGGCTCATGATCGGCCCGACTCTATTGCGGCCGGGCCGGACGCCGCGGCCGGCGGCGGCGCTCAGCGAGCGGAGGCCGGCGCGTCGCTCGCCGCGGCCGGCTCGACGTAGATGTGGGTCGCGATCGGCACCGCGGCGCGGATCGCCGCCTCGCAGTCGTTGACCACCTCGCCCGCGGCGGCGGCCGACATCCCTTCGTCGAAGTCGACCTTGAGCGCGACGAGGAGATCATCGGGGCTGAGGTGCTGGGTCCGCATGTGGACGACCTTCCCGACCCCGGGAACGGCGCTCGCGCTCGTCGCGATCGCCTCCCGCTGCTCCGGGACCGCGGCCTCGCCGAGGAGCAGGCTCTGCATCTCGACCGCGAGGAAGACGCCGACGGCGACGAGCAGCGCGCCGATCGCGAGGGTGCCGATGCCGTCGAAGACGGGCTCGCCGGTCACGGTCGCGAGGACGACTCCGAGCAGCGCGAGCGAGAGCCCGGCGAGGGCGGCGCTGTCCTCGACCAGCAGCACCGGCAGCTCGGGGCTGCGCGAGCGTCGGACGTAGGCGAGCCAGCCGCGATCGCCGCGAAACGGCCGCGCGTGCCGGACCGCTGTCCGCAGCGCGAAGCCCTCGAAGCAGAGGGCGGCGAGGAGGATCGCGATCGCGATCGCGGGGGAGTCGATCTCCTCCGGATGGCTGATCTTGTGCCAGCCCTCGTAGAGGGCGAACAGCCCGCCGGCGCTGAACAGCACGATCGCGACCACGAACGACCAGAAGTAGCGGCTGCGGCCGAACCCGAACGGGTGCAGCGCCGTCGCCGGGCGCCGCGCCCGCCTGCCGCCGAGGAACAGGAGGCCCTGGTTGGAGGAGTCGGCGACGCTGTGGATCGCCTCGGCCAGAAGCGAGGAGGACCCGGTGATCAGAAAGCCGATGAGCTTCGTCGCCGCGATCCCCATGTTGGCGAGGAACGCGGCGAGGATCGCCCCGGCGCTCTCGCCGTGGCCGCCGTCGCCGCCCGTGCTCATCGTGAGGATCCCGCCGTCGCCCGGTCCATCCGGAGCGGGAGACTACGGACCGCTACAGGAGAAGGCCGATTCCCGTCCCGTAGGCCCTACGGAGATCCGCAACCGGCGATTGTGCGAGGCTCCCGCGCAGCCATGGAAGCCGCGACCGGATCGAGCCCCCAGCCCAAG
Source organism: Actinomycetes bacterium (assembly GCA_016861045.1). Lineage (GTDB taxonomy): Bacteria > Actinomycetota > Thermoleophilia > Solirubrobacterales > 70-9 > RHKX01. Next base: position 1,016,373 of record BOKP01000001.1, on the reverse strand, counting down.
CCCGGCGGAGCCGCGGGAGGCGCCCGCAACCTGACCTTCGCCACGATCGCCTTCGCCCTCTGCTTCTCGGCCTGGGGGATGATCGCGCCGATCGCCCCCGACATCCAGGACGAGCTCGGGCTCTCGGATACCCAGACCTCGATCATGATCGCGATCCCGGTCGTGCTCGGATCGCTGCTGCGGCTCCCGTTCGGCGTCCTCACCGACCGGATCGGCGGCCACAAGGTGTTCGCGTTCATGCTCGTCTACACGGCGCTGGCGGCACTGCTCGTCGGCTTCGCGTCGAGCTACGCGGCGCTGCTCGGGGCGGGCCTCCTGCTCGGGGTCACCGGCGCCAGCTTCGCGGTCGGGATCCCCTTCGTCGCCGAGTGGACGCCGCCGAAGCGGCAGGGCTGGGCGCTCGGCGTCTACGGGGTCGGCAACATCGGCACCGCCGTCGCCGCCTTCTCGGTGCCGGCGATCCGCGACTCCGCCGGCCAGGAGGTCGCCGGCCTCGTGTTCGCGGCGGTGATCGCCGTCTACGCGCTGATCTGGTGGAGCGTCGCCCGCGACGTCCCCGGGCGCAAGCCGAAGAAGCAGCCCTACGGGGAGGTGCTGCGGTCCGGCTGGGACCTCTACCGGCTCTCGCTCTTCTACTTCGTCACCTTCGGCGGCTTCGTGGCGATGGCGATCTACCTGCCGAAGCTCCTCACCGACTGGTTCGACCTCTCGCTCACCGACGCCGGCCTGCGCGCCGCGGGCTTCACGATCCTCGCCACCGCCTCCCGCCCGGTCGGGGGCGTCCTGGCCGACCGGTTCGGCGGATCGCGGGTCCTCACCGTCGCGTTCATCGGGGTCGGGATCGACGCGATCGGGCTCTCCTGGCAGGCGGCCGACCCGTCGATGGTCCCGGTCACGATCCTCTGTCTGACCATGGCCGCGTTCCTCGGCGCCGGCAACGGCGCGGTGTTCAAGATGGTGCCGGCCTTCTACCCGAACGCGACCGGCGCCGCGACCGGCATCGTCGGCGCCGCCGGCGGGCTCGGCGGGTTCTTCCCGCCGCTGCTGCTCGGCATCGTCAAGGACGCTACCGGCGAGTTCACGATCGGCTTCGTCCTGCTCGTCGCTTTCGCCTGGATGTGCGCCGGCCTCGCCCTGGCGCTGCTCGAGGTCCGCCCGGCGCCGGAGCCGGGCGGAGAGGGCGCGGTGCCGAGCTGAGCCCGCGATCGACAGCGGCCCGGGGACGGCGGGGGCGGCCGGCGACGCCGGCGCGGCCGCGCAGGCCCGCGGGGGGCGTTTGTAGGATGGTCCGAGCGATGAGCGCCGTCACGGAATCCCGTCCCGCGACCTCGAGGTCGCGCAGCCGTGAGGGCACGCCGCAGCACCCCGACCCCTCCCCCGCATCGTGAGCGAAGGCCGCGCCCGCCTCCGCGCCCGCCAGTTCTTCGGGCCGAGCACGCGCTCGGCCGACGGCTGGAACGAGATCTCGACCTACGCCCGCGACTGGGAGCGCGCCTACAGAAACCGCTGGCAGCACGACCGGGTCGTCCGCTCGACCCACGGCGTCAACTGCACCGGCTCGTGCTCGTGGAAGATCCACGTCAAAGACGGCCTCGTCACCTGGGAGACGCAGCAGACCGACTACCCGACCAACGGCCGGGACGCCCCCGACTACGAGCCGCGCGGATGCCCACGCGGCGCCTCGTTCTCCTGGTACGTCTACTCGCCGCTGCGACCCAAGCACCCCTACGTGCGCGGCGTCCTGCTCGAGATGTTCCGCGAGGCGAAGGCGGCCGGCGCCGATGCCGTCGAGGCTTGGGAGTCGATCGTCGAGGACCCCGAGCGCGCCCGTGCCTACAAGTCGCAGCGCGGCAAGGGCGGGTTCATGCGCGCCACCTGGCAGGAGGCGGCCGAGCTGATCGCCGCCGCCCATGTCCACACCACCCGCCGCTATGGCCCCGACCGGATCGCCGGGTTCACGCCGATCCCGGCGATGTCGATGGTCTCCTACGCCGCCGGCGCCCGCTTCCTGTCGCTGATCGGCGGCGTCTGCATGTCGTTCTACGACTGGTACGCAGACCTGCCGCCCGCCTCGCCGCAGATCTGGGGCGATCAGACCGACGTCCCCGAGTCCGCCGACTGGTGGAACTCCGGCTACGTGATCCTCTGGGGCTCGAACATCCCGCAGACGCGGACGCCCGACGCCCACTTCCTCAGCGAGTCCCGCTACAAGGGCCAGAAGGTCGTCGTCGTCTCCCCCGACTACGCCGGGCACACGAAGTTCGCCGACCACTGGCTGCCCGCGGTCGCCGGCACCGACGGCGCCCTCGCGATGGCGATGGGCCACGTGATCCTGAAGGAGTGCTACGCCGAGCGCGAGGTCCCATACTTCCGCGACTACGCCCGCCGCTACACCGACATGCCGATGCTGGTCACGCTCGAGGAGCGTCCCGACGGGACCTGGGGGGCCGGCCGCTTCCTGCGCGCCTCCGACCTCGGCGAGGAGAGCGAGAACGCGGACTGGAAGACGGTCGTCTACGACCGCTCCCGGGGCGAGGCGGTCGTGCCGAGCGGGTCGATCGGCTACCGCTGGGGCGAGGAGGGCGCCGGCCGCTGGAACCTCGACCTCGGCGACGTCGATCCGGCGCTGACGCTGCTCGGCGACCACGACCGGGCGGTCGAGGTGGTGCTGCCCCGCTTCGACGGCGGCGAGACCGAGGGCGGGACGACGATCCGCCGCGGCGTCCCCGCCAAGCGGGTCGGTGGCCGCATGGTGACCACCGTGCTCGACCTCGCCTTCGCCCAGTACGGCGTCTCCCGCGAGGGGCTGCCGGGCGAGTGGCCGGAGGGCTACGACGACGCCTCCGCACCCTCGACTCCGGCCTGGCAGGAGGAGATCACCGGCGTCGATGCCGGCCTCTGCATCCGGATCGCGCGCGAGTTCGCCGACAATGCCGAGCGCACCGGGGGCCGCTCGATGATCGTGATGGGCGCCGGCACCAACCACTGGTTCCACTCCGACCAGACCTACCGGACGATGCTGGCGCTGGTCCTGTTCTGCGGCTGTCAGGGCGTCAACGGCGGCGGTTGGGCCCACTACGTCGGCCAGGAGAAGGTGCGGCCGATCACCGGCTGGGCGACGCTCGCCTTCGCGCTCGACTGGTCGCGGCCCCCGCGCCAGCAGCCGACGACCCCGTTCTGGTACCTGGCGACCGACCAGTGGCGCTACGAGTCCTTCGGCGCCGAGGAGTTCACCTCGCCGGCCGGCAACGGCGCCCTCGGCGACCGCCACACGGCCGACTGCCACGCCCTCGCCGCCCGGCTCGGCTGGCTGCCCTCCTACCCGACCTTCGACCGCAACCCGCTCGACCTCGCCGACGAGGCCAGACAGGCGGGCGTCGAGCCCGCCGAGCACGTCGTCTCCGAGCTCGAGGCCGGCCGGCTGCGGTTCGCCTGCGAGGACCCCGACGACCCGGCGAACTTCCCGCGGGTGCTGTCGCTGTGGCGCGCCAACCTGCTCGGCTCCTCGAGCAAGGGGCACGAGTACTTCCTAAAGCACCTGCTCGGCGTCCCCGACGCGGCGGTTCGCAGCGACGAGTCGGCGCCGGAGCACCGGCCCGAGGAGGTGGAGTGGCGGGAGGAGGCCCCGGTCGGCAAGCTCGACCTGTTCACGACGCTCGACTTCCGGATGAACGGCTCCGCGCTCTACTCCGACGTCGTCCTCCCCGCCGCCACCTGGTACGAGAAGCACGACATCTCGAGCACCGACCTGCACCCGTTCGTACACCCGTTCAACGCGGCGATCCCACCGCCCTGGGAGTCGCGCAGCGACTGGGACGCGTTCGGGATGATCGCCGAGGAGTTCAGCCGCCTCGCCGCCAAGCACCTCGGGACCCGGACCGACATCGTCGCGGCGTCGCTGCTGCACGACACGCCGGCCGAGATCGCCCAGCCGCTCGGCGAGGTCCGCGACTGGAAGGCCGGCGAGTGCGAGCCGGTCCCGGGCCGGACGATGCCGAACCTGGTCGCGGTCGAGCGCGACTTCACGGCCGTCCACGAGAAGATGCACGCGCTCGGGCCGCTCGTCGAGAAGGCCGGGATCGGCGCCAAGGGCGTCGCCTGGAAGCCGGAGCCCGAGGTCGCCGAGCTCGCCCGCCGCAACGGCCGCTCGAACGGGGGCGGCCCCGCCGACGGCCGCCCCTCGCTGCGCCGCGACGTCGATGCCTGCGAGGCGATCCTGGCGCTCTCGGGGACGACGAACGGACGCCTCGCGGTCGAGAGCTTCCGCGCCCTCGAGCACCAGACCGGCCTCGAGCTCGCCCACGTCCCCGAGGACCGCGCCGACGACCGGCTCACCTTCGGCGAGATCGACGTGCAGCCGCGCAAGGTGATCGCCTCGGCCGAGTGGTCGGGGCTCGAGTCGCGCGAGCGCCGCTACTCGCCGTTCACGGCCAACGTCGAGCTGATGATCCCCTGGCGGACGCTGACCGGGCGCCAGCAGCTCTTCGTCGACCACGCCTGGATGCTCGACCTCGGCGAGGGCCTGCCCGCCTACCGGCCGCCGGTCGACGCCGGCCAGCTCGCCGGCGTCGGCGGCGGCTTCGAGCCCGGTGACGGCGTCGAGGTCAAGGTCCGCTACCTGACCCCGCACTCGAAGTGGTCGATCCACTCCGAGTACCAGGACAACCTGCTGATGCTGACGCTGTTCCGGGGCGGTCCGGCGATGTGGCTCTCGCAGGAGGACGCCGACAAGATCGACGTCGCCGACAACGACTGGCTCGAGGTCTACAACAAGCACGGCGTCGTCGCCTGCCGCGCCGCCGTCTCGCACCGGATCCCCGCCGGGGTCGCGCTCTTCTACCACTCGCAGGACCGGCACGTGAACGTGCCCATCTCCGAGCTCTCGGGCGCCCGCGGCGGCACCGACAACTCGCTGACGCGGATCTCGATGAAGCCCTCGCACATGATCGGCGGCTACGCGCAGCTCTCCTGGAGCTTCAACTACTACGGGCCGACCGGGCCGCAGCGCGACTTCTTCATCCTCGTCCGCAAGCGCAGGAGCGAGGTCGACTACCGATGAAGATCCGGGCCCAGGTCGGGATGGTGATGAACCTCGACAAGTGCATCGGCTGTCACACCTGCTCGGTCACCTGCAAGAACGTCTGGACGAACCGTCCCGGCACCGAGTACGTCTGGTTCAACAACGTCGAGACCAAGCCCGGACGCGGCTACCCGCGCGACTACGAGGACCAGGAGCGCTGGAACGGCGGCTGGAAGCTCGACGGCAAGGGTCGGCTGCAGCTGAAGGCAGGCGGGCGCCTGAAGCGGCTCGCGAGCATCTTCTGGAACCCGAACCTGCCGACGCTCGACGACTACTACGAGCCCTGGACCTACGACTACGAGCACCTGATCAGCGCCCCGGCCGGCGACACGCAGCCGGCCGCACGCCCGAAGTCGCTGGTCACCGGCGAGGACCTCGACCTCCAGTGGGGACCGAACTGGGACGACGACCTCGCCGCCTCGAAGGTATCGGCGACCGGCGACCCGAACCGGCGCGAGCTCGAGGACAAGGTCAAGATCGAGTTCGAGAAGGCGTTCATGATGTACCTGCCGCGGATCTGCGAGCACTGCATCAACCCCTCCTGCGTCGCGTCGTGCCCGTCGGGCGCGATGTACAAGCGCGAGGAGGACGGCATCGTCCTCGTCGACCAGGAGGCCTGCCGCTCGTGGCGCTTCTGCGTCTCCGGCTGCCCCTACAAGAAGGTCTACTTCAACTGGAACACGGGCAAGGCCGAGAAGTGCAACTTCTGCTACCCGCGGATCGAGGCCGGCCTGCCGACCGTCTGCTCGGAGACGTGCGTCGGCCGCCTCCGCCACGTCGGCATCGTCCTGATCGACACCGACCGGGTCGAGGCCGCCGCGTCGGTCCCGAACGAGCACGACCTGCTCGACGCCCAGCTCGACTTGATGCTCGACCCCGACGACCCGGAGGTCCGCGAGCAGGCGCTGCGGGACGGGATCGCGCCCGACTGGCTCGAGGCAGCGCGGCGCTCGCCGGTCTACGCGATGTGCAAGCGCTGGCGGATCGCGCTGCCGCTTCACCCCGAGTACCGGACGATGCCGATGGTCTGGTACGTGCCGCCGCTGTCGCCGGTCGAGTCGCTGGTCGACGAGCGGGGCGGCGAGCTCGACCCCGACCGGCTCTTCGCCACCGTCGACGAGCTGCGGATCCCGGTCGAGTACCTGGCCGGGTTCCTCGCCGCCGGCGACCCTGAGCCGGTCCGCCGCTCGCTCTCGCGCCTGGCCGCGATGCGGCGGTTCATGCGCGCGGCGAACGTCGACGGGCGCGTCGATGCCCAGATCGCCCGCGACGTCGGCATGGAGCCGTCGGAGGTCGAGGACATGTTCCAGATGGTCGCGATCGGCGACTACGACGACCGCTACGTGATCCCCCGCCGCCACGGCGAGGACGCCCCGGACCCGTTCGGCATGCAGGGCACCAACGGCGTCGACTTCGCGGGCTGCTCGGTGACCGGCGACGCCTCGGCAAGCACCGAGGACACGCTCGCGAGCCCGGCCGACGCGGCCGCCGCCGCCCGCTTCGACCTCCGCGAGCAGCTCGTCCACCGCAACGGAGGCAGCGATGGCTGAGCAGGTCCACCCGCTGCAGCTGGCGTCGCTGCTGCTGCAGTACCCGGACGAGTCGTCGCGCGCGGCCGCGGCCGCCGTCGCCGAGGTCGAGATCGGCCCCGGTCCCGAGCGGGCGGCGCGCGAGCTCCGCGAGCTCTGCGCCTGGTACGCGGCGCGACCGCTCGGAGCGCTCCAGCGCGATTACGTCGATGCCTTCGACTTCGCCAAGCAGTGCAGCCTCCACCTCACCTACCACGTCCACGGCGACCGTCGCCAGCGCGGGATGGCGATGCTCCGGCTCAAGGACGCCTACCGGGCCGCGGGGATCGAGCCGCCGGGCGACGAGCTGCCCGACTTCCTGCCCCTGATGCTCGAGTTCGCCGCGATCGCGCCGGACTCGCGCGGCCTCGACCTGCTCGAGGACCACCGCGTCTCGATCGAGCTCGTCCGCACCGGCCTGCGCCGCGAGCGGAGCCCGTTCGCCCCGGCGCTCGACGCCGTCGCCGCCTGCCTCGGCCGGCTCAGCTCACGGAAGCTGAGCCGGATCCGCGCGCTCGCCAAGTCCGGGCCGCCGGCGGAGGAGGTCGGGCTCGAGCCGTTCGCACCGCCCGAGGTGATGCCGACCGGCGAGCGCGGCGCCGCCCGCCCGCTCGTCGGCGGCCGTGAGGTGGCGCTGTGAGCCAGGGCTCGCTGCTGCTGTTCGGGGTCCTTCCCTACGCGGCGATCGCGGTCTTCATCGTCGGCACCTGGTGGCGCTACCGGACCGACCAGTACGGCTGGGGCGCCCGCTCGACCCAGCTCCTCGAAAGCCGCGTCCTCAGGTTCGCGAGCAACGTCTTCCACCTCGGCGTCCTCGCCGCGATCGGCGGCCACGTGCTCGGCATCCTCGTGCCGCAGTCGTGGACGGAGGCGGTCGGCCTCAGCGACTCCGCGTACCACGTGATCGCGGTGATCGGCGGCGTCAGCGCCGGCACGGCGGTCTGCGTCGGGTTCGCGGCGCTCCTCTACCGGCGCATCCGCTACTCGCGGGTGCGGGTGACGACGACTCGCGCCGACGTCGTCGTCTTCGCCCTGCTCGCGCTCGGGATCATCAGCGGGATGCTCGCGACCCTGACCAACCTCGGCGACTCGGTCAACTACCGCGAGTCGGTCGGCCCCTGGTTCCGCAACCTGCTGATCTTCAACCCGAGCCCGGAGTCGATGACCGGCGAGAACGTCAGCTTCATCTTCCAGCTCCACGTCACGCTGGTCTGGTTCCTGTACGCGTTCTGGCCGTTCAGCCGGCTCGTCCACGTCTGGAGCATTCCGGTCGACTACCTGCGCCGCAGCCCGATCCTCTACCGCACGCGGACGTCGCGGACCACCCGTCCCCCCCGTCCGGCCAGCGCCGCGGCACGGATCGACGTCGGCGGACAGTGAAGCGCAGCGCCGAGCTGACGCCCCTCTCCCACGAGCACCACCAGGCCCTGTTCGTCGCGATGGGGCTGAAGCGGGCCGAGGAGCCCGAAGCCGGGGCGGCCTTCCTCGACTACCACGAGGAGACCGGCGCCCGCCACTTCGAGATCGAGGAGGCCGTGCTCCTCCCCGGCTGGCTCGCCGCGGATCCCGACGCTGAGGCCGCCGACGCCCACCGGGTCCTCGCCGAGCACCTCGAGATCCGCGCCGCGGCGATCAGGCTCCGCGACGGCGAGCCCGCCGTCGCGGAGCTGCGGGAGCTCGGCGAGCTCCTGGAGCGCCACGTCCGCTTCGAGGAGCGCGAGCTCTTCCCGCGGATCGAGCAGCGGCTCGACGGCGTGTCGCTGCGCCGCCTCGGCGCCGCGATCGCCGCCGCCGAGTCCGGCGATCCGTAACCGCCTCCCCCGGCCGGTTGCCGCCCGGGCTCAGGCCCCGGCGGTGCGGCGGTACTTGCGGACCGCGAGCGGCGCGAAGATCGCGATCAGCGCCAGGCACCAGACGACCGCGCCCCAGACGTTGTCGCCCGCCGGGACCCCGAGCCAGAGCGCCCGCATCGCGTCGACCACGATCGTGATCGGGTTGACCTCGGCGAACTTCTGAAGCCCCGCGGGCATCGAGGCCACCGGAACGAACGCCGAGGAGATGAAGGTGATCGGGAAGATGATCATGAAGCCGATCCCGTTCGCGGCCTCGGGCGAGGAGACCGACATCCCGATCAGCGCGAAGATCCACGAGAACGCGTATCCGAACAGCAGCAGCAGCGCGAACCCGCCGATGATCTCGAGCGCGCCCGTCCCGAACGAGAACCCGATGATCAGGCCGGTGACGACGAGGACGACGATCGAGATGCCGTTGGTGACGACGTCGGCGAGGGTGCGCCCGGCCAGCACCGACGCCCGCGAGGTGGGCAGCGACCGGAAGCGGTCGATCAGGCCCTTCGTCAGGTCCTCGGCGAGGCCGAGCGCGGTGACGAAGCCCCCGAAGGCGGTGTTCTGGACGATGATCCCCGGGATCAGGAAGTCGATGTAGTCGAAGCCGGGCGTCGAGATCGCGCCGCCAAAGACGAAGGCGAACAGGAGCACGAACATGACCGGCTGGATCGTGAACCCGATCAGCAGGTCGGGCGAGCGCGGCAGCCGCACCAGGTTGCGCTCGGCGAGCACGAGGCTGTCGGACACGAAGCGGGTCACGCCGCGACCTCCTCTCGGTCCTCCTCCGACTGCCCGGACTCCTCCTCGCTCAGCTCCCGCCCCGTCAGGGTCAGGAAGACGTCGTCGAGGGTCGGACGGCGGATCGCCACGTCGTCGGCGTCCACCCCCGCGCCGTCGAGTCGCCGCGCGGCCTCCATGATCATCCCCGCCTCCCGCTCGACCCTGACGCTGACCCTCGCGTCCTCGATCGCCGGCTCGTCGTCCGACATCGCCGCCAGCGCCGCCGCGGCGGCGTCGGCCTGCGAGCGGTCGGTCAGGTGGGCCTCGACGCGAAGCCCTCCGACCCGGCGCTTGAGCTCGTCGGCGGTCCCGTCGGCGATCACGCGGCCGCGGTCGATCACCGCGATCCGGTCGGCGAGGCGCTCGGCCTCGTCGAGGTACTGGGTCGTCAGCAGGACCGTCGTGCCCGTGGAGACGAGCAGCTCGATGGTCTCCCAGAGCTCGAGCCTGCTGCGCGGATCCAACCCCGTGGTCGGCTCGTCTAGGAACAGCACCGGCGGGTCGGCCACGAGGGCGGCGGCGAGGTCGAGACGCCGTCGCATGCCGCCGGAGTAGGTCTTGACGATGCGCTCGCCGGCGTCGGCGAGGCTGAAGCGGTCGAGCAACTCGTCGGCGCGACGGCGGGCCGCGGCACGGCGCTCGCCGTACAGGCGCCCGACCATCACCAGGTTCTCGATCCCGGTCAGGTTCTCGTCGACGGCGGCGTACTGGCCCGCGAGGCCGATCTCGCCCCGGAGCGCCGGCGCCTGCTCGACCACGTCGAGCCCGATCACCTCGGCGGTGCCGGCATCCGGCCTCAGCAGCGTGGTCAGGATCCGGACGGCGGTCGTCTTGCCGGCCCCGTTCGGGCCGAGGACGCCGAGCACGCTGCCGCGCTCGGCCTCGAGGTCGATGCCGTCGAGGGCACGCACATCTCCGTAGGACTTGACCAGCCCGCGAACCAGGATCGCGGGACCTTCGAGGGTTGACTCGCTCATTCAGCTCCTCGCTGACGGGTGGGACGGCTCGAGGACACGACCGGAATCCGGGCGGAAACTGATCGCTCCCGGCCGGATTCCCGATCTCGCCGGACCCAAACCTGCGACGATCGAGGTCGACCTCCGCTCTCGATCCGCGCGATCTCCAGGCGCGCTGGGCGCCGAGGCCGATCCTCGGTCCCGTCGCCTGCGCAAGCCGGATCGACGTCGCCGTCAGCCCGGCTCAGGTCCCCGGGCCCGTCGCCTCCTCGAACTTGCCGAGCAGCTCGGCGAAGAAGTCGGAGCGGGTGACGACCGCGTGCACCCTTCCCGCGGAGGCGACCGGAACGATGAGGACGCGGTGGTGGAGGAAGATCTCGGCGAGCTGGGTGTCGGAGTAGTCGTCCCCGACGACGACGTGGTCGACGGTCAGGTGGTCGCGGATCGGCTCCTCCCGGCAGGAGAGGCGACGGTCGATCGCATCGTCGATCGAGCGCCGGACCATCGCCGCCGAGCCGAGCTCGCCGACGTATCCCGGGAAGAGCGCGGCCATGAACTCGCGCTCGCCGAAGATCCCGGCGAAGCGACCGTCGGCCTCGACCGCGGGAAGCGCCGGCAGGCCGCTGTCGAGGACGCGCCGCGCCGCGCCGCCTACGAGCTCGTCCGCCTCGAGCGGCTCGACCTCGCGGATCACGGTACGGACGATCGAGTCGGGCATGGCCCTATACCACCACGTAGCGGAGCAGGACGTAGCCGGTCGCGATCAGAAGCGAAGCAACGGCCACCGGTATCCCGATCTTGAGGAAGGACGTGAAGCCGATCGGGTGGCCGGCGCGCTCGGTGAGGCCGGCGGCTGCGACGTTCGCCGCGGCGGCGATGATCGTCGCGTTGCCGCCGAAGCAGGCGCCGAGCGCGAGCGCCCACCAGTAGGCGGCGTCGCCCGTCTCGTTGAGCTCGCTCACGACCGGGATCATCGCCGTCGTGAACGGGATGTTGTCGACGATCGCCGACCCGATCCCGCCGATCCAGAGGACGCCGATCAGCTCCGTGGTCCGGTCCCCGCCGGTCACGTCCCCGACCGCGTCGGCGACGTGGCCGATCGCCCCCGTCTCCTCGAGCGCCCCGACCATCACGAACAGCGCGACGAAGAAGAACAGCGTCGGCCACTCGATCCGGGACAGCGCCTGCTCGAGCGGCACTCGGGTGACCAGCAGCCCGACCGACGCGCCGGCGAGGGCGACCGTCGCCGGCTCGATGTGGAGCGGCTGATGGAGGAAGAAGGCGAGCACGGTCAGGGCCAGCACCGGGACGGTGCGCCGGAGCTCGTCGCGATCGCGGATCGCGGCGCGGGCGTCGAGCTCCATCACGTGCGCCCGCTTGCCCTCCTCGATCCGGAGGCGCGGGCGGTAGTAGCCGTAGAGCGCGGCGATCACCACCGCGAAGGTGACGACGACGACCGGCGCCAGGTTGGCGATGAACTCGTTGAAGCTGAGCCCGGTGGCGCCGGCGATGATGATGTTCGGGGGATCGCCGATCAGGGTCGCCGTTCCGCCGATGTTCGAGGCCATGACCTCGATCACGATCAGCGGGATCGGGTCGACGTCGAGCGCGTCCGCGAGCAGGAAGGTGATCGGGACGACGAGGAGGATCGTGGTCAGGTTGTCGAGGAAGGCCGACAGCAGCGCCGTCGTGCAGGCGAGGCTGAGGACGACCCGGAACGGCTCGCCCCGCGAGAGCTGACCGGCGCGGATCGCGATGTAGTCGTAGACGCCGCTCTGCTGGGTCAGGTGGACGAGGATCATCATCCCCGCGAGGAGCCCGATCGTGTTGAAGTCGATCGCGGCGACAGCGCCCTCCTGGCCGAAGCCGGGGACGAAGAGGACGGCGATCGCGGCGCCGAGCAGGGCCACCTTCGTCCGGTGCAGGCGCTCGCTCGCGATCAGCGCGAGCGCGAGCAGGAACGTCGCGACGGCTACAGCCATCGCCGGTCGGGGCCGGGGCTTTGGTCAGGGGTCGACATGGCCACTTGCCGACCAGGCTTCCCGGCGCACCGGACGGGACCGTAGCGGACGCCGCCCCACCGGGTCATCTCAACCCTGCATGTCAGGGTCAGGATTGCCCGGGCCGGGGGATCAGCGACCCGGCTGCGGCAGCGGCGGCACCGGCTTGCGGCAGGATGCCCCGGCGCACTCGGCGAAGTCCTCGGCGGCCGTGCGCAGGATCGCCTTGATCCGGTCGTAGCGCGGATCCTCGTGGACGCTCTCGAGCTCCCACGGATCGCGCTTGAGGTCGTAGAGGCCCTCCTGGCCGTCCGCCTGGAGGCCGTAGTTGTAGCGCTTCGTGCGGACCGCGATGTAGGGCGGGACGCCGCGCGGGTTCACCGCCGTCTCGATCAGGGCGCCGCGGTCGGCGAGGGCCTTCGGCTTGCGAACGGCATCGAGCAGCGAGATCCCGTCCAGCTTCAGCCCGACCTCGGAGCGGGCGCCGGCGATGTCGACGATCGTCCGCGCCAGGTCGACGTTGCTGACCACCCCCTTGATCCGCCTCCCCGCCGGAAAGCCCGGGCCCTCGATCATCAGCGGTACCCGCGAGGAGCCCTCGTAGGGAACGAACTTGACCCCGGCCGCCTTGCCGTCCTCGGTGATCGGGTCGCGGAGGCGATGCTCGCCGAGGATCCAGCCGTTGTCGGAGGTGTAGACGATCACGGTGTTCTTGAACTCGCCGGTGCGCCGGAGCTTGCGGACGACCTCCTTGACCATGTCGTCGACCCCGAGCAGCGAGCCCATCCGCCCGCGCCAGTGCTCCTGCAGCTGCAGCGCCTGCTCCTCGGTCATCTGGGTCGGGAAGAACGCGGACAGCGTGGTCGGCTTGTCGGAGATGTCGGCCTCGTTGAAGTTCGGGTAGATCGGCATCTCCCGGTCGGCGTAGACGTCGGCGTAGCGGGGCGGCGGCAACGCCGGCGTGCCCTCCATCGTCGCCCCCGAGCTGACCGCCACGGTGTGCGGCGCGTTCGGCGCCAGGCTCATGAAGAACGGCTTGCCCGACTTCGAGGCGTCGCGGATCGCGTGATCGGCGAGGCGCGTGTAGACGTCGGTCGAGTAGTTGCGCTCGGTCCGCGGGTAGGTCTTCAGCCTGCCGTTGTGGTTGATCGTCATCCCGTAGTAGTCGTAGGTCGAGGGGTCGACCCCGCCGTGCCAGTCGTCCCACCCCGGCGGCACCTCCGTCGGGTCCTCCTCGCCGTACTCGTTCAGGTACTTGCCGATGTGGATCGTCCGGTAGCCGGAGCGACCGAGCCAGACGGGAAGGGTCTCGCTGCCGTCGAGCATCCGGTAGCCGCCGAAGGGCCAGTTGTTCCAGAGGACGCCGTGGTTGTGCGCGTACTGCCCGGTCAGGAAGGTCGCTCGGGACGGGCAGCAGAGCGGATAGTTGACGACGCTCCGGTCGAACCGGGTGCCCGCGTTCGCGATCAGGCGCCGCGTCATCGGCATCGCCGACATCGAGCGGAAGTCCTGGTCGTCGCTCATGATCACGACGACGTTCGGCGGCTCGGGCTTTTCGGCCGTGGCCGCGGCCGGGAGCGCGAGGGCGATCAGGGCGGAAGCGGCGAGCAGCGCGCGGATGAGCATCGGCGCCACCCTAGCACGTTATTGGGGACACCTCAATAGAGGCCGCCAACGGCTATGCTGCTCCCCGATGAGCGGCACGCGGACTCGCCTCGACCCCGACGTCCGCCGCGGGCAGATCCTCGCCGCCGCGCGCGAGGTCTTCGTCGCAGAGGACTACGCGAACGCCTCGATGGAGGCGGTGGCGAACCGGGCCGGCGTCACCACCGGTCTCGTCAACCACTACTTCGGAACCAAGCGCGACCTCTACCTCGCCGTCGTCGCGGACCTCGCCGCCGGCCTGCCGGAGATGGTCGAGGTCGATGACACCGGCCTGCCGCTGGCGGAGCTCGTCGACCGCAACATGGATCGCTTCCTCGACGCGTTCGAGCGCAATCACGAGGTCCTTGCGGTCCTGCTCGGCGATCGCGGCGGCCTCGGGCGCGACCCCGACGTGGCCGCGATCATGTCGCGCGCCCGCGACGGGATCGTGCTGCGGATGGCCGCCAACCACGCTCCCGGCGGAGACCCCTCGCCGGAGCTGATGCTCGCCCTCCGCGTCTTCCAGGGAGCGGCGGAGGCGGCCGTCAACGAGTGGCTGCGCCGCGGGCGCGCCACCCGCGCCGAGGTCCACGAGCTCTTGACGCGAACCCTGATCGCCATGGTCGGCGGGCTCAGCGAGCGCTGAGCTTGAGCCGGCCTCGGAGCGCGCGGGCTCGGGCCCCCGCAGCCCGGCCGCGCCCTACTGCTCGTAGCCCTCGACGGTGTCGGCGTCGCGGACGGAGGTGTTCTCGGGATCGAGCTCGAACTCCTCGTGCGCCTCGCGCTGCCGCAGCAGGTCCCAGCACTGGCCGAGCTCGACCTCGAGCTGCCGGAGCCGCTCGTGGCGCCCCTCGTCGGGGCCCCGGCCGACGGACTGATCGAGCAGGCGCCGCTGCTCGGCGACGAGAGCCTCGATCCGCTCCCGCAGCGCCACGTCGTCCATGCGCATCACCTTAGCGGGCGCTGGCTCAGACTCCGAGGGCGAGCCCGAGGGCGAGCATGAGGGCGCCGCCCGAGATCGCGCCGGCGAGCGCGTCGCGGCGGCCCTCGCGCCATGCGTCGGGAAAGACCGAGACGACCACGAGCGCCAGCATCGCGCCGGCGGCGAACGCGAACGAGACCGGCAGCAGCGCCGTGACCTCCTCGACGAGCAGATAGGCGATCACCGCCCCGACCGGCTGCGGGGCGCTGGTCAGGACGGCGGCCCAGAACTGCGCCCCCAACCCGTAGCCGGCCGTCGCCATCGGGATCGCCGTGCTCGTCCCCTCGGGGATGTTCTGGACCGCGATCGCGACGACGATGAAGAGCCCGAGGCCGGCGGTCGACGAGGCGTAGGCGGTGCCGATCGCAAAGCCCTCCGGGAAGCTGTGGAGGAAGAGGGCCAGGAAGACGAGGATCCAGGTCCGGTCGCCGGCCGCGACCACCCCCGGCGGCGCCTCCCCGATCGCCCGGCCGGCGGCGAGCAGGAACGCGATCCCCGCGGCGAGCCCGATCGCGACGTCGGCGCCGCCGCCCTCGCCGAGCGCCGGCAGCAGCAGGCCGACGATCGCCGCGACCAGCATCACCCCGGCGGCGATGCCGAGCAGCCCGGCCCTGAGCTCGCGCGCCCGCTCGCCGAGGAACGCGACCGGGATCGCACCGAGGCCCGTCGCCAGCGTGGTCAGGGCCGCCACGAGGACGAGCTCGAGCATGAGCGAGTCTTACCGCCCGCGACGGCGGGCGCGCTCCGACGGGGCGGGCGGCCCGTCCCGGGGCCGCCCGCCCGTCACGTCCCCCGCTGTCGGTCAGTCCCCCTCTTCGCGGATCAGCTCGACGTCGAGCGCGAGCTTGACCTTGTCGGCGACGACCGCGTTGCCGCTGCCGAGCGCCGCGTTGAAGCGCATCTCGTAGGCCTTGCGGGAGAGCTGGCCGGTCACCTCGAAGCCGGTGCGAAGCTCGCCCTCGGGGCCGCGCTCGACGCCGCCGAGCTCGGCGGTGAGCTCGATCGGGTTGGTGATCCCGTGGATCGTCAGCTCGCCTTCGACCCGGAAGCTGTCCTCGTCCACGCGCTCGATCGCGGTCGACTCGAAGCGGATCTCGGGGTACTGCTCGGCGTCGAAGAAGTCAGCCGAGCGCAGGTGCTCGTCGCGCTGCTCCTGGTTGGTGTCCACCGAGGCCGCACGGACCGCGCCATGCGCCCGAAGCCCGCCGTCCTCGCCGACCACCAGGGCGCCGTCGTAATCGCGGAACTCGCCGCGCACCGTGGAGACGCCCATGTGCTTGACCGCGAAGCCGAGCTTCGTGTGGACCTTGTCGATCGCCCAGGTACCCGCCGGGATGGTTGCCTCGTCGATGCCTGCCGTGACGCTCATGATTCTCTCTTTCTCTGCCTAGCCTTGCGGCTACAACCTTTGCTTACGCAACTAGCCTACCACACAGTCCTTGCGCGCGCAACTACCCCGGGCCGCCCGGGCCGACGTTGGGCTCGCGCCGGCCGTCGGCGGAGGGCGCGGGCGGCCGCCGGGCGAATGGACACGTGCGGGCGGGGCATCCCGTCCCGGGGCGGCTGCCGGCGAGCGGGCCCGGGCGCCGGCGGGCGCGGGCTCGCCCGCCGCCCCCCTCCCCCGTACCCTCCCGCGAACCGTGAGCGAGCCGGTCCCGAAGATGTCCGCGAAGCGGACGCCGCCGCGGGTCGCGGAGGTCCTCGCCAGCGAGCGGGTCACGCCGCGGGTGATCCGGATGACGCTCGGCGGCCCGGGGCTGGAGGGCTTCGCGGCGGGGCCGTTCACCGACCACTACGTGAAGCTGCAGCTGCCGCCGGCCGACGCCGGCTACGGGCCGCCGTTCGACCTCGACCGGATCAAGGCAGGGCTGCCGCGGGAGCGGTGGCCGCGGGTTCGCACCTACTCGGTGCGGGCCTGGGACCCGGGACGGCGGAAGCTCACGATCGACTTCGTCGATCACGGCGACGGCGGGATCGCCGGACCGTGGGCTGCCGCGGCGCGGCCCGGCGACGAGGTTCAGCTGATCGGCCCCGGCGGCGCCTACGCGCCCGATCCGGAGGCCGACTGGCACCTGCTGGCCGGCGACGCGTGCGTCCTCCCCGCGATCTCGGCGGCGCTTGCCCGGGTCCGCTCGGGCGTCCCCGCCGTCGCCGTGGTCGCGGTCGACGGACCCGAGGAGGAGCAGCCGCCGGAGACGGCCGCCGCGCTCGACCTCCGCTGGGTCCACCGCGACGCCGGCGCCGAGCTCGACCCCGACCCGCTCGTCGAGGCGATCCACGGGCTCGACTTCCCCTCCGGACGCGTCCACGCATTCGTCCACGGCGAGGCGGGGGCGGTGCGGGGGATCCGCCGCCACCTGCTCGTCGATCGCGGGGTCCCGGTCGGCGACACGTCGATCTCCGGCTACTGGAAGCGACGCCGGAGCGAGGACGGCTGGCGGGCCGACAAGGCGGAGTGGAAGCGGCAGGTCGAGGCCGACCTCGACGCATCACCCGCGCCCGGCTGAGCGGATCACCCGGCCCGGGCGATGGAGACGCGGAGGCCGACATTTAGGATGCGCGCAGCCGCCACCGACAGCAGGAGAACCAGATGACAGATGACTCCGACGCGCGCACGATGCCGCTCTCGCGGATCACCGGCCACGAATGGCTGCTCGAGGGGGCGCCCGACGACGAGATCCCGGCGCAGGGCGCCGAGCCGATCGTGGCGATGCGCTTGATCCAGGAGGAGCTCGTCCTCGACGGGATCCCGGAGCGCAACCTGGCCACGTTCGTCACCACCTGGATGGAGCCGGAGGCGCAGCGGGTGATCGCCGACAACCTCTACCGGAACTTCATCGACCACGCCGAGTACCCGCAGACGGCGGAGATCGAGCAGCGCTGCATCCGCATGCTCGCCAGCCTCTACCACGCCCCGGGCGAGACGACCGGCGCGCGCACGCAGGGCTCCTCGGAGGCGATCATGCTCGGAGCGCTCTCGCTGAAGTGGAAGTGGCGCGAGCGGCGTGAGGCGGCCGGCAGGCCGACCGACAGGCCCAACCTCGTGTTCGGCGGCGACGTCCACGTCGTCTGGGAGAAGTTCTGCCGCTACTTCGACGTCGAGCCGAGGGTCGTGCCGCTACAGCCCGACAAGTTCACGATCGGCCCCGAGGACGTCGAGCCGCACGTCGACGAGAACACGATCGGCGTCGCCGCGGTGCTCGGCACGACGTTCACCGGCCACGCCGACGACATCGGCGGCATCAACGACCTGCTGCTGCGGATCAGGGAGGAGAAGGGCCTCGACGTGCCGCTGCACGTCGACGCCGCCAGCGGCGGCTTCGTCTGGCCGTTCCTCTACCCCGACCGCGAGTGGGACTTCCGGCTCGAGCAGGTGCGCTCGATCAACGTCTCCGGGCACAAGTTCGGAATGGTCTACCCGGGGATCGGGTGGCTCGTCTTCCGCGAGAAGTCCGACCTCGCCGAGGACCTCGTCTTCTACGAGAACTACCTCGGCAAGACCGACGCCACCTTCACCCTGAACTTCTCGACCGGCTCGGCGATGGTGCTCGCCCAGTACTACAACCTGATCCGCTTCGGCCGCGACGGCTACACCTTCGTCATGGAGGTGATGAAGAAGAACGCCGACCACCTCGCGGAGCAGCTCGCCTCCATCGGGCCGTTCGAGATCGTCGGCGGCGACGCCGAGCAGCTGCCGCTCGTCGCCTTCCACCTCGACGGCGGCACCGACGTCCCCTACGACGAGTTCGACATCGCCTGGCAAGTCGCCGCCGAGCGCGGCTGGATGCTCCCCGCCTACACGATGCCGCCGAAGGCCGAGAGCGTGAAGATGCTGCGCGCCCTCGTCAAGCTGAACCTGACCAGGGCGCTGGTCGGCACCCTCGCCGACGACATCGCCGCCGCCTGCGAGACGCTGGCGAAGAAGGGCGGCGCCAGCAAGCACGAGCGCAGGCGGGTCAAGACGGGCGTCGGCTACTGACCGCCGGCATCAGGAGGATCGCTCCGGCGAGGAAGCCGGCGGCGCCGATCGCCGTCATGAAGTTGGCGGCGGCGAGATCGAGGACGTCGCCGGTCGCCGGGACGACGAACGAGGCGACGGCCGAGATCCCGAAGGCGACGCTCCCGATCAGGTTGACGACGGCGATTCGCATCGCTCCTCCCCGGTGACGACGACGCCCGAAGCTGCCGTTCACCGAACGGTAGGCGAGCGCGCTCGAGACGAGGAAGCAGACCGACCCGAAAGCGTCCGGCGCCCAGACCAGGCGGTCCGTGGCGGACGTGTCGAGAGCGTCCTGCATCGCCTCGAACGTGCTCAGGTTGAAGAACAGGGTACCCGCGAACTGGATCGCTGCCGCCCAGCGGTCGAGCGCGCCGCCACCGGTCAGCCGCGTGGTGGCGAGCTGCAGGAAGGACGCCGAGGTGAAGAAGACGGAGCCGACGAAGAACGTGATGCCGTCGGCGCTGGAGCCGACCCTTTGGACGAAGCCCGGGAACGGCCCGAGGACGAAGCAGATCGAGCCGACCGCGAACAGCAGGCCGATCCAGGTGTTGGCCCGACGGGCCGCCGCGCTCATCCGCGCGAGGCTATCCGTCGGGACCCGCAGCTAGGTTCCCGGGAATGATCCGCGGCCGACTGCGACGGCACCCGGGCACGCCGGAGCCGGGCGCCCGCGAGGAGATCGTCGAGATCGATCCCGCTCAGCTGAGCGGGATCTTCAACGTCCCGGACTGGCTCCGGGACATCGGGATGATGGCCTGGCTCCTGGTCGGGGTCACGCTGCTGATCAGCGGACTCGTCTGGCTCGGGGCGCTGACCCAGGTGATCACGATCCCGGTGATCGTCGCCGGGATCGTCGCCGTGGTCGGATCACCCCTGGTCGGATGGCTGCACCGCCACCGGGTGCCGCGCGCGCTCGGTGCGCTGCTGTTGATGCTCGCGGTCGTCGCCGCCGGCATCGGGCTCGGCGTCATGGTCGCCGGCGGGATCGAGAGCCAGGAGAGCAGCATCGCCTCCCACCTCGACGACGCCAAGGACGCGATCTCGGGGTGGCTGCAGGACGCCGGTGTCAGCCAGGAGCGTGCCGACCGGGCGAAGCAGGACCTCGGCAAGGGCGCCTCCGAGGGCATCTCGGCGCTGCTCGGCGGCGTCATCTCGGGGATCGGCAGGCTCTCCTCGCTCGCCTTCTTCCTCGCGATGACCGTCCTCAGCCTCTTCTTCCTGCTCAAGGACGGACCGTCGATCCGCGCCTGGACCGAGAGCCACATGGGCCTCCCCGCGCCGGTGGCCCGGATCGTCACCCAGCGGACGATCGGCTCGATGCGCGGCTACTTCCTCGGCACCACGCTCGTGGCGCTGTTCAGCGCGGTCGTCGTCGGGATCGGGTCGCTCATCATCGGCGTTCCGCTCGTCGGGACGATCGTCGCCGTCACCTTCGTCGCCGGCTACATCCCCTACATCGGCGCCTGGTCGGCGGCGATCTTCGCCGTGTTGCTGACGCTCGGGGCCGAGGGCGCGGCCGCGGCGAGCGCGATGGCGTTCCTCCAGCTCCTCGCCAACGGGCCGCTGCAGCAGATCGTCCAGCCGTTCGCGATGGGAACCGCGCTCGGCATCCACCCGCTCGCCGTCCTGATCGTGACGATCGCCGGCGGCGCGCTGTTCGGCACCGTCGGGCTGATCGTCGCGGCGCCGCTGGTCGCCGCGGTCGTGCGGATCTCGGCCGACCTCGCGCGGGCCCGCGAGGCCGAGCGGCGTGCCGACGAGGACCCCGGCGGCACGGCCGGCCCCAAAGCGGCGACACCGGCACCAGGCTGAACCGCCCCGCCTCGATCCCCGTGCAGGCCGAACCGGCTACGGGCTGTCCGCGTCCGGCGGGTCCGCTCGATCGGCTGCGGCCCGAAGCGTGGCGACGAGCAGGTCGAGACACTCGGGGCGCTCGAGCAGATCAGCGGGCAACCGCTCGCCCAGGACCCCCCGCAGACCGGTCAGCTGGCGGCCATCCGGCACGATCTCGACGAGCCCGGGCTCGAGGTCGTTGACACCGACCAGCACCCGCTCATCGCCGCCGACCGAGCGACTCGCCGGAACCCCCGAGCGGCGGCGCTCGCCGCCGTCCGCGAGGAAGGTGCGATGTGTCAGCGTCGGAGCCACGTAACCGATCACCGCCAGGTAGCGGTCGCGGAGCCGGCTGATGACGGCGTGAAGCTGCTCCGCCATCCGGTTGTGCATCTCCACGTAGGCGGCTTTCTCGTTGTCCCCCCAGCGGCCACCGGCGACCGTGCAATCGGCCCGCCAGCGCGGCACGATCCCGCGCTCCTCGAACAGGCCCGGGTCGTCGTAGCGGCCACACGGGCTGAGCTCGCCCTGCCAGTGATAGATCGACTCATAGGGAACGTAGGCGAACGGCTCGGAGATCACGACCCGATCGATCCGCAGGCCGCGGCCGACGAGCGGGGCGTTCGAGAGCAGGCCGGGATCGAGGTCGCTCGCGAGACCGTCCGGCGGATCGCCCGGGCCGACGGGCTCGAAGCCCTCCGCGAGCAGGCGCGAGTTGATCGCGACATGCTCGTCCGAGAGCGTGTACGGCTTCGTCTTCTGGCAGGGGACCATCAGCAGCACCCGTGGCTCCTCGCCGGCGGCGGGCTCGTAGTCGTCCCGCGCCCAGGCCAGGAACCGTTGCACGAGCTCGGTCTCGAGAGCCTCGACGTTCTCCTGCGGGCAGAAGAAGGTCAGCCGCTCGTCGAGCGTGTAGGGCGCTACCGGCTTCGCGCGTGCGGCGGTGAGGAGCTGCGCGCGACTCATTCGCCCACCGCCGCGGTCAGCAGGCCGAGGTTGGCTTCCGCCGCGGCGATCGCCCGATCCTGGTGGGGTTGCAGATCCTGGTAGGGAAAGCCCTCGTACCCGGCGAGGAACGGATCGCCGACGCCCGAATCGACACCCGCGAGCTCCTCGACGACCGCGAGCCCGCAGAACGGCACGTACGCCGACGCGTAGCCCCCCTCCTGGCTGAGGACGAGCCGCCCCCCGCAGAGCTCTCCGGCCGCCGCTCTCACCGCCGCTGTCATCGCACGGAAGCCGCCGCTGTGGACCATCATCCTTGCGAGCGGATCCATCGGCGAGGGGTCGAAGCCGCAGGCGACGAGCACGAGGCCGGGTCGGTGGGTGTGCAGGGCGGGAAGCACAACGCGGTCAACCGCGGCGAGGTAGGCGCCGACTCCCGACCCGGGGGGCAGCGGCACGTTCAGGTTCGTGCCCCGGGCATCGTCGCCGCCGACCATCTCGACCCCGCCACCGCCATGCGGAAAGGCTCCGTCTTGGTGGATCGAGATCGTCAGCACCGAGGAATCGCTCCAGAACGCCTGCTCGGTCCCGTTGCCGTGGTGGGCGTCCCAATCGAGGATCGCGACGCGTTCGATGCCGAGCGCCGCGCGCGCGTGGGCGGCGGCGATCGCTACGTTCGAGTAGACGCAGAACCCGTAGGCGCCGGCCGGCCCGGCGTGGTGGCCCGGCGGGCGGACCAGGGCGAACGCATTCTCGACGCCACCACCGACGACCGCCTCGACCGCCGCGATGCACCCGCCCGCCGCAAGCCTCGCGACGGCGGCTCCGCCGGGGCCGATCGGCGCCTCCTCGCCGACCTCGCCGCCGCCCGCGGCGCTGACGCTCTCGACGAGCGCGACGTGGTCGGCATGGTGAACGCGCTCCAGCTCGGCGTCGGACGCCGGACGCGAGGGGATCGTGACCAGCTCCTCGAGGACACCGCTGAGCTCGAGCAGGTTCCGCAGGCGGCGCTTCGGCGCCGGTCGCTCGATGTGCTCCTCGGGCTCGAGGGGACCGCCCGCGGGAAGGAACGCGGCGCCCATTCCCGTCGTGTGCCACATGTAGGCCTCGTTCCACACGAAGCCGGTCCGGCGCGACGCGCGACCGGTCATCCCGCCCCCGATCGAGCCGCCGCCTCGTAGTCATAGAGACCTTCTCGCGGCTCGGCAAGCACCCGATAGAGGTCCGGCCTCCGCGCTCGTATCAGCCCCGGAAGCGAGTCGAACGGCTTCGGCTCCCGCATCGAATCATCGACCGAGCGCAGCCATCGAGCTCGCTCGAGATCGGCGTCGGCGTCGACCAGCCCCGGCTCCTCCGACGCCGCGAGGACCGCTTCGGGGCCGGCTATCAACGCGGAGCCGCGCTCGTTCCCGAACAGCGACTGCGTGAGACCCAGATGACACTGGTTCTCGATCGCCCGCGCGCGAGCGATCAGCTGCCAGTTCGGCGCAACGCGGTGAAAGGCCCCGCCGGCGGGGGCGAGCAGGACCTCGGCGCCGCGGACGGCCAGCGAACGGGCGATCTCGGGGATCCAGAGCTCCGAGCAGATGAGGATGCCGATCCGCAGCCCCCGGAGGTCGAAGACGGCCAGCTCGGCTCCCGGTGCCATCGGAACCCCGGACAGAACCGGGTGGACGTCACCGGTGGCGGGATGGCTGCGCTCGTAGCGGTATGCCAGCGTCCCGTCACGATCATGCACGTAGGCGACGGTCCTATAGAAGCCGTCGTCGCCTCGCTCGATCCGGCTCCAGCAGACCGCGCAGACTGCCTCGGCAGCGGCCGCGGCCATCGCGGGCGTCGCATCGTGGCCGAGCCCGGCGCGGATCGGACCGGGGTACGCCTCGGGAAAGGCGAGAAGCTCAACGCCGCGTCGTCCGGCCTCGAGGATCGTCGCGACCGCGTCGTCCACCTTCACGCGCTCGTCCTCCGTTTCCCGGGCGCGCGGCTGGGCCACCGCCATTCTCAGCCCGTCAGGGCGACTGCTCATGTACGCCTCCTCATTCTCGAACGTAGGTCCTCCCGAGCGCCGCGGGCATGGCAGTCCGCCCGACGATCACCGCGTAGACGATCAGCGTGACGACGTAGGGGAGCGCGAGCATCAATTCAGCCGGCAACTCGATGTCGCTGGTCTGAACGCGCAAGGCGAAGGCCTCGCAGAGGCTGAACAGCAACGACGCCCAGACTGCCTTGACGGGAGACCAGCTCGCGATGATCACGACCGCGAGCGCGATGAACCCGCGCCCTCCGGTCATGGCGTCACTGAACGTGAAGAGGGAGCCGAGCGAGAGGAACGCGCCACCGAGCCCCGCGAGCGCGCCGCAGATCAGCATCGTCTGCCATCGCACCCGGATCACGTCGATCCCGAGGCTGTCGGATGCTCGCGGATCTTCACCGCAGGCGCGCAGGCGCAGCCCCCATGCCGTGCGCGTCAGCGCCCACCACGAGACCGCGACCGCGACCGCGGCGATGTAGACGAACAGGCTCTGCTCGAACAGGATCGGACCGAGGATCGGGATGTCGGAGAGGATCGGCGGATCGAGCGTCGGAAAGCCGTTCACCTGCGGGACGTTTCCACCCTCCCAGATCGCCCGGGACAGGTAGGCGGTCAGCCCGAGGGCGGTGATGTTGAGCGCGATCCCGCTTACGATCTGATCGCCGCCGAGGTTGACCGCCACGAAAGCCTGAACCGCCGCGATCACGAGCGCGAAGACAAGCCCGAGGAGCAGCCCCATCATCGGCGAGCCGGTCAGATCGGATCCGAGGACGCCACCGAAGGCCGCCATGAGCATCATCCCTTCGAGGCCCACGTTCACCAACCCCGAGCGCTCCGCGAAGACCTCGCCGAGCGCGGCGAAGAAGACCGGCAGCGCGAGCCGGATGGCCGCCGCGTAGAGCGCCGCCGAGGTGAAGATGTCAAGCAGGTCGCTCAAGCGCCTCCCCCCTTCCACGCGCGAGCCGCTGGCGCAGCCTGCGCCCCAGCCTGACCACGAGGTCGGCATTGGCGATTATCAGGAAGAGGACGACGACTCCGAGCAGGATCTGGGCGAGCGCCGCGGGCACCTCCGCTGTCCCCTCCGCGGTCTGAATGCCGCTGCGCAGGAAGCCGATGAAGACCCCCGCAACGAGCGTCCCGATCGGTGAACCGCGCCCGATCAGCGCAGTCGCGACCGCGTCGAAGCCCCATCCCGGACTGAAGAAGTCACTGAGTCGGTGCTGGACGCCGAGCAGGCTCGCGGTACCGCCGAGCCCGCCGAGGGCGCCGGCGATCACCATCGCGACGATCGTCACCCGGGGGACGGCGATGCCCGCGAAGCGGCTGGCGGCTTCACCCTCTCCCAGCGCCTTGATCTTGAGGCCGAACCGGGAGCGGTCCATCAGCAGCCACGCGGCCACGCCGACCGCGAGCATCAAGACCGCGCCGACCGGGACCACGTCGCCGATCAGCCCGAGCTGAACCGGCTCGGGGATCTCTCGCGTGTACGGGTATCCGTCTCCCTCGGGGTCCTGGATCGGTCCCCTGACCAGATAGCTGACCAGCCAGAACGCGATGAAGTTGAGCATGATCGTCGTGATGATCTCCGAGAGCCCGAGCCGGGCCCGAAGGACGCCGGCGATCCCTCCCCAGGCGCCGGCCGCGAGCATCGACGCAACCAGCGCAATCGCGATCACGACAGCTCCAGGTGCGTGCAGGTACAGGGCCACGAGCACCGCCGCGAGGGCGCCGACGTAGATCTGGCCCTGGCCTCCGAGGTTGAACAGGCCGGCACGGAACGCGATCGCAACCCCGATCGCCGTGATCGTGATCGGGACGGCCTCGAGCAGCGAGTTGCGGATCGCCAACTCGTCGCCGATCGCGCCCTCGTAGATCGCCTCCCACGTGGTCGCCAGGTCGAGGCCGGCCGCGGTCAGGACGAGCGCACCGACCAGCGCCGCACCGGCAAGCGCGATCGAGGTGCGGGCGATCAGCGCCCCCACGCCTTCACCAAAACCGAAGCTACCCCCCATCGACCCCGCCCATCAGCATCCCGGCGCGATCGCGATCGATCTCGGCCGCGGCGAAGGGGCCGGTGATCCGACCCCCGTAGAGAACGGCGATCGAGTCCGAGAGCGCGAAGATCTCATCGAGGTCGGTCGATATGAGCAGCACGGCGGCCCCTCGGCCGCGTGCTTGCAGGAGCCGCTCCTGGACCTCCTGCTGAGCGCGGATGTCGAGGCCGCGGGTCGGGTTCACCGCGACCACCGCCTCGGGCGCGCCGCCAAGCTCACGGGCGATCACGACCTTCTGCTGGTTGCCGCCGGAGAGGTTCGCGGCGAGGGTCGTCGGATCCGCCGGCCTCACCCCGTACTCCTCGAGGGTCGTTCGCGCCCAATCGAGAACTGCCCGTCGAGCGAGAACCGGCCCGAAGCGCGGCGGCTGGGGGCCGAGCATGAGGTTCTGCCACAGCGGCGCGCCCAGGAGGAGGCCGTGATGGCGCCGGTCCTCGGGAATCCGGGCGATCGGGACCTTGCTCGCCTGCCACCGTCCGACCGGCGGCAGCGCGCGACCGTCGAAGCGCACCGTGCCGCTCGTCGCCCGCCGGAGGCCGAAGAGCAGCTCGGCAAGCGGCCGCTGTCCGTTGCCTTCCACCCCGGCGATGCCGATGATCTCCCCGGATCGCACGCCCAGCGTGCAGCGTTCGAGCTCGGGGGGGCCGAACCTGCCGGTGATCGTGCAGGCATCGACCTCGAGGCGGACACGCCCCGGCTTCGAGCCGTCGCTCCGCGTGACATCGCCGGTTGCCGCCCCGACCATCGCCGCCGCCAGCTTCGCCGCCGTCATCGCGCCGGCCTCGTGCGTTCCGACATTGCGGCCGCCCCGCAACACGGTCACGCGATCGGCGATCCGCATCACCTCGGAGAGCTTGTGAGAGATGAAGATCACGCTCCGACCCGAGCCGCGCAGGCGCTCGATCTCGATGAACAGCTGCTCGACCTCCTCGGGCGTCAGGACCGCCGTCGGCTCATCCAGGATCAGCAGGCGGACGTCCCGTGCCAGGCAGCGGACGATCTCGATCCGCTGGCGCTGCGACATCGGCAGGGAGTCGACGCGTGCGGCGAGGTCCACGTCGAGCGGAATCGTCTTCGTGATCGGTGCGATCGCCGCCCGAGCGCCATCCTGGGTTCCATCGCCCAGCCCGCCGAGGAAGAGATTCTCGGCGACGCTCATCGGCCCGACCACGAGCGGGTGCTGATGGACCATCCCGATGCCGGCGGTGAGCGCGTCGCCGGGCGTCCGCGGGTCGATCCGCCGACCCTCGAACTCGATCACGCCCCGGTCGGGGCGGACCAGCCCGTAGAGGATGTTCATGAGGGTCGTCTTGCCCGCGCCGTTCTCTCCGAGCAGCGCGTGGACCTCGCCGCCTGCGACCTCCAGCGACACATCGTCGCAGGCCGTGACATTGGCGAACTCCTTGACGATGCCGCTCATCCGAGTCGGCGCGGGCAAGACATCACCTCCTGTTGATCAGGTGGCCCGAGGCGTGATCAGCCGCTGCCCTCTCCGGAGCCGGGGATCCCGCCACCGACCGAGGGCACTTCGACCTCGCCGTCGATGATCTGCTGCTTGACCTCGTCGACCTTGGCCTGAACGTCCTCAGGCAGGTTGTACACCGGGCTCAGGTCGATGACCCCGGACTGGAGGCCGTCGACCACCAGGCCGCCACCCTCGAACTCACCGTCGACGGCAGCCTGGCAGGCCAGGCCGATCATCTTCGCCTGGTCGACGATCTGGCTCGCGATCACCGTCTCCGGGGCGACCTCGTTCTGGTCGGCCCCCCAGCCGATCACGTAGATCCCCTCCTCGGTGGCGCCGTTGATGACGCCGATGCCAGCGGCGTCGGCGATGTGGTAGATGACATCGATGCCGTCGGCGGCCATGCTCTGCGCGGCCTCCTTGCCCTTGGCGACGTCGTCGAACGTGCCGAGGTACACGGCCTCGAACGTGATGTCGGGATTGACCGACTTCGCACCGGCCTCGAACGCCTTCGCCTGCGCCATCAGCACCGGGAAGTCGAATCCGAAGATCCCGCCGAGCTTGTTCGTCTCGGTCGCCTGACCGGCGACGACGCCCGCGAGATACGCACCCTGGGTCGAGTTGGGCATCAGGTGCTCGATGTTGTCCTGCTCGGGCTTCAGCGGGTTCGAGGTGACGACGTAGTCCACGTCTGGGAAGTCCGGCGCCACCTTGGCGGCGATCTCGCCGAACTCGAAGCCGTGGCCGATCACGAGATCGTTGTCCTGCGAGAACGTCTCGTAGGTCTGCTCGAACTCCGGAACGGGCACCATCTCCTTGTAGGTGGTCGTCGCGCCGGCGTCCTCGCATTGCTGGAGCCCCTCGTAGCCGGTCTGGTTGAAGCCCTTGTCGTTGATCGCGCCGGGCAGGACCATCGCGACCTTCAGGCCGCTGGAATCGCCCCCGCTCGTGTCATCGCCGCTGTCGCCGCACGCGGCAACGGTCATTGCCAGCGCCACGACGAGCGCGGCGAGCGCTGATGAGCGTCGAACCGTCATGTCGTCTCCCTTTCCTCGTTGTCTGTCAAGCGCGCCGCCGTTCCGCGGAAGCGCATCATCTCCTCCATCGCCCTCCGGGTCTTGTCGGGGGGCCGTGAAGCTGTCGGGGACCGGCGGGCGGCCTGCTCGGCCAGCCGGGCGCGTGCGGCATCGCGATCGACGGTGACGCACCGGCCGTCACGGACGACCGGGCGACCGTCGACGATCACATGACGGACGCCGCGACCCGATTCCGAGAGCGCCAGCGCCGCGGTCGTGTCGACGGAGCCGGCGACACCGTCCCCGCGCCGGTCGATCAGAGCCAGATCGGCGATCGCGCCCACGGCCAGCCGGCCGAGCTCCGCGTTCCGGCCGATGACGGCAGCGCCTCCCGAAGTCGCCATCGCGAGAGTCGCGGAGCTGGTCAGCCAGCGGCCCGCCGCGGCGTCGTTGTGGATCAGCGAGGCGAGTCTCAGCGCCTCCCAGAGGTTCTGGTTGTCGGATGAGGCTGAGCCGTCGGTACCCAGCGCCACGACGGCCCCCGCCTCCAGCAGCGCCCTGATCGGTGCCCGGCCGCTGCCGAGGCGGAGGTTCGCAGCCGGGTTGTGAACCGGGATCGCTCCGCTTGCCGCGATCAACTCGACATCGCCGTCGCTCGTCCAGACCGAGTGCGGAAGCGAGCAATCGGGAGCGAGGATGCCGAGCCGGTCGAGCGCCTCGACGGCGCTGCAGCCGAAGCGATGGCGGCAGACGCGATCCTGCAACGTCGTCTCGAGCAGGTGGATGTGGATACCCGCCCCGTGCTCGCGTGCCGCCGCCGCGAGCCCGGCGAGGAGCTCCTCCGAGGCCCATTGCACACCGCCCGGGCCGGCGAGGATCCGGAGCCTGTCCCCCTCGGCGCCATGCCATGAAGCGAGGCTCTCGCGGAGCTGCGCGACCAGCTCCTCGGCCGGAGGCAGCGCGACGTGATGCGACATCCCGCCGATCCCGAGGTCGGCACCGATCGCCGCGCCGAAGTCCTCGGTGTAGTCGTGGTCGTCCATCAGCGGCGCCACGGTCGCGCGAATGCCGATGTCCCGGTAGGCGCGCATCGCCGCGTCGACGGCCTCGACGCTGGGCGGCGTCATCCACAGGTGGTCGACAACGCCGGTGACGCCGAGCTCGAGCATCTCCACCGCCCCGGCGAGAGCGCAGTCGTAGTGGTCCTGGGGCGTGTAGGGGCCGGAGCTGCCGAACATCCTCAGCAGCCAGGGCTCCAGCGCCAGACCCTCGCCGATGCCGCGAAGGCAGTTCTCGGGGGAATGGGTGTGGGCGTTGACGAGGCCGGGGATCGCGAGGAGCCCGGTGCCGTCGATCCTCTCCGCGCTGCCGTCACCTGCGGAGCCGGCGTCCACGATCGAGCTGATCCGGCCTCCTCCGATCTCGACGTCGACGGCTCGACGCTCTTCGCCGGGCCCGGGCAGCACGTCGCAGCCGGCGATCAGGAGGTCGGGAACCGTGGACGCGCTCACGGGCGCGGACACCACGCCGCTTTCCCTTCGCCCGGTCGCTTCCTGAGCACTCTTGCCCTCCCTCTTGTTCAGTCCATTGAACTACGTTCAATGGACTGCCGGATCAAATCACAATCGGCGAACCGATGCTTTGCCATGCGACGGGCGGCGGTGACTTGCGCGGCTGCGACGCCGGATCAGCCGGGGCGCGTCGCCCGCAGGACCGCGATCGGGCCGGGGTCGCGTCGCAGCGGCTCGGCCCGAAGCCCCGCCGCCTCGACCCAGGAGCGGATCTCGCCCTCGGTCCAGGTGCCGCCGCCCTCGTTCTCGACCAGCATCATCAGCGCGAAGACGGCCACGTCGGGAGGCGTCACCCGGTCCTCGCCGAGGACCCAGTCGTAGATCAGCAGGGTCCCGCCCGGCGCCAGCAGGCCTGCGGCCTCGGCGATCAGCTCGCGGCAGCGCTGCGGCGGGTGGTCGTGAAGGAGGTTGGCGATCAGGACGTGGTCCCACAACTCCCCGGAGGGCCTTCCGAACCGCTCCTCGTCGAAGTCGCCGGCGACGAAGCCCAGCTCCGGGTGGCGCTCGCGCAGCACTTCCTCGGCGGCGGGGAGGTCGAGCACCGTCGCCTCGAGCCCCGGCACCGCCGCCTCGAGATAGGCGGAGTGGGAGCCGGCGCCGCCGCCGACGTCGAGCAGCCGGCCGCCGCGCTCGAGCCCGGCGAGCTCGGGCAGGCCGGCGCCGAAGCGGGCGGCGAGGTCATCGAGCGCCCGCAGGAAGGCGAGCGACTGCGCCGGGTCGTCGCGGAGCCGCTCGCGCCACGGCGCGATCCGCGCGTGGCCGTCGCCGATCGCCTTCGGCAGCTCGGCCCAGACGCGGTAGAAGAACCACTCCTTGCGGACGATCTCGGCGATCGACCCCGACGTGCCGTCGACGAGCTCGGCGCCGCGTCCGGTCAGGCCGAAGCCGCGCTCCGCGTCCTCGACCCGGGCGAGGCCGAGGACGACGAGAGCGCCGAGCAGGTACCCGGTGGCGCGCTCGTCGGTGCCGAGCGCGGCCGCCACCTCCGCCGCAGTTCGCGGGCCGGCGGCGAGCTCCGCGGGCACCCCGAGCTCGACCGCGGTTCCGAGGATCGCCGCCGCCTGGTAGCCGGTCAGGAGCTCGAGCGGCTCCGCCGGCGTCTCGCCGACCGCCGGGCTCACGCCGCCCTCCGAAGCGAGCGGGCGGCGCGGGCGGCGTCGCGCAGCATCGCCGCCTGGCCGCGCCAACGCTCGAGCCTGCCCTTGCGGCGCAGGCCGAGATCCCGGAGGACGACCGCGGCGGCGTTCCGGCCCGGCATCCCGGTGACGCCGCCGCCCGGATGGGAGCCGGCGCCGCTGAGGTAGAGGCCGGGCACGGGGGTCGCGTAGCGTGAGAGCGACGGCGAGGGGCGCATCCCGAGGAGCTGGTCGAGCGACATCTCGATGTGGTTGGGGCAGGCGTAGGGATTGCCGTTGCGGCGGACCCAGTCGCCGGGACCGGTGACGAGCCGCTCGACCGGCTCCATATCGACCCGCAGGGCGCGCTCGGCCGCGGCCCAGGCCCAGTCGGCGGCAGCCTCGAGCGATCCCTCGTCCCAGGGGCCGGCCGCGGGCTCCCAGGGGACGAACGTGGAGAGCCAGACGACCTCGTGATCGGGGTCGCGCGTCCATCCCGGCTCGCGGGTCGAGGGGAACCCGATCATCATCGGCGGCCGCTCCGGCAGCTCGCCGAGCCGGATCCGCGCGAATGCCGCCTCGATGTCGGCATCGGTGTTCGGCGAGAGCATCAGCGCCCGCTCGAAGCCGGCCGGCGCACCGAGATCGGGGAGCCCCGCGATCACCGCATCGACCTTGAGCTCGGAGACGTTGCGGCGGCCGACGTGGATCGCCGCAACCTCCCGCGCGAGGCCGGCGGGGACGTCGGCATCCGCCACGAGGCCGCCGAAGACCCGCTTGGCGTCGATCGCCGAGACGACGGCGCGCCGCGCAGCGATCCGCTCGCCGCCGGCGTGGACCGCGACCGCTCGTCCGCCGGCGAGCTCGATCCGCTCCGCCGGGGCACCGGTGCGGAGCACCCCGCCGTGGCCGGCGAGGCAACGGGCGAGCGCGTCGACGGTCCCGCGCGAGCCGCCGGCGGGACGGGCCGAGGGGGCTCCGTGGAAGGCGGCGAGCATGAGCGCTCCCGCCGCCGTCCCGGGATCGTCGGGCGGCTGCTGGGAGTGGGCGGCCCAGTGCAGCATCAGGCCGCGCAGGCGCGGGTCGCCGAGGTGGGAGGCGCAGAGGTTGGAGGCGGAGGCGTACAGGGCCTGGATCAGCCGGTCGCCCTGGCTGCCGAGCGTCAGCTCGGCGATCGCCGTCAGCTCCCGCATCGTCGGCGGCGGCCCGTTGTTCGCCTGCGAGAGCACGGTCATCGCCCGCTCGGCCCAGCGCGCGAACTCGCGGTAGCGCTCGGCCTCCTCGCGTCCGAGCACCTCGGCGAAGCCCTCGACGGTGCGGTCGAGCGAG
Organism: Actinomycetes bacterium; assembly: GCA_016861045.1. Classification (GTDB taxonomy): domain Bacteria; phylum Actinomycetota; class Thermoleophilia; order Solirubrobacterales; family 70-9; genus RHKX01. Next base: position 984,156 of record BOKP01000001.1, on the reverse strand, counting down.
TTGTGCATCGCGAGGTCGACGCCGTCGTCGCAGGGGGCGAGGACGAGCTCGTCGACGAGCCGCCACTCGAGCCCGAAGCGGGTGCTGAGCTCGAGGTCGGCGTCGACGCCGCTGGCGCGGATGCCGCTGTGCTCGAAGGCGCCGAGCTCGAGCCGCCCGACGCCGCTCGGAAGCTCCTCGGTGACGATGCAGCCCCCCGGCTCGGCCGCCTGCTCGAGCACGATCGTGTCGAGCCCGGCGCGGGCGAGATAGCTGCCGCAGGCGAGTCCGTTGTGGCCGGCGCCGATGACGACGACGTCGCAGGCGGCCATCAGGCGCCGGCCCCGGCGAAGGCGCGGCCGTCGCCGGCATAGACCGACTCGGAGCCGAGGTCGGAGCGGCGGGCGAGATCGGCGCCGGCCTCGCGGACCTCGGCCGCGAGCGCGGGCAGGTCGACGCCGGGCACCTCGCCCCCCTCGACCCGGCGCACGCCGTCGACCCAGACGTCGCTGACGCAGCGCGCGGTCGCGCAGTAGACGACCTGCTGCCAGGGATCGTGAATCGTCGCCAGCTCCGGGGTGTTGCCGTCGAGCAGGACCACGTCGGCGCGCTTGCCGGGCTCGAGCGAGCCGACCTCGGCATCGATCCCGAGCGCCCGGGCGCCGTCGATCGTCGCCATCGCCAGCACCTCGCGGGCCCCGATCACGGTCGGGTCCATCGTGTTGACCTTGTGCAGCAGGCCCGCGGTCTTGATGACTCCGAACATGTCCTGGTTGTCGTTGGAGGCGGCGCCGTCGGTGCCGAGCGCGATCGTGATCCCCTCGCTGCGCAGCCGCGGGACCGGGCAGACGCCGTTACCGAGCAGCATGTTGGCGACCGGGTTGTGAGCGACGGCGACGTCGTGGCGGCCGAGCAGCCCGATGTCGCGCTCGGTGCACCAGATGCAGTGCGCGGCGATCACCTCGGCGTCGAGCAGCCCGGCGCGGCCCGAGCGCTCGATCGTCGTCCCACCCCAGCGCAGCCGCCCCTCGGTGAGCTCCTCGCGGACCTCGGAGAGGTGGGTGTGGACCGCCCAGCCGTGCTCGCGGCAGGCGCTCACGGTGCGCTCGAAGAGCTGGTCGCTGAGGCCGAGGACGGTTCCGACCCCGCAGCGGAAGGAGATCAGCGGCTCGGACGCGGTGCGATCCGCGAGCGCCTCGTGCTCGGCCATGAACGGCTCGGGCCCCGGCGCACCCTCGTACATGTCCTCGGCGCCGAAGCTGACGACCCCGCGGAGGCCGGCCCAGGCGAGCCCGTCGACGGCCCCGAGCGTCGCCAGGCTCCCGACGTTGCGGTGGCAGGACATGTCGTTGACCGTGGTGATGCCGCTGCGCAGCATCTCGACCGCCTTCAGGCGCGTCCCGAGCGCGACCTCGTCGCGGACGATCAGCTCGCCGACGGGGTTGACGACGCGCTGGAACCACTCGTAGAGGACGGCGTCCTCCCCCATCCCCGGGATCAGGCACTCGGTCAGATGGGTGTGGGCGTTGACCATCCCCGGCATGACGATGCCGTTGCCGTCGCCGGCGACGGTCGCGTCAGGCTCGCGGTCGCTCAGCTCCGCGAAGCTCCCGACCGCCGCGATCGCGCCGTCGGCGCCGAGCAGGACGGCCCCGTCGCGGATCGGGTCGGAGCCCGCGGCCATCGGCAGCACCCAGGCGCCGCGGACGATCGTGGCGCTCGCGCCGCTCACAGCCGCCCCCCGATCTCGACCGCGTCGTCGGCGGGCTCGGCGATGCCGTCGTCGCTGCTCTCCTTGCGCGCGTCGTGATACCAGGGCAGCAGGAGCCGCTCGATCAGGATCACGAGCCCGAACAGCGAGATCCCGATCAGCGCCAGCAGGAAGATCGTCGCGAACATCGTCGCTGTGTCGGTCGCGTTGTTGAGGACGAGGATCAGGTAGCCAAGGCCCTCCGAGGCCCCCACCCACTCGCCGAACACCGCGCCGATGACCGAGAGCGCGGCCGCGACCTTGAGGCCGCTGAAGACGAACGGCAGCGCCGCCGGGAGCTGCGCGTAGCGGAACCGCTGCCAGAACGATGCCCGCAGCGTCCGCATCAGCCGCAGGAGCTGCGGGTCGACCGCGCGGAGCCCGTCGATCGTGTTGACGGCGATCGGGAAGAACGCGACGAGGGCGATGACCATGATCTTCGGGCGCAGGTCGAAGCCGGTCCAGATCACGAAGATCGGAGCGACGGCCGGCACCGGGACCATCTGCGAGACGACGAGCCACGGATACAGCGCCCGCTCGACCGTGCGCGAGGAGCGGATCAGCATCGCCAGGACGACGCCGAGCACGATCGCCGCCGCGAACCCGATCAGGATCTCCTCGATCGTGACCCACGTGTTGTCGAGCAGGAGCTGGCGGTTCTCCCAGCCGGCCGCGGCGATCTGCGTCGGCGACGGAAGCGAGGACTCGGGGACGTCGGAGACGACCGTGTAGAGCTGCCAGATCGCGAGCACGAGCAGGGCGAAGATCGCCGGCGCCGCGATCCGGGCCGCGCGCGAGTCGAGGCTGAGGCGCCCGCCGTTGCCCATCAGCCGTCCTCCGCGCGCGCGGCCGCCGACGCCCGGCGCAGCGGCTCGATCAGCTTCAGCTTCAGCTCCGCGAACTCGGGGGCGGTCATCGTCCGCTCGAGCTCGCGCGGGCGCTCGAGCTCGACCTCGACGCAGAGCTCGATCCGGCCGGGCCGGCCCGACATCACGTAGACCCGGTCGGAGAGGAACAGCGCCTCCTCGACGTCGTGGGTGACGAACAGGATCGTCTTGCGGTCCTCTTGCCAGATTCGCAGGAGCCACTGCTGCATCTCCTGGCGGGTGAGCGCGTCGAGGGCACCGAAGGGCTCGTCGAGGAGCATCACCTCGCGGCCGGCCAGGAAAGTCCGCAGCAGCGCAGCGCGCTGGCGCATGCCGCCGGAGATCTGCGAGGGCCAGACGTCCTCGAAGCCGGCGAGCCCGAAGCGCTGGAACTCCCCCCGCGCCCGCTCGCGCGCCTCGGCCCGCTTGACGCCATTGAGCTGGAGGCCGAGCGCGGTGTTGTCGAGCACGGTCCGCCACGGCATCAAGAGGTCGGCCTGCGGCATGTAGCCGATCTCGCCGAGCAGGTTGTCGGCCGGTCGGCCGTCGAGCAGGATGCGCCCGCCCGACGGCCGGTCGAGCCCGGCCAACAGGTTGAACAGCGTCGACTTGCCGCACCCCGACGGCCCGACGATCGAGACGAACTCGCCGGGGTCGATCGTCATCTCGACCCCTTCGAGCGCGCTGACCCGATCGCCGGCCCCGGAACGCGCCGGGAACGCCTTCGTCAGACCCTCGGTCCGCAGACGTGCCGTCGTGGCCGGCATCGCGCTATTCCGACCCCTCGACGAACTCGTTCGTCGCGTACCGGTCGGGGGCGATCGGCTCGGTTGCGAGGTCGTTGTCGACCATGAACGTCGACAGCGACTCGAGATCGTCGGTGTTGAACGACCCGTACTGGTCGGTGCCGGCCTCGAACAGCGGCATGTACGCGTCAAGCGACGCCTCGGCGAACTTCTCCGGGATCGCCGGGTTCTCCTCGAGCAACGCGTCGAGCCCGGCCTGCGGATCGGCGATGACGTCCTCGTAGCCCCTGATCGTGGCGCTCACGAAGCCCTGCATCAGATCCGACTCGGAGCTGATCGCGTCCTCGGTCGAGAACACGACCAGGCCCGGGTACTTGGGCCCGCCGTACTCGTCGAGCGCGAACGACGTCGTCGGGAACCCGTCGACGTCGATCTGGACGCCGTCGGCGGGGATGAACCCGGTGAAGGCGTCGACCTTGCCGCTCTCGAGGTTCTGGACCCCGTTGAACCCGATCGTCACCTTGTTGACGCTGGCGGGATCGCCGCCCGCGTCGGAGATCGTCGTGTTCATGATCGCGTCGTCGGAGGGGACGCCGGTGACGCCGACGGTCTTGCCGTCGAGGTCGGCCGGCGAGTCGAAGCCCGACTCGGTGAGCGTGATCAGCCCGCCCAGCGGCCGCTGGACAAGCGCCATGATGCCCTTGGCGCCGCGGCCGTCGGCGATCTGGGTGGCGACGTCGATCCCGTCGGCGATGCCGAAGTTGGCCTTGCCGGCGTCGATCAGCTTCAGCGTGTCCGCGGTCGAGGTCGGCTCGATGATCTCGAGATTGATCCCCTCGTCCTCGTAGTAGCCGTTGACGACCGCGTCGTAGATGCCGGCGTGGACCGGGCCCGGAACGAAGTCGAGGACCAGCGTCGCATCCTGCATCTCACCCCCGGACGTCGAGTCGGCACTGTCACTGGTGGTCGAGTCGTCGCCGCCGCATGCGGCGAGGACCAGGGCCCCGATCGCCAGCATCAGGACGGCGAGCACCCCGAACCGGGAGCCGTGCGGTTTGCGTCGTCTAGTCACTGTGTACTCCTTGGTCGCTGGACATCGTTCTCAGGAAGGTCTTCCGACCTCGACCCGCAGGTCACCCGGCCTCCAGCCCGGGATCTCGGAGTCGGGACAGGCCGAGACGGCGGCGCGGACGTCGCGCAGCGCCAGCAGGGTGATGTGATCGCCGGGCTCGATCCGGACTTCCTGCAGGCCCCGGTAGGCGGTCGTGTCGACCGTGGCGTTGACGAAGAACGAGAGCATCCCGGTGATCTCCGCGCGCGCGATCCCGAGCGCGTCGGCGATCAGGTCGCGGCAGCCCGGGCGGCCGTCCTCGTAGAGCTCCGACCAGCAGCCCGGGTACATGATGTCGTTGCGGCCGTCGCCGGTGCACTCGCCGACCTCGAACACGGGCTCGCCCTCGCCGTCGTAGAGGCGGGTGCCCGGGTCGGCGCTGAAGATGAGCCAGGGACGCCCGAAGCGCTCCCAGCCGTTGATGTTGCGAGACAGCGCCTGGTCGAAGCCGAGGAAGCTGAAGTCCCCGCCCTGGCCGCCGTCCGGGGTCGAGATCCTGATCTGCTCGCCGGCGGCGAGGTCGACGCCGTAGCCGGTGCCGGAAGCGACCGTGACGTCGGTGGCGGCCGTCATCGCTCCTCCCCCCCGAACCTCCAGCGCAGCCAGCTCCAGGCGCGATCGGCCTCGGCCGGGTAGTGGCTGGAACGCTCCTCGAGCGCATCAGCGGAGAGCTCGAGCCGCCCGGCCCGCCAGACCCGGGCGCGCTCCTCCAGATACCAGGCCCGGACTGCAGCCTCCGGGAGGGAGGCGCCGGTGGCGACGGCGCCGTTGCCGCGGATCAGCAGGCAGTCGTCGGCGCCGAGCGCCGCCACGGCGGCGGCCGCGCGCTCGCGGCCGGTGACGAGCTGCGGGTCCCCGAATCGCGCGACCCGTCCGGAGAGGCCGCCGAGCCCGTGGGCGACCGGCGGCGTCTCGTCCGCGACGCCGGCCGCGACCGCCGCCGGCGAGTGGGTGCGGCAGATCGCGCCGACATCGGCGCGAGCAGCGTAGATCGCGGCGTGAAGCGGCGTCTCCAGCGGCAGCCCCGCGCCATCGCCGAGCGGCATCCCGGCCTCGTCGCAGGCGAGCGTGGCTTCCGCGGTCGCCCGGCCGAGCGGCGCCGTCGAGGTGATCGCGAAGCCGCCGCCGTCGATCCGGGCCGAGACGTGGCCGAACGCCTCGACGAGGCCGGCCGCGGCGAGCAGGCGGGCCACCGCCGCGACCTCGGCGGCGGTTGCGCTCGTCATCTCGGAGACGGTCGCAGGCACGTCAATCCTCGACCTCCCACACCCGCATCGCCATCGCGGTCGGGTCGTAGGCGTTGCAGGGAGACAGATCCTGGGGGCAGGCGGACAGGGCCACGACCAGGTCCTCGAGGACCTCGAGGTCGATCGCCGAGCCGGGGCCGTGCTCGGGCTCGTAGGTGACGATCCGGCCATCCTCGTGGCGGTTGTTCATGAACACGTTCCAGGCCGACTCGCCGGGCGCAGCGAAGTCCGAGCCGAACTCGGCGAGCGCCTTCTGCAGCGAGGCGAGACACGAGGGATGGTCGGGCTGGTCGTAGTCACGACCGTAGCGCTCGGGGTCGCAACAGGGGACGATCATGTCGTGGGTGTTGACGTCGTCGCGGGTGATCCGGAACAGCGGCGTCCGATGATTGGAGAAGAGCTCGTCCCCGGTCTCGGGCATCAGCTTGACGAGGCAGGAGAGGGTGTGGCCGGGCGAGAGGTACTCGCTCGGGTCGCCCTGCCGGTAGGCCATCAGGTCGCCCACCTGCTGCCCCTCGAGGTCGACCACCTGCAGCACCTGGCCGCGACGGACCTCGACGACGGCGGCCGTCCGCGCCGGGACGTGCACCTCCTCGACCATGCGACCGCGCTCCTCGATCGGGATCTCGCTCATGCACTCGCCTCCATTTGCTCGCGGGTCAGGATCCGGCAGGCGCCGTCGGGCGCCGGCGTGTTGCGCGAGCGCAGCGCCCGCACCTCGCCGTCTATCACCATCGCCGCGATGCCGGGGATGTCGCCCTGCTCGATGCAGGCCAGGGGATCGTCGTGGGCGCTGCCGAGCGGGGGAAGAAGCAGGGCCAGGTCGGCGGGCCGGCCGGGCGCGAGGACGCCCTCGTCGCGGCGCAGCGCCGACCCGTTGTTGCCGGTCGCGAGCGCCAGCGCGTCGGTCGCCGGGATCCGCCCCAGCGAGGAGACCTCGCAGACCGTCTTGATCATCCCGAGCGGCATCACGCCGGTTCCGGTCGGCGTGTCGGTCGCCAGCACGATCCGGTCGAGCGCGTCGCGCTCCTTCGCGAGCTCGACGATCCGCAGCGAGCTCCGCAGGTTGCCGGCCTGGACGAGCTGCAGAACGCCGGGGGCGTCGAAGAGCCGCGGCAGGTCGGCGTCGGGGAGCGCGGTCGGGCCGCCGTTGGCGTGGCCGACGATGTCGCACCCGAGCTCGAGCACGTCATCGATCGTCACCGGCGAGGAGTCGGGGATCGAGGCGCCGCCGGTGTGGTTCATGACGACGATCCCAGCCGCCTGGGCGGCCCGGACCAGCGGAGCCGCGTCGCCCTGCCGCTCGAAGGCGCCGAAGCCGACCTTGGCGAGGCCGACGCCGGCGGCGGCGAGCTCGGCGAGGTCCGCCGGCTCGAGGTCCGGCTCGATGATCAGCGAGCCGCCGAGCACCTTGACGCCGCCGGGCCGGAAGTCGGCGAACGCGCGCTGGGCGGCGATCGCCAGCGCCTTGACGCCGACCCGGTCGTGCGGGCGCCCGGGGAGGTGGACCTCGGAGGCCGACATCATCATCGTCACGCCGCCGTGCATCGAGCTCTCGATCCAGCCGAGCGTCGACTGGCGCGGGGTCCAGTCGCCGAAGACGACGTGGACGTGGGAGTCGATCAGACCCGGCACGGCGACGGCGCCGCCGGCGTCGAGGACCTCGTCGGCCGAGCCCGTGGCCTCGAGCGACGCGATCAACCCGTCCTCGATCCTGATCGACTCGACTGGCGCGAGCGCATCGCCAAGCCGGCCGCTGACAAGCCCCCCGAGCCCGGTGATCTCGAGGGTGCTCACCTCAACCGCTCCCCTCCTCCGCGGCGGCGATCTCGGCCAGCGCCTCCTGCTTGGTCTTGCCGCCGAGCCTGGCGTTGAGCCGCCCGCGCGAGGCGACGGCGCCGACGAGCACGATCTCGTCCGGCGCCGGCGCGTCGGCGACCGCAACCGTGATCGTGTCGTAGTGGGAGCGGACCCAGATCTCGTCCTTGAAGCAGAGCGGCACGTCGACCGAGGCGCCGGGCGCGCAGCGCTTCGTGGTCGATGGCAGCCAGGCCCGGCCGCCGTGGAAGGCCTCGCGAAACGGGTTGCCGAACGTCGTCGTCTTCGCCGCGTTGCCGTGCTCCTGCTCGCCGGCGGTGCCGACCAGGACGGCCTTGCCCTGGCTCTCGACGGGACGGCCGACGGCGGCCAGGCAGCGCTCGCCGATGATCCGGCCGAGCTCGGCGCTCGGCTCGACGATCTCCGACAGGTCGTCGCTGAACTCGCGGCCGGCGTAGGGATTGCGGAAGACGACCGCGACCGCGGTCTTGACCAGCGGCTCGCCGTCGCCGCGCCCGCCCTCGGTCAGCACCTCGTCGACGAACGTCGCGATCTTGCGGATCTCGAGGCCGGCCACCTCAGGCCTCCCCCCCGGCCACCGGCACCGGCTCGTCCGTGTTCGCGACGCCGGTCGGCGTGTTCGGCCCGCACGGCCGCTGCGGCAGCGACCGCAGGTAGGCGATCACCTCGTCGGTCGTCTTCACGTCGCCGTACTTCATCTGGATGTCGAGCAGGTTGACCTTGTGCGAGATCGTCGAGCGGTCCCAGACGCACTCCTCGGGAACGACCGAGCGGTAGTTGTACTGGGCGGCGTCGACGGCGCTCGCCCGCACGCAGCCGCTCGTCGTCGTCCCGGTCGTGATCACCGTGTCGGCCCCGAGGTAGATCAGGTAGTCGAGCAGGTGGGTGCCGTGGAACGCGCTCGGCTTGTCCTTGACGAAGTAGATGTCACGGGCCTCGGGGGCGACCTCGGCGACGATCTCGTTCCCGAGCGAGCCCTTGATGTCGGAGGCGTCGCCGGCGCGGTGGCTCTTCCAGTTCCAGGCGCCCTGGTCGAACCCGTCGGGGCGGCGATCCATTCCCGTGTAGACGATCGGGATCTCGCGCTCGCGGGCGGCCTCGATCAGCCGCCGCAGGTGGGCGATCCCCTCCCAGCCGCGCTCGCCGCAGGAGTAGCGCCAGCGCTCGATCGACTTCAGGATCGGCTCCGGCACGTCGCCGACGAAGTTGTAGATCACGTCGACGACGAGCAGGACCGGGCGCTCGCCGAAGCCGACCTCCCTGCCCCACCCGGCGCGCTCGAAGACGAGCCGGTCCTCCTCGGGCAGGACGTCGTCCCAAACGTTCGCCATCAGCCGACCTCCACGGCCTCGCCGACCGGCACGCGCGCGCGTCCCGGCACCCGTCGCAGGTACCGCCCGTCGGCGTCGCCGATGAACTCCGGCTTCGGCGCCCCGTCCTCCCAGCGCGCCATCTGCTTGCCGCGGAGGTAGGTGGCGACCGGCCAGCCGTGCATCTCGTGCCCGTCGAGCACCGTCCAGCCGGAGCGGGTCAGGACCATGTCGTTGCTGACCTTGACCGTGCGATCGAGGTCGACGAGGACGACGTCGGCGTCGGCACCGACCTCTAGCGAGCCCTTCTGCGGGTAGAGCCCGAAGATCTTCGCCGGGTTCTCGCAGGCGACCTCGACGAGCCGCTCGAGGCTGAGCTTGTCCTGGTGGACGCCCTCGAGCAGGACCGGCAGCAGCATCTCGACCCGCGAGGTGAAGCCGGTCTTCAGCTCCCAGATGTTCTCGTTGTAGGAGCTGTCGTAGTCCGACGGCGGCCAGGAGACGACGTGGTCGGAGCCGACGCTGTTGATGACGCCGTCGCGCATCGCCCGCCAGATATTCGGGTTGTTCTCGCGCGAGCGCAGCGGCACGTTGATCCGCCAGGCGTTGAACTCCTCCTTGCCGAAATGCAGCCAGTGCGGGCCGGTCTGGGCGTGGACGGTGACGCCGCGGCCGCGCAGCTCGAGGATCTCTCGGTAGCTCTCCGGGGTCGTCGCGTGCTGGATGTAGATCGGGCAGCCGGTCTCGGCGGCCATGTCGCCGTAAGTGCGGATGTGGGTCGCCTCGAGGAAGTGCGGCGAGCGGTCCGACCAGGTCGCCCAGTCGGTCCGGCCCTCGGCGCGCAGCCGCTCGTCGAAGATCCGCGCGATCTCCCAGTTCTCGCAGTGCATGCAGACGACGCCGGGGTCGCCGAGCGCGGCGACGGCCTCCATCGTCAGCCAGCAGGTGCCGTCGTCGAAGCCGTGGCCGAGCCCGGCGCGGCGGCCGGGCCAGTTCGGCTCGGCGGCCGGGCTCTTCGACTGCAGGTAGAGCTTGTAGGAGGTGACTCCGTGGTCGCGCGCGTACTCGGGGATCTCCTTCGCCTGCTGGTCGGTCTCCAGCATGTAGGTGGCGAACACGTCGACCGCCGAGTCCGAGTCGACGAGCCCGGTGAAGTGGTCGATCACGTCGTGGAAGCTGACGACGTCCTCGGGCTGGACGAACTCGGGGAAGTCGGGGTGGCCCATTCGCGTCGAGGGCGCATGGATGCCCCAGGTCGTGACGCCGGCGGCGACCGCCGCCCGCGACTCCGAGGCGAGGTCGTCGGCGAGCGGGACGTAGCAGCCGGGATGGGCCTCGGTGTCGACGAGCCCGGGCAGGACGTGGAGCCCGCCGGCGTCGTGGTTGGCCCGCGCCGGAGGCAGCAGCTCGTCGGGAGCGACGGCGACGATCCGGCCGGCGTCGATCGCGATCCCGACGCGGCGCGGCCCGCTCGGGGTGACGACGGTGCCTCCGGTGATGGTCAGGTCGACTTCACGGCTCATTGTCACTCGCTCTCCTTTGGCAAGACTAGTTCAGTCTGCCGAACTCGGTACGACTTGCTGAACAGGACATTACCCGACTCCGGCGGTCGCCGTCGCCTCGTCCTCATCGCCCTCCGCCACCAGGCCCGCGGAGACCCTGATCTCCTCGGCGATCGCGGCGAGGAGCTCGCCGGTGCGCCCGATCTCCTCCCCGCCGAGCTCCTCGGCGAAGCCGAGCGCGAGCAGGATCAGCTCGATGCCCCCGTTGCGGCCGCGCAGCGGCGCGGCGACGGCGTTGTTCTCGTTCAGCTCCTGCTCGGAGGCGGCCCAGCCGCTCTCGCGCACCCTCGCCACCTCGGCGAGCAGCTCTCCGGGCTCGGTCAGCGTCCGCTCGGTGTGGGCCGGGATCGGCTTCGCGGCGAGGCGGTCGGCGAGCGCGTCTTCGGGCAGGCCGGCGAGCAGGCACTTGCCGAGCGCGCCGTCGTAGAGGCCGAAGGTGCTCCCGATCCGGATCCCGACGTGAACCCCGGTGGGCGGGTAGAAGCGCTCGACGATCACGACCTCGGAGCTTCCGAGGGGCTGCGCGATCGCGAACGAGATCTGCCGCTCGCCCGCGAGCGGCGCGAGGCGTTCGGAGGCGAGGTCGATCAGCCGCGCCTGCCCCGAGGCGGCCGCCCCGAGCACGATCAGGGCCGGACCGAGCCTGTACTCGCGGCTGCGGTCGTCGCGGCTGACGAGCCCCTCCCCCTCCAGCGTCGAGAGCAGGTTGTGCATCGAGCTCTTCGAGAGCCCGGTCGCCCGGACCAGCTCCGCCTGTGTCATCGGCCGGCTCGCCCGGCGCAGCTCGCGGAGGATCTTCGCGGCGGATACGACCGCCGGGACCCTGTAGCCGCCGCTCACCCCCCGAGCCCTCCATCGACGGTTCGTCGGCGGAAGCGGCGCAGGACGATGGTCTTCTCGCGGCTCAGCTCCTCGATCGTGTAGCCGAGGCCCTCACGGCCGACGCCGGAGAGCTTGACGCCGCCGAACGGGATCACGGGAGGGCGGTAGTTGTCCGACCCGTTGATCACGACCCCGCCCGCCTCGAGCCGCTCGGCGAGCGCCCAGGCGAGCTCGAGGTCGGCGCTGAAGACGCTCGCCATCAGCCCGTACTCGGATGCGTTGGCGATCTCGAGCGCCCGCTCCGGCGTCGCCGCCGGGATCAGGCTGAAGACCGGGCCGAAGACCTCCTCGTCGCGGGCGATGTCGCTTTCGGGGGGCAACCCGGCGAGCACCGCCGGCGCGAAGTAGGCGCCGTCGGCGCCGACGGCGCCGGCGGCGAGCCGCCCTCCCTGGGAGACGGCCGTGCCGACCTGGGCGGCGACCCGGGCGGCGGCGTCGGGGTTGATCAGGGGGCCGACAGTGGTCTCTCGCGCGCGCGCGGGACCGACCACCTGCTCGGCGGCCGCCGACGCGAGCCGGTCGGCCAGCTCGTCGTGCAGGGCGGCCGCGACGATGATCCGCTTCGTCGCCGAGCAGGCCTGGCCGTTCATCATCAGCCGACCGCGAACCGCCTCGGCGACGAGGAGGTCGAGGTCGGCGTCCGCGAGCACGATGCAGGCGTTGTTGCCGCCGAGCTCGAGGTGGAGGCGGCGCAGGGTCGGAGCGGCGGCCTTGGCGACCGCGACGCCCGCCGCGGTCGAGCCGGTCAGCGACACGGCGGCGACGCCGTCGGCGCCGGCGAGCGCGGCACCGACGTCAGCACCGCCGTGCACGGCCGCGATCGCGTCGGCGGGCACCCCGGCTCCGACGAGGGCAAGCCGGAACCGCTCGATCGCCAGCGGGGCATCGGGCGGCGGCTTGGCGACGACGGCGTTGCCGGCGACGAGCGCCGCCGCGCACTTCTCGACGAAGAGCTCGACCGGGAAGTTGAACGGCAGGATCGCGGCGATCACCCCGAGCGGCTCGCGCCGGGTGGTCGCGAGGTCGTACTCGGTCCCGGTGTTGCCCTCGGTCGGCAGGACGCGGCCGCCGAGCCGCCGTCCCTCCTCGGCGTTGCCGCGGAGCAGAGCGATCGCGCCCCCGACCTCGAACTCGGCCTGGCCGAGCGGCTTGCCGGACTCCGCGGCGAGCAGCTCCGCGAGCTCGCCGGCGTCGGGCTCGAGCGCCGCTGCCGCGCGGTCGAGCGCCGCGGCCCGCTCGCGAACCGGGAGCCGCGCCCAGGGCCGCTGCGCGACCGCGGCCCGATCGACGACGCCCTGGACCTGCTCGGCGGGGGTGAGCTCGACTGCACCCAGCTCCTCGCTGGAATCGGGGGGGGTTACGGTGTGCATGATCTCCAGTATCTCGAACCGCTTTCAACGCACTGTACCGAGAATGGAAGACGATGCGGCGGCCCGTCACCGGCCGCGGCCGTGCGAACCGCCGGCGCACGCGCCCCGGTCGGCTCACGGCGGCGCCGCGCGGTTAAAGGTCCCCCGGCGTCGACTCGATAGGCGGAGCATGCACAGGGGCGGAACCCCCAAGCTCGAGGTCGATCCCGCCGGCGCCGACGCGCCGGTCCTCGTCGTCGGCGACGCCGGCGGGCCGCCGTGGCTTCCGGCCGTGGCGGCCGAGCTGCTCGCGTTCACGGCGATCGCGGCCGCGGTGGTGGTCCTGATCCCCGGACCCGACGCGACCCGCGCCGGCGGCGGTCTCGCGCTGGTCGCGCTCGCGACCTGGCGGGCCCTGCTTCGCGGCCGCGCGGTCGGCCCGGTCGGCCGCGCCCTCCCCGCGGTCGCCTTCGCTGCCGCGATGGCCGTCCTCGCGGCGATCACCGGCGAGCCCCTCTACGACGTGATCCTCTGCTTCAACGTCCTCCTCGTCGCCCTCCAGAACGACCGCCGGACGCTGGCGATCGTCCTCGCCGCGACCTGGGCGGCGCTCGCCGTTCCGGCGCTCGTCCACCCCGCCGGGCTCGGGCTCCGGGCGCTCGTCTGGAGCGTCCTGCTGCCGCTGCTGGCGCTGCCGATCCAACGGCGCTCGCAGGAGCTCCGCGACCGGGTCGCGCTCGGCCCGCGGTTGCGGGCGCTGCAGGCGGAGATGCTGGCCCGGCCCGACTCGCGCGAGGCGCTCGTCCGCGCCGCCCCCGAGCTCGCCGGATGCGAGCTCGTCGCGCTGGTCGAGCCCGACAGAGCCGGCGCGTTCGTCGTCACCGCGGCGAGCCGTGACGACCTCGTCGGGACCCAGGTGCCCGACGTCGCCCACTCGCTCGTCCACCGGGCGAACCGGGCCGGGGCGCCCGTGTTCGTGCCCGACGCCCGCCGCACCGCCGAGCTGCCGCCGCGCCTCGCCGAGCTCGCCGCGATCACGTCCTGGTTCTGCGCGCCGGTCATGGGCAGCGGCGTCGTCGCCGCCGTGCTCTGCGCGGGCTGGGAGCGCCCGGTCCGCGATCCCGGCGACCTCCGGATCGACGTGGTCCGATCGCTCGCCTCGGAGGCGTCGACGACGATCGACCACACCGACCTCCTGCGGTCGCTCTCGGCAAGCGCCTCGCGCGATCAGCTCACCGGGCTCACGAACCGGCGCGGCTGGGACGGGCTGCTCGCCAAGGAGATGGCGATCAGCCGCAGCCGCGGGGCCCCGCTCTCGGTCGCGATCATCGACCTCGACCGGTTCAAGGACTACAACGACCTCAACGGTCATCCCGCCGGCGACCGGCTCCTGCGCACGGCGGCCGGCGCCTGGACCGCGGCGATCCGTCAGGGCGACGTACTCGCCCGCTGGGGCGGCGAGGAGTTCACGCTGCTGCTACCCGACTGCGGCGGGGCCTGCGCGCTCGAGGTCGTCGAGCGGGTGCGACGAAGCACGCCCGGCGGCGAGACGTGCTCGGCCGGGATCGCCTCGTGGGACGGACGCGAGAGCGCGATCGAGCTCTTCGAGCGGATGGACGAGGCGCTCTACGCCGCCAAGGCCGCGGGCCGGGACGTCGCGATGCTCTCGCCGCTGCCGGCTCCGCCGCCCTCTCCGGGCGATGCCGCCGCGCTACTTCCGGCCTGAGCGCCCGTGATCAGTCGACGAGGACCGGTCGAAGCTCCGGGCGCTTCGGGTCGCGCCCGTCGCCGGAGGAGACGCCGCGAATCCTGCGGACGAGCCACGGGGTCAGGTGACGGCCGATCCAGACCGCGTCGGCCGCGTAACGGGTCGCGGCCCCGCGGCGGCGCGGCGGCGGCGGATCCCCCGGCTCGGGATCGGGGGCGGCGCCGAGGGCCGCGGCGGCGGCGGCGGCGATCCGCGCGTGCCCGGCTCCGTTGGCGTGGAGACGGTCGGCGGACCAGTGGGCCGGGTCGGCGACGCCGCCGGCGGCGAGGTCGACGAGGACCGCACCGCGCGTCGCCGCCATCCGGCGGACGCGATCGTTGAAACGCTCGACGCGGGCCCGGATCGGCCTTCTCGCGATCGTGATCGCGGCCGTCGGATCGGGGAAGGTGAAGGCGAGGACCGTCGCCCCCCGCCGGCCCAGCGCCGTCGCCATCGCGTCGAGGTCGCCCGCCACCCGGTCGAGGTCGAAGCTGGGGCGGAGGATGTCGTTGATGCCGCCGAGGATGCTGACGAGGTCGGGCTCGAGCCGGATCGCCGGCTCGAGCTGCTCGGCGCGGATCTGCGGCACCTTGCGGCCGCGGATCGCGAGGTTGGCGTAGGCGATGCCGGGGTTGACGGTCGCCAGGAGCTCGGCGAGCCGGTCGGCCCAGCCCCGGTAGCCGCCGCCCGGGTAGCGATCCTCGAGGCCCTCGGTGGTCGAGTCGCCGAGCGCGACGAAGCGATCGAAGCTGCCCGGCGATCCCCCGGGGGCGGCATGGGTCATGCCGGGATCGTAGGCGTCAGCTCCGGGCCTCCGCCCGGGGGCCGGGGACGTTGCGGAACCGGAAGGCCTCGGCGGGACGTCCGGGCTGGACGTACAGGCACTCGCCGCTCATCTCACCGGCGAAGAGCTCCAGGACCGCCTCGGCGACCCGCTCGGCGGGGATGATCGGCGTCCCCGACTCGACCAGCGCCTCGCGGATCGGCGCGATGATCGGGGTCTCGGCGAAGCCCGGGCAGACGGCGTTGAAGCGGACGCCCTCGGCGGCGAGCCCGAGTCCGAGCGAGCGGGCGAGGCCGACGACCGCGTGCTTGTTGGCCGCGTACAGCGGATCGAAGGGAACCGCGGTGAGCCCGGCAAGGGATGCGGTCACGACGATCGCGCCGCCGCCACGCTCGCGCAGCGCCGGCAGGGCGGCGACGGTGCCGAAGACGACGCCGTCGAGGTTGATCCCCATCACGCGCCGGTAGCGATCGAGGTCGAAGTCGTCGCCGAGGCCGAAGCCGCTCGCGACGCCGGCGTTCAGGTGGACGAGGTCGAGGCCCCCGAGCTCGCGGCGAACCCGCTCGACGAGGTCGTGGTTGGCGTCGGGATCGGCGACGTCGGCGGCGACGAAGATGCCGTCGACCTCGGCCGCCACCGCGGCGCCCGCCGGATCGATGTCGGCGACGGCCACGCGCGCCCCCGCGGCGGCGAGCGCGCGGGCCGTCGCCGAGCCGATCCCGCCGGCGCCGCCGGTCACGAGGGCGACCCGGCCGCCGAGATCGACCGCCGCCGCCTGCTCGCCGTCGCCGGTCACGGCGCAAGCCTACGGGAGGGCCGGGATCCGGGGTCCGCGGTCCGGCCCGGCGGGTACCATCCCGGGCCGGAAACGCAACGAAAGGAACCGAATTGCCACTCGTAGCCGACTACTCGTTCGGCGAAGCGCTCGGGACCGTGCTCGCGGTCTTCATCTTCGTCGCTTGGATCATGGTCCTGTTCACGATCCTCTCCGACCTCTTCCGGGACCACGAGATGGGCGGTTGGGGGAAGGCGATCTGGGTCGTGTTCCTGATCTTCGTCCCGTTCCTGACGGCGCTCGTCTACCTGATCGCGCGCGGCGGCGGCATGCGTGAGCGCGCCCTCAAGGAGCAGGCCGAGCAGAAGAAGCACTTCGACGAGTACATCCGCGAGACCGCGGGCACGTCCCAGGTCGACGAGCTCGCCAACCTCGCCGAGCTCCACGACAAGGGCAAGCTCAGCGACGCCGAGTACGAGCGGATGAAGGCGAAGCTGCTCGGCTGACCGGGTCCGTCCGTCCCCGTCACCCCTCCCCCGGCCGCGTCGCCGTCGTCATCGACCGGCCGGCACCGCCGGCGAGAGCGCGACGGACGAGGGCGGGGGCGAGGATGCGGAGGACGGCGATCAAGCCGTAGGGACGCGGGACGTAGCGCTCGGCGCGGCGGCCGAGGCCGGCGTCGCCGATCGCGGCGGCCGCCTTCTCGGGGGTCGAGACCATCCACCTGGTCCATGGCCTCGCGAGCAGCTCCGTCGCCGGGAAGCCCTCGGTCGCGATGAAGCCCGGCATGACGAGGCCGACGTGGACCCCGTGCACGCGCTCCTCGGCGTGGAGCGAGTCGCTCCAACCGATCAGCGCGTACTTCGACGCCGAGTAGGCGCCGGCGCCCGGGCGGGAGACGCGGCCGGCGGTGCTGGCGACGTTGACGATCGCGCTCGGCGCCGAGCGGCGGAGGAGCGGCAGGAGCGCCTCGGTGAGCCGGACGACCGCGTTGAAGTTGACCTCCATCGTGCGGGCGACGTTCTCCCAGCCGGCGTCGGCGAAGCCACCGCGCCACGATGCCCCGGCGTTGTTGACGAGGAGGTCGAGGCGCCCGTGGTGATCCTCGACGTGGGCGGCGATCCGGGCGGGCGCGTCGTCGTCGGTGAGATCGGCGGCAACCCGGGTCGCGGGCGCCGGCAGCGACTCCGCCAGCGCGCGCAGGCGCTCCTCCCGCCGCGCGACGAGCACCAGGGTCGCGCCGGGCTCGTGCGCGAGGCGCCTGGCCGCCGCCTCCCCGATCCCGCTCGAGGCGCCGGTGACGAGGAATACCCGCGCCATCAGCCGACGTCGAGGACGACCTTGCCGGTCGCGCCGCGCCCGTCGATGAGCCGCAGCGCCTCGCTCGCGCCCGCGACCGTGAGCGGGAACGACGCCCCGACGATCGGCCGCACCGCCCCCGCGTCGATCAGCCTCGCGAGCTCGGCCGCGATCTTGCCGTTGAGGTCCGGCTTGGAGATCACGTAGGCCCCCCAACCGGCGCCGATCACCTCGGTGTTGTTGAGGAGCAGCCGGTTCACCTTCACCTCCGGGATCGAGCCGGCGGTGAAGCCGACGACGACGAGCCGGCCACCCTCGGCGAGCGAGCGCAGCGAATCGGTGAAGCGGTCGCCGCCGACCGGGTCGAGCACGAGGTCGACGCCGCCCCCCGAGAGCTCCTTCGCCTCCTCTCGCCACTCGCCGTCGGAGCGCACGACCTCCTCGGCACCGGCCGCGCGCGCGACGTCCTCCTTCGCCCCGCTCGAGACGACGGCGATCGTCCGCGCGCCCAGCCCCTTGGCGACCTGGATCGAGGCCGTGCCGACGCCGCCGGCGGCCCCGTGCACGAGGACCGTCTCCCCTGCCCGCATGCGACCGCGGACCACCAGCGCGAACCAGGCGGTGTGGTAGTTGAGGATCAGCCCCGCTCCCTGCCGCCAGTCGAGCGCGTCGGGAAGCGGGAAGGTGAGGAACGCGGGCGCCACCGCCACCTCCGCGAACCCGCCCAGCATCGGGAAGGCGGCGACGCGGTCGCCGGGCGCCAGGTCGGAGCCCTCCGGCGCCGACCGCACGGTGCCGGCGACCTCGCTGCCGGGCACGAACGGCGGCGGCGGCCTCACCTGGTACTCGCCGCGCGTCTGCAGGACCTCCGGGAACGAGACCCCCGCCGCCTCGACCTCGACCACCACCCCGCCGCCCGGCGTCAGCAGGTGGGACGGCTCCGGCTCCGGCAGCTCGGCCTCGCGCAGCGCCGTCTCCGGCCCGCTCAGGTCGAAGATCTCGATCGCCCTCATCGCCGGTGGACGCCAGCGGCCCCGGTGGTGACCGCGCCGTCGCCGGCGGTCACGACGGCGGGGAGGACGAGCGTCGCAAGCGGGCCCGCGGCGACCGCGGGCAGACGGTTGGGCACGGCTTCTCCTTCGGCGGCCCGCCGACGCGGCGGGCGGTTGACGATCGCAAGATATCGCGAGCCGCCGGGACGGACGCGGGTCCGGCTCTATGATCCGCGGGCGCCCGGGCCGCGATCGGCGGCCGGCGCAGAGCGGATGAGCGGACGGCCGAACACCCCGAGCAGGCACCTGATCGCCCCCCTGGCCCTGATCCTCGCCACCGGCGCGGCGGTCGCGCTCGGCGGCTGCGGTGGAGACGACGCGACCGTGCCGGCCACAGACGCGACGATGGAGCTCCCGGCCGGGACGCTGTCGCGCTCGGAGCTCGCCTCCGAGGCGGACGCGCTCTGCGCCGACTCGACCGACCGCATCCTAGCCGCGGCCGCGCCGCCCGACTTCGGCACCGACGGGCCCCAGCCGGAGGAGGTCGAGGCCACAGCGCCGTTCTGGCGGGCGACCGCGACCGAGGGAGAGGTGCTGGTCGACCAGCTCTCGCAGCTGCGGCCGCCGGAGGCCGAGCAGGAGAGCTGGGACGAGTTCCTGAAGCTGCTCGAAGCCGGGACCGTCGATTACGCGAACGCGCTCCTCGGCCCGGCCGAAGACGGCGACCCCGACGCCCTCTACCAGGTCGCGGTCGACGCGCAGCGCAAGCTGGTCGAGCTCAACCGCGCCTCGCGCGAGCTCGGCCTCGAGGTCTGCGGCGCCAGCGACGCTCCGGCCGCGCCCTGAGCGCCGGAGCGATGGCTTGAGCGGAGCGCCGCGGGCGGACCGGCGGGCGGCGGTCGGCCTCGTCCTGGCCGGGATCGCATCGGTCCAGCTCGGCTCGGCCCTCGCGACCACCCTCTTCGAAGAGGCCGGCCCGGGCGGCACCGTGCTGCTGCGGACGGCGTTCGCCGCGCTCGTCCTCGCCGCGATCTGGCGCCCGGCCCTGCGCGGGATGGGGCAGACGACGTGGCGCGTGATCGCACTCTACGGCGCCTGCCTCGTCGGCATGAACCTCTGCTTCTACGAGGCGCTCGAGCGGATCCCGCTCGGGATCGCGGTGACGCTCGAGTTCGTCGGGCCGCTGACCGTCGCGATCGCGGGCTCGCGGAGCCGGGGCGACCTCCTCTGGGCCGCGCTGGCAGCGCTCGGGATCCTTCTGCTCGCCCCGGGGATCGGCGACGGGCTCGACGCGGCCGGCGTCGCCCTCGCGCTGGCGGCCGGGGGCTTCTGGGGCGCCTACATCCTGATCGCGGCCCGGGTCGGGCGCGGGCCCGCCGGCCACGGCGGCCTCTCGGCGGCGATGATCTACGCTGCGGTCCTGCTCGTTCCGGTCGGCGTCGCCGACGGCGGCGGCGGGCTGCTGCACCCGGCGACCCTGCTCGCCGGCCTCGGCGTCGCCCTGCTCAGCTCGGTCCTGCCCTACACCGTCGAGCTCGAGGCGCTGCGGCGCCTGCCGGAGCGCACCTTCGGCGTCCTCCTCAGCCTCGAGCCCGCCGTCGCGGCGCTCGTCGGACTCGCCGTCCTCGGACAGAGCCTCGCCGCCCGCGAACTGCTCGCGATCACGCTCGTCATCGCCGCCTCGGCCGGCGCCCTGAGCTCGACCGACGCCGTCGAGGCGCCGCAGAGCTGACCGGGCGGGCGGTCCGACGGCCCCGCACGCTCACCGCGGCCGCCGCGGTAGCCCGCGGCGCAGGACCTCGGCGAGGACGACCGCGTCGTTGTGCTCGGTGTCGCGAGCCGCGTAGACGAGCGTCAGCCGGCTCTCGCCGGCGCGCCGGCGGAGCTCGGTCAGTCGCGATCGCTGCCCGCGCAGCTCCTCGACGTAGCGGCGCCGGAACTCCGCGAAGCGGGCGGGGTCGTGCCCGAACCACTTCCGCAGCTCGGTGCTCGGCGCCAGGTCGCGCTCCCAGCCGTCGAGGCGAGCCCGCTCGCGGGAGATCCCGCGCGGCCAGAGCCGGTCGATCAGGACGCGCTGGCCGTCGGACCGCGCCGCCGGCTCCTGGGCACGCTTGATGCGGACGTCCACGTCTCGATTCTCACATAGATAACCGCGCGACTCGCAGCCCTCCGGGCTGCTCGACTGCGCCGACCGGCCGGGTCACGCCCCGGCCGGTCTCCCGGGCAACAACCGCGCGACTCGCAGCCCTCCGGGCTGCTCGACTGCGCCGACCGGCCGGGTCACGCCCCGGCCCGCCCGGCCTGCCGACCCTACTTCACTTTGTATAGTGCGGTTCGATGCCGACCTTCCGCCGCCTCCTCGCCTTCCTCGATCCCTACCGGCGGCAAACCATCGGCTCGCTGGCCCTCGCCTCGCTGGCGATGGGAATGACGGTCCTGATCCCGTGGCTCGTCGGCCGCACGATCAACGCGATCGACCACGGCGACACCGGAGCGTTCGTCCCGCTCGCCCTGGCGATAGTGGCCGCGGGGCTGATCCGGCTCGCGCTGACCGCCGCCCGCCGGATCGTCGCCGGCAAGGTCTCGCTCGCCGTCGAGTACGACCTCCGCGAGCGCGTCTACTCGCACCTGCAGGCGCTCGAGCTCGGCTACTTCGACTCGCAGCAGACGGGGCAGCTGATGTCTCGGGCCACGGTCGATCTGCAGTCGATCCGGTTCTTCCTCGGCTACGGGCTCGTGTTCATCACCCAGGCCGCGCTGACGCTGGTCCTCGCGGGGGCGGTGATGTTCATCCTCCAGCCCGGGCTCGCGGCGCTCGCGCTGCTGCCGGTGCCGTTCGTCGTCTTCACCGCAGCGCGCTACAACCGGACGTCGCGACCGGCGCTGCAGGAGGTCCAGCAGCGGATCGCCGAGCTCACCGTCGAAGCCGAGGAGTCGGTCTCGGGCGTCCGCGTCGTCAAGGCGTTCGCGCGCGAGGAGCACATGCTCGATCGCTTCCGCGATCGCGTCGACCGGGTCTTCGACCAGAACGTCTTCTCGACGCGGCTGCGCGCCTTCTACAACCCGATGATCGCCTTCCTGCCGAACCTCGGCCTGGCGGTCGTCCTGCTCGTCGGCGGCCGCCAGGTGATCGGCGGATCGCTCTCGCTGGGCGACTTCACCGCCTTCTACACGTACCTGGTGATGCTGATCGGGCCGATGCGGATGCTCGGCACCGCGCTCGGGATGTCGCAGCGCGCGATCGCGTCCGGCAACCGCCTCTTCGAGGTCCTCGACCGCGAGCCGGCGATCGCGAGCCCGCCGGGGGCCCCGGCGCTGCCCGCCGGGGGCGGCCGAGTCGTCTTCGACGGCGTCAGCCTCCGCTACGGCGAGGCCGACCCCGCGCTCACCGGGATCGACCTCGAGGTCGAGGCCGGGACCGCCGTCGCGCTCGTCGGGCCGTCGGGCTCCGGCAAGACGAGCCTCGTCGCGCTGCTCGCCCGTCTCTACGACCCGACGAGCGGCTCGGTCGCGATCGACGGCGCCGATCTCCGCGAGGTCGACCTGGCCTCGCTCCGCCGCGAGATCGCGTTCGTAGCCGACGACAGCTTCCTGTTCAGCGCCACCGTCGCCGACAACATCGCCTACGCCCGCCCCGACGCGACCCGGGCGGAGGTCGAGCTCGCGGCCCGTCGCGCCCAAGCGGCGCCGTTCATCGAGCGGCTGCCGGAGGGCTACGCGACGATGGTGGGCGAGCGCGGGCTCACCCTGTCGGGCGGTCAGCGGCAGCGGATCGCGATCGCCCGCGCCCTCCTCGCCGACCCCCGGATCCTGATCCTCGACGACGCCACCTCGTCCGTCGACGCCCGTACGGAGGAGGCGATCAGGGCCGGGCTCAACGAGGCGCTCGCCGCCCGCACCACCTTCATCGTCGCCCACCGCCTCTCGACGATCTCCCTCGCCGATGAGATCGTCGTCCTCGACGGCGGCCGGATCGTCGACCGCGGAGCCCACGCCGAGCTCCTCGACCGCAGCCCGCTCTACCGCGAGATCGCCGACTACGGTTTCGTCGACCGGGCCTGCCTGCAGCACGACCTCGAGGAGCGCGAGGAGGTGGCGCGGCTGTGAGAGGTCGGAGGATGGAGGGCGGGGGTCGGAGTCGACGGGCCGGACGGGCGGTCGGCGGCGAGCAGCCGGGCGCAGGGAGGCCCGAGGCCGATCCGGGGCTGGCGCGCGAGGACGAGGCCCGCGAGTCGGAGACGCGGGCGCCGATCGGCGACGCCTGGCTGCTCGCCAAGGCCGTCTGGAGGACGATCCGCGGCGAGGACGACCGCGGGCGCAAGGTCAGGTGGCTGCTCGGCCTCCTCCGCCCCTACCGGTTCCGGGTCGCCTCGATGCTCCTCGCGCTCGTCGTCGCCACCGCCGCCGCGCTCGCTCCCCCCTATCTCGCCGGGCTCGCGATCGACGAGGGGATCACGCCCGGCGACCTCGACGCGCTCACCCTGATCGTCGTCGCGTTCCTCGTCTCCGCCGCCGTCTACTGGGCCGCGACCTACGTCCAGACCTACCTCGTCGGCTGGGTCGGGCAGCGGGCGCTGCAGGACCTCCGGGAGCGGATCTACGTGCACCTGCAGGCGATGTCGCTGGGGTTCTACACGCGCAACCGGCCCGGGGTGCTGATCTCGCGGATGACCAACGACGTGCAGGCGCTCGACACGCTCGTCACCGACGGCATCGTGACGATGGTCTCGAGCGTCCTGACCCTGGTCGGGGTGGTCATCATCCTGCTCGCGATCGACGTCCAGCTCGCGCTGATCACGTTCCTGACCTTCCCGCTGCTGGCGATCGGCAGCATCGTCTTCCGGATCGCCTCCGCCAGCGCCTACCGGCTGACGCGGGAGAAGATCGCGAACATCACCGCGTACCTGCAGGAGAGCCTGAGCGGGGTTCGCGTCGTGCGCAGCTTCGGCCAGGAGCCGCGCCACCTGAGCGAGATGGCGGTCCTGAACGAGGAGAACCGCTCCGCCAACATGCGGACCGTCTACCTCAACGCCTCCTACTTCCCGGCGGTCGAGCTGTTGTCGGCGGTCGGCACCGCCGCGATCCTGCTCTTCGGCGGCCATCAGGTCGTCGAGGGCCACGTCGAGATCGGCATCCTCGTCGCCTTCGTCGGCTACCTGCAGACGTTCTTCGACCCGATCCAGCAGATCAGCCAGCTCTACACGACCTACCAGCAGGGGATGGCCGCCCTCGACAAGATCTTCGACCTGCTCGACACCGAGCCCGACCTCGTCGACCGCCCCGACGCGGTCGACCCGGGCGAGATCCGCGGCGCGATCGACCTCGAAGGGGTCTGGTTCGGATATGGCGACGCCCCCCGGCGCGAGGAGGACTGGGCGCTTCGGGACGTCGATCTCCGCGTCCTCCCGGGACAGACGATCGCGCTCGTCGGCGAGACCGGTGCCGGCAAGTCCACGCTGGCCAAGCTCGTCGCCCGCTTCTACGACCCGCAGCGAGGCCGGATCAGGATCGACGGCCTCGACGTCCGCGAGCTCGACTCCGCGGCGCTCCGCAGCCGTCTCGGGATCGTCCCCCAGGAGGGCTTCCTGTTCAGCGGCACGGTCGCCGACAACGTCGCCTTCGGCCGCCCCGGCGCCGGCCGCGACGAGATCGCCGCGGCGATGATCGCGGTCGGCGGCGCCGACCTCCTCGAAGCGCTCCCGAACGGGCTCGGGACCGAGGTCGGCGAGCGCGGCTCCTCCCTGTCGGCCGGCGAGCGGCAGATCGTCGCCTTCGCGCGGGCGCTGCTCGCGAAGCCGCGGATCCTGATCCTCGACGAGGCGACGTCGAACGTCGACGTCCGCACCGAGCGCCTGATCGAGCGTGGCCTCGAGCGGCTGCTCGCCGGCCGCACCGCGATCGTGATCGCCCATCGGCTCTCGACGATCAGGCGGGCGAGCCTGATCGTCGTCCTCGAGCACGGCGAGATCGTCGAGAGCGGCAGCCACGAGGAGCTGCTCGCGCGCGACGGCGCCTACGCGCGCCTCTACGGGAGCTGGGCCGGCAGCGCGGCGGCCTGACGGGAGGGGTCAGCCGCCGGGGCTGATGCCGCCCGAAGAGCCGCCGCCGGTGCCTCCGGTCCCGGTCCCGCCCCCGGTGCCGGTCCCGGAGGTGCCTCCGGAGGGCGGCGGCGTCACCGGCGCGGTCGTGGTCGGCGTCACCGGCGCGGTCGTGGTCGGCGTCACCGGCGCGGTCGTGGTCGGCGCCGGCGGCGCCCCCGATGTGCTGTCGCCGGCGTCGATCGGCGCGCCCTCCTGGCCGCACTCCTCGAAGCCGAAGGCCTCGGCGGCCTCGCGGGCATCGCCTCGAGCCTGCTCGAGCTGGGACGTGGCCGCCTGCGCGGCGACCGTGTCCCCGGTCGCGAGCGCGCTCTGCTCCTGGCCGAGGAGCGCGATCTCCTGCTTGACCGCCGCGTAGTAGTCGGCGAGCGACCCGTCCGGGTCGTCGGGGCTGCCGAGCGCCTTCAGCCCCTTCAGGGTCTCCTCGGTGATGTCGAGCTCCTGCTGGACCGTCGTCGCGCTCGCGCTTCCCTCCGTGCCCAGGTTCGCGATCGCCGCGTTCGCCTCCGCGCAGCGGGCATCGGCCGCGGTGATGAACTCCTCGGTCGAGACCGCGCCGGCGGTCGCATCCGTAGCCGGGGTCACCGTCGCGGTGGTCGAGTCGTCGTCGCCGCAGCCGGCGCTCCAGATCGCGATCGCGCCGATGGCCACGGCGCACAGCCTGGCCGCCGTCCCTCTCATCGCCCGCAGGTTAGCGCCCCACCCCGCCCGCTGGACCGCGTCCGGACGGATGTCCGACCGATCCCGGCCCGGCGGCGGCAACGCGGGGGCCGGCCCCCGGCCCGGCCGCGGACCGGCGTGAGCTGCGGGCCAGGGACTCGAACCCCGAATACCTGTTCCAGAGACAGGCGTGTTGCCATTACACCAGCCCGCAGGGCCGCCGCTGAGATTAGCTGCTAGGCGAGCCAGTCGAGGTCGGCGTCGGGGTCGGCGATGGCCTCGCGCCGCTCTCCGACGGGCTCGCCCGATTCGATCATGGCCCGGGCCGGGATCAGGTCGGCCGGCCGCCCCACCGACAGCGCCCCGACGAGCCTGCCGGCGCCGACGTACCAGGCCGAGAACCCGCCCGAGTCGCGGTCGCCGCGCCACAGGACCTCGTCCCATTCAGGGCCGCCGCCCACATACTCGAGCGAAGCCCAGTCGTGGATGTCGCTGAAGAAGTACGGCACGACGCGATAGGGAGCCTCGTCGCCGAGCATCGCCCGGGCGGCGTGGCGGCCCTGCTGCAGGGCGACGTCCCAGTGCTCGACCCGGACACGGCCGCCGCGCAGCTCGCTCGCGAAGTTGCAGCAGTCACCGGCGGCGAAGACGCCGGGAGCCGAGGTCTCGAGGCGGCCGTCGCAGAGGATGCCGTCACCGACGTCGAGCCCGGCCCGGCCGGCCAGGGCCGTGTCGGGCCGGACGCCGGCGCCGACGACGACCGCGTCGCAGTCGATCACGCTTCCACTCTCCGTCAGCACGGCCTCGACCCGCTCGTCGCCCTCGAAGGCGGCGACCGTCTCGCCGGTGCGGACCGCGACGCCGTTGGCGGCCACCAGCTCGCCGAACCAGCGACCCACCTCCTCCCCGAAGGCGCGGGCGAGGATCACCGGCTCGATCTCGACGATGGTGCAGCGCGTGCCCATCGCCGTCAGCGAGGCGGCGACCTCGACGCCGATGTAGCCGCCGCCGACGCAGACGACGTGCTCGCGTCCCTCGAGGTCGTCGCGGATCGAGTCGGCGTTGCCGAACGCCCGCAGGTAGTGGATGCCCTCGAGCTGGGCGCCGTCGACGCGGAGGATGTTGACCATCGCTCCGGTCGCCAGCAGCGCCCGCCCGAAGCCGACCTCCTCGCCGCCCTGGAGCTTCGCCAGGCGCCGGTCGGGTTCGATGGAGACGACACTGACCCCGGTCGCGAGCTCGACGCCGGCGTCGGCGTACCAGTCGCGCGATCGCACGAGCGCGTCCGCCCGTCCCGTCTCGCCCCGCAGGTACTCCTTCGAGAGCGGCGGCCGCTCGTACGGCGGCTCCGGCTCGCGACCGCAGAGCAGGATCGAGCCCTCGGCGCCGCGGCGGCGCAGCTCGATCGCGCAGTGGGCGGCGGCGACGCCGCCGCCGACGAGCAGGAAGTCGACAGCGCGGCGGGCCACCGGCTAGGGCTCGGGGGCGGGCTCGCCCTTCCCCTCCTCGAGGCCGAGGTAGCCGGTCAGCTCCTCCTCGATGGTGGGGTCGAGCACGGCGAGGACCTCGTCGCCAGGCTCCAGCACGGTGTCGGGCGTCGGCACGAAGCCACGACCCTCGCGCATGACGCTGATCAGGAGGCTCCCCTTCGGCATCTCGAGCTCGTCGAGACGGCGGCCGACGACCTGCGCCTTCTCGCCGATCAGCAGGTCGATGATCTCGATCCCGGCGTCGGCGAGGTCGAGCAGGTGGACGAGGCCGTAGCGCGGCACCTCACGCTCGATCAGGCGCAGGATCAAATCAGTCGCGGAAACGTAGGGCTTCACCCCGAGCAACTCGAAGTGCTGGCGGTTGCGGGGGTTGTTGACCCGCGCGATCACGCGTTCGACCCCGTACTTGTCCTTGGCCACCTGGCAGATCAGGAGGTTGTCCTCGTCGTCTCCGGTGACGGCGATGACCATCGCCGCCCGCGCGATCCCGGCCCGCTCGAGGACCCAGAGCTCGGACGCGTCGCCGTAGTGGACGCGGTGCTCGAGCTCCTGCTCGATGGTCAGGAAGCGCTCCCGATCGGACTCGATCACCGTCACCTCGTTGCCCTTGTCGATCAGCTCCCGGGCGAGGTTCCAGCCGACCTTGCCGCCGCCGACGACGAGCATGTAGTCGCCGCCGCCGGGCTGCTCAGCCACTCGTCCCCGCCTTCTTGGTCGCGACCTCGCGCAGGGTCAGCTCGAGCATCTCGATCGCCGTCCGGGTCGGGCAGACGGTCGTCAGGCCCTGGGTCGCGTACCACTCGGCCCGGTAGGGATCGAGGATGCGGGCGATCACCGTCTCGACGTCGAACCGCCGCTTCGCGATCTGGGCGATGACGATGTTCGTGTTGTCGCCGTCGGTCGAGGCGACGAAGACGTCGGCACGCTCGATCCCGGCCGTCGTCAGGGCGTCGATCTCGAGGCCGGTGCCGACCGTGAACTGGCCGCCGGCATCCTCCCAGGAGGTGTCGAGCCCGAGCTCGAGCCGGGCGTGGGACTCCGGGTCCTCGTCGAGGCAGGAGACCTCGTGGCCCTCGGCCAGCATCGCCCGCGCCACGGAGGAGCCGACGCGCCCGCATCCCACGATCAGGATCAGCATGGGGCGATCTTATTCGGCCGGCGGAGCGGTGAGCAGGACCCGGCAGGGAGCGTTCTTGAGCACGTACTCGCTGATCGGGCCGATCTCGGCCGGCCTCGAGCCGCGGACGCCGCCGAGGACGGCGCCGCCGCGGACCAGGCTCGGGGGCTCGCCGCCGACGATGATCGCCTCGACCCCGTCCAGGCGGGCGCGCTCGACGATCGCCTCGCCGACGTTGCGGGCGGGGACGTAGTCGCTGTCGACCTCGACCCCCGGGTACTCGGCGGCAACCTCGCGAGCGCGGGCGAGGGCCTCCTCGGCGGCGACGACGCGAGCGGCCGGCAGCGGTCCCGCGATCGGGACCGTGAGCGGGAGGTCGATCACGTAGAGGAGCTCGAGCCGCGGGGCGCTCTCGCCCTCGGCCGGGTTCGACTCGGCCAGCCGGCACGCGGTCGAGACGATGTCGTCGTCGAGCTTCGTCGTCCCGTGCACCGGCACGAGGATGCTGTCGAGCTCGACATCGGGCTCATGCTTAAGCAGCGCCTGCTCGGGCACCGAGACGCGGGCGGTCAGCGACAGCCCCTCGAAGGCCCGGCGATAGACGAAGTAGGCGACGAGGCCGAACAGCATCCAGCCGCCGCCGACGGCGAGCGCGGCGCCGTGGACGAGCACGATCGAGGCGAACCCGGCGGCGGTGAGCAGCAGCCCGATCACCGCCGGCACCGGAATCACGGCGCCGCGAAGGCGGATTCCGGCCGGGACCGTGAACGGCCGCTCGCGCCGGGGCTGGACGAACCGGAGCCTGATCAGCGACAGGTGCGCGATCGAGATCGCCAGCGTCGCCCCGAAGGCGAAGACGGCGGCGAGCAGCTCGATGTCGCCGGGGAGCACGAGCCCGATCGCGAACGCCGACGCGATCAGGATCGCCACGTGCGGGGTCGAGCGACTGCCCCCGAGCTTTCCGAGCCAGCTCGGGATCTGGCGGTTGGTGGCGAGCACGTAGATGTGGCGCGAGAGCCCGAGCATGGTCACGTTCGCCGCGAAGAAGAGGATCAGCGGCGCGATCGCGACGACCGCCCACTGAAAGGCCTCGGAGAGCCAGGCCGGCTCGAGCGCCGACGTGACGCCGAGGACGGGCGCGTCCTCGAACGTCGTCGCCAGCGCCGTCGTCGGCCCGTCCGGGCCGGCGACCACGGGCAGCGCCATGAGCGCGACGAGCGACATTCCGACGTAGACGAAGGGGACCACGAGAGTCCCCACCCGGAGGACGCGGCGCAGGTCGTCGCGCCGCCAGGCAAGGTCCGGGGCCAGATCCGATGCCGCCTCGATCCCGGCGAGGGCCACCATCGAGACGACCAGCGCGGTGGCGAGGTCGCCGATGCCGGGCAGGCCGAACGCGTCGAGCGACCCGGTCAGGGCGCCCGGGTCCCAGACCACGACCGCGCCGACGACGATGAGCAGGAACTGCAGCAGCAGATCGGCGCCGGTGAGGGCGACGAGAGCGCCCTGGCGACGGCTTCCGGTGTACCCGACGATGTTGATCGCGGCAACGGCGAGGACGACGGCGACGGCGATCACCTGCTCGCCGCCGCCGGAGGCGAGCCCGCCCGAGATCGGCTCGAGGTAGTGCGGCACGGTGACCGCGGCGAGCGCGATCACGATCACGTAGTCGATCAGGATCGCCCAGCCGGCGATGAAGCTGACGAGCTCGTTGAAGGCGTGGCGGGCGAGGGTGTTCGAGCCGCCGCGCTCGCGGAACATCGCCCCTCCCTCCATGTAGGTCATCGTCGTCAGGACGTAGATCAGCCCGGTGATCGCGAAGACGGCGGGCGTCAGCGCCAGGGCATCGACGGCGACGACGCCGAGCGAGTAGTAGACCGAGAACGCGACCGCTGAATGGGCGACGGCCCACAGCCACGGCATGCCGAGAAAGCGCCGGCCGAGCGCCGGCCGCGCCACCCGGCGCTCGCTCACCGGTGCCGCCTCAAGCGGGCCGCCGGTTGACGAGGTAGAGCCGGGCCGCGCCGATCGCGACGAAGACGACGCCGAGCAGGACTCCGACCGACAGCGGCCCGCCGCCGGCGGCGACGGTGCGGACGACGATGACGACGCCGAGCGCGAGGATCAGCGACGACAGCACCTTCGTTCCGATCGTGCCGATCCGCTGCCGGGACGCCATCGGCGGCGATTGTAGGCCGTCCGCACGCCGGCACCGCGGCGGCCACGGCCCCGCTCAGGCGGGGGCGGGGACCCGCGTCGGCCCGGCCGCCGCGGCCGGGTTCGCGGCGACGATGATCCGGCAGGGCCGCTTGGCGAGCACCCCCTGCAGCGTCTTCCCGTAGAGCGGCGTTCCGTCGCGGTAGGTGAGCTGCATGACGATCGCCACGGCCTGGATGTCCCGGGCCTCGTCGATGATCGCCTTCGGCGCCTGCCCCGGCCGCACCCGCAGCACGTGGCCGGTCACGCGGCGGCCGCCGATCAGCTTCGCCCGCTCGATCTTCTCCTGTGCCCTCCCCTGCTCGGCCGGCAGCGGCGCGTCGATCGGCAGGTGCGCGGGGACGTTGAGCATCGAGAGGACGTGGATGCCGCGGCTCTTGCGGGCCGCGAGCTGCACCGCGGTGCCGATCGTCTGCTCCGAGAACGGATCGTCCTCGAAGGTGACGAGCACGGACCTGTACTCGACCTCCTCGACGTCGAGGGGCTCGGGCCTGACGACCTGGACGGTCTCGGCGATCGGCAGGTCGTGGTGGCGGCGGTAGAGCAGGTAGAGGGCCAGGCCGAACGCCATCCAGCCGAGCCCGATCGCCATCGTGACCGGGTTCATCGCCATCACGACGACCCACGCCGCGAACGTCCCGAGGCCACCGAGGACGGCCGTCAGCGGCACGTCGACGCCGGCGATCCGGACACCTCCCGGGGGAGTCCACCCGCGCTCGGCATCGGGGAAGCGGCGACGCATCCGGACGATCGCGGCGTGCGCGATCGTGAACGAGAGCATCGCTCCGAACGAGTACATCGTCGCCAGCAGCTCCTCCTGGCCCGGCAGGATCGCGATCGCGGCGATGACCGAGAAGGTGATGATCGCGACGTGCGGCGTCCGGAACCGCGGGTGGACCTGGCGCAGCCGCTCCGGGAGCTGGCGGTGCTGGCCCATCGAGAAGGTCAGCCTCGAGACGCCGATCATTCCCGCGTTGGTCGCGATCACGAGGATCACGGCGGCGAGGACGCCGACGTAGGCACGGAGCACGTCCGTGATCCCCGCCCCGAGGCCGAGGTTCTCGACGATGCCGAGCACCGGATCGCCGGCATAAATCGTCCCGAGCTCGGTCGTGTAGCCGTCCGGGCCGAGCGTCACCGGCATCGCCGAGAGCGCGATCATCGGCAGCAGCGCGTAGAGGCCGATCACCGCGAGGATGACGAGCCCGGCGCCGCGCGGCACCGTGCGCTCCGGCTCGACCGCCTCCTCGGACATGTTCGAGATCGTCTCGATCCCCGTGTAGGCGATCATCCCGAGCGCGATCCCGAGCGCGAAGTCGCCCCAGGTCGGCGCGACGCCGAGGTCGATGTTGCCGATCAGGACGTCGGGGCTGAAGACGAGGGCGAGGCCGACGACGGCGAGCAGGACCTGCGTCGCGACGTCGCCGACGGCGAGCACGAGGTTGAGCCGCGACGACTCCTGCGTCCCCTTGACGTTGAGGGCGGCGAGGGCGGCGACCAGGGCGATGCTGCCGACGATGTCGCCGGGGCTCTCCCGCAGCGGCTCCCAGAAGACGCCGAGGTAGTGGGGGACGAAGAAGGCCGAGATCGCGACCGTGATGATGTAGTTGAGCATCTGCCCCCAGCCGGCGACGAAGCTGACGAGCTCGTTGAACGCGCGACGGGCGAAGCTGGCGGAGCCGCCGGCCTCCGGATGCATGACCGTTCCCTCGACGTAGGTGGCGGCCGTGCAGACGAAGATCAGCCCCGAGATCATGAACGCGACCGGGGTGAGGCCGAGCGCGAAGGCGGCGACGACGCCGAGCGCGTAGTAGATCGACGAGCCGACGTTCCCGTACGCGGCGCTGAACAGCGCGCCGGCGCCATGGACCTTCTGCAGGGACTCGTCGCGCGGTACCCGGTGCGCCATGCGGGGCGCGACTATACGACCGCGGCAAGAGCGATCAGCGCCGCCGCTCCTCCGCCCCCTCGTTGCCGCGCGCCAGACCGAGCCAGAGCCGGCCCGCCCCGAGCAGCAGGAACAGCGAGCAGATCGCGAACTCGGGCGAGCCCGGCCCGTCGGCCCCGAGGCCGACGACGAGCATCCCCGCCACGGCGAACACGATCACGAGCGCGGCGAAGAAGCTGCTCGAGATCTCGTACAGCGTCCGCTCCCGCTTCGGTTCCCGCGGCGAGGCCACGATCCGAGGATGGCAGAGAGCAATCGGCCGAAGCCGGCGTGGGCTCGCGCCGGGGCCGAGAGCGACGACGATCTCGTCGAGATCGCCCGCTCGAAGGCGGCGACCCCCGCCGACCGGCAGGCGGCGCACCATTCTCGGCAGCCCCGCAGGGGATGCCGTGGTCCAGGCGCCGCCGGGCCCCGCCGCGGGGGGCCGACCGAGGCGGACGGGCGAAAGCCTGGAGCTCCCGGTCGGAGCTGCCCGCTAGAAGTTGATTATCGGGATGATCAGGATCGCGACGATGTTCGCCACCTTGATCATCGGGTTGATCGCGGGGCCGGCGGTGTCCTTGTAGGGGTCGCCGACCGTGTCGCCGGTCACCGATGCCGCATGGGCCTCCGAGCCCTTGCCGCCGTAGGCGCCGTCCTCGATCAGCTTCTTGGCGTTGTCCCAGGCGCCGCCGCCGGCGGTCATCGAGACGGCCATGAAGAAGCCGACGACGATGACTCCGATCAACAGGCCGCCGAGGGCCTTGCCGCTGATCAGGCCGACGATCAGCGGCACGGCGATCGGGATCAGCGACGGCAGGATCATCTCCTTCTGCGCGGCCGCGGTGACGATCGCGACGGTGCCGCCGTAGTCGGGACGCTCGGTCCCCTCCATGATCCCGGGCCGCTCCTTGAACTGGCGGCGGACCTGCTCGACGACCTGGCCGCCGGCCCGGCCGACCGCCTCGATCGCCAGCGCCGCGAACAGGTAGGTCATCAGCCCGCCGATCAGCAGGCCGATCAGCACGGCCGGCTCGCTGATGTCGAAGGACAGGATCTCCAGCCCGGACTCGAGCTGGATCTCGATCTTGAACGCGGCGAACAGGACGAGCGCCGCGAGCACCGCCGAGCCGATCGCGTACCCCTTGGTGACGGCCTTGGTCGTGTTCCCGACCGCGTCCAGCGGGTCGGTGACGTTGCGCACGTCCTCGGGCAGGTCCGCCATCTCGGCGATCCCGCCGGCGTTGTCGGTGATCGGTCCGAACGCGTCGAGGGCGACGATCAGCCCGGTCAGCGAGAGCTGCGCCATGACGGCGATCGCGATGCCGTAGATGCCCGCGATCTCGTTCGCGCCGAAGATCGCGATGATGATGATCAGGGCCGGGATCGCCGTGCCCTGAAAGCCCTGTGCGAGCCCCTGGATGATGTTGGTCGCGTGGCCCGTGATCGAGGCCTTCGAGATCGTCTTCACGGGCCTGAACCTGGTCGACGTGTAGTAGTCGGTGACGACGAACAGGCCGGCGGTGACTGCGATCCCGATCAGCGCGCAGACCCAGAGCCCGGTCACCGACGCCCCGGCGAGGGCGCTCTCGGGATCGGAGACCGCGAACCGCAGGGGATCGGACATCAGCCAGTCGGTGACCGGGTAGAAGACGATGGCCGAGAGCAGGCCGGAGACGATCAGGCCGCGGTAGAGGGCCCCCTCGACGTTGCCGCTGCGGCTGCGGACCGACAGGGCGCCGATGATCGAGGCGAGGATCGCGACGCCGCCGAGGATCAGCGGATAGACCGCGACCTCGCGGGCGACGTCGATGTTGAAGCTGAGGACGCCGATCAGCATCACCGCGACCGCGGTGACCGCGTACGTCTCGAACAGGTCGGCGGCCATGCCGGCGCAGTCGCCGACGTTGTCGCCGACGTTGTCAGCGATCACCGCCGGGTTGCGGGGATCGTCCTCCGGGATCCCCGCCTCGACCTTGCCGACGAGGTCGGCGCCGACGTCGGCGGCCTTCGTGAAGATGCCGCCGCCGAGCCGGGCGAAGACGGAGATCAGGGAGCCGCCGAAGCCGAGCCCGACGAGGGCGTCGATCGCGGCCTTGTCGTCCTCGCCGGTCAGGACCAGGATCCCGAAGTAGCCGGCGACGCCGAGCAGCGCCAGGCCGACGACCAGAAGGCCGGTGACCGAGCCGCCCTTGAAGGCGGCGTCGAGCGCGGGCGGGACGCCGCCGCGAGCCGCCTCGGCGACGCGGGCGTTGGCGCGGACCGAGACGTTCATGCCGATGTAGCCGGCGGCGCCGGACAGGATCCCGCCGATGACGAAGCCGACGCCGGTCGCTACGTCCTGGAGGACGACGAGCAGGACCGCGAGGACGATCGCGACGAGGCCGATGATCGTGTACTGGCGGTTCAGGTAGGCCTTGGCGCCCTCCTGGACGGCGCCGGAGATCTCCCGCATGCGCTCGTTGCCCGCCGAGAGCGCGAGCAGCCGCTTGGTCACGATCGCCCCGTAGATGACCCCGGCCGCCGCGCAGACGAGCGCGATCACGATCCCGTTGTCGGTGAGGAAGTCAGTCAAGGTCGGAAATCCTTCGTAGCTGTGGACACTCGTAGCGAGGCCGCCCCCCGCGATTCGCTCGGGGCGGCCTCGAAAGCCGGGGCAGCATACCCGGAGATGGGGCGGCCATGCGCTTCGGTGCCGGCCCGCCGGGCCGGCGATCGTCAGTCGGAGCCCGGGGTCCAGAGCCGCGGCGGGGGCTTGGCGCCACCCGCCGCGCCCGGGTCCCGCGGCTGCGCCGGCGCCTCCGGGCCGCCCTCCGGCGGCTGACCGGGCGCGCCGCCCCCGGCCTGCCGGGCGTAGAGCACCTGAAGCTGCGAGAGCGCGTTCCGGATCTCGTGCCGAGCGTCCTCCTCGAGCAGGTCGACCAGCCCGCGGACCGCCTCGATCCCGATCCGGGCCTGCTCGAGGTCGCGCTCGTCCTCCTTGGCGATCCGGCGGTAGGCGAGGTTGATGATGCTGACCACGCTCTGGGCGACGAGGTCCTGGACGCGGACCTTCCGCATCTCCTCCTCCATCTGCCGGAGCATCTGCTCCTGCTCGGGCGTGAGCTGCTCCGCGCCCTCGGCGGCCCCGCCGCCGCTCCTGTCGCTCGGCTCGCTCATCGCCGTGGACCTTACCCGCCCGCGACGTAGCTGTCCGCGGTCAGGGTGACCGCCGCGCGGTAGGCGTCGGCGACCGATCCCCCCCGCTCGAGCTCGGCACGCGCGCGCTGGGCGCCGTTCGGCCCGGTCGGATCCCAGCCGCCGAGGTCGATCCCGAGGTGGGCGCGCGCCGGGGCGGTCCACGCGAGCAGCCCCTCGACCGCCGACGGGGTCGTGACCTCGGCCCCGCTCCCGAAGTCGATCATGCTGCCGTCGAGCCCGTGGCGGATCGCCCGCCACAGGTTCTCCTCGACCTCGCGCGGCCGCAGCGGCGCCTCGAGGCGGCCGTCGTCGTGGTCGGCCGCGGCCTGGGCGACGGCGGCGATCATCAGCCCGGCGAGGCCGAACGACTCCTCGCCGCCGCTCTGCGCGTCGCAAATCCGAACCTCCACGGTCCCGAAGCGGTGGTGGGGCCGGATGCTCCACCAGAGCTGCGTCGACTCGACGATCGATCGAGTGCGCTCGAGCAGGTCGACGAAGCCGGCGTAGGCATCCCAGCTCCCGAACGGCTCGTGGATTCCGCAGCGGGGGAACGTGCGGGTGAAGATTTGGGTCCGGACCGACGCGAGGCTGGTGTCGCGCCCGTCGAGGAACGGCGAGTTGGCGGAGATCGCGAGCAGCAGCGGCAGCGCATTGCGGAGGCTGTCGCAGACGGCGACCGCGCGATCGGCGCCCCGAACGCCGACGTGGACGTGGAGGCTCCAGGTGTTGTTGCGCTGCGCGACCCAGCCGAGCTCGGCGCGCAGGCGGTTGTAGTGCGGCG
The DNA here is from genome assembly GCA_016861045.1 of Actinomycetes bacterium. GTDB lineage: Bacteria > Actinomycetota > Thermoleophilia > Solirubrobacterales > 70-9 > RHKX01. The sequence goes on along the minus strand of BOKP01000001.1, from coordinate 948,448 downwards.
TGTCGATGATCGCCTGGTCGAGATAGCTCGCCCAGGGGTGGGTGCCGCAGGCGGCCAGCGCCCGGCCCTCGCGACCGGCCAGCTCGAACAACAGCCGCCGCCGCTGCCGCTGGCGCGCCTTCATCTCGGCGAAGTCGAGCGAGCGCCCCGAGCGGATCTCGACCTCGGTGTCGATCAGCTCGCCGCGGACCGAGTCGGCCAGGACCGGGTCCGCCTGCGCCTCCTCGAACAGGCGCTCGAAGCCGTGCACGAGATCGAGCGTCGCCGGATCGACGAGGGCGAACTCCTCCTCGACGGCCATCGTGAAGTCCGTCGCATCCTCGAACCGGGCGCGCGCCGCGTCGAGGTCGAGGCTCTCGTCGCGAGCCAGGGTCACGGGCTCACGCCAGGTAGAAGTAGAGCGCGTAGAGGAGGTCGACCGCGGGGCTGGAGGTGTGCACCGTCACCTCGGGCGGCACCTCGAGGAGCCGCTCGGAGTAGTTGAAGATGACCCGGACGCCCGCCTCGACCAGGCGATCGGCGACGTCCTGGGCGGCATCGGCCGGCACGGCGAGAACGCCGACGACGACCTCCTCGGCAGCGATCAGGCCCTCGAGCTCGTCGAGCGGACGGACCTCGATGCCGCCGATCCGCTTGCCGGTCAGCTTCGGCGAGACGTCGAAGATCGAGACGATCCGGAACCCGTGGTCGGCGAAGATGTCGGACGTCGCGATCGCCCGTCCGAGATGGCCGGCGCCGAACAGCGCGATGTTGTGGTGGCCGGAGGTGCGCAGGATCTTGCGGATCTCGGCGACCAGCGAGTCGACGTTGTAGCCGACCCCGCGCTTGCCGAACTTGCCGAACCCCGACAGGTCGCGACGGATCTGGGTCGAGTTGACGTGGGTCCAGGAGGCGAGGTCCTGCGACGAGATCGTCTCCCGGCCCATCTTCCGGGCCTGGATCAGCACCTGCAGGTAGCGGGCGAGCCTGGCGGCCACGCCGAGCGTGAGGCGGTCGGCGCCGAGGCCGTCCCGGGAGGCGCCCGCGGCGGGTCGATCGCTGGTACGCCGGGCGCTCACGCGGGAAAGGTATCGAGCCGGGAGCGGACGCGGTCGGCGTCGAAGAGGAGCTCGCTGACGCGGGCGCCGTCGACCTCGACCACCGGGATCAGCTCGAGCAGCCGTCGATGGAGCTCGCGGTCCGACTCGATGTCGACCTCGCAAAGCGTGAACCGGAGCCCGTCCCGGCGCAGCGCCTCGAGCCCCGCCCGCGCCTCCTCGCAGAGGTGGCAGCCGGCGCGGCCGTAGAGCGTGACCACCGCGAGACGCGCCACGTCAGCGGGCCGCGGCGTCGAGGGCGAGGTAGCCGGGATAGGCGATCGGCTCCGCATGGCGGGCCGCCGACCCGATCATCGCCGCGTTGTCGGTGCAGAGCTCGGGGGGAACGAGCTTGAGCCGGACGCCGCGCTCGGCGCAGAGCGCTGTCGCCCGCTCGCGGAGCAGGGCGTTCGCGGCGACGCCGCCGCCGAGCGCGACGGCTTCCCAGCCGCCGCGGTCGAGCGCCCGCCGCAGCTTGGCGACGAGCTGGCCGACCACCGCCTCCTGAAAGCTCGCCGCGAGATCGGCGCGCCGCTCCAGCGTCCGCTCGGGGCCGAGGTCACCAACCGCGTAGACGAGCGCCGTCTTCAGGCCGCTGAAGCTGAAGTCGAGGCCGCCGCCGCGGCTCATCGCGACCGGCATCGGGAACGACTCGGGGTTGCCGGCGGCGGCTTCGCGCTGGATCGCGGGCCCGCCGGGGAAGCCGAGACCGAGCAGCCTCGCCGCCTTGTCCAGCGCCTCGCCGGCGGCGTCATCGAGCGTCTGCCCCGCGACGGCGAACGAGCCGTGGGCGCGCACCTCGGCGAGCAGCGTGTGCCCGCCGCTGACGATCAGCGCGAGGAACGGCGGCGCGAGCGGTTCGGGCTCGAGGAAGGCTGCGGCGACGTGACCGTGGAGATGATCGACCGGGATCAGCGGCTTGCCGGTCGCCGCGGCCAGCGACTTCGCGGTGCTGACGCCGACGAGCAGCGCCCCGATCAGCCCCGGCTTCACGGTCACGGCGACCGCGTCGACCCGATCGAGGTCGGTGCCGCCGCCCTCGAGGGCGGCGTCGATCACCGGGTTGATCAGCTCGAGGTGGCGGCGGGAGGCGACCTCGGGGACGATCCCGCCGTAGCGGGCGTGCAGCCGCGCCTGCGAAGAGACGACGTTGCTGCGCGCGCGCGGTCCCTCGAGCACGGCGGCGCAGGTGTCGTCGCAGGACGTCTCGATCGCGAGGATCCGCCGCACCGGCGCTACGGCCCGGGATCGCCGAGCCACATGATCATCGCGTCCTCGCCGTTGTCGCCGTAGTAGCGGCGGCGGCGGCCGGCGCGGCGAAAGCCGAGCCGCTCGTACATCGCGATGGCGGGATGGTTGGAGACCCTGACCTCGAGCGTGTAGCGCTCGTCGCGACCGCCCTCGTCGAGCATCCGCTCGATCATCCGCGCCGCGACCCCGCGCCGCCGCAGGTCGGGATCGACCGCGACGTTCATCAGGTGGTAGACGTCGGCGTAGCGCGAGCAGACGAGATAGCCGACGATCTCGTCGCCGGCGACGGCCGCCAGGCAGACCCCGGACGGCTTCGATACCTCGAGGACGAACATCGCCAGCGACCACGGCGCCGGGAAGGAGCGGCGCTCGATCGACAGCACCGCCGGCAGATCGGCGTAGGTGAGCCGGCGGAACCCGATCGCCTCGACCTCGGCGATCGCCGGTTCAGCTTCGGTGGTCTCGCTCACGCCAGCGCTCCGCATCAGGTCTTCGCATGTACTTGGGGGTCACGACGGCCGGAAAGCGGGCCTCGCCGCGACCCATCTTGGCGGCCAGCCCGCAGATCCGCGCCGCGGAGAGGCGGTTCGCAGGATCCTCGTCAACGGGGACCGCGAACCCGGCGGCCTCGATCTCGGACCTGAATCGTACCGCCCCGTCGCCGGCCGCCGTAGCGCCCGCGAGGCCGCCTCCGAGCGCCTCGGCGAGCTCGCGCGGCCGGCAGACGACCGGCTCGCCCGCCCCTTCACCGCGGTCGGCGGCGGCGAACACCTCGCCCCTGCGGGCATCGACGACCCCGACCCGGGCACCGCCCGCCGCCACGCGATCGACGGCGATCCCGGCCGCCAGCGCCGCCGTCGTGTCGATCCCGACGACCGGGATCCGGCGCGCCTGCGAGAGGGCGCGGGCGGTGCTGATCGCGATCCGCAGCCCGGTGAACGACCCGGGGCCGCGACCGACCGCGACCGTCCTGATCCGCTCCCAGCCCCCGGCCCCGCGCACGGCGGCGTCGATCATCCCGAGCAGCTCCCGCGCCGCGGCCGGCCGGCCGTCGGGCCCGGGGCCCGCCCACTCCTCGCTGACGACCGCGCCGCGATCGGCGACCGCGACGGCGGTGATGCCGGTGGCCGTGTCGAAGCCGAGGATCACGGCCCGTGGCGCTCGATCGTGATCTCGCGCGCGTCGCCGCCGGCGTGGGCGAGCGTCACCGTCGCCGCCGGCGCCACGAGCGCCGCGGCGGCGGCCTCGGGCCACTCGACGAACGCGACCGCGTCGGCCGTCAGGTAGTCGTCGAGCATGCCCGGGTCCTCGGCCGCGAGCCCGGAGCCGGCGAGCCGGTGCAGGTCGAGGTGGGAGATCGCGACGTCGCCCTCGTAGCGGCGCCCGATCGTGAACGTCGGCGAGGTCACCGGCTCGGTCACCCCGAGCGCGCGCGCCGCGCCGCGGACGAACGTGGTCTTGCCGGTGCCGAGGCCGCCCCGGAGGAGGACGACGTCGCCGGGCCGAAGCTCGGCCGCGAGCGCCGCGGCCGCCGCCTCGGTCCGCTCCGGCCCCCCGGAGCGGATCCGCTCGCTCTCCGTCTCCGCGGCCACCTGCCTACGGGGCGAAGATGTCGAGCTGGCCGCCGCGATCCGGCTCGGGCGCGTCGTCGGCCCGTCGCTCTCCCTGCCCGGCGGAGGCGGGATCCTGCACCGGCGCCGGCTCCCCGAGCAGCCGCCCCAGCGCCGCGAAGTCGGCGCTCATCGTCGGCCGCAGCTTCGGGGTCCGCAGCGCGGCGGCGGGATGCAGGATCGGGAACACGCGGACCGTGCGGACGCCGAGATGATGGACCTGCGGCCTGCCGCGGACCCGGGTGATCCCGGTCTGGTCGCCGGTGATCAGCTTCGTCGCGAAGTTGCCGAGCGTCGCGATCACCTTCGGCTCGATCAGCCGCACCTTCTCGAGCAGGTACGGCCGGCAGGCAGCGAGCTCGTCGGGCTGGGGATCGCGGTTGCCGGGCGGGCGGCACATCAGCGTGTTGGCGATGAACACGTCGTCGCGGCCGAGCCCGATCTCGCCCAGGAGCTCGTTCAGCAGGCCGCCGGCACGGCCGACGAAAGGCAGCCCGCGCCGGTCCTCCTCCGCTCCCGGCGCCTCGCCGATGAACATCAGGTCGGCGTCGGCGTCGCCGGCGCCGAAGACCACGGTGGCCCGGGTCTCCGCGAGCGGGCAGAGGGTGCACTCCGATGCGGTCCGGTAGACCGCGACGAGCTCGTCACGGCGCGCGCCGGCCCCGCTCACGATCGCGGCCGGCGCTCCCGGCTCCGGTCGAGGGTGCGTTGGAACCGCTCGCGGGCGCCGCCGCGGTCGACGCCGCGCCGGTCCTCCATGCGGCGCTTCTGGGCCGCCGTCGGCTGCCGCGTGGTCCGAAAGCCGGCGAGGCGGCGCTCGGCGCCGGCGACTCCGCAGGCGGGACAGGCTTGCGAGGCGGTGCCGGCGGGCACCAGCTCCTCGAACCGCTCGCCGCACCGGCCGCACTCGAACTCGTAGATCGGCACGGCCTGATCGTAGTCGGAGGCCGGATCGAGCCCACGTCGCGGCTATCATCGGGTCCGGCCCGCGGCCGCCATCCGGCCCCCGGAGGGGGACCGCGCGAAGGGCCCGACTCGAACCCGACCCGCCGTCCGGTATCTCGACCCGGGAACTGGAACGGATGCAGCCCACCCGCCCGCACAGCACCCAGATCCCCCCGATCACGCTGATCGGCCCCGGCCGCGTGGGCACGAGCCTCGCGGCCGCGCTCGCGGCCGGGGGCGCGGCGGCCGCGATCGCCGGGCGCGACGGCCTCGCCGCCGCCTGCGCCGACGCCGAGGTGGCTCTGCTCTGCGTGCCCGACGGCGAGATCGCGCCGGCCTGCGCCGCCGTCGCCGCGGCCGCGCCGGGGCTGCGGTTCATCGGCCACACGAGCGGGGCGACGCCGCTGTCGGCTCTCGCCGCCGCACCCGTCGCCGCGTTCTCGATCCACCCGCTGCAGACCGTGCCGGGACCGGACACCGACCTGACCGGCGCGCCGGCGGCGGTCGCCGGATCCGATCGGGACGCCGAGGCCCTCGCGGGCGCGATCGCCGAGCGCTGCGGGATGGTCCCGTTCACCGTACCCGAGCGGGCGCGGGCCGCCTACCACGCCGCGGCCGCGATCGCCTCGAACTTCCTCGTCACCCTCGAGGCGAGCGCCGAGGAGCTGCTGGCGGCCGCGGGCGTCGATGACGGACGCGAGCTGCTGGCGCCGCTCGTCCTCCGCACCGCGGCGAACTGGGCCGAGCGCGGTCCGGCCGCGCTGACCGGGCCGATCGCCCGCGGCGACGAGGCGACTGTCGCCGCCCACCTCGACGCGATCGCGGTGACGGCCCCCCGGCTCGCGCCGATGTACCGGGCGCTCGCGGAGCGGACCCGCGAGATCGCCGCCGAAGGAGCCCGCCGGTGAGGATCGTCGCCGCCGCCGGGGAGCTGCGCGATGCGCTCGCCCCAGCCCGCCGCGAGGCGCGCACGATCGGGCTCGTGCCGACGATGGGCGCCCTTCACGAGGGGCATTCCTCGCTGCTTCGGGCGGCGTCGGCCGAATGCGACGTGGCGGTCATGAGCCTGTTCGTGAACCCGGCCCAGTTCGGTCCCGGCGAGGACCTCGCCCGCTATCCGCGCGACCGCGAGCGCGACGCAGCCCTCGCCGCCGACGCCGGCGTCGACCTCGTCTACGCACCCGCCGCCGAGGAGGTCTATCCGGCCGGGTTCTCGACCACGGTCGAGGTCGGCGGGCTCACCGACGTCCTCTGCGGCGATCCCAACCGACGCGGACGCGGGCACTTCCGGGGAGTGACCACGATCGTGGCCAAGCTGCTCAACCTGGTCGAGCCGGACGTCGCGTACTTCGGCCAGAAGGACGCCCAGCAGGCGGTCGTCATCAAGCGGATGGCGACGGATCTCGACTACGGCGCCCGGATCGCGGTCCTGCCCACGGTCCGCGAGCCCGACGGGCTGGCGATGTCGTCGCGCAACGCGTACCTGACGCCGGCCGACCGCCGGCGCGCGCCCGCGCTCCATCGGGCGCTGCGCGCCGCAGCCGACGTCGCCGTTCCCGGCGCCGCCGCCCGCGACGCCCTCGCCGCCGCCCGAGCGGAGCTGAGCGGCGCGGGGATCGAGCCCGAGTACCTCGAGGCGCGCGACGCCGAGGACCTCAGCCCGGTCGAGGCCTTCAACGGGCGTCCCGCCCTGATCGCGCTCGCGGCGCGGCTCGGCGATGCGAGGCTGATCGACAACGTCGTCGTCGGTGCGACGACCGATCCAGGAGGACAGGAGAACCGATGAGCACCCCACCCCGCGTACCCGGCACCCCGCCCGACGAGCGCCCGAAGGTCACGATCCCGCGGCTGGCGGAGATGCGGGGGCTCGGCGAGCCGATCGCGATGGTGACCGCCTACGACCATCCCTCGGCGCGGGTCGCCGAGGCCGCGGGGGTCGACATCGTCCTCGTCGGCGACTCCGCGGCGATGACGGTGCTCGGCCACGACACGACCGTGCCGGTCGGGATGGACGAGATGCTGATGCTCGCGGCCGCCGTCCGACGCGGCCTCGACACGGCCTTCCTGATCGGCGACATGCCGTTCGGCTCCTACGAGAACTCGAACGAGCAGGCGGTCACGAACGCCCAGCGCTTCGTCAAGGAGGCCGGCTGCGACGCCGTCAAGCTCGAGCGCGGCGGCGCCTCGGTCGATCGCGCCCGCGCGATCGTCCGCGCCGGGATCCCGGTGATGGGCCACGTCGGTCTGACCCCGCAGACGGCGACCGCCCTCGGCGGCTACAAAGCCCAGGGCCGGACCGGGGAGCGTGCCGCCCAGATCGCCGAGGACGCGTTCGCGCTCCAGGCGATCGGGTGCTTCGCGATCGTCTTCGAGGCGGTCCCGGCGGCGGTCACGGAGGCGATCATGCCGCACATGGAGGTACCGGTCATCGGCATCGGCGCCGGGGCGGCCACCGACGGGCAGGTCCTCGTCTTCCACGACCTCCTCGGCATCCACGACGGTCACACGGCACGGTTCGTCAAGCGCTACGCCGATGTCCACGCGGCGATGGTCGAGGGAGTCGCCGCCTACGTCGCCGACGTCCGGGCTCGCCGCTTCCCCGAGGGCTCGCACACGTACTCGATCGACCCCGACGAGCTCGACGCCTTCAGGCGCTACCTCGAGCAGGACTCGCTGGCGGGGACCAGCCCCTGGGACTGGTAGGCGCGCGCTACGGCCCGACCTTGGCGTTGCCGCTGATCTCGTCGATCTTCCAGGCGCCGCCGGCCTCGACCACCGTCACCCGCAGGGTCTGGCCGCCGAAGACGCCGCCCCGCGGCTCGACGGTGACGACGGTCGCGCCGCCGCGTCCGGGCTTGCGGCCGAGGATCGTCGCCTGATCGGCGAGGGCGCCGGGCATGCGCGACTCGATGCAGTTCTTGCGGCTCCCGTAGGTCTGCCTCAGGAAGCGCTCGGTTAGCAGCTCGTCGCAGACCGCCGCCGACGCCGGCTCCTCGAGATTCCCCGGCTTCGTCAGGAACTGGGTGATGGTGGCCCTGATCCGCTCCTCGTCGGTGGCGGGCTGACCGCCCCCGCCCCCGCCCCCGCCGTTTGGGGTCGTCGCCGGGCCCGTCGTCGTCTCGGCGACCACCGGGCCCGTGGTCGCCGGCTCCTCCTTCTCGCCGCACGCGGCGAGAAGCGGAGCCGCGAGGGCCGCGGCGAGCAGGGCTGCGGTGGCTCGATGGTTCACGGCGAACAGGCTAGCCGCCACCCGGGGCGGCGCCCGCCTCCCCGGCGGGGGCGGGCTCGATCTCGCGGATCACCTCGGCGGGAACGCCTGCCGAGATCGTCCACGGTGGCGCATCGCGGGTGACCACCGAGTTCGAGCCGATCACGCAATGCTCGCCGATCTCGGTGCCGCCGGTGACGACGACGCCCTTGCCGAGCCAGCAGTTGGCCCCGATCCTCACCGGTCCGCGAGCGACGAACCCCTGCCAGGTGATCGGCAGCCCGGGGTCGTCGAAGCGGTGGTCGGAGTCGCCGACGAAGCAGTGGTTGGCGAGCATCACGTGGTCGCCGATCTCGATCGACTCCTGCGCGGCGAGCATCGTCTCGCGGTTGAGGAAGCAGCCGCGGCCGATCGTGATCCGCGCCTCCGGGGCGAGCGTGATCCAGCAGCCCGGCTCGAGCAGCGTCCCCTCACCGATCCGCAGGCGCCCGTCGTCGAGGGCCTCGAGGACCTCGCCCTCGACCGGGTGACGGACGAAGAAGCCGCCTCGCGCGGCGTGCCGGTTGATCCGCCAGCGGTTCCGGAGGCGGTGGGTGCGCTCGTACCAGCGGCGCTTCCGCCACCACATCCGCCACCCGCGCTGCGGCGCCACGTAGGGGTCGTCGGCCGCCACGGCTGTAGCTTCCCAGACGTGGCCTTCGGAGACGCGGCCGGCGAGCAGACGCGCGAGGAGCGGCTCGAGATCGCGCGCCGGTACCGCGAGCGGCGCGGCGCCGAGCTGCGGGCGCTCGCCGCGACGCGAGTCGAGGGCGAGATCCTCGCGGCCGGCGAGTTCAGCACCGTTCCGACCGAGGCGATCGCCTCGGTCCCGCTGCTCGGGATGGCGCTGCTGCCGCTCGCCCGCCGCCGCAGGCGCCGCGACGGCCTCGGTCTGGCGCCGGCGATCCTGCTCGCGCTGACCGCCTCCGAGGTCCACGCGCTGGCCCTGGAGCGGGCAGGGATCCGCCGCGACGAGGCCGCCGTGACGCCGGCTCGCGCCTGGCCGCGGTCCGGCGTCCGCGCCGAGCGCGCCGGCCGCGCGTTCATGCGCGACGTGGTCCTCCTCCACCTCCCGGAACGCAGCGGGCCGCTGAAGCTCTACGCACCGACCCTACGGACGAACCCGTGGAGCGCCGAGGTGGTGCGCCTGCTCGGCGGCGACGCCCCGGAGCCGCTGGACCTCGGGAGCGACAAGGACCGGGAAGCCCATCCCGATTCCGGAATCCCGTAGGGGCGGTTCCGCGGGACCCCGCCCCTCGCACCCGCCCGAGCCCAGGACGAGGACGCCGAGCCGGGGCGCCCCTCGCCCTGAACGGCCCCTAGCCGCCGCCCCAGCTCACGTGCCACCACTCCTCCGGCGCCTCGAACTTGCCCCAGCCGTACTGCCAGCCGATCTGGTCGACGATGTCGCGCATCGCCGGCGTCGCCAGGTCGACCGAGACGCCGAGCTCGTGCGAGGAGTAGCCGGGCGGGTTGGCCGGCGCCCCGGCGCCGGACAGGTAGAGCTCGTACATCTCCCCCTGCTGGCCAGACGTCCGGTAGGCCGACAGCGGCCCGGCCGGGTAGAGATCGACGCCGTAGGTGGCCAGCGACGCCTGCCGCATCGAGCTCCAGGCCGCGGCGGCGCCGGCATCGAGGTAGAGGTCGCCCCACGGGCTCGGAATCGACCCGAGCCACGGCGCCGGTGCCGTGCCGGGTGCGGTCGTCGCCGCGCCGGTCGCCGCGGTGCCGGTCGCGGTCGTGCCGAGGCCGGCCTCCTCGGGCGTCGGCACCGACAGCGAGGCACCGGCGATCACGAGGTGGTCGCTGGCGACGCCGTTCCAGGCGGCGAGCGCGTCGGTGGTGAGGCCGTTGGCGGCGGCGATCCCGGAGAGGGTCTCACCGGGCTGGACGGTGTGCGTGACCGCGGCGCCGGCCGCGGCGGGAGCGACGGCGAGCGCGGCTGAGGCAGCGGCGACGGCGATCGGAATACGAGCTTGCATGCCCCGCCCATTCAGCGGCCCCGGACCACGCTCCTGCGGAGATCAGCTTCCGGTGGTCGTTCCGCAAGCGATCGTTCAGATCCAGCTCCCACCCCAGCACGTCCCATCTGCAAGTTGGTGACCATGATGGTCACCAATCTGCAGCTCACCAACCGCGCGAGGATTACCGCTCCCAGCAGCCCCGCCGCCGGCAACCGCTGGACCACCGTGCCCGCTCAGGCCGCGACCGGCTCGGGCTGGGTTGCCGTCCGCTCGACCTTCGGCTCGACGAGCTCCTCGAGGAAGCGGCCGGTGTAGGAGCCCGTCTCGGTCGCGACCTGCTCCGGCGTCCCGGCGGCGATGATCTCGCCGCCGCCCTCGCCGCCCTCGGGCCCAAGGTCGACGATCCAGTCGGCCGACTTGATGACGTCGAGGTTGTGCTCGATCACGACGACGGTGTTGCCGGCGTCGACGAGCCGCGCGAGCACGTCGAGGAGCCGCTCGACGTCGGCGAAGTGGAGCCCCGTCGTCGGCTCGTCGAGGATGTAGAGGGTCTCGCCGGTGGCGATCTTCGAGAGCTCGGTCGCGAGCTTCACGCGCTGCGCCTCGCCGCCCGAGAGCGTCGTCGCCGGCTGCCCGAGCCGGATGTAGTCGAGCCCGACGTCGTGCAGCGTCTGCAGGCGCCGGTGGATCTTCGGGATCCTGGCGAAGAACTCGACCGCGTCGGCGACCGGCATCTCGAGCACGTCGGCGATCGACTTGCCCTTGAAGCGGACCTCGAGCGTCTCGCGGTTGTAGCGGCGGCCGTTGCATTGCTCGCAGGGGACGTAGACGTCGGGCAGGAAGTGCATCTCGATCTTGATCTGCCCGTCGCCCTTGCAGACCTCGCAGCGCCCGCCCTTGACGTTGAAGCTGAACCTGCCCGGCTGATAGCCGCGCGCCCGCGCCTCCTTCGTCTGCGCGAAGAGCTGGCGGATGTGGTCGAAGACGCCGGTGTAGGTGGCCGGGTTCGACCGCGGCGTGCGGCCGATCGGCGACTGGTCGATGTTGATGACCTTGTCGATGTCGCCGATCCCGTCGATCCGGTCGTGGGCCCCCGGCCGGCTCCGCGCCCGGTGGAGGCGGTTGGCGACGGCGCGGTAGAGCGTCTCGTTGATCAGCGTCGACTTGCCCGACCCGGAGACGCCGGTCACGCAGGTGAAGGTGCCGAGCGGGATCGCCGCGTCGATCCCCTTCAGGTTGTGCTCGCGGGCGCCACGTACGACCAGATCGCCGCGTCCGCGCCGGCGGCGCTCCGGAACCGGGATCGTCAGCTTGCCGGACAGGTAGCGCCCGGTCAGCGACGCAGGCTCCCGGATCACCTGCGCCGGCGTCCCGGCGGCCACGATCCGCCCACCGTGCTCGCCCGCGCCGGGCCCGAGGTCGACGAGGTAGTCGGCCGCCCGCATCGTCCCCTCGTCGTGCTCGACCACGATCACCGTGTTGCCGAGGTCGCGAAGCCGCTCCAGCGTCCCGATCAGCTTCGCGTTGTCGCGCTGGTGCAACCCGATCGAGGGCTCGTCGAGGATGTAGAGGACGCCGACGAGGCTGGAGCCGATCTGGGTCGCCAGGCGGATCCGCTGCGCCTCCCCGCCCGACAGCGTCGTCGCCGCCCGCCCCAGCGTCAGGTAGCCGATCCCGACCGAGACCAGGAACGAGAGCCGCTCCTCGACCTCGCGGACGACGAGCCTCGCGATCGCGCGCTCGGTGTCGGTCAGCTCGAGGGCGGCGATCCACTCGAGCGCGGCACGGGCCGAGAGCCGCGAGTACTCGTGAATCGAGAGGCCGCCGACGGTGACCGCGAGGCTCTCGGGGCGGAGCCGGGCGCCGCCGCATGCCGGGCAGGGCTGCAGGGCCATCAGCCCCTCGATCCGCTCCCTCGTCTTCTCCGAGTCCGTGTTCGCGTAGCGGCGCTCGAGCCCGGCGGTGATTCCCTCGAAGCGGGCGTTGTAGCTGCGCCGACGGCCGAACCGGTTCTTGTAGGAGATCCGGTGGCGCTCCGATCCGGTCCCCTCGAGCAGCACGCGGCGATCGGCCTCGGGCAGGTCCTGCCAGGGCGTGTCGCGGTCGATCCCGTGCTCCTCGCAGACCGCCTCGACGAGGCGCCGGTAGTACATCGATGCCGCCCCCATCCAGGTCGCGAGCGCCCCCTCGGCGATCGAGAGGGTCGGGTCGGGGATGCAGAGCTCGGGATCGATCACGCGCTGGAAGCCGAGCCCGTGGCAGCGCTCGCAGGCTCCGTGCGGCGAGTTGAAGGAGAAGATCCGCGGCTCGATCTCGGGCATCGAGGTGCCGCACGCGAGGCAGGCGAACTTCTCGCTGAAGACGAGAACGTCGCCGCGCTTGCCGGCGCTCGGGCCCGACAGGGTGCGGGCGCCGTCGCCACCCGCCGCGCCGTCGTCGCCGTCGACGATCTCGACCTCGACGAGCCCGTCGGCGAGCCCGGCCGCCGCCTCGACCGACTCCGACAACCGCTTCCGCAGGCCCTCCTTCATCACGAGCCGGTCAACGACGATCGAGATGTCGTGCTTGAAGCGCTTGTCGAGCGTGATCTCCTCGTCGAGCCGGCACAGCTCGCCGTCGACGACGGCGCGCGCGTAGCCCTGCTGCCGCATCTCCTCGAGCAGCCGGCCGTACTCGCCCTTGCGCTCGCGGACGACCGGCGCCAGGACCATGAACCGGGTGCCCTCGTCCAGCGTCAGCACCCGGTCGGTGATCTGCTCGATCGACTGGCCGGCGATCGGCTCGCCGCAGGTCGGGCAGTGGGGCCTGCCGATCCGCGACCACAGCAGCCGCATGTAGTCGTAGATCTCGGTCACCGTGCCGACGGTCGAGCGCGGGTTGCGCGAAGTCGTCTTCTGGTCGATCGAGATCGCCGGGCTCAGGCCCTCGATCGAGTCGACGTCGGGCTTGTCCATCTGGCCGAGGAACTGGCGCGCGTACGCCGACAGCGACTCGACGTAACGGCGCTGGCCCTCGGCGTAGATCGTGTCGAAGGCGAGGCTCGACTTGCCGGAGCCGGAGAGCCCGGTCATCACGACGAGCGCGTCGCGGGGCAGCTCGACGTCGATGTTCTTCAGGTTGTGCTCGCGCGCACCGGAGACGACGATGCGACCGCTGCTCGGACTCGATCCCACCAGCGGGATTCTACGTGCACGAACGGACGTTCGGCCGCGGGATCGCGGCCCCGACGGTCAGCGTCCGGCGCGGCGGAGGACGTCGTCGACGATCTCCCCGACGCCGGCCAGCGAGCCGAAGTCGGCCTCGAGCCGCCTCGCGATCGCGTCCCGGGAGGCGCCCTCGAGGGCCATGTTCATCGCCACCAGCCGGGCCCCGCTCTCATCGGCGGCCGGCCGGGGCGAGGACCCGCCGGCCGCCGCCGGCTCGGCCGGCTCCTCCGGCTCGGCCGCGGGCTCGTCGCGTCGTTCGCCGGCCGCCGGATCCGGGGCGGCCCCGGCCTCGCCGGCACTCCTTGCGGGCGCCCCGGGGACGTTCGCGGCGAGGTCGCGGCCGAGCGCTCCGACCTGGGCGCGGAGCCGGTCGGCCTGGGCGACGAGGCCCTCGACGGCCCCGCGCGCCTGCTCGATCCGCCCGCTCGCCTCACGGCTCGCCGCCTCGACCTCCTGCTCCGACTCGGTCCGCGCCGCGGCCCGGATCCGCTCCGCCTCCGCCGCGGCATCCGCCCGAACCCGCTCGGCCTCGGCCTTCGCGTCGGCGACGATCTCCGCCGCCGCCGCCTCGGCCGCCGCGACGATCGCGCGGACGCGCTCGGCGGCCCGCTCGGCAAGATCGGCGCTCGCGTCCCCTCGATCCATCGGCAGACAGTATCCCGGTCCATGCGCCTCCCGGCCGCCGGGTTCCCTGACGCCGCCGCTGAGCGGGCTGAAACCGCCCTATCCGCCCGGTTTCGTCCCGCTCGCCCGATCCGGGCGGCCCGAAGGGGCCGGGAACGCCGAATCGGGAAGGACCGGCGCCGCGGCCCCGGGCACAGGCCGGCCGACGACGACGACGACCCGGGCGCCCCCGGGCCGTCAGGCGCGCATCGCCTCGAGGTCGCGGCGCAGCTCCTTGAGCTCGTCCCGCAGCCGCGCCGCCTCCTCGAAGCGGAGGTCCTCGGCGGCGGCGAGCATCTCCTCCTCGATCGCGACGATCACCTTTTCGAGGTCCTCGGGGCCCTCGATCGGCCTGCCGTCGAACGTCGCGCCCGTCCGCCGCCGCCGCGCCGGGGCGTTGGACTCCATCGCGAGGAAGTCGGAGATGTCGCTGATCCCCTTGCGGACGGTCTCGGGGGTGATCCCGTGGTCGCGGTTGTAGGCGAGCTGGATCGCCCGCCGCCGGTCCGTCTCCTCGATCGCCGTCCGCATCGCCTCGCTCTCGCGGTCGGCGTACATGAGGACCCTGCCGTCGACGTTGCGGGCGGCGCGGCCGATCGTCTGGATCAGGCTCGTCGAGCCGCGCAGGAACCCCTCCTTGTCGGCGTCGAGGATCGCGACGAGCCCGACCTCGGGGATGTCGAGCCCCTCGCGCAGCAGGTTGACGCCGACGAGCACGTCGTACTCGCCGAGCCGCAGGTCGCGGATGATCTGGATCCGCTCGATCGTGTCGACCTCGGAGTGCAGGTAGCGGACGCGGAAGCCGTGCTCGAGCAGGTACTCGGTCAGGTCCTCCGACATCTTCTTGGTCAGCGTCGTGACCAGGCAGCGTTCCTGCCGCTCCGTCCGCACGCGAACCTCGTTCATCAGATCGTCGATCTGGTTCTTCGTCTCGCGCACCTCGACCTCCGGATCGACGATGCCGGTCGGGCGGACGATCTGCTCGACGACGCGCTCCGAGCGCGCCCGCTCGAACTCGCCCGGGGTCGCCGACACCATCACCACCTGTCCGACCCGATCGAGGAACTCGTCGAACTTAAGCGGCCGGTTGTCGATCGCGCTCGGCAGCCGGAAGCCGTGATCGACGAGGGTGAGCTTGCGCGAGCGGTCGCCCTCGTACATGCCGCCGATCTGGGGCACCGTCTGGTGCGACTCGTCGATGAAGACGACGAAGTCGCCCGGGAAGTAGTCGATCAGGGTGTGCGGAGCGCTGCCGGCCGGGCGGTCGTCGAGGATCCGCGAGTAGTTCTCGATCCCGTTGCAGAACCCGAGCTCCTTCAGCATCTCGATGTCGTACTGGGTTCGCTGGCGCAGCCGGTGCGCCTCCAGCTCCTTGCCCTCGCGCTCGAACTCGGCCGTGCGCTCGTCGAGCTCGAGGCGGATCTCCCCGACGGCCCGCTCGATCGTCTCCTCCTTGGTCACGTAGTGGGTCGCCGGCCAGACCGAGACGTGGGCGACCTCGTCGAGCACCTCGCCGGTCAGCGGGTCGAAGTGGGTGATCGCCTCGACCTCGTCGCCGAACAGGTTGATCCGGTATGCCGACTCGGCGTAGGCGGGGAAGACCTCGAGCACCTCCCCCATCACCCGGAAGCTGCCCCGGGTGAGGATCGTGTCGTTGCGCTGGTACTGCATCGCGACGAGCTGGCGGAACAGGGCCTCGCGCTCGATCCACTCGCCGACCTTGAACAGGACCATCTGCTCGCGGTAGAGCTCCGGCGAGCCGATCCCGTAGATGCAGGAGACCGATGCGACGATGATCACGTCGCGCCGGGCGAACAGCGCCGCGGTCGCGGCATGCCGGAGCCGGTCGATCTCGTCGTTGATCGTCGCGTCCTTCTCGATGTAGAGGTCCTGCGCCGGCACGTAGGCCTCGGGCTGGTAGTAGTCGTAGTAGGAGACGAAGTACTCGACCGCCGCCTCCGGGAAGAACTCGCGGAACTCGTTGCAGAGCTGGGCAGCCAGCGTCTTGTTGTGGGCGATCACCAGCGCCGGCCGGCCGAGCCGCTCGATCGTCGCCGCCATCGTGAAGGTCTTGCCGGTGCCGGTCGCCCCGAGCAGGGTCAGGAAGCGCTCGCCGGCCGCGACGCCCTCGGCGAGCCCGTCGACCGCCCGCGGCTGGTCGGCGGTCGCGGTGTAGGCGGAGTTGAGCTGGAAGACGGGCACCGGCCGAGCGAGGTTAGCGGCCGCCGCCGCGGCGCTCGCGGGGCGCCACGTAGGGTCGAACGCCCGGCCGGAGCTACGGGCGGGGGTCGAGCGCGGTGACGGCGAGGCCGCCGGCGTCGCGCCGCGCCTTCTCGCTCACGCCGGGGATCTCGCCGAGGATCTCGTAGGCCGCCTCGCCGGGATCGACGCCGAGGGCTCCGGCGGTCGCCGGGTCGAGGCGCTCGACGACGTCCTTGGTGGCCAGCGTCCCGCCGCCCCGGCAGGCCTCCTGGATCCGCGCCGCCTGGTTGACCTCGTCGCCGAGCGCCGTCACCTCGAGCCGGCCTCCGGTGACGATCTGGCCGATGACGAGGGTCGCCCCCCAGTGGATGCCGACGTTGACCCGCACCGCACCGCTCTCCGCGGACATCGCGGCGGCAAGGCGCCGGATCCGCCCGGACGCCCGGACGGCTCCGCCCGCCGCGCCGGCCTCGCCGCCGCACTGCTCGGCGAGGAAGAAGGCCGAGACGCCGTCGCCGGCGTGCCTGCCGACGATCCCGCCGCCGTCGATCACGGCGCCGTCGATCGCCGTCGTCAGGTCGCGGATCATCGCGAAGTAGGCGGTCGACGAGAGCTTGCGGCCGTGGACGCCTGAGTCCTCGAGATCGCAGAACAGCACGGCCGCCGGCCGCCGCGCCGGGACGGTCAGGGCGGCCATCCGCTCGAACATCCGGTCGTCGCCCCGGGACAGCATCGCCTGGACGCTGCCGCGGAGGTCACCGCCGACGTAGAGGCCGAGGATCCCGGCGAGGCCGCCCTGGGGGTGCGTCAGCCGCACGGCGAGGCGTCCGACGTTCGCCGGGGAGGCGTCGGGAAAGGTCGTCTCGAAGCTGCCCGCCCAGGCGACCGGAGGCTCGGCCGGCTCGAGCTCCCCGAACGCCCCCCGGAGCGATCCGAGGTCGGGAGCGATCCGCTCCCCGACGTCGCCGAGGTCGTGGCGCATGTACGGACCCTCGCGCACCCACCAGGCCCGCGCCGACTCCTCGCTCAGCCTCCAGACCTCGGGCGCGACGTCGACTCGGATCGTCGAGATCGCCCCGTACCCGAGCTCGGTGTCGTCGTGGTAGCCGACCAGGTTGCGCAGCTCGGAGCTGACGTAGCGCAGGCGCCACTCCGCGTCGAGGACCTCGCCGGCGAGGCGGCCGTCCTCGAGCGCCCGGGCGGCCTCGGCGAGGACCGGATCCCCGGGCAGCGCGTGCGGGTGCCGCTCTTCCTCCACCGCGCCGCAATCTAGCCGTGACGGGACCCCGCCGGTCCCCCTCGACGTCGATCAGAGCCCGAGCTCGTCGGCGTACTTCTCCCGGTACTCCTCCCGGCGATCGAGGACGTCGCGGACGTAGCCGTAGGTCTCCGGGAACTCGATGTCGTCGATCGTCATCGCCGCGCCACCCCACTCCTCGGCCTGCTCGGGCCCGGCGTTGTAGGCGGCGAGGGCGGCGACCTCGTTGCCGCCGAAGCGGTCGAGCAGGTGCCGCAGGTAGAAGGTGCCGTAGCGGATGTTGAGGTCGGGATCGGCGAGGTCCTCGTAGACGAACGTCTCGCCGCCGGAGAGCGTCTCGATCGTGTCGGCGGTGTCGGGCGTGATCTGCATCAGCCCGCGCGCGCCGGCCGCGGAGGTCTGGTCCTGGAACTCGGACTCCTCGAAGATGACGGCGGCGATCAGCTCCGCCGGCACCCCCTTCTCGCGCGCCTGCTGGCGGATGATGTCGTCGTGGCGCAGCGGCAGCGTGAGCTCGTCGATCGTGCCGCCGACGTCGAAGCGGGTGACGCCGACCGCGATCGCGATCGCGAGCAGCACCGCGACGAGCAGGAACAGGCGGCGCAGCCGGACGACTCCGGCTCCCTCGCGGTGGCTCGGCGCGCTCATCGCCCGGCGGCAAGCCGGGGAAACAGGCGCTCGAGGTCGCGCTCGAGGTCCTCCACCGAGCCGTGGTTCTCGACCACGTGGGTGGCCCTCGACGCCTTCTCCTCCTGGCTGAGCTGCCGACCCGATCGCCCCTCGAGCCCGCCGTGGCCGCGCGCCGCCGCCCGCGCGAGCCGGTGCTCGTCGGCGGCGACCACGGTGATCGTCGCGTCGAACACCGGCGCCATGTCGCCTTCGAACAGAAGCGGGACCTCGACGACCGCGACGTCGGTACCCGCGGGAAGCCCCAGCGCCCACTCCTCGACCCGGCGGCGTACGAGCGGGTGCAGCAGCGACTCGAGCCAGCGCAGCTCGCCCGGACGCTCGAACACGATCGCCGCGACCGCCGCCCTGTCGACCTCTCCGCCCGGCGCCACCGCCTCGCCCCAGCGCTCGACGAGCCGGTCGCGGACCGCTGCCGTCCCGAGCAGCTCGTGGACGAGCCCGTCGGTGGAGACCGTCTCGGCCCCGAGGCCGGCGAGGATGCGCAGCGCCTCGGACTTGCCGGCGGCGATGCCTCCAGTCAACCCGATCAGCGAGGGACCGGGCACGCGCTCAGGAGTCGTCGGTCTCCGGTTCGGCCTCGGCGTCGGAGCTCTCGTCGGCACCGGGCGCCGGCTCGTCGCCGTCCTCCGCCCCGGCGCCGGAGCCCTCGGGCTGCTCGGCGGCGGCAGCCTCGGCTTCGGCCTCGACCGCGGCATGGGCGGCGGCGAGGTCCTCGTCGGTGATCTCGAGCCCGCCCGGCTGCGGCGCCGGCTCGGCGGCGAAGACCTCCTCGGAGAGGCCGAGCTCGGGATCGCCCTCGGGGCCGTTGCCCGCCTGCGTCGCGGCCGCCTGGAAGGCGTCGCGGAGCGGCATCCCACCCTCGCCGACCCGCTTGATCGAAAGCGAGATCCGCCGCCGCTCCTCGTCGATCTCGAGGATCTTCACGCGGACCTCCTCGCCCGGCTGGACGACCTCGCCGGGCGTCTCGACGTGGTGCTCGGCGAGCTCGGAGATGTGGACGAGCCCCTCGACCCCGGGGACGATCTCGACGAAGGCGCCGAAGGCGACGACCTTCGTCACCTTGCCGGAGAGCGAGGAGCCGGGGCCGTAGGAGTTGAGGACCGTCTGCCACGGGTCCTCCTGGGTCTGCTTGAGCCCGAGCGAGATCCGCTGGCGCTCGCGGTCGATGTCGAGGACCTTGACCCGGACCGTCTCGCCGATCCCGAGCACCTCGGAGGGGTGGTTGACGTGGCTCCAGGAGATCTCGGAGATGTGGATCAGCCCGTCGATCCCCTCGAGATCGACGAAGGCGCCGAAGTCGACGATGTTGGAGACCTTGCCCTCGACGATCTGGCCCGGCTGCAAACGGGTCAGGATCTGCTCACGGACCTCCTTGCGCTCGTCCTCGAGGACGGCGCGCCGGGACAGCACGACGTTGTTGCGGCTCCGGTTGAGCTCGATCACCTTGCACTCGATCGTCTGGCCGGTGAACTCGTCGAGGTTGTGCACGCGGCGGATGTCGACCAGCGAGGCGGGCAGGAAGCCACGGACCCCGAGGTCGAGGATGAGGCCGCCCTTGACGACCTCGATCACCGTGCCCTCGACCGGCTCGCCGGACTCGGCGGCGGCCTCGATCCGGCGCCATGCCTTCTCGAAGCGGGCGCGCTTCTTGGAGAGGATCAGGCGGCCCTCCTGGTCCTCCTTGGTGAGGACGAGCGCATCGACCCGATCGCCGAGCGAGACCTCGTCGGCGGGATCGACGGAGCGACGGATCGAGAGCTCGTGGGCCGGGATCACGCCCTCCGACTTCCAGCCGATGTCGAGCAGGACCTCGTCCTTGTCGATGCGGACGACCTCGCCGCTGACGACCTCGCCCTCCTCGAAGTGGCTGATCGTCGCGTCGTAGTTGGGGAAGATCTTGCCGTCGAGCTCGAGCAGGAGGCCGTTCGACCCCTCGACGGGGGTCGCCCCTTCGGGCTCGAGCAGGGCTCCGCCGGCTGTCTGCGACGCGGACATCGACGCGGGATGATTGCAGAGCCGCCGAGCCGGCGCAGCCGTGCGGCGCCGCCGCTCCGGGGGGACCGTAGCCGCCCCTCGCCCGCGGTTCGGGCGTGCCGGCGCGGAGCGGCGGACGTCGCGATGTCGCGCGAGCGCGACGTCCTGATCTACCCTGCGGGCGATGCCGGTGCGGAAGACCAAGCGAGGCGCGGAGCGGACGCCGCTCGGGGGCGAGTGGGACGTGATCGTCTGCGGCGCCAGCTTCGCGGGGCTGACGGTGGCGCGCGAGCTGAGCGGCTCGCCGGCGCGGGTGCTGGTGCTCGACCGCTACGAGATCGGCGAGCGGCAGACGTCGGCCTGCGCGGCGCCGACCGTGTGGCTCGAGGCGCTCGGCCTGTCGGCGTCGATCCGCCAGACCTTCGGCGACCTCGTCTTCCACACGCCGCACGGGCACACGCGCATGCGCCTGCCCTGGACCTTCTCGACGTTCGACTACCCGGAGCTCTGCGGCCTGCTCTGGTCGCAGGCCGACGCCGAGTTCGAGACCGCCAAGGTCGAGGGACGCGCGAAGGCCGCCGCGGCGAACGGCGCCGGCGCCGCCCCGGTCTCGATCGTGACCGACCGCGGCGTCGTCACGGCGCCGCTCGTCGTCGACGCGCTCGGTTGGCGCCGCATCCTCGGCGACGGCTACCAGCCCCCCGACGCGCCGCTGTCGCGGGGCCTCGAGGTCCATCCGGGCGGCTCCGGCGTCGATCTCGAGCTCTGGATCGAGCGGGCAGTCGTGCCCGCCGGCTACGGCTGGAGCTTCCCGGCCGGGGACGAGCTCCGGGTCGGGGTCGGCAGCTTCGATCCCCGCCATCACGTCAGGGAGCCGACCGTCGAGCTCGCGGCCCGCCTCGAGCTGCCGGCGGAGGGCTACCAGGGCAACTGGATCCCGCACCGCCTCCGCGACGCCGTCGAGAGCGACGTCTTCTTCTGCGGCGACTCGGCCGGACACTGCCTGCCGACGACCGCGGAGGGGATCCGCCCGGCCTTCTACTTCGGCGTCGCCTGCGGCCGCGAGATCCGCTCCGTGGTCGAGGGTCGCTCGAGCCGCGACGCCGCGCTCGTCCGCTACGGCGCCTTCAACGACTCGCACCGGTGGAAGTACGAATCGATGCTGCGCGTGCAGAAGCTCGTCCCGAGGGTCCCGCCGCGGATCCTCGGGCCGGCGCTGAAGGCGATGAGCGCCGAGCGCTTCGTCCGCTGGTCCTTCAACCACTACCTCGGAATCTGCGCGCCCGCGATCGCCGCCTCGGCCCCGGAGCCGATCGCCGAGCCGGCCCCCGCCTGAGAGCCGCCGGCCGCCTCACGCCACGACGAGGACGGTGCCGCCGAGCAGGAGGCCGACGGCGGCGAGGCGGATCGCCGTCAGCGGCCGCCGCTCGAGCCCAAGCGCCCCGGCGCGGTCGAGCGCGACCGAGGCGGCGAGCTGGCCGGTGATCGTGGTCGCGGCGATGCCCCCGGCGCCGATCTCGCGCACCAGCAGCACCGAAGCGGTCACGTAGAGCGCCCCGATGACGCCGCCGAGCAGGTAGCGGCGCGGCAGACCGAGCGCCGCGCCCACCCCGCCCGTCCCGCGGACGGCGACGACGGCGAGAGCGAGGACGAACGAGCCGACGACGAAGTTCAGGAGCGCCGCCTCGAGGTCGCCGACCGCCTCGGCGAGGCCGGCGTTGATCGGAGCCTGGGCCGCGAGCGCGACGCCGGCGAGGACGATCAGGCCGGTCGTCGCCAGCGCCCGGCCGCCGTCGCGGGCGGGCGCGCTCGGCGCGGGGCGAAGGATCAGCAGCGTGCCGACGAGCAGCAGCGCGACCCCGGTGGCGCGCGCGGCGGTGAGCGACTCGACGTCGAGGCCGAGCGCGCCGCGGGCATCGAGCAGGATCGACCCCGCCATCTGCCCGGTGATCGTCGCCGCGGCGACGGCCCCGGCGCCGACGACCGGAACCGCCGCGAGCGCCATCAGCACGAACGCCGCGCCGATCAGTCCCCCGCTCAGCTCCCAGACGGCCGCGTCGCCGAGCGCCCCGAGGTTGCCGGCGCCGCCGCTGAGGAGCGCCGCGAACGCGAGCGCCGCGAGGCCGACGAGGAAGCTGACGAGCGCCGCGGCGACCCGGCCGGTGGCGACCGCGAGCCTCGCGTTCAACGGGGCCTGGAGCGCGAACTGGGCGCTGACGGCGAGCATGATCAGGACTGCCTGCGCGACGCTCACGCACCTATTCAACCGCCGCCTCGCGGCGGGGTCCACCACGCATGCCGCCCGGCGGGCGGGCCGCGGCGGCCGGGGCCGGCCCGGCCCGGATCGCGATCAGTCGAGCAGGCGCCGCTCGACCGCCCAGCGGCTGAGCTCGTGCCGGTTCGAGAGCTGCAGCTTGCGGAGGACGGCGCTGACGTGGGCCTCGACCGTGCGCGGCGAGATGTCGAGCCGCAGCGCCACCTCCTTGTACATGTAGCCGCGGGCGATCAGCCGCAGGACCTCCCGCTCGCGGATCGTCAGCTGATCGAGCTCCGGGTCGACCTCGGCGGCGGGGACGGTGCCGGCGAAGGCGTCGAGCACGAACCCGGCGAGACGCGGCGAGAAGACCGCATCGCCGTCGCGGACCCGGCCGACCGCCGCGGCGAGATCCTCGCCGGAGATCGACTTCGTGACGTAGCCGCGCGCGCCGGCGCGGACCACGGCGATCACGTCCTCGGCGGCGTCGGAGACCGAGAGGGCGAGGAAGCGCTGCCCGGGATCGGTCGCGGCGACGCGCCGGATCACCTCCACCCCGCCGCCGCCGGGCATGTGGACGTCGAGCAGGACGACATCGGGGCGGCGGTCGGCGATCACGCGCACCGCCTCCTCCACCGATCCCGCCTCGCCGACGACCTCGACCAGGCCCTCGACCTCGGAGCGCACGCCGCTGCGAAAGAGCGCGTGGTCGTCGACGATCACGATCGTCGGCCGCGGGCTCATCGCGCCTCCCGTGGCAGCGAGAGCGCGACCTCGGTTCCGGAGCCGGGCATCGAGGCGATCGTCGCATCGCCGCCGTGGCGGCGCATCCTGCCGACGATCGACTCTCGTACCCCGTGGCGGTCGCCGCCGATCCGCTCGACGTCGAATCCGGCGCCGCGGTCGCGCACGTAGGCCTCGATCAGCTCTGGGGAGACCTCGGCGTAGACCGAGACCGGGCCGGCGTCACCGGCGAACTTGGCGGCGTTGACGAGGGCCTCGCGGGTCGCGGCCACGAGCGCCCCGGCGCCCTCGTCGAGCGCGCAATCGCCGACGGTCACCACGTCGACCTCGACCCGGTGGGCATCCTCGACCTCCTCCGCCGCCGCCCGCAACGCGGCCGCGAGGCCGCCCGCGGCGGCGGTGCGGCCCGAGCTCAGCCAGCCGCGCAACTCGCGCTCCTGCCGCCGCGCCAGCGCCGCGACCTCACGCGGATCGCCGGCTCGCTTCTGCATCAGCGTCAGCGTCTGCAGCACGGAATCGTGCAGGTGCGCCGCCATCTCGGCGCGCTCCTGGGAGCGGATCCGCTCGGCCCGCTCGGCGGCGAGGCTGCGACCGAGCCGCCAGATGAAGGGAGCGAGGATCAGAGCCAGCGCGAGGACGGCGACGATCGCGGTGAAGGCGGCGTCACGGGCACCGCCGAGGGCATCGACACGGGCGAGGAAGAGCAGCCCGGCCCCGACCACGAGCGCGACCCCGAAACCGCCCCGGTAGAGGTCGCGGAGGCGGGCCGCGGGAGAGGGCGCAGACGCCGGACTGTCGCGCGGGACGACCGCGGCGGCCGGCCGCGACCGCGGCGCCGGGTCCCCGCCGCCGGAGAGCGCCCAGAGCAGGGCGGCCCCGGCGGCGGCGAGGACGAGCGGCGCGACGATCGCGGCGCTCCACCAGAGCCCGAGGTCGCGGAAGAGGTCGGGGTCGAGCGCGACCAGGTCGAGCTGATCGAGACAGAGCGCGGCGCCGAGCAGGACGACGGCCACGCCGGCGACCAGCGAGACCCGATCGACGCGCTCCCGGCTCACGCCCGGCAGGCCCTCGCGTTCGCTGCTCTCATCGCCGCGGCGTCGCCGTAGTCGTCGCCGTCCCGGTCCCAGCCGCGAACGCCGATCTCGGCGTCATCGTCGTTGACGACCGTGACCTGCCCGAGGTCGACGCCGGCGTCCAGCACGAGCCGCGGCGCCGCCCGCGCCCCCTCGCCGGTCGCCAGGTCGACGTCCCACCCGTCCGCGCGCTGGCCGGCGACGAGGATGTCTCCGGCGCCGGCGTGGACATCGGCCTCGACGCATACATCTGCGGGGACCGCGACGACGAGCTGGCCGACGCCGACGCGGGCGTCGAGCTCGAGCGTCCGCTCGGCTCCCCAGCCGATGTCGCGGAGATCGACCGCGAGGCGGCCGGCGCCGAGCTCGTAGCCCCCGGCGGGGATCGCGGCCGCCGACACGGGCCGGTGGTCCCGCTTGCCGATGCCGCCGTCGAGGTCGAGGTCGGAGGCGGCGGCCACCCCCACCCCGAGCGCGAGCGCCAGCGCCGGCACCAGCAGCCAGCGGGCGCCGCCGCGGAACGACAGGGCCGCGAGCGCGACCCCGATCACCACGACGACCGCGGCGACCGGCAGGCCGAACCCGAGGCCGGTCAGGACGGCCGCGCCGACGGCGAGCACCCCGAAGCCGGCGATCGCGACGAGCGCGATCGCGACGACGCCGAGGATCTGGGCGATCTCGCGCCCGCGCCCGCCCTCGGCCGGCGCCCCGGTGCCGTCGTCGGCGGGCGCGAACAGCGCCACCGCCAGGTAGGCGAGGATCCCGATCCCCCCGAACAGCACCGTCACCGCGAACGCGATGCGGACGATCACCGGATCGATGTCGAAATAGCGGCCGAGCCCCCCGCAGACGCCGGCGACGACCCGGTCGTCGCGGCTGCGCAGAAAGCGCCGCGGCGACTCGCGCACCTCCGGCGCCGGGGTCGTCGGCACCTCGTCCGGAGCGGGCCCGCCATCGGGCCCGGCGCCTCGATCCTCGTATCTCTCGTTCATCTCGTAGGCCTCCTGATCGGATGGGATCTGACCCATCCAGGCTGCCGGTGCCGGCTCCGCCCGTCCATCCGGGATGACCCCGATCGGTCCCGTGTCGGTCCCGGGGGCCCGCGACCGTGATCTTCGGGAGCGGCCGGGGTTGTGGGAGCATGGCTGCAACGGCTCGGGCCCGAGGACGACGGCCACGATAATGAAGCTGAGATGGCGACCCCGCTGAGACCGATCGCGCGGCGCGCGCTCGCCGCCCAGTCCGACGATCGGCTCGTGCGTCTGGTGCGCGAGGGGCACGGGCCCGCGTTCGACGAGATCGTGCGCCGCTACCGCGGGCCGCTGGTGGCGTTCGCCGGCGCGATCGCCGGCGCCGCCCGGGCCGAGGACGTCGTGCAGGCCGCCCTGATGCGGGCCCATGACGCGCTCGCGGCCGACGAGCGCGAGATCCGGCTGCGGCCATGGCTGTTCGCGATCGTCCGCAACCGGGCCCTGAACACCGTTCGCGACGAGCCGGCGTGGAGCGAGCTCGACCCCGAGCAGCACGGGGGCCGGCGGGTACCCGCCACCGCCGAGCAGCGGGAGGAGCTCGAGCGCCTCGTCGACGCGATCTGCGCGCTGCCGGAATCACAGCGGCGGGCGCTCGTCATGCGCGAGATGGAGGGCGTCGGGCACGCCGAGATCGCGGCGAAGCTGGAGACGAGCCCGACCGCGGTCCGCGGCCTCATCTTCCGGGCGCGGACGACGCTGCGAGATGCGCTCGGGGCCCTGGTGCCGCTGCCGGTGCTGCGCTGGCTGCTCGAGGACGCGGCCACGGCCGCGGCCGCCGGGGCGGCGGGCGCCGGCGGCGCCGGTGCGGGGGTCGCGGGGGCGGGAGGCGGTGCGCTGATGGGCGGCGCCCTGGGCAAGGCCGCGGTCGGGTTGACGGCCGCGGTCGTGGCCGTGGGCGCCGGCAAGGCGATCCAGGATCGCCGCTCCGGCGACGAGCGTCCCGCGGCCGGCCCCGAGACCGCCAGCGCCGCCACCGGCCCCGGGTCGAGGAGCGGGCGCGGCGGCGACGGCTCCGAGCCGGTCGCCGGGTCGGCGGGAGAGCGACGTCGCGAGGCGGCCGGCGAGGACGGCGACGATCGGCGCGACGAAACCGGGGAGGAGCGACGCGACGGAAGCGAGGGCGGTCGCAACGAAGGGCGCTCGGGCTCCGGTGGCGGATCCTCGGAATCGTCAGGCGGGGGCGGAAGCGGGGGAGGCGGCGGGCATTCCGGGTCTTCCGGCGGCGGCCACGACGACTTCGACGACGACGATCGGGTCGAGCTCGAGGAGCCGGAGGAGCCGGACGAGCCGGAGGAGCCCGAGGAGCCCGAGGAGCCGGAGGAGCCGGAGGAGCCGGACGACGACGACCACTCGGGCTCCGGCTCCGGTTCCGACGACGAGGACGACGAGGACTAGCGGAGCCCTCCCGGCGACGCGCCGGAGCGCTCCCGCTTCACCGCCCCGCGACGATCACGGGATCGACCACCCGGCCCCCACCTCTGCGGAGCGGGGCGCCCGCTCACCGCTCAGCTCCAGCGCGGCTTGATCCGGCTCAGGCGCGGCTTCGGCAGGGCTTCGAGCATCGCCTCGAAGGCCTCACCGACCTCCGCCGGCGCCGGTCGCGCCGCCGGCTCGTACGCCAGGCAGGACTCGATCGCGGCCGCCACCGGAGCGGGCAGCTCCGCCGCGAGCGGAAGCGCCGGCAGCGAGAGCTGCGGCCAGCGCTCCTCGGGCCGGTCGTGGCCGGCCTCGGCGCTGCCGCGCTCGAACGGCCGCTCTCCGGTGGCCGCGCGATAGAGCGTGACCCCGAGCCCGAAGACGTCGGCGGCCGGCCCGACCGGGCCGAGCTCGGTCGGCAGGCACTGCTCGGGCGCCATGTAGGAATCCGTGCCGATCGGCTGATCGATCGTCGCGGCAACCTCGGCGCGGCAGGCGACGCTGAGGTCGATCAGTCGCGGCGGCGCGCCCATGATCACGTTCGCCGGCTTGATGTCGAGGTGCACCCAGCCTTCGGCGTGCATGTAGTGGACCGCGGCCGCGAGCTGGATCGCGAGCGGGGCGAGCTGCTCGCGGCCGAGCGGCCCGTAGCGGCGGATCAGGCTCGACAGGCGCGGGCCCTCGAGGTGCTCGAGCAGGAGCTGGGGGCGTGCCCCTGCGAGCTCGGCCCCGAAGCCGCGGACGATCACCGGGTGGTTGAGGGCGGCCAGCGCCTCCGCCTCCTCGGCCAGCCCGCGCAGGGTGTCCGCCTCGGCGACCCGTCCGGGCCGGACCAGCTTCGCGACGACCGTGGCCCGCAGATGGCCGTCCCAGGCCAGGTAGGCCTCGTAGCGATGGCCGCCGCCGAGCTTCGTGAGCACGCTGCGTCCGGGCAGGATCTCGTCCCCCTCCTCGAACCCCCAGCCATCGCCCCCCGCCTCGGGCGCGGACGCGGCGACGGGGCGGCCCGAGCGAGCCGCCCCGTCGGCCCCGGATCCCTCCGGACGGGGGATCAGCGGCCCTTCGTCCGGGTCCCGGTCGCCGTGTCGTTGGTGGCCGTGTTGGACGGACCCGTGCCCTGGGTGGTGCCGGTGGCGGTGTCGCCGCCGGAGCCGGTCTTGGTCCCGGTCGCCGTGTCGTTGGTGGCCGTGTTGGACGGACCCGTGCCCTGGGTGGTGCCGGTGGCGGTCGCCCTCGTTCCGGTGTCGTCGTCGTCATCGTCGTCGTCGCCGGATTCGTGGCCGTCATCGCCGCCGCCGTCATCGCGCTTGGCGACGACGTCGTCGCCGGACGCCTGCGCGAAGCCGGAGGTGACGCTCGCGACGCCGAGCAGGAAGGCCGCCAGCAGGAGCACCACGCCGACGATCGCGAGGCGATCGTAGAGGCGGCGCTCCTCCTCGGGGAACTCGTGGTCGGTCATGTTGGTAGCTCCTTCTCCAATCGGGGATCGGTTGCCCTCACACCGACCTGAACCCGGGCGGGGCGCGAAGATCACGCGGCGCGAGCCTACTTGGCGGCGAGCCAGTCGGTGCCGGCGCCGATCTCGACCGCGAGCGGAGGGTCGAGCGGGAAGGCACCCACCATCTCGCGCCGCGCGAGGTCGGTCACGGCGCCCGTCTCCGCCGCCGGCCCCTCGAACAGCAGCTCGTCGTGGATCTGCAGGATCAGGCGCGACTCGAGGCACCCGGCGGCGAGCGCGCGAACGGAGGCGATCATCGCCAGCTTGATGATGTCGGCGGCGGTGCCCTGGATCACGGTGTTGACGGCCAGACGCTCGCCGAGCATCCGGGTCTGCGGGTTGCGCGAGCGCAGCTCCGGGATCAGCCGCCGCCTGCCCATCAACGTCCGCACGCATCCCTCCTCCCGGGCGGACGCGATCGTGGCGTCGATGAACCGCTTGACGCCGTCGAAGCGCTCGAAGTAGCGCTCGATGTAGGAGGCGGCTTCCTCGCGCGGGATCGAGAGTCGCTCGGCGAGGCCGTAGGCCGAGAGCCCGTAGGCGATCCCGTAGTTGACCATCTTCGCCTTCGACCGCTCGCCGGGGCTGATCGCGTCGGGGTCGGCGCCGACGATCCCGGCCGCGGTCGCCGCGTGCACGTCCTCGCCGGAGGCGAAGATCTCGCGCAGGGACTCGTCGCCGGAGACGTGGGCGAGCACGCGCAGCTCGACCTGGTTGTAGTCGCAAGAGACGAGCTCGTTCCCGTCGGCGGCGACGAAGCAGGCCCGGATCGGGCGCCCGATGTCGGATCGGATCGGGATGTTCTGCAGGTTCGGGCTGGTGCTCGAGAGCCGCCCGGTGGCCGCGCGGACCTGGCTGAAGGTCGTGTGGATGCGGCCGTCCACGGGATCGATCAGCCCCGGCAGCGCGTCGAGGTAGGTGTTGGTCAGCTTCGTGACCTCGCGCCAGCGCTCCACCTTGGCGACGATCTCGTGCTCGTCGCGGATCTGGGAGAGCACCCGCGCGTCGGTCGAGTAGCCGGTCTTGCCGCGGCGCTTGCGGCTCAGGCCGAGCTCGTCGAACAGGACCTCGCCGAGCTGCTGGGGGGAGCCGATCGTGAACTCGCGCCCGGCGAGCTCCCAGATCTCGGCCTGCAGCGAGTCGGCCTGGCCGGCGAGCTCCTCGGAGATCGCCGCGAGCTTGGCCGTGTCGAGCTTGACCCCGACCCCCTCGATCCCGGCGAGGACTTCGATCAGCGGCATCTCGACCTCGCTCATCAGCCGCTCGAGGCCGAGGTCGGCGAGCTTGCCCCGCTGCCGGCCGGCGAGCTCCCAGGCGAGCCGCGCCGAGCCGGCCGGATCGCCGGCGTCCTCGCCGTCGGCGAGCGAGAGCTGGCCGTCGCCGGCCGGCGTGCCGGCGACCGCGAAGCCCTCGTCGGCGCCGAGCTCATCGAGCTCGTAGGTGCGCCGCGCCGGATCGATCAGGTAGGCGGCGATCATCGTGTCGTGGGCGAGATCGAGCGAGCCGGCGGCGAGGGCGGCGAGCAGGCCCGGGGGCGAGCCCGCGGCCATCGACTTGAAGTCGTGGCCGACGAGCGGATGGGGGGCGAGGGCGGCGACCAGCTCGTCGCGCCCCGGCAGCTCGCCCCCGATCAGCGCCTCCCCGTCGTAGCCGCCCCAGCGCCCGCCCGCGATCGCGAATGAGATCTCGCCCCCGGCGAGATCCGCGATCGTCCCGGCGGCCGCCTCGGTCGCCAGCGTCGCCTCGGCCGGCCGCTCCGGCACCTCCCCCTCCCACGCCTCCTCGAGCCGCTGGATCACCTGGCGGAGCTCGAACTCGGCTGCGGCCTCGCGGAGCCGGGAGAGGTCGGGGCCGCGCTCCATCAGCGCCGGCAGATCGAGCTCGATGTCGATGTCGGTGCTCATCGTCGCCAGCCGCTTCGAGATCCGGGCGTCGTCGGCGTGCTCGGTCAGGTTCCGCTTCCGCTTCGGACCCGAGATCGACTCGACGTTCTCGAGCACCGCCTCGAGCGATCCGAACTCGCCCAGCAACTGCGCCGCGGTCTTCTCCCCGATCCCGGGCACGCCCGGGATGTTGTCGGAGGTGTCGCCTTTGAGCCCGATCAGGTCGGGGACGAGCTCGGGAGCGACGCCGTAGCGCTCGATCACCCCCTCGCGGTCGTAGACGCGGGTCTCGGTGACGCCGCGCGACGTCGACATCACGCGGACCCCGTCGCCGACGAGCTGGTAGGCGTCACGGTCGCCGGTCACGACCATCACCGGGATCCCGTCGGCGCGCGCCTGCCGCACGATCGTCGCGATCACGTCGTCGGCCTCCCACCCCTCGGCGCGGACGTTCGCGAACCCGAACGCGTCCGAGAGCGGCTCGAGGTGCGGCCACTGCTCCTTCAGCAGGTCGGGGCGGGAGCGGCGCTGCGCCTTGTAGGGCTCGTAGATCCGATCGCGGCCCGACATCCCGGCGTCCCAGGCGACCGCCACGGCGCGGGGCCGGAAATCGGTGAGGATCTTGACCATCATCGAGGCGAACCCGTAGATCGCGTTCGTCGGTCGGCCGTCGGAGGTCGCGATCGACTCCGGCAGCGCGAAGAACGCCCTGTAGGCGAGGCTGTTGCCGTCGATCAGGAAGAGGTCGCCGGACCCGTTGTCGGCGTTGCCCGTGGCCACGGGCTGATCATAGGTGCGGCCGACCTGCTGCGATGATCGCTTCATGAAGTGGAGGCGCGGGGCGAAGAGCCGCGACGTGATCGACATCCGCGGGGCGTCACCCGGCTCGTCCGGCTGATCATCGTCCCGGCTCGGCGGCGAGGATCCGGACGAGGCGAGCGAGCTCTCGGTCCGCCAGGAGCCCCAGGCCGACTACCCGGGCGTCTGGGGGAGCACCGTCTACGCCGCCGGCGACCTCGAGCCGGGCGACCTCGACGAAGCCTTCACCGCCGCCGAGGCGGTCGGCGACGACCGCCTCCAGCGACAGGCGGGCGGGCGGGTCGACCCCGACAGCTTCACCCACGGCACCTCCGAGCAGCGCCGCCGCTGGTTCGAGGCCGGGCTCCGGTCCGGCGACCCCGGCGACTGCAACACGTTCGCCGCGGCGGAGCTCTGAGCGCGGCCGGGCTTCACCCGCCCTGCGGCAAGTCGGCGAGCGGCCTCGAGCCGGGTTGCCGCTCGCCGCGAGCGAGCAGGCGCGGCGAGCGTGCGGCCTGCTACTCCCCGAACATCCTGTAGACCCGGCTCCGGACCACGTCCATCGCCTCGGGGCTGACGCGGTCGACGGCCGCGAGGACGTGGGCGAACGGCGGCGCGACCCGGCGCGGCCGGCCGGAGACGGCATCGACGACGAGGCGGCCCGCCTCCTCCGGGGTCAACGCCGGGATCCGCTCGTACTGGCGGGTCGGCGAGATCATCGGCGTGCGGACGAGCGGCATCGAGATCGTCGTGAAGCGAATCCCGTCCTCGCGCGTCTCCGCCTGGACGGCGTCCGAGAAGGCCTCGAGCGCAGCCTTCGAGGCGATGTAGCCGGAGAAGCGCGGGGTCCGGATCTGGACCCCGGCGGAGGAGACGTTGACGACCTGGCCCTGACCCCGCTCGCGCATCGCCGGCAGCAGGCCGAGGATCAGCCGGATCGCCCCGAAGTAGTTCAGCTGCATCGTCCGCTGGAAGTCGTGGAAGCGGTCGCCGGACCGGTCGACCGAGCGGCGGATCGAGCGGCCGGCGTTGTTGACGAGAACGTCGACGGCGCCGTGCTCGGCGAGGGCGCGCTCGCAGAGGTCGTCGATGGCCTCGAGATCGGTGAGGTCGCACGGGTGGGGGCGGGCCTCGCCGGCGCCGGAGGCGCCGATCTCGGACGCGATCCGGTCGAGGGCCTCGGCGCCGCGAGCCACCAGCAGCACCGTCGCCCCCTCGGCCGCGAGGCGCCGGGCCGCCGCCTCGCCGATGCCGGACGAGGCGCCGGTGACCATGACGACCGATCCACCGGCATCGGGGCGGCCGACGAGGGGGCCGAGCGCCGCCCGCGTCATGCCGGTGCCGCCGCCGACCGGCCTGCTCGCGATCCGGAGCAGGGCGCCGGCGGGGACGAGCGCGGCGCGGCGCAGGCGTCGGGGCAGCGGGGCCACGGCGCCAGTCTGCCAAGACCGGTGCCCGAAACCGGCTGCTCCTATGATCCAGCGCGAGACATGGCATCGGTCAGCGCCCAGTTCTCCGTCACCGTCCGCGTCGAGCTCGACGCGCGCAACGAGCCGCTCGGCAGGATCACCGCAGCGATCGCGGAATCGGGAGGCGCCCTGCAGAGCGTCGACCTCGTGCCCGGCGCGGGCGCCGAGGGGAGGCGGGTGCGCGAGTTCACGATCGACGCCCACGGCCCCGAGCACTGGGAGCAGATCCTGCGCTCGATCGGCTCGATCCGCGGCTCCCGGGTGGTCGACTACACCGACCGCACGTTCGAGATGCATCGCGGCGGCAAGATCGAGCAGCACAACAAGTACCCGCTGAAGACCCGCGACGACCTCTCGATGGCGTACACCCCCGGCGTCGCCCGCGTCTGCACCGAGATCGCCGACGACCGCTCGAAGGCCTTCGCCTACACGATCAAGAAGAACACCGTCGCGGTCGTCACCGACGGCAGCGCCGTGCTCGGGCTCGGCGACATCGGCCCCGAGGCCTCGATGCCGGTGATGGAGGGCAAGGCGATGCTGTTCAAGGAGTTCGCCGGGGTCGACGCCTTCCCGATCGCGCTCGACACCAAGGACCCGGACCGGATCGTCGAGACGGTGCGGCTGATCGCTCCCGCCTTCGGCGGCATCAACCTCGAGGACATCTCCGCCCCCCGCTGCTTCGAGATCGAGGACCGCCTCCGCGAGGAGATCGACATCCCGGTCTTCCACGACGACCAGCACGGGACCGCGGTCGTCGTCATGGCCGCCCTCTTCAACGCGCTGAAGATCGTCGGCAAGCCGATCGAGTCGCTGCGGGTGGTGATGCTCGGCCTCGGCGCCGCCGGCATCGCCTGCACGCGGATGATGATCAACGCCGGCGTCACCGACATCATCGGCTGCGACCGTCGCGGCGCGATCTCGACCGCCCGCGACGACTACGCCTCCGACGGGATGCACCCGGTCAAGCGCTGGTTCGCGGAGACCACCAACCCGGACCGGATCGAGGGCGGGCCCAACGACGTCCTCGAGGGCGCCGACCTCTTCATCGGGCTGTCCGGGCCCGGCCTCGTCGACGCGTCCTCGCTCGCCGCGATGAGCCGCGACGCGATCGTCTTCGCGATGGCCAACCCGACGCCGGAGGTGATGCCCGAGCAGGCCGAGCCGCACGTGCGAATCATGGCCACCGGCCGATCCGACTACCCGAACCAGATCAACAACGTCCTCTGCTTCCCGGGGATCTTCCGCGGCGCCCTCGACGCCGGCGCGCCGGCGATCACCGAGGAGATGAAGCTCGCCGCCGCGAAGGGCATCGCCGCGGTAGTCACCGACGACGACCTGAACGAGGACTACATCATCCCCAGCGTCTTCGACCGCGACGTCGCTCCGGCCGTCGCCGCGGCGGTCGTCGCCGAGGCGAAGGCTGCCGGGATCGCCCGGGTGGCGGAGCAGACCGGCACCTTCGCGGCGATCGGGTGAGCGCCGCCCGGCGTCGATGAGGGTCCTGATCACCGGCGCCGGCGGGGTGATCGGCTCGGCGCTGGGCGAGGCGCTGCTCGCCCGCGGCGATCAGGTGGTCGGCCTCTCCCGCGATCCCGAGCGCGCCAAGCGGGGCGCGGGTCGGATCGCCTGGCACGCCTGGCAGCCGGCCCGGGAGCGGCCTCCGGAGGAGGCCTTCGACGGGGTCGACGCCGTCGTCAACCTCGTCGGCGAGCCGCTCGACCAGCGCTGGACCGAGGCCGCGAAGGCGGTGATCCGCGCCAGCCGGATCACCGCCACCCGCAACCTCGTCGCCGCGATGCTGGCGGCGCCGCGAACGCCCGGGGTGCTCGTCTCGCAGTCGGCGGTCGGGTACTACGGCGACCGCGGCGAGCAGATCATCGACGAGTCCACGCCCGCCGGAGAGAGCTTCGACGCGCGGGTCTGCGTCGACTGGGAGGCGGCCGCGGCGGAGGTCGGCGACGAGGCCCGCCTCGTGGTCATCCGCAGCGCCCCGGTCCTGACGGCGGCCGGCGGCCTGCTCGCGGGTCTGCTTCTGCCGTTCCGGCTCGGGCTCGGTGGCCCGATCGCGGGCGGCGGCAGCTACATGCCGTGGATCGGCCTCGCCGACGAGGTCGGAATGATGCTCTGGGCGCTCGACACCCCCGCGACCGGCGGCGCCTACAACGCGACCTCCCCGGAGCCGGTGACCAACCGCGAGTTCTCGAAGGCGCTCGGACGGGCGGTGCACCGGCCGGCCGTCGTCCCGATCCCGAAGCTGGCGATCCGGGCTCGATTCGGCGGCGAGCTCGCCGACGCCGCGACCGCGAGCCAGCGGGTCCTGCCGCGGCGGGCACGGGACGAGGGCTACGCCTTCCGCACCCCGGACCTCGACGCAGCGTTGAGCGAGGCGCTCGCCTAGCGCTCAGGGGGCCGCGACCGGCTCGGGCAGCGGCCGCAGGCCGTCGCGGGTCGCCTCGTAGGCCCCGACCCGGTCGAGGGTCGTGTCGCCGACCTCGTCGATCGAGTAGGTGCCCAGGATCGACTCGCGGTCGGATGTGGCGAAGAACGCATCGACGACCGACCCGCGGTCGAGCGGATCGTCGGCCCGCCCGATCGAGTCGAGCACGACCGCCATCGCCTCGTAGCCGTAGGCGGCGAGCCGCCCCGGGTCGCGTCCGAGCCCGTCCGTCTCCCCGCCGGGAAGCTGCGAGGGAGCCTGCGTGCCGGAGAGAACCAGCGCTCCGGGCGGCAGCGTCGTGGCCGGCGGAGAGCCGCCGATCTGGGCGTCGGCCCCGAACACGAACCCCCTTCCGTCGACGTAGGCGGGCTGTGCCGCGGCGACGTAGACGGCGCCGGCCGGCCCGGCGGCGGCAAGCGTCGGTGCCCCCGCGACCGACTCGAAGCCGTGCCGGAGCGCCTCACCGTACGCTCCTCCGCCCCCGACGACCCGGACGCGCTCGAGCCCGCGATCCGCGATCAGCCCGGCCGCCGCCGCCCCCTGCGCCGAGTCGGAGGGGACCACGCGGCCGAAGGTGCGGACGCCGCTCGGCTGGGTCGCGTCGGGGATCTCGTCGCTTCCCGGCGCGACGCGGGTGAGATCGACCGCGGAGGCGGCCGGCGAGACCTGCAGCAGGCCCGCCTCGTTGGTGATCGGAAGCGACGTCCGGGTCGTGCCCGAGTCGAGCTCGCCGATGTAGGCGATCGCGGTCGAGTCCTGCGTCGCCGATCGCGCGTTGGCCGCGGCCAGGACATCGGTCGCCCCGCCGCCGCCGGCGTCGTCGAGGACCCTGAGCCGAACCGCGACCCCGCCCGCCTCGCCGCCGGCGTCGGCGAGCGCCGCCCGGGCCGCCGCGGCGACGTCGCGGCCGTCGCCGCCGGCCGGGCCGCTCAGCGGCGCGCTCAGGTAGACCGTGAGCGCGGGCTCGCCCGTCGAGGGCCCGCAGCCCGCGAGGGCCAGGGCCGCGAGGACGGTGGCGCCCATCGCCGCCGCCGCCCGGACCGCGAGCGACGATCCCCGGCGCCCGAGGAGGCGCTCCTCGCCGCTCACCGCCGGCGACACCCGCGATCGTCGGGCGGCGCGTGATCCCGGCGCGATTCCATTCGGCGCATTATCGGCGCGGGCGGGCCGGCGCGGCGCTGTAGGGTCGCGGCTGCGATGCGGATCGGGATGCTGACCGCCGGCGGCGACTGCCCGGGGCTGAACGCGGTGATCCGGGCGATCACCCGCTCCGCGGCCGCGCGCGGCGACGAGGCGGTCGGGATCATGCGCGGGTACCGCGGGCTCGCCGAGCGCGACTACGTGGACCTCGACGCCCGCAGCGTCAGCGGGATCCTGCCGCTCGGTGGGACGATCCTCCGCACCTCGAGCTTCGAGCCCGTGGCGGAGGGGGCCGTCGACCGGGTCGCGGCGGCGTTCGCCGAGGATCGCCTCGACGCCGTCATCGCGATCGGCGGCGAGCACACGATGGAGATCACCCGGATGCTGCACGAGGACGAGGGGCTGCCGCTGATCGGCGTCCCGAAGACGATCGACAACGACATCGTCGGCACCGACTTCACGTTCGGCTTCGACACCGCCGTGCACGTGGTGATGGAGGCGATCGACCGGCTACACACGACCGCGCAGTCCCACGACCGGCTGATGGTCGTCGAGGTGATGGGCCGGAACGCCGGCTGGATCGCGCTCTACGGCGGGCTCGCCGGCGGCGCCGACGGGATCGTCATCCCCGAGGTCGACACGACCTGCGAGGAGCTCGCCGCCGCCGTCACCCGGCGCCACGACCGCGGCAAGAGCTTCTCGATCATCGTCGTCGCCGAGGGCGCGAACCTCGCGTTCGCGAGCGGTGAGGTGAGGCAGGTCCGGGTCAGCGAGGAGACGGACGAGTACGGCTACGAGCGGCTCGGCGGGATCGGGGCCGCGCTCGCCACCGAGCTCGAGGCGATGACCGGGTACGAGGCCCGCACCGTGGTCCTCGGCCACGTCCAGCGCGGCGGCACCCCGACCGCTCACGACCGGATCCTCGCGACCCGCTACGGCGCGGCCGCCTACGAGCTCGCCGCCGCGGGACGCTTCGGCCGCATGGTCTCGCTCCGCGGCAGCGAGATCGACTCGGTCCCGCTGAGCGAGGTCCGCGGCATCAAGACCGTCGACCTCGACCTGCTCGGGATCGCGAAGCGGTTCTTCGCCTGAGCCGGGCCGGAGCTAGAGCTTCGCGGCCGGGCCGCGCATCCACTCGATCAGCGGATGCCAGGCGTGAAGCACGGCGCCGATGAACAGGATCAGCAGGAAGATCATCGCGCAGACGGCGCCGCCGAGATCGAGCGCGAACCCGACCATGAACGCGAACAGCGCGACCGCGAGGAACCCGAGCAACTGCATCGGGGCGGAAATCTACAGGCCGGCCCGGGCATCCGCCAGGAAGGCGGCGACGGCGTCAGCCGCGGCCTCGGGATCGCCGGCGTCGGCGACCGCGCGGACGAGCCGCGAGCCGACGATGACGCCGTCGGCGACCGCCCCCACCCTGGCCGCCTGCTCCGGCGTCCCGATCCCGAACCCGACCGCCGCCGGCGCCTCGGAGGCGGCGCGGACCGCGGCGACGATCCCCGCCAGCTCCGGCGGCAGCTCGTCGCGCTCGCCGGTGACCCCGGCGAGCGAGACGACGTAGGTGAAGCCGACCGCGGCGGCGGCGACCGCGGCCAGCCGCCCGGGCGACGTCGTCGGCGTCACGAAGCCGATCGGCGCGAGGCCACGTTCGAGCAGGGCGCCGGCGACCGACGGATCCTCCTCGCGCGGCAGGTCGGGGATGATCGCCCCCGCCGCCCCGGCCCCGGCCAGCATCGCCGCGAAGCGCTCGGCGCCGAGCGTGAGGACGACGTTCGCATAGACCATCGGCAGCACCGGGACCCGCGAGGCGACGCGCTCGCAGAGCTCGAGGACGCCCTCGAGGCGGGTGCCGGCGGCGAGCGCCCGGGTGGCCGCCGCTTGGATCACCGGACCGTCGGCCAACGGGTCGGAGTAGGGCGCCCCGAGCTCGATCAGGTCGGCGCCGGCGTCGGCGTAGGCATCGATCACCGCCGCCGACGTCGCCATGTCCGGAAAGCCGCCCATCAGATACGGCATCAGCGCCGCCCGCCCCTGCGAGCGCGCGGCGGCGAAGGCCGCGGCGATCCGCTCGACTCCCGGCTCAGCCATCCCGCTCCAGCCTTCGCAGGCCCGCGAGCGCCTCCTCGAGGTCCTTGTCCCCGCGCCCCGAGAGGGTGAGCAGGTCGATGCCCCCGGCCGGCTCGCGCCCGCCCCCGAGCAGCCAGGCGACCGCGTGGGCGCTCTCCAAGGCGGGGACGATGCCCTCGAGCCGGGACAGCTCGCGCAGGGCGAGCAGCGCCTCGCGGTCGCCGACGGCGACGTAGCGCGCCCGCCCCGAGTCGCGCAGCATCGCGTGCTCGGGGCCGACGCCCGGGTAGTCGAGGCCGGCCGAGATCGAGTGCGCCTCGAGGATCTGCCCGTCCTCGTCGGCGAGGACCGACGAGAGCGCTCCGTGCAGGACCCCGGTGCGACCGGCGAGGAGCGAGGCGCCGTGGCGGCCCGAGCCCAGGCCCTCCCCCGCCGCCTCGACGCCGATCAGCTCGACGCCGGCGTCGCCGACGAACGGGGCGAAGCTGCCGATCGCGTTCGAGCCGCCGCCCACGCAGGCGATCACCCGGTCCGGGAGCCGCCCGGCCGCGGCCAGCGCCTGCTCGCGCGCCTCGTCGCCGATCACGCGCTGGAGGTCGCGGACGAGCGCCGGGTAGGGGGCCGGCCCGACGGCCGAGCCGATCACGTAGTGGGTGTCGGCGACGCTGGCGACCCAGTCCCGGATCGCGGCGCTGACCGCCTCCTTGAGCGTGCGGGCGCCGGCCTCGACCGGCTCGACCGTCGCCCCCAACAGCCCCATCCGCTCGACGTTGGGGCGCTGCCGCCGCATGTCCTCGGTGCCCATGTAGACGACGCATTCGAGCCCGAGCAGCGCGCATGCGGTCGCCGTCGCGACGCCGTGCTGCCCGGCGCCGGTCTCGGCGATGATCCGGCGCTTGCCCATCCGCCGCGCGAGCAGCGTCTGGCCGACGGCGTTGTTGATCTTGTGGGCGCCCGTGTGGGCGAGGTCCTCCCGCTTCAGCCAGACCTCGCGGCCGACCCGCTCCGACAGGCGGTCGGCGCGGTAGAGCGGGGTCGGACGGCCGACGAAGTCGCGCAGCAGGCTCGCGAGCTCGGCCTCGAAGACCGGGTCGGAGCGGGCCTGCTCCCAGGCCGCGGTGAGCTCGTCGAGGGCGGCGATCAGCACCTCGGGGACGTAGCGGCCCCCGTAGGGGCCGAAGCGGGCGTCGACCGCGCTCACGGTCCCGCTCTCACCCACCCCGCCGTTCGCGCGCGACCGCGCGCCGCGCCCGGCCGACCGCCCGCCGGCGCTCGCGCTCGGCCCGCTGCCGCGCGCCGGCACGGTCGGCGGCCGCGATGAACGAGACGATCCTGCCGTGGTCCTTGACGCCGGGCGAGCTCTCGACTCCGCTGCAGACGTCGACGGCCCACGGGTTCGCAGCGGCGATCGCTTCGCCGACGTTGTCGGAGTCGAGACCCCCGGCGAGGATCGCCGGCACGCCTCCGCGCCGGCCGGCCACGAGCTCCCAGTCGAAGCTGGCCCCGCTGCCGCCGTGGACGCCGCGCCGGTAGGCGTCGAAGAGGTGGAAGTCGGTCCGGTAGGCGCGTGCCGCCGTCACCTCGGCCGGCGAGCGGACCCGGAACGCCTTGATCACGCGGCAGCCGGTGCGGCGGTGCACCTCGGCGCAGTAGCTCGGCCCCTCCTCGCCGTGGAGCTGGACGAGCGTCAGCTCCGCGCCCTCGGCGGCCGCGACGACCTCGTCGAGATGCGCGTTGACGAACACGCCCGCGACCTCGCAGCGCCGCTTCAGCGCCGCCCCGATCCCGGCGGCGACCTCGGGGGCGACGAGGCGGGGGCTCTCGGGGCTGTGGTTGAGGCCGACCGCCCAGGCGCCCGCGGAGACGGCCGCCTCGGCGTCCCCGAGCGTCGTGATGCCGCAGATCTTGACCTTCACGCGGTCAAAGATCGCACACCGCCGACCCCGCGCCGCGCCCACGCCGGCCCCGCGGCCGGCGGCGATCAGCCGCGAACGCTGTCGGGACGATCGCCGAGCTCGACCGTGACGTCCCGGCTGGCGCCGTCGCGGAGGATGGTCAGGACGACCTCGTCGCCGGGATCCTTCGCGTTGACGGCGGCGATCAGGTCGCCCATGCCGTCGACCTGCTTGCCGTCGACCTCCGTGATCACGTCCCCGCCCGCCTTGACCTCGGCGCCGGCGATCGCGACCGTCGCGTCGCCGGCCTCGATGCCCGCATCGTCCGCGGGGCCGCCGGGGGTCACGCCCTGGACCAGGACGCCCTCGTCGGCGTCGAGGTTGAGCACCCCGGCGAGCTCATCCGTCAGGTCGGCCCCTTCGATCCCGAGGTAGGCGTGCTCGACGGACCCGTTGTCGATGATCTGCCCGGCGACGTCCTTCGCGGTGTTGATCGGGACGGCGAACCCGATCCCGACCGAGCCGCCGCCGCCCGAGCCGGTGGCGATCTGCGAGTTGACGCCGATCACCCGCCCGGCGGCATCGATCAGCGGCCCGCCGGAGTTGCCCGGGTTGATCGCGGCGTCGGTCTGGATGACGTCCGAGATCGTGAAGCCGTCGGGGGCGCTGATCTGGCGCTGCAGCGCCGAGATGATGCCCGAGGTGATGGTGCGGTCGAGCCCGTAGGGGTTGCCGATCGCGATCGCGCCGTCGCCCACCTCGACCTCGTCGGAGTCGCCGAGCGGCAGCGGGTCGGCCTCGACGCTTCCGGGATCGACGGAGAGCACCGCGATGTCGGTCGACTCGTCGGCCCCGAGGACCTTCGCCGGAAGCGGGTCGCCGTCGCCGAACTTGACGGTGACATCGCCCGCCCCGGCGACGACGTGGGCGTTGGTGAGCACGTGGCCGTCACCGTCGATCAGGATCCCGGAGCCGGTCGCGGCGCCGCCTCCCCCCGGCGGCGCACCGAGCGGGGTCGCGGCCGCGCTCGATTCCTGCTCGGCCTCGATGAAGGCGACGCCCTGCGCGTCGTCGTCGTAGACGTCCCCGATCGAGCGGGAGGCGGCGGCCGGCGCCGACGGGACGATCGCCGCCGGAGCCGGGTCGGAGGGGTCGCCGGCCTCGACGATCCCGGTCGAGATCGCGACGATGCCGAGCGCGACGGCGACGATGCCGCCGAGCAGGGCCGATCCGAAGGAGCCGCGGAGGAGCTTTGCGATCCGGTTCATGAGGCGGCGATGATCGGGGTCGACCCTGAGGGCCGCCGCAACGCCGCCTGAGCGACGGCTAAGGATCTCCCCAATTCCGGCTAAGCGGCCGGGCGCGACCGCCTCAGCGCTCGTCCGAGAAGAGATGCTCGCGGGTCCGCTCCTCGTCGGAGACGAGCGCGCGCACGGCTTCCTCGGGATCGGCGGCCCGCATCAGCGACTCGCCGATCAGCACGGCATCGACGCCGATCCGCTCGAGCTCCTCGATCTGGCCGTGGTCGCTGTAGCCGGACTCCGCGACCACGGTCATCCCGGCCGGCACGTCGGTGATCAGCTCCGGCGTCGTGGTCGTGTCGACCGTGAGGTCGGCGAGGTCCCGGTTGTTGATCCCGATCACGTCCGGGTCGAGCTCGAGCGCACGCTCGAGGTCGGTCCCGTCGTGGACCTCGACGACGCAGTCGAGGTCGAGCTCGGCGGCCTCGTCCCAGAGCAGCCTCAGGTCCTCGTCGGCGAGGGCGGCGACGATCAGCAGCACGGCGTCGGCCCCGGCGAGCGCCGCCTCCCAGAGCTGGTAGGGATCGACGATGAAGTCCTTGCGGAGGATCGGCAGCTCCGACGCCGCGCGCGCCGCCTCGAGGTCGGCGAGCGAGCCGTGGAAGTTGGGCTCGTCGGTGAGGACCGAAAGCGCGGCGGCCCCGCCGCGCTCATAGGCCTGGACGACCGTCGCGACGTCGGCCCCGGAGTCGATCGGCCCGGCCGACGGCGAGCCGCGCTTGAACTCGGCGATCAGCGAGAGGCCGGGGCGGATCAACGCCTCCTTGAAGGGTCGGTGGCCGCTGCGGGTCCCGAGCTGCGCGCGGAGCCGCTCGCCGGGCACCTCCCCGCTGCGCCTGCGGACGCCGTCGCGCGCCGCGTCGACGAGCTGATCCAACCTGCTCATCCGTCCGGGAGGCTACCGATCCCGATCCGCCGTGCCCGCCCGTCGGCCGCCGCGGCCGGTCGCTCCCATCGCGGTCAGCTCGCGCAGCACCCGGGCCGCCGCGCCCGTGTCGATCGCGGCCCGGGCCGCCTCGATCCCGGCGCCGAGATCGCCGGCGCCGCCGCCGACGTAGATCGCGGCGCCGGCGTTGACCACGGCGACGTCGGCCGCCGGTCCCTGCTCGCCGGCGAGGATCGCCCGCGCGGTCGCGGCGTTGTCGGCGGGATCGCCGCCGGCGATCGCCTCGATGCCGGCCGCCTCGATCCCGAGCTCCGCCGGGTCGACGAACCACTCGCTCGTGCCGCCGTCGCGGACCTCGATCACCCTCGTGGGTCCCGCGATCGAGATCTCGTCGAGCCCGTCGTCGGCGGTGACGACCACCGCGTGCTCGCAGCCGAGCCCCGCCAAGGCCTCCGCGATCGTCTCCTGGTAGCGGCGGTCGGAGACGCCGAGGAGCTGGCGGCTGGCGCCCGCGGGGTTGGTCAGCGGGCCGAGGAAGTTGAAGATCGTCCGCACGGCGAGCTCCCTGCGGACGGGCACCACGTGCCTCATCGCGGCGTGGTGGGAGGGCGCGAACATGAACCCGAAGCCGGTCCGCCGGATCGCCTCGCCCACCTGCTCGGGCGTGAGCTCGATCTCGACCCCGAGCGCCTCGAGCACGTCGGCGGAGCCCGAGCGCGAGGTGCTCGACCGGTTGCCGTGCTTGGCGACCGCGCAGCCGGCGCCGGCGGCGATCAGCGCCGCGGTCGTCGAGACGTTGAAGGTCGACGGCCCGCCACCGGTGCCGGCGGTGTCGACGAGGTCGTCGCGGCCGGTCTCGACGTGGGTGGCGAGCTCCCGCATCGTCCGCGCCAGCCCGATCAGCTCCGGGACCGTCTCCCCCTTCGCCCGCAGCGCGACCAGGAAGGCCCCGGTCTGGACCGGCTCGGCGCGCCCCTCCATGATCTCGGCCAGGACCGCCGACGCGTGGTCGGCGGTCAGGTGCTCGCCGGAGCAGACGGCGTCGATCGCGCGGGTGAGGATCTCGTTCGGCATCGTCGGGACCGGGCGCGTCAGTCTGCCACGGCATCGAGGAAGTTGCCCAGCATCTCCTTGCCGTCGGGCGTGAGGACCGATTCGGGATGGAACTGCACCCCCTCGGCGGGCAGCCGGCGGTGGCGCACCGCCATCACGATCCCCTCGAACGAGGCCGAGAGCTCGAGCTCCCCGGGCAGCTCCGGCGCGGCCACGAGCGAGTGGTAGCGGCCCACCACCAGCGGCTTGGGAAGGCCCGCGAACAGCGTCCGCCCGTCGTGATCGATCATCGCGTCCTTGCCGTGGATCGGATCCCCGCGCCGGATCTCGCCGCCGAACGCGGCGACCATCGACTGGTGGCCGAGGCAGACGCCGAGCGTCGGCACCCCGGCCTCGGGGAAGCGGCGCGCGGCCTCGACCGAGATCCCGGCCTCGGCC
Organism: Actinomycetes bacterium; assembly: GCA_016861045.1. Taxonomy (GTDB): domain Bacteria; phylum Actinomycetota; class Thermoleophilia; order Solirubrobacterales; family 70-9; genus RHKX01. The sequence goes on along the minus strand of BOKP01000001.1, from coordinate 904,973 downwards.
GGGGTGCACGGGCCGGGCGAGATCACGAGCCGGTCGGCGCCGCGGGCGAGCAGCTCGTCGACGGTCGCGCGATCGTTGCGGACGACCTCGACCGCGGCGCCGAGCTCGCCCAGGTGCTGGACGAGGTTGTAGGTGAAGGAGTCGTAGTTGTCGATGACGAGGACGTTCATCCCCCTTCACCCCCACTCCGGGTGGGCACGGGCGAGCTCGACCGCGCCGAAGATCGCCTTCGCCTTCTGCAGCGACTCCCGGTACTCGTAGTCGGGCCTGGCGTCGGCGACGGTGCCGCCGCCGGCCTGGACATGGGCCGTGCCGTCCTTGACGACGACGGTGCGGATGTGGATGGCGACGTCGAGCTCGCCGCGGAAGTCGAGGTAGCCGATCGCGCCGCCGTAGGAGCAGCGCTTGTGGGGCTCGAGCTCGTCGATGATCTGCATCGCCCGGACCTTCGGCGCCCCCGACAGCGTTCCCGCCGGCAGCGCCGAGCGGAGGACGTCCATCGCCCCCAAGCCGTCCCGCAGGCGGCCCGAGATCCGGCTGACGATGTGGAGGACGTGGCTGTAGGTCTCGACCGTCATCAGCTCGTCGACGGTCACCGTCCCGTACTCGCAGACGCGGCCGAGGTCGTTGCGGCCGAGGTCGACGAGCATCACGTGCTCGGCCCGCTCCTTCGGGTCCGCGAGCAGGCGCTCGGCGTTGGCGCGGTCCTCCTCCTCATCGCCGCCGCGCGGGTAGGTGCCGGCGATCGGCCGCGTCTCGACCCGATCGCCGGTCACCTTGACGAGCGGCTCCGGCGAGGCGCCGGCGATCTCGAATTCCCCGAAGTCGAGGAAGTACATGTAGGGCGAGGGGTTGACCGCCCGCAACCCGCGGTAGATCGAGAAGGCGGAGACCGGGCAGTCGGCGCTGAACCGCTGCGAGGGGACGACCTGGAAGGCATCGCCGGCACGCACGTACTCGACGATCCGCTCGACGTTGGCCTCGAACCGCTCACGGCTCATGTTCGACGTCCATGCGACCTCGCCGCCGCCCCGTTCGTCGCCCTCGTCGTGGCGGCGCTTCGCGCCGCGCGCGCCCGGGATCGCCCCGCGCAGCCGCTCCCGCGCCGCCGCGATCAGCCCGCGGGCGCGCTCGTAGGCGGGCTCGACGCCGTCGTCGCCGGTGAACGCGAGAGCGATGATCGAGACCTCGTGGCGATGGTGGTCGAAGGCGACGAGCAGCTCGCAGACCATCAACGCCAGGTCGGGCAGACCGAGCGGGTCGGGGTTCGGCTCGGCGAGCGGCTCGACGGTGCGGACGAGGTCGTAGCCGAACAGGCCCACGGCGCCGCCCGCGAACGGCGCCTCCTCGGCGTCGGCGAGCTCGAAGCGCCCGAGCGCGGCCGCGACCGCCGCGTACGGGTCCGGCGCCGCCGAGCGCCGGCTCGGCGCGGCGGCGTCGCGGTCCCACTCGAGCAGCTCGCCGTCGGCCCAGCGCAGAAGCAGGTGCGGGCTGAAGCCGAGGAACGAATAACGGCCGAGCCGCCCGCCCTGCTCGGCCGACTCGAGCAGGAAGCAGGGGCCCTCGTCGCGCAGCTTCAGAAAGGCGGAGACGGGGGTCTCGGTGTCTTCGACGGACGTCTCGACGACCGGGACCACGTTGCCGGCGTCGCTGAGCTCGCGGGCCCGCTCGAGCGTGGTGACGGCGGCGCTCAACGGTCGTCAGCGCGATCGGCGCGGCGCCGGTTGAGGGCTTCGTAGGCGCTGGCGATCGCGACGTCGCGCGAGCGCAGCGCGACCTCGAGGTGGTAGAGGAGGTCGGCGGCCTCCTCGGCGATCCGCTCGTCGCTCTCGGCGGCGACGGCGCGCGCGACCTCGTCCGCCTCCTCGCGCAGCTTCGCTCCGACCAGCTCCCCGTCGTCGAGGAGCCGCGTCGTGTAGGAGCCCGGGGGACGCTCCGCCGCCCGGGCGGCGATCGTCCGCGCGAGCGCCGGCAGGGCCTCGTGCGCGACCGGCTCGGGCGAGCCGTCCCGGGCCCGGAAGAAGCAGGTGCGCTCGCCGGTGTGGCAGGCGGGGCCGGCGGGGTCGACGAGCGCGAGGACGGCGTCGGCGTCGCAGTCGTAGCGGAGCTCGCGCACCCGCTGGACGTTGCCCGAGGTCTCCCCCTTGCGCCAGAGCTCGTCGCGGGAGCGGCTCCAGAGGTGGAGCTCGCCGGTCGCGATCGTCCGCTCGAGGGCCTCGGCGTTGACCCAGGCGAGGGTGAGGACCTCGCCGCTCGATGCGTCCTGGATCACGCACGGCGCGAGGCCGCGCTCGTCGAATGCGATCTCGTCGATCATGGGCGTCAGTCTAGGCGCGACGCCCTCCCGCTCCGACGCCGCCTTGGTCCCGCCGCCGCCGCGCGATCGCGGCCGGCTCAGTACCGGGGGTCGTCGCTGGCGCCGGGCGTCAGGTACGCCTGCGTGAGCCCGCCGTCGACGAGGAACGTCGAGGAGGTCACGTAGGAGCTCTCGTCGCTGGCGAGGAACAGCGCGCCGTTGGCGACCTCGCGCGCCAGCGCGAACCGTCCGAACGGCAGATGGACGAGACGGCGCTGGGCCTGCTTCGGGTCGCTCGCGAACAGCTCCCGCAGGAGCGGGGTGTCGACGGGCCCCGGGCAGAGCGCGTTGACGCGGACGCCGCGGTGGGCGAACTCGACGCCGAGCTCGCGCGACATCGCCAGGACGGCCCCCTTCGAGGCCGTGTAGGAGATCTGCGAGACGGCAGCCCCCATGACCGCGACGAACGACGCCGTGTTGATCACCGATCCGCCCGACCCGTTGTCGAGCAGGTGCGGTATCCCGTGCTTGCAGCAGAGGAAGACGCTGCGCAGGTTCACGTCCTGGACCTTCTGGAAGACGTCGAGCGAGGTCTCCAGGATCGAGGCATCCTCGGGCGGGTTGATGCCGGCGTTGTTGAAGAGGACGTCGATCCTGCCGAACCGCTCGCGGGCCCGCGCGTACATGGCCTCGACCTGGTCGGGGTCGGTGACGTCGGCGACGATCGCCAGCTCGCCCTCGGCACCCTCCTCGAGGTCGACCCCGACGACCCGCGCCCCCTCGTCCGCGAACAGCCGCGCCGCCTCGGCGCCGATGCCGCTCGCGGCGCCGGTGATCACGCAGACCTTCCCCTCGAGGCGCCCCGGGCGTTCCATCGGCGGGCAAGCTATCAGCGCCCTGTCGAGGCGGACCGCCCGCGGCCGGCGGCAGGACCGCCGGGCCGCTGCTCCGCCCACCCGCACCCGAGCCGGCGGCCGACCTCGGAGCCGTCCTCGACGAGGATCCCGACGACGCCGAGCTCGGAGCGGATCCAGCTCGCGATCGCGTCCGGCCGGCGGCCGAGCGCGAGCTGGCCGCGGATCGAGGCCAGCGTCGCCCGCCGGCCCGCCTCCCCGACCCCGCCGTCGCGGATCGCGATGACCTCCCAGCCGGACGGGCCTCCGCAGGCCGAGCACGGGCCCCCGGCGGTCCCCGCCTCCATCGCCTCCCGCAGCCGCCGGTCGGCCGCGACCGCCGCGACGACCGCCCCGATCGGGATCCCGTGCTCCCCGGCGCCGGCGCCTCGCCCGCAGCGCGGACAGGCGGCGCCCTCGCTCTCGCTGATCCGGCCCGGCTCGAGCCTCATGCCGATCAGGTCGTCGCCGAGGGCCGCCTGCTGACGCTCCCGTCAGCAGGCGCCGTCGAGCTGCCGCACCCGGGCCACCGGCCGCGCGAGCAGCCGGTCGGCCAGCGACCTGTCGCGATCGACGGCAAGGAGCGCTACTCGATCGCGACGCCCCGCTCCGACTGGCTCAGGTTTCCCCCGCGGTGCGGGCAATCGCCTGCTTCGACCTCGCGGATCCGGATCGCGTCCACCGCCACGGAGGTCGCGGATCGAGCCGGCGGCCTGACGGCCTCACGCCCTCGACGGCCGAGGCCGATGCCGCGCATCCGCAACGCCGCCCGCCGCCGCGATCCCTGCGCCGCGGGCCGGCCCGAGCGGCCGTCGGTCAGCCGGTCGCCGTCCCGGCCGCCTCGAAGATGTCGCCGAACACCTCGGTCTCGCGCTCGAGCAGGTCCCGGCGCACGTCACCCTCCCGGAGCGCGGTGTAGTCCCGGTATCCCTGGAAGCGCTCGGGCTCGAAGGCCTGCGTCCAGGCGTTGAAGAAGAGGTTCATCGTCGAGATCAGCTCATCGGCGGGCAGCGTGCCGGGCAGGCCCACCCGGTCCGCGTGATGGGCGACCTTGTAGATGGTTCGACCGAAGAAGCCGAAGCAGTCGAGGCCGAGCGCCTCGAAATGGGGCTTGTAGTCGAAGATCAGCGGGAACACCGGCAACAGCAGGGCGGTCCGCGCGGCCCGCTCCCGGCGGCTCGTCGTCACCTTCTCGGGGATCAGGCCGGCCTGGGCGTAGTTGCGGGGGAAGCCGACGTGGCGGGCCTCGTCCTGGTGGAAGACGCCGACGACGTGCTCGAGCGCCGCGTAGTCGGCGAACTGGGCGAAGATCGTGGTCGCGAAGCTCTCGATGACCACGTTCATCGCGAACAGCCGCCGGTAGGGAGAGGCGGAGGCGACCTTCTCGAACAGGATGTAGGCGGAGTCGGTGATCGGCTTGTCGATCCCGAGCGTCTTCAGCAGGGTACGGAGGACGATGAAGTGCTTGGCCTCCTCCATCGCCTGCATCGCCATCCCCAGCTTCGCCCCGGTCCCCTGGACGACCGGAACGAGGGTGGAGCTCGTGTAGAGGGCGTAGGCCTCGCCGTGCCCGATCAGCGACATGAGCCAGCCGATCGCCTCCCGCTCGGCCGGGGTGAACGCGGCCTCGAAGTCGCGGCGGACGTCCTCGGAGGTCGCGATCTCCATGAGCCGGTCGACCTCGGCCACCTCGGCCTCGGCGGACGAGCCGGCCTTCTCCAGCTTCGATGCGTCGCGGATGCCGAGATAGGGAGCCTGGATCTCGGCCTTCCAGAGGTTCCGAAGCGACTTCTCGTAGTTCCGCCCGATCAGCGTCTCGAGCTCGCCCCCGTGGAACGAGTACGACCCGACCTCGTAGCCGGTCACCGACTTGCGCTGCAGCCGGCGCGCCCAGCCCGGCTCGAGCGCCCTGTAGGCGCGCGCGACGAGCGGCGCCGCGGGTCGGAACACACGCAGCCCGAGGCGCTGTCGCCGGGCCATGCGGTCGGAGGCGGAGGCTGAGTCCTGGCGGTCGTTCATGGCGCGACTCCCTTTCCCGTGCGCCCGGCCGGGGGCCGAGGCGATCCCGGTGGTCCCCCCGATCTTAGCTGGCCGACCAGCCAGGGCGCGTGCCGATCGCGGCGGCCCTCCGCTCCGCGGCGGCGCTCCGCGCTACCCGGTCGCGTAGAAGACGTTCTTGACGTCGGTGTAGTGGTCGAGCGCGTCGGGGCCGAGCTCGCGGCCGACCCCCGACTGCTTGAAGCCGCCGAACGGGGTCGAGACGCGGACCGAGGAGTTCGAGTTGATCGACAGGACTCCGGCGTCGATCGCGCGGGCGACGCGGAGGGCACGGGCGCCGTCGCCACACCAGATCGAGCCCGAGAGGCCGTAGATCGTGTCGTTGGCGAGCTCGATCGCCTCGGCCTCGCCCGAGAACGGGATCACGGCGGCCACGGGTCCGAAGATCTCCTCGCGGGCGGCGCGGACGTCGTTGGTGGTCGGCTCGAGCACGGTCGGCGGGAACCAGAAGCCGGGGCCCTCGGGAACGTCGCCGCGAAAGGCGACCCGGGTCTCGGCGTCGAGGAACGAGGCGACCGTCTCGCGGTGCGAGGACGAGATCAGCGGACCCATCTGCGTCGCCTCGTCGAGCGGGTCGCCGACGACCATCGACTTGACCGTGCGCTCGAGCGCCGCCATGAAGTCGTCGACCGCCTCGCGCTCGACGAGGATCCGCGAGCGCGCGCAGCAGTCCTGGCCGGCGTTGCCGAAGACCGCGAGCGGGGCGGCGGCAGCGGCGGCCTCGGTGTCGGCATCGGCGAAGACGACGTTCGCGGACTTGCCGCCGAGCTCGAGCGTCACCCGCTTGATCGTCCCGGCGGCCCCGGCGGCGATCCCGCGCCCGACCTCGGTCGAGCCGGTGAACGCGATCTTGGCGACGTCGGGGTGCTCGACCAGCCGCCGTCCGCAGACCGACCCCGGCCCGGGAACGACGTTCAGGACCCCCTCCGGGATGCCCGCGTCGAGCGCGATCCGCTCGAGCTCGATCGCGCTCAGCGGCGTCAGCTCGGCCGGCTTGAGGACGACCGTGTTGCCGGCCGCGAGGGCGGGCGCCGTCTTCCACGAGGTGATGACGAGCGGGAAGTTCCAGGGGACGATCAGCCCGACGACCCCGAGCGGCTCGCGGAAGGTCATGTCGATGCCCCCGCCGACCGGGATCGTCTGCCCGAGCAGGCGCTCGGGGGCGGCCGCGTAGTAGCGGAAGCAGTCGACGACCATCGCGATCTCGCCGCGGGCGTCGGCGATCGGCTTGCCGGCGTTCCGCGCCTCGAGCACGGCGAGGTCTGACGCCCTCTCCCCGAGGGCGTCCGCCAGCCCGTGCAGCAGCTTCGCCCGCTCCCCGGGGGCGATCGCGCGCCAGCCCGGGAACGCCTCCTTCGCGCGGGCGACGGCGTCGTCGACGTCCTCGGCCCCGGCCCGCGGTACCTCGGCCATCACCTCGGCGCTCGCCGGCTCGACGACCTCGATCATGCGACGGCCTCCTCCGCGGCCGCGACGAGCGATCCGATCACCCTCGATTCCATGTCCTCCTCAGGGTGCCAGAGGACGCCGAGCGCGTACCCGCGACCGGGCAGCTCGATCGCCTCGACCAGATCGTCGTCGCTGGAGCGGCCGCTGACCACGAGGCCGTCGCCGAGCTCGGCGATGCCCTGGTGGTGGTGCGACTTGACCGTCGCCCGCTCGGCGCCGGTCGCCCGCGCCGCGAGTGACCCGGGGGCGATCCTGACCTCGTGATCGCTGAACGTGCCCGGGACCTCGCGATGGCGGCCGCTGCCGCCGAGCCGGTCGGGCAGGTGCTGCTCGACGGTGCCGCCACGGGCGACGTTGAGGATCTGCATGCCGCGGCAGACCCCGAGCGCGGGCTGGCCGCGCTCGATCGCCCGCCGCAGCAGCGCGACCTCGAAGCGGTCCCGCTCCGGCCGGGATCCGGTCGTCTCCGGGTCGGGCTCGGCGCCGTAGGTCGCGGGGTCGATGTCGGCGCCGCCGGCGAGCAGGAGCCCGTCGATCCGGTCGAGGACCAGGTCCGGGTCCGCGGTCGCCGCGGGATCGGGCGGCAGGATCACGGCGAGGGCGCCGGCGCGCTGCACCGCGCTCGCGTAGGTCAGCGGCGCCAGCGCGACGACGACGTCCCAGGACGCCCAGCGCGCCCGCTCGACGGCGGCGGAGATGCCGATCAGGGGGCGGCTCACAAACGCTCGAAGCCGCGGGTGAGGTCGAAGTCCGTGACCGTGGCCTCGGCCGCCTCGATCTCGATCCGGGCGCGGTTCAGGTAGTGGTCGACGACCTCGTCGCCGAAGGCCTCGCGGGCGACCGCGCTGGCGCCGAACAGGTCGCGGGCCTCGTAGAGGTTGGTCGGCACCCGCGGGGCGTCGGAGGTGTAGGCGTTGCCGTCGAGCGGCGGCTCGAGCGGCAGCTCGGCGTCGATCCCGTGCAGGCCGGCGGCGATCGTCGCGGCCAATGCCAGGTACGGGTTGATGTCGGCGCCGGGAAGGCGGTTCTCGACCCGCAGTCCCTCGCCGTGGCCGACGACCCGCATCGCGCAGGTCCGGTTGTCGTTGCCCCAGGCGACCGCCGTCGGCGCGAACGAGCCCTCGACGAAGCGCTTGTAGGAGTTCACGTAGGGGGCGAACATCAGGGTCATCTCGCGCAGGCAGGCGAGCTGGCCGGCCACGAAGCGCTCGAACGTCTGCCGGTCGGCGGCGAACCGGTTCGCCCCCGTGGCGGCGTCGGCGAGCGAGCAGTGGATGTGGCAGCTCGAGCCCTCGCGGTCGTTGAACTTCGCGATGAACGTGATCGACGAGCCCTCCTGGGAGGCGATCTCCTTGGCGCCGTTCTTGAAGATCGCGTGCTCGTCGGCGGTACGCAGCGCGTCCGCGTAGCGGAAGTTGATCTCGTGCTGGCCGAGGTTGCACTCGCCCTTCGAGCTCTCGACCACGAGCCCCGCCCCCGCCATGCCGTTGCGGATCCGCCTGATCAGCGGCTCGATCCGGGCGGTGCCGAGCAGCGAGTAGTCGACGTTGTAGAGGTTGGCCGGCTCGAGGTCGCGATAGCCCCGCCGCCAGGCCTCCTCGTAGCCGGTCTCGAAGACGATGAACTCGAGCTCGGTGCCGGCGTTGGCGATCAGGTCGCGCTCGGCGAGGCGCTCGAGCTGGCGCCGGAGGATCTGCCGCGGCGAGGCGACCACCGGCCGGCCGTCGGGCCACTCCAGATCGCCCATCAGCATCACCGTCCCCTCGTGCCAGGGGACCGGGCGCAGGGTGGCGAGGTCGGGCTTCATCTCGAAGTCGCCGTAGCCGGTCTCCCAGGAGGCCATCTCGTAGCCGTCGACGGTGTTCATGTCGACGTCGACCGCGAGCAGGTAGTAGCAGCCCTCGGCGCCGCCCTCGGCGACGTGGTCGAGGAAGTGGGTCGCGGTCAGCCGCTTGCCCTGGAGGCGCCCCTCCATGTCGGCGATCGCGAGCAGCACGGTGTCGACCGTGCCGTCCGCGACCGCCCGCTTGAGCTCCTCCAGCTTCACCAGCGGCTGCCGCCTACGCCGTCGGCGGCTCCGGCTCGCTCCCCCGGTCCTCGAGCACCCGTCCGGTGTCGTCGGTCGCGACCTGGCGGATCGGGCCCTCGAACGTGTGCCGGGCGCTGATCAGCCACCAGAGGCCGACGGCGATGATGACGACGCCGACCGCGATCGGCGCGTAGTTGACGTACTTCCAGTCGAACTCGTCCATCCACGGCGCGCCCGCGGCGCTCTGCGGGAGGCTGAAGACGATCACGCAGATGATCACCCAGACGAACGCGATCGGGTTGATCCACTTGTACTTCCGGCCCAGGGTCCACGGCCCCGGCTCGAAGGCGTCGCCCATCCGCCAGCGCAGGTAGGTCGGGATCACGTAGGCGAGGTAGAGGCCGATCACCGCGATCGAGACGACCGCGTAGAACGCGTAGGTGTAGTTGTTCTCGTCGCCGATCAGGGCCGGCAGCGTCACGATCAGCGCGAGCAGGGCCATGAAGATCACCGAGAAGTGGGGAACCCGGTGATGGTTGAGCCGGGTCCAGAGCCCGTGGCCCGGCACGGCCCGGTCGCGCGAGAACGCGTAGCACATGCGCGAGGAGCTGGTCAGACACGCCATCCCGCAGAAGAGCTGGCCGATAGTGGCGATCAGGATCACCATCTTCGCCGCCCACGGGTCGAGCGAGGTGTCGAAGATCGCGAGCGACGAGCCGAGGCCCTGGTTGGTGACGATCCCGACCTTGGTCGCGGCGAACGTGATCGCCAGCAGCACGATCCAGCCGATCGCGCCGGCCCAGAAGACCGAGCGCCAGACGCCCTTGGCGGCGCCGAGCGCCGCGCCCCTCGTCTCCTCGCTGATGTGGGCGGAGGCGTCGTAGCCGGTCTGCGTGTACATCGTCAGCAGGAAGCCGAGCGGCAGCACGTAGAACCAGAAGCCGAGCCCGCTCGTCTCGCCGTCGAACAGCCCGGTGTTGTTGATCGTGTCGGTGAAGACGAAGTCGAGGCTCTGGTGCTGGTCGGGGACGATGATCAGGATCGCGATGATGATCGCGACGCCGAGAACGTGCCACCAGACCGAGATGTTGTTGAACATCGCGACCAGCGGCGAGGAGTAGATGTTGACCAGCGAGTGGATGGCGAGGAACAGCGCGAACAGCCAGAAGGTCTCGCTGAGGACGTGCGCGTCGTCGCCGAAGTTGACGAACCCGAGGTCGAGCCCGTAGAGGCTGAGCAGGTAGTAGGCGAACTGGGCCGAGGCGTAGACGACCGATGCGGTGACGCCGACGAGGCCGATCAGGTTGAACCAGCCCGTGAACCAGCCCCAGGTCTTGCCGCCGAGATCCGACGCCCAGTAGTAGATGCCGCCGGCGGTCGGGTACTTCGAGACGAGCTCCGACATCGACACGGCGACGAACAGGATCAGGCCGCAGATGATCGGCCAGCCCCAGGAGATCGCGATCGGGCCGCCGCCGTTCCACGCGAACGCGTAGGTCGTGAAGCACCCGGCGAGGACCGAGATGATCGTGAACGAGATCGCGAAGTTGGAGAAGCCGCTCCACGCGCGATCGAGCGACTGCCTGTACCCGAGCTTCGCGAGCGTCGCCTCGTCGTCGTGCTGGGTCTCGTCGATTGCCGCCACTGACTCCCCTTCCGATGGCACCCCTTGGACAGCGGGACCCTATGCGGCGGCCCGGACGGCCGTCAAGCCCGATTCGCTCAGTCGATCCCGAGGCGGTCCAGCAGCGAGTCGTCGCGGCGCCAGCCCTCCCGGACCCGGACCCGGAGGTCGAGGTAGACCCGCGCGCCGAGCTCGCGCTCGAGCTCGCGGCGGGCGGCGGTGCCGACGTCACGGATCATCCTCCCCCCCTTGCCGATCAGGATCGCCTTCTGCGACTGCGACTCGGCCCAGACGTCGGCCCGGACCTCGACGATCCCGTCGGCGCGCCCGGTCACCGAGTCGACCGCGACCTCGACCGCGTGCGGGATCTCCTCCCGGGTCCGGCGCAGGATCTGCTCGCGGATCAGCTCGCCGAGGTGGACCTCGCTGGGGAGATCGGTGCGCTCGCCCGGCGGGTACAGCAGCGGGCCGGCCGGCATCAGCTCGGCCAGCCGGGCGCGCAGCTCCGCCACCCCGGTGCCGCGCCGGGCGCTGAGGGGGAAGACCTCGTCGACGACCTCGAGCTCGGCCGCCGCCGCAAGCGCCGCGACGGTCCCGGGCCGGCCGAGGCGGTCGATCTTGTTGACGGCGCAGACGACCGGCGCCTCGGGCCGGCCGGCCGCGATCATCGACGCGATGAAGCGGTCGCCGGGGCCGATGCCCTGCTCGCCGTCGAGCACGAACAGGACCGCGTCGGAGCCGGCGAGCTCGCGCTCGACGCGGCGCTGCATCCGCTCGGTGAGGACGTCGCGGGGCTTCTGCACGCCCGGCAGGTCGGTGAGGACGAGCTGCCAGGAGCCGTCGGGCGCGGTGGCGACGCCGCGGACCGCGCGCCGGGTCGTCTGCGGGCGGTCGGAGACGATCGCCACCTTCGAGCCGACGAGCGCGTTCGCCAGGGTCGACTTGCCGACGTTCGGCCGCCCGGCGAGGCCGATGAAGCCGGAGCGGGTGGGCGGCGCGGACCGGACATCGGGCGACGGCTCAGGCACCGGCCTCATCGCCTCCTTCGGCCGCATCCCCGCGCAGCCCGGCGAGGATGCGCCGCTGCAGCGCCAGCATCTCACCGCCGTCGGCCTCGTGGTCGTAGCCGCAGAGGTGAAGGACGCCGTGGACGGCCGCCTCGTCGACGTCCGATGCATGCTCCGGGCAGATGACGACGTCCCCGAGCTCGCGCGGGCCGGCGCTGGGGCCGGCGCCGTCGACCGGGAACGCGAGGACGTCGGTCGGGCGGTCGCGGCCGCGATGGTCGCGGTTCAGCTCGCGGATCCGGCCGGAGCCGACGAGCTCGACGGAGAGATGGCCGTCATCGACGCCGGCGCCGCGAAGCGCCGCCGCGACCACGGGAGCGAGCGCCGCCGGCACGTCGCCGAGGTCGGCGCTCAACCGTTCCCTTCCGCGTCGCCCGAGCGCCGGCGCTCGCCGTACTCGCCGTAAGCGGCAACGATCCGCTGCACCAGCTGGTGGCGGACGACATCGGAGCCGCCGAAGCGGACGAAGCTGATGTCGTCGACCGCGGAGAGGATCTCCCCTACAACGACCAGGCCGGAGCGCTGGTTCGCGGGCAGGTCGATCTGGGTGATGTCCCCGGTCACCACCATCTTCGAGCCGAACCCGAGCCGGGTCAGGAACATCTTCATCTGCTCGGGACTGGTGTTCTGGGCCTCGTCGAGGATGACGAAAGCGTCGTTCAGGGTGTTGTGCGTGAGCAGGAAGTCATCGGTCACGTAGAGCCCGTCGGCCGCGGCCACCTGGATGCAGACGGTCTCCTCCTCGCCGTCGGGCTCGATCGCGTCGACGAAGCGCCTCGGTCGCCCGCCCCCGTGCTCGTGATAGCGGTCGAGCTTCCGCCGCAGCCGGAACGGCTCGAGATCGGCGCCCAGCCGGATGTCGATCACGTGTGCGTCGGGGCGGTGACGCACGAGACGGCCGTTGGCGCGTCCAGGCGCCGCCCGGGTCCTCGCGTGAGCCACGCCGCCGAGCGAGCGGACCAGCATGACCACGTCGTCGGCAAGGCGCTTGGAGCAGGACGTGTACCGGATCCGGCAGCCACGACCAGGCTGGACGACCGGGCCGCCATCGGCATCGAGCAAGCCCTGGAGGACGGCCAGGCGCACGCCTGCCTCGTTTGCCTTGTAGGGCTCGGGGATGAACTTCGTGCCCGAGCGGGTCCCCGCGAGCCCGAGCTGTCGCAGCATCGCGGTGACCGGATTGGCGGCGACCACGCCCCCACGGCCGCCGGCGGCGTTTCGCAGGACGTAGTCCGGCCCGCCCCGGTGGCGAACCTCGATCCCGGGCAACGTCGTTTCCAGCGCCTGCGCCAGCTCCGGGTCCGAAGTCGCGAAGCGCGGCGTCGTCGACGTGGTGAGGCAGCCGTCGCCGAGGAGGAGCCCGAGAGCGTAGGGATCCATTGGAACGTCGCGGGCCGGCATCTCGGCTGGAGCCGCGAGCATCGGCAACTCGTAACGGTGCTGACCTGCGCTGCGGAGGTCGCCGATCATCTCCCGTGCCTGGAGAACCCGGCCCGGCTTCCCGCGGCGGCGATCGCTCGCCGTGCGCACCTGCCAGAGGTGCTCACCGCAGCAGCGGGTCGATGCGCCGTCCTGAGCGGCGAGCCGGTACACCGGCTTCCGCCCCTGCGGATGGACGCCGATGACCGGCGTCGGCTCTCCGTCGGAGCCGATCACCAGATCGCCCACCTCCAGCCGGCCGATCGGCCAGAAGCCGGCCGGCGTCAGCACCTGCGAGTCGAGCGGCTGCGCGCGCCCCCGCATGAATGCCAGGGGAGCGACCTCGATGATCCCGCGCTCGAAGTAGTCGTTGACGCGGTCGGGGTCGAGCATGTCGTAGAGCGCGTCGAAGAGCGGCCGCAGGTAGGGGTCGACCTTGGCCTGGATGTCGCCGGGAAGGAAGCCGAGCCGCTCCCCGGCCTCGACTGCGGGGCGGGTGAGGATCACGCGGCTGACGTCACGGGACTCGAGCGCCGCCACCGCCATCGCCACCGCCAGGAACGTCTTGCCGGTCCCGGCCGGCCCGATCCCGAAAGTCACCGTGTGCTCGCGGATCGAGTCGACGTAGCGCTTCTGGTTCGCGGTGCGGGGGGCGACGCTGGTCCCGCGATGGCGCCAGATCGAGTCGCCGAGCATCGCCGCCGGCTCGATGCCCGAGTCGCGGGCGCCGTCGACCGCGGCGACCGTCTCCGGCTCGATTCCATGCCCGCGCTCGATCAGGCCGAGCAGCTCTTCGACGAGCGCCTGGCCCTCCTCGACCGCCTCGTCGGATCCGTCGAGGGTGATCACGTTGCCGCGCAGGTAGACGTCGCAGTCGAGCCGGTCCTCGAGCTCGCGCAGGACCGCGTCGCCGGAGCCGGCCAGCTCGGTGGCGACCTCGTTGTCGATCGTCAACCGCCTACGCGCCAAGCCGCTCCCGGACCATCGTCGACACGCGCTTGCCGTCGGCCCGGCCCTTCACCTCCGCCATCACCAGGCCGATGACGCGCCCCATCTCCCGCGCCGAGCCCGCGCCGGTCGACTCGACCGCCGCGTCGACCAGCTCGGCGAGCTCGGCGTCGGAGACCTGCTCGGGCAGGTAGGCCTCGATCAGCTCCGCCTCGGAGCGCTCGGCCGCCGCCCGGTCGGAGCGGTCGCCCGACTCGAACGCGTCGGCCGCCTCGATCCGCTTCTTGCGCTCGCGCTGAAGGACGGCGATCGCGTCGCCGTCGCCCTCCTTCTCGTCCTGCTGGAGGGCGTTCGCGAGCATCCGCAACGTGCCGACGCGCTCGCGCTCGCCGGCCTTCATCGCCGCCTTCGTGTCCTCGCGGACGCGCTCGAGGATCGAATCGCTCATCGGCTGAAGGTTAGTGCGGAGCCGGCTCAGAGCCGCTCGACGGGGCCGAGCGGCATCTGCAGGAAGCGGGTCCCGAGCTCGCGGAAGCTCTCGACGTCACCGGTGCAGAGGAACCGGTACTCGCCCTCCTCGCCGGAGCCGGCCTCGAGCGAGCCCGCCTCGAGGATCCGCTGCGCGCTCGCGGCGATCGCGTGGCCGGCGGTCACGAGTCGCACGTCGCGACCGAGGATCCGCTGCAGCATCGGCGCGACGAGCGGGTAGTGGGTGCAGCCGAGGATCAGGGTGTCGATCGAAGCGGCTCGCAGCGGCTCGCAGTAGGAGCGGACCTTGTCGACGACCGCCTGGTCGAATGGGAAGCCGTTCTGGATGATCGGCGCGAGGTCGGGAGCGGCGACCTCCGTCACCTCGAGGCCGCGACCCTGGGCCTCGAGCGCCCGGTGGTAGGCGCCGCCCTCGACCGTGGCCGGGGTCGCCAGCACCCCCACCCTGCCGGTCTCCGTGATCGCCGCCGCGATCTCGGCCTCGGGGCCGATCACCGTGACGACCTCGACGCCGTGCGCTCCGGCGATTCGGCGCGCCTCCTCGGCCCCGGCCGAGGTCGCCGAGTTGCAGGCGACGACCAGCAGCTTCGCCCCCCGGTCGAGCAGCAGCTCGGTGTTCGCCACCACCAGCTCGCGCAGCTCCTCCGGCGACTTCGTCCCGTACGGGAAGTTGGCGCTGTCGCCGAGGTAGAGGAAGTCCTCCGTCGGCAGCGACACGAGGCACTCGTGCAGGACCGTGAGCCCACCGACCCCGGAGTCGAACATCGCGATCGGGAGTGAGCGGTCGGGAGTCATTGGGCGCGACGGTAGCGGCTGACGAGGCGGGGGGCCCGGATCAACGAGGAGGCCAGCGAAGCGTGCTTCGCACGTGAGCCGGCCGATGGCGCCGAGCCGGGAGGCCCCGGTCCGTCAGGGCCCGTGAGCCGACGAGGACGCCGGTAGGCGCAGCGTCGAAGCCGCCCTCACAGGAACGGCTTGGCGGTCATCAGGTAGATCGTCACGACGATCACGATCCCGGCCACCATGCCGACCCGCGCGACCTCGCGATCGATCGCGGCGAGCTCCGGCGGGCGCTCGCGGGAGCCACCGGGGCCGGCGGCGTCCGCCTCCGCCTCGAGCCCGGCGATCAGCTTCCGCTCGCGCGGCAGGAAGTAGCCGTGGACGAGGCCGAAGAGGGCGATGATCACGACGAACCCCCAACTCACGAAGACGTCGCCGAACTGCCAGCGGTCCGCCGCCAGGTAGATGCCGCTGAGGAGGATCACGATCATCCCCGCGGTGTTGCCGGTCTCGTTCCAGCGCAGGATCGCCCGCTCGACCGCGAGCGACGCGTGCACGCCCTCGCGCGCCGCCATCCCCGCGAACAGGGCGTAGGCGAAGGTCGGGCCGAACCCGATCACCACCCCGAGGATGTGGAAGAAGACGACGACGTCGTAGAACTGCACGGTTGCTGTCGAGATCATGGCCGCGAAAGCTAGCGCCGCGGCCGGAGCGAAGCCCGCTCAACGGGTGAGCAGCAGGGCCGCCCAGTCCCCGCCGGCGAGCTCCGTCTCCGGCGCGAGCCCGGCCGCGCCGAAGGCGGCGGTGACGCCGTCGAGCTCGTGCGCGAGCACCCCGCTGACGGCGAGCCGGTCGGGGATCGCGACCGCTCCCGCCGCCATCCGCGCCGCCAGCGACAGCAGCAGGGGGGCGGTCAGGTTCGCGGTCACCGCCGCCGCCGGGGGCGGCGCCTGCTCTCGGAGGTTGACGCGTCGGACCGCCACCTCGACGTCGTTGGCGCGCGCGTTGGCCGTCGCCGCCTCGATCGCGGCCTGCTCGTGATCGCAGGCGACGACCGGCGCCCAGCCGAGCTTCGCCGCCGCGATCGCGAGCACACCCGACCCGGTCCCCCAGTCGGCGAGAGCGCCCCGCCCGAGGCCGCGGTCGGCGAGGTCGAGCAGCAGCTCGAGGCAGCGGCGAGTGGTCGCGTGGGCGCCGGTGCCGAAGGCGCGACCGGGATCGATGACGATCTCGAAGGCGGCATCGCCGCCGCCGTCCCGCTCCCAGGACGGGCGGACGACGAGCCTGCCGGAGCCGACGGTCACGGGCTCGTGGAAGTCGCGCCAGCGATCGGCCCAGTCGTCGGGGACCTCGGTCGTCACGACCTCGACCAGTCCCCTGCCGGCCGCGGCGCGAATCTCGGGGAGCGCCGGCAACTCCCCCGGCGGCCCGTAGATCGCGTACTCGACGTACCCCTCGCCCCGCTCCTCCTCGACCCCCCCGGGAACGAGCGCCACGAGCTCGGCGAGGACGAGCTCGGCCTGCTCGGGACGGCAGCGGACGGCGAGCCTGATCATCGACGACCGCGGCGCTCAGCGGAACGCGCGGCGCACCCGCTCGAAGATCCCCTCGCGCGCGCTGCCCGGAGCGTTCTCGGGCCCGAGGCTGGCTTCGAGCCGCTCGGCGAGCTCGCGCTGCTCCTCGTCGAGGCCGACCGGGGTGATCACCTTGACGGCGACGTGGAGGTCGCCGCGGCGCCGCGCGTTGCCCAGCGCCGGCAGCCCCTCGCCGCGAATCCGGATCGAATCGCCGTGCTGGGAGCCGGGCTCGACCTCGACCTCGACCTCGCCGGCCACGGTCGGAACCGGCAGCGACGCGCCGAGCATCGCGGTGGTCGCGGTCACCTCGAGGACGGTGACGAGATCGGTCCCCTCGCGGTGGAACCGCTCGTCCGGCGCGATCTCGACCCGGACGTAGAGGTCCCCCGCCGGACCGCCCCCGACGCCGGCGTCTCCGGCCCCGCTGATCCGGATCCGCTGCCCGTTCTCGATCCCGGCCGGAACGTCGATCTCGTAGGTCTTGCGCTCCCTGACCGCGCCCTCGCCGTCACAGGCCGTGCACGGCGTCGCCGCGACCTTGCCGTCGCCGCCGCAGCTCGGGCAGGGCGCCGCGCGGACCATCTGCCCGAACGGGGTGCGCGACACCTGGCGCACCTGGCCGGCGCCGCCGCAGGCCTCGCACGTCTCGATCGGGGTCCCCGGCTCGGCACCGTTGCCGTGGCAGTGCCCGCAGCGCTCCACCGCGTCGAACTCGACCTGGCGCCGGGCCCCGGTGACGACGTCGGCGAGCTCGATCTCCACGCGCGCGCCGATGTCGTCACCGGCCGCCGGGCCGCCACCGCCGCCGAACCCGAACAGGTCGCCGAACATGGGGTCGGAGCGGCCGAAGATCGCCTCGAAGATGTCCTGGAAGCCGCCGGCGCTCTCCGCCCGCGAATGAAAGCCGCCGGAGCGGAGGCCCTCGTGGCCGAAGGCGTCGTAGGTGCGCCGCCGCTCGCGGTCGGAGAGGATCTCGTAGGCCTCGGCTGCCTCCTTGAACTTCTCCTCGGCCCCCGGATCGGAGCTGTTGACGTCCGGGTGCAGCTCGCGAGCGAGGCGCCGGAACGCCTTCTTGATCTCGGCCTCGTCGGCGCCGCGATCGACTCCGAGGATCTCGTAGGGGTCGCGACGCATCGCCGGCTCTAGCCCTCGTACACCGTCGCGAACAGGCGCGAGAGCTCCCCGGCGGCGTCGCGGACCGAGTCGATCGCCTTCGCGTAGTCCATCCGCAGGGGCCCGACGACGCCGACGGCGCCGAGGTTGCGGTATCCGAGCCCGTAGCCGGCGCCGACGACGCTGACCGTGCGCAGTGCCGGCTCCGGGTTCTCCTCGCCGATGCAGAGGAAGACGGAGCGCTCGCGGAGCGCCGAGCGCAGCACCGAGAGCACGCTCACCCGGCCCTCGAGGGCGCTGACGACGCCGTCGGGGTGCGGCAGGTCACCGGCGTGGCTCTCCGAGAGCAACCGCCCGGCGCCGTCGATGTAGAGCTGCTGCGGGCTCGCCTCCGCGAGCTCGGCTATCGCCGTCCCGATCTCACCGAGGAACTCGCGTTCGCGGTCGCCGAGCTCGGGGTCCAGCAGCCTCGAAGCGACCATGCTCGAGCCGATCGCGAGGCCGGCGAGGCGCTCGTTGAGGAACGAGGACGCCCACTCGACGAGGCCCGGGTCGACCGGCTCGGCGAAGGTGAACACGCGCTTGGCGACGTCGCCGTTGTCGGCGATCGCGACCACCGCGACCACCCGTGCCTGCAGCAGCAGGACCTCGACCCGGTGGATCGAGGCGCTGCTGACCGGTGGCGCCGTGGCGAGGGCGAGCAGGTCGTTGGCCTGGGCGAGGGCGGCCGTGGTCTCGCGCAGCGCCTCCTCGACCCCGCGCCGCGCCTCGGCGAGGCCGCCGGCCGCGATCCCGGCGGAACGGGGGGCGTGCGGCGCCGCCTCGATCAGGCCGTCTGCGTAGCGGCGGTAGCCGGCGTCGGTCGGAACCCGGCCGGCCGACGTGTGGGGCTGGACGAGGTAGCCGGCGCGCTCGAGCTCGGCGAGCTCGGCGCGAACGGTCGAGGGGCCCCATTCGAACCCGGCCTTCTCGGCTATCGCCTTCGACCCGACCGGCGTCCCGGTCTTGAGGTACGCGTCGACGGCGATCTCGAGGACCCGCTGTTGGCGTTCGCTGAGCACGCGGCTGATTCTAGGTAGCCGCGAGGGCCCGCCGGCCCGCGAGCGACCCGCTCAGCCCAGGACCAGCTCGGCTTCGGCGTTGCGAACGATGCCGCTGCCGTCCTGGTGGGCCTCGGTCGCGACCACGACGCGGTCGCCGTCGCGCTCGCGGACGGTGCCGCTGACGACGATCTCCTCCTCGGGGACGCCCATGCCCCGGAACTGGACGGCGAGCCGTCGCAGCGCTCGCGGGTCGCCGCCGGCGGCCTCCGTCTGCGCCCGCGCGACCTGGGCCATCGTCCAGAGCCCGTGCAGGATGTTGCGCGGCAGCCCGACCTGCCTGGCGAACTGCTCGTCGATGTGGATCGGGTTGAAGTCCCCCGAGGCCCCGGCGTAGCGGTGCGGCAGGTACTTGTCCGGAGTCACCCGCAGCTCCGGGATCCGGTCTCCCTGGTTCAGGGCGGCCAACCCGAGCCCCTCACACGCCCCGGACGATGTTCGTCCAGGTCCCGCGAACGACCTCGTCGCCGTGCTGGTTGGTCGAGACGGACTCGAACACGTAGAAGCCCTTGTCGTCGCGCTGGTAGATCTCCCGCACACGGGCCCGCGTGGTTATCTCGTCGCCCGCGCAGACGGGCTCGCCCCAGACGAACTCCTGGCCGCCGTGGACCATCGCCGCGAAGTCGATCCCGACCTCGGGGTCGAGGATCGCCGGGCCGAGGGCGGGCGCGCTGTAGACGACGGCGAACATCGGCGGGGCGACGACGTCGCGGAAGCCGGCCGCCCGCGCCGCGCCACGATCGTGGTGGACGGGCTCGGCCTGCCCGACCGCGTTCGCGTACTCGCGGATCTTCTCCAGCCCGACCTCGTAGCTCGTGGCCGGATACTCCTTGCCGACGACCGCCGTGCTCACTCCCATCCGCGGCTCACCCCCGCCGCACCTGCGAGCCGCCGGTGATCGTCTCGGTCCCGTCCGCGAAGCGGACGAGCGCCTTGTTGCCGCCGTCGTAGTCGGGCGCCCAGAGGAGCAGCGTCGCCTCGCGCCGGTCATCGTCGCCGGGCCCGACCGTGCACGGCTCCTCACCGGGCTCGTCGAGGCCCCTCCAGAGGCGGATGAAGGGATTGCTCTCCCATTCGTCGATCACGGTCGTCGGCTCGCGATGGCCGGGGTGCAGGCGGCAGTCGTTGGGCAGCTCCATCAGCCGGTCCATGATCGACGCCCGGAGGTCCGCGAGCCCGGTCGCCCCCGGCGCTCCGGTGCCCCCGACCGTTCCCTTGAAGATGGCGTCGGCGGTGAGGCAATCGGCGCCGTTGATCCGCAGCGCCAAGTGGTCGCCGCAGTGGCCCGGCGTGTGGATCGCCTCGATCTCGAGGCCGCCGGTCTCGAGCACGTCGCCGTGGTCGATCGTCCCGGTGACAGCCGCGCCGACCAGCTCCCGGCAGAGCGGATGCGCCAGGACCGGGACGCCGCCGAACCGCTCGGCGAGCTCGGCGACGCCGACGACGTGGTCGTGGTGGTGATGGGTGAGCAGGATGTGGGTGATCGTCGTCCCCTCCCGCTCGACCCGCTCGCAGAGCGGGTCGGTGGCCAGGTTGGAGTCGATCAGCACGCCGGTGCCGCCGATCTCGTCGACCGCGAGGTAGGCGTTCGACAACCACTCCGACTGCTCGACTCGCTGCAGGATCACCGCCGGGAAGTTACCTGCCCGACGCGACGCGGCGGCCGCTCGCCGGCCGCCAGGCGGCGCGGCGCTTCCGGCAGCCGGTCAGGACTGCCGTGATCTCAACGCCGCGGCGCGTGCGCCGCCGAGGCCGACCGGACCGGACGCGCGGCGGAGGATCCGGCCGGAGCTGTCGATCAGAGCTCGATCACGCTGCGGATTCCGTCCTGGGCCTCCATCAGCTCGAAGCCGCGGTTGACCTCGTCGAGGGTGATGCGGTGCGAGATGAACGGCTCGACGTCGATCCGCCCCTGCATGTAGAGGTCGACGAGCCTGGGCACGCCCTCGCGGCCCTTGACCCCGCCGAACGACGATCCGGCGATGCGCCGGCCGGTGATCAGCCAGCGCGGGATCACGTCGAGCGTCTCCCCCTTGCCGGCGACGCCGGCAACCGTGCACAGGCCCCACGCCATTCGCGCCGCCTCGACCGCCTGCCGCATCACCTCGACGTTGCCTGTTGCCTCGAACGTGTAGTCGGCTCCGAACCCGTCGGTCATCTCGAGGATCCGCTCGACCGTCCCGCCGTCGGCGGTCATCACGTCGGTCGCGCCCTGGCCGCGGGCGAGCTCGAGCCGGTCCTCGGAGAGGTCGATGCAGACGATTCGCTCGGCGCCCTGAAGGCGGCACCCGGCGACCGCGCCGAGGCCGACCATGCCGGCGCCGAAGACCACGCAGGTCGTGCCCGGCTCGACCCCGGCGGTGTTCATCGCGGCGCCGATCCCGGTCGAGAGCCCGCAGGCGAACAGGCAGGCGGCGTCGAGCGGCGCCTCGGGATCGATCTTCGCGAGCGCGATCTCGGGCATGACCGTGTACTCGGCGAAGGTCGATGTACCCATGAAGTGGCGGATCTCCTCGCCGTCGGGCCGGCTCAGGCGGACGGTCCCGTCCGGGAGGTGGCCCCGGTTCTGCTCCTCGCGGATCGCCAGGCAGAGGTTCGTCCGCGGATCGCGGCAGTGGACGCACTCGCCGCACTGCGGCGAGAACAGGGTGACGACGTGGTCGCCCTCCGCGACCGATGCGACGCCGTCCCCGACCCGCTCGACCACGCCGGCGCCCTCGTGCCCGAGCACCGCGGGCGCGTAACCGGACGGATCCACCCCGGAGGCCGTGTAGAGGTCGGTGTGGCAGACGCCGCAGGCGACGAGGCGGACGAGGACCTCGCCGGGGCGCGGGTCGGCAAGCTCCAGCTCCTGCACGACGAGGGGCTCGCCGAACTCCTCGAGCACCGCTGCCTTCATCCTCATCGCCGGACCTCCTCCTCGTGCGCACGCCGGAACCCGGCGATCCTATTGCCCGCGCGGCGCGAGCGGGAACCCCGCGCCCGGCGCCCCGGCGGCCGTCAGGTCGCGGCCGTCGAGCCCGGGGCGTCCGCGAGCCCGGCGCCGGCGGCGGCCCGCGCCCGCGCCCGGCGCTCGCCGAGCCGTCTCCGGATCCAGCGCACGGAGAGGAAGACGGCGATCGCGTAGGCCCAGCCGAGCAGGACGTCGAAGGCGTAGTGCTCGCCGCCGTAGACGAGCGTCCACGCCATCGCCAGCACGTAGGCGGCGGCGAGCCCGCGGACGACGGCCCCTCCACGCCAGAAGAAGCAGAGGAGCAGCATCGGGAACGCGGCGTGCAGCGACGGCAGCGCCGCGACCGGGTTGTAGAGCGAGGTGCCCTTGTCCCAGATCGAGGCGGCCGGGGCGATCCCGAGCTCCGTCCAGACGCTCCCGGGGATCCGCGCGACCTCGCCGATCAGGTGGTGGTCGTTTGCCATCCACGGCGGCGCCGCCGGGACCAGCGCGTAGGTGGCGAAGGCGGCGACGCTGAGGGTGATGACCATCGCCCGGAACTCGAGGAAGCGCAGGCGGCTGACCCGCCACAGGCACGCGGCGACGGCGAAGACCGCGAAGTAGTGGGTCATGTAGACCGCCCAGGAGGCGACGTCGTACCAGGGCAGCTCCCCGACCCGGTAGAGCCGCTCCTGCAGCCACACGGTCGGAACCGTGCCGCCGAACAGGAGCCGGTCGGCGTCGATCTGGGGCAGGAAGTAGGGAGGGAACAGCGGGTTGGCGCCGACGTAGCCGCGCAGGAGGTCGTAGGCGACGAGGATCAGGTAGAAGGGCAGCCAGTCGAAGATCACGCCGCGGGCGAAGCCGCGGACGTCGGCCAGCGACACCGCCAACAGCCCGACGAGGAGCCAGAGGAAGATCGACTCGCGGGCGACGAGCACGCCGGTGAAGGCGAACAGCAGGACGGTGGCGACGAGGTAGGCGCCGAGGCCGATGAGGGCCGTGCGGCGGCGCGGCATGCGACCCGCCGGCGCGGCGGCCCGCTCGCCGCGCGGCTCCGCCCGCGGCTCCGCTATCGAGCCCGATTCCAAGGCGTCACCGCCCCGTGTGCGGCGCCACTGCCCCGGGGAATCTCCGTCGCATCGGCACCGATCATAGGCCCGAGCGCGGGCGCCGCAGCGGGCGCGCGGTCGCTCAGCGGCCGATCGCGAGCAGGTCGGGGAGGTTCACGCATCCGGAGGCCGGATCGAGCGAGACGACCCTGCCGCCGGCGTCGACCTCAACCGCCTCCCAGCACCCGAAGTCGCCGACGACGGCCCGGTACATGCGGGACTCGCCGTCGGTGCAGAACCAGGCCTCGCGCCGGTGGTGGCAGCCCCCGGTCGCGCTGCCGGCGTCGCGGGCGATCGACGTCGCCAGCGCCCGGTCGCCGATGCTGATCACCGTCCCCGGGCGCACGAACATCGCGACCGCCGCGGCGACCGCGAGCCCGACCAGGAGCAGTGGCAGAAGCCTCGCCACGCGATCCAGGCTAGGCCCGTCCCGCCGCCGGCGTCGCAAGTTCCGTTGCGTGGGCGCGGGGTTGCGCCCGCCGCGGGCCCGCCTCGCGTCAGTCCTCGTCGCCGAGCGTCAGCACGGCGAGGAACGCCTCCTGCGGCACCTCCACCGAGCCCACCTGCTTCATCCGCTTCTTGCCCTTCTTCTGCTTCTCCAGCAGCTTCCGCTTGCGCGTCACGTCGCCGCCGTAGAGCTTCGCCGTCACGTCCTTGCGGACCGCCTTCACCGTCTCCCGCGCCAGCACCCGCGACCCGATCGCCGCCTGGACCGGTACGTCGAACTGCTGGCGGGGGATCGTCTTTCGCAGCCGCGCGACCAGCACCTTGCCCTGCTCGTAGGCCTTGTCGCGGTGGCAGATGATCGACAGCGCGTCGACCGGCTCGCCGGCGAGCAGGACGTCGAGCTTGACGAGGTCGCCGGGCCGGTCCTCCAGCGGCTCGTAGTCGAACGACGCGTAGCCGCGGGTCGAGGACTTGAGCGCGTCGTAGAAGTCGAGGACGATCTCGCCGAGCGGGAGGTCGTAGCGGATCTGGACCCGCTCGGGGCTCAGGTAGTGCATGTCGACGTGGGTGCCTCGGCGCGACTGGCAGAGCTCCATCACCGCGCCGACGTACTCGGTCGGGCAGATCAGCGAGGCGCGGATGTAGGGCTCCGACACCGACTCGATCGAGCCCGGGCCGGGGAGGTCGGTGGGGCTGTGGACGGCGAGCTCCTCGCCGCTCGTCGTCGTCACCGCGTAGCTCACGTTCGGCGTCGTCGCGAGCAGGTCGAGGTCGTACTCGCGCTCCAGCCGCTCGCGGACGATGTCCATGTGGAGCAGGCCGAGGAAGCCGCAGCGGAAGCCGAACCCGAGCGCCTCGGAGGTCTCCGGCTCCCAGGAGAGCGCGGCGTCGTTGAGCGCGAGCTTCTCGAGCGCGTCGCGGAGGTCCTCGTAGCGGTCGGTGTCGATCGGGAAGAGGCCGCAGAAGACGACCGGCTGGACCTCGCGGTAGCCGGCCAGCGGCTCGGCGGCGGGACGGTCGCGCTCGGTCAGCGTGTCGCCGACCCGCAGCCGGGCGACGTCCTTGACGCCGGTGATGACGTAGCCGACCTCGCCCGCCTCCATCGCCTCGACCGGGGTCATCGCGGGGCGGAAGAAGCCGATCTCGTCGAGGTCGGCCTCGGTCCGGTTCTGCATCGCGAGGATCGGCCCGCCCCTGCGGAAGCGGCCGTCGATCATCCGCACGTAGGCGACGACGCCCCGGTACTGGTCGAACTCGGAGTCGAAGATCAGCGCCCGCGCCGGCGCGGCGGGGTCGCCGCCCGGCGCCGGGACCCGGGCGACGATCGCCTCGAGCACGTCCGGAACCCCGGCCCCGGTCTTCGCCGAGATCCGGATCGCGTCGTCGGGGTCGGTGCCGAGCAGGTCGGCGACCTCGGCGGCGACCCGATCCGGATCGGCGCCCGGCAGGTCGACCTTGTTGAGCACGGGGATCAGCTCGAGGCCCGCCTCGACGGCCGCGTAGGTGTTGGCGACCGTCTGCGCCTCGACCCCCTGGGCGGCGTCGACGACGAGCAGCGCGCCCTCGCAGGCGGCGAGGCTGCGCGAGACCTCGTAGGAGAAGTCGAC
The DNA here is from genome assembly GCA_016861045.1 of Actinomycetes bacterium. GTDB lineage: Bacteria > Actinomycetota > Thermoleophilia > Solirubrobacterales > 70-9 > RHKX01. The sequence continues at coordinate 880,033 of BOKP01000001.1, read as the reverse complement.
GTGCCCGGGCGTGTCGATCAGGTGCAGGTGGTAGGTGCGGCCGTCGCCCGCGGCGTACTCGACGCGGACGGCCTGCGCCTTGATCGTGATGCCGCGCTCGCGCTCCAGGTCCATCGAGTCGAGCAGCTGCGAGCGCATCTCGCGCGGGTCGACGGCGCCCGTGAGCTCGAGGATGCGATCGGCCAGGGTCGATTTCCCGTGGTCGATGTGGGCGATGATCGAGAAGTTGCGGATCGTGTCCATCGGCGCGAGCGGGAAGGGTAGAGCCAGGGCCCGCGGCCGACCGGCGCGGTCAGCGCCGCGCGACGCCGAGGAGCTGGCGGGCCTCGGGCACCCGGAGGGCGAGGACGGCGCCGAGGTAGGCGAGCCCGCCCGCTGCCAGCGCCGTCCCGAGCGCGATGATCTGGGTGCCGGTGCCGCGGCCGAGGGCCGCGTCGAGAGCGTCCCAGACCAGCCACGAGACGCCGGCGAGCGCCGCCGAGGCGAGCGTGATCCGGACGGCCGCGTCGAGCAGCTTCGGGAACTCGATCCCGCCGAGCGGACGGCGGAGGACCGCGACCTGGGCGGCGACGCTGGCCGCGGTGGCGATCGCGGTCGCGGCGACGATCCCGGCGACGCCGAAGGGCTCGTAGAAGGCGAGCGCGGCGCCGGCGGTGATCGCCAGGTTGAGGGCCGCGATCCAGGTCGGGGTCCAGGGTCGCTGGAGGCTGAAGAAGGTCCGGGTGAGGATCAGGAACAGCCCGTTGAAGGGGAGCGAGAACGCGAACCAGTAGAGCGCCGTCGCGACCAGGGGCGTCTGCTGGGGCGAGAACTCGCCGCGCTCGTAGACGAGCCTGATCATCGGCTCCGAGAGGACGAGGATCGCCGCCGCCGCGGGGACGAGCACGAGCAGGATCATCCGCATCCCGTTCGCCATCGTCCGCCGCAGGTCGCCGTAGTCGCGGCGGGCCGCGTAGCGCGCCAGCGTCGGGAAGATCACCGTAGCCACCGCGACCGAGAACATCCCCTGCGGGAGCATGTAGATCCGGAACGCCTTGTCGATCGCCGCCGGCGCGTACTCGGCGAGTGGCTCGCCGGTGCCGGCGAGGGTGCCCGGCACGAGCGCCCCGACGAGGCTGTTGATGACGAGGTTGACGTTGATCAGCCCGAGGCTGATCGTCACCGGCAGCATCAGCAGCAGCACCTTCTTGACGAGCTCGCCGCGCCACTCGAAGACGCGGAGCAGCCGGAACGGCGTGTTGCGCAGGTCCCAAGAGACCATCCCCAGCTGCAGGGCGGTGCCGGCGAGGACGCCGATCGCGTAGGCGTAGATCCGGTCGTCGCCGGAGAACAGCGGCGAGATCGCGACGAGGACGGCGATGATCGCGAGGTTCCAGAACAGCGGGGCGATCGCGAAGACCGCGAAGCGGTTGTAGCTGTTGAGGACGCCGACGACGACGCCGGACACGCCGAGCATGACCAGGATCGGGAAGAGGAGCTGGGAGAGGGCGACCGTGAGGTCCTGGGTCGCCTCGTCGAGGTCGGGCACCAGGGCCGGGACCAGCAGCGGGGCGACGAGGACGAACAGCGCCGTGATCACGCCGAGCACCGCGGTGGTCAGGAAGATCAGGGTCGAGGCGAGCCGGAACGCCTCGCGCCTGTTGCCGGCCTCGAGCTGCTCGGTGAAGACCGGCACGAACGCGCCCTGGAGGGCGGCGTCGGCGAACAGGCTCCGGACCAGGTTGGGGATCTGGAAGGCGATCGTGAACGCCGTCATCGCCGGGCCGACGCCGAAGTATCCGGCGGCGATGATCTCCCGGACGAGGCCGGCGATGCGCGAGGCGCCGGTGGCGATGCTGAAGAACGCGGTCGAGCGGCCGATCCGCCGCGCCTGCGGCGCCGCCGGCTCGGCCCCGAGCGCCGAGCCCGCGAACTCCTCGTCGATCGGATCGGCCGCGTAGGCGGGCCGAAAGCGCCGCGCCCGCTCCGGCAGCGGCGGCAGCTCCGGGGTCTCGCTGGGGTCGCCCATCAGTCGCTACAGTGTGCGGCCGCCGATGGCCAACATCGCCTCACAGAAGAAGCGGAACCTCCGCTCGGAGCGGGAGCGCGGCGAGAACCGCCGCCTCACCGGCGCCGTCAAGACCCACTTCCGCCGCCTCGAGGACGCGGTCGCGGCCGCCGACGCCGAGGTCGCCGGCGCCGAGCATCGCGCGCTCGTCTCGCGAATCGACAAGGCCGTCCAGAAGGGCGCCCTGCACGCGAAGGCCGGCGCCCGCAAGAAGGCACGCGCGGCGCGGATCCTCGCCGGGGCCGGCGGCTCCTAGCCCGGGGGCGATCGCGATCATCCGGCCGCCGCCCCGCCGGCGGCGCGCGAGACCGCGAGCGTGAGGGCGACTTCGTCGTCGTAGTCGGAGCCTCCCCGCGTCCACCACTCGAGGTCGGCGACCGCGCCGATCGCCGCCGAGAGCTCGGCGGCGTCGACGCCCTGGACGGAGCGGACGAGCATCTTCGCCGCGTAGGGATGCATCGCCAGCTTCTTCTCGACCTCGGCCGCGGGCACGCCGGCCGCGATCGCGGACGCCGCCTCGTAGGCGCCGCGGAGGCGCTTCGCCATGCCGCCGACCAGGGCGGGGATCGGCTCCCCCTGGGCGATCAGCTCCTCGGCGACGGCGACGGTGCGCTCGCGGTCGCGGGCGACGATCGCGTCCGCGAGCGTCCAGGCGCGAACCTCCGAGGTGTCGGCGGTCATCCGCTCGACATCGGCGACCCCGACCTCCCCGTCCGCGCCGGCCCACGTCGCGAGCCGGTCGAGCTCGACCGCGAGCCGGGCGGTCGAGGATCCGAGACGGGCGATCAGCGCCCGCGCGGCCTGCGGCGCCAGCGCGATGCCGCGCTCGCGGGCGCCGGCGACGAGCCAGCCGGGGAGGTCGCGCTTGCCCGGGGCGGCGAAGGTACGGACCTCGCCCCCCGCGCGCCCGACGGCGTCCGCGAGCGGCTTCGGCGCCTTGCCGCGGGCGACGAGGACGACGGTCACGTCCGCCGGGACCGCCCCGAGCGCGGCGGCGACGGCCTCGACGTCGGCCTTCTTCCAGCCCTCGATGCCATCGGCGAGCAGGTAGCGGCGCTCGGCGGTCAGCGACAGCGCCGGGATGGCGCCGATCAGGCCGTCGGCGTCCGGCGCGGCGCCGCCCGTGCCGCTGAAGTCCTCGAGCGCTCCCGGGCCGCCCTCGCCCGCGGCGCGTGCCCGCAGCCGGCTCAACGTCGCCGCGAGCTTCGCCGCGTCGTCGCCGGCGAACAGGTAGGCGGGTCGCATCTCGGCTGCCACCGGGTCGAGTCTACGTCGGGCCGCGGTCCGATCACGGCGCCGGAGCGCACCCCGGACGGGTGCCGATGCCGGGCCCGCCGGCCGTTTCCGCCACGATCCCCCCGGACCCGATCGCGACCGTCGAATCGCCGTCGAGATCGGTCCTGAGGACGCAGATCGAGCGCTCGGCGAGCTCCGCCAGAGTCGCGGCGGCGGGATGGCCGTAGGGGTTGCCGGCCCCGACCTCGATCAGCGCCACCCGCGGCGCCGAGCGGTCGAGGAGCGCCTCGAGGCCGGCGTCGTCGCTGCCGTGGTGGGCGACCTTGAGGACGTCGACCGGGCCGGGCTCGAGATCGGTCGCCTCGGCCTCGGCGTCGCCGGTGAGCAGCACGTCCCAGGATCGGTAGCGAGCGGCGAGCACGAGCGAGGCGGCGTTCGGATCGGCGACCGGGGCCCGGGCCGCGGCGGCCTCGCGCGGCGGCCAGAGGACGTCGATCCGCAGCGGGCCGAAGCGCAGGCCGCTGCCCTCGGCTACGGTGACGACGCGGGCCCCGGCGGCGCGGGCGGCGGCTTCGAGGCGGGGCGCCGGCGCCGCCAGCACGAGCGCGTCCACCGGGCGCGTCGCCAGCACCTCGAACAGACCGCCGGCGTGGTCGAGCTGGTCATGGGTGAGAAAGGCGGCAGCGAGGCGCTCGACCCCGAGGCGGTCGAGCGCGGACGCGGCCGCATCGCCGGGTGGGCCGCCGTCGACGAGGATCGGCGCCCCGCCCGGCGGCTCGAGCAGGGTCGCGTCGCCCTGGCCGACGTCCAGCGCCGTCACCAGCACCGCGCCGCGGGGCGGCTCGCGCTCGCCGCCGGCGGCGGCCGTGGCCGCGACGAGCGCCGCCAGCAGCCCGAGCGCGGCGAGCGACCGGGCGAAGGGAGACGGTCCGAGGTGCCGCCTCCTCCCCACGCCGGCGATCGCGACGGCGACGGCCGCCGAGCAGAGCAGGTAGGTCGCGGCGAGGGCGCCGGCGCCCGGCAGGGCGACCCTGACCTCGGCCCAGGCGGGTGAGCCGAGCAGGCGCCCGACGAGCGCGATGTAGTCGATCGGGAGGCCGAGGACCGCTCCGAGCGGCGCGGTCGGGACGCCGGGGACCTGGCCGAGGAGGCCGATCAGCATCCCGATCCACATCACCGGCGCGACCGCCGGCAGGGCGAGCATGTTGGCGGCGACCGAGGCCAGCGAGAGCCGCTCGAAGTCGTGGGCGATCAGCGGCGCCGTCGCGACCGTGGCGGCCAGCGTCATCGCCGCGCCCTCGGCGAGGGCGCGCGCGATCCGCCGCGGCAGCCGCCGCGGCAGCCGCCCGGCGACGAGCTCGCGCGCGGGGGACGCCCAGAGGGCGATCCCGATGACGGCCGCGAAGCTGAGCTGCCAGCCGGGGTCGCCGGCGCTGCGCGGGTTGACGAGCAGGGTCGCCGCGGCGGCGAGGAGGACCGGATAGGCACGCCCGCCCGGGCGGCCGGCGAGCGTCGCGACGATCGCCGCGGCGCCCATGACTCCGGCCCGCTGGATCGAGGGGCCGGCGCCGGCGATCGGGACGTAGAGGGCGATCAGCGCGACGATCGCCAGCAGGCGTGCCCGCAGCCCGATCCCGAGCGCGGCGAGGGCGACGCCGGCGAGGACGGCGAGCAGCGCGACGTTCTGCCCGGAGACCGCGAGCAGGTGGCTGAGCCCGGCGCGGCGGAACTGCTCGCGGACGGCGGGCGCGATGCGGTCGTCCTGGCCGAGGACGAAGCCGCGGGCGAGGGCCGACCCCTCCGCGTCGAGACCGCGGCCGAGCGCCGCCTCGGCGCGCCCACGGACCCGGTCGAGAGCGCCGGCGACGCCGCCCCGCTCGGCGCCGGTCGGCTCGATCCTCTCCGCGGCGATCTCGAACGCGGCCCCGAGGCGGGCGAGCTCGCCGGCGCGGAACCCGTCGGGAGGCCGCAGGCGTCCCCGCACGGCGACGCCGTCGCCCACCGCCAGATCGGGGACGGGCTCGGAGGCGACGGCGACCGCGCGCCCCCGGGGCGTGTCGACGAGCACCCGAACGTCACCGTATCCGCGCCGGGGCGGGGCCGCGACATGGCCGGCGACGGCGACCCGCTGGCCGGGCGCGCCGCGCAGGGCGCCGCCGTCGATCGCCGCCAGCCGCATCGACCCGACGCCGAGGCCGAACAGCATCGCGACGGCGAGGAGGGCGACCAGGACGGCCGCGGCGACCCAGCCGGGGCGCTCCCGCCCCCTCCGCTCGGCGCCGACGGCGAGCGCGATCCCGGCCGCGACGGCGACCCCGCAGGCCGCCCAGCCGGCCGGCGCCGCGACCGCGTTCGCCAGGAGCAGGCCCGCGACGAGCCCGGCGAGAGCGGCGTGGCGACGCCAGGCGAGCGGCTCGCGCGACGGCGGCCGCATCCCCCGGCCCGCCCTACGGCTGGAGGCGGTCGCGCAGCGACTCGATCGTCGCCGGGCCGATGCCGGGGATCTCGTCGAGCTCCTCGATCGAGGCGATCCCGCCACGCTCGTCCCGGAACTCGATGATGTCGGCGGCGGTGACCGGGCCGATCCCCTCGATCGTCTCGAGGTCCGCCTGGTCGGCCGCGCCGAGGCTGATCGGACCGTCCTCGCCGGTCGCGGCGCCCGCGGACTCGCCGCGCGCGGGCACGACCACCTGCTGGCCGTCGGCGAGGCGGGCCGCGAGGTTGATCGCGTCCGGCCGGCCGCGGCCGGCGGGCCCGCCGGCCCGCTCGAGCGCGTCGGCGACACGCGATCCGGCGGGGAGCCGGTAGACCCCGGGGTCGGAGACGGCGCCGGCTACGTGAACGACTACGTCGCCGCTCGCCGGCCCGGCGCCGGCCCCGCTTCCGACCGGCGTCGAGGCGAGCGGCGATCCGGACCCGCCGCCGACCGCCGCCGGCGTTCCGGCGTCGCGGACGGCGCGGATCCCGAGCAGCAGGATGACGATGCCGATCGCCGCGAAGACGGCGGTCTGGAGCCGGTTCGTTCCCACCCGACGATGATCGGTCCCGCTCGCGCGCGGGTGGCGCGCGCCGTGTCAAGGACGCGCGCGCGGGTGTGCCCGATCCCGCACGCCTCGTGCCTCGGCCTCGGTCTCAGTACTGGTCGGCGTCCTCGTCGTAGCCGACCGTCGCCGCCGATTGGCGCCCGATCGTCTCCTCGACCGAGACCGCAGGCGACTGAACCGAGACGAGCGCGAGCAGCTCATCGCCGCGGTTGGCGACCAGGTGGTCGCTGGCCGGGGGGATCAGGGCGAGATCGCCGGGACCGAGGTCCTCGCCGTCGCCGGCGGCGGAGAGCCGGGCGGCGCCGCTGACGACGACGTAGACCTGCTCGGCCTCCTCGTGGGAGTGGAGCTCCTGCTCGGCTCCCGGCGGCACCTCGATCCAGGTCACGGTCATGTGGCGCGAGCCGAGCTCGCCGGCATCCATGAGGATGTGGGAGCTGAGCCGGTGGAAGTCCCGAACCGCCGCGTCGGACAGGCGCCTGACGAGCATCGCAGGCGCTTTCTAGCAGACGGTGCCCGGTTTCGCGGCGGGATCCCGGCGCCGAGCAGCTGGACGGCGGCGGGAGCGCGTCGCAGCCGCGCACGTGCCGCGCGGCCCTCAGCGGACCACGAGGTTCACGAGGCGGTCGGGGACGACGATCGACTTGACCGGCTCGCGGCCGTCGAGGACCTCCTGGATGCGAGCGCTGGCGCCGACCGCCGCGAGGACCTCATCCTCGCCGGCGCCGGCCGGCACCTCGACGCGGTCGCGGAGCTTGCCGTTGACCTGGACGACGAGCGTGACGGTGTCGGTCGCGAGGAGCTCCCCGTCGGCGGCCGGCCAGGGCTCCTCCCAGAGGCGCCCGCCGACGACCGCCCCCCAGGCCTCGCAGCCGAGGTGCGGGGCGAACGGGAAGATCAGCGACGCCGCGGTGGCGGTCGCGAAGCGGAGGGCGCGCCCGCCGTCGTCTCCGGCGAGATCGTCGCGCAGCCGGTAGGCGTCGTTGACCAGCTCCATCACCGCCGCGATCACCGTGTTGAACTGGAAGCCGCGCTCAAAGTCGCGGGTCGCCTTGTCGATCGCCCAGTGCGCCTTCGCGAGCAGCGCCCGCGCCGGCCCCCCGGTTCCCCGCTGCCATTCGGGATCGAACATCGCCCGATCGCTCTCCTTCGCCGCCTGCTCGTCCGCCAGCCGCCAGAGCCGGGCGAGAAAGCGGTGAACCCCCTCGACGCCCTCGTCGACCCAGTCGCCGCCGCGATCGGGCGGGCCCATGAAGCAGACGTAGGTGCGGGCGGTGTCGGCTCCGTAGCGGGCGACGTAGTCGGCGGGATCGACCACGTTCCCCTTCGACTTGCTCATCTTCGCGCCGTCGCGGGTGATCATCCCCTGCGTGAACAGGTTCGAGAACGGCTCCTGAACGCCGACCAGGCCCTCGTCGGCGAGCGCCTTCGTGAAGAAGCGCGCGTACATCAGGTGGAGGATCGCGTGCTCGACGCCGCCGATGTACTGGTCGACCGGCATCCAGTGGTCGGCGACCGCGCGATCGAACGGCAGCGCGGCGTTGCCGGGATCGAGGTAGCGCAGGAAGTACCAGGAGGAGTCGACGAAGGTGTCCATCGTGTCGGTCTCCCGCCGGGCCAGGCCGGAGCAGCGGGGACAGGCGGTCTCGACCCAGTCGGTCGCCGTCGCCAAGGGGCTCTGCCCCTTCGGGCGGTAGTCCTCGACGTCGGGCAGCTCGACCGGGAGCTGGTCGTCGGGAACGGCGACGGGCCCGCATTCGGGGCAGTGGACGATCGGGATCGGGCAGCCCCAGTAGCGCTGGCGCGACAGCAGCCAGTCGCGGAGCCGGTAGTTGACGGCGAGCCGACCGCGGCCGGCGGCCTCGAGCTCGTCGATGATCCGGCGCTTCGCGGCCGCCGGCGCGAGCCCGTCGAGCGATCCCGAGTTGACGACGACGACGTCCTCGGACTGGGTGACGAACGCCTCCCCGGCGGCGGGCTCGGTGCCGTCGGCGGGCTCGACCACCCGGCGGACCGGCAGGTCGAAGGCGCGGGCGAACTCGAAGTCGCGCTGGTCGTGGGCGGGCACCGCCATGATCGCGCCGGTCCCGTACTCCATCAGCACGTAGTCGGCGACGAACATCGGGATCTCCTCGCCGTTGACCGGATTGGTCACGGTGCGGGCGAGACGGACGCCGGTCTTCTCGCGCTCGGCGTCGCCGCGCTCGCCCGCCGGCCGTCGCAGCGCCGCAGCGACGTAGTCGCGGACCTCGCCGGCGTTCGACGTCCCGTCGACCAGACGGTCGAGGTCGGGGTGCTCGGGAGCGAGGACGAAGAAGGTCGCGCCGTAGAGCGTGTCCGGCCGGGTCGTGAAGACCGGGAAGTCGATGCCGAGCTCCGCGCAGCGGAAGACGGCCTCGGCGCCCTCGGACCGCCCGATCCAGTTGCGCTGCATCGTGACGACGTGCTCGGGCCAGGATTCGAGCCGGTCGAAGTCGGCGAGGAGGCGATCGGCGTAGTCGGTGATCCGGAAGTACCACTGCTCGAGCTTCTTCGGCACGACCTCGGTCCCGCAGCGCTCGCAGCGGCCGTCGATCACCTGCTCGTTGGCGAGCACGGTCTGATCCTTCGGGCACCACTGGACGGCGGCCTCGGCCCGGTAGGCGAGGCCCGCCTCGAACAGGCGCAGGAAGATCCATTGGGTCCACCGGTAGTAAGCGGGCTCGTGGGTGGCGAGCTCGCGGCTCCAGTCGATCGAGACGCCCCAGTCGAGGAACTGCCCGCGGAAGCTCGCGATCGAGCGCTCGGTCGATTCGCGCGGATGCTCGCCGGTGCGGATCGCGTGGTTCTCGGCCGGCAGCCCGAACGAGTCGTAGCCCATCGGCTGCAGGACCCGGTATCCGTTCCGGCGCCGGTAGTGGGCGATCGCGTCGCCGACCGAGTAGACCTTGAGGTGGCCGACGTGGGGCTCGCCGGACGGGTAGGGGAGCATCACGAGCACGTAGGCCTTCGGCTCGGCGGGGTCGAAGCCGGGCCCGCCCGGGTTCGGGACCTCCCAGGTCTGCTCCTCGGCCCAGACCGCCTGCCAGCGGCGCTCGATCGCGCGAGCGTCGTAGCGCGCGGGCCGGTCGGTGCCGGGCCCATCCCCGCCGGCGTCGGCTCTGTCGGTGCCCTCGGCGCTCATCGGTTGGGCAGTCTACGTTCGCCCGCCACCGACCCCGGGCCGCGCGGCGGCCGGCGGGGCGCCGCGGTCGGCACGCCGGCGCGAGGGCGCTCGCCGGAGGCCGGCGGGCGGCGGGCTACTCGGCCGGGATCACGACCTGCGAGCAGGGCGGCGCCGGCTGCGAGGCGTCGCCGGTGTCCTTGACAGGCTGGTCATGGTCGTCGAGCAGGTCGATCGTGAGCCGGCTCCCGGTGACCGCGACCTCCGCGTAGCTGAACTGGTTCGTCGCCGCGCACTGCATGCCGACCCCGCCCGGGGGCTGCGGCTGGAAGAAGAGCTGCGTGACCAGTGCGCCGGCCGCCGGATTGCCGACCGCGCTGTCGATCTCGCCCGAGAAGGTCTCGGTCGCGACCGGGCCGGTCGTGATGTCGAGGACGCCGGAGTCCTTGACGCCGGGGCCGCCGAGCGTGTTGAAGCGCGCGTCGTTGACCATGTTGGCGTGGACGTCGGTGGTCAGGAAGACGGCGTTGTCGACCTTCCTGTCGAGGAAGCGGAGGATGTTCTTGCGCTCCGCCTCGTAGCCCTCCCAGCGATCGTAGGGCAGCGCGTAGAACTGCTGGATCGGGACCTCGTTGAAGATCACCTTGAAGGTCGCCTTCGAGCCGCTGATGTCCTTCTTGAACCGGCGGAGCTGGCGCTTGCCCAGCATCGTCCGGTTCGGATCGTTGATCGCGTCGAGGCACTGCTGGGATATCGGGTTGGCGAGCGGCGGCGCGATCGCGGCGAAGACGTTGCGGACGCTCTGCGGCGCGGTCGGCGCGAGGTCGGGGTCGCCGCTTCCGGCCGGGTTGTCGCAGGCCCCGTCGTAATCGGCGCTGGCCGAGCGGAAGGAGCGCTCGTCGAGGAAGAAGACCTCGAGGTTCTTGCCCCAGCGGGCGCTCCGGTAGATGCCGTTCCGCTTCGAGAAGGTGACCGGGTTGTAGTCGCGGAAGGCGCGGACGCCGCGCTTGTAGAGCTTCTCCCCCTTGATCCGGTTGACGCCCTGGAAGACGCCGTCGTTGCTGTAGGGGAAGCGGCTCTCGTGGCGCGAGAAGTCGTTGACGAACTCGTGGTCGTCCCAGTGGCCGTAGTAGGCGGCGCTTCCGCGTGCCTTCGCCCACGGGTCCATCTCGAGGTTCGTCCTGTAGGCCCTCCACTTCTCCGCGACGGTGAGCGCGACGTCCTCGAGCGTGTATCCGGGCACCTCGGTATCCGAGTAGATGGTGTCCCCCATCAGGACGTTGAAGTCGTTGTCCTGGCGGCGGATCCGGCCCCAGACCCCGAAGTCGTTCCAGTAGGGATCATCGCCACCCGGCACCGGGCGCGCGTCCTGGTCGCCGGAGAGCGCGAACCGGATCCGCTCGCGCGAGCCCAGCCGCGGGGCCGTCTCGAAGCGGCCGGTCGCGCTGTGGCGGCCACCGGGCCGGCAGAAGCGGTAGGAGTAGGACCGGGACGGGTCGAGGCGGCGGATCCGGAGCTGGACGGTGAGGTCGTTCCTGCGCTTCGACCTGATCCGCCGCCCCCTCGGAATCCGGCTCGGCCGGCAGGCGCCGAACCTGCCGCTGCGCCTGATCTGGAGGTAGACGTTGCCCGGCTTCGTCGTCCGCGCCCAGAGGATCGCCGAGCGCGGGGCGACGTCGGCGGCGGTGACGCCATACTCGAAGCCCTGCTGCTTCGCGAGGGCGCCGGGCGCCAGCGCGAGCGCTCCCGCGAGGATCGTGAGGCAGAGGACGGGAACGAGGCGACGGCTGCTCATGGAGCGCATCAAACAGCCTCGGCCGTCACCGCGCAAGATGGATCGGGCGGGGAGATGCGGGCCATCGGCCGACCACGACGGGTGATGAGGAACGTCTCGCCTCCGGCCGCCCGCTCGAGATAGCGGGCGTAGCGACAGCCGAGAGGCTCGGAGCCGACGGTCTCGGGGGCGGGCGCCGAAGGGGGATGGAGCTGGCCGGATTCGAACCGGCGGCCTTCGCCGTGCCACGGCGACGCTCTAGCCAACTGAGCTACAGCCCCAGCGAACTCGTGATCGCTGGCCAAGTCTATCGCCGCCCGCTGATTGCTCCTCGCCGGCTTCAGACGCATGTGGATCGCGCTTCGCTCGACCTGCCAGAGCACCCCCTCCGATTCGGATCACCCTGCACCACGAACGTATTTTCTCATGCCTCCGGACGGGACCTCGGCGGGGTGCGGCGCCCGTGCCGGGTATTCTCACGACCTGTCGCCCCTCCGGAGGGCGGCGGACGAGAAGGGGAAGCCCGATGGAGACGGACGAGCAGTACGGGATCGACCAAGCCGGCACCGCGGCGGCGAGCGCGGAGGCGCAGCTCGCGCGGCAGTCGTTCCTGACGTCGGTCTTCGGATGGATGTTCCTCGGCCTCGCGCTGACCGCGGGCATCGCCGCCTACGTGGCCGCGAGCGGCGACATGACCGCCTGGTTCGAAGACCACCCGTGGGCGTTCCTGGTGATGTTCGTCGGCCAGCTCGGCCTCGTGATCGCGATCTCGGCCGGGATCAACCGGATCGGCTACTCGGTCGCGGTCTTCCTCTTCGCGCTCTACGCCGCCCTCAACGGCTTCATCTTCTCGGTCATCCTCGAGGCCTACACGACCGCCTCGATCGCCAGCGCGTTCGGGGTCGCGGCGGGCATGTTCGGCGGCATGGCCGCCTATGGCTATGTGACCAAGCGCGACCTCTCGGGGATGCGGTCGATCCTGTTCATGGGCCTGATCGGCATCCTCATCGGCCTGATCGTGAACATGTTCTGGGCGAGCTCCGTCCTCTACTGGTTCGTCACCTTCGGCGGCGTCCTGCTCTTCTGCGCCCTGACCGCCTACGACATGCAGAAGATCAAGCAGATCGGCGCGAGCGGCGCCGACGGCGAGACGCTCCGCAAGGCCTCGATCCTCGGCGCGCTCTCGCTCTATCTCGACTTCATCAACCTGTTCCTGTTCCTGCTGCGGATCTTCGGATCGACGCGCTGACGCCGGGCGGCCGGTGAGCGACGGGCAGCGGACCTGGGTCGTCTACCTCGCCGGCGAGATCCACTCCGACTGGCGCGAGCGGATCGCCTCCGGGGTGGCCGCGGCGGCGCTGCCGGCCCGCCTCACCGGCCCGGTCACCGACCACGCGGCGAGCGACGACTGCGGCGTCGCCATCCTCGGCCCCGAGGACGACAGGTTCTGGCACGACCGCAAAGGCGCCGGGGTCAACGCCGTCCGCACGCGCACCCTGCTCGCCGCGGCCGACGTCGTCGTCGTCCGCTTCGGCGAGAAGTACAAGCAGTGGAACGCGGCCTTCGATGCCGGGCAGGCGGCCGCGCTCGGAAAGCCGCTGATCACGCTCCACCCGCCCGAGCACGACCACGCGCTCAAGGAGGTCGACGGGGCGGCGCTGGCGGTCGCCCGCGAGCCCGAGCAGGTCGTGGCGATCCTCGCCTACGCGATCACCGGCGAGCTCTGAACGCGCCCGCGACGGGTCAGCCGGCGACGTCGAGGACGATCTCGCCCTCGCTCCGCGACCGCACCCTGAGGTCGAGGTCGCAGCTCTCCTCGAGCTCGCGCAGCAGGTCGACGGGCTCGCTGAGGGCGACGTCGATCCGTGCCCGGCCGCCCGAGAACCGCTTGATCGAGATGTCGCCGGTGGCGCCGATCGAGCTCGCGGCGTCTTCGAAGCGGACGAGCTGCGAGAAGTCGGCGAACGGCCCGACGTCGACGCTGATCCGGCGCCCATCCGGGCCGCCGAGCTGCCCGCCGGCGAGCGCCACCCGGCCGGCGGCCGAGCGCGCCAGCGGCCTCGGCGGCGGCGCGCCGGGGTCGGCCTCCCACGCCGTCCCGATCCGGTCGAGCGCCCGCTCGACCGCATCGAGGACGCGGTCGCGGACCCCCCCGCAGCGCGGATCGGTCGCGTCGGCGATGCGGGCGCTCGCCTCCGCCGCCTCGCGCAGCGCCCGCAGCCGGATCCGCGTCGCGGCGCCGCGGGCGCCGATCCGCATGTCCTCGAGCTGGCGGGCGAACAGCGTCATCGCACGGAGCTCGTCGTCGGCGCGCGCCTGCGCACCCGCGAGCTCGACCCGGAGCGTCCCGACCTCGGCCTCGGCCGCCTCGACGCGCGCCCGCAGCCGCTGCGCCTCGGCGGCCAGCGCCTCGACCTCGCGCTCGCGGCCGCGCAGCGTCTCGGCGCGGCGGCCGAGCTCGGACTCGAGGGCCTCGATCGCCTCGCCCACCTCGGAGGGGCGGAATCCGAACAGGGAGCGGCTGAACGTCTCTCCAGCGATGGGCCGAGACTAGGCCTGACGGCGGACGTCACCCGCGCGGTCGAGCTCGAGCCGCGGCGCCTCGCCCCAGAGCCGCTCGAGCCGGTACAGCTCGCGCGTCTCGGCGACGAAGACGTGGAGCACGCAGTCGAGGTAGTCGACCAGCACCCAGCGGGCCTCCGGCAGGCCCTCGACCCGGCGCGCGAGCAGGCCGTCCTCACGCTTGAGGCGAAGCTGGACCTCGTCGCTGATCGCCTTCGCCTGGCGCTCGTTGCGCGCCGTGCAGATGACGAGGAAATCGGTGTATCCGAGCAGCTCGGAGACGTCGATCGCGACCAGCTCGGTGCCGCCCTTCCCCTCGGCGAGCGCTGCGATCCGCCGGGCAAGCGCCTCCGGCTCCATCAGCCCGCCGCCCCGTAGAGCCCGCGCGCGGCGATCATCCGCTCGACCGGCGCCGGCACCATCCAGCGGATCGGCAGGCCGGCCGCGATACGCGCGCGGATCAGGGTCGAGGAGATCCCGACCGGCGGCATCTCGATCCGCGCCGCCGCCGCCCTCGAGCCGAGCCGGTCGAGGACGCGGTCGATCGCCGCCGGATCGAAGCCCGGCCTGGCCGCGACCGCGATCCGCGCCAGCTCGACCACCCGCTCGGGCCGCTTCCAGCCCTCGAGGCCGGCGGCCATGTCGGCGCCCATCACGAAGGTCAGCTCGCTCCCCGGATCCTCATCGGCAAGCATCTCGAGCGTACGGTAGGCGAACGACGGGCCCCCGCGGTCGACCTCGATCGCCGAGACCGCGAGCCGCGGGGCGCCGTCCACGGCCGCCTCCGCCAGCTCGAGGCGGACCGCGGGGCCGGGTTCGGGATCGATCCGCTTGTGCGGGGCGACGCCGGTCGGCACGAGCAGGACCTCCTCGAGCCCGAGCGCCGCGACCGCCTCCTGGGCGAGTAGCAGGTGACCGATGTGCGGAGGGTTGAAGGCGCCGCCGAGGACGCCGCGGGCGCGACTCACCCGCGCGTCTGGCCGCTGCCCCGGAGGACGTACTTGGTCGAGGTCAGCTCACGGAGGCCGATCGGGCCGCGGGCGTGGAGCTTCTGCGTCGAGTTGCCGATCTCCGCGCCCATCCCGAACTCGAAGCCGTCGGTGAACCTCGTCGAGGCGTTGACGTAGACGCAGGCGGCGTCGACGCCGCCCGTGAACGCGTCCGCGGCATCGGCCGAGGCCGTGACGATCGCCTCCGAGTGGCCGCTGCCGTGCCTGTTGACGTGGTCGATCGCATCGGCGACCGAGTCGACCACGGCAACCGCCATCTTCAGCCCGTGGTACTCACGGTCCCAGTCCTCGTCGGTCGCGGGGGCGACCGGCACGGCGGCCGCGGCCCGGACCCTGCCGTCGCCGACGAGCTCGACCCCGGCTTCGTGGAGGTCGGCGAGGATGGCGGGCAGGAGCTCCGTCGCGAGATCCCGGTGGACGAGCAGGGTCTCGGCCGCGTTGCAGACCCCCGGCCGCTGGACCTTGGCGTTGTAGGCGATCCGACGCGCCATCCCGGGGTCCGCCGTCGCGTCGACGTAGACGTGGCAGTTCCCGGAGGCCGCATAGAGGATCGGGACCTCGGCGACCTCCTCGAGCGCCGCCTTCAGCCCCTCGCCGCCGCGGGGGATGATCAGATCGACGAGCGCGCGCTGCTTCGCGAGCTGCCCGAGCTCCTCGCGCCCGCCGCCGGCGACCGCCTCGACCGTTCCCGCGGGCAGCTCCGCCTCGGCGACCGCCTCGCGGGCGAGCTCGACGAGGACCGCGTTCGAGGCCGCGGCCGAGCTCGAGCCGCGGAGGACGGCGGCGTTGCCGCTCTTCAGGCAGAGGGCGGCGGCGTCGATCGTCACGTTCGGCCGCGCCTCGTAGACGATCGCCACGACCCCGATCGGAACCCGGCGGTGCTCGAGCTCGATCCCGCTCTCGAGCGTGCGCCGCTCGAGTAGCTCCCCGACCGGATCCTCGAGCGCGATCACCGCCTCGACGCCGGTCGCCATCGCCTCGATCCGCTCCTCATCGAGCCGCAGCCGATCGAGCAGGGCCGCGTCGAGGCCGGCCTCGACCCCGCGCTCGAGATCGACGCGGTTGGCGTCGAGGATCTCCGCCTTCCGCTCCCGCAGGCGGCGGGCGAGCACGGCCAGCGCGTCGTCCTTGTCCGCCGTGGCGGCCGCGGGCAGCAGCAGCGAGGCCGCGCGCGCGCGGCGGCAGACCTCGGTGACCGGCTCAGCCGTTACCGCCATGGCGGCAAAGGGTAGGGAATGCGCGTGCGGCGGGTCCGCGGCTCGCCCGCCGGGCCGGCGGGCCGATCCTGGGTGGGAGCGACCACCCAGAGCCCACCCCGCCGCCTTGTCGGGGGCGGCCCTCCTGGGCTAGCGTTCGCGGCGACCAGGAAAACCGTCCCGGGGCGGGAGCCCCGTTGCCGGGACGGCAAACAGAAGGAGGCACAGAATGCCGCGCGCGAAGAGGTGATACCGCTTCCGCAGCGCGACGAAATAGCCTCAAGAACCGCGAACGCCAACCCGCCGTCGGGTAGTAGCCGTCGACGGGCGACGCTCGAGGCGACCTCGAAAGAGGCCGATTGATGCGTGAGTCGCGCTGAGTGGCAACCAACGCAATGACAGCGCAGGGCCGGCATCCGCCGGCTCTGCGTTTTCTCTAATCGACGCCTGTCAGATTTCCTTGAGGAGCGGGAGACCGGATGCGAAGCATGATCAGCGCAGTCCACGCGGCGCGGCTCGACCGGCTGTTCGTGGCCCACGTGCAATCGGCGCTCGGCACGGGCGCCGGCTACGTGGTGCTGATCCTGATCGTCTACGAGCGCTCCGACTCACCCTGGGCGCTGACGCTGATCCTCCTCGCGAGCTTCCTGCCCTCGATGCTGTTCGGGCCCCTGCTCGGGGCGATCGTCGATCGCCTGCCGCGGCGGACCTGCGCGATCGCCGGCGACCTGATCCGGGCCGCAGCCTTCATCGGCATCGGCGCCATCGACAGCATCGCCGCGATGGTCGCCCTCACGTTCGTCGCCGGCGCCGGCGAGTCGCTGTTCCGGCCGGCGATCCTGGCCGGGATCTCCGACGCGGTCGCCGATGACGACGGGGCGCTGGCCCCGGTGACCTCGCTGTACTCGGCGATCGAGGACCTCGGCAACACGCTCGGTCCGGCGCTGGCGGGCGCGGCGCTGCTCGTCATCGGCCCGGCCGGGGTGATCCTGATCAACGGCATGACGTTCGCGATCTCGGCGCTGCTGCTCGTCGGCGTCGACCTCGACCGCCACCGCGCCGACCGCCCCGAAGGGCCCGGGCGCCCGTCGCTTGTCGCCGCCACGGGCGAGAGCTTCCGGGCGCTGCGCGGAATGTCCCGGGTCAACGCGGTCATCGCCGCCTCGAGCCTTGTGCTCGCGTTCGCCGCGATGATCAACGTCGCCGAGGTCTTCCTGGCCAAGGAGACGCTGGGGGCCGGGGACTCCGGATACTCGGCCCTGGTCGCCATCTACGGCGTCGGGATCGTGGTCGGCTCGTCGCTGGTCTCGCGGGTCAGGACCGGCGCCGAGATGAGGCTCCTGCTCGGCGGGATCCTCCTGTTCGGCGCCGCGACGATCGGGTCGGGCCTGGCCGGAGCGCTCGGGGTGGCGCTGGTCACGTTCACGCTCGCGGGATGCGGCGAGGGCCTCGAGGGTGTGAGCGGGCGGCTGATCCTGCAGCGCGACGTCCCCCGGCACCTCCAGGGACGGGTCTTCGCGGTCAAGGAGACCGCGGGGTCCTGGGGCTTCGGGCTCGCGTTCGTCTGCGGAGGCGCGCTGGTCAGCCTGCTCGAGCCGGGCCAGGTCTTCCTGATCGCCGGCGCCGGCGCCGTCTCCGTCGCGCTGGTGACGGCCGCGGTGCTCCGGCGCCGGGCCCCGCGCGAGCCCGCGGAAGCGGTCGGATAGCGCCGCGACGCCCGGACGTTCCCCCGCCGGGCGGCGGAAGCGGACGCGCAGCGGCGCGTTCCGCCGCGGCGATCTCGACCTAGGTCAGCACGAAGCGATCGCGGTGGATCGCCTCCTCGGCACCGCCGGGAAGGATCTCCGCGACCTCGACGCTGCGCTTGCCGAGCAGGCGCTGCAGGACCTCGGACGAGTGCTCGGCGATGCCCTTGCCGACGATGCCGCGATCGTCCACGACCTCGACCGGGGCGCCGGCGGCGAAGCTGCCCTCGACGGCGACGATTCCCACCGGGAGCAGCGAGGAGCCGTGCTCGCGGAGCACCGCCCCGGCGCCGGGATCGACGATGATGCGGCCCTGCGCGGGGGTCGCCCAGCGAAGCCAAAGCTTGAAGCTCGGGGCGCGATCGTCGCGGCCGCTGAACGCGGTCCCGACGCGCTCGCCGCGGGCAGCGGCGAGCAGCGTTCCGTCCGCGGTGCCGTCGCAGATCGTCACCGCGATCCCCGATCCCGCCGCCATCTGGGCGGCGACAACCTTGCTGCGCATCCCGCCGGAGCCGAACCGCGAGCCACGCGAGCCGATCTCGTAGCGATCGAGCTCGGCGGTGTCGGCGACCTCCTCGACGAGGCTGGCGCCGGGATCGACGCGCGGGTCGGCGTTGAACAGGCCGGGCTGGTCGGTCAGCAGGACCAGGCGCCGGGCCTCGATCATGATCGCCACCTGCGCGGCGAGGAAGTCGTTGTCGCCGAAGGTGATCTCGTCGGTCGCGGTGGTGTCGTTCTCGTTGATGACGGGAACGACGTGCCAGGCGAGCAGCCGCTGCAGCGTCTGCCGGGCGTTCAGGTAGTGGATCCGCTCGGACATGTCGAAGGCGGTGAGCAGAACCTGGGCGGCGCGGACTCCGCCGGTCGCGAGACGCTCCTCGTAGGAGCGAAAGAGGGAGCCCTGCCCGACGGCCGAGGCCGCCTGGAGCGCGTCGATCGCGGTCGGACGGTCGGCGAGGCCGAGCAGGCGCCGGCCGCGGGCGATCGCGCCGGAGGTCACCAGCACCACCTCCTCGCCGCCCCGGCGCAGCTCGGCGACCTGGGCGCAGACGGCGTCGAGGACGTCCGTGCGCAGCGCGCCGTCCGCGCCGGCGACGATCGAGGATCCGAGCTTGACGACGAGGGTCACGGCAGCGGCAGTGTAGGTCCGGCGGCCGCCGGCGCCGGGCGTGACGGCTCCCCGGCCCGGGGCCGGATCAGGATCCGACCCTGACCTTCTCGCATGCCGCGAGACGATCGAAGCGGTCGACCCGGGCGCGATCGCGATCGCGCCCGCAGCTGACGGTGTCGACTTCTCCGTCGAGGGAGCGGACGACGTCCCGTCCCCGCCCCCCGCGGAGGACGTCGCCGTCGGCGCCGCCGTCGAGCCGGTCATCGCCCAGGTTCCCGATCGCGCAATCGCCGCCGCCGCCACCGCGCAGGCGGTCGTCGCCGCCGTGCCCGCGGATCGACTGCGGGCCGGGGCCGCCGCTGAGCACATCGTCGCGGCGGCTGCCCCGCACGCTCTGCGAGCACCGCTCGAGCGGGACCGGGGCACCGCACCGGGTCGGCGTCGAGTCGACCAGGCGGGAGACCTCGCCCGTCAGCGAGGCGACGTAGATCCGTCCGCAGGAGTCCTCGCCGAAGCTGCTCGGACTGCCCGCGTCGACGCCCTCGGAGCGGGGGTCGGTCGCGACCGGCAGGCCGAGTACGGCCGAGCGGATCACGCCGTCGCAGTAATCGGAGAAGACGTAGCGCCCCGCCAGCTCCTCCAGCCCCGGGTCACGGACGACGTATCCGCCCGTGACCGCGCACCGGCCGCCGCCGTGGGCGTACTCGAGCACCGGGTCGGTCAACCCGCCGCCGGGGCAGCCGCGCGTCTCGTAGGCGTGCCTGCCCTCGCGGCAATCCCAGCCGAAGTTGAGGCCGCGACCGGCGGCCGGCGCCGGCGCGAAGTCGACCTCCTCCCACCCGCCCTGACCGACGTCGCCGATCGCCAGCGCCCCGGTGGCGCGGTCGAACGAGAAGCGGAAGGGGTTGCGGAGGCCGAGGCTCCAGATCTCGGGGCGCCCGGCCGTGCCGACGAACGGGTTGTCGGCGGGCACGCTGTAGGGCAGGGCTCCGCTCCGGCGCGGATCGATCCGCAGGATCTTGCCGAGGAGGATGCCCGCGTCCTGCGCGTTCTCGAGCGGGTCCCCGGAGCCGCCGCCGTCGCCGGTGCCGATGTAGAGGTAGCCGTCGGGGCCGAACTGGAGCTGGCCGCCGTTGTGGTTGGGGTGGTCGCCGTGCGGGATCGTCAGCACGTTGCGCAGCGTCGCTGGATCGGCGCCGTTCCCGACGGCCGTGAGCTCGGCGACGTGGATCGCGCCCGCGCTCCTGCCGGTGTAGAGGACGTAGAGCGATCCCGACGAGGCGAAGTCGGGGGCGAGCGCCATCGAGAGCAGCCCGCGCTCGCCGTCGTCGCTGTCGACGAGCGGCGTCAGGTCGGTGAAAGTCGAGGTGTGGTTCGGCGTCGTCAGCCGGATCCTGCCGCCGCGCTCGACGATGAACAGGCGATCGGGGTCGCGGGGGTCGGAGGTGACGTGGACGGGCTCGGAATACGCCCCGACGCTCTGCAGCGACAGGGCCTCCGCGCGCGCCACCGCCGTCCCGACCAGCGCGACGGCGAGCATCGCCGCTCCCGCCCTCAGCCACGATCCCATCCGCGGCAGCCTATTCCAGGTCGAAGAGGTGGTCCCCGATGC
Organism: Actinomycetes bacterium; assembly: GCA_016861045.1. Lineage (GTDB taxonomy): Bacteria > Actinomycetota > Thermoleophilia > Solirubrobacterales > 70-9 > RHKX01. The sequence goes on along the minus strand of BOKP01000001.1, from coordinate 859,554 downwards.
GGACCTCGTCGCCGGCTTCGAACCCGGCATCGCGCAGCGCCTTGACGACCCCGATCTCGCGCAGGCGGCGCTCGAGGTAGGCGAGGGCCTCGGGATTGGCGAGGTCATGGCGGCCGACGAGCATCTCCACCCCGCGCCCGCGAACCTCGTAGACGCCGTCCTCGTCGAGCGCGACGTCGAAGCCGTCGGCACCCGCCGGCCGGTAGAGGCGGTGCTCGGCCTCGAACCCGGGTGCGCCCGGGGCCGTGCCCGGCTCCGGCGCCGCCGCGGCATCCCGGAAGATCGCCGCGACGAGATCGTCGATCCCGGCCCCGGTCGCCGCCGAGACCGCCAGCGGCTCGCTGCCCGGGTGACGCCGGCGCCAATCGGCGAGCACGCGCTCGAGCTCTGGGGCCGGCAGCAGATCGCTCTTCGAGAGGACGGTCAGCTCGGGGAGCCGTTCGAGCCCGGCCCCGTGGGCGGCGAGCTCGCCGCGGACGACGGCGTGGTCGGCGTCGGGATCGGTGCCGGGTCCGAGCGCGACGAGATGGATCAGCATCCGGCAGCGCTCGACGTGCGCGAGGAACTCGTGGCCGAGCCCGGCGCCCTCGGCGGCCCCTTCGATCAATCCCGGGATGTCGGCGATGACGAGCTGGCGGTCGCCGTCGTCCAGCGTGCCCAGGACCGGGCTGACGGTGGTGAACGGGTAGTCGCCGACCTTCGGTGCGGCGCGGGTGATGCGGGCGAGCAGCGACGACTTGCCCGCGTTCGGCAGCCCGACCAGGCCGGCGTCGGCGAGCAGTCGCAGCCGCAGCTCGATCCATCCCGACCGGCCCGCGAGCCCCTTCTCCGCGAACCGCGGCGCCTGGCGCGTCGAGTCGGCGAAGCGCCTGTTGCCGTGACCGCCGAGCCCGCCCGCGGCGACGACCGCGCGCTGCCCGGGCTCGACGAGATCGAAGGACTCGCGCTCGAGGCCCTCGATCGTCGTCCCCGGCGGCACCGGGACGACCAGGTCCTCGCCGCGGGCACCATGCCTGTTCGCGCCGCGTCCGTGGCCGCCGCGACCTGCCCGGTGGTGAGCCGACACCCGCATCGAGGCGAGGTCGCGCCGGGACGGGTCGGCGACGAGGACCACGTCGCCGCCGCGGCCGCCGTCGCCGCCGTCGGGCCCGCCGCGCGGCACGTGGGCCTCACGGCGGAAGCTGACGACCCCGTCGCCGCCGCGGCCGCCCTCGACGTAGATCCGGGCGCGGTCGTGGAACATGCCGGCAAGGGTAGGCGAGCAGTCGCGGGGCAGCACGCTGGCGGCTTCGCCGCTCGCTTGCAGCACTCGACCCTGAAGCTCCCCGCTGCTTGCTGCTTGCCGGCCGCGGGCGCAGCCGGGGCCTCGCTCGAGCTACTCGCCCACCGAGACCACGCGGCCCCTGCGGCCGGGCGTGAACGCGACCTTGCCGGCGCGGGTCGCGAAGATCGTGTGATCGCGGCCGATCCCGACCCCGTCGCCGGGATGGAAGCGGGTGCCGCGCTGGCGGACGATGATCTCGCCCCCCTGGACGGCCTGGCCGGCGAAGACCTTGACGCCGAGGTACTTCGGGTTGGAATCGCGGCCGTTGCGGCTCGAGCCGAGCCCCTTCTTGTGCGCCATCAGTCGCTCTCCTTCTTCTCCGCCGGGGCCTGCTTCGCCGCCGGCTTCTTCGCCGCCGGCTTCTTCGCGCCGGGCGTCTTCGCCGCCTGCCGCCTGCCGCCTGCCGCCTGCTTCTTCGCAGGCGCCTTCTTCGCCGCCGCCTTCTCCGCGGCGGGCTGCTTCGCTGCCCGCTGCCCGCTCCCCGCTGCCCGCTCCTTCGCCGCCGGCTTGCCCGCCAGCAGCTTCACCTCCGTCACCTCCAGCCGGGTCAGCTCCGAGCGATGCCCATGCCGCTTGCGATAGCCCTTCTTCGCCTTGTACTTGAACACCCTGATCTTCTCGCCGCGCTCGTGGCCGGCGACCTTCGCCTCGACCTTGACCTTCTCGAGCTCCTTCGGCGCGATCACGACGTCGGCGTCGCTGCGGAACATCACCGCGCGCAGCGGCACCTTGGCGCCCTCGTCCTCGGCGATCCGGTCGACCAGCAGGGACTGGCCCTTCTCGACCCGGTACTGCTTGCCGCCGGTCTCGACGATCGCGTATGTGGACATCTTCGCTCTGCTGCCTCGGTCGCGGTTCAGGATTCCCCGCCGGCGCTCGATCCGCTCCCGGCGCGGGAACGGCGCCGGGAACCTCTGCGGCCGCGGCGCCGGGCGCCGGATTCTAGCCCCTCGCCCGAATCCTGCCCGTCCGACCCGGCGGGGACGCCGTCGATCAGCGTCGCGACGCCGACCGAGCGGCCGATCTCCTCGATCCGGACGAGCTTGCGCTCGCCGACCAGCGACCCCGCCCCGGTGACCGTGATCACGAGCGCGTCGACCCGGGCGACCGCGTCGCCGGGGTTGTACATGTGCGGCTCGTCGATCGTCAGCAGCACCTCGTCGCCGACCTGGAACGGCAGCGCCCGGCGCTCGATCTCGTCGCGGGCGCCCGACTCGGCGACCTCGAAGGTGTCGATCGGGAGCGCGTCGCCGCCCTCGAACAGGAACGTCTTGCCGGTCTCCTCCTCGAGCTCGACGAGGCCGCTGTCGGCGCGCATCAGCTCGCGCGCGACCTTCGGGTTGACCCGGATCAGGTGCGCCTCCTCGGCGCCGCGCCGCTCCGTGACGTCGCGGAGCCTGCGCAGGGCCTCGATCGCGACCGTCTCGGCCGAGCGCACGACCCCCTCCCCGTCGCAGGTGGGACAGCGCGTCGTCAGGATCTCGCGGACGCCGTCGGTGACGTTCTGGCGGGTCATCTCGACCAGCCCCAGGGGCGAGACCTCGACCACGTAGGTCTTGGTCCGGTCCTCGTCGAGCGCCTTGCGCAGCGTCTTCAGGACCTGGTCGCGGTTCTTGGCCCGCGCCATGTCGATGAAGTCGATGACGATGATCCCGCCGATGTCGCGGAGCCGGAGCTGGCGCACGACCTCGTCCGCGGCCTCGACGTTGACCTTCGTGATCGTGTCCTCGAGGCGCCCCTTGCCCTTGCCGGTGAAGCTGCCGGTGTTGATGTCGATCACGGTCAGCGCCTCGGCGTAGTCGACGATCAGATAGCCGCCCGAGGGCAGATCGACGCGTCGCGAAAGGGTCGAGCGGAACGCCTCCTCGGCGCCGTAGCGCTCGAACAGGTGCTCGGAATGGGTGTGCATCTCGACCGAGTCGACGAGCTCCGGCGCCGTCCGCTGGAAGAACGAGGTCACCCGTTCGAACTGCTTCTGGTCGTCGATCTCGGCCCCGTCGAACTCGCTGCCGAGGACGTCGCGGAGGACGCGGATCGGCAGGTCCGCCTCCTGGAAGACGAGCGAGGGCGCATCGGCGTCCTTCGCACGCCGGTCGACGACCTCGTTGAGCTTGTGCAGGTAGGCGATCTCGCGCTCGAAGTCCTCCCGCTTCGCCCCCTGGGCAGCGGTGCGGACGATGTAGCCGCCCTTCTCCTTGCTCGCCGAGTGGACCTTCTCGAGCGTCTTCCGCATCTGCCCGCGCTCGCCGTCGGGGAGGCGCCGGCTGACGCCGATGCCGCCGCCCTGGGGCATGTAGACGAGGTAGCGGCCGGCGATCGAGAGCTGCATCGACAGGCGCGCGCCCTTCGTCTTCAAGGGGTCCTTGACGACCTGGACGACGATCTCTTGGCCGCGCTTGATCAGCTCGTCGATCCGCCGGCCCTGGCCGCGGCCGCGCTTCGGCACCGCCTTGCCGTCCGGGGTGACGATCTCGTCGACGTGGAGGAACCCGTTGCGCTCGAGGCCGATGTCGACGAACGCAGCCTCCATTCCGGGGAGCACGTTGTCGACGACGCCCTTGTAGATGTTGCCGACGATCGAGCGTGAGCCGCGCCGCTCGACGTAGAGCTCGCCGACCCGCCAGTCGTCAGCCTTGCCGTCACCTCCCCCCTTCTTCTTCCTGCCGGCTCGCGCCGAGCCCTTCGCTTCGAGCACGGCGACGCGGGTCTCACCGGCGTCAACCGATACGAGGATCTTCTTCTTCAAGTTGGCTCACCTCACTGAGCGGTTCTGAGCCTGCCCGGTGAGGAGAGCTGCGATTGGACGTAGATGCTCTGAAGGAGCCCGACAGCCATGAAGGTGACCAGCACCGACGTACCGCCGTAGCTCATCAACGGCAACGGGACGCCCGTCACGGGCATCAGCCCGACGTTCATCCCGACGTTGACGAAAACCTGGAAGAGCAGCATCGCGGCGATTCCCGCCCCGACGAGGCTCCCGTACAAGTTCTTCGAGAGAGTCGTGATCCGCAGCGCCCGCCAGATGAGCAGGGCGTAGAGGGATAGGACAAGCGCGGCACCGGCGAACCCCCATCGCTCCGCGGTGGCGGCGAAGATGAAGTCGTTGTGGTTCTCGGGCAGGAAGCCCTGCTGCGCTTGGGTTGCATCGTCGCCACGGCCCAGCTTTCCGCCGGAGCCGATGGCGGTCAATGATTGCTTGGTCTGGTAGCTGGAGTCGGCCGGGTCGTCGCTCGGGTTGAGGAACGACGTCAGCCGCTCGAGCTGGTAGCCCTGGAGCACCGGCTGGCCGACCGCGGGGGCGGCGACCAGCACGATCGCGATCGCCGCCGCCGCGAGGCCGCCCATCGCAGCGAAATGCTGCCAGGGCGTCCCGGAGACGAACAGGATCGCGAAGGTGACCGCGCAGTAGACGAGCGCGGTTCCGAGGCTGGGTTGTACGAAGACGATCAGCGCGGGCATGAAGCCGAGCAGGAGCAGCCGCGCGGTGCGCTGCCACTCCGTCTGGCGCCGGGCCCGGTCGATCGCGAAGCCGGCGAGAGCGAGGACGAGCAGGAGCTTGCCCAGCTCGGACGGCTGAAACTGAAAGAAGGGGAGCTCGATCCATCGCCGGGCCCCGCCGGCGCCGAACCCGATCGCCAGCACCGCGAGGTTGAGGGCGATCAGCAACGAGTAGAGGCCGACCCGGAGCTCGCGGAAGCGCGAGTAGTCGATCCGGGCGAGGGCGAACATCAGGGCGATCCCGACGACCGCGTAGATGCTCTGCCTGATCGTGTAGTAGAAGGGGTCGCCGGCGATCTCGTTCCGGGTGGTGAAACCGAGGGCGACGATGCTGCAGGCGATCAGCCCGACCGCGGCGAGCGCGGTCAGCGGATCGAGCTTGAGCAGCCCGGCGCGGGCGCCGATCCCGGCGCTGCGCTCGTCGAAGGTCTGGGGCCTCGCGATCGTCGGCATGCGTACGTCCATCTAAGCAGCGTCGGTGGTCAAAGGGTCTGGCTCGTCCCGGCGACGCAGCCGTCGTTGACGGCGAACAGCGCGTTGAGGATCTCGCAGGCGGCGGGCGCGGCGGTGCTCGCGCCCCAGCCGCCGCGCTCGACCGTCACGGCGACCACGTACTCGGGATCGTCGGCGGGCGCGACGGCCGCGTACCAGGACTGGTCCTCCTGGTCGGTCTTCTCCGCGGTGCCGGTCTTGCCGGCGATCTCGACCGGATAGCCGCCGAAGGTCGGATAGGAGGTCCCGCCCGGCTCCATCGCCGCCTGCCGCAGGCCCTCCATGATCGTCGTCCGGGTCGTCTCGTCGAGGTCGACCTGGCGCCGCGGCGCCGGCTCGAAGGCCTGGGTCTGGGCGCCGCTGGGGTCCTCGGCCTCCATCCCGAGATGGGGGCGGACGACCGCGCCGCCGTTGGCGATCGCGGCGTAGGAGGTGGCGAGCTGCAGCGGCGTCGCCTGCAGGTCGCCCTGGCCGACCGCGAGGTTCATCATGTCGCCGACCGACCAGGGCCGGTCGGTCTCGTAGCAGCCGGGCTCGAACAGCCGCGCCCTGCCGCCGCAGGAGCCGGGAGCGCCCGCCTGCTCGAAGAGCTTGTCGCGCCACTCCGGGGTCGGCACCAGGCCGGCGCCCTCGGCGGGCAGGTCGATCCCGGTCGGCGAGCCGAAGCCGAGCTGCTTCGCCCAGTCCTGGATCACCTCCTCACCGCTCTGCTCGTAGGCGTCGTCGGCCATGATCCCGATGTCGTAGAAGAACACGTCGGAGGAGACGCGGAGCGCCGAGACCATGTCGACGATGCCGTTGGCGGCCTCGCCGGCGTTGATCCACTCGCGCCCGGCCCACTCGAACGAGCCGGAGTCGCTGAAGGTGTGCTCGGGGGTGACGAGCCCGGCCTCGAGCGCGGCCGAGCCGGTCACCGCCTTGAAGGTCGAGCCGGTCGGGTAGGCGGACTGGGTCGCACGGTCGAGCAGCGGGTCCTCGTCGGCGTCGGTCAGGGCCTGCACGTGGCCCTGCTCGACCGGCGGCGTGAAGATGCTCGGATCGAAGCCGGGGGCCGACCCCATGCCGAGGATCGAGCCGTCGTCGACGTCCATCGCGACGAACGCTCCCGGCAGCCCGGTCGCCGCCAGCGCCGACTCGCCGGCCGCCTGCACCTTCGCGTCGAGGGTCAGCTTCAGGTTGTCGCCGGGCTCGGGCTCGATCCGCGAGAGCTCCCTCCCCCGCGGCTGCCCCTGCGCGTCGACCTGGACGCGGATCGCGCCGTTGCGGCCGCGCAGGATCGGGTCGTACTGGAGCTCGAGCCCCGTCGCTCCGATCCTGTCGCCGGGCTCGAGGCCGTCGTAGGCCGGCTCCTCGAGCTGGTCGGGACCGATCTCCGCGACGTAGCCGAACAGGTGCGCGCCGAGCGTGCCGCGGGGATAGTCGCGGACGTACTGCTGGGTGGCGCTGACGCCAGGGAACTCGTCCTGGCGCTCGCGCAGGTAGGCGACCCGATCGAACGGGATGTCCTGCTTCAAGGTCACCGGGACCGACGGCGGCTCGATCCTGCCGTTGCGGACCTTGCGCTCGAAGCGCGCCGGCTCCATCCCCAGCGAGGCGGCCATCTGGCTCGTCATCTCATCCTTGACCCGGGCGTAGCTCATCCCCGCCACGCGGGCCACCTTGCGGAGCTCGCGGTTGCGCGGCTCGGTCATCCGTGGCAGCTGGCTCGGCTCGACCTGCAGCGAGAGCACCGTCTTGTTGTCGACGAGGACGCGGCCGGCGCGGTCGAGGATGTCCCCGCGCGGAGCCGGGATCTTGACCTCGCGCACCCGGTTGGCGTTCGCCTCCTTCAGGTAGGTCTCGCCGGAGAGGACCTCGAGGAACCAGAGCCGGAAGACGATCGCCGCGAAGGCGACGACGGCGATGCCGCCGATCACGGCGACCCGCATCGCGAACTGGGCGTGGGTCGGGGCGGCGTTCTCGTCGTGGCGGAACATCAGTGGCTTCCCTGTCCCCTCATCATCCCGAACGTGCCCCGCCCCGGCGCCCGGTCGCCGGCGCCGGCGCCGGCGCGGGAGTGGCCGGGGTCGTCGACGAGCGCCGGCCGGACGATCCGCCGGACCAGCGGGAAGACCGGGATCGCGAGCAGCACGCCGAGCAGCCCCTGGACGACGACCTCGCGCAACGCGAGGACGCTGACCGGCGCCTCGATCCCGAGCGTCAGCGAGAGCGCGGCGTAGATCAGCGCCGCGAGCGCGGTCAGCGCGCCGGTCAGAAGCGGCGGGACGAGCGAGCTGACGATGTCGTAGCCCTCGCGCCAGCGTCCGGCGAGATAGCCGGCCGCCATCAGCGCCAGCGACGCGACCCCCGGGGTGCCCCCGATCATCGCGTCGACCAGCAGGCCGGTCGCGAAGCCGGCGACGGCGCCGCTGACGGCGCCGCCGAGCAGGCCGAGCGCGACGACTACGACCGGCAGCAGGTTGGCGACCGACCCGAGCAGCGGCACCTGCGAGAAGAACCCGACCTGCAGCAGGACCGCCGCGAGGACGATCAGCGCCAGCCGCACCAGGATCAGCGGGGTGACGATCATCCGTCGTCACCGCCGGTCAGGACCGTCACCGTGGTCAGGTCGGCGAGGTCGGCGAACGGCTCGACGTTGACCTGCTCGCGCTGCTCCTGCTCGGCCGGGATCGTCTCGACGACCTCGCCGATCGGGATGTCGCCGGGAAAGCGCGAGGACAGCCCGCCCTCGGTCGTGAAGCCGGCGGTGACGAGGCGGTCGCCGTCCTTGACCTCCTTCGCGCCCTGGATCAGGCTGAGGTCGAGCCGGCCGGGATCGCCGACGACCCCGCTGACCAGGCCCTCGGGCCCGCCGCCGGCGACGCGGGCGGTGACGGCGCTCGAGGAGTCGGTGATCAGCGTCACCTCGGAGGTGCCTCCTGTCACCTGCGAGACCCTTCCGATCAGCCCGTCCTCGGTGATCACCGAATCGTTGCGGTCGATGCCGTCGGAACCGCCGGCGTCGATCCTGACCGACTCGTACCAGACGCTGAACGAGCGCCCGATCACCGTCGCGTCGACCGGCTCGTAGCCGCCGAGGCCGCTCGCGTCGATCAGCTCGCCGAGCTCGTCGGCATAGCCGGCCCTCTCCGCCGCGGTCTCGGCCGCGAGCAACTCCGTCCGCAGCTCCGCCACCTGACCTCTGAGCTCGCCGTTCTCGCCCCGGGCCTCCCAGGTCTCGTCGAACCAGTCGATCAGGTCGCGGGCCGGCTTCAGCGCCCTGCTCGCCCCCTCGCCGACCGGCGAGAGCACCGAGGAGACGCCCCTCTGGATCGAGTGCAGCGGCCCGTCGTCGGCCTCGCTGATCGAGATCGAGATCAGCATCAGGCAGGCGACGACGAGGACGACGAGGATCGCGCGGCGCCTGCGTACCTGCTTCCGGTACATCGGCGTCCCCGCTCAGCGCCGCCGGCGGCGGCCGTTGCCGGCGTTGACCCGGTGCAGCGTCTCGAACTCCTCGAGCGAGCGCCCGGAGCCGACCGCGACGCAGGTCAGCGGCGAGTCGGCGAGCTGCGCCGGCATCTGGCACTCCTCGCGGAGGCGCTCGTCGAAGCCCTGCAGGAGCGAGCCGCCGCCGGCAAGGGTGATGCCGCGGTCCATGATGTCCCCGGCGAGCTCGGGCGGCGTCCGGTCGAGCGTCTCCTTGACGGCTTCGACGATCGCGTCGACCGGGTCGCGCAGGGCCTCGCGGACCTCCTCGGAGCTCAGCATCACCGTCTTCGGCAGCCCGGAGACGATGTCGCGGCCGCGGATCTCGGTCCGCACCTCCTCGTGCAGGTCGGTCGCCGAGCCGGCCTCGAGCTTGACCTCCTCCGCGGTCTGCTGCCCGATCATCAGCTTGTGGTGGGTCTTGCACCAGTTGACGATCGCGTCGTCCATCTCGTCGCCGCCGACCCGGATCGACTGCGAGACGACGATGCCGCCGAGCGAGATCACGGCGACCTCGCTGGTGCCGCCGCCGACGTCGACGACCATCGACCCGGTCGGCTCGCCGACCGGCAGGCCGGCGCCGATCGCGGCCGCCATCGGCTCCTCGATCAGGTAGGCCTGGCGGGCGCCGGCGGCGAGGCAGGCCTCCTCGACGGCGCGCTTCTCGACCCCGGTGACGCCGGAGGGGACGCAGACGACGACGCGCGGATGGGCGAAGCGGTTCTGGTGCACCTTCTGGATGAAGTGGCGGAGCATCTCCTCGGTCACGTCGAAGTCGGCGATGACGCCGTCCTTGAGCGGCCTGATCGCCTGGATCGTGCCCGGGGTGCGACCGAGCATCCGCTTCGCGTCCATGCCGACCGCGTGGACCTCGGTGCTGCGCGTGTCGACGGCGACGACGCTGGGCTCCGAGAGGACGATGCCGCGGCCGCGGACGTAGACGAGCGTGTTCGCGGTGCCGAGGTCGACGGCCATGTCGCGGCCTCCGAACCCGGTCAGGTAGCTGAGGAAGCCCATTTCAGAAGTCTCGGAGGTCCTTGGGGTGGGGAGCTGGAAGGGTGGCGGCGTGCCCGCCGGCGCGGCTCGCTCGGGGGTGGGGCCCCCGTTGCTCACGTCCGCACGGACACGACGGCCCGAACTTGGTTGGCCCCCGGTCAGCGGCGATCGGCGACGGCGTTCGGGAGCGCCGGCGAGTCTAGCGAACGGCGCTTGCGCCGGCGACTATGTGAGCAGACCACAACAGAAATCTAACGACCCCTTAGGCATCCTGCAAGTCGGCGATCATCCTGCCCAGCGCCGGGATCGGCAGCCCGATGACGTTCGAGAGGTCCCCCTCGACCCGCTCGACCAGGGCCGAGCCCAAGCCCTGGATCGCGTAGCCGCCGGCCCGGTCGCGCCACTCCCCCGATGCGACGTAGGCCTCGATCTCGGCCGCCTCCAGGGAGCGGAACGTGACCTCGGTGCGGACGAGCTCGCTGCGCTCCTCGCCGTCGCGGCGCAGGGCGATGCCGCTCAGCACCTCGTGGGTCCGCCCCGACAGCGCCCGCAGGCGGGCGGTGGCGTCGCCGTCGTCGCCGGGCTTGCCGAGCAGGCGCCCGTCGGAGACGACGTCGGTGTCGACGCCGAGGATCAGCGCCCCCCGCCGCTCGATCGCGCGGGCCTTGCGGATCGCGTTCTCGACGACGATCACCGGCGGGTCGCCCGCGGTCAGCTCGGCGACGCCCGCCGGGATCACCTCGAAGTCGATCCCGAGGAGCCGCAGCATCTCGCTCCGCCTGGGCGACGCCGAGGCGAGGACGAGCTTCATCGCGGCGCCCGGAGCCCGGCCGGTGTCAGCCCAGCTCCGGGAACCAGATCGCGATCTCGCGCGCCGCCGACTCGTCGGAGTCGGAGCCGTGGACGAGGTTGAAGGTGACCTCGGTCCCGAGGTCGCCCCGGATCGAGCCGGGGGCCGCCTCGATCGGGTTCGTCGCGCCGATCAGCTGCCGGGCGGCCGCGACCGCCTCGACCCCCTCGAGCACGGCGGCAACGAGCGGGCCCCCGGTGATGAAGACGACGAGCTCGCCGAAGAACGGCTTGTCGACGTGCTCGGCGTAGTGCTCGTTCGCGGTCGCCTCGTCGGCGCTGACCAGCTTCAGCGCCGTGATCCGCAGCCCCTTGCGCTCGAAGCGGGCGAGGACCTCGCCGGTGAGCGCGCGCTCGAACGCGTCGGGCTTGACCAGGATCAGGGTTCGGGACGTTTCGGGCATCGGGATGGTCGGCCTCTCGGGGGTCGGGGGTGGGCGGCTGGATCAGGAGGGCGTGGTCGAGCGGCGCCGCGGGCGGGGCTCGCCCTCCTCGGCCGCCGCCTCGGCGGCCGGTCGCTCGGCGCGGGCTTCGGCCGGCGGGGGTGCGGAGCGGGAGCCGGAGGCGGTGGCCTGCGAGCGGCGCGGGGCCTGCTTGCGGGCGGGCTTGGCCGGCGCCTCGGCCGGCCGGCCGGAGCCCCGCGCGCGGGAGCGCGAGCGCTTCGCCGGCGCCTCCTCCTCGGCGCGCAGCGGCGTCTCGCAGTAGGGGCAGAGACCCCAGCGCGGGTCGACCGGGCGGTTGCAGGAGACACACGGGTCCTTGAGCCGGTGCCTGCATTCGGGGCAGCGCAGCCAGCTGCGCTCGATCGGGTGCTCGCAGCGCGGGCACGACTGCGCCATCAGATGGCGCATCCGCAGCTCCGAGGCCTGCGTCTCGATCTCGCGCTCGCGAGCGTCGGCGAGGAACTCGGGCGGCCGCAGGATCGTGTAGACGACCGTGCCGACGAACGGGATCAGCGACGCGATCGTCGCGGTCCCGATCAGGACCGGGTCGGCGATCCGGCGCCGGGCGTCCGCGAAGGTCCAGTAGACGAGCGAGAGCCAGAGGACGACGAGGACGAGCAGCAGCAGGTTGACGGCGAGATTGAGGGAGCCGTCTTCGATTCCGAACAGCGCAACGGGCATCTGAGCGGCGGCAGTGTACCCGGAACGCCAGCCGTCACCGGGGCGCCCGGGCCGCTCCGGGCGATCCGCGTCAGAGGAAGAGACGCCCGAACAGGTAGCCGAGGCCGAAGAAGACGAGGATGACGACGGCGACCACCGCGGCCACCAGCCCCATCATCGAGAGCAGCTCCGATCGCGCCTCGCGCTCCATACGTAACGCAGAAGGTAGTGCGATCCGGCCGCGAGCGCCACGCCGCCGCGATCGCGGGCGAGCTCGGCGGTGCGGGCGACGGCGGCGGCGGGGTCGGGGAGCGCCTCGCACTCGACCCCGCTCGCGGCGACCGCCCGCGCCAGCTCGCCCGCCGCCAGCGCCGACGAGCCGGGCCGACCCATCGCCGGGCCCGGATCGGCGGCCGTGCAGACGCAGCGGTCGATCCGCGGCGCCAGCGCCGCCGCGATCGCGGTGGCGTCCTTGTCGGCGAGAAGCGACAGGCAGGCGACGATGGGGCGGCCCGCTGCGAGCGCCGGCAACGCCTCGGCGAGAGCCTCGGCGCCGGCCTCGTTGTGGGCGGCGTCGGCGACCCAGGGCGGGTCGCCGGCGAGGATCTCGGCGCGCCCCGGGAGCCGCGCGGCGGCGAGAGCGGAGGCGATCGGGGCGTCGGCGAGACCGCCGGTCACGGTCGTGGCCAAGGCGACGGCGACGGCGGCGTCGCGGGCCAGGAACGGGACCATCCACGCCGGCGCCGCCGGCAAGGACGGGGCGACGATCAGCTCGGCGTGCCGCTCGGCGGCGGTCGCGGCCGCGAGCCTGGCCACCTCGGGCTCGAGCCGGCCGGTGACGAGCGTCGTGCCCTCGCGCAGGACCGCCAGCTTCTCGGCGGCGATGTCGAGGACGGTCGGGCCGAGGAACCGGACGTGGTCGAGCCCGACGGAGGTGAGCGCGGTGGCGGTGGAATCGATCACGTTGGTCGCGTCGAGGCGCCCTCCGAGGCCGGCCTCGACCACCGCGACGTCGACATCCGCGTCGGCGAAGGCGACGAACGAGACCGCGATCGCCGCCTCGAACTGGGTGATCCGCTCCCCGCCGGCGAGTCCCGGCTCGACGGCGGCGATCGCCGCCGCGACCCGCTCGACGGCGGCGGCGAAGGCGTCGGACCCGATCTCGGCGCCCCCGATCCGCGTCCGCTCCGCCCAGCGGTTGACGTGCGGGGAGAGGCAGGCCCCGACCCCGAGCCCGGCCCCGGAGAGCAGGGCCGCGGCCATCGTCGTCACCGACGACTTGCCGTTCGTGCCGACCACGTGCAGGGTCCGGTAGCGGCGCTGCGGCCACTCCAGCGCCTCACACAGGGCCCGCATCCGCTCGAGCCCGAAGCGCCAGCCGACCGGCTCGAGGCCGGCGAGGAACTGCTCCGGGTCGGTCAGCCGAGCTCCTCGAGCTCGCCCCGGTAGCGGGCGAGCTTCTCGCGCTCGCCGGCGACGACGTCGGCCGGGGCGTTGGCGGTGAAGCCCTCGTTGGCGAGCTTGCCCTCGGCCCGCGCGACCTCGGCCCGGAGCCGCTCGCGGAGCTCCTCGATCCGCGCCGCGACGGCGTCAGGGTCGAGGTCGTCCGAGGGGAGGATGTCGATCGATCCGACCGCGGCGACCGCCTCGGCGCCGGCGGCGTCGCCGTCGAGCTCGAGCCGGGCGAGGCGGAGGACGAGCGAGTGGACCTCCCCGGTGGCGCGCGCCCGCAGCGCCGATCCCGGCGCGACGCCGGCGAGCTCGCGCCAGCGCCGCAGCGCCCGGGTCAGCTCGATCGCATCCGCCACCTCCGCCTCGGCGGCGTCGTCGAAGCGCTCCCGCTCGGGCTCCGGGTAGGGGGCGACGATCAGCTCCGAGGCCCGCTCCGGCATGTAGCCCCAGATCTCCTCGGTGACGAACGGCATCAGCGGATGGGCGAGCGCCAGCGTCCGTCCGAGCACGTGCAGCAGGTTCGACGCGGCGCTCACGTCCCCCGCCGCCGCGCCGTCGTAGAGGCGCGGCTTGACGATCTCGAGGTACCAGTCGCAGAGATCTGAGTAGACGAACCGGTAGAGCTCGAGCGCCGCGTGGGAGAAGTCGAAGCCGTCGAGCCGCTCGCCGACCAGCTCGACGGTGCGCTCGAGCCGCGACAGGATCCAGCGGTCCTCGACGGTATTGGTCGCCGGTTCCGGGGTTGCGTCGCCCGCGTTCAGCAGGATCAGGCGCGAGGCGTTCCAGAGCTTGTTGGCGAGGTCGCGCCCCTGCTGGACCTTCGCCCCGGAGAAGCGGACGTCCTGGCTCGATGACATCGCCAGCAAGCCGAAGCGGAGCGCGTCGGCGCCGTGCGAGTCGATCAGCTCGAGCGGGTCGATCCCGGTGCCGAGGCTCTTCGACATCCGCCGCCCGTCCGGCGCCTGGATCACCGAGTGGATGTATACGTCGGTGAACGGGATCTCGTCGAGGAGCTCGAGCGAGGTCATGATCATCCGCGCGACCCAGAGGTAGATGATGTCGCGCGCGGTCGAAAGCACGTCGGTCGGGTAGAAGGCGCGCAGATCGGGGGTGTCCTCGGGCCAGCCGAGGGCGGCGAACGGCCACAACGCCGAGCTGAACCAGGTGTCGAGGACGTCCTCGTCGCGCCGCAGCTCGCCCCCGCACGACCCGCATTGCCCCCCCTCCGGCTCGCGCTCGGCGACGATCGTCGCTCCGCAGCGGTCGCAGTACCAGACCGGCAGCCGGTGGCCCCACCAGAGCTGGCGTGAGACGCACCAGGGCCTGATGCTCTCCATCCAATCGAGGTAGACCCGGCCCCATCGCTCCGGGGTGAAGCGGATCCGGCCGTCGCGGACGACCTCGATCGCCGGCGCCGCGAGCTCGTCCATCCGGCAGAACCACTGGAGGCTGATCAGCGGCTCGATCCGCTCGCCGGAGCGGTGCGAGAAGGGGACCGAGTGGACGTAGGGCTCCTCGCCGCCGAGCGCGCCGGCGGCGCGGAGGTCGGCGACGACCCGCTGCTGCGCCTCCGCCGCGGTCAGCCCCGCGTAGGCGGCGCCCGCCTCCTCGGTCAACCGGCCGTCCTCGCCGATCACCGAGATCTCCTCGAGGCCGTGCCGGCGGCCGATCTCGAAGTCGTTGGGGTCGTGGCCGGGGGTGATCTTGAGCGCCCCGGTGCCGAAGTCGACGTCGACGTGCTCGTCGGCGATGATCGGCAGCCGCCGGCCGACCAGCGGCAGGACGCAGCGGCCGCCGACCAGGTCGGCGTAGCGCCCGTCGCCGGGGTTCACGGCGACGGCGGTGTCGGCGAGCATCGTCTCCGGCCGCACGGTGGCGACCGTCAGGACCCGCTCGGAGCCCTCGACCGGGTAGTCGATCGAGTACAGGGTGTCTTCGACCTCGCGGTTCTCGACCTCGAGGTCGCTGATCGCCGAGTGCGAGCCCGGGTCCCAGTTGACCATGTAGTTGTCGCGGTAGATCAGCCCCTTCTCGTGGAGCGCGACGAAGACCTTGTGGACGGCCGCGACGTAGCCCTCGTCGAGCGTGAAGCGCTCGTTCGCGAAGTCGCCGGAGGCGCCGAGGCGCTGCAGCTGCTCGATGATCCGCCCGCCGTAGCGCTCGCGCCACTCCCAGACCCGCTCGACGAAGGCCTCGCGGCCGAGCTCGTGGCGGTCGATCCCCGCCGCCCGCAGCTCCTTCTCGACCACCGACTGGGTCGCGATCCCGGCGTGGTCGGTGCCGATGATCCACTTCACCCGCTCGCCCATCATCCGGTGCTTGCGGACGAGCGTGTCCTGGATCGTGTTGTTGAGGCCGTGCCCCATGTGCAGCGATCCGGTCACGTTCGGCGGCGGGATCGCGATCGAGTAGTTCTCGGCCGCCGTCCCGGCCGGCTCCGGCGTGAAGTGCCCGCCCTCCCGCCAGCGCTCGTAGACGCGTCCCTCGACCTCGCCCGGGTCGTAGCGGGTCGTCTGCTCGAGCTTCGCGCGGCGGTCGGCATCCATCGGGGCCAAGGTTATTCGGCGGCAGGCGCCCCGACCGAGGACGTTGAGTTGGCCGGCTGCTGCGGCCGAAGCCCGAGCAGCGCGCGCAGGTCGGCGTCGAGCTCGTCGGGCCGGTCGGCGAGGTCGACCGTCGTGATCCGGACGGGCTCCCATCCCTCGGCCCGAAGCCGCCGATCGCGGCGGCGGTCGGAGGCGAAGGTCAGCGGCGCCAGGTGGGGATCGCGGCCGTCGGCCTCGACGACGACGCGCTGCTGCCGCCAGAGGACGTCGGGGACGATCGCCTCGTCGCCGATCCGGATCCGGGCGTTCGACTCCCAGGGCGGAAACCCGCGGTCGCGGAGGAACGCGCTGAGCCGGGCCTCGAGCGGCGAGCGGATCGTCCGGCCATCGGGATCGATTCGGGCGAGCATCCGCCGGAACCCGCCCGACCCCTTGCGCCGCCGGTTCCGCTCGAGCGTGGCGTGGAGGTCGTCGACCGTGACCAGCCGCCGGACGAAGGCCTCGTTGGCGACCTTGGTCAGCGCCGGCGTTCCGAGCACCGTCGCCAGGTCGAAGAGGGTCTGGGCAGGCGAGGTGACCGCGAGGCCGTCGATCGTGGTGAGCGAGGCCGGTTCGAGGATCCGGGTGTGGACCCGGACCCCGTCGCGGCTCTCGACGCGGCGGGAGGTGGTGACGTCGACGACGATCGGCGCGTGCCGGAGGGTCCGGTGCTCGGCCGCGGCCGAGAGTGGCTGATCGCGCCGTCCCCGCCGAGCGCCAGCAGCGCCGCCCAGTGCCGAGCGCGGGCGTCGCGGCGGTCGTCGAGGGCGTAGACGCCGGGATGGACGCGGAGCAGCCGGCCGGTTCGGAGCCGGGCCTTGATGCCGTCGCGCGAGACGCCGGCGGCGAGGAGCTGCTCGCGGCTGACCCTGCCCGCCTGCCTGTGCGCCAGCTCCACGATCAGCCGGTCCCAATCGGCGCGAAGAACGCACGATCGTGGGCGTACTGCGCCCCTTTTCCTGCATTGTTCGGCCATGCGGCCAGCCTGGCAGCGGCCGGCGCGCGCGTGGTGCCCTCGGTGCAACTTCCCGGCGCCGAAAGCGCGCCGAAGCTGTGACCGCTAGGCGCTCTCCTCGCCGACGTCCTCGACCGGCCCGTCGGGCTCGGGGACGGCCTGGGTGACCAGCGTCGGGGCGAGGCCCTTCTCGATCGTCTCGCGGGTGACGACGCACTTCTTGACGTCGCGGCGGGAGGGCAGCTCGAACTGGACGTCGAGCAGCGTCTCCTCGATGATCGAGCGCAGCCCGCGGGCGCCGGTCTCGCGCTCGATCGCGCGGTCGGCGATCGCCTCGAGCGAGTCGGGGGCGAAGACGAGGTCGATGTCGTCGAAGTCGAACAGGCGCTGGAACTGCTTCGTCAGCGCGTTCTTCGGCTCGGTCAGGATCGTGATCAGGTCCTCGCGGCTGAGCTGGCTGATCGCGGCGAGCACCGGCAGGCGGCCGATGAACTCGGGGATCAGGCCGAACTCCATCAGGTCCTCGGGCAGGACCTGCTCGAACAGCTCGCCGATCTCGCGGTCCTCCTTGCTGACGATCGCGGAGCCGAAGCCGATCCCGTTCGAGCCGATCCGCTTCTCGATCACCTTGTCGAGCTCCGCGAACGAGCCGCCGCAGATGAACAGGATGTTGGTCGTGTCGACGGTCAGGAACTCCTGGTGGGGATGCTTGCGCCCGCCCTGCGGCGGGACCGAGGCGGTAGTGCCCTCGAGGATCTTCAGCAGCGCCTGCTGGACGCCCTCGCCGGAGACGTCGCGGGTGATCGACGGGTTGTCGGCCTTGCGGGTGATCTTGTCGATCTCGTCGATGTAGATGATCCCCGTCTCGGCCTTCTTGACGTCGTAGTCGGCCGCCTGGATCAGCTTCAGCAGGATGTTCTCGACGTCCTCGCCGACGTAGCCGGCCTCGGTCAGCGCGGTCGCGTCGGCGATCGCGAACGGGACGTTGAGGATCCGCGCCAGGGTCTGCGCGAGCAGCGTCTTGCCGCAGCCGGTCGGGCCGAGCAGGAGGATGTTCGACTTCTGCAGCTCGGTCTGCTCGCCGCCCTCCTCGGCCGCCATCTGGACCCGCTTGTAGTGGTTGTAGACGGCGACCGCGAGCGCCCGCTTGGCGGCGTCCTGGCCGACCACGTACTCGTTCAGGATCTCGTTGATCTCACGTGGCTTCGGCAGCGCGTCGAGCTCGAAGCTGGGAGCCGCGGTGAGCTCCTCGTCGATGATCTCGTTGCAGAGGTCGATGCACTCGTCGCAGATGTAGACGCCGGGGCCGGCGATCAGCTTCTTCACCTGCCGCTGCGACTTCCCGCAGAAGCTGCAGAGGAGCTGCTCGTTCGAGTCGGTTGGGCGTGCCAGGGCTTCTTTCCTTCGCCTTCGAGGTGGATGGGAAACCCGCGCCGCCAAGGTTACGAAACCCACGGCGGCGCGAACAAGGCCCAACTACTCCTCCGGGACGCGCGTCCCTGCATGGGGTCGCGGTCCTGCAGCCCGGCCGCGGACCGACGCGGTCAGCAGGCCGGCAGCGGAAATGAGTTCCCGGACCCGCAGGTGCCGGCGCCCTCGTCGAAGAAGTCGGCCGTCCCGTTGCCGGCGGCGCGGTTGCCGCGGAGGACGTTGCCGTCCGATGTGGCATCGACGTGGATCCCGTAGACGCCGTTGTCGTCGGCCCTGTTGCCCGTGAACAGCATCCCGTCGGAGTTGTGGACGAAGATCCCGCTCGGGATCCCCTCGCCGCCGATCCCGTTCCGGTTCAGGACGTTGTCGACGACGCGGATGTCGACCCCGGCCGAGTCCTCGACGATGACGCCGCGATTGTTGCCGCTCGCGGTGTTGCCGCGGATCAGCAGGGAGCCCTGCCCGGTCGAGCCGATGCTGCCGACGTAGTAGCCGGCGTCGCGGTAGCCGCGGGCGTGGTTGTTGGTGATCCGGATCGCGCCCTTGCCGTAGACGTTGACCCCGTAGAGCGCCTCCCCGCAGGTGTTGGCCAGCCGCAGGTCGTTGACGCGGCCGCTGCCGATGTTGACGAAGTTGACGGTGAAGGCGTCGGCGGAGCCGATGACCTCGAGGCCGTCGAGGGAGACGCGATTCGCCTCGACGTCGATGACGACGCTGGCGCGGCAGCGGGCGTCGATCACCGGCCGCCGCTCGTCGCGGGCGGCGAAGATCTCGAGCCGCTTCGGTACCACGACGGACTCGCGGTAGCGCCCGTGGTGAACCCTGATCCGGTCGCCGGGGCTCGCCCGGTTGATCGCCCGCTGCAGCGGGTGGGAGGCCGACCCGCGCGGGTGGACGTCGATCGTCCTCGCCGCCGCCGGAGCGGTGGCCACGGCGACCGCGAGCAGCGCCGGGATGAGGCCGAGCGGCGCCAGGGCGGAGCGGGCCAGGGAAGCGACCGAGGCGGCGGCGTTCGATCGGGAGGCGGCCGGCGCCTTCGGGCCGCGCCGCGTCCCGGCGCCTCTCAACGGCTCTCGATGACGCGGTCGACGATGCTGTAGTCGACCGCCTCCTCGGCGCTCATGAAGTAGTCGCGCTCGGTGTCCTTCTTGACCCGCTCGATGTCCTGGCCGGTGTGCTTGGCGATGATCTCGTCGAGGCGGCGGCGAATGTCGATGATCTCCTTCGCGTGGATCTCGATGTCGGTCGCCTGGCCCTGGAAGCCGCCCGAGACCTGGTGGATCAGGATCTTCGAGTTCGGCGTCGCCATCCGCTTGCCGGCGGTGCCGCCACTGAGCAGCAGCGCCCCCATGCTCATCGCGATCCCGACGCAGATCGTCTGCACGTCGGGCTTGATGTACTGCATCGTGTCGTAGATCGCGAGGCCGGCGTAGACGTTGCCGCCCGGCGAGTTGATGTACATCGAGATGTCCTTGTCGGGGTCCTCGGACTCGAGGTGGATGAGCTGGGCGACGATCAGGTTGGCGATGTCGTCGGTGACGGGCGTGCCGAGGAAGATGATCCGCTCGTTCAGCAGGCGCGAGTAGATGTCGAACGCGCGCTCGCCGCGCGAGGTCTGCTCGACCACCATCGGGACCATCGGGCTCATCAGGCGCGGCAGTCTATAGAAGCGCCGGGGCGGGCCATCCGGCGTCCGGCGCGGCCCACCCTGGTAGCGTGGCCGCCTCGTCCAGCCGTTCGCACGCCGAGCGCAACCGCGGCGCCGTTCGTGAGTTACGGGCTCAGAGATCGGGCCGGCTCGTACCGCCCAGGAAGGATCACGATGAAGAGAACCGCAACCGTCGCGGTCGCGCTGCTCGCGGCCGCTTCGCTCCTGCTCGCCGGGAGCGCCCTGGCCGGCTCGAAGACCTACAAGCAGGCCGGCCAGATCGTCGGCGACAAGGGCTCGGAGGTGAAGCTGCGCGTCAAGGTCAAGGGCGGTGAGCCGACGCAGGTCAAGGGCTTCAAGGCGAAGGACGTGATCACGCGCTGCAACGACACGATCAAGCGCTACGACTACGAGTCGCTGTCCCCGATCCCGCTCCACGACGGAGAGTTCAAGATCACGCTCAGCGACAGCTCGATCGGCCTCGAGATCAAGCTCAAGGGTCACACCAAGCGCCACGGCAAGGCCGTCAACGGCAAGATCAGCACGAACGAGTTCGAGGTGAACGGCAAGACCTGCAAGGTCTCGAAGCAGAAGTTCAAGACCTCGATCTGACGGGTCCCGGGGGTGGCCGGGCTCAGTCGTCGCCGGGGGTCCAGAGCTCCCCGGCGGCGGTCCCGGCCCGCTCCCCGCTCTCGGGGGTCCAGAGCTTCTCGCGAGCCTCGGCCCGGTCCATCGGGATCGGCTTCGCCTCGGTCACGATCAGCTCCGCCGCCTTCCGCATCCGGATCTCCTCGACGAGCAGCGGCTCGCGACCGTCGGAGCGGATCCGCTTCAGGAGCTTCTCCGGCTTGCCCTTCCGGCCGGCCGGGGGCGCGAGCGCCTCGAGCAGCTCGTCCTCGCCGACCTCGATCGCCTCGGCCGCGGCCACGGCGGCGAGGACGGCCTCGCGCTTGAGCCCGGCCTCGGCATCTCCGCGGGCATCGGCGATCGCCTCGTCGCGATCCCTTCCCTGGATCTGCAGGTAGGCGTCGGGGTCCATGCCCCGCTGCCGCAGCGAGCGCTCGAACCCCTCCCAGATCTCGACCGCGCGCGCCTCGACGATCTCCTCGGGGACGTCGACGGTGGCGTTGGCGACGGCGGCGTCGATCGCGGCGTCGTGGTACTGGTGCTCGATCCGGTGCTCGGCCTGCCCCGAGAGCCGGGCCTCGATGTCATCCCGAAGGGCGGCCAGGCTGTCGAAGTCGGTGTTGTCGGCCGCGAAGTCGTCGTCGAGCGCGGGCAGGCGCTTCTCCCGCACCTCCTTGACCGCGACCTCGAAGCTGGCGTCCCTGCCGGCGAGCTGCTCGGCCCCGTAGTCGTCGGGAAAGGTCACCGCCACGGTCCGCGCCGTACCCGCCGAGCTGCCGGCGAGCTGCTCGTTGAACCCCTCGATCAGCGTCTCGGAGCCGAGCTCGAGCAGGAAGTCGGTCGCGCTGCCGCCCTCGAACGGCTCGCCGTCGATCGTGCCCGCGTAGTCGATCAGCAGGAAGTCGCC
Organism: Actinomycetes bacterium; assembly: GCA_016861045.1. GTDB lineage: Bacteria > Actinomycetota > Thermoleophilia > Solirubrobacterales > 70-9 > RHKX01. The sequence goes on along the minus strand of BOKP01000001.1, from coordinate 838,219 downwards.
CTCGGCGGCCGCGCGCTCGACCGGATCGAGCGCCGCGAGGCTCTCGCGCATCCGCTCGACCTCGGCGTCGATCGCCTCGGCAGGCACCTCGGGCTCGGCCCGTCCGACCTCGATCCCCTTGTACTCGCCGAGCTCGGCGGCCGGCCGGACTCCGACCTCGATCGTGAACGCGAGCGCCTCGCCCTCGGCGGGCGGCTCGGGCATGTCGAGCTCGGGGTCGCCGACCGGTGAGGTGCCGGAGCCGATCAGCGCCCGCTCGTACCACCCGGGAAGCCCCTCGCGGAGCGCCTCCTCCATCACCGCCTCACGGCCGATCCGCTGCAGGGCGAGCCGCGGCGGCACCTTGCCCTTGCGGAACCCCGGCACCTTCATCTCGCGGGCGAAGCCGGATGCCGCCGCCTGCAGCCGCGCCTCGACCTCGGCCGCGGGCACGGTCGCGGCGATCCGCACCCGCGAGCCACCGAGCTCGGTGACCTCGGTCTCGATCGCGGCCGCTTCGGGCTTGGCTTTCCGCGCTGCCATCGGGGCGGGAACCTTAGACGGCTTCGGGCCGCGGGCAAGCGCCGGCATCCCCGCCGCTCCCGTCGCCGGCCGGCGACGCAGGCCGCCCGGGGCGGCAAGCCGCCACGCCCGCAGGTGGCGGGCGCAGGCCGGCTGGCCCCCGCCGGCCGCCCGGGGCGGCGAGCGACTACCGTTCGGGGCGATGAGCGCGAACGGAAGCGAGGGGCGCCCGCCCGGCCACACCGCCGCCGGCACCTGGAGCGGCGGCCGCTTCATGGGGTTCGGAGCCGAGGTCGAGCCGGAGCGGCTCGAAGCCGTGCTCCGCCCGGGCGGCGGCATCGACACCGTGATCAGCGCCGACACCTACGGCCAGGGCGAGGCCGACCGGATGCTGGGCCGCGCGCTCGCCGGGGTCGATCGCTCGAGCTTCTCGCTGGTCGGCGCCGTCGGCCACGACTTCTACGCGGGTGAGCGAGCCGGATCGAAGGGCTTCCCGCGCTTCACCGATCCGGCTCTGCGCGGCCCCGACGGCTACGCCGACTACCTGCGCTCGGCGACCGAGCGCAGCCTCGAGCGGCTCGACCAAGACCGCCTCGACCTGCTGCTGCTGCACAACCCCGACCGGACCGGGTACTCCTCGGAGACGGTCTGGGACGCGATGGCGGCGCTGCGCGAGGAGGGTCTCGCCGCCGCGATCGGCGTCGCCCCGGGGCCGGCGAACGGGTTCACCCTCGACCTGCTCGACTGCTTCGACCGCTTCGGCGAGCGGATCGACTGGGCGATGGTGATCCTCAACCCGCTCGAACCGTGGCCGGGCGAGCTCGTCCTCGACGCCGCCGCCGCCCACGACGTCTCAGTGATCACCAGGGTCGTCGACTACGGCGGGCTCTTCTGGGGGGACGTGACCGCGATCGACGACCTGCCGCCGCGCGATCACCGGCGCTTCCGCCCGGCCGGCTGGATCGAGGCCGGCAACGCGAAGATCGACGCGATGCGGCCGCTCGCCGAGCGCCACCGGTTGACGCCCCTGCAGCTCGCCTGCCGCTGGAACCTCGCCCACCCCGCGGTCCGCTGCGTCGTCCCGACGCTGATCCAGGAGGCCGGCCCCGGCGCCCGGCCGATCGAGGAGAAGCGCGCCGAGCTCGCCGCCCTGCCCGAGGTCGGGCTCGACCCGGCCGACGTCGCCGCGATCCGCCGGATCGGCGACAACACCGGCTCGATGGCCCTGAAGGGGGCGAATCCCCGCCACGAGGGCGAGGTGCGGGCCGACGCCTGGCCGCTCAGCCCCGACCTCGTCGCCGCCGGCGAGCGCTGGGGGGTCGAGCCCGGGCGCGACCTCGTCGCGACCGGGTGAGCGCCCGCGACCGGGCACTGGCCCGAGCCGTCAGCGGCCCGCTCGGGCGCGGCGTTGCCTTCTGCGCCGACCTCGCGGCGGCGCTCCTCGGGACGCTGCGCCGCTCGCGGCCGTCGCGGCCATCCGGCCGGTGAGCCTCAGAGCCACCTGATCCGCTTGAAGAAGCCGTAGATGACGGCGACGGCGACGGCCATCACGAGCAGTGCCAGCGGGTAGCCGGCCTCGGAGCGGAGCTCGGGCATGTGCTCGAAGTTCATCCCGTAGACGCTGGCGATGAACGTCGGCACGGCGACGATCGCCGCCCAGGCGGAGATCACCCGCACGACCTCGTTCTGGCGCAGCGTGATCAGCGCCAGGTTCGAGTCGAGCACGCCGGTCAGGAGCTCGCGCTGATCCTGCAGCTGCTCGTCGATCCGGCGGGCGTGGTCGGCGACGTCGCGGAAGTAGCGGCGGATCTGCTCGTCGAGCTCGACGACGAGGCCGCCCTCGAGCGCCTCGAGCGGCCCGATCAGGGGCTGAACCGCGCGGTGGAACTCGATCACCTCGCGGCGCAGGAAGTAGATCCGCCGGGTCGCATCGACGTCGCGGGTGGCGAAGACCTCGTCCTCGACCTCGAGGATGTCGTTCTCGATCCCCGCCGTGACCGGCTCGTAGTCGTCGACGACCTTGTCGAGGATCGCCCAGGCGGCCGCCGCGGGACCGACGGCGACGAGATCGGGGCGCCGCTCGAGCCGCTCGCGGGCCAGGGCGAGCGCGCTGGCGCGCCCGTGGCGGACGGCGATCACGTAGCCGCGGCCGAGGAACAGGTTGATCTCGCCGAAATCGACCTCCTCGCGCTCGTCGTCGTAATGGGCGGTCTTGAGGACGACGAAGTAGGAGCCGTCGTAGTCCTCGAGCTTCGGCCGCTGGTGCTTGCTGGAGGCGTCCTCGAGCGCGAGCTCGTGGAGGCCGAACGCGCGCCCGACCCGATCGAGCTCGCCGACGCTGGGCTCGTGCAGCCCGAGCCAGACGAAGCCGTCGCCGCCGCGCGCCCGCTCGGCGGCGGTCTCGACGTCGAGCGGGCCGGCATCCTGGCGGACGCCGCCGCTGTACTGGGCGCAGTCGACGATCACGGTGCTCCTCCGGCTTCCCGATTCGGGGCGGCGTGCGCCCCTCCTCCCCGCGGCCGACGGCGCCGGAGGGTCGTCGAGCCGGCGAGGTCGCCGGGATCGGTGCGCCCGGGCCGCCGCGCGGCTACCGGTCGCTCGCGTAGCTCAGGATCGACTTGTCGATCAGCCACTCGACCGGCGCCCGGTCGTCGCTGTAGACCGGGCCTCCGGCCAGCATCGGCCCGATCCGCTGCGACTCGATCGCGGCGAGGTTCCCGAGCTCGCCGGGAAGGCCGCCGATCGCGGCCAGCAGGCGCTCGGGCGAGGCCGGCGCCTCGCTGCCGAGCAGCAGCGTGTTCGAGTCCTCGAGCGGATCGCGGATCACGGTCGAAAACGCGGTCGCCATCGTCGCCGCGACAGCCCGCTCGAGGTCGTCGTTGCCCTCGGGATGGCCGATGTTGACGACGACCGCCCCGCCCGGCGCGAGCTTCTCGCGGACGAGGTCGAAGAACTCGCTCGTGGCCAGGTAGAAGGGGATGTAAGGCTGCCGGTAGGCATCGACGACGATCACGTCGTAGTCGCCGTCGGAGCGCCGAAGCCACGGCCGGGCGTCGGCGGTGTGGGTGTGCAGGTCCGGCCCCGCGAGGTCGAAGAAGCGGCGGCCGATCTCGGTCAGCTCGCCGTCGATCTCGACCCCGTCGACCCGCGCCGAAGGGAAGTAGTGCCCGTACATCCGGGCCGCCGTCCCGGCCGCGTTGCCGAGGATCGCGACCCGCTCGGGCGGGCGCTCGAGCGCCGCGAACGGGAGCACGATCAGCCCGTCCCAGTAGCGGCCGGTGAGATAGGAGCCGGGCTTGTACAGCGAGTGGATCGCCTGTCCCTCGTTGAGCTGCAGGACGCGGTCTCCGTCCGGCTCCTCGACGACCTGCGCGTACTGGGTCTCGGTCTCGGTCTCGTAGATCACCGCGCCGTCCTCGGAGCCCTTGACGGTGCCGACCGGGATCGCGATCGCGGCGGCGATCGCGGCGGCGACGGGCGCGAAGCGCCAGCCGAGGCCGGCGACCGCGGCGAGGGCGATCGCCAGGGCGAAGGCGAGGAAGGTCCGCTGCGTGCCGACCACCGGGATCAAGAGCAACGACGAGAGCATCGTGCCCGCCAGCGAGCCGGCGGTCGAGATCGCGTAGAGCCGGCCGGCGGTCCGGCCCGCGTGCTCGACGTCGGGGACGGCGAGCCGGAGGGCGTAGGGCGAGGCGGCTCCGAGCATCAGCACCGGGACCGCGACGAGGGCGAGGACGGCGAGCAGCGACCCGGCGAAGGCGCCGGCCGAGATCGAGTCCAGCGCCTCGACCGAGATGTCGAAGAACGGCCGGGCCACGAACGGGACCGCGGCGAGCAGGATCGCGGCCGCGAGGACCATCTTGCAGAGGCCGGCGAGCGACGGATCGCGGTCGGCGAGGCGGCCGCCGAGCCAGTAGCCGAGCGAGAGCGCGACGAGGACGACCCCGATCGTGTTCGCCCAGACGATCGTCGAGGCGCCGAAGAACGGCGCCATCAGGCGGGCGACGGCGATCTCGGCCCCGAGCGAGCCGGTGCCGACGACGAAGACGAGCGCGTAGAGGAAGCGGATCCGGCTCAAGCGCGTCCGCTCGCTCCCGAGCCGAGCGAGCCCGACTCGATCCGCTCCCGCAACCGCTCCCCCTGGCCGGCGTCGACGGCGCGCTGGGCGCGGGCCGGGTCGAGCTCGACCCCGCGGGCGGCGGCGAGGTCGAGCAGCTCCTGGCGCTCGGTGTCGTGCTTGGCCCAGCGCAGGACCAGCCAAGCCAGGATCGCGACCGTGATCACGGTGCTCTCCGCCATCATCACCACGCCCGCGGTCCCCTGGTCGCTGAGCCCGGAGACGCCGTGCGCCGCCTCCTCCGGGGCATAGCGCGAGTAGATCACCGAGCCCGACCACATCAGGACGTTGGCGAGGACGGCGCCGATCAGCCGCACGGCGAACACGAAGCCGGCGCTGGCGGCGCCGCTGAACCAGGCGGGCTTCGGCAGCGGCCCCAGCAGCGACATCCAGAAGGCGATGCCCGCGAAGAAGAAGCTGAGGTGCTGGAGCGCGTGGACGAGATCGCTGTCGAACGTGGCCGCCTCGTACAGCGCCGGGATGTGCCAGAGGTAGAGCAGCACGGTCCAGGCGGCGAGCGCGACGATCGGGTTGGCGAGGTGGCGCAGCCAGCGGAACCCGCGCATCGCCAGCAGCGGCTGCAGCAGCGGCCCGGTGAGCCCGAGGACGAAGCAGATGGCCGCGACGTCCATGATCAGCAGGTGCTGGACCATGTGCCAGCTCAGAAGCTCGTCGGAGAGGTCGTCGACCGGCGAGACGTAGGCGACCGCGAGCGCGGCGAGGCCGCCGGCGAAGAAGCCCTGGCGCCAACGGGGCACCGGCCGGCCGGCGTCGGCGAGGTGGATCAACCTGATCGCGTAGGCCGTCGCGATCGCGATCAGCGACAGCGGCGGCAGCCACTCGGCGAGGATCGAATCGAGGTCGGCGACGGCGATCATCCTCCCGGTCAGGCTAGTGCAGACCGCCCTCAAGGCGGCCGCGCCGCCGGTCGATCCTGCGAGTGTGGCGACGGTCCGATCGAACGGCGTTGCACGGCGCGGAGGGGCGCTGGTCGCGGCGTTCGTCCTGGCGGCCTCGGCGTCGTTCGTCCTGGCGGCCTCGGCGTCGTTCGTCCTGGCGGCCTCGGCGTCGTTCGTCCTGGCGGCCTCGGCGTCGGCGGGCGCCCGCCCCGATGCCGCGAAGCTTCGCGTCGCCGCGGTCGGGACGGACGCGATCGTCCTGCGCTGGGACGGGCCCGAAGCCCGCCGCTGGGCGATCCGGCACCGGGAGGCGGGCGGCGGATGGGCGCGCGACCGCACCCGCGGCAGACGCGCGCGGCTGGGCGGGCTCGCCCGCGGAACCGTCCACGAGGCGCAGGTCGCGCCCTGCCGTCGCCGCGGCTGCGGCCCGTGGAGCAACATCGCCCGCACGGCGACGCTGCTCGCCCCCTTCAACGGTCCGCACCCCGACCCCGGCTGTGAGGCCTTCCCGCCCGGCGACGGGTTCAACCGCGACGTCTCGGCGGCTCCGCTCGCCGCCGACTCGGAGCAGATCATCGACCGGATCGGCGCCGACGGCGGCGACTTCCTGCACCCCGACTTCGGCTCGAACCCCGGCTACGGGATCCCGTTCGCGGTCGTCCCCGGCGACCAGCCGGCGGTCCCGGTCCGCTTCCGCGCATACGGCGACGAGAGCGACGCCGGCCCCTACCCGGTGCCGCCCGGGGCCCCGGTTGAAGGCGGCCGCCGCAGCGACGGCGACCGGCACGTCCTCATCCTGCGCCGGCCCCGCGAGCCGGGTGGAAGCTGCCACCTGTTCGAGCTCTACCGGGCTCGCGAGCTCGGCGGCGCCCGCAACGCCTGGGCCGCCGACTCCGGCGCCGTCTTCGACCTCGGCGCGCCGCTCGCCGGCCAGCGCCCCGGCGGCTGGACCTCGGCCGACGCGGCGGGGCTGCCGATCTACCCGGGGCTGGTCACCTACGAGGAGGTGCGCTCGGGGGTGGTCGACCACGCGATCCGGGTCACGTTCGAGCGCACGAGGCGCGGCTACGTCCCCCCCGCCACCCATCACGCCTCCGACTCCTGCCACCCCCACCGGCCGCCGATGGGCCTGCGCCTGCGGCTCGCCGCGAGCTACGACATCTCGGGGCTGACCGGCGACGCACGGGTGATCGCGACGGCGCTGAAGCGGTACGGGCTGATCGTCGCCGACAACGGGTCGAACTGGTACATCACCGGCTCGACCGACCGCCGCTGGGACGACCAGGACCTGAACCAGCTCAAGGCGATCCCCGGTGACGCCTTCGAGGTCGTCGCCCCGGGTCCGGAGACGTCCCCTTGCTGAGCTCGAGGACGCCCTCGAGCGCGAGCAGCTCACGCTTGACGTCGAGCCCGCCGCCGTAGCCGCCGAGTCCACCGCCGCTGCGGAGGACGCGATGGCAGGGGACGACGATCGGGATCGGGTTCGCCCCGAGGGCGCTGCCGGCCGCACGGAACGCCCGCGGGCTGCCGGCCGCCGTCGCCACCTCGCCGTAGGTCCTCGTCTCCCCGAACGGGATCCGCGCCGTCTCCTTCAGCACCCGCCGGACGAAGCCGCCGCTGAGCCGCCAGTCGAGCGCCAGCCCGAACCGCCGGCGGCGGCCGGCGAAGTACTCGTCGAGCTCGCGGCGGACCTCGTCGAGGCGCCGCGGCGATTCGACGATCCGGGGCGAGATCCGCTCCGCGAGGGCGCCGAGCTGCTCGTCGAGCGGCCGGTTCGGGTATCCGAGGTGGACGAGCCCGGCGGGCGTGCTCGCCGCAAGCAGATCGCCGAGCGGTGAGTCGACCCGGGAGTAGGCGAGGTCGAGGATCCCGTCGGCGGCGGCGCGCTCGGCGACGGCGGCGCTGAGCGCGCCGAGGTCGAGCCCGCCGGCGGTCGCTGCGCGGGCGGCGGCGCCGAGCTCGGCGTCGGACATCTTCCCGGGCTTCGGATCGGCATTCATCGCGGGCTCTCCTCGCTGGTCGCGGTCAGGCGTGCATCCGCCTCGGCGGCGCGCAGCGTGCGCACCCCCTCGTGGACGTTGCGGCGCGCCGCCTCCTCCGAGCAGCCGAGCGCCGCGCCGACCTCGCGGTAGCGGAGGTCGAGGGCGAAGCGGAGGACGATGGCCGCGCGCTGCTTCGGGGGCAGCGCCGCGACCCGGCTCCAGAGCTCGCCGCCGCGCTGGTCGCGGCCGCCGGCGGCCGCGACCGCGTCCGGCTCGGCCAGGCGGTCGGGGCGCCGGGCCCGCGAGCGGTGCTCGTCGACCGCCTTGCGGCGGGCGATCGTCAGCAGCCACGCGCGCGGGTTGGCGCCGTCGAAGCGTGGGTATGCGCCGAGCGCGGCGACCAGCGTCTCCTGGAGGACGTCGTCGACGTCGTCGGCGGGCACGATCCCGCGCAGGAACACCGCCACGGCGCCGGCGTGCGCGTCGATCAGCGCCTGGAAGGGAGTCGGTGTCGATGCCTCCGCCATCGCGTCCATCCTTGCAACGCCCGGCGGCGCCGTTTCGTGAGATCGCCGGCCCGAGGCGGAGCGGTGGTGACGAGCGGGCCGCTAGGCTTGGCCGCGACCGGAGCCGGACGAGAGCCGGACGGAGGCGGAGATTCGGAGGCGGACCTTGAACGGGATGCGGGGAGCGATCGGAGGGGGCCTCGGCGTGCGGCGGGCGACGCTCGCGCTCGCACTCCTCGCGGCCGCTGCTTCGATCGCCGTCGCGGTGGCGGCGCCGACCGGGGCGGCGGCGAGGACGAAGTGGCTCTGCAAGCCGGGCGAACGGCCCAACCCCTGCATGGGCAGCCTGAAGACGACGGTGTTCGCCGGCGACGGCTCCTCGACCGTCGAGGAGCCGAGGAACGCCCGCCGCCCGAAGCTCGACTGCTTCTACGTCTACCCGACGGTCTCCGAGCAGCCGACCGAGAACGCGAACCGGCGCATCGATCCGCAGCAGACCGCGATCGCCGAGTACCAGGCGGCCCGCTTCTCGGAGACCTGCCGCGTCTACGCCCCCGTCTACCGTCAGCTCACGCTGGCGGCGATCTTCGGCGGCGAGCTCGGTCCCGAGGCGGTCGAGATCGCCTACGGCGACGTGCTCGCCGCCTGGCGCACCTACCTGCGCCGCTACAACGACGGCCGCGGCGTCGTCCTGATCGGCCACTCGCAGGGGACCGGGATGCTGAGCCGGCTGTTGCGATCCGTGATCGAGCGCAAGCGTGCCCAGCGCCGCAGGCTGGTCTCGGCACTGCTGCTCGGCGGCAACGTCGTCGTCCCCAGGGGCGAGCGCGTCGGCGGCAGCTTCCGGCGGACGCCGCTCTGCGGGAGCGCCGGCCAGATCCGCTGCGTGGTCGCGTTCTCGACCTTCGGTCAGACGCCGCCGGGCGACGCCGCCTTCGGGCGCGCCGACGGCGCCCTCGTCACGCTCCCGGGGGGAGCCGACCCGAGCGACTATCGGGTCGCCTGCACGAACCCGGCGGGGCTCGCGGGAGGCGGGAGGCGCCTGCGGACGATCGCCCGCAGCGAGCCCTTCCCGGGCACGCTCGGCGCCGGGATCTCGATCATCTACGGCGGGCCGGCGCCGACCGCGGACACCCCGTGGCTGGTGCCCGCCGACCGCTACCGCGGGGCCTGCGTGAGGACCAACGGGGCCGACGTGCTGATGATCTCGCCGGTCGCCGGCGCCCCGGTCCTCAACCCCTCCCCGACCCCGGCCTGGGGCCTGCACCTGCTCGACGTGAACGTCGCCCTCGGCGACCTGATCGCGCTGGTCCGCAAGCAGGGCAGGCGTTACCTGGATCGGCGCTAGTCGGCTACCGTCGGGAGCGATGCGACCGCTGCTATCGCTCGGCCCGGTGCTGCTTGTGAGGGGGCTCGCCGCCGACCGCCGCCGGCCCGACCTCGCCGCGCTCGCCGCCGAGCGCCGCCCGGAGCGGTTCGTCTGGCGCGTCCTCCCCCACGCCGCCCGCAGCTTCGCCGCCAGCATCGTCGTGCTTCCGCGCGAGCAGGCCCGGGCGGCGGCCGTCGCCTACCTCTACTGCCGGATGCTCGACACCTACGAGGACCTGTCCGCCGACCCGGCGGCCCGCGTCGCCGGCCTGCGGGGCTTCGCGGCGCGCTTCGGGTGCGACCCGATGCCGGCGCCGGCGCCGATCGGCGCCGGCCTCGCGCGCGACGACCGCGACAGGGTCCACCTGCTGCTGATCGAGCGCTGCGCCCTCGTCGACGCCGTCTACGCCACGCTCGGGCCGGAGGTCCGCGCGCGGATCGGTCGGCTCGTGGCATCGATGGCGGCGGGCATGGTCTGGGCGAGCGAGGCTTTCGCGCGGCAGGGCGGCGTCCTCTCGGGCGAGGAGCAGCTCGGTCGTTACTGCCGCAGCGTGATCGGACACCCGGCGGTCTTCGCGATCGAGCTGATCGGCGACGGGGACTGCCCGGCCGACGCCCGCGCCGATGCGCTCGAGGCTAGCGAGATGATCCAGCTCGCCAACATCACCCGCGACATCGAGGCCGACCTCGCCCGCGGCATCGCCTACCACCCGGCGCTCGAGCCCCATCTCGGCGCGGCGCCGGCGGGCCCCGAGGCCGAGGCCGCCGTCCGCGCCGTCCGCGAGGACTACATGCGGATGGCGCTCGGCCGCGCCGGCGCCTACAGGCGGCTGTTCGACCGGCTCGACCTCGGGCGCACCGCGACGATCCGGACCGCGGCCGTCCTGATGCTGCTCTTCACCGACCTCCACTATCGGGGCTGCGCGGCGCGCACCGGGCGCCGGCCCTGGCCGGGACCGGGCGGGCGGCTCGCCGTCCTCGCCGGCGCGCTCCCGGCCCTGCTCTCGCCGAGCTGGGCGGAGGGGACCGTGATCCGCGTCGAGCGCGACTTCCTCGACGCCGCCGTCGGCCTGCGGTCGCTGCCACCGGTTGCGGCGGGCTCCTAGCGGAGGATCTCGACGAGCAGGATCCGGGCGTTGGCGCCGGCGGCGAAGACCGTCGCGACGAACCCGGCAGCGATCCGGCACGGCCCGCCGCCGCTCAGCGGCCGGCCGCGATCGCCCGCTCGTAGGCGGCGAGGTCGGCGGCGCTGAAGAGGCATACGCGGATCGTCGCCGGCGCGCCGGCCTCGGCGCTGAACGCCGCGAGGGTCGCGATCGCGACGCCGGCCGCGGCCTCGATCGGATAGCCGTAGATCCCGGTCGAGATCGACGGGAAGGCGATCGAGGAGGCGCCGAGGCGGGCGGCGGTGGCGAGTGCGGCGCGGTAGGCGGACGCGAGCAGCTCCGGCTCGCCCTCGCCGCCGCCCCGCCAGACCGGCCCGACGGCGTGGATCACCCACCGGGCCGGCAGGTCCCCGGCGGTCGTCGCCGCGGCGGATCCGATGGGGACGGGGGGATGGGCCGCCGACTCCCGCGCCAGATCCGGCCCCGCCGCCCGCGCGATCGCGGCCGCGACGCCGCCGCCATGGGCGAGATCGGGATTGGCGGCGTTGACGATCGCGTCGACCCGCTGCTCGGTGATGTCGCCGCGGACGAGCTCGATCATTCGCCGGCGTCCGCGGCGACGAGGTCACGGAGGCTCGCGTGATCCTCGCGGCAGGCCGGGCAGCCGTCGAGGTGGGCGCGCAGGCCGGTCATCAGCGCCGCGGCGTCCTCGCCGGCCAGCTCGAGCTCCACGTACTCGTCGAGGACCTCGAAGCAGCGCTCGCAGCTCACCTCGGGGGTGGCGGGACCGAGCAGGCGCTCGACGATCTCCTCGTCGCGACTCGGGCCGGGCATGGTCATCGGACCGCTCCCGGCTCCGCGACGGGCTCGGTCAGCCCGTCGGCGGCGAGCGCGCCCCGGAGCTTGCGGCGGGCGTCGTGAAGCGTCTTGTAGAGGGCGCCGCGGGTCGAGCCGAGGCGCTCCGAGAGAACGTCGATCGGGACCTCGTTTAGCGCGAGCGCGACGAAGACCCGCCGCTGATGGGGGGTCAGGACCTCCTCGACCGCCGCCTTCAGGCGGTCGAGCAGCTCCGCCCGCTCGAGCGCCGCCTGGACGCTCCCGTCGCCGCTCGCGAACCCGCCCCAGCCGTCGGGATCGAGCACGACCTCGCGCTCCTGCCAGGCGCGCCGTCGCAGCCGCACGCCGGCCTCGAGCAGCGCGAACTTGTACGCCCAGGTGGTGAACCGGCTGGCGCCGCGGAAGGAGTCGAGCTTGGCGAGAACGGCCACGGTCGCGTCGTCGGCCGCCTGGACGGCGAGGTCCTCGAGCTCCTCGCCGCGGACGTGGGCGAGGGCCGCCCGCCGGCGACCGAGCTCGTGGCGGGCGGCCCGCAGCATCAGCTCGTGCAGACGGGCGACCGCCGGCTCGCGCTCGGGTCCGGTCGAGCCCAGCGCCTCGACCCACCAGCTCGACGGGGGGTCCTCCCGCGCCGGCGCTCTCGTCTCGGTCCCGTCGAGACCAGGATCGGCCACCCGACGAGGATAGCCCCCTCGACCAGCGCGAGCCGCGGTGGCGGAGCCTCCGGGGCCGCCTCGTCGATTGCCGCCGCGGCCACCATCCCGTCCCTCCGTCCGGGGGCGCCCCGCCCTACCCGTCCGACCGCTCCAGCAAGCGCTCGAGCGGGACGCCGGGATCGACCAGCCGGTCGGCGTCGACCCGCTTCCGGGAGCGGATCAGCTCCTGGATCGGATCGGTCACGTCCCAGACGTTGACGTTCATGCCGGCGACGACGCGCCCGTCGCGGAGCCAGAAGGCGATGAACTCGCCGCCGCCCGGGTCGCCGCGGAACGCGATCCGGTCCCACTCGGTGGCGTAGCCCGCGTACTCCATGCCGACGTCGTACTGGTCGGAGAAGAAGTAGGGGACGCGGTCGTAGCTCGCCTCCTTGCCGAGCATCGCCCGGGCCGCGACCTCGGGCTGGTGCAGCGCGTTCGCCCAGTGCTCGACCCGCAGCCGGCGCCCGTAGAAGGGATGGTGGGCGTTGGCGACGTCGCCGCAGGCGAAGACCCCCTCGGCGCTCGTCGCCAGGCGCTCATCGGTGACGACGCCGTTCTCGACCTCGAGACCCGCCTCCTCGGCGAGCCCAGTGCGGGGCACGATGCCGACGCCGACGACGACCGCGTCGCAGTCGATCCGGGTGCCGTCGCCGAGCAGGACGCCCTCGACGCGCCCGGTGCCCTCGAAGCGCTCGAGCGCGGCGCCCGTGCGCAGGACCACCCCGTGCTCGCGGTGGACGGCGGCGTAGAAGTCGGAGGCCTCGGCGCCGAGGACGTGCTCAAGCGGACGCGGCGCCCGCTCGACGACCTCGACCTCGGCTCCCTTCTGCCGGGCCGACGCGGCGACCTCGGAGCCGATCCAGCCGGCGCCGACCACGACCAGCCGTGCGCCCGGCTCGAGCCGGGCGGAGATCGCGTCGGAGTCGCCGAGATCGCGCAGGTGGTGGACGCCGTCGAGGTCGGCGCCGGGCAGCGGCAGGCGCCGCGGCTCCGAGCCGGTCGCGAGCAGGAGCCTGTCCCAGCCGAGCCGCTCGCCGCCGTCGAGCTCGACCTCGCGCGCGCCCGGGTCGATCGCGGTCACGGACGTCGCGATCCGCAGCTCGATCTCCTGCTCCTCGTAGAAGCCCTCGGGATGGACGCGGGCGTCGTCGCGCGACGACTCGCCGCGCAGGTAGTCCTTCGACAGCGGCGGCCGCTCGTAGGGGAGCTCGTCCTCGGCCCCGATCAGGACGATCTCGCCCTCGTGGCCCTCGGCGCGCAGCGCCTCCGCCGCCTTCGCGCCGGCGAGCCCGCCGCCGACGATCACGTGTCGCTCCTTGCTCATCGATCCTGCCTCCTCGTCAGTGAAAGGAACTCGCCTCGAGTTCGCTGGTCGTCTCGCAATACCCCGAACAGGGCGGAAGTCACCGTCGTCGCACCGGGCTTGGCGACCCCGCGCAGTGACATGCAGGCGTGCTCGGCCTCGAGGACGACGCCGACCCCGCGCGGCTCGAGCTCGGCCTCGATCCAGCGCGCGATCTCGGTCGTCAGCCGCTCCTGGACCTGCAGCGAGCGCGAGAAGTGGTCGACGACCCGCGCGAGCTTCGAGAGGCCGACGATCCGCTCACCGGGCAGATACCCGACGTGGGCAACCCCGGCGAACGGCAGCAGGTGGTGCTCGCAAAGCGAGTGGAAGGGGATCGAGCGCGCCACGACGAGCTCGTCGTAGCCGCCGTCGTTGGCGAACGTCGTCGGGTGAAACGGCTGCGGCGAGAGCAGCTCCGCGTAGACGTCGACGATCCGCCGCGGCGTCTCGCGCAGGCCGTCGCGATCGACGTCGACCGCGAGGGCCGCGAGCAGCTCCGCGGCGGCCGCCTCGGCGCGGCGACGGTCCACCGCCCCGGCCGCGGCCGGGGCGGGGGCCGGCCCATCGCCGTTCGGGCTCCCGCGCTCCGGCGGGATGACCAGGTTCGCATTCGCAACGGCTTCGATCGATCTCATGCCCGCTTGGCGACGGCACGACCGCGGTTCTTACCTGCGGCCCTCCCCGGCCACCAGGGAAGGCGGTCGCGCTAACCTCGATCGGGCATGGGCCAGGCAGGCGAAACCGGCGAAGACGGCGATCAGGGATACGTCCTCGCGGCCTGGAAGGTGCCGCTGATGATCGCCGCGATCACGCTCTCGATGGTCGCCGGCGCCTACTTCGGCGGCCCCGGGCTCGCGATGGCGATGGGCTCGCTGGCCGCCGGCCTGCTGGTCGTGATGGCGATCCGCCTGGCCCCGCGCCTGCCGATCGAGCCGCCGCCGGCCCACGACGGCCGCCCGCATCTGCTCGTTGTGGCGAACGAGCCGCTCGAGGGCCCCGTCGCGATCGACCGCCTCGTCACCGTGGCCCAAGGCGGGGGACACCGCTCGCCGGCCGCGGCCGAGGTCCTCGTCCTCGCTCCGAACCGCCCGCGCTTCGTGGAGCGCTGGGCCTCCGACACCGAGCGGGGCGAGCGCCAGGCCCAGCGCTGCCTCGTCCTGACCCTCGCCGCGCTCGCCAAGGCGGGCATCGACGCCACCGCCAGGATCGGCGACGAGGATCCGGTCCAGGCGGTCGACGACCAGCTCCGCAGCTACCCGGCGACCCAGGTCGTCCTCGTCGATCACCCCGGCACCCGCTCCTCCGGGGCCGCCCGGCAGCTGCGGGCGCGGCTGCGGGTCCCGTTCCTGCACCTGATCGACGTCCCCGCCGAGCCGGCGGCGGCTGTCCACCGCTGACCGCCGGCCGGCCGGCCGGCGATCCGTCGCTCATGTGATCTCTGTTACGATTGCCCGGTCCTGCGTCCGGCTACACGCAGTCGGGGGAGGCGAGGGAGATGGTGGAGACGTGACCCGAACGGCATTCGCCGTCGGGAAGGCCAGATCGGCGCTCATGCTCGTCGTGGCGCTGGTCGCCGGCGCCGCCTGGGCATCGACCGCCGAGGCGGCCGGAGATGGCTGCGCCGCCGGGGCGGCGGGGGCCGGCGACCCCTACTTCCCGGGCTACGGCAACGGCGGCTACGACGTCGGCCGCTACGACCTCGACGTCGCCTACAACCCCGCCAACGGCAACCTCCGCGGTCGCGCGAAGCTGCGGGCACGGGCGACCGGGACGCTCTGCAGCCTCAACCTCGACCTGCTCGGGTTCGCGATCAAGCGGATCCGGGTCCGCAACGAGAAGGCCCGCTGGAGTCGCCACGGGCAAGAGCTGACCGTGAGCCCGCGGCGGCCGCTGAAGCGGGGCAAGCGGTTTGCGCTGACCGTGCGCTACGGCGGCGTCCCTGTCGAGTTCAGGGACCTCGTGACCGGCGTTCCGATCGGCTTCACGCCGACCGGCGACGGCGCCGTCGCCACCGGCCAGCCGGAGTCGGCCGCGACCTGGTTCCCGGTCAATGACCATCCCGGCGACAAGGCCGCGTACGACTTCGAGATCGAGGTGCCCGACAGCTACGGGGTCGTCGCCAACGGGAAGCCGAAAGGCACGGAGCCCGGGCAGCCCGGGTGGACGGTGTGGCGCTGGCAGGCCGACGCCCCGATGGCCTCCTACCTGACGGTGCTCGGCGTCGGCGACTGGGACGCGCGCCGCTGGCGCACAGCCGACGGGCTGCCCGTCTACGACGCCGTCGACTCGACCATCACCGGCGCGCACCGCACCGAGATCGACTCCTCGCTGGCGAAGCAGGGCGCGATCCTCGACTTCCTCGCGACGGAGATCGGGCGCCCCTACCCATTCGACACGGTCGGCGCGATCGTCGACCCCGAGCGCCCGATCCTGTTCGCGCTCGAGACCCAGACGCGGCCGATCTACGCGGCGATCTTCTGGCTCGACAACAGCTTCCAGCCCGCAAACGGCGACTACGTCGTCGCCCACGAGCTCGCCCACCAGTGGTTCGGGGACGACATCGCGCTGCGTCGCTGGCGCGACATCTGGCTCAACGAGGGCTTCGCGACCTACTACGAGTACCTCTGGGTCGGCGCTCACGGCGGCCTCGGGCCGGAGCAACTCTTCGATGCCCTGCTCGCCGGCCTCCCCGCGGACGACCCGATCTGGTCGGTCGAGGTCGGCGACCCCGGCCCCGAGGAGATGTTCAGCGACGCCGTCTACGCGCGCGGGGCGATGACGCTGGAGGCGCTGCGCCGCGAGGTCGGCGACCGCGACTTCGGGGCGATCGTCGAACGCTGGGCGCGCGACCGCGCCGGCGGCCACGGTACGACCGGGCAGTTCATCCGGATCGCCGAAGCCGAGTCGGGCGCGCGGCTCGACGACCTCTTCGAGACCTGGCTGTTCACGGCCGAGAAGCCGCCGACGCCGGCGACCGTACGCGCCGGCGCCTCCGGCCGGGGCGATGCGGCGGCCGGCCGGCAGGCGATCGAGGACCTCCGCCGGCGCCTCGCGCTGGGCGCGTACTGAACGGCGCCGCCCCACGCCTAGGTAGTTCCCGCAAAGATCCGGCCACCTGCGCCGGCCGCCGCTACCTTGGGGACGGAGATGCCGAGATTCCAGGTGCTGTTGACGGGGGATGGCCTCGACCTGGTGCGGTCGAAGCTGCACGAGGCCAACATCCCGACGATGGGCCCGACGTTCGCCCCGATCTACGCCGATCCCGAGGGCGACCGGATCGGGCACGAGATGCTGGCCGTGCTCGACGCCGACACCCCCGGGGACGCGGAGGAGCGCATCCGCGCCACCCTCCCGCCGGGCGCCTGCCGGATCCGCTCGACGACCCCCTGGGAGGCGCCCGCCCTGGCCCTCCACCCGCCGCACGGGTAGCCCGGCCGCGAGGGGTGAGCGACGGGACTCGAACCCGCGACCGCCTGGACCACAACCAGGAGCTCTACCAGCTGAGCTACGCCCACCGCGCTGGCTCCAATCTAGCTCAGCCGGCGATGGCGATCACGACGGTGAAGTAGGCGAGGATCGAGAGCAGGTCCTGGATAACGGTCGCCAGCGGGCCCGATCCGAAGGCGGGATCGATCGAGAGGCGGACGAACAGGGTCGGCAGCAGCATCGCGACGCCGGTGGCGATCGTGCAGCTCGCGATCAGGGAGATCCCGACGGCGAGCGCGATCTCGGTGTCGCCCCACCCGATCGCGGCGAAGGCGAAGAAGACCGCGCCGACCGCGATCCCGATGATGACGCCGGTCACGACCTCGCGGAGGGCGATCGCGCGAACGCTGACGCCGACCGCCAGGGCCCGGATCAGGAGCGTCTCGGTCTGGGTGCCGACCGCGGCCGCCATGTAGACGACCGCGGGAACGAACAGGGCGATCAGCACGTTCGCATCGAGGCGCTCGTCGAACGCACCCATCAGCACCGCCGAGACCATCGCCCCGACGAGCCCGAGCAGAGGCCAGGGCAGCCGGTGCCAGAGCCGGCGGACGATCCGCTCCTGGGCGGCGCCCCGCGCCTGCCGGGGGCCCGGCAGGCTGCCGCCGAGCCGGGCGAGGTCGCGGTCGTGCTCGGCGAGCAGCACCGGCAGCATCTGCTCGGGGAGGATCAATCCGCCGAAGCGGCCGTCGGCGGCGGTGACCACCAGGCATCCGGCCCCCGACTCGACGATCGCGTGGGCGGCGATCTCCTCGTCGGTCTCGAAGGTGACCGTCGGCAGCTCGCGGCGCATGACCTCGCCGAGCCGGCGATCGGCGGGAGCGGCGAGCACCGACTCGAGGGCGACGAGGCCGACCGCCACGCCGGCGGCATCGAGGACGACGAGCTGGCGCGCCGACTCGAAGCTCGTGCCGACGAGGGCGTCGCGGGCCTCCGCCGCGGTCTGCTCCGCGGTTGCGGTCGGCACGCCCAGCGTCGCGTGGTGGACCGCAGCCCCCAGCGGGATCCCGGCGGGCTCGGTCAACTCCCCCCTCCGCTCGCTCCTGGGCAGCGGTCCACGGGGCCACCGTAGCCGAGCGGGGTGACGCCCCGAGCGCGACGAGCGCCCGGGGGCGGCGGGCGCGAAGGCCCGTGCGCCCGCTTCAGCCCGCCCCGGCGGGCTGCGCGGTCCCCGCCCCGGCGGCGACCGCCTCGATCTCCTCCACGGCCCGGTCGCGCTCGCCGTCGGCGGCGATCGCGACCGCCAGTCGCTCCGCGGCCACGCGGAAGCCCGGATCGGCGAGGATCGCCCCGAGCGCGCCCGCGATCGCCCGGGCGCTCGCGCCGGGTCGCAGCCGCAGGCCGGCCCCGGCCGCGACGACCCGGGCGGCCGTGTCGGGCTGATCGCGTCCCACCGGGAGGCAGAGGAGCGGGACGCCCCGGGCCAGCGCCTTGATCACGGTGCCGTGACCGGCGTGGGTGACTACCGCGTCGGCGTGCGGGAGGACTGCCGAGTGCGGCGCCGAGGGAACGATCGTCACGTTGGCCGGGCGCTCGACCCCCTCGGCGTCGAAGCTCGGGCCCGTCGTCACCAGCCCGCGAGCCTCGATCCGGCCCAGCGCCCGGACGATGCGACGGATCATCCCGTCCTGGCCCTGGGTGGTCGTGCTCAGCGAGACCAGGACCAGCGGGGCGCCGCCCTCGGGCTCGTCCCACCCGCCCGCCCAGGCGGGATCGTCGAGGCGGGGCCCGCAATAGCGGACGTTGGCCGGCGTCCGCCGGCCGCCGCCGAACTCGAAGGCGGCCGACGTCAGCACCAGGACCCGGTCGGGCCGCTCGAGCATCTCGAACAGCGACGGCGCCGGCGGCTGCCCGTACTCGGCGAGAAGCCGGTTCATGTCATCGAGCCGCTTGTCCCAGAGCCGCCGCCCGAGCGCCGAGGCGAGCCGATCACGGGCCCGCCCGAGCCGGTCGGAGCGGGGCTGCAGGCCGAGGCCGAAGGGCGGGACCCCGGGGACCTCGCCGGGGTAGACGTTCGGGACCAGGGTGACGTTCGGCGCTCCGGACGCCACAGCCGCGATCTGCGATCCGATCAGGAGGACCTCGGAGATCACCGCGTCGACCGGCTCGCGGCGGATCTCCGCGAGCGTGTCCGCCGCGAAGGCGGGCGCGGCGCCGACGATCAGGCGGTCGCGAAGCCTGGCGCTCGCGCCGAGCGGAGTCCGCGGCTCGAAGTCGCGTACGAACTCGGAGCGCGGGTCGGACGATGCCCGCTGCGGGGCCGCCCGCCACGGAACGTGGAGGGCCCCCGAGGCGTCGACGGCCGCGCCGAGGCTCCGGTCGGCGAGCACGCGAACATCGTGGCCGCGACGGGCGAGCGCCGCGGCGACGCCGAGGACCGGCGGCGAGTTGCCGCCCCCGTCCCAGAGGGTCAGAAGCAGCCTGCTCACGGCCGGCTCCCGAACCGGTCGAGCAGCGCCAGGACCGACTCGCGCATGGCCTCCTCGGCGGCGGCGCGGCCCAGCCGCTGCTCGCGGCGGAGGATCTTCCAGGTGAGCACGTCGGTGGCGGCGATCAGCATCACGGCTCGCCGTTCCCGCTCCGCTCCCCGCGCAGCCGACAGCGCGTCGGCGAAGACCCGCTCGACCCAGCGGCGATGCACCGCCCGCCCGTGGGCGAGCAGCGGCGACAGCTCCTCGACGCGCCCCTCCAGCGCGATCATGCGGACGATCCCGTCGCCGACCTCCTCGTACTCGTCGACGAGCATCGCGACGCCGGCGGCCGCGTCGCCGGGGCCGACCTCGTCGCGCCTGCGATCGATCCGCTCGCCGACGCTCTCCGCGACCGCGACCAGCAGGGCCCCCTTCGATCCGAAGTGGTTGACGACCGTCTGCAGCGCGACGCCGGCCTCCGCCGCGACCGAGCGAAGGCTGACGTCGTCGTACCAGCGTCCGAGGTAGAGGCGCTCGGCGGCCTCGAGGATCCGCCGCCGGGTCCGCTCCCGCGTCACCGCCCGCTTCCCGAGCCGGTAGCCCGTCGCCGCGTTCATTAGAACGTCATTACACCAAAATTCCGGGACGGACACAAGCCCCACCGACACAGCACCCCCGGCAGGATTCGAACCTGCGACATCCGGCTTAGAAGGCCGGCGCTCTATCCAGCTGAGCTACGGGGGCTCGAGGGCAGGGTAGTCGGGGCGGGCGCCGGACACCGGCGGGCCGACCGGGCGCCCGCGGGCGCCTCGGTCAAACGTCCAGCCCGGGGGCCGCATCGTGGTGACCCCCTCCCGGCCGCCGATGGGGACTGGCACCCACCCACCGATCCTGGAGATCCCCCCACGATGAAGAAGCTCCCGGTCCCCCTCGCCGTGCTGCTGGCCGTCACCCTGACCGGCGCCGCCGCCGCCGCGGCGAGCCCGCCGCCCGGCGCCGAGCGGGCCGCCAAGCAGGAGTGCGGGAGGCTCGCCCGGGCCGACGGCGAGGCCTTCGCCGCGGCCTTCGGCGCGGGCGGGATGCCGGCATGCGTCCGCCGTGAGCGGCCCGAGGCCGGCGCCGTGGCCGCCGACGCCGGCGGCCGCTGCCGGGCCGAGCGCGGCCGGAGCGGCCGCTCGCGCGAGGCGTTCAGGGATTCCTACCGCTCCCGGCCCGGGAGCAACGACGCCTTCGGCCGGTGCGTCGCCGCCGGCCTCAGGGACCATTGGCTGGACGAGCTCCGCGCGTTCCTGCGCGCCGCGCGCGAGTGCCGGGCCGAGCGCGGGCACACGCCCGAGTCCCGGGCGGCGTTCGCGGAGGCGTACGGGATCGACCCGGACGACCCGCTGTCGATCTACCTGCCGGACTGGGTCGCCTTCGGACGCTGCGTGATCTCGAAGCTCGACGGCTGACCGCGGTCCGAGGGGACGCGATCTCGCGCCGGGGGCGACGGCCGCGCGGCCACGGCGGGCTGGCCGGACGCGAACTCGGTAATGCTGCCCGCATGAGCGCGATCGGCGAGCGCATCGGTGCGATCTGCGGGTACGAGCGGCGGCTCGCCGGCACCGACGCCGAGCGGCGGCTCACGAACGCGCTCGCGGCCGAGCTCGAGGCGGCCGGGATGCGGGTCGCGGTCGAGCCCTCCTGGGTCCACCCGCAATGGGCGCTGGCGCACATGCTCCACTGCCTGCTCGCGATCGCCGGCAGCATCGTCGCCGCCGGCGCGCCGGTGGTCGGGTTCGCGCTCGTGCTCACGGCGGCCACCTCCGCCTACCTCGACCTCTCCGGTCGCGCCCACCTGCTCCGCCGCCTGCTCTTCCGCCGGGCGTCGCAGAACCTGCTCGCGCGCGGGCCCGGCGCCGACGCGGACGCCGACCGCGTGATCGTCTGCGCGAACGTCGACGCGCCCCGGACCGGCGCCGTCTACAACCCCGCGCCGATGCGCCTGCTCGATGCGGCCGCGCGCCGGCTCGGCGTCGTCGCCGCGCCGACGCGGATCTGGTTCTGGTCGATCGCCCTGCTGCTCTTGCCGATCGGCGCCCGCATGGCCGGGCTCGAGGCGAGCTGGCTCGACTACGTCCAGCTCGTCCCGACCCTGATCCTCGTGGGCGCGAGCTTCGCGCTCGGCGAGATCGCCCTCTCCCCGGCCGCTCCCGGCGCCAACGCCAACGCCTCCGGCGTCGCCGCCGCGCTCGAGACGATCCGCCTGCTCGGCGCCGACCCGCCCCGGGGGCTCGCGGTCGAGCTGCTGCTGATCGGCGGCGGCGAGACGACGATGGAGGGGATGGGAGCCTTCCTCCGCGCCCACCGTCGGGACCTCGACCGCGCGCGGGTCCGCTTCGTCTCCTTCGAGTCGGTCGGTCGCGGCGCGCCGCGGTACGCGCTCTCCGGCGGCCTCGCGGTCAGCCTGCCGCTCGATCCGGGACTGGCGGCGGCGTGCGAGGCGGCCGGCGGGGACGAGAACGCGGCGGGGCCGATCCGCGACGCCCGCATCACCGCCGCGATCGTCGCCCGCGCCCATCGCTTCCGGGCGATCGCGATCACCTGCCGTGAGCCCGGTCACGCCCTGCCCGTCGGACACCACACCCCCGGCGACCGGCCGGAGACGGTCGACGGGGCGGCCGTCCGGGCGGCCGCCGCCCTCGCCGCCGGCGCGATCCGGCTCCTCGGCCGCGACCGCGAACCCGCGGGGGCGCCGGAGGCGGCGAAGCCGCTCGGCCGGGCGGCTGGCGGTCCGGGACCGGCGGCTTCCGCCGGCCGGCCGCAGGGCCCGCCGCCGGCCTGAGCGTCCGCGTGCCCTGGCAGGCTTCGCCGATCGGCGCGACGACCCGTGAACCCCGCCTGCTGACCGCACCCGGACGCGTCGCCGCCGTTCGCTGATGCCGGCCGACCTCGACCCCGGCACGATCCTCCTCCTGTTCGCGTGGTCGTTCGGCCTCGCCGCGATCGAGATCGAGATCGAGGGCGGCTACGGCTGGGCCGAGCGCCTCCCGACGTGGTATCTGAAGCGGGGTCGCGCCGGCCGGCTCTACGGCCTCGTGATGGCGACCCGGCCGCTCACGGGCTACCACGTCTTCGCTTTCACGATCCCGCTCGTCGTCCTCCACCTGCCGTTCACGCTCGGAGTCGGCTGGTCTCTCGCCGCGGAGCTGCGGACGGTCGCCACCTACTTCCTGATCGCGGTGATCTGGGACTACCTCTGGTTCGTCCTCAATCCCGCCTACACGGTCGGCCGCTTCCGCCGCGGCAACGTCTGGTGGTTCCCGCGGGCGTGGATCTGGCGCTTTCCGGTCGACTACTACGCCAGCATCGGGCTCTCGGTCGCGCTCGCCGCCCTCGCGGCGGCGGCCGGCGACGACGGCTCCTGGCTCGGGGGCCACCTCTGGAACCTCGCGGGCCTGCTTGCCCTGGTCGCGGCCACCGTCGCCGTGGCGCCGCTCTACCACCGCTGGTACAGGCACATGCGCCGAGCCGGCGCCGACGACCGCGACCGCACCCCGACCTACCCCCCACCGGCGCCGCTGGAGGTCTGGTCGGGCGGCGAGCCTGACCTGCGCCCGCTGCCGCGGCCCGGGCGGGGCGAGGGCAGCCGCGGCGGCTGAAGACGACCGCGCGCCCGCCGCCCGCCGGAGCCCGCGCGGAAGGGCCCGGTCGTCAAGCCGGACGCAGCCGCACCGGCAGCGTCTTGAGCTGGTTGACGAACTGCGTCTCCGCGTACAGCGGCTCGCCTTCGATCTCGATCTCCGGGTAGCGCTTCAGCGTCTCCTCGATCAGGACCCGCAGCTCGAGCCGCGCCAGGGCGGTGCCGAGGCAGAAGTGCCGGCCGCCGGCGCCGAACGCCTGATGCTCGGCCCGGCGGGTGAGGTCGAAGGTGTCGGCGTCGTCGTAGCGGCCCTCGTCGCGGTTCGACGACACGTACCACATCACCACCTTGTCGCCCTTGCGTATCGCCTGGCCACCGAGCTCGGTGTCGCCGGTCGCGGTCCGCCGGAAGTGCGCGAACGCCGGGTACATCCGCAGCGCCTCCTCGACCGCGTCGGGGATCAGCGAGGGATCGTCGAGCAGCATCCGCTTCTGCCGGGGATCCTCGAGCAGCGCCCGCATGCCGCTGCAGTAGGTCGCCTTGGTCGAGTCGTTGCCGGCGGCGACGAGCAGGAAGAAGCCCATCACGATCTCGTGCTCCTCCAGCCGCTCGCCGTCGATCTCGGCGTGGACGAGGATGCTCGTCAGGTCGTCGGTCGGCCGCTCGCGCCGCTCGGCGATCAGCCTCCCGCAGCGCGCGAAGATCTCGGGGACGTCGCGCTCCATGATCGCCCGCTGGCCGCCCGGGTTGAGGTCGGGATCGTTGACGGCGAGGACCGAGTTCATCAGCCGCGCCCAGTCGGCGTCGTCCTCGGGCGGGATCCCCATGAAGCTGTGAATCACGCGCGAGACGACCGGCTGGGCGACGTCGCTGACGAGATCGCAGCTCGCCCGGTCGCCGAGCCGGGCGAGGACGTCGACCGTGATCGCCCGGATCGCGCCCTCGTGCGCGGCGATCCGCTTCGGCGTGAAGCCGCGCTGGAACAGCGCCTTGAGCCGGTCGTGCTTCGGCGGGTCCATGCCGATGAACATCGCCTGCTGGAGCTCGAGCGGCAGGACCGAGTGGGTAAGCGCCGTGATCCCGCTCGCCGACGAGTAGGTCCTCCAGTCGCGGCTGACGGTGTGGACGTCGTCGGCTCTCGTCACCGACCAGAAGCCCTCCTCCTCCGGGTACTGCTCGATCCCGCCGCTCCAGTGGACCGGGCACTCCGAGCGCAGCCGCTTGAACAGGTCGTAGGGCGCCCCGCGCGTCCAGTGGGCGTCGTCGGCGACTTGGAGCTCGTCCAGCGGCGCGTCCGCGACACCGGCCCCGGCCGCCTTCGATCGGATCGCCGGCTCGCTCGCCACACGATCAGCTTATCCCGGCCCGGCAACGCCGGCAATCGCCCCCTCTCCCGCCTTCCACCCATCGCGCCGGCGCCTGCGCGTCGAGCCCGCTCGCGAGGTGGGATGATCGCGACGTCGATCGTCGCGAAAGGAAGCAGCAGATGGCCTCCAACGACTTCTCCGACCTCCGGGCGCTGTTCCTGAACTGCACGCTGAAGCCGTCGAATGCGGCGCCCTCGAACACACAGGCGCTGATCGACAACTCGATCGCGATCATGGAGGCCAACGGCGTCGGCGTCGAGACGATCCGCGTCGCCGACCGCGTGATCCCGCCCGGCGTCGACGAGGACATGACCGGGCACGGCTTCGATCGCGACGACTGGCCGGCGATCGAGGAGCAGGTCCTCGCCGCCGACATCCTCGTGCTCGGCACCCCGATCTGGCTCGGCGAGAAGTCGAGCCTCGCGACCCGGGTGATCGAGCGGCTCTACGGCTACTCGGGCGAGCTCAACGACCAGGGCCAGTGGATCTACTACGGCCGCGTCGGCGGCGTGCTCGTGACCGGCAACGAGGACGGGATCAAGCACGTCGCGATGAACGTCCTCTACTCGCTCCAGCACCTCGGCTACGTGATCCCGCCGCAGGCGGACGCCGGTTGGATCGGCGAGGCGGGGCCCGGCCCGAGCTACGCCGATCCGGGCAGCGGCGGCTTCGAGAACGAGTTCACCCGCCGCAACACCACCTTCATGACCTGGAACCTGATGCACCTCGCGGCGATGCTGAAGCGATCCGGCGGCATCCCCGCCCGCGGCAACCAGCGGCGCGAGTGGGACGCCGGCGCCCGCTTCGACCACCCGAACCCCGAGTACCGCTGAGGGCGGGACCGGCGCCCCGATGGCGGCGGCCGCTCAGGCCGGCGTGATCGGGTTGTGGCGCTCGCTGAAGCGGCGGTCCTTGCCGGCCGCCTCGGCGTAGCGGCGGATCAGCTCGGCCCGCAGCTCGTCGGGCTCGATCACCGAGTCGACGACGAGCTCGGAGGCGAGGTGGAGGATGTCGATGTCGGTCGCGTACTCGGCCCGCTTGGCGGCGACGAACGCCGCCCGCTCGTCCTCATCCTCGATCGCCTGGATCTGGTTGTAGTAGACGGCGTTGATCGCTGCCTCCGGCCCCATCACGGCGATCTGCGCGCCCGGCAGGGCGATGCAGGCGTCGGGCTCGAAGGCCGGGCCCGCCATCGCGTACAGGCCGGCGCCGTAGGCCTTGCGGACGACGACCGAGACCTTCGGGACCGTGGCCGAGCTGACGGCGCTGACCATCTTCGCCCCGTGACGGATGATCCCCTGCCGCTCGACCGCCTTGCCGATCATGAAGCCGGGCACGTCGGCAAGGAACAGCAGCGGCACGTTGAAGGCGTTGCAGGTGTTGATGAACCGGGCCGCCTTGTCGGCGGAGTCGACGAACAGGACCCCGCCCTTCTGCTTCGGCTGGTTCGCGACGACGCCGACCGCGCGGCCGTCGAGGCGGGCATAGCCGACGACCAGCTCCTTCGCCCAGCGCGCGTGGACCTCGAGGAAGGTGCCCGCGTCGCAGACCCCCTCGATCAGGTCGCGGACGTCGAACGGCGTCTTCTCGTCGCCGGGGACCACGGTCGAGGGCCGCGCCCCGGGGTCGGGCTGGCCCGGCGGGACGGTCGGCGGGTCCTCGCGGAAGCTCGTCGGCATGAAGGCGAGGTAGTCCTTGGCGATCGCGATCGCCTCCTCGTCCCCGGCGGCGAGGAAATGCCCGCAGCCGGAGACGCCGGTGTGCATCCGGGCCCCGCCCATCTCCTCCAGCGTCACCTCCTCGCCGATCACCATCTCGGCCATCCGCGGCGATCCGAGGTACATCGAGGCGTTGCCGTCGCGCATGATCACGACGTCGCAGAAGGCCGGGATGTAGGCGCCGCCCGCGGCCGATGGGCCGAAGAGGACGCAGACCTGCGGAACGCGCCCCGACATCTTCACCTCGTTGTGGAAGATCCGGCCGGCGCCGCGGCGGCCCGGGAACATCTCGACCTGGTCGGTGATCCGCGCCCCCGCCGAGTCGACGAGGTAGATCATCGGCAGCTCGAGGCTCAGCGCCCGCTCCTGGATGCGAATGATCTTCTCGACCGTCTTCGCGCCCCAGGACCCGGCCTTGACGGTCGGGTCGTTGGCCATCAGCGCGACCCGGCGGCCGCCGATCGTGCCGAGCCCGGTCACGACGCCGTCGGCGCCGAGGCCCTCGACCTCCCAGTTGGCGAGCTGCCCCTCCTCGGAGAAGCTGCCGGCGTCGAGCAGGGCCGCGACCCGCTCGCGCACCGGGAGCTTTCCCTGCTCGGCGGTCTTGGCGTGGTGGCGCTCCGGACCGCCGGCGAGCGCCGCCTCGCGGGCGGCGTCGAGGTCCGCTCCACCGGTCCGGTCAGCCGTCTCGCCCATCGCCTCGCCTGGCTCGCAGTCCCCGGCCGCCGGCTAGAGCAGCTCGGTCAGCTTCGTGTCCTCGGTCGGCGGATCGACCGATTCGACCGAGCGCCGGCGGCGGTCGCGCTCGGCGGCGTCCGGCTCGGTATCGGCGCCACCCGCGGCGCCGGGCTCGGTTTGGGCGGGCCCGCTGGCGTCCGGCCCGGCGTCGGGGGCGGGCTCGGCTGCGGCATCCGCGGCGGCCTCCGCATCCGGCACCCGGTCCGGGCGCCCGACGGCCCGCGAGACGACGGTCTCCTCCTCGCCCTCCGCGATCTCGGTGTCGCGTCCGGCCGGCGCGGGGGCGGCGGCCTCCTCGACCCGCTTCGGCAGCCCCAGATCGCGCTCGCCCGGGCCCTCGATCGCGAGCCGCATCTCGGCGTTGAGCTGCTCCAGGTTGGCGACGACGTCGCGGCGCTTGCGGACGAGGTCGGCGATCTCCTGCTCGATCCCGCGGGTCCGCGCGGCCGCCTCCTCCTCCGCCTTGCGGAGCGTCGCCTCGGCCCCCTCGGCGATCGTCTTCGCCTCCGCCGCGGCGGCCTCGGCGGTGACGCGAGCGTGCTCGTCGGCGGCGGCGCGGGTCCCGGACGCGTAGGCGTCGGCGTCGGAGCGCGCCTCGGCGGCGTATGCGTCGGCGCCCGCGCGTGTCCCGGACGCGTAGGCGTCGGCGTCGGAGCGCGCCCGCGCCGCGTCCCGCTCGGCGTCGGCGCGCGCCTTCGCCGCTTCCCGCTCGGCCTCGCCGCGGGCTCGCTCGGCGGCGGCCCCGGCCTCGGCGGCGAGGCGGTCGGCGGCCTCCTGCGCCGCCGACAGGATCGAGCCGGTGCGCTCACCGACCTCTCCCATCGCCCGCCGCACGAGCGCGCGCCGGGCCTCGTCCTCGCCACCCGTCTCGAGCCAGTCGGCGAGCTCGGCGAGGAAGGCATCGACGGCGCGGCGGTCGTAGCCGCCGCGGCGCTCGGTCGGGAACCGCACGGTCCTCAGCTCTTCGATTCGATCGGAAGCCATCGGTTGAGGATAGATACCCGCCGCAGCCGTGCGGCGGGCGGCGCCGATCCGCTCCTAGAGGCCGAGCTCGGAGGCCACCGGCTTGTCGCCGGAGTAGTCGTAGAAGCCCTTTCCGGACTTGCGGCCGTACCAGCCGGCGGCGACCATCTTCCGCAGCGTCGGCGGCGCCGCGAAGCGACGCTCCCGGTACTCGTCGAACATCACCGCCCCGATCGAGACCAGCGTGTCGAGGCCGACGAAGTCGGCCAGGGTCAGCGGGCCCATCGGGTGGTTGGCGCCGGCCTTCATCGCGGCGTCGATCTCCTCGATCGATCCGACGCCCTCCTCGTAGGCGCGGACCGCGTCGAGCATGTAGGGGACCAGGAGCCGGTTGACGATGAACCCCGTCTTGTCCTTGGCGTGGACGACGGTCTTGCCGAGCACCTCGCCAACCTCGAAGCCGACCTTCAGCGCCTCGTCGGAGGTGGTCACCGTCTGCACGACCTCCAGCAGCGGCATCACCTGCGCCGGGTTGAAGAAGTGAAGGCCGAGGAAGCGGTCGGGGCGGCTCGTGACCGCGGCCTGGTCGATCACCGCGAGCGAGGAGGTGTTGGTGGCGAGGAAGGCGCCGTCCTTGACGATCGGGTCGACCTCCTTCCACATCTCGAGCTTCAGGCCGAGGTCCTCGGTGATCGCCTCGATCACCAGGTCGCAGTCGGCGAGCCTGCCGTAGTCGGTCGTGCCCTCGATCCGGCCGCGGACCGCGTCCGCGGCGGCGCCCTCCATCCGGCCCCGGTCGACGGCGCGGGAGAGCTGCTTGTCGATCATCGCGACGGCCTTCTCCACCTTGCCGTCATCGACCTCGCGCAGGACGACGTCCCATCCCGCCTGGGCGCAGATCTGGGCGATCCCGTGGCCCATCAGGCCACCGCCGACGACTCCAACCTTGTTGATAGCCATTTTCTCCTCGAGACGGTCTCGCTTGCGGTCGCGGACCCTACCGCGCCGCGGCCGGGGAGATCAGCCGCCCGGCGCCGTCAGGCCGAGCTCCTCGAAGCGGCGACCCATGGCGGCGGCCATCGCATCGACGGCGCTCTTCGGCCGCAGCATCACCTTGAGCTCGGTGACGAGGCCGTCGGCCCCGAACGTCAGCAGGTCGAGCCCGTCCATCCAGCGGTCCCCGACCCTGGTTCGGAAGATCAGCGCCGCCACCGGCTCGCCCGGATCCTCGATCGCGTGCACGTACTCGAAGTCCTCGAAGAGCTTCATCGGGCCCTCGGTGAGGATCGTGACGACGAGGTCGCGGCCGTCGTAGGAGCGGAACGTGACCGGGCTGAAGAACCTGATCTCGGGATCGAGCGCCGCCTCGAGCTTCTCCTTCGAGAGCGAGTGGACGGCGTCGACGAAGGCGTCGGATCGCATCCGCGGAGCCTAGCCGGCGAGGTGCTTGGCGGCGAGGCGCCCGATCGTGCCCCGCGTCCGGATCGTCTGCAGGCCGAGCGCGCGCTCGATCGCCTGCAGGTCGAGGTCGGAGTCGGTGGTCCGCCCGATCGCGAAGGCCGCGCGGATCAAGCCCCGCCCCCGGCCCAGTCGATCGGGCCGGCCGTCAGCAGGTGTGAGCCGAGCGGGCGGCCGAGCACGTCCTGGACCGCGCGCGAGGCGGCGAGCAGTCCGTCGAGATCGATCCCGGTGGCGATCCCCATCTCGTGCAGCATCGAGACGAGGTCCTCGGTGGCGACGTTGCCGGTCGAGCCGGACGGCACCGGACAGCCGCCGAGCTCGCCGAAGCTCGCCTCGAACGAGTCGATGCCGCGGCCGAGCGCCGCGACGGCGTTGGCGATCCCCTGCCCGCGGGTGTTGTGGAAGTGGGCGGTGAGCTCGGGGCCCTCGCCGCCCGGCCGCAGCGCCGACCGCATGCCGGCGAAGAAGCCGTCGACCTGGAGCGGGTTGGCCATCCCGGTCGTGTCGCCGAAGCCGATCTCCGCGCAGCCCGCGGCGGCGAGCCGCTCGGCGATCTCCAGCACCCGCCCCGGCTGCACCTCGCCCTCGTAGGGGCAGCCGAAGCTGGTGGCGATCACGCCCTCGCATCGCAGGCCCTCGGCCCCCGCCGTCGCCAGGACCCGCTCGAGCCCCTCGAGCGACTCGGCGATCGAGCGGTTGACGTTCCTGCGGTTGTGGGTCTCCGAGGCCGACAGGAAGACGCTGATCTCGTCGAAGCCGTCGCGGCCGCGAAGCGCGATCTCGAGCCCGCGCTCGTTCGGCACCAGGACCGAGAAGGCGACGTCGTCGGGACGATCGAGCGACGCCAGGACCTCGGCGCCGTCGGCGAGCTGCGGGATCACGTCGGGACGCACGAACGACGTCACCTCGATCCGCTTCAACCCGGCCGCGATCAGCAGCTCGATCAGCCTCACCTTGTCGGCGGTGGCGATCACCTCCGGCTCGTTCTGAAAGCCGTCGCGCGGCCCGACCTCGCGGATCCGCACGCGCTCGGGGTAGGCCGTCACCTCAGCCTCCCGCGACCGGGACCGCGATGACGCGCCGCTGGTGGGTGCCGACGCCGATCGTCCGATCGCCCTCGCGGACCTCGACGTCGAAGAAGAGCTTGCGGTCGTCGACGACGTCGGTCAGCGTCGCCCTGGCCATGCAGGTCGAGCCCTCGGCGGCCACGGCCACGTGCCTGACGCAGACCTCGAAGCCGACCGTGGCGCTGCCCTCCGGCAGCGACTCGTAGGCGAGCACGGCGGCCGTCCGCTCCATCATCGCGATCATCCCCGGGGTCGAGAGGACGGCGGCCCCGATCGTGCCGCCGACGTCGGTCAGCAGCGCCCCGGCCACCTCGAACTCGTCGATCCGCTCGGCGCCCGGCGCCGGGCCCCCGGCCTCGCCCCCGCCGCGGCGCGGTCGCGGCGGCTCGGAGGGGTCTCGTCCGCTCATCGGGAGGCAGCATAGACTCGCGCCGATGGGCACCGAAGCGGAACCAGACGGGGCGGCGCGGCCCGGGGCGGCCCCGCCGATCCCGATCCTCGGCGGCACCGGCGCGCTCGGCTACGGCCTCGCGGTGCGCTGGGCCGCGGCCGGGGCCGAGGTCGTGATCGGGTCGCGCGAGGCGAAGCGAGCCGAGCAGGCCGCCGCGGCCGTCCGCGAGAAGGTGGCGGGCGCGCGCGTCGAGGGGCTGGAGAACGGCGACGCGGCCGGGCGCGGGCCGATCGTCTTCCTCACCGTCCCGTTCCGGGCCCAGTCGGAGACCCTCAACAACCTGCGCTACGCGCTCGAGCCGGGGCAGACGCTCGTCGACTGCACCGTCCCGCTCGCCGCCGCGATCAGCGGCAAGGCGACGCGGACGCTCGGCGTCTGGCAGGGATCGGCCGCCGAGCAGGCACAGGAGATGGTCCCCGACGGGGTCACCGTCGTCTCGGCCCTGCACACGGTCGGCGCCCCGACCCTCTCCGACCCCGACGCCCGGCTCGACGAGGACGTCCTCGTCTGCGGCGACCGCAAGCGCGACAAGGCCCCGGTCGCGCGCCTGATCGAGCGGATCGACGGCCTCCGCGCGGTCAACGCGGGCGCGCTCGAGACGGCCCGCTTCGCCGAGCAGCTGACGCCGCTTCTGATCTCGGTCAACGTCCGCTACAAGGCGCACGCGGGGATCAGGCTCACCGGCCTGCCCGATGCCGATCCGTGGGCATGAACGTCGTCGCGCTCGCCGGCGGGACCGGCGGGGCGAAGCTCGCCGCCGGCCTGCAGGAGATCGTCGGAGCCGGGTTGACGGTGATCGCCAACGGCGCCGACGACGTCGAGGCGCTCGGCGTCCACGTCTCCCCCGATCCCGACCTCTGCACGTACTGGCTCTGCGGCGAGATCGACGAGGAGCGCGGCTGGGGGATCCGCGGCGACGGCTTCACCGTCTTCGAGCGCCTCGTCGAGCTCGGCGCGCCGGAGTGGTTCGGCCTCTCCGACCGCGACCTCGCGACCTGCCTGGAGCGCCGGCGGC
Source organism: Actinomycetes bacterium (assembly GCA_016861045.1). Classification (GTDB taxonomy): domain Bacteria; phylum Actinomycetota; class Thermoleophilia; order Solirubrobacterales; family 70-9; genus RHKX01. The sequence goes on along the minus strand of BOKP01000001.1, from coordinate 806,561 downwards.
GGCTCGACCGCGGCGACCGTCCGACGACGATCGCCGCCGATCTCGCCCGCTCGCTGGGAGCGCGCGCGACGGTCCTGCCGATGTGCGATGAGCCGGTCCGGACCCGGGTCCGGACCGCCGCCGGCTGGCGCGGCCTGCAGGAGTTCCTCGTCCTCGAGGGGGCGGACACGGCGATCGAGGCGGTCGCCCTCGACGGGATCGAGGAGGCGGCCGTGGGCCCCGAGGCCGCGGCCGCGCTGGAGCGCGCCGACGCGATCGTGATCGGCCCGTCGAACCCGGTGATCTCGATCGGCCCGATCCTCGCCGTCGCCGGCATGAAGGCGGCGATCGCCGCCTCCCCGGCCCCGGTCGTGGCCGTCAGCCCGTTCGTGGCGGGAGCCGTCGTCAAGGGCCCGACCGAGCCGTTCATGCGCGCGGCCGGCCTCGAGCCGTCGGCGGCGGGGATCGCGGCGACCTACGGGGACGTGGCCGGAGGGCTGATCGTCGACGCCGCCGACCCGGGACCGGACCCCGACGTCGGGGATCTGGCCGTGTGCAGGCTCGACACGCTGATGGAGGGGGAAGCCGGGCGCCGCCGCGTCGCCGAGGCGACGCTCGACTTCGCCGCGGTACTGGCAAGCTGAGCCGATGCGAGCAACGGCGATCATCCCGGTCAAGCGCTTCGAGGCCGCGAAGCGGCGGCTCTCCGGCACCGGTGCGGCCTCTCACCGCCCGGCCCTCGCCCGGGCGATGTTGGCCGACGTCCTCCTCGGCCTCAACGAGGCGCGACTCCTCGACCGGATCGTCGTCGTCACCGGAGAGCCGGAGGCGGTCGAGGTCGCGGAGGAAGCCGGCGTCGAGCACCTCGTCGACCCCGACGACCGCGGTCACGTCGAGGCGGCCGCGATCGGCGTCGCCGACGCGATCGCCCGCGGCGACGAGTGCGTGGCGCTCATCGCCGGTGACTGCCCGCTGCTCGAGGGGTTCGAGCTCGACCGCGAGCTCGACGCCCAGGCACCCGGCGTCGCGCTGATCCCCGATCGCCACGGCACCGGGACCAACGGCCTCATCCTCACCCCGCCGGACGCGATCGAGCCGGCCTTCGGGCCCGACAGCCGGGAGCGCCACCTCGCGCGCGCCCGCGAGGCGGGGGTCCGCTGCCGGATCGCGACCGTCCCGTCGATGGCGCTCGACCTCGACACCGGCGAGGACCTGCGACAGCTCGTGCTCGCCCTCGCGGCCGACCCCGAGCGGGCGCCTGCGACCTCGGCCGCCCTGCGGCAGCTCGGCGAGACGGGGGGTTGAGCGGCCCGGTCGGGATCGAGCCGGTCGCCGGCTTGCCCGAGATCGGCCCCGGCGATCCGCTCGGCCGGCTGATCGCCGCCGCCGCCGCCCCCCGCGGAGGCGACGTCGTCGTGATCGCCCAGAAGGTCGTCTCCAAGGCCGAGGGACGGCAACGCCGGCTCGCCGGGGTCGAGCCCTCGGCCCGGGCCCGGTCGCTCGCCGCCGGGCTCGGCAAGGATCCGCGCCTGGTCGAGTTGATCCTCGCCGAGGCCCGGCGGATCGTCCGCGCCGAACGGGTCCTCATCGTCGAGACCCACACCGGCCTCGTCTGCGCCAACGCCGGCATCGACTCGTCGAACGTCCCGGGCGAGGACGAGGTCCTGCTGCTGCCAGCCGATCCCGACGCGTCCGCCCGGCGGCTGCGGGCCGAGATCGGAACGGCCACGGCCGGCCGCGTCGCGGTCGTCATCAGCGACAGCTTCGGCCGCCCCTGGCGGGTCGGCCAGACCGACGTCGCGATCGGCTGTGCCGGCCTCGACCCGCTCGACGACCGCCGCGGCTCCCCCGACCGCGACGGCCGCGAGCTGCGCGCGACCGAGGTCGCGATCGCCGACCAGATCGCAGCCGCCGCCGACCTCTGCCGCGACAAGGCCGCCGGACTCCCGGTCGCGATCGTCCGCGGGCTCGGCGATCGCGTCACGGCCGCCGACGGCCCCGGCGCCGCCGCCCTCCGGCGCGCTCGCGAGGCCGACCTCTTCCGCTGACCCTCCCCGTCCCGCCGTGCGCATCCACCGGCGGCCCCCGTTCAGTAGGTCTCCAGCACCTCGTAGAGCGTCGAGCGCCGGGCCGGGGTGCGGCCGGCGGCACGGGCGGCGCCGATCAGGTCGGCGGGCTCGAGGCGGGAGCCGTGCCGCGAGCCGGCCATGCGCGAGATGCTCTCCTCCATCAGGGTGCCGCCGAGGTCGTTGACGCCCCAGCTCAGCGCCTCGGTGGCGGCGCCGAGGCCCATCTTCACCCAGCTCGCCTGGAGGTTCGGAACCGTCCTGCCGAGGGCGAGCCGGAAGACGGCGGTGTGCTTGAGGTTCTCGGCGGCGGAGATCTCCTCGATCCCGTGGGTGCGGCCGAGCATCGTGTGGTAGGGGATGAAGCTGAGCGGGACGAACTCGGTGATGCCCCCGGTCCGCTCCTGGACGGCGCGGACGACGCGCATGTGCTCGGCCAGCTCCTCGGGCCGCTCGATGTGGCCGAACATCACGGTCGAGGTCGAGCGCAGGCCCGCCCGGTGGGAGGCCTCGATGATCTCGACCCAGCGGCCGGCCGGCAGCTTGTTCGGCGAGATCCGGCCGCGGACGCCGTCGTCGAGCACCTCGGCGGCGGTTCCCGGGGTCGAGCCGAGGCCCTGCTCACGGAGGTACGCGAAGACCCAGTCGGGATCGCGGCCGGAGCGCTCGCACATGAAGTGGACCTCCATCGGCGAGTAGGCGTGCAGGTGGATGTCCGGCGCAACGTCCTTGACCCGCCGCAGCCACCCGCCGTAGCGCTCGAGCGTGTAGTCGGGATGGATCCCGCCCTGCATGCAGATCTCCGTCGCCCCGAACTCGACCGCCTCGCGGACCCTGACCGTGAACTCGTCGGGATCGATCTCGTAGGCATCAGGGCTGCGGCCGGTCTGCCCGAACCCGCAGAACGCGCAGCCGACGGTGCAGACGTTGGTGAAGTTGATGTTGCGGTTGACGACGAAGGTGGCGACGTCGCCGGCGAGCTCGGCGCGGAGCTCGTCGGCGGCGACGCGGATCTCGGCCACCGCCTCGGGCCGCGTCTCCGCGAACAGGGCGGCGAGCTCATCGCGCGTCAGCTCATCGCCGGCCCGGCCGCGGGCGAGGGCGCTGTGGACCGGATCGCCGGGGCCGAGCGCCCGACGCCCGTTGCCGTTGCCGCTGCCGTCCCGGGAACCGAACGCCGCCCGGCGCGGCAGGAACGTCGGGTAGCGCTCGGCGAGGACGTCGAGCACACGCCGGTCGACCCACTCCTCGTTCATGTACTGCGGGTAGACGCAGAGCCGCTCGGTCAGCGCGTAGCCGCGAGGACGCAGGCGCCGGCGGACCTGGAGCGGGCTCGGGAACGGGTGCTCGGGCGAGATGTGATCGCCGTTGGCGGAGAGGCCGCCGAGGTCGGTGGCCCCCGCATCGACGAGGTCGAGCCACCAGTCGGAGAGGTTCGGCGGCACCTGGACGCCGACCTCCGGCATCAGCCGTCGCGATTCGGCGACGAGCCGCTTCATCTCCGCCAGCGTCACCGGCTCGGCCCACTCCGGCCACTCGATCGCGTCCGCCCGCGGACCGCCCCCCGCCACCCGCCGCCCGCTCGCCGGCCGCCCCTCCGCCCATCGCAGCTCGCTCGCCTCCGCCGCGATCTCGGCCACCTCGGCGCCGTAGTAGCGCGGATGCGGCACGAAGTTCTGGAGGATCACCTCCTGGATGTGACCGTGGCGCCGCTGCAGCTCGGCGAGCGCCTCGAGCGAAGCCATCCGCTCCTCCTCGCTCTCCCCGATCCCGACGAGGATGCCGCTGGTGAACGGGATCCGCGCCTCGCCGGCGGCCTCGATCGCGTCGAGGCGGACGCGGGGGTGCTTGGTCGGCGAGCCGGCGTGGACCGTCTCCATCAGCCGCTTGCTGACCGACTCCAGCATCAGGCCCTGCGAGGCGGTCACCTCGCGCAGCCGCATGTAGTCGTCGCCGTCGGCGACGCCGATGTTGGTGTGCGGGAGAAGGCCGCGCTCGAGCGCCTTCCGGCAGGCCCAGCGCACGTAGGAGGTGAAGTCGTCGTGGCCCCAGGAGCGCAGCCGCTCGGCGACGACCGGGTTGACCTCGGGCCGCTCCCCGGTGAGGACGAGGAGCTCCTTCACGTTGCGCCGGGCGGCCGCGTCGAGGCGGTCGACCACCCACTCGGGCGGATGCACGTGCGCCTGGTGGGTGGCGAAGGCGCAGTACTTGCAGTAGCAGCGGCAGGTGCGCGCCAGCGACAGCGTCAGGTTGCGCGAGAAGGTGACTCGCCGCATCGGGCGGACGGTAACGGACCGGGGCGCCCCTCCCGCCGCGGGCGCCCGGTCCAGGACTTCCCGCCGGCCGCTACTTCTTCGAGCCCGAGTCCGCCGGCGCGGGCTCGGCCTTCTCGGCCTTCGGCTCCTCGCCGCCGGCTGAGATCACGAGCTTGTAGATCAGCGCCGCGATCAGGCCGCCGACGAGCGGGCCGACGATGTAGGGCCAGACGCCACCCCACTCGTTGCTGACCAGCGCCGGGCCGAACCAGCGGGCCGGGTTGAACGAGCCGCCGGTGAGCGGCCCGAAGATGAACACGCAGAACGCGAACGTGAGGCCGATCGTGAGCGGGCCCCACTCGTTGCGGGCGCGCTTGTTCATCGCCACGGCGACGACGCCGAGCACGATCAGCAGCGCGCCGATCCCCTCGCAGACCATTCCGGCGAAGTCGCTGCCGAGCAGCGGGCTGATCTCGCCGGCCCCCCAGTTGACGGCGCGCCCCTCGTCGAGCAGCAGCCCCTTCACCGCGAGCGCGCCGAGGACGGCGCCGGAGAGCTGGGCGAGGATGTAGACGACCGCGTCGATCGGGTCGATCCGGCGCAGGAACGCTGCGGCCGTTGTCACCGCCGGGTTGAAGTGTCCGCCGCTCACCGTGCCGAAGGCCATGATCATCGCGAACAGCACCAGCCCCTGCGCGAAGCCGACCACGGCGAAGTCGGACCCGAACTGGGCCGAGCCCCCGGCTGCGACGTAGAGCGTGATCACGGCGCAGATCACGAACACGAGGAAGAACGTTCCGATCAGCTCCGCGACGTATGCGGCCAATCCTCGATCCTGCACTCTCGAACCTCCTGTAGGGGCGTAGGCGCCACGGGGCGCGTCTGGGCGGCGCCAGTCTAGTACCCAGGCCCGCCGCGACCGACGCTCGGCCGTCTAGCGGCGACGCTCGAGCAGCCCGGCGGCGAGCCCGGGAAGCTCACGCGCCATCCGCGAGCGGGGCAGGACGAGGTCGAATCCCGCCGCCTCGGCGCGACGGCGGGTCGCGACGTCGACGTGCGAGTAGAAGCCGATCGCGGGCGGGCCGGCGGCGGCGACCGCCTCGGCGCCGGGAAGGTCGAGGTCGGTGACGATCAGGTCGAAGCCGGCGGCGTCGGGGCCGGGGTCGGGGCGGACGGTGACCTCATGCCCGGCGGCGCTCAGCGGCGCCTCGACCCGGCTCGCCAGCATCAGGTCGGCGACGACGGCGAGGACTCGCGCCACGCTTAGATCGAGCGCCGGCGCCGGTACTCGGCGCGAACGCTCTCCGGCCGCCCCCACATCTGCCTGACCTCGGCCCGGCCCTCGTTCAGGTCGTTGACGACGAGCTCGCCCTCGATCCCCTGGCCGTCGAGCATGCCGAGCACCCAGGCGACGGTCTCCGGGGCGGCGGCATGGCCGAAGCCGTTGGCGACGTTGATCCGCCAGTGCCAGTCGGCTCGCGAGTGCGGCTGGGCGTTGATCTGGGTCATCGGGATCGAGGCGTCGACGTAACGGGTCTCGTCGGCGATCCGCAGGTCGAGCTGCATGTCGGTCCAGTCGCGCGGGAGCGACTCGACGATCTCCTGAAACGACTCCGCCAGCGCCATCGGCGTCCCAGCCTAGCGCGGGCCCTCACGCGAAGAAGAGCTGCTGGAGCAGGAACAGGTTGAGGGCGATGATCATCGCCGCGAGAGCGGAGGCGATCGCCGTCAGCCAGCCCGGGTTGACGAGGGCCCCCATCACCTCCCGGCGGCGGGCGAGGAGCAGCAACGGGATCAGCGCGAACGGGATCCCGAACGAGAGCACCACCTGGCTGACGACCAGGGCCCGCGTCGGGTCGAGCCCGACCGCGAGCACAACGAGCGCCGGCGCGAGGGTGATCAGGCGGCGCAGGTTGAGCGGGATCCGGCGGCGGATGAAGCCCTGCATGATCACCTGCCCGGCCATCGTCCCGACCGACGTCGACGCGAGGCCGGAAGCCAGCAGCGCGACGCCGAAGACCGTCGCGGAGTTGTCGGAGACGGTCTGCCGCAGGCCCTCGTAGGCGCCCTCGATCGAATCGATCCCGGTCAGCCCGCCGGCGTTGAACAAGCCCGCCGCGACGATGACCATCGACATGTTGACGAGCCCCGCGAGGCTCATCGCGATGATCACGTCGGCCTTCTCGAAGCCGAGGATGCGGCGACGCTCGCTCTCGTCGCGGCCGACGACGCGCGACTGGGTCAGCGCCGAGTGCAGGTAGACGACGTGGGGCATCACGGTCGCACCCAGGATCCCGGTCGCCAGCAGGACGCTCTCGGTGCCGTCGAAACCGGGGATCAGCAGGCCCTCGGCGATGCCCCGCGGATCGGGGTTGGAGTGGAACACCTCGAAGACGAAGGCGGCGACGACGACGCCGACGAAGGCGGCGATCACCGCCTCGAGCTTGCGGACGCCGCGCGTCTGCAGCGCCAGGATCGCGAACGACCCGGCGCCGGCGATCAGGCCCGCGGGGAACAGCGGGATCCCGAACAGCAGGTGGAGGCCGAGGGCGGCGCCGACGACCTCGGCGATGTCGGTCGCCATCGCGACCAGCTCGCCCTGGATCCAGAGCCCGATCGAGGCTCGACGCGAGAAGCGCTCGCGACAGAGCTCGGGCAGGTTGCGGCCGGTGGCGATGCCGAGCTTCGCCGACTGCGTCTGCACGACCATCGCGATCAGGTTCGCGGCGAGCACGACCCAGAGCAGGCTGTAGCCGAACTGCGCGCCGGAGGCGATGTTGGTCGCGAAGTTGCCCGGGTCGATGTAGGCGACCGAGGCGATGAACGCCGGGCCGAGGAACGGCCAGAGCCGGGCGAGGCCGCGCCGGTCGCCGTCGAGCGAGCGCTGCGCGGCCTCGGCGACCATCGCCTCGCCGGGCAGGACGGCGCCGGCCTCCGCCGCGATCTCCTCCCGCTCGCGCTCGAGCTCGGCGGGCGCCCCGGTCGCTGTCGTGCGACCGCTCAAGCGTCCCGCTTCGGCACGACGAGCATCCGCGCCGCGAGGTCGGGGCCGATCGGGCACTCGCCCCGGGCGGCGCTGACTACGACGGCGCCGCCGAAGGGCTCCCGGCGCAGGACCCGGATCCCGGCGCCGGGGCGGATCCCGGCTTCGTCGAGGAAGCGCAGCATCTCCGGGTGTCCGTCGGAGACGCGGGCGAAGGTGCCGCCGCTGCCCGCTTCGAGCTCGAGCAGCGGGACGCCCGGGAAGGGGTCGGTGATCGTCAGGTCGCGGTCGGGGATCGGATCCCCGTGCGGGTCGCGCTCGGGGTCTCCGAGGGCGGCCGCGATCCGCTCCTCCAGCTCCTCGCTGATGTAGTGCTCGAGCACCTCGGCCTCGTCGTGGACCTGGTCCCACGGCATCCCGAGCGCGTCGGCGAAGAAGGACTCGAGCAGCCGGTGGTGGCGGATGACCTCGAGCGCAACCCGCTCGCCGGCCGCTGTCAGCTCCACCCCCTGATAGGGCTCGTAAACGACGAGGCCGAGCTCGGCCATCCGCTTGCACATCGAGGTCACGGTCCCGGGCGAGACGCCAAGCCGCTCCGCGAGCGCGCTTGTTCCGACCGGACCCGGCTCGCGCCCCGCGAGGGCGTGGATCGCCTTCGCGTAGTCCTCGATCGCCTCGGTCGCGCTCGCGCGCCGGTCGCGGCCGTGGCTCCCGGGTGATGCAACCGACTCAGGCACCGATCAGCAGCCCGGTCGCGTACATCGCCGCGACGCCGCCGAGGAGGCCGGCGAACGCGGTCCCGTCGAGGCGCGAGCCCGCCGCGGGTCGGAGCGCCGGCCAGATCTGGACGACGACCTGGACGATGGCGCCGATCCCGGCGCCGAAGAGGAGGCTGACGAGGCTCGGATCGAACAGGGACGCGCCGATCCAGGCGCCGAGGACGGCGGGGGCGCCGGCGACGAGCCCGAGCCCGGCGAGCCGGCCGGGCGAGGCGCGCGTCCGCGAAAGCGGCGCCACGATCGCCAGCCCCTCGGTCGTGTTGTGGATCGCGAAGCCGACCACGAGGAAGGCGCCGAGCGCGAGCGCCCCGGCCGCGTAGGCGGAGCCGATCAGCAGGCCCTCGCCGAGGTTGTGCAGGCCGATCCCGACCGCGATCAGGAGGGCCAGGTGCATGCCGCCGGCGCCGGCCGTCCGGGCGCGCCGGCGACGGTCCCGCATCGCCGCCTCGATCCAGGCCATCAGCAGGTAGGAGCCGGAGGCGCCGAGCAGGACGAGCGCGGCGCCGCCGAACGCCTGCGGCCCGGCGGCGGCGATCTCGAGGCCCTCGAGGAGCGCGTCGGCGCCGAGGAACGCGAGCAGGCCGACCGTGAACGCGAGCAGGCCGCGGACGAGGCCCGGGCCGGCCCGTCGCACGAGCGGAAGCCAGAGCATCCCGATCGCGACCGGGATCACCCCGACGTAGATCCCGAGCAGGGCCATCAGCCCGATGAACCCGGCATCGACCGCGGGGGACTCCGCGGCCGCGTCGATCGTCGCCTCGATCGTCGCCCCGGTCGAGGTCAGGAGGAAGATCTCGTAGGCCTCTCCCTCCACCCAGGGATAGGAGACACTCAGTGTCCGCGAGCCGAGGCGGCCGATCTCGCCGCCGCCCGTGAACGGGAAGTAGGCGTCGTTGACCGACACCTGCTCGACCGCGACCGGGTCGGGGCCGTCGTTGCGTACGGTGAGAGCGATCTCGCCCGGGCGCAGGGTCGTGCGCTCGACGGCCAGCTCCTCGACCGGGACTCCGTTTCGCTCGCCGAGGCCTGGCGCCCCGAGCGCGGCGATCGCCGCGATCGCGACGGCGAGCAGGGCGAGCGGCGCCAGCCCGAGCAGCCACGCCGGCGCCCGCGACGAATGCGCCGGCACCGGCTCACTGCCCGCCTCCACGTCAGCCCACCTCGAAGAAGCCGGTCCAGCCGAGCTCGGCGAACTCGGTCTTGTGGGCGTGGAACATGTAGCGGCCGGGCTTCGGGAACCGGAGCTCGAGGATGCAGCGCTGCGCCTGGCCCTGGACGACGATGTCGGTGAGCTCGGCCGGCTCGAGCGAGGTCCCGGTCGGGTAGTGGTGGAAGAAGTTCCCGTGCAGGTGGAACGAGTTGATCGGGTCGTACTCGACGAGGTTGGCGAGGTAGATCCGGACGAGCTCGTCACGGTGGACCGCGATCGGGTGGTGCTGGTAGTGGAAGCCGACGGTGTTGACCGCGTAGACCTCGTTGGAGAAATCGAAGTTGGTGTCGAAGGCGTTCATCACCATCACCAGCTCGTCCGCCTCCGGGCGCCCCCGGGCCGGGTCGATGATGAACGCGCCGTAGAGCCCCTTCGCGATGTGGGCGGCGAGCGGCGCGACGTGGCAGTGGTAGAGGTGCATGCCGAAGGGCTCGGCGTCGAACTCGTAGTCGAAGCTCCCGCCGGGCTCGATCTCGCCGCCCCCCGTCCCCTCGCCGATCCCCGGCACCCCGTCCATGAACGAGGAATGGACGCCGTGGAAGTGCATCGTGTGGGGGTGGGTCGACGCGTTGACGAAGCGGATCCGCAGCCGCTCGCCCTCGCGGCAGCGCAGGGTCGGGCCGGGGACGCGGCCGTTGTAGGTCCAGGCGGCGTAGTGGACCCCGGGCGCGACCTCGATCTCGCGGTCACGGGCGTGGATCTCCCACTCGCGGAGGACGCGGCCGCCGGGCAGCCGCCGGGTCTTCCCCCAGTCGAAGTCGCGCAGCATCGCGCTCGGGTCGAAGCCGTTGGCAGCATGATCGACCCCCGCCCCGCCCGCGAACGCGGCATGCTCGTGGCCGCCGGTCGCGGTCGCGTGCCCCCGATGCCCGCCGGCGGCGAGCGCGTCCCCATCGCCGCCGTGCAGGCCCTCGTGCGGGACCAGCTCGTGCAGGGCCGGCAGCGAGAAGCTCGCGAGCGCCCCGCCGGCGAGCAGCCTGCGGCGGCTGAAGACGCGCTTCCCGGTCCCGGCCGGAGGCTCGTCGGGACCGCGCAGCCCATCGGGATCGTGCCGCTGGCTTGTTGGAATCGCCATCAGCCCAAAGTTTGACAGATCAAAATCACGGTGTCGCAGATGCCGCGCCAGCTCCACGCTGTCGCAGATGCCGCGCCGGCCGCCGCGGTACCCCCGGCCATTGCACGCATGGAGCGGACCTGGGGCATTTCGGAGCCGCATGCGGTGCTCAGAATGCCCCACCCCCGGGTGGGAGCGGACCTGGGGCATTTCGGAGCCGCATGCGGTGCTCAAAATGCCCCACCCCCGGGTCGCGGCGATCGGCGCGATGGAGGCGAGCTCGTTTCGGATACGCGACGGGCGGCGCCTACAATCGATCGCGATGGAAGCGACGCTCGAGCTCGACGCCCAGTACCGCGCGATCCGCGAGGAGGCCGGGCTCCTCGACCGCTCCGGGCGGCCGCGGATCACGGTGACCGGCGGCGAGGCTGCCGAGTTCCTGCAGGGACAGGTGACCAACGACGTCGAGGCGCTCGAGCCGGGGGCGGGCTGCTACGCGCTTCTGCTCGACCGCAAGGGCAGGATTCGGGCCGACATGCGGGTGCTTCGGCTCGCGGCCGACGCGTTCCTGGTCGACACTGAGCCCGAGCTCGGCGAGGACGTCCTCGGCCACCTCAGCACCTACAACATCGGTCGCGACGCGGCCGTCACGGCCGACGCCGAGCCGCGCTCGCTGCTGTCGCTGCTCGGACCGATGGCGGCGAAGCTCCTCGGCGGTGCGATTCCCGGGCCCGAGCACGCCCACCGCGAGCTCTTCGTCGCCGGCGTCGGCTGCCGGGCGGTGGCGACCACCGCCGGCGCGGACCTGCTCGTGCCCGCGGCAGGGGCCGATGCGGTCCGCGACCGGCTGCTCGCCGAGGGCGCGCAGCCGGTCGCCGAGGATGCGGCGGAGATCGCCCGCGTCGAGGCCGGACGGCCGCGCGTGAGGCGCGAGATCGGGCTGCGGACGATGCCGGCGGAAGCCGGCCTCGAGGAGCGCGCCGTCAGCTTCACGAAGGGCTGCTATATCGGCCAGGAGCCGGTGGCGCGCCTCCACTACAAAGGGAGGCCGAACCGCCACCTGCGGCGCCTGCGCGCGTCCGCCCCGGTCGCGGCCGGCGATCCCGTCACCGCGGACGAGCGCGAGCTCGGCGCCGTCGGCACCGCCGTCATCTCCCCCGCCGGCGGCCCGCTGGCCCTCGCGATCCTCCGCCGCGAGGCCGAGCCCGGCGACGAGGTGGCGGTCGGAGCCGACGCTACGGCGACGGTCGAGGCGATCGAGGCCTGACCGGCAGGGCGGCGACGATCGCCGTGCCGTCGGGTAGATTCAGGACCGGATGAGAGGGAGATCCGCAGCAGCGGGACTACTCGCCGCCTCGGTCCTCGCGGCCGGCTGCGGCGCCGAGGAGTTCCCGAACGATCCCCGCCCTCCCGCCCCGGTCGAGCTCAGCGCCAAAGTCGACGACCGCAAGGTGACGGTGGTGCCGGACGAGGTCGGCGCCGGCCTCGCCACGTTCACGATCTCGAACCAGTCGCGTGACGGCGTCGAGCTCGCCTTCGACGGACCGAGTGACATCAGGACCGATGTGATTCCCGCCGGCGGCGTCGGCGCCGTCCAGTTCGAGCTCGAGCCCGGCACCTACGAGATTGAGGCCGGCGTGCCGACGATCGCCGACGGCGCGATGACGGTCGGTCCCGAGCGCCCGAGCGCTTCGAACGAGCTGCTGCTGCCCTGACCACGGAGCGGGGGCGCCGGAGCCCGCGGGCCGGGCCGGAGCCGGCGCGGCCGGTCCGACCCGCCGCCGGAGGCGGCTACCGCGTCCCTGCGCCGGCTCCGGCCGCGGTGCCGTCGCCTTCGTCCGCGGCCTCGGCGACGAGCGAGTCGATGCGCTCGAGCTTCTCCTCGACCGCGTCGACCATCGCATCGAGGCCGTCTCGAGCCTTGTCGGAGGAGGTCTTGATGCCGGTCAACGCGGTGCGGATCTTCTGCGCCTGCTTGAGGCAGGACAGCGCCTCCTCGGCCGCCGCGCGGACCTCGCCGGCGTCGACCGTGAGGTTGCGATCGCGCGCCATCGCGACCCGGGCGAGCGCCAGCCGGTAGGCGAGCGCGAGCTCGGGACCGTCGGGCTCGTCGCGGTCGACGGCGACGATCAGCTTGTTGCCCTCGTACTCGTGCAGGGGCTCGCGGCCGGCCGGGATCCGCTCCTCGCCGGCGACGACGAGAACGCCGAACGAGGCGGCCCGCGCCGCCATCGCGTCGTCGAGCTCCTTCCAGGCCTGGTTCTTGGAGAGCTTGCTGTCCTTGGACTCGAACACGATGCGGCCGCTCGCGGGGCCCGACCCGGCACCGATCTCGACCAGCGTGTCGCCCTTCTTGCCGCCGCCCTCGGCGCCCTCGGCGCCGGTGTGGGTGGCGCAGTCGCCGCGCAGCGACGCGATCCGCTCGACGGCGTCGTTGACACGCTCCTCGAAGCCGAAGCCCTTGCGCGTTCCGGCCTCCTCGGCCGCGGCGACCGCCTCCTCGCCGGCGGCGCGCTCGACGAAGACGCTGATCTGCTCCTTGAGCCCGGCGATCTCGCCCTGCAGGCGCCGCGCCTCCTTGCTGTGGCTCTCGCCGAGGGCCCGCGCCTCCTTCGCGTGCGCCTCCCGCAGGTCGGTGAGTTGCTTGCGGTGGCGGTCCTCGGCCTCGAGGACCTGCTTGACGGTCCGCTGCTGGACCGCCGTCAGCGGCCCGTCCTCTGCGGTGAGGGCGCGATGGAGCTGCTCCTGCTGGATGCGCGCGGCCGCGGTCAGCATCTCCTTGATCTCGCCCTGGACCGAGTCGGCGCGCTCGACGTCGAACCTGTCGGCGATGTGCCTGGCGATCTCGGCGCTGCCCTCCTCGAGGGTGCCGCTGAGGTCATCGTGCAGGCGGCCGACCCGCTCCTCGAAGACGCGCTGCACGTAGTCGACGTTGGCCGCCGTCGCCTCCGAGTCGATCACGCGGGCGCCGATCTCGATCGCCTTCGCGACGCTCTCGGCCGGCGCCGTCCCGGCCTCGGCCCGCTCGCGGACGACCCTGGCCGCGCGCTCGTCGGCGACCGTCAGCCGCTCGATCAGGATCCGGTCGCCGAGCGCCCGGACCGACTCCTCGCCCTCGTCGAGACGCCGCTGCTCGCCGTCAAATCTGTCCCGGGGGGATGCCTCCATCGGACTCCCCAAGGTAGTCGCGGCCCCGGATGGGTTCCTGACGCGCCGGCGGCTGATCGCCAGGCCGAGATCCGATCGGTGTGATCGATCTCACTCCGGCACATTTCCGGCCTGTGCAACCATTGCGCTCATGCAAGCTTCCCCCCCGGCGACGGCGCGCGAGACCCGGCTCGGCCAGCAGCTCTTCGAGCTGTTCCGGCGCCTCACCCTCGACCCCGAGGCGGATCACCTGCGCGCGGTCGAGGAGCTCGACCTGACGCTCTCGCAAGTCCGGGCGATCCACATGCTCGCCTGCTCCGACCCCGAGCAGCTGTCGGGCGGACGGATCGCGGAGCGCCTCGGCATCTCCCCCGCCGCCACGAGCCGGGCGCTCGACGCGCTCGTCAACAAGGGCTTCGTCGCCCGGACCGAGTCCCCCGAGGATCGGCGGGTCCGGCTGTTCGCGATCACCGTGGCCGGCCGCGCCGCCGCGGCCCGGCTCACGGCCCTGAAGCGGGCGCAGCTCGAGCGGTTCGTGGCCGGGCTCGAGCCGACGCAGCGGGAGACCCTCTCACGGGCGCTCGCCGAGCTCGACCTGGACGGAGCGTGCTCGTGACGAAGCGCTACGGGCACCTGATCACCGAGGAGAACGCGAAGTGGTGGACGCTCGCGGCGATGTGCTTCGCCCTGTTCATGATCATGCTCGACAACACGGTCATGAACGTGGCGCTGCCGTCGATCCAGGAGGACCTCGGCGCGTCGATCTCGGCCCTCGAGTGGGTGATCAACGGTTACAGCCTCTCCTTCGCCGTGCTGCTCGCGACCGGCGGCCGCCTCGGCGACATCCTCGGGCGCCGTCGCATGTTCCTCGCCGGCGTAGTCCTCTTCGCGCTCTCGTCGGCGACCGCCGGCCTCGCCCCCTCGACGACCGCGCTCGTGGTCAGCCGGATCACCCAGGGGGTCGGGGCGGCGCTGATGATGCCGGCGACGCTCTCGATCATCACCAACGCCTTCCCGCCGGCCGAGCGCGGTCGCGCGATCGGCACCTGGGCCGGGGTCTCGGCGCTGGCGCTGGCGATCGGCCCGCTGCTCGGCGGCTTTCTCACCGAGCACGTCTCCTGGCGCGCGATCTTCTATCTCAACATCCCGGTCGCCGCCGGCGCCGTGGTCACCGCCCTGTTCGCGGTCCGCGAGTCGCGCGACCACACCGTCGGCCGCGAGATCGACTGGGCCGGCACCGCGGTGCTCACAGCCGGGCTCACCGCCGGCGTCCTGGCGCTGATCGAGGGTAACGGCTGGGGCTGGGGCTCGGAGCGGATCATCGCCCTGATCGCGTCCTCGATCGTCCTGCTCGCCGTCTTCGTCTGGATGGAGGGCCGGGTCCGGGCCCCGATCGTCCAGTTCGAGTTCCTCCGCAACCGCGACTTCGTCGGCGCCACGACCGTCGCGTTCGTCATCTCCTTCGCGATGCTCGGGATGTTCTTCTTCATGGCGCTGTACATCCAGAACATCCTCGGGTACTCGCCGCTGGAGGCGGGCGTGCGGTTCCTGCCGACGACGCTCGTGATCATGGTCGTCGCCCCGATCGCAGGCCGGATGACCGACCGGATCGGCGCCCGGCCCCCGATCGTCGCGGGCCTCGCGATCGTCGCCGCCTCGCTGTTCATGCAGGCGCAGATCGACGTCACCTCCGGCTTCAGCTCGCTGCTGTTCCCGTTCATCCTCATGGGCCTCGGGATCGGGCTGACGATGTCGCCGATGTCGACGGCGGCGATGAACGCGGTCGAGGTGACCAAGTCCGGGCTCGCGTCGGGCCTGCTGTCGATGTCGCGGATGGTCGGCGGCACCTTCGGCGTCGCCGTGCTCGGGGCGATCTTCCAGGGCCACAGCCGCGCGGTGCTCGAGCAGGACCTGCACGGCGCCGGCCTCGATCCGGCCCAGGTCGAGTCGATGTCGGAGCAGCTCGGAAGCGGCGGCCTCGCGCAGACGCTGGACTCGATGCCGCCCCACCTCGCCGAGCAGGCCGCCGGCGCCGCCCGTGAGGCCTTCGTCTCCGGCCTGACGACCTCGATCGGCGTCTCGGCCGCGGTCGCCGCCGCCGGCGCCGTGCTGGCGCTGCTGCTGATCGGGGCGCGCCGGTCGGGCCCCGCCGCCGACGCCGTCGCGCCCGGCCCCGCCGGCGCCGATCCGCAGCCGCGCGGCGCCGTCGCCGCGATCGCCCGCAGGCAGGGCGAGTAGCGCCCCTCCTGTGGCGGGGGGCGCCGCGCCCGTCCGTCGCTACCATCCCGGCCGCTTCAGATCCGTCGAACCCGAGGAGCCGAGGAGAACAGTGGCCCTAGACATCGCCGAAGTCGCCAAGCTCGACGTCGAGCCCGGCACCCTGCCCGAGAAGATGGCCGCCTGGGTGATCCGGCCCGAGCGCGAGGGCGAGCCCAAGGACGCCTTCCAGGTCGAGGAGGTCGAGGTCCCCGAGCCCGGCGCCTTCGAGGTGATCGTCCGCGTGATGGCGGCCGGGGTCAACTTCAACAACGTCTGGGCCGCACTCGGCAAGCCCGTGTCGGTCTTCGGCTACGGCGACCACCCCGAGCACGGCCACCACATCGGCGGCTCCGACGCCTCCGGGATCGTCTGGAAGGTTGGCCCCGGCGTAACCAGCTGGAAGCCCGGCGACGAGGTCGTCGTCCACTGCAACCAGGCCTCCTACGAGGACGTCGAGGTGCACGGGCTCGACCCGCTGGCGGCGCCGTCGCAGAAGATCTGGGGCTACGAGACGACCTGGGGCAGCTTCGCCCAGTTCACCAAGGTCCAGGCCCAGCAGCTGCTGCCGAAGCCCGCGAACCTCTCCTGGGTCGACTGCTCGGCCTACGGGCTGACCTACTTCACCGCCTACAGGATGCTGATCGACCGGGCGAGGATCCAGGCCGGCCACAACGTCCTGATCTGGGGCGCCGCCGGCGGTCTCGGCGTCTTCGCGACGCAGCTCTGCAGGGCGAGCGGCGCGAACGCGGTCGGCGTCGTCTCCTCGCCCGAGAAGGGCGAGCTCGTCAAGCAGCTCGGCGCGGTCGACTACATCGACCGCAACGAGTTCAAGGGGATGATGCGGACCGGCGACGAGGACGCCGAGGCCGAGAAGGCCCGCTTCAAGGAGTCACGGGCCTTCGCCAAGCAGGTGAAGTCGATCCTCGGCGACGCCCCCGACGTCGTCTTCGAGCACGTCGGCAAGGCGACGTTCCCGACCTCGGTCTTCACCGTGAAGCCGTTCGGCAGGGTCGTGATCTGCGGCGCCACCTCCGGCTACACGCTCGACTTCGACGTCCGCTACCTGTGGATGAAGCAGAAGGAGATCCTCGGCTCCCACTTCGCCAACGCCTACGAGTGCATGCGCGCCAACCAGCTGATGGCCGAGGGCAAGGTCCGGCCCGTCCTCTCACAGGCGATGGGGTTCGAGGGCGTCCCCGAGGCGCACCAGATGCTGCACGAGAACCGTCACTCGGGGAAGATCACGATCCGGGTCGGCGCCACCGACGACCACGAGGGCCAGACAGAAGCCGGCGAGGGCGCGATCTGGGCCGAGGTCGGCGCGTAGCCGACGAGCCCCGGGCCCGCGTGCCCGGACCCCCAGCCGCATCGCGCGACAGCCGAGATGCGGATTTGTCCCCGTCAGGGACCGGATTCGCATCTCGCGCCGCCCGTCGGCCCTGCATTCTCTCGGGAGCGGCAATAAGATGCGCGGCCGATGGCCGAGGTCAACGTCGTCAACTGGCACGTCAACCCGTTCCGGGCCGATCGCTGGTACGAGATCTGGATGCCGGCGCTGGAGCGCGCCCCGTCGTTCGGCGCCCACGGGTTCACGCTGACCCGCTCCGAGGAGGACCACCTGCACTTCCTGCAGACGACGACCTGGGGCTCGCGGGCCGACTTCGACCGCTTCTGGTCCTCGGACGAGGTCGCCGCCGCGCGCGAGGCAGCGGTCGGCTACTACAACAAGCCGATCTACCCGGTCTGGCACGCGCTGGTCGCTTCCGAGCGCGCCTGACCCCCCGGGGGGCGCCGGGCCGGTCCGACCGGCTCGCGGCGGCGGCCGCTCCGTGCTTGGATTGCGGACGTGGCGGAGGTCCTCTACTACGCGATCCCGTTCTTCATCCTGCTCCTGGTCGTCGAGGCGCTCTCGTTCCGCCACGCCCGCGACGAGGACGGCCTGATCGGCTACGAGATCCGTGACACACGGACGAGCCTGGCTCTCGGGATCGGCAACGTGCTCGTCAACGTGGCCTGGAAGTCCGCGGTCGTCGCGATGTACGTGGCGGTCTACGAGCTGAGTCCGCTGCGCCTCGACCCCGACGACCCGCTGACCTGGGTGCTGCTGTTCTTCGCCGACGACCTCTCCTACTACTGGTTCCACCGCTGCAGCCACGAGAGCCGCTTCTTCTGGGCGAGCCACGTCGTCCATCACTCCAGCACCCACTACAACCTCTCGACGGCCCTGCGGCAGACCTGGGTGCCGATGACCTACTTTCCGTTCTGGCTCTGGATGCCGGCGGTCGGCTTCGAGCCGTGGATGGTGCTCCTCGCCCAGGCCTGGTCGCTCATCTACCAGTTCTGGATCCACACCGAGCGGATCCGGAAGCTGCCGCGCCCGCTCGAGGCGGTGCTGAACACGCCCTCCCACCACCGCGTCCATCACGGCTCCAACGACGTCTACCTCGACAGGAACTACGGCGGCATCCTGATCATCTGGGACAGGCTGTTCGGCACCTACGCGCCCGAGGGCGAGCGGGTCCGTTACGGCCTGACCGAGAACATCGGCACCTTCAACCCGGTCCGCGCGGCCTTCCACGAGTACGTGGCGATGTGGCACGACATGAAGCGGGCGCGCGGCCCGCGCGCGAAGCTCGGCGTTCTCTATCACGGACCGGGCTGGACCCCGCCCGGCGTCGCCGCCGCCGAGATGGAGTCCAACACGCGGGGCTAGCCGCGGAGCCCCGGCCGGTTCGCAGTTGCGCCCGGGGCCCGCTCAGGGCGCCGGCGGGCGGCGCTCCCCCGGAGCAACCTCGGCTCCGACCGTCGCCAGCGTCTCGACCATCGCCGCGGCCGCGGGGCTGCGGGCACCGGCGCCGAGGGTCGCCGCCCAGACGCGGCGAACCGGCGGGTCGGGAACGACCTCGACGAGCGCCACCCCGGGGCTCGGCAGCATCAGGGCGAGGTCGGGAATCAGCGTCACCCCCATGCCCGCTGCGACGAGGGCCTGCATGACCGTGTAGTCGTTGCTCTCGTAGGCGATGTCGGGGGTGAAGCCGGCGCGCTCGCAGCTGCGCAGGGTGAGCTGGCGGCAGGACGTCTCGCTGCTGCCGCAGAGCCAGGACTCGTCGGCGAGCTCGGCGAGGTCGACCGCGGCGCGGCCGGCGAGCCGGTGCCCGGGCGGAAGCGCCAGGTGCATGCGCTCGTCGATCACCGGGCGCAGCTCGAGATCGGGATCGGGCTCGAACGGATGCAGCTCGAAGTCGTAGAGGACGGCGACGTCGAAGCGCCCGCGCCGCAACGCCGGCAGCGCCTCCTCGGGCTCGGCCTCGGTGAGGCTGAGGCGGACGCCGGGGTGGGCATCGCGGAACCGCGTGATCGCGACGGTCACGACGGTCGCGCTGGCGCTGGCGAAGCTGACGAGCCGCAGCTCCCCTGCCTCGAGCCCCGACAGCGCCGAGAGCTCGCGCTCGGCCTGATCGAGGCGGGCCATCGCCGCCTCGGCGTGGCCGACGAGGACGCCGCCGGCGTCGGTCAGCACCGGGCCGCCGCGGAGGCGCAGGATCAGCGGCTCACCGACCTCGGCCTCGAGGTTGGCGATCTGCTGGCTGACGGCGGACTGCGAGACGTGGAGCTCGTCGGCTGCGGCGGAGAACGAGCCGTGCTCGGCGACGGCGCGGAGGACGCGGAGGCGCTTGAGGTCGAGCATATGAGCCAAGCTTATCAGCACCCCAAGAGGTTTCTATTGCGCTTATTCCAGCTCTTCGCCACCCTCGAGCCGGTAGCCGTGATCAGACGAGAAGGAGGCAGCCGAATGACGAGCTCGACCGTGATCGCACAACTCCATCTGACCGCCTTCGAGAAGCGGCAGCGCGACGGGACCGAGCAGGACCCCCACCGCGCTCGCAAGCGGCGCCGCCGGGGGCGGCGGCGCTCGCGCGGCTCCCTCGGCGGCTCGCCGCCCGGTGCCGGAGGCCGCCTGCTGCGGCTCTGATTCGAGCGCGGCAGCCGTGCGGGCCGCCTCGCGGACCCTCGCCCTCCGCGTCAGCGCGGCGTCCGGCGGGAGCATCGCGACGGCCGACGGGATCGGGCGCGAGGGCGGCGCGAAGCGCCGCCCGTCCCGGCCTCAGTGCCGCTCGAGCGGGGCCATCGTCAGGCCGGCGTCCGCGAGCTGCTCCCAGTAGTGCTCGGCCGGCTCCCGCATCCCGGTCCAGACGATCGCCTGGCCGGTGTTGTGGATCGTGTTGGCGAACGCCATCCCGTTGTCGTAGCTGAGCCCGGGAATCACCCGGGCGAGCGTCGCCGCTACGTGCTCGAAGGTGTTGTGGTCGTCGTTGCGGACGATCACCCGCCAGCCGCCGCCACCGGTGCCGGGATCGGACGCGCGCGGTCGCTCGATGGTCTCGGTCGTCATCGCCTGCATCTCGGTCGGCCCGGGCCAATCTAGATGATCGGCCCGCCGCGGGACGGGGCCGCGCTCAGGGGCTCGGAACCTGGACGGCGAGGTCGTCGAAGAAGCCGACCGCCTTCTTCTTGCCCTTGACCTTGTGCTTGTTGCCGTAGACGAGCCCGGTGCCGGTCCCCCGCACCTGCTCGGGGTCGGGCGCGTCGTAGGAGACGACCGCCTCGCCGTTGACGCGGCCGGAGATCTTCTTGCCGCGGGCGCGGATCTCGAGCACGTTCTTCTTCTTGATACCCGCGATCGCGTCGTCCTTGCCCTTCTCGACCACGACCTTGTTCTCGAGCAGCTCCCACTTGCGGGCCTTCGGAATCACCCGGAAGACGTAGCCGTCCTTGCGGCTTGCGCGCACCGAGACCCCGAGGTAGGCGCCCTTGCGGGCGGCCTTGTCGGTCCTCCCCGTCAGCTTCGCCAGCGCCTTGACGATCAGGTCGGGCTGCGCGGAGTCGCCGGCGACCGGCGTCTTCAGCGCGCAGTTCTGCTTGCCGCCCTTGACGGCGACGCCGAGCGCCGACTTCTTGCGCCACTCGCGCTTGCACCTCTTGCCCTTGCCGGACTGCTTGGTGATCGCCTTGTAGCTCGACTTCGCCTTGAAGCTGTTGCTATAGACGGTGATCCCCGCGAAGGCGGGGACGGCAACCGCGAGCGCGGCCAGGATCGTGGCTGTCAGAGCGATTCGCTTGGTCATCTCGGTCAGCGTAGCCAGCGCGACGGACCGCGGGTCGGCCCGAGGACGGCGTGCCCCGAACCTTGCGAACACGGCCCCGGGGTCGAAGTAGCGGTGGCGGTCAGCCCGCGCGGGATCGCCGGTAGCGCTCGAGGCCGGCCCAGGCCTGCGCCGGAGGCATCGCCTGCCGCGTCCGCTCGGCCAGCCCCGGCGGCTCGGCGTCGATCCGCCGCTCGAGCGCGTCGATGAACAGCTCGCGGTCACCGTCGCGCGAGGCGGCGTCGAGGCGGTCGATCTCCGCCTCGGCCGCGGCCAGATGCCGGGCGGGATCACCGACGGCGCCGTAGTGGGTGAGCAGCAGCCGCGCCGGTCGCCGCGCCGCGACCGCCCCGATCGAGGCGCGCCAGAGCTCCAGGTCGATGTCCGGAGGCGGCGTCGGCAGCCAGACGCTGCCGCCCGGCGGGATCCGGACCCCGGCGACGTCGCCGACGAAGGCATCGCCGCCGGGATCGACGTAGACGACGTGGTGGGAGGCGTGCCCCGGCGCGGCGACGACCTCGAGGCCCTCGACCACCTCGCCGCCGGCGAGGGGGACGATGTTGGCCGCCGGCACGGGCAGCACCTCGCCCCAGAGCTCCCCGATCCGGTCGCCGTAGAGGCGCCCGGCGCTGGCGAGCAGCCGCGAAGGGTCGGCGAGGTGTGGCGCCCCGACCTCGTGGACGTGGACGGGCAGGTCGGGGAAGCGCTCCACCAGGGCACCGGCGGCCCCGGCGTGGTCGAGGTGGATGTGGGTGAGAAGGAGCGCCCGCGGCCTGCCGCCGGGCAGCCCGGCGAGGACGGTCTCGATCGTGCTCGCCGGGCCGGGGTCGATCAGGGCGCCGTCCCGCTCCCAGGCGCCGATCACCCGGTCGCGGCCGAGATGCCGGGTGTCGATCAGCCGCGCGGCCGCCACGGCGGCGCACGCTAGACGATCGGTTCCGGCCCGCCACGGGCGGGATCGGGGATCGGTTCATCGGGCTGCCACGGCATCCGATCTAGAATGGCCCGGCGATGAGCGAGCACCGCCTGCCCGAGCGCGACCGCCCGTGGGTGATGCGCACCTACGCCGGACACTCCGACGCCCGCCGTTCGAACGAGCTCTACCGCCGCAACCTCGCGAAGGGGCAGACGGGCCTCTCGGTCGCCTTCGACCTGCCGACCCAGAACGGCTACGACCCCGACGCCGAGCTCGCCCGCGGCGAGGTCGGAAAGGTCGGCGTCTCGATCGCCCACCGCGGCGACATGGAGACGCTGCTCGACGGGATCCCGCTCGGCGAGATGAACACGTCGATGACGATCAACGCGACCGCCGCCTGGCTGCTCGGGCTCTACGTCGCGGTCGCCGACGAGCAGGGCGTCCCCCGCGCCGAGCTCAAGGGGACGACCCAGAACGACATCATCAAGGAGTACCTGTCGCGCGGCACCTACGCGTTCCCGCCGGAGCCCTCGATGCGGCTGATCGCCGACATGGTCGCGTTCACCGTCAACGAGATCCCGAGCTGGAACCCGATCAACGTCTGCTCCTACCACCTCCAGGAAGCGGGGGCGACGCCGGTGCAGGAGATCGCCTACGCGCTCTGCAACGCGATCGCCGTCCTCGACTCGGTCCGCGAGCGCGGCCAGGTCGCCGCCGAGGACTTCCCGCGGGTCTTCGGCCGGATCAGCTTCTTCGTCAACGCCGGCGTCCGCTTCATCGAGGAGCACGCGAAGCTGCGGGCGATGGGGGCGCTCTGGGAGGAGCTCGGGCGCGAGCGCTACGGCGTGACCGAGCCCCGCTACCTGCGGATGCGCTACGGCGTCCAGGTCAACTCGCTCGGCCTGACCGAGGCGCAACCCGAGAACAACGTGCCGCGGATCGTCCTCGAGGCGCTCGCGGTGACCCTCGGCCGCGACGCCCGCGCCCGGGCGATCCAGCTCCCCGCCTGGAACGAGGCGCTCGGCCTTCCCCGCCCCTGGGACCAGCAGTGGAGCCTGCGGATCCAGCAGATCCTCGCCGAGGAGACCGACCTGCTCGACTACCCGGACATCTTCGAGGGCTCGAAGGTCATGGACGGCCTCGTCGCCGAGCTGACCGAGGGCGCCCGGGCGGAGATGGCGATCGTCGCCGAGCACGGCGGCGCCAACACGAGCGGGGCGGTCGCCTACATGAAGGCCCGCCTCGTCGAGTCCCACCGCGACCGGCTCGCCCGGATCGAGGCCGGCGAGCTCGAGGTGATCGGCCAGAACTGCTTCACCGAGACCGAGGACTCGCCGCTCACGGTCGGCGACGACGGCGGCATCCTCACCCCCGACCCCGCGGTCGAGCGCGAGCGGATCGAGGCGCTCGAGGACTGGAAGGCGAGCCGCGACGCCGCCGCCGTCGCGGCCGCGCTCGACGACCTCGGCGCCGCGGCCGCCGACCACTCGGTGAACCTGATGGGCGCGACGATCGCCGCCGCGAAGGCGGGCGCCACGACCGGCGAGTGGGCCGGCACCCTGCGCGAGGTCTTCGGCGCCTACCGCGGCCCGACCGGGCTCGACGGCTCCGCCTCCGGCGGCGACCCCGGCCAGCTCGCCGGCGCCCGCGACCGGGTGGGCGCCGTCAGCGGGGCGATCGGCCACCGGATCCGCATCCTCGTTGCCAAGCCCGGGCTGGACGGGCACTCCAACGGCGCCGAGCAGATCGCCGTCCGCGCCCGCGACGTCGGCATGGAGGTCATCTACCAGGGCATCCGCCTGACGCCGGAGGAGATCGCGGCCTCCGCCATCCAGGAGGACGTCGACGTGATCGGGCTCTCGATCCTCTCCGGATCCCATCGCGAGCTCGTGCCCCGGGTCGTCGAGCTCCTGCGCGACGCCGGCGTCGAGGCGCCGGTGATCGTCGGCGGGATCATCCCGCGCGCCGATGCCGAGGCACTCGCCGCCGCCGGCATCGCCCGGGTCTACACGCCGAAGGACTTCGACCTGAACCGGATCATGATCGACATCGCCGACCTCGTCGGCGAGCGGGCGACCGCCTCGCACCCCGCTTGAGCCCGTGGAGGGGGCGCGACAGGCCGAGCCCGCCGCCCCCGAGGCACCGGCACATCTGCAGCGGGCATGGAGCGCCGCCAATTTCAGCACCCTCCCGTTCTGGATCGCGATGATCGTCGCGCCGCGGAGCGCGCCGACCCGGTGGCTGATGGAGCGGGTCGCGCCGCTGCACGCGGTGCTCAGCGTCGTCTACTCGGTGGCGCTCCTGACCGCCGTGGCGAGATCCGGCGAGCGCGTCGACTTCACGCGGCTCGCGAGCGTCTCGCGCGCCTTCCGGCAACCGGAGGCGATGCTCGCCGGCTGGACCCACTACATCAGCTTCGACCTCTTCGTCGGCGGCTGGATCTGGCGCCGCGCGCTGGCCGAGGGGCGGAGCGCGCGGCTCGCGCTGCTGCTCACCTGGTGGGCGGGGCCGGCCGGCCTCGGGCTGTTCGCCGCGCGCAGTCGCCTTCCCCGCTGGCTCGGCTGAGCGCCCGGCGGCGGCTACGGGCTCGCCAGCACCCGCAGGTACTCGTAGCGATACTCGGCATCGCCGGCGGACGACCCCTGGTTGGCGCGCTCGGCGAAGGCGAGCAGATCGCGCTCGGCCGCGATCGCGCGCTCCGGATCTCCTGCGAGTCCCGCGAAGATCGCGACTACGGGGCCGAACTTCTCGCGAAAGAGCGCCGCGTAGGCCGCCGGACTTGCAGCGCGCTCGCTGTAGTGATCGCGCGTCATCTCGAGCCCGGTGACCCGATCGGCGAGCAGAGCGCGAACGTGCTCCTCGCTCCCCCACAGCTGCGGCGGATCGCCGGCGGGCTCGGGACCGTACGGGGCCAGCGCTCCGAGGAAGTCGGCGAACAGGCCCTCGGGCGTGAACGCGAGGAGCCCGATCGTGCCGCCGGGCCGGCAAACGCGAACGAGCTCTGTCGCGGCGGCACGGTGGTCGGGGGCGAACATCACGCCGAACGAGGAGGTGACGACATCGAAGGCGCCATCGTCGAACGGCAGGCGTTGAGCGTCGGCCTCGACCCACTCCAGGGCGACCCCGAGATCTTCGGCCTCGCGCCGGCCGGCCTCGAAGTTCGCGGCGGTGGCATCGGAGGCGACGACGTCGGCGCCGGCCTGAGCCGCGCGGATCGCCGTGCTCCCGCTGCCCGTGCCGACATCGAGGACGTGCTGGCCGGGCGCGACCCCGCAGGCGCTGACGAGCCCGGCGCCGCACCCCCAGATCGTTGCCTTGGCGAAGCAGTGATAGTCGCCGAGCGCCCAAACCGAATCGGTGGCTCCCGCGCCCGTCTCGCCCGAACCTCCCACAGTGGCCATCGCGCACCTCGATCCGAATTCGACAGTGCCGGCATCAAGATACCTGCATGAAGGGGGGAGACCGGAGCGCCGATCGCCTGGCAACCCGGCTGCCCAGCTCCTCGCCGGTCGTCCGGACCCGCCACAATGGGAGCGGGAATGGCCGACGCGATGAACAACGACCGCAGCGCCTGGCTGCGCTGCTACCGCTGCTGGTCGCAGCGGCTCGAGGCGCAGGTCCACTACGACGCGATCCTCCGGATCGACCCCGAGACCGGCGAGCCCGCCGAGCGGGTCGACGAGGTCCAGGAGTCGGTCGTCCAGTGCCTCGACTGCATGCACGACCAGCCTCATCTCGCCGTCGAGGAGGGGCGCGTCGTGCCGATCGAGGACCGCTGGGAGCGCCTGGTCGCCGGCACCCCCTGGGTCGCCTCCTGCACCGTCACCGTCGATCAGGACCTGGTCGAGATCTGCTCCGGCCCCGAGGCGGCCGACAGCCTCACCTACGGCGCCTTCGGCGACGCCGGCACGCGTGAGTTCTTCACCCACGTCCGCTTCCACAAGCACGACGAGGAGCGGATCGTCGTCCACCTCCTCGTCGAGCTCTACGCCCGCTCCTCCGAAGAGGCCACCGACGTCCTCGAGACCGCCGCGCGCGGGATGCTCGAGATCACCTCCCTGGCGGAGGAATCGCGCCCCCCGGCCCACGCCGACGAGGCGCACTGAGACGACTCGTCCCGCGCGCGGTGAAGGTCGGTATTCGTTGCGCCAGGCGCAACCCTTGTCGACTTCACCCTCCGAAGCGGCGGGCTTGTGCGCTGGGGCCTCGGTGGCTGCCGGCGGGCTGGCTGCGGCCCGGCAGCGAGGGAAGGGTGCGGGCGGGGATCGGCATCCCGGAGGTGACTGCGCCGCGAGCGTTCGCCCGCGGGCGTCCCGTGATGCTTTGATCGCGGGCGGCGGCGAGAGATGCCCTTGCGCGAGCCGAAGTCGCCGTCACGCAGCGTTCGCGGCGAGCGACTGCGAGAACCTTCGCGATTCCGAAGAAAGTCCGCTCGGCTCGGCTCCTGGACGGCGCCGACGACCCTGAGGTCGACGCTATCCACGTGTACGGTGGGTTTCGACGGCTTCACGGCCGGCGGTGGCCGACAAGGCCCGCCCGCCGACCCGGCCAAGCCGCTCGCCCGAGCCGCCGTGTGGCAACGGTGGAAGCCGGGCGCCCACCGCCAATGCCGGCGGCTCCGGCGCGGGCCGAGCGACCGCCCGCCCCCTACCGCACGAACGACTCGTCCGGATCGAGGCGGCGGATGAACGCCTCGATCAGGCGGATCGCTCCCTCGACGTCGTCGAGGGAGACCGTCTCGACCGAGGAGTGCATGTACCGCAGCGGGATCGAGACGAGGCCGGTGGCGATGCCGCCGCGGGCGACCTGCAGCGAGTCGGCGTCGGTTCCGGTGTGACGGCCCGAGGCCTCGAAGGTGAAAGCGATGCCCTCGGCCTCGGCGGCGTCGCGGAGCAGGTCGGAGACCTTGGGGCTCAACGTCGAGCCGCGGCCGACGACCGGGCCGGAGCCGAGCGCGTGATCGCCGTTCTCCTGCTTGGAGATCCCGGGCGCGTCGGTGGCATGGGTGACGTCGACGGCGATCGCGACGTCGGGGTCGAGCGAGAAGCCGGTCGTCGCCGAGCCGAACAGCCCGATCTCCTCCTGCGCGACGGCGCAGCCGACGACGCCGACCGCGACCTCGTCGCCGGCGCCGATCCGGCGCGCGACCTCGAGCGCGACGTAGGAGCCGAGCCGGTTGTCGAGCGAGCGGGAGACGAGGCGGCCGTTCGGGAGCAGCAGCGGCTCGGCCGCGAGCACCGCCGGGTCGCCGACGCTGACCAGCGTCAGGGCCTCGTCCCTGTCCTTGGCGCCGATGTCGATGTGCATCGACTTGATCTCCGCCGGCTTCTTGCGGTCGTCGGGCTCGAGCAGGTGGATCGGCTTCTTGCCGATCACCCCGGGAACCTCGCCCCCTCCCCCCGATCCCGAGCCGCGGACGATCACCCGCTGGCCGACGAGGTTCTGCGGATCCCAGCCGCCGATCGGCCCGAACCAGAGGAACCCCTCGTCGTCGACGTGGCTGACGAACAGGCCGATCTCGTCGATGTGCCCGACCACGGCCACCGTCGGCCGGTCCTCGGCGACGCCGACCGACACGGTCGAGGAGCCGAGCACGTCGGCACCGACATCGCCGAACGAGGCGGCGTCCCGCCAGACCTCGGCCGCCGGCGTCTCGTAGCCGGACGGCGCCGGGACGCGGATCAGCGCGTCAAGGGACTCGGGGATGCCACTCATTCGTGCTCGCTCCTCTCGGTCGGTCGGCCGTACAGCTTCGCAAGGCGCCGGTGGCGGTGGCGGAAGATCGCGCCGACGAGCGCTCGCGCGAGGCGATCGGCCCCGGGCAGCAGCGCCAGCGGCCGGCGCAGCTCGAAGCGCAGCCGATCGCGCAGCAGCGACCCCGAGCCCGCCGCGACGACCGACCGGTCATGCTCCCAGGGGTCGATCGTAAGCATCCGCGACCGCTCGAGGAAGCGCCCCGGCTCGATCTCGACCAGGCGGAGATCGTCGTACTCGACCGGGACGAGGCCGGCGAGGAGCAGCCACGACCGGCCGGCCGGGTCGCCCGGGTGCAGCGCGTCGAAGGTCGCCCCCTCGAGGCCCGGTGGAACGGTCATCCGCAGCAGCGGCGCGAGCTCGCGGTTGACTCCGTCGAGCGTGCATACCTCACGCCACAGGCGATCGGGAGCGACGGCGAGGCGCACCTCCAGCCTGACCTCGCCCACGGCCTCAGTCCCGCCAGCGCTCGCCGGTCGGCGACGGCGGCCAGCGGGAGGCCGCGCCGACGCGCGGATCGAGGCCGGCGGCGGCGGCGGCGATCGCCCGCCGCTCACGCTGCTTGTCGGCGACGAGCCCGGCGTGCTCGTAGACGCGGTCGTTGTCGGCGTAGAGCAGCCGCGGCATCAGCACCCGCGCCTCGGGATCGGCGAGGCCGGGGACGGCGGCGGGGACCAGGTAGCCGAAGTCAGGATCGCGCTCCCAGACGACGGCATCGAGCGCCTCGAGGACCGTCGCGACGAGGCCGGCTCCGACCTCGACGCAGCCGGGACGGTCCGGCGGGCCGCCGACGGATCCGTGCTTGACGGCGAGGATCGGGCGATCGAGGGCGTCGAGCCGCGCGAGCAGGCGGTTGGCCGGGTCGCCGCCACGCGGGTCGGCGACGTGCTCGAGCCAGAGCAGCACGCCCAGCGGCGGCTCGACCATCGCGACCGGCGCCAGGGTGCCGATCCCGCGGCAGGGCACGACGGCGAACGCGCAGTCGCCGTCGAGCCCGCCTCCGGCGCCGACCGGCGCGCCGCCGAGCCGCTCGACGTCCGCGGCCCACGCGGGCGGCCCGGCGGGCCGGCCGCTCAGGTCGGGGCGCCGGGTCGCGTAGGGATCGACCACCGGCGATCCCGGCGCCTACTCCCCCGGGTCCCTGCGGGGGACGAGGACGGTCCGCTTGAACTCGGCGACGAGCGTGTTGTCCTGCTTGTAGACGCGGGTGTGGACCTTGACGATGCCGCGATCGGGCTTCGACTGCGACGGCCGCACCTCGAGCACCTCCGACTCGCAGTAGAGGGTGTCGCCGTGGAAGACCGGGTTCGGGTGGCTGAGGTCCTCGGTCGCCAGGTTGGCGATCGCCTTGCCGGAGACGTCGCTGACCGACATCCCGAGCGCGAGCGAGTAGACGAGCGGGCCGACGACGACGTTGCGGCCCTGCTGCGACTCGCCGGCGTAGACGTCGTTGAGGTGCAGCGGATGGTGGTTCATCGTGATCAGGCAGAAGAGGTGGTCGTCGGATTCGGTCACCGTCTTCGCCGGCCAGTGCTTGTAGACGGCTCCGACCTCGAACTCCTCCAGGTAGCGGCCGTAGGCGTGGGCACCCGACGCCTCGCGACCGGCCTGGTCGGTGATCAGCTCGTGGCTCTCGTTCTCGCTCATTGCTCCTCGTTGCGTTGATTCGGGGACTCCGGAAGGCTCGGGCGCACGGCGCTCAGCGGACCCGCTTGAGGTTGCCGCGTGCCTCGTGCTTGGCGATGACGCCGCCGAGCAGCCTGACCACGGCGGGCTCGCCGCCGATCTTGACGACGCCGTGCTCGTAGGCGGTGCGCCAGTGCGAGAGGTCGGCGTCGGCGAGGTCGTTGAAGTCGGCCCGCGGCAGCGAGACCTCGATCCGCGCATCCTCGGGCTCCTGCTTGCTGATCTCGGGACCGGGAGAGCTGACCCGGAAGACCTGGACGTCGCCGCGACCGCGCAGCTCGAGCCTGGCGACGAGCTTCAGCTTCGCCAGGGCGGGGATCTGCTCGACCAGGCGCCCGTGGGCGATCCCGATCAGGTCTTGGGTGATCGAGCTCATCGCGGGATCAAGCCGCGCCCGGACGCGTAGCGGAGGACGCGGCGCAGTCGTCCGCGCCCGGACGCGTAGCGGAGGACGCGGCGCAGTCGTCCGCGCCCGGACGCGTGGCGGAGGACGCGGCGCAGTCGTCCGCGCCCGGACGCGTAGCGGAGGACGCGGCGCAGTCGTCCGCGCCCGGACGCGTGGCGGAGGACGCGGCGCTCATATCCTGTGCCGCTGGAGCAGCTTCTTGCCGATCACCATGCGCTGGATCTCCGACGTCCCCTCGCCGATCAGAAGCAGCGGCGCGTCGCGGTAGAGGCGCTCGATCTCGTACTCCTTCGAGTAGCCGTATCCGCCGTGGATCCGGAACGACTCCTCGACGCACTCCTTGCCGGTCTCGGAGGCGATCAGCTTCGCCATCCCGGCCTCGAGGTCGGAGCGCTCGCCGGCGTCCTTCATCCGCGCCGCCTTCAGCGTCACCAGGCGCGCCGCCTCGATCTTCGTCGCCATGTCGGCGAGCTTGAACAGGACCGCCTGATGCTGGGCGATCGGCTTGCCGAACGTCTTCCGCTCCTGGCTGTAGCGGAGCGCCAGCTCGAGCGCGCGCTGGGCGATCCCGACGCCGCGGGCGGCTACGTTGACGCGACCGACCTCGAGCGCGTCCATCATCTGCGCGAAGCCCTTGCCGAGCCCGGCCCCCTCGCCGCCGAGGATGCGCTCGGGCGGGCAGCGGTAGCCGCTGTAGACGAGCTCGGTCGACTCGACCCCCTTGTAGCCCATCTTCTTGATCTGCGGCGGCACCGAGAGACCGGCGAAATCGCCCGTGTTCTCATGCTCCCCCGGAGCCTTCTCGGTGATGAAGCAGGTCATCCCGGTGTGCGGCGGGTCGGCCTTCGGATCGTTCTTCATCAGGGCGAAGACGACGCCGGAGCGGAGCCCGTTGGTGACCCACATCTTCTGGCCCTCGAGGATCCAGTCGCCGCTCGCCTCGTCCTTGTTCGCGGTCGACTTGATCCCCTGCACGTCGGAGCCGACCTCGGGCTCCGAGAGCGAGAACGCGGCCCGGATCTCGCCGGTCGCCATCCGCGGCAGGAAGTGGTCCTTCTGCTCGTCGGTGCCGAACTTCATCAGCAGGTAGGAACCGATGAAGTGGGTGTTGACGACCCCCGAGATCGAGATCCAGCCGCGCGAGAGCTCCTCGACGATCATCGCGTAGGTCGTCAGGTCGAGGCCCATTCCGCCGTACTCCTCGGGGATCGTCACCCCGAACAGGCCGAGCTCCTTCATCTGCTCGACGATCGGCTCCGGGAACTCGTCCTCGTGGTCGTACCGTTCGGCGACTGGGATGATCTCGTTGTCGACGAAGGAGCGCACCATCTCGGTGATCTCCTTCTGGATCTCTGTCTTCTCTTCGAAGCTCGGGGCGTCTACGGCCATCTCTGCGGGCTCCTGCGGGGATCTGGGGCGAACGTCGGACCTCGTCGCGGCGCCGCGTGCCCGCCCGGGCCCTCCTCGGCGGCGGCAGCCGCCGCGGCGCGGCCGCCTGCGACGGGCGAAGGATACCGGCGCCCGCTCGCGGCGGACGAACCGAGGCTCCCCGGGACCCGGTCCGGGGAGCCTCCGCCGCCCGGCGACGCGGCTCCGCGCCTGCGGTCAGCCGGTCGTCGCGTCGGTCGAGTCGGTGGACGAGCCGCCGAGCTCGACGCCGGCCTCCTGGAAGGACTCGGCCGCCTGCGTGAGCTCGGTCTCGAAGGTGACCGCCGCCTCCTGCAGCGCCTGCGCCGCCTCCTGCAAGGCCTGCTCGTCGCCGGATTCGGCCGCCTCGCTGACGTCGGTCAGCTTCGACGAGAAGTTCTCGAGGGCCGCGAGCGCCTGGTCGTGGCCCTCCTGGGCGTCGGCCGGCGGCTGCAGGGCGCCGAAATCGTCGATCGCCCCCTGGATCTCGGCCTCCGCATCATCGACGAGATCGCTGAACTCCTGCGCGTTCTTGGCGCTCGAGATCTCGGTTCCGAGCTGCTGGAAGTTCGTCCCGAACTCGAGCAGGATCGCCTGGGCCTCCTGCGCGTACTCCTCGTCGCTGAGCGCATCGGAGCTGGTGGCCTCGGTGCTGTCGGTGCCGTCGCCGCCGCCGCAGCCGGCGAGCGCGATCAGCCCGACGAGGGCGAGGATGACGAGTGGGATTCTGAGAAGTCGCATGAAGCTCCCTTTCCGGGGCCCTCCGATCCGGGCCGATTAGCGGCCGGAGTCTATGCGCGGCCCAGGCGGGACCGTCGGTCGGTGCTCCGGTAGCGTCCTCGGCCCCCACCGACCGATCCAGGAGCAGAACTTGAGAAACCCACGCACCTTCCCCCGGCCGCTCGCGATCGGCGCCCCCGATCCGGTGCTCGAGGTCCCGTTCCGGCCCTCGCGGATGATCCACTTTTTCGACGCCTCGAACGAGAAGATGGCGGCGAAGGTCCCGGACATGGCCGAGCAGGCCGACATCCTGCTCGGCAACCTCGAGGACGCCGTCCCGGTCGACAAGAAGCTGGCCGCCCGCGACGGGCTCGTCCGGGTCGCCAAGGAGGTCGACTTCGGCGACACCCAGCTCTGGACGCGGGTCAACGCGCTCGAGAGCCCCTGGGTGCTCGACGACCTGACGACGCTGGTCACCGAGATCGGCGCGAAGCTCGACGTGATCATGATCCCCAAGGTCGAGGGCGCCTGGGACATCCACTACGTCGACCGCCTGCTCGCCCAGCTCGAGGCCAAGGCCGGCCTCGATCGCCCGATCCTCGTCCACGCGATCCTCGAGACCTCGCTCGGCGTCGTCAACCTCGAGGAGATCGCGACGGCGAGCCCGCGGATGCAGGGGATGAG
Source organism: Actinomycetes bacterium (assembly GCA_016861045.1). GTDB lineage: Bacteria > Actinomycetota > Thermoleophilia > Solirubrobacterales > 70-9 > RHKX01. The sequence goes on along the minus strand of BOKP01000001.1, from coordinate 774,112 downwards.
CTTCGGCCCCGCCGACCTCGCCGCCTCGCGGCGGATGAAGACGACCCGGGTCGGCGGCGGCCACCCCGGCTACCTCGTCATCAACGATCCCGACGCGGACGACCCGGAGGCCCCCCGCGCGACCGCCCAGCAGGATCCCTGGCACTACTCGATCGCCCGGATGGTCGATGCCTGCACCTCGGCCGGGCTGCTGCCCTTCTACGGGCCCTACGGCGACATCAAGGACACGGCCGGCTGCGAGGCGCAGTTCCGCGCCGCCTTCCTGCTCGGCTGCGTCGGCGCCTGGTCGCTGCATCCGGTCCAGATCGAGATCGCCAAGAAGGTCTTCAGCCCCGATCCCGAGGAGGTCCGCTTCGCCAAGAAGGTGATCGAGGCGATCCCGGACGGCCGCGGCGTCCACATGATCGACGGCAAGATGCAAGACGACGCGACCTGGAAGCAGTGCAAGGTGATGGTCGGGCTGGCGGAGATGCTGGCCGAGAAGGATCCGGAGCTGAAGGCGGCCTACGGGCTGTAGCCCGGCCGACCGGCCTGCCAGGCGAGCGGGGGATTGCTGGGAGGGAGCGGCCGGGGCCACACCTGCCGCCCCAACTGCAAGTCGCTGCCCTGGCAGGGACCAAATCCGCAGTTGAGCGGTGAAGTGGCGCGCAACCGCGGCCTGGTCCCTTCTCAGCCAAGGTCGGGCCGGGCCGCCAGCAGAGATGCTCTAGACAGTAGAGCGCGCTTGCTCTAACAGAAAGAGCGATGTTGCTCTATTATCCCGCGCGAACATGAACCCGTTCCGCTACAGCGAGCCGCTGCCGCCGAGCGAGCTGATCGACCGCGACGAGGAGACCGAGACGCTCGTCGAGATCGCGGTCAGCGGCAACAACAGCCGGATCGTCGCCCCGCGCCGGTACGGCAAGACGTCGCTTCTGACACGGCTCGCGGAGGAGCTCGCGAAGGAGGGCTGGAACACGGTCCACGTCGACTTCTTCGGCGTCCTGACGCTGGCCGACGTAGCCGCCCGCGTCGAGCGCGCCTACGCCTCCCAGCTCGAGGGCGGTGTCGCGGCCTGGTTCGCGGGCTTCCGGCGGCGGCTGCGGCCGAGCCTGCGGATCGGGGCCGGGGAGGGCGCCGGGGCCGACCTCGCGATCGCGCTCGACCCCGCCGCCGAGCCGCCACTGCTCGAGCGGCTTGCGATCCCGCGGCGGATGTTCGAGCGCACCGGGACACGGACGCTGGTCGTCTTCGACGAGTTCCAGGACGTCCTCACCGCCTCCGACCGCGCCGACGCGGTGATCCGCAGCGAGATCCAGCACCACGGCGACGCGGCCAGCTACGTGTTCGCCGGCTCGCAGCTCGGGATGATGCGCAGCCTGTTCGCCGACAGGCGCCGGGCGCTCTACGGCCAGGCGCGGGCGCTCGACCTCTCCCCGCTCGATCCCGTCGACGTCGCCTCGCACATCGACGCCCGCTTCCGCGCCACCAACCGCGAGATCGGGGACGCCCTCGATCCGCTGCTCGATCTCGCCCGCGGCCACCCGCAGCGGACGATGCTGCTCGCCCACCTGCTCTGGGAGCGGACCGCCCCCGGCGGGCGGGCCGGTGACGAGGAGTGGCCGGCGGCGGCGGACCGCGCGATGGCCGAAGTCCAGGACGAGCTGCGGGCGATCTGGAACGGACTGAGCACCGGTCAGCGGCGGGTGCTGACCGCGGTCGCCGAGAACCGCGACGGCATCTACGCCGCCGGCCGCCGCCACGGCGGCTCGCGGGGCGGGTCGGCGAAGGCAGCGGTCGACGCCCTCCTCGACAGCGGCGAGATCCAGCCCGACCCGGCGGCCAGGACCGGTTACCGGGTCGTCGACCCGCTGCTCGGCGAGTGGGTCGCCGCCGGGAGGACGGCGGAGTGAGCCGCTCGATGACCTACGGGATGCGGGTCCGCTTCGCCGAGTGCGACCCGCAGGGGATCGTCTTCAACGCCCGCTACCTCGAGTACTTCGACGTCGCGATGACCGAGATCTGGCGTGAGGCGGTCGGCCCCTACGAGCAGGCGACCGCCGACGCGGGGGTCGACCTCGTCGTCGCCGAGGCCGGGATCCGCTACCTGGACTCGCTGCGCTTCGACGATGTCTTCGAGCTGCGCGCCGCGGTCTCGCGAATCGGCAGGACCTCGATGACGACCGCGATCGAGGTCGTTCGCGACTCGGTCGTAGTCGCCGAGGGCGAGCTCCGTCACGTCTTCGTCGGTCCCGGCGATGGCCGTCCCGTCCCGATCCCGGATTCGGTCAGGACCGCGTTCGAGCCCTACCTGGGCGACCGAAAGGGCTGAGCCGCGGGATCGGGGGCGGGTCGCCGAGGCGACGCTCCGCGAAGGCTCGGCGACCCACGTCCCGGGGAGATGCTCGATGATTCGCCGGCGGTGAGCAGCGAGGAGCCGATCGACCCGCGGCGGCGGCGGATCTACGTCACCGGCCACCGCAACCCCGACACCGACTCGATCGCCTCGGCGATCGCCTACGCCGAGCTCAAGCAGCAGCTCGATCCCGACAGCGAGTACGTGCCGGTCCGGCTCGGCAGGGTCAACGCGCAGACCGCCTGGGCGCTGGAGCGCAGCGGAGCCCGGCTCCCCGAGCGGATGGGACACGTCTTCCTCAGGGTGCGGGACGTGATGCGGGAGGACTTCCCGGTCGCCGGGCACGGCGAGCCGCTGCGCGAGGTCGGGCGGACGATGGCAGCCGACGACCTCGACATCGTCCCGATCGTCGGCGACGAGGGGGAGCTCGTCGGGGTGATGACCGAGCGCGCCCTCGCCCACCGCTACATCCGCGAGACCGGGAGGACGCACAGCCTCGCCGACGCGCCGACCACCATCTCGGCGATCGTCGCGGTCCTCGACGGCGAGCTGGTCGAGGGCGAGGACGGGACCGTCGCCGGCCGCGTCTGGGTCCACTCGATCGACGCCGCGCGGAGCAGGAGCCGGATCTCCGACGGCGACGTCGTCGTCGTCGGCAACCGCCTCGACGCCCAGCGGCAGTCGATCGAGCTCGGCGCGGCCGTGCTGATCGCGAGCAACGGCATCGCTCCCGAGCCCGAGATCCGCGAGCTCGCCCGCGAGCGCCGCTGCCGGATCGTGGTCAGCCCGCTCGACTCCTACGTGAGCTGCCGGATGGTGACCCTGGCCTCGCCCTGCGAGGGCCTGGCCGACCGCGAGCCGCTGACGGTCGACCCGGACGACCTGATCGTCGAGATCTCCGAGCAGGTCAAGGACGTTCACTACCGCGCCGCCGTCGCCGTCGACGGGCGCAAGCGGCCGGTCGGGCTGCTCACCCGCAGCGACCTGGTCGCCCCGAGGCCGCGGCGGGTGATCCTCGTCGACCACGCCGAGGCGGCGCAGAGCGTGCCGGGCGTCGAGCAGGCCGAGATCGTCGAGATCCTCGACCACCACCACATCGGCTCGATCGAGACGCGGATCCCGGTGACCGCCACCTTCGACCCGGTCGGATCGACGGCGACGCTGATCGCCGAGCGTTACGCCGCCAACGGCGTCGACCCGATGGACTCGACGGCGATCATGCTGCTCTGCGCGATCCTCTCCGACACGGTCCTGCTCAACTCGCCGACGACGACCGACCGCGACCGCGACGCGATCAACGAGCTCGAGGACCTGGTCGACGTCAACGCGATCGATCTCGGGCGCGAGATGTTCGCCTCGACCTCCGATGTGACCGAGCTCACGGCGCGCGAGATCGTCACCCGCGACGCCAAGGAGTACACGCTCGCCTCCGGCGAGACGGTCTCGATCGCCCAGATCGAGACCGTCGGCGGCGGTGTGCTCGAGCGGCGCGAGGAGCTCACCGAAGCGATCGCCGAGGTCCGCGAGCGAAACGGCCACTCGCTCGCGGCGCTGATGGTCACCGACATCCTCGCTCGGGGGACGACGCTGATCGCCTCCGGCGACGAGGCGCCGCTCCGCCGCGCGTTCGGGGATCCGGACGAGTACGGCCTCTTCGAGCTCCCCGGCGTCATGTCGCGCAAGAAGCAGGTCGCCCCGGTTCTGCTCGGAGCCTGATCCGGGCGGAACGGCTCGGGCCCGATCCGCTCCGCGAGCGGCGGGAGCGGGACACCGTGGCCAGACACGGGTCGTCGCCCGCGGGGATCGGCGCGTCCGGTCACTGCGTCGCCGCCTCGGCGTCACGCGCGTACTGCTCGTAGGAGCGGGCGACGAGGCGGGCGACGCGGCGGGCCGCGGGGCCGGCGTTGCCGGCGTTCTCGAGCATCTTCCAGGCGCGGAAGCCGGCGAGGGCGGCGGCGCGGACGTCGCTCGTCCGGTCCTCGTCGATCCCGAACCGCTGCGCCCGGGTGCGGCCCGTGATCAGGCGCTCGAGGTCGCCGAGGAGCTCGTCCGGGACCTCGACCCCGTCGATGACGATCCGTTGATAGGCGCGGATCAGGCCGACCAGGTGCATCTCCGGCGCGAGCCGCAGCGCCTCGACGTGATCGCCGAGGAGCGCCAGCTCGGGGTGCTCGTAGGCGAGCTCCTCGAGCCGGTCGAGCGCCCGGTCCGCCTTCAGCGCGTCGCTGCGCTGGTGGAATCCGTCGATCGCCTCCTCGAGCTCCGGGAGCCCCGAGACCTCGCGCAGCCGCCGCCGCAGTCCGACCCCGGTGAGCCCGCCGGAGTCGGCGAGCTCGAGCGCCCAGCGCAGGCCCGAGAGCCCGTAGCGGTCGAGCAGCGCCGCGCGCTCCTCGGCGCCGATCGCGGTGGCGCCGGCGGTGAACGCCCCGGCGGTGGCCAGCAGCGCGTCGCGATCGGTCCCCGCCGCGGCGAGCTCGCCGATCAGGGCCACGTCCTCCCCGACCGGTGCTCCGGTGGCGGCGAGGGCCGCGATCAGGCCGTCGAGGGGGACGACGGTCGCGATCGCGTGGCCGAGCGACGAGCGGACGGCCGCGAGCGCCTCACCGAGCTCGCCGGCGACGAGGTCGGGCTTCGTCAGCGCCGCCGCGCAGTTGACCGCCGAGAGCGACCGCCGCACCGGCTCCGCGACGCACTCGTCCGCGACCGTGGCCGCATCCGTGGCCTCGTCGGCGGCGACGATCAGGAGGACCGCATCGGCGTCGTCCGCGCGGCCGACCGCGAGGGAGACGGTCCGAAGCGACTCGACCGGGAGCTCGACGGCGATCCGTCCGAGCCCCCCATCGGGCTCGAGCAGGCAATCGGGCAGAAGGCCCTCCGGCGTCAACCCCTGCTCGATCCGCTCGCCGGAAGCCGTCACGGCGACGACCCGCTCGCGATCCCCGTAGGCGATCTCGAGCGGGGCCGCGAGGGCGCCGTAGCCGGCGCCGCCGGCGAGCCGGCGCCCGACCAGCGCGCTGACCAGCGTCGAGCGCCCACTGCCCGGCCGTCCCGAGATCGCGAGCAGAAGCGGCGCGACGAGACGCTCGCGCACCGCGGCGAGGTCGGCGAGGGCGGGACCCTCGGCGACCCCCATCGCGAGCACCGAGTCGCAGAGATCGACCACCCGCCGGGAGAGCCCGCTCGACAAGGGCGCCGGCTCGAACGGGCGCCGGCGCGGCGGCGGCGCGGGCCGGGGCGCGGCGGGCCGGAGAGGCGCCCCCTCCTCGGTCGGTGGCGGCGCCGACGCGAGCGCGGCGCGGGCGGCGGCCGCCATCGTCCCGGCCGAGCCGAAGCGCTGCCGCGGATCCTCGCTCATCGCCCGCGTGACGACCGCGGCGAGCTCCGGCGCCACGCCGGCGATCGTCTCCAGGCGGGGCCGCTCGCTGCCGGCCAGCATGTCCCAGAGCAGGCAGCCGAGCGAGTAGACGTCGCCGCGGATCTCGTCGACGGGCCCACCGCCGTGGCGCTCCGGCGGCATGTAGCGGGCGGTGCCCATCACCTGCTCGCCGACGTCGGTGGTGTCGTCGCCGAGCTCCTTGGCGAGCCCGAAGTCGGTCAGGTAGACGGCGCCGCTCGACTCGTCGACGAGCACGTTGCCGGGCTTGATGTCGCGGTGGACGAGCCCGCGCGAGTGGGCGGCGTCGAGGGCGTCGGCGAGCTGCTCGAGGACCTCGACCGCGAGCTCGGGCTCGAGCCGGCCGCGCTCGGCGAGCCGCTCCCGAAGGGTCCCCCCGGCGACGAACCGCATGACGATGAAGAGGCGGCCGTCATGCTCTCCGGCCCAGAGGATCGGGACGACGCCCGGGTGCTCGAGCGCCGCAGCGATCTTCCACTCGCGCTCGAAGCGGGTCCGGAACTCGGGCCGGTCGGCGAGCCCGGGCGCCATCACCTTGACCGCGACCTCGCGCCCGAGGCTCTGCTGCGTCGCCCGGTAGACGACCGCCATGCCGCCCTCTCCCGCCACCTCCTCGATCAGGCAGTCGGCGATCACCGAGCCGACCCCGATCTCACGGCTGCTGGTGACCGACGACGGCCGTCCGGCCGCCTCCTGAGCGGCGCGCCCGAGCTCCCCGGCGGAGGCATAGCGCTCCTCGGGGTCGCGGGCGAGGGCGCGGGCGAGGACCGCGTCGAACGCGGGCGGGATCCCGGCGGCGACCTGGGTGACCATCGGCGCCGGCTCCTGGACCTTGGCCAGCAGCCGCCCCTCGTTGGTCTCGTTCAGATACGGCACCCGCCCGCTCAGCGCCTCGAACAGCGTCACCCCGAGCGCGTAGACGTCGGTGCGATGATCGACCTCGCGCCCCTGCGCCTGCTCCGGCGACATGTAGTCGACGGTCCCGATCACGGCGCCGGCGCCGCTCAGCATCGTCTTCGAGGAGACGCGCTTGGAGAGGCCGAAGTCGGTCAGGTAGGAGTGGTGGGAGCGCTGGTCGACGATGAGGATGTTGGTCGGCTTGACGTCGCGATGAACGAGGTCGCGGGCGTGGGCGGCGTCGATCGCGGAGGCGATGTCGGAGACGATCTGGGCCGCCAGGCGCGGCTCGAGCCGCCCGCGCTGGCCGATCAGGCTGGCCAGGTTCCAGCCCTCGCTGACGTAGCGCATCGCGATGAACAGGTGCCCGCCCGCCGCCTCGTCGGCGTCGTAGACGGGGATCACGTGGGGGTGCTCGACCGCGACCGCGATCATCGCCTCGCGCAGGAACCGCTCGCGAAAGCCGCGGTCGCGGGCGAGGTCGTCGGCGATCACCTTGACCGCCTCCATCCGGTCGAGGCGGTCGTTCTCGGCCCGATAGACGACGCCCATGCCGCCGCGGCCGATCTCCGCCTCGAGCCTGCGCCCGGCGATCGTGCTGCCGATTCCGATCCCGCGCCGGCCCATCAGCGGCCCCTTCGGCCTACCCCTCCCGGCGGTTGATCTCGAGGGTCACATAGGTGAGCGCGAGGAAGGCGAGCAGGAAGGCCGCCAGGATCGCGACCCCGCGCCCGAGCGGGAGCTCGAAGAAGTCGGGCGTGTAGCGGCTCGGGATCGAGTGAGTCGTCTGGCGGATCCGATCGCCGAGGTCGATGGCGGCCCCGATGTCGGCGAAGGCCCAGCGCGAGTAGACGAGCTTCGAGAGCTGCTGCATCGCCCCGCTCATCTCCTCGACGGCGACGATCGCCCCCCCGAACAGGAGTTGCGGGATCAGCGCCAGCGGGATGAAGCTGGCGGCCTGATCCTCGCTCGAGACCAGCGACGAGATCCAGAGGCCCATCGCGACCGAGACGAACCCGGTCACGGCCAGCACCGCGAACAGGGCGAGGTACGTCGGCGGCGACTCGTACAGCGGGCGGAGCCCGAACGTGACCGCGCCGAGCAGCGCCGCCTGGACGACCACGAGCCCGAACAGGACGATGGACTTCGATCCGAGGTAGGCGCTGAGGCGCACCCCGATCGCGCGCTCGCGCTCCATCAGCGGCCGCTCCTTGATGATCTCGCGGGCCGCGTCGATCGCCCCGAGCCAGATCATCGAGGTGACGACGAGGAACAGCAGGAGTGCCGCGTTGTTGGTGTCAACCGAGCCGCGGAGCACATCGGACTTGAACAACAGCGCGATCCCGAGCGCGATCAGGGGCACCTGGCCGAGCAGGATCGCCAGGTTGCGACGGTCGCGCACCATCAGGGTCAGGTAGCGGCGGGCGAGGAGCGTCGACTGGCGACCGACGTCGGGGCGCGGGCGCCGCGGGCGCGGGGCCGACGGCGCCGGGGCGGGCTCCTCGAGCGTCGGCAGGGCCTCGCCGCGCTCAGCCTCGAACTCGCGCCGCCACTGGGGCGCCGGCCGCCCCTCGAGCGCCGAGTAGATGCCGTCGAAGCTCGCCGTCCCGAAGAACTCCTTGGCCTCCTCGGGCGGGCCGAAGAAGCAGAGCTCTCCCCCCTGGCCCATCACGCAGACCTTGTCCGGGAGGTCGAGGTTCTTGGTCGCGTGCGTGACCACGGTGACGCTGCGCCGCCCCGGCTCGGCGAGCTCGCGGAAGATCTCCATCAGCCGCGTCTCGAGGCCGGGATCGAGGCCGGTGGTGGGCTCGTCGAGGAACAGCAGGCTCGGCCGGTTGACGAGCTCGGTCCCGACCCCGACGCGCTTTCGCTGCCCGCCCGAGAGCGAGCCGATCCGGGTGTCGGCATGGGGGGCGAGGTCGAGCTCCTCGAGGACGCGATCGACGGCATCGTCGATGTCCTCGCGGGTCGAGTCCCCGGGCAGCCGCAGCCAGGCGGCGTAGCGCAGTCCCTCGACCACGGTCAGGCCGCGGTGGACGATCTCGTCCTGCGGCACGTAGCCGATGTCGGTGAGGCGGCTCTGGACCGGCTCGCCGCTGACCAGCACGCGCCCCCCGGTCGGGTCGGTGACGCCGGCCAGGGCCTTCACGAGCGTGGTCTTGCCGGACCCGCTCTCGCCGATGACGACGACGAACTCGCCGGGCTCGACCGCGATCGAGGCCCGGTTGAGGATCAGCTTGTCGCGAACCTGCATCGACACCTCCTCGCCGCGCAGCCGCATCGCTCCCCGGTCGTCGCGACGGACGAAGCGGCTGCCGTCGAAGACGAGCCGGAACGGGCCGATCCCGATCTCCGCACCCGGCCTGATCACGACGCTCCCGCCGACGAACCCGCCGTCGACCCTGGTGCCGTTGCGCGAGCCGAGGTCGCGGACTTCCGACGCGCCGTCGACCGGCCGCACCTCGGCGTGGAACCGGGAGACGTTCGGGTCGTCGAGGACGACCTCGTTCGCCGGGTCGCGGCCGATCGTCAGCGCCCCGGAGCCGAGGTGGATGGTCTCCGCGGCGGCGGCCGGCGCGGCGGCCGCGCCGAGGCGGGTGCGCTCGCCGGCGACGTAGCGAAGCGCCTCGCCGCCGACCTCGATCGAATCGCCGCTGTTGAGCCATCGCGACTCGCCCCGCAGGAGCTCCCCGTTGAGGCGCGTGCCCGTGCCGGCGCCGAGGTCGGCGAGGTAGTGGCGGCCGTCACGCTCGCGAATCGTCGCGTGGCGCCCGGCCGCGGTCCGACCCTCGACAACCACCTCGCAGCCGGGATCGGCGCCGATCGTGACGCCCCCGGCGCCGATGGCCGCGCGGCCACCCGCGTGGAGCACCTCGCCCGCGATCGGCCCGGGCGCCGGCGCCGAGGGCGGGCGCACCGAGGACGGCGAGCCCAGCTGCTCGACCGGGGTCGGGAGCCGGGCCGGGTCGGGCTCGGACGCGCGCCCGGGCGCCGGCGGGGACAGCGGCCGCGACGGGCCCGGGCCGGCATCGATCCGCTCCCCGACCTCGAGCACCGTGCTGCCGGCGGCGATCACGTCCCCGGTGTCGAGCTCGCGCGGCGCGCCCGGCTCGAGCGCGACCCCGTTCACCTCGGTCCCGTTCGCCGAGCCCAGATCCTCGACCAGGAGCGCGCCGTCGGCCGCGAGGAGGAACCGGGCGTGGCGGCGGGAGACCTTGCGGTCCTCGGGCAGGCCGCCGGCGCCGTCGACGCCGCGGCCGATCGTCAGCTCGCCTTCGACGGTGATCAGGCGGCGGGCATCACCGGACCTCACCTTCACCGACCACCCCATGATTTGCAGCATATCCCCGCCATCTCGTGGTACGGTCGCCGGGCATGATCCGGGGGGAACCAGGTTTCGTCCCCTGCCCCGGCACGAGAAGCGCCTCACCCGCGCGCGCTGTACGAAGGGAGTGGGCAGTTTGAGCGGCTGGATCCTCGCCATCGACGTCGGCACGACCTCGACCGCGGCGGCACGGAGGGTCGGCGACCGGGTCGAGACGATCCAGCTCCAGGGCGGGCCGCGGATGCCGTCGCTAGCCTTCTGGCGCGAGGGGACGGGGGCGTCGGGGACCGGCCGGCTCGTGCTCGGCGTCGAGGCCGAGGAGCTGTCGACCCTCGCGCCGTGGTGTCTGGAGCGCGCGCCGAAGAGCCGGCTCGGCGAGGAGTTCATCCAACTCGGCGACAAGCAGCTGCGGCCGGTCGAGATCATCGCCGCGATCCTGCGCGAGGTCCACAACGAGGCGATGGCGCTGAGCGGCGGCGAGCCCCCGGACGAGATCCGCCTGACCCACCCGGCGCGCTGGCAGAAGTCGCGCCTCGCGAAGCTCGGGCAGGCCGCCTCGATGGCCGGCCTCGGCGAGCCGACCTTCGTCCCCGAACCGGTCGCGGCCGCCGTCCACTTCGCCAGCGAGCGCCTCGCCGAGGGCGAGCACGTCGCCGTCTACGACCTCGGCGGCGGCACGCTCGACACCGCGGTCCTGAAGCGGCACGGGAGCTCGTTCACGGTCGTCGGCAGGACCGGCGGCGACGAGGAGCTCGGCGGCGAGGACTTCGACGACCTCCTCTACCGCCACCTCGGCGACCAGCTTCCCGGCGACGTCTGGGAGCATCTCCGGGAGGCGGACGCGAGCCGGGACCGGGCCTGGGCGCAGGCGAACCGAGAGCTCCTCCGCCACGCGCGTCGCGCCAAGGAGGGGCTGTCGCGCAGCTCCCAGTACGAGTTCTACCTGCCGCCGCCGGTCGATCGGGAGCTCGAGGCGAACGTCACCGACTTCGAGCGCCTGATCGCGCCGACCCTGCGCGGCACCGTCGCCGAGCTCGAGCGGACGATCCTCGCCGCCGGCCTGCAGACGTCGGATCTGGCCGCGATCTACCTCGCCGGGGGCTCGAGCCGGATCCCGCTCGTCGGCCGTCTGATCCAGGAGCGCCTCGGGGTCCTGCCCGAGCACCTCGACGACCCGAAGTCGGTGATCGCGCTCGGCGCGGCGCGGCTCGAGCGGGCCGCGGCGCGCGACTCCTCGGTCGACGAGCGCCCGCTGTCGCCGGAGGGGGCGGCGATCCCGCCGCTTCCGGGGGCTGCCGCCCCGGCCGCGGCCGGGGCCGCCGCCGCGGATCCGACGGACGCCGTGGCCGCCGACCCGAACGCGACCGAGATCGACGTCCCGGCGCCGCCGGAGCCGGGTGGGCGGCCGATGGTCGCCGCGACGCCCGGGCCAGGGGATCCGGTCCCGCCCACGCCCGGGCCCGGCGCCGGAGCCGGAGGAGGTGGCGTCCCGCGCGATCCCGGGCGGGGGGCCGACGACGCCGGGCCGGAACCCGCCCGCCAACCCGCGGCGGCGGCCCGGCGTGCGGGCGGCTCCGGCGGCGGGCGCGGGCGGACCATCGCGGCGATCCTCGGCGGCGCGGCGGTCGTCGCGATCCTCGCCGCGGTGGTGCTGCTCGGCGGCGGTGGCGGCGGCGACCCGACCACGACGACGACCACGACCGACGAGACGACGCCCGAGGAGGAGCTGGCGACGTTCATCCCGGAGAAGTTCCGCGACAGCTGCGTGCCCGAGAAGGAGCAGGACTTCGAGGTCGGCGCCCAGGCCGGGATCCAGTGCGACGGCCCGCCCGGCTTCGTCGTCTTCATCGAGTCCTTCGAGAGCCGCCGCGACCTCAACGCGGCCTTCAAGCGCTACGCGGCAACGCTCGACCCCGGCGGCTGCAGCGCCAACGACTGGGGAACGAAGGGCACCTGGTACCGGAACGATCCGCAGAAGACGATCGGCAACCTCGCCTGCTACACCGACGAGGACGGCCAGAACTGGGTGATCTGGACCGACGACAGCCAGCTCAAGATCGCCTTCATGGCCTCCGAGGCCACCGACGTCCCGGTCTCGCGCTCGATCAACGCCTGGCGACAGCTGGCCTGAGGGCGGGAGCCCGATGGCCGAGCTGATCTTCCTCACCGGGCCCAACGCCGACAGCCGGATCGAGGTCGGGGCCGAGGAGCGCTTCGTCATCGGCCGCGACCCGGCCTGCAACCTGACCCTCGATGACGGCAAGGTCTCGCGCCGCCACGCCTACCTGCAGGTGGTCGACGGCGATGTCGAGGTCGGCGACCTCGGCTCCAGCAACGGGACGTTCGTCAACGGACGCCGGATCGAGCGGCCGGTGACGCTCGCCCCGGGCGACTCGCTGCGGATCGGCTCCAGCACCCTGCGGATCGAGCCCGATCGCGCAGCCGGCGGCGCGGCGGCCGGAGCCGGCGGGGCGGCGGCCAAGCCCGACGAGCGGTCGCGGATCCGGCGCATGGTCTCGGGCGACTCCAGCGTGATCCAGCGGCTGCGGCTGGAGCGATCGGTCCGCCGCGCGACGATCCTCGCCGTGATCGCGGTCCTCGTCGCGGCCGGCGCGATCGTCGCCGCGGCGACGGGCGTCTTCTCCTCCGACCCCGAGGAGCCGCCGACCGCGAGCGAGATCATCGCCAGGGCGAGGCCGTCGACGGTACGGGTCCTGACCAGGGTCGACGACCGGAGCAACGGCGCCGGGACCGGCTGGGTCTACGACGCCGATCGGGGGCTCGTCGTGACCAACGCGCACGTCGTCGGCGACCAGGAGACGCCCGGGCTGACCACCTACCGTGTCCTCGTCGACGACGAGCCGCGCCCCGCCACCCTGTATGCGAACTCGCCCTGCTACGACATCGCGATGCTCGAGGTCGATGACGCGAGCGGGCTCGAGACGCTACCGCTCGGCTCCCAGTCCGACCTCGCCCAGGGCGAGCAGGTCAACGTGGTCGGCTATCCGAGCAACGAGTTCACCAACTTCGCCTCGACGCCGCTGCAGTCGAACACCGGCACGGTCTCGGTCGTCGAGGAGTCGGTGCAGAGCCGCTCCGAGGCCGGGGCGCATCCCGACACCCGCCGCTACCCGAACGTGGTCCAGACGGACGCCGCGATCAACCACGGCAACTCCGGCGGCCCGCTGGTCGACGACGCCGGCAACCTGGTCGGGATCAACTCGCTGACCACGCTGGAGACCCAGGGGCAGGGGTTCGCGATCGGCGTCGACCTGTTCAAGGAGCAGGCGCCGACGCTCGAGCAGGGCGACTCGATCGGCTTCCTCGGCTTCGACTTCATCGCCAACGGCAAGGGCCTCGTCGTCAACAACGCCGTCGAGGGGTCGGAGGCGGCCGACGCCGGCTTCGGCAGCGAGGTCGCGGTCGTCACCGCGATCGACGGCCGGCCGGTCCGGACCCGCGCCGACTATTGCCGGATCGCCGAGCAGGCTGAGCCCGGCGACACGGCGACGGTCAGCGGCGTCACCCGCGGCGGCCGCTTCGCGGTCGAGCTTCCGTACCTCTAGCCGACCCCCGCGGTGGGCCGTCCCGCCCACGATAGGCGTGGGTCGGATGACCACGTCGCTATGCGGGCCGCCGCTCTCGGACGTGGGTCACCCTGACCACGCTGTTGGCAGGTGAGGTGACCCGGTTGTGCGCGAACGCTCAGCCGAGCTTGGCTTTCAGCGCCTCGAACTGCGCGCGGACCTCGGCCGGCAGCCGCTCGTACTTCGCCAGGTGCTCCTCGACCTGCGGCAGCTCGTCGCGGAGGGCGTCCTCGTCGACGGTGAGGAGCTCGGTCATCTCCTCCTCGCCGACCTCGAGGCCGTCGGTGTCGATCCCGTCGATCGCCGGCACGAGGCCGATCGGGGTCTCGACCGTCTTCCCCTCGCCGTCGCAGCGGCGGAAGACCCACTCGAGGACGCGGCTGTTCTCGCCGAAGCCGGGCCAGATGAACCCGCCGTCGGCGTCCTTGCGGAACCAGTTGACGTAGAACACCCGCGGCAGCTGCGCCCCCTCGGCTCGGGCGATCTCGAGCCAGTGGGCGCAGTGATCGGCGAGGTCGTAGCCGCAGAACGGCAGCATCGCGAACGGGTCGAAGCGGAGCTGGCCGACGGCGCCGAACGCCGCCGCGGTCATCTCCGAAGACATCGTCATCCCGAGGAAGACGCCGTGCTCCCAGTCGAACGCCTCGCGGACCAGCGGGACGACGCTCGCGCGGCGGCCGCCGAACAGGAACGCGTCGATCGGGACGCCCTCCGGGTCCTCCCACTCCGGCGCCATCGAAGGCGCCTGCCTCGCGGAGACCGTGAAGCGCGCGTTCGGATGCGCGGCGGTCGCCTCGGCGCCGGGGGACCAGTCCTTCCCGTGCCAGTCGATCAGGTGGGCGGGCGGCTGCTTCGTCATCCCTTCCCACCAGATGTCGCCTTCGTCGGTCAGCGCGCAGTTGGTGAAGATCGTGTCGCGCTCGATCGCCTTCATCGCGTTCGGGTTGGTGTCGGCGCTGGTGCCGGGAGCGACGCCGAAGAAGCCGGCCTCGGGGTTGATGGCGTAGAGGCGGCCGTCTTCGCCGAAGCGCATCCAGGCGATGTCGTCGCCGATCGTCTCGGCCTTCCAGCCCTCGAGCGAGGGGATCATCATCGCCAGGTTGGTCTTGCCGCAGGCCGACGGGAAGGCCCCGGTCACGTACTTGACGGCGCCCTCGGGCGAGGTCAGCTTCAGGATCAGCATGTGCTCGGCCATCCAGCCCCCGTCCCGGGCCATCACCGAGGCGATCCGCAACGCCAGGCACTTCTTGCCGAGCAGCGCGTTGCCGCCGTAGCCCGATCCGTAGGACCAGATCTCGCGGCTCGCCGGGAAGTGGACGATGTACTTCGTCTCCGCGTTCGTCGGCCAGGCGCCGTCCTCCTCGCCCGCGGCGAGGGGATCGCCGACCGAGTGCACGCAGGGAACGAACTCACCGTCGTCGCCCAGGACCTCGAGCGCCTTCCTGCCCATCCGGGTCATGATCCGCATCGAGACGACCACGTAGGGCGAATCGGTCACCTGGACGCCGATCTGCGACTTGTCCGAGCCCAGCGGCCCCATCGAGAACGGGACGACGTACATGACCCGCCCCGCCATCGCGCCGTCGAAGAGCTCGAGCAGCTCCTCCTTCATCTCCCCCGGCTCGCGCCAGTTGTTGTTCGGGCCGGCCTCGGCCTCGGTCTCGGAGCAGATGAAAGTCCGGTCCTCGACGCGGGCGACGTCGGAGGGGTCCGACCAGGCCAGATACGAGCTCGGGCGCTTGGCATCGGACAGCCGCCGGAAGGTCCCCGCCTCGACGAGCTGCCCGCAGAGCCGGTCGTACTCCTCCGCGGAGCCGTCACACCAGTGGATCGCCTTCGGCTTCGCGAGCTTGGCGATCTCGTCGACCCAGCTCGTCAGGGCCTGGTTGCGGGTGGGCGCCTCGGGCGCGGCGGTGGCGTCGGTCATCGTGGACTGGATCAACTCCTATCTGGGAACGCTGCGCGAATCGGGGCCGCCCGCAGTCGGCAGGGGGCGCGCGGCAGCGGTAGCTGTCGGCCCATTCTGCCGTATCGCGGCCCGGGCCGCCGTGGTGGCGGCTACCGAGGCCAGCCGCGGCCCGCTACCGATGCGCGGCGGCGAGCCGCCCTCCCCGGCCGAGCCGCTAGGGTTCCGCGGCGCTCGGCGACGACCGGGCGGCACGAGCAAATGCGCTTCTACGAGTACGAATCACGCCGCATCGTCGAGCGGGCCGGGATCCCGGTCACCGACTACGGGTTCTGCACGACCGCCGAGGAGGCCCGCGCCGCCGCCGACTCGATCGGCGGCCCGGTCGTCGTCAAGTCGCAGGTCCTGACCGGCGGCAGGATGAAGGCCGGGGGGGTCAGGTTCGCCGACACCCCCGACGAGGCGGCCGAGCACGCCGACCGGATCCTCGAGCTCGAGATCGGCGGCCACATGCCGGTCGGCGTCCTCGTCGACCCGAAGGCCGAGGTCGAGCAGGAGTACTACGCCGCGGTGCTGTGGGACGGGCGCGCGAAGCGCCCGATGATGCTGTTCAGCGACATGGGCGGGATCGACATCGAGCAGGTCGCCGCCGAGCATCCCGACCACGTCGGTCGCGCCCACCTCCCGAACCTCCACCCGATCGCCGACTTCCGGGCGAAGGAGGCCGTCGCCCGCTGCGGGATGACCGGCCCCGAGCTCGGACGCGCGAGCCGGGTCCTCGCGGCGCTGGCCCGCCTCCAGCGCGACCTCGACATGACCCTGGCCGAGATCAACCCGCTGGCGCGGCTCGCCGACGGCTCCTTCGTCGCCCTCGACGCCCACATGGAGATGGAGGACGAGGCGGTCGGCCGCCACAAGGCGATGCTGGCAGGGATCGGCGTCGACCTCGACGAGCCGCGCGAGCTCTACGAGCCGAGCGAGTTCGAGCGCAACGTGAAGGCGATCGACGCCGCCGACCACCGCGGGGTGATCCAGGGCAAAGACCACGGCTTCAGCGGCGACCTCGGCCTCGTGATCGGCGCCGGCGGCGGGTCGCTGACCCTGACCGACGCGGTCCGCAGCCAGGGCGGCAGGCCGGCCAACTACGCCGAGATCGGCGGCAACCCCTCGGTCGCGAAGTCATGTGGCCTCGCCAGGCAGGTCCTCGAGAAGGACGGGGTCGACAAGATCGCGGTCATGATGTCGATCGTCTCCAACACCCGCGTCGACATCGTCGCCCGCGGCGTGATCAAGGCCTGCCTCGAGCTCGGCAGGGACCCGGCCGAGACGATCGCGATCTTCCGCATCCCCGGCGCCTGGGAGGACGAGGGCTACAAGATCCTCGACAAGTACGGGGTCGAGTACGTCGACCGCTCGGTATCGATGTGGGAGGCGGCCGGGATCGCCGTCGAGAAGGTGCAGGGATGAGCGGGCAGCGGGTCACGCCGCTCGGCCTCGCCGGATCCCGTCGAGCGCCGATCGCTGCAAGCCCCAGGCTGCGAGCTGCTTGCTGGGAGCGAGAGAGGTAAGCGATGGCCGTTCTGCTCCACCCCGATTTCACCTTCATCGTCCAGGGCATCACCGGGCGCGAGGCGGTCAACCTGACCCGCGAGTGCCTCGACTTCGGCTCGCGGATCGTCGCCGGCGTCACTCCCGGCCGCAAGGGCCGCGAGGTCCACGGCGTCCCCGTCTTCGACACCGTCGAGCAGGCCGTCGCCCACCACGGCGGGCCGATCGACGGCGCCGTCGCCACCGTCCCCCCCGCCTTCACCAAGGACGCGGTGATGGAGGCGATCGAGAACGGGGTGAAGCTGATCGTCGTCGTCACCGAGCGGATCCCGCGCCGTGACGTCGCCGAGATGGTCGAGCTCGCGAACGAGCGCGGGGCGCGGATCATCGGGCCCAACTGCCTCGGCCTGATCGCCCCCGGCG
The DNA here is from genome assembly GCA_016861045.1 of Actinomycetes bacterium. Lineage (GTDB taxonomy): Bacteria > Actinomycetota > Thermoleophilia > Solirubrobacterales > 70-9 > RHKX01. The sequence goes on along the minus strand of BOKP01000001.1, from coordinate 756,697 downwards.
TCGCCAAGATGGGCGGCATCGGCGGCCCCGCGAGGGACGCCGCGAAGGCCTACGTCCCCGGCCCGGTCGGGGTGATGAGCCGCTCCGGCGGGATGACGACCGAGATCTCCTCGACCCTTACGGCCGCCGGCCTCGGCGTCTCGACCGCGATCTCGATCGGCGGCGACGCGATCATCGGCTCGACCTACGCGGAGCTGATGCCGCTCTTCGAGGAGGACCCGCAGACCGAGGCGATCGTGATCTACACCGAGCCCGGCGGCCGGATGGAGGCGGAGCTCGTCGAGTGGCGCGAAGCCGCCGGCTCGACGATGCCGATCGTCGCCTTCATGGCGGGCCGGTTCATGGACGACGAGGAGATGCAGGGGATGAGCTTCGGCCACGCCGGGACGATCGTCGAGGGCGTCGAGGACTCGGCGACCGAGAAGATCGCTCGCCTCGAGGCGGCCGGCATCCCGGTCGTCGAGCGGATCGACGAGATCCCCGACTGCGTCAAGGAGGCGCTCGGGCGATGAGCGAGGAGCTGCACGGCATCTTCATCGACGTCGAGGTCGACGACGCGATCGCCGCCGACGCCGACCTCGCCGCCAAGCTCGCCGAGGTCTGCCCGGTCGACATCTTCAGCGCCGACGGCGGCCGGGTCGGCATCGTCACCGAGAACCTCGACGAGTGCGTGCTCTGCAACCTCTGCGTCGACGCGGCGCCGGCGGGCACGATCCGGATCGTCAAGCTCTACGAGTAGAGCAGCCGGGACGCGTTACTTGCGGCTCGGCCGCGCTGTCTACTGCCCTGGGATGCCGGACTTGAGCTCGTACGAGAACGTTGGCCCATCAGCGAGAGCGGTGCCGGCGGGCTGCTTCTCGAGCCACTGCTCGTAGTCGCGCACCTGCGATGAGTAGACGTCGGGCACCGATCCGTCCGCGCACCGAGGACCATCGTCCTCGACTGGGTTGGCACTTGGGGAATAGGTCAGCGGCGCCCCATTCGGGCAATGAATTGGCTCACCGGTCCGCAAATCGATGTACCCGATCGTCTTTCCCTTCTGGAGAACGACAGGTTCCGGGTTGTCGGCGAGCCGGGCAACGGCGACGCCTGCGATTCCAAGTACGGCTATTGCTGCGATCCGCAACAGGATCCTGCGTTTCCAAGTTGCCTGCGGCGACTGCGCGTTGCCGTCTGCGCGGGCGGCCCCGACGGCCGCCAAGCGGCTTGAAGCCGTCGATCAGCGGCAGAAGCTGGGTGAAGTCGTTACGGTTGCCCGCGGTCAGCGAGACCGCGAGCGGAACGCCGCGGGAGTCGCTCAGGATCCCAGAGCTCGTCGCGGATCTGCCAGATCGACTCGGTAGCCATGAAGCTCCTCGGACGCGGTTATGTCAACGCCCTCCAGTTCGACGGCTCGCGCTCAAGCCCTTCCCGGCTGGGTTATGAGACAGGTTCCAAGGGCAAGACAGGTTCTCCGGGGCAGGCGCGACGTCACGGTCTGTCGCGCTGGCCGTTGCGGCGAATGCCCATGCCAGAAACACGACCGCACCGGCGCAGACAGCCGAGACACGGAGCTGATCGCCTCGGGCGACCTTCATCGTTCCCCTCCTCTCCGCAGCCATTCAGAGCCAGCAGATGATGATCCGGCCAGAAGCTGGCTCACCGTTTCACTCGGCACAAGGCAACCCGGACATATGTCGTACCCGGCGAGTCGTCGGCAACACGATCACGATCATCTAGCGTCCGCGCCCCATGAACTTCACCGAGGACGTGTTGAGCGGCTTTCCGGCCGCGCGGCTGGCGATGGTCACGGTCGACGAGTCGGGCGCGCGGCGCGAGTGGGGCTTCGGCGAGGTCGCGGCGCGGACGGCGGGCCTCGCCGGGGCGCTCGAGGCGCGGGGGGTCGGGCGCGGCGACGTCGTGATTACCGTGATCGGCAACCGCGCCGAGTGGGTGCTGGCGATGCTCGCCTGCTTCCGGATCGGGGCCGTCGCGCTGCCCTGCAACACGCAGCTCCGGGCCGCCGACCTCGCCCACCGGGTCGCCGTCGCGGACCCGGCGCTCGCGCTCGGCGAGGACGACCTGCTCGATGGGGTCCCCGGCGGCGTGGAGTGCATGGGCCTGACCGAGATCGGGGCGGTGCTCGACGAGGAGCGGCCGCAGGCACCGCCGGCCGCGGCGGCCGACCTCGACCCCGAGGACCCGGCGCTGATCGTCTTCACATCGGGCACGACCGGCGAGGCCCGCGCCGCCGTCCACCCGCAGCGCTACCTCTTCGGCCAGCGCCTCCAGGCCGAGCACTGGTTCGGCGCCCGGCCCGGCGAGCTCGCCTGGTGCACGGCGGCGAGCGGCTGGTCGAAGTCGGCCCGGAACGCGTTCATCGCGCCGTGGCTCGGCGGCGCCGCCGCCTATCTCCACGCGGGCCGGTTCGATCCCGCCGAGCGGCTCGCGATCTGCGAGCGCGAGCGGATCAACGTCCTCTGCCAGGCGCCGACCGAGTACCGGATGCTCGCCAAACGGACGGAGCTGCGGCCGGTTCCCTCGCTGCGGCGGCTGGTCAGCGCCGGCGAGCCGCTCAATCCGGAGGTGATGCGGGCGTTCCGCTCCGGGCTCGGGCTCGACATCCACGACGGCTACGGGCAGACCGAGACCGGCGCGCTGACCGGCGCGCTCGCAGGCGAGCCGGTGCGCGACGGTTCGATGGGCAAGCCGCTGCCGGGGATCGAGCTGCGGATCGACGAGGGCGAGCTGGTCGTCCGCCGCGCCACCTGCCCGACGTTCTTCACGCGCTACCTCGGCTCCGATCCCTACGTCGAGGAGTGGTGGCGAACCGGCGACCGGGTCCACGCCGACGGGGACGGCCACCTCTGGTTCGAGGGCCGCGACGACGACGTGATCATCTCCTCCGGCTACCGGATCGGCCCGTTCGAGGTCGAATCGGCCCTGGTCTCCCATCCCGCCGTCTCCGAGGCGGCCGCGGTGGCCGCGCCCGACGCCGAGCGCGGTGCGATCGTGCGCGCGATCGTCGTCCTCCGCTCCGGCGAGCCCGGGGACGAGCTGGCGCGGGAGCTCCAGGAGCACGTCAAGCGGCAGACCGCTCCCTACAAGTACCCGCGGGTCGTCGAGTTCGCCGAGTCGCTGCCGAAGACCGCGAGCGGCAAGATCCGACGCGCCGAGCTGCGCGCTGGCGCCGGGGCATGAGCCGGACGGCCGCCGCCACGCCGGCGTCGCCGGCGACCGCCGATCGCGGTCTCGCCGCCGCGGCGCAGCCCGGGGGGACGTTCACGGCGCTGTTCGCGGTGACGCTGCTGACGCTGCTCAGCATCGGCGCGACGCTGCCGGTCCTGCCGCAGTACGTGAAGGGCCCGATCGGCTCCACCGACCTCGCGGTCGGCGTCGTCATCGGCGCCTATGCCCTGACCGGGCTCGCCTGCCGCCCGCTCGCCGGCACGATCGCCGATGCCCGCGGCCGCAAGCCCGTCGTCATCGTCGGCGCCGTGATCACCGTCGTCGCCAGCCTCCTCTACTTCGCGCCGCTCGGCGTCGCCGGCCTGATCGTCGCCCGGCTGATCCTCGGCGCCGGCGAGGGGGTCGTCTACACGGCGAGCTCGGCCTGGGTAGTCGACATCTCCGACCCGGCGCGGCGCGGTCGGGTGATCGGCCTCTACGGGCTGGCGATCTGGGGCGGGCTCTCGCTCGGGCCGCCGATCGGGGACTTCCTGCACCGGGCCGCGGGCTACGAGGCGGTCTGGGCGCTGGCTGCGGCGGCGCCGCTGCTCGCCGCGCTGGTTGCGGCCCGGATCCCGCCGCCGCCGAAGCCGGCGGCCGGCCCCCTGGACGCCAGGGCCCGCACCCGGCTCCTCGCGCCGGAGGCGCTCGGGCCCGGCCTGGCGATGACGCTGGCGACCCTCGGCTTCGCCGCCCTCGCCGGGTTCATCGTCCTCCACCTCGACGCCCGCGGGATCGAGCATGGCGCGACGATCTTCACCGCCTTCGCGATCACCGTCGTCGCCGCGCGGATCCTGCTCGGCTGGATGCCGGACCGATTCGGCGGCGCCCGCTGCGCGATCGGCGCCGGCCTGATCGAGGCGGTCGGGCTGACGCTGATCGCCCTCGCCACGAGCATCGCGACCGCCGTAGCCGGCGCGATCGCCGTCGGCGCTGCGTTCTCGCTGATGTTCCCGAGCCTCGTCGTCCTCGTCATGGAGCGGGTCGCCCCGCAGCGCCGGGGCGTCGCGATGGGCACCTTCACGGCCTGCTTCGACGTCGGCATGGGGGTCGGAGCACCGATCGCCGGCGCCGCCGCTGCGCTCGGCGGCTACGGCGCCTCGTTCCTGGTCGCGGCCGCGGCCGCGCTCGGCGCCGTCGCCGTCGCCGTCCGCCTCCGCCGGCGCCGCGCCACGCTCGCTGCGGCCGTTGCCGTCGCCGCCCTCGCCGCCTGCCTCGCGGTGGCGGCGCCCGCGCCGCCGGGCGCGCATGCGGCCGACGGCGGCGACTGCCTCGGCAGCCCGACGCCCGACCGCGACCGCCCAGCCGAGCGCCTCCGGTTCGGTGTCGCCCCGCTCGCCGCCGGCAGCGCCGGCGCGGTCCAGGCCGAGCCGGTCCCCGAGGACCGCGCGAAGGCGATCGGGCGCCTGCACCGGCTCGAGCCGCCGGGCCGGGCGCTCGTGCTCCGCCTCAACCGGATGTTCTGGGCTGACGGGACCGCCGGCATCAGGCGCTACGCGCGGATCGTCGACCGCTTCGCCGCCGCCGGGTTCGCGAGCGAGCTCCAGGTCCGCTATCACCCGCCGGAGGGGAAGGCGGGCGACATGCGAGCCTGGCGGCGTTACGTGCGCCGGGCGGTCCGGATCCTCGGCCGCCGGGACTCGGTCGTGGCCCTCTCGATCACCAACGAGGCGAACTTCGACGTCTCCCCGAACACCTCCGACGGCAGCTTCCCCGGGGTCCGCCGGGCGATCGTCCGCGGCATCGTCGCCGCCCAGCGCGAGCTTCGCGCGATCGGCCGCCGCGACATCGAGCTCGGCTTCTCCTTCGCCTGGCGCTGGCTGCCGGCCTCCGACCGCGAGTTCTGGGAGAAGATCGGCCGCCGGGCGACGCCGCGCTTTCGACGCGCCCTCGACTACGTCGGCCTCCAGATCTATCCCGGCCTCGTCGTGCCGCCGGCGATCGCGCCCGGCTCCGGCGCCGGCGCCGAGACGGTCAAGGCGCTGACGCTGATGCGGCGCTGCTACCTGCCGAAGGCCGGGATCGGGCCGCGCACCGAGCTCTGGGTGACCGAGAACGGCTACGTGACCAACCTCGGCCGCGACGAGGCGGGTCAGAGGGCCGCCCTCGCCTCCACCGCGCGCGCCGTCCACCGCTGGTCGGGCACGCTCGGCGTCAGCGACTACCGCTGGTTCAACCTCCGCGACAACATCAGCGGCGGCCCCGGCCTCTTCGACTCGGTCGGGCTGCTCCGCGACGACTACTCGCGCAAGCCCGCGTTCGCCGCCTACCGCCGGGCGATCCGCCGCTGGGGCACCGGGCGAATAGAGTCTCGCCGGTGAGCGCCGCCCCCGAGATCACCCTGCACGGCCTGCCGCCGTCGCACCCCTCCATGGCGGCCGAGGTCGCGCTCCGCATCAAGGGCATCGAGTTCGAGCGGGTCGAGATGGAGATGGGGCGCCACAACGAGCAGATGGAGGCGATCTACGGCGCCGGCAACCGGACCGTGCCGGGGATCGTCGTCGACGGCGAGCCCGTGCACGGCTCGCGGCCGATCTTCGCGCGGCTCGACGAGATCGCTCCCGAGCCGGCGCTCTACCCCGAGCCGATCGCCGCGGCCGTCCGCGACGCCGACCGCTGGGGCGACGAGGAGCTTCAGGACCTCGGCCGCCGCCTGCCCTGGGGCGCCCTCCACTTCCGGCCCGAGGCGCTCGGCACCTACGGCGGCGGCGGGGCGCTCGACCCCGCCGGGACCGACTTCGCGATCCGGTTCGCCCGGGCGACCTGGAAGTACCACGGGATCAGCGCCGAGCGGCTCGCCGCCGACCTCGCCGGGCTGCCGGCGAAGCTCGACCGGATCGACGAGCTCGCCGACGCCGGCGTGATCGGCGGCGAGGGCGCCAACGCCGCCGACCTCCAGATCGGGTCGACGATCCGGGTGCTGCTGACGATCGGCGACCTCGAGCCGCTGCTCGCCGGCCGGGCCGGCGAGCGGATCGCCCGGCGCTGGTTCCCCGACTACGCCGGGCACGTCCCGGCGGGAGCCTTCCCGGAGGGCTGGGTCCCCGCGGCGCGATGATCGAGGCCCGGGGGCTGACCAAGCGCTACGGCGCCCAGGTCGCCGTGCGCGACCTCTCGTTCCGCTGCGAGCCCGGGACGGTGACCGGCTTCCTCGGCCCCAACGGCGCCGGCAAGTCGACGACGCTGCGGATGATCTGCGGGCTGACCGTGCCGACGGCCGGCGAGGCGACGGTTCTCGGGACCGCCTACCGGCGGATCGCGAACCCGGCCCGCCACGTCGGCGTCATGCTCGACGCGAGCGCCCAGCACGAGGGCCGCCGCGGACGCGAGACCGTGCGCCTGTGCGCGGAGACGATCGGCGCCGACCCGGCCCGGGTGGACGAGGTGCTCACACTCGTCGGGCTCGACCGCGCCGCGGCGAAGCGCCGGGTCGGCCAGTACTCGCTCGGGATGCGGCAGCGGCTCGGGCTCGCGCACGTGCTGCTCGGCGAGCCCGAGGTCCTGATCCTCGACGAGCCCGCCAACGGGCTCGATCCGGCGGGGATCAACTGGATGCGGGAGCTTCTCCGCTACTTCGCCGACCGCGGCGGCACGGTGCTGCTCTCCTCGCACCTCCTGCACGAGGTCGAGGCCCTCGCCGACCAGCTCTTGCTCATCAACGAGGGCCGGCTCGTCGCATCGGGCTCGAAGCGGGAGCTGCTCGCCGGAACCGGGACCCTCGTCCGCAGCCCCGAGCCCGAGCGCCTCGCCGCGGCGCTCGAGGCGGCCGCGATCGCGACGACGGCCTCGGACGACGGTCTGATCGCCGACGCGGAGCCGGAGGCGGTCGGCCGGGCCGCCCTCGCCGGGCAGGTGGCCCTGAGCGAGCTCCGGCCCGCCGAGGGGGCTGGGCTCGAGCAGCTCTTCCTCTCGCTCACCTCCGGCGCCGAACCGGGGGCCGGCGGCTGATGGACGCGACCACGGATCGGTCCGTGCGGCCGCCGCTGCTTCGCCTCGGCGCGGTCGAGGCCCGGAAGATGGTCGACACGCGCGCGGCCATGTGGCTTCTGATCCTGACCGCGCTCTCCGCGGTCGCCGCCGTCGTCGTCGGGGCCTTCGTCGACGACGGCAACCGCGACTTCGGTGAGCTGTTCGTCGACGCGATGCTCGCCGCGAGCGTGCTGATGCCGATCGTGCCGATCCTCCTCGTCACCGGCGAGTGGTCGCAGCGGACCGCACTCGAGACCTTCACCCTCGTCCCGGTGCGCGAGCGGGTGATGGCGGCGAAGCTCTCCCCCGCGCCCGAATGGGACCGGATCGCGACCGCCGCGATCGCCTGGGTCCTGGTCCCGCTCGCGCTCGGCCTGATCCGGCTGCGCCGCCGAGACGTCTCCTGATCGTCAGCCGACCCGCTGGCGCGGGCTCGAGACCGGCTTCAGGTTCGCCTCGACCCGCTCGCGGAGGTGCTCGTAGTCGGGCGGGAGCGAGAGCTTCTCGCCGAGGTGCTCGAGCGGCTCGTCGACGTCGAAGCCGGGACCGAGGGTGGCGATCTCGAAGAGGACGCCGCTCGGCTCGCGGAAGTAGATCGACTTGAAGTAGAAGCGGTCGATGACGGGCGTCGGCCGGGCGCCGCCGGCGATCGCTCGCTCGCGCCACGCCTCGTGCTCCTCGGGCGTCGATGCCCAGGCGACGTGATGGACGGTCCCGGCGCCCTGCATGCCGCGGTGCTCCGGCGGAGCGTCGTAGTGGACCCAGCCGCCGCGGGCCTCGCCGCGGGCCTCCCAGTCGCCGGCGCCGCCGCCGAACCCGAGCGCCTCCAGCAGGCCGGCGCTCGCCTCCGGGTCGGCCGTGTAGGCGCGCACCGCGTCGAATCCCTGGAGCGCGTGCTCGGCCGGGATCTCGGGGTGCTCGGCGACCAGCGGCTCGTCGCCGACGTCGCTGATCCGGAGCTCGTGCGCGAGCCCCTCGGGATCGGCGAAGCGAAGGGAGTCGGCGCCGCGCTCGACTTCGATTCCCTCGTCGCGAAGCCGCTCCGCCCAGAAGTCGAGCGCGGCCGCGCTCCCGACCCGCCAGACGATCGCATGGACCATCCCCGCCCCGGCCCGCCCGCGCGGGGCGTTCGGGAACTCGAAGAACGTGATGTCGGAGCCGGCCCGCCCCTGCTCGTCGGAGAAGAACAGGTGGTAGACGGTCGGGTCGTCCTGGTTGACGGTCTTCTTCACGAGCCGCAGCCCGAGGACCCCGGCGTAGAAGTCGATGTTGTCCTGCGCGTCGGCGGTGATCGCCGTCACGTGGTGGATTCCCTCGAGGCTCATGCCCGCTCCCGTTCGCTCGCCATGCCCACCGTACTCCATGCGCCCGATTATGGTTGCGTCGTCAATCATCCCGGCTAGAATGACCGCATGGCCGCGACAACCGAAGCCCCTGACCGCCCGCGCCGACCCGACTCGCGCCAGCTCGACCCGCTCGAGCTCGCCGCCTGGAGGGGCATGCTGTTCGCCTACCGCAACATGACGGCGGCGATCGACGAGCGCCTCGAGCACGACCACGACCTCTCGCTCGGCTCCTACGAGGTGCTGCTGCTGCTCTCGAGCGCTCCCGAGCAGTCGATGCGGATGGGACGGCTCGCCGACGGGCTCCTGCTCAGCCGCAGCGGCCTGACCCGCCTCATCGACCGGATGGTGGCCCGGGGCCTGGTCGAGCGCCACACCTGCTCCGAGGACCGTCGCGGGACCTGGGCGCGGCTGACCGAGGCCGGCGCCGAGCGGTTCCGCCGGGCGCGGCCGACCAACCTGGCGGCGATCCGCGAGCAGTTCGTCAGCAGGCTCGACCGGGACGACCTCGAGCGTCTCGCGCGAGTCTGGGAGAAGCTCGAGGGCTCCGGCGCCGGGCCGGAGGACCCCGCCTGCTAGGCGTCCGGCGGTGGCCAACCGACTCGCCGACGAGACCTCTCCCTACCTCCTCCAGCACAAGGACAACCCGGTCGCCTGGCTCCCGTGGGGGCCGGAGGCCAACGCCCTGGCCCGTGAGCGCGACGTCCCGATCCTGGTCTCGATCGGCTACGCGGCCTGCCATTGGTGCCACGTCATGGAGCGCGAGTCCTTCACCGACCAGGAGAGCGCCGCCTACATGAACGAGCACTTCGTCCCCGTGAAGGTCGACCGCGAGGAGCGCCCGGATGTCGACGCGATCTACATGGAGGCGCTTCAGGGGATGACCGGGGGCGGCGGTTGGCCGCTGACGGCGTTCTGCGATCCCGACGGCGTCCCGTTCCACTGCGGCACCTACTTCCCGCCGGAGCCGCGCGGCGGGATGCCGAGCTTCCGCATGGTCATGGAGGCGGTCGTCGCCGCGTGGGAGTCGCAGCGCGACGAGATCGCGGCCGCCGCCGGCCGCACCCGCGAGCAGCTCGGCGCGATCGGGCGGATCACCGCCCACACCGACCGGCTCGACCCGGAGATCCCGGCCGACGCCGTCGAGGCGCTCATGGCCGGCTTCGACGCGGTCAACGGCGGCTTCGGCGGAGCGCCGAAGTTCCCGCCCGCGAGCGCCCTCGACCTTCTGCTCGCCCGCGGCGCCCACGCCCCCGTCGAGCTCACCCTCGACGCGATGGCCGCCGGCGGCATCCACGACCAGCTCGGCGGCGGCTTCAGCCGCTACGCGGTCGACGCCGGCTGGATCGTGCCCCACTTCGAGAAGATGCTCTACGACAACGCCCTGCTCGCCCGCACCTACCTGCGGGCCCATCTCGAGCTCGGCCACGACCGCTATCGCGAGGTCGCGGTCGCGGTCTGCGAGTGGGCGCTGGCCGAGATGCGGGGCCCCGAGGGCGGGTTCTACTCGGCGATCGACGCCGACTCGGAGGGGGTCGAGGGCCGCTACTACACGTGGACCCCGGCGGAGGCGGAGGCGGCGCTCGCCGCCGCGGGCCTCGGGGCGGCGGCGGCCGAGGTGCTGCCGCATCTCGGGATCTCCCCGGACGGGCAGATCGAGGGGCGCAGCGTCCTCCACCTGCCGGCCGGGATCACGGCACCGGAGCCGGCCGGCGCCGCGGAGGCGAGGACGGCGCTCCTCGCCGCTCGCGAGCGGCGGGTCCGCCCCGCCCTCGACGACAAGCGGATCTGCGCCTGGAACGCGCTGATGGCGGGGTCGCTCGCCGAGGTCGGAGCGGCGTTCGGCGAGCGTCGCTACATCGATGCCGCCCGGGCGTGCATCGAGTTCGTCCTCGGCTCGATGCGGGGCGGGGAGGGCCGCCTCTTGCGCTCCTACAACGGCGGCCGCGCCCACCTCGACGCCTACCTCGAAGACCACGCCCACCTGCTCGAGGCGCTGCTCACCCTCTACGAGGCCACGTTCGAGCCCCGCTGGTACGAGGAGGCGCGGGCGATCGCGGACACGATGATCGGCCGCTTCGCCGACCCCGTGCGCGGCGGGTTCTTCACCACCGCCGACGACCACGAGGGCCTGATCGCCCGCCGCAAGGACCTCGACGACCACCCCACCCCCTCGGGCAACGCGGCCGCCGCCCACGGCCTGCTGCGACTTGCGGCGCTGAGCGGCGAGAGCCGGTGGCGGGAGCACGCCCGCTCCGTCCTCCTGCTGCTCGCCGAGCCCGCCCGCCGCCAGCCGCAGGGTCTCGCCTACCTGCTGACGGCGCTCGAGCTCGAGCTCGCGCCGGCCCGTGAGGTCGCCCTGATCGCGCCCGCCGGGGACCCGGGAGCGCTCGATCCGCTCGCGGACGCCTGCCGCTCGCGCTACCGCCCCCACGCGGTGCTCGCCGGCGGCGAGGCCGGGGCATCGGTCCCGCCGCTTCTGGCCGAGCGCCCGGCGGGGGCGGAAGCGCTCGCCTACGTCTGCGAGGGCTTCGCCTGCAGGGCGCCGGTCACGACCGGCGCCGAGTTGCGCGCCGCGCTCGACTAGCGCCGCCGCGGCGGGCGCTTCGCCTTCGTCCGCAGCGTCGCCTCCATGCCGAGGGCGGCGTGGGGATCGATCGAGCACCAGAGCCGGTAGGTGGAGCGCCGGCGCATCCGCATCTCGAGCGTGCCGGTCTCGCCCGGGAGGACCTCACCGATCTCGAAGGCCCGGTCCGAGCCCGCCCGCTGCAGGTGGAGGTCGTGCGGGTCCTCGCCGAAGTTGTGGAGCTGGACGATCGCGTCGCCGGCGCGCAGCTTCGCTCGCGACAGCGTCAGGCTGTACTCGCGCCCGGTCACGAGCAGCCGCGCCGGCGCCCGCTCGCGGGCCGGCGCGGCGGCGGCGACCGGCGCCGAGAGGGCCAGCAGGACCGCCGCGAGCGCGACCGGGCGGCTCATCCGATCAGCGCCGGCCGGGCGAAGCCCCCGGCGCCGGGGATCACCGCGTCGGCGTCGACGCCGAACCACTGCTCGAGCAGCGAGCAGTAGGCGGCGCGGAAGTCCGACGTCGAGCGCAGGTTGTCGTCCTCGTCGAGCGTCCCGAGCCCGGGCCACTCGCCGACCATCGTCCCCCGCGCGGGCGTTCCGATCAGGAAGGCGCAGCCGCCGGCCCCATGATCGGTGCCGGCCGACGACCCCTCGCCGTTCTCCTCGGGACGGCGCCCGAACTCGGACCAGACCATCGTCAAGACGCGATCGTCGAGCCCGCGCGCCTCGAGGTCGCGCTGGAACGCGAGCAGGGTCGCGCAGGTCTGGGCGAGATCCTGCCCGAGGGTCGAAGCCTGCTCGTCGTGGGTGTCGTAGGCGCCGGGGGCGCCGACCGAGGCGACGGTGATCGGCATCCCGGCGTCGAGCATCGCGGCCAGCCCGGCGAGGCTCTCGGAGAAGTGCTCGTCGTCGGGGTAGGCGACCGGCGAGTCGATCTCGCCGGAGAAGGCCTGAAGCTGGCTCCGCAGCGTGCCGGCCTGACGCACGACCCGCCCGGCGCCGCTGAGCTGCTTGTCGCGCGAGCCCTCGGCCGTCACCCCGAGGCGGGAGAACGTCTCGAACATCAGGTCCTCGACCTCGCCCCAGACGCCGGGCGCCCAGAGGTCGTAGCGCGGTCCCCAGGTCGCCGCGACCGGAACCCGGGCGGTGGCCAGGCTCGGCGAGAGCGAGCCGTCGAGGGAGAGCCCCTGCAGCGGGTTGTCGTTGCTGCCGACGACGTCGAGCAGCCGCCCGAGCCAGCCCGTGTTGGCGCGAACGCTGAGCTCGCCGACCTCCCAGTAGTGGCGCGAGGTGAAGTGGGACTGGTCCGCGTTCGAGTAGCCGATCGCCGGGAACACCGTCACCTTGCCCTCGCCGTGGAGCTGGTGGAGCGGCGCCGCCGCCGGATGCCACTGCAGCCGCGGATCCTCGGTCCACGTCGGACCGTCACCGGGCGCGAGCCGCAACGCCGGGCGCATCCGCCGGTAGGTGTCGTCGGCGACCGGGGCGAGCACCGACAGCGAGTCGATCCCGCCCTCGAGGAAGACCGAGACCAGCACCCTGCCCTGCGATCCGGCGGCCTCGGCGATCCCCTCGAGCAGCGCCCGCGGCCGCAACAGGCTCGCGCCGTAGACGCTGAGCGCGAGCGCGCCGCCACGAACCAGCAGCGAGCGGCGGGTCAGCCCCGTCCCGGCCGGGGCCGGCATCCCGGGCTCGATCGCCGGCAGGCCCTTGCCGGCCTCCGCGAGCGAGCGCCGGGCGAGCTCCGCCCGCGTGAACTCGCGACATCCGCAGCGGCCGCTCACGACGTCTGCAGCTCCGGGCTCATCACGACCAGCATCCGCAGCGCGTTCTGGCGCAACGCGCGATAGGTCCCCTGCTGCCACTCGTCGGTGGCGACCGCCTCGACTCGCCGCGCGAACCGCTGCAGCTCCTTGCGGGTCCTCGCCGAGATCGTCGGGCTCCCCCAGAATCGCAACGCCTTGCGAACGGCCTGCTCCGCCGTCTCGGTCGGATCGTAGGCATCCTCGTCGACCTCGTTCTCACGCGTGTTCCACGCCGCCGCCGTCCAGCGGCCGCCGATCCGCGCCGTGTCGAGCCAGCGCTCCTCGTCCCAGCCGGCCACGTTCGGCGGCCGGAAGAGGCGCTGCCCGGCCTCGTCGGCGATCCAGGTCCAGGAGTCGGTCTCGATCCCGGCGCGTCGGGCGCGCAGCATGCCGGCGATCTGGACGATCGGCGGCTTGACCATGCGCGGCCCCTCGTAGAGGGCGGGGTGCATGAGGATCGCCTCGACCAGCGGCCGGATCCGACCCTCGCGCCGGTAGCGGCGCTTCAGCTCCCGCAAGGTCCGCTTCGGCGGCGGCGTCGGGATGAAGTAGGACCAGAGCCGCTCGACGAAGAAGCCGGCATGGGCGGGATGCTCGACGCAGAGCCGGCATGAGTCCCTCCAGTCGAAGCGCCCGGCCTGCCCGAAGATCCGCTTGCGGCCGGAATCGTGGCGCTCCGGATCGAAGCGGAAGTCGACCATCCCGAGGTTGTCGTCCCAGTCGTTCGTCCAGCCGGTCAGCGCCCGCGCCTGCTCGCGAACGTCGTCCTCGCTGTAGCCGTTGCCGGCCCCGAGCGTGAACAGCTCCATCAGCTCGCGGCCGTAGTTCTCGTTCGGGGCGCCGGCCTCGTTCTGGTTGCCGGACAGCCAGACGAGCATCGCCGGATCGACCGTCACCGCGAGCAGCAGCTCCTTGAACGAGCCGAGGCCGCGCTTGCGGAACAGCTCGTTCTGCTTCAGGTTCAGCGACACCTGGCCGACGTCGGCGGTCGCGAACCAGTCGTGCCAGACCAGGGTCATCCGCTCGACCAGCGGCTGATCGGATCGGACCATGCGGTCCAGCCACCAGAGGTGGTCGTGCCCCCATGCATCGCGTGGCGCCAACGGCAGGCCGTCCTCGTCGTGCGGCGCGGGCCCGCGCAGGCGGGCGTTGCCGCGCGGGCGGGTCAGCGAGACGACGGCGCGCCGCAGGCCCTTGCGGGCGAGCCGCCGCGCCTGGCCGGGGGCGGGGCCGAAGCCGGCGCGCCAGAGCAGGCGCTCGGCCTGCTCGGCGCCGAAGCGGCCGCGATGGACGGGAACCGACACCCCCATCATCTCGGCAGCCGGACGCGGTTCGTTGAGGGCTGGGCGCCGCGATGGACGCGCGCTCACCCCGCCGGGCGGATCAGAGCACGGGCAGGAACTCCGAGATCTCCCAGGGCGTGACCCGAACCCGGTACCGCTCCCACTCCCGCCGCTTGATCTCGACGAACCGGTTGAAGGTGTGCTCGCCGAGGATCCTCAGGACGAGCTCGGAATCGGCCGCGACCTCGATCGCCTCGCCGAGGTTCTCGGGGAGCTGCTCGATCCCGCGCCGGTGCCGCTCCTCGGGCCCGAGGTGGTAGAGGTTCTGCTCCATCGGCTCCGGCAGCTCGTATCCGTGCTCGATCCCCTCGAGCCCGGCCTGGAGCATCGCCGCGAAGCAGAGGTAGGGGTTGCAGGCGGGGTCGGGGCAGCGCAGCTCCGCCCGCGTCGCCACCTCCCTGCCCGGGTGGTAGAGCGGGACCCTGATCAGCGCCGAGCGGTTGCGACGCGACCAGGCCAGGTAGACCGGGGCCTCGAAGCCGGGGACGAGGCGCTTGTAGGAGTTGACCCACTGCGCGAACAGCGGCGCGATCTCGCGCGCGTGCCGCAGCTGGCCAGCGATGAACTGCTTCGCCACCGGCGAGAGGTAGTACTGGTCGCTCGGGTCGAAGAACGCGTTCGCGCCGTCGCGGCCGAGCGACTGGTGGACGTGCATGCCGCTGCCGTTCTCGTCGTTGAGCGGCTTCGGCATGAATGTCGCGTGCCAGCCGTTCTGGAGCGCGTACTCCTTGACCGTGATCCGGTAGGTCATGCAGTCGTCGGCCATCGCGAGCGCGTCCTTGTAGCGCATGTCGACCTCGTGCTGGGAGGGTCCGACCTCGTGGTGGGTGTACTCGACGTGGATGCCCATCCGCTCGAGCGCGAGCACCGTCGCGCGGCGGACGCCGGAGCCGGCGTCGAGCGTGGTCAGATCGAAGTAGCCGCCCTCGTCGAGCACCTCGGGAACGCCGTCGGCGGGCTTCGCGTCGCGGAAGTAGAAGTACTCGAGCTCGGGCCCGACGTTGAACGCGTCGAAGCCCATGCCGCGGGCGCGCTCGATCGCGCGACGGAGGATCCAGCGCGGATCGCCCTCGTAGGGCTCTCCCCCGGGGACCTGGATGTCGCAGAACATCCGGCCCGTCGGCTGCTCCTCGGGGCTCCAGGGCAGGGTCGTGAAGGTCGCCGGGTCGGGGACCGCGAGCATGTCCGACTCCTCGACCGGGTTGAAGCCGGTGATCGAGGAGCCGTCGAAGCCGTTGCCGCCGGCGAAGGCGTCCTCGAGCTCGGATGCGTTGATCGAGAAGCTCTTGAGCTGGCCGAGCACGTCGGTGAACCAGAGCCGGATGAAGCGGATGTTCCGCTCCTCGACCTCGGCGATCACGTCGTCGGCCGTGCGCGGGCCTGTCGGGGTCGGGTCTTCGCCGCTCATCGCCACTGACTCCTTCGTCGGGACCCTAGCGGCGCGCCGTCCCCGGGGCCGACCGCCGCTCGGATCCGGGGATGGCTCGGTGCCGGAAGGGGCGCCTGGACCTTGAATGCCGCCGCGGCCCCCGGTATAACTGCTTACGCAAGGTAAGTAACTGGCTAAAAGTAAAGTAAAGGCCTCGATCCGCGACATCGGGGCCGAACCGACCTTGGAGTTGCCGCCATGACCGTCAAGACCGACTACGCTCGCTTCGACATCCACGACGAGCTCACCGCCCCGGCGGGCAGCGAGCGCCTGCTGAAGAGCATCACGACCTCCGGGGGCGAGGTCTCGAAGCTGGTCGGCGTCCTCGCCGGCTCGCCGGCGACGCTGCGCGCGTTCGCGCGACTGCGCTCCGAGCTCCACGCCGGCGACCTGCCCCCCGCCACCGCGATCCGGATCGGCCTGGCCGTCGCCGAGCGCCGCGGCGACGGCTACAGCGTCGCCCAGCACGCCCGCTCGGCGCGGCTCAGCGGCATCGGCCTCGACGAGATCTCGCAGGCCCGCGGCTTCGCCTCCGGCGAGCCGAAGGAGGGCGCGCTGCTGGCGTTCCTGAAGGGCACGATCGAGGCCGACGGGCACCCGCCCCATCACCTGCTGGAGGAGGCGCGGGAGGCCGGATGGACGGACGAGCAGCTCCTCGAGGCGCTCGGCGAGGCCGCCCTGCAGGAGTTCCAGAGCCACGTCGCCAACGCCGCCGGCCTGCCCCAGGACCAGATCGACGCCTCCGTCCTCCCCGCCGCCGCCTGACGGCGGCGGGCGGGAGCCGGAGGGCGAGCCGGCCGGTGCCGCCGGGCGGGCGGAACGGTCTAAGATCGGGCTGCGGGTCAACGCGATCGCGGGGGAGGTATCCCTCGAGGAAAGTCCGGACACCACAGGGCAACGGCGGTGGGTAACGCCCACCCGGGGAAACCCGCGGGAAAGTGCCACAGAAACACACGGCCGATGGCGCCCCCGGGCGCACAGGCAAAGGTGAAATGGTGCGGTAAGAGCGCACCGGCGCCGCGGCGACGCGGCGGCCGGGCAAACCCCGCCCGGTGCAAGGCCAAGCAGGACCGACGACCCGGCCCGGAGAGGTCCAGGTGGGCCGCAGGACCGCGGCGAACGCGGTCCCTTCGGGGCTCAGGCCCCGTCGAGATGGATGGTCGCGCCAGACAGGATCCGGCTTAGCGACCCGCTACCGAGAGGGCCCCGGGCGACCGGGGCCCTCTCCACGTCCGCCCCGGCGCGGGCCGGGCCGGCGCGGAGGCGCCTCAGACCTTGCGGAAGACGCCGATCACCCTGCCAAGCACCTCGACGTCGGCGCTGACGATCGGCTCGTAGGCGGGGTTCTCGGGCTCGAGCCGAACCGACTCGCCGTCGCGGAACAGGCGCTTGACGGTCGCCTCGCCCTCGAGCATCGCGACGACGATCTCGCCGTCGTCGGCGTCGTCGACCGGGTGGACGACGACGTAGTCGCCGCCGAGGATGCCGGCGTCGCGCATCGAGTCGCCGCGGACCTCGAGCGCGTAGTCGCCGTCGTCGGCGCCGATCATCGCCGGAATCTCGAGCTGGTCCTCGATGTTCTCCTCGGCGAGGATCGGGGCCCCCGCGGCGACCCGGCCGACGAGCGGGATCGACGGGCGCATGACCCGCTTCGTCCGCTCGACGAGGATCTCGATCGCGCGCGGCTTCGACGGGTCGCGGCGCAGCACCCCGGAGCGCTCGAGCTTGGCGAGGTGGGCGTGCACGGTCGATGGCGAGTGCAGCCCGAGGGCGCTGCCGATCTCGCGCACCGTCGGCGGGTAGCCGGTCTTGTCGAGGTGGCCCTTGATGAAGTCGAAGATCTCGCTCTGGCGCTTGGTCAGGTTCAGATCCATCGTCGGCTGGGTCCTCCTGGGCGGCTTTGAATCGGGACGGCGGCCGCGCCAGGCTCGAGTGGGGCCCGGTCGGCCTGGGAACACATGTTCGCAGGGTAGCCGGACCCGCGGATGGAATCAATCCCGAGGCGGCGGCGAAGCGCGGCGCCGCCTACAATGGCCGCCCCTCGCGGCTGTGGCGGAACTGGTAGACGCGCAAGGTTGAGGGCCTTGTGGGCTGAATAAGCCCGTGGAGGTTCGACTCCTCTCAGCCGCATCGGACAGGCCGGCGGCTTCGCCGGCGCCCCCGGGGCGCATTCCGACCGATCTCACCCCCACACCCGAGGAGGATCGAAGCGATGAAGGTCTTTGCCACAGGGGCGCTCGGGTTCATCGGGCGCAGCCTGCTCGAACGCTACCGGCAGGCCGGTGCGCAGGTCGCCGGCGTCGACCGTGAAGCCGACGGCGAGCTTGGAGTGGTCGCCGGGGACATCCTGAAGCCGGGTGCGTGGAGCGAGCGGATGCGCGACGCCGACGTCATATTCCACACCGCGGCGGTCGTCTCCAACGTTGGCGACGCCGACGATTTCTGGCGCGTCAACGTCCTCGGCACGCGGCGCGTGATCGAGGCGGCGGCGGGCAGCGGGCGCTTCGTCCACCTCTCCTCGACCGCCGCGTTCGGCTTCGACCTGCCCCCGCAGGCCAGCGAAACCCATCCCGTGCGGCCCAACGGCAACCACTACGTCGACACCAAGATCGCCTCCGAGCAGGTCGTGCTGCAGGCGCACGCGGCCGGCGAGCTCGAGTGCACGATCGTCCGCCCGGCTGACGTGTACGGCCCCGGCTCACGCCCGTGGACGATCGTCCCGGTGCAGATGCTGCGCTCGCGCCAGTTCCTGCTGCCGGCGAGTGGTCGCGGCGTGTTCAGCCCCGTCTATATCGACAACCTGGTCGACGGGCTGGTCGCCGCGGGCGAGACCGACGCCGCGGCCGGCCAGGTCTTCACCGTCGGTGACGGGGTTTCGCTGCCGGCCCGGGACTTCTTCGGCCACTACGCGCGCATGCTGGGCGGAGCGCCGATCTGGACCCTGCCCACGCCGCTGGCGGCGGGAGCGGGCGGTCTGGTCGGCGCCGGAAGCCGGCTCGTCGGAAAACCCAGCGAGGCGAGCGCCCAGACGATGCGGATGCTCGCGCGCAACGGCGGCTACAGCATCGAGAAGGCGCGGCGGGTGCTCGGCTATGAGCCGAAAGTCGACCTGGAAGAGGGGATGCGGCGAACCGAGCGCTGGCTGGTCGATCAGGGAATGATCGACGCGAAGCAACCAGCCAGCCGAGACCGCCGGCCAGGCTGACCGCCCGCCGTCCTGAGGGATCGGCCTCATGGTGGCGTCGGTCGGGATCCGATCGTGACGCGGCGGGCCTGGCGCCTCAGGGCCAGCGGCGAAACGTCGAACCAGTCCCGGCATGCCCGGGTCAGCGAGCTCTGCTCGGAGTAGCCCAGGTGAGCGGCGATCCCACCGATCGGGATGGAGGTCTCGGTCAGATAGCGGTATGCCTGCTCGTAGAATGGCTTCCGTCTCCCTGCCGGTGCCGGACCCGGCGCTCATGCTGACGAGGGTGGCGTCGCCAAACGCACCACGGGGAGGCCGGTCTATTGACCGCCGACCGGTTGCCTGAAGGAGGTTGACACGTGGCCGTAGACACGACTTCCACCGCTATCCCGGACCCCACCGCCTTGCTGGTCGGGGAGGAGCGCGCCCAGCAGATCGCGCGGCTCGTCCGCCGGGTCCGCGTCGCAGAAGCCGACGGGGAGAGGTTCGAGGTCCGCTCACCGGTGACCGGTGAGCGGGTGGCGCTGCTGCCGGCGTGCGAGGAGGGGGATGTCGAGGCCGCCATGAGGCGGTCGCGGTCGGCTCAGGCCGAGTGGGCGCGCTGGCCCGCGCGCCGCCGGGCGCGGGTCCTCCTTCGCTTCCATGAGCTGCTGCTCTCCCGCCAGCGCGAGGTGCTCGATCTGATCCAGCTCGAGAGCGGTAAGTCTCGCCTGAACGCGTTCGAGGAGGTGATGGCCACCGCCACGACCGCGCGCTACTACGGCAAGCACGCGCCGGCGCACCTGCGCGTCAGGCGTCGCTCCGGCGCGATCCCGGTGCTCACGCGCGCGCACGAGCACCACGTCCCGGTCGGCGTGTGCGGGTTCATCACGCCCTGGAATTACCCGCTCACGATGGGTGTGACCGACGCGCTGGCGGCGCTTATCGCCGGAAACGGAGTCGTCGTCAAACCGGACGCCCAGACGCCGCTTTCCGCGCTCTGGGGCTACGAGCTGCTCGAGCAGGCGGGATTGCCGCCCGGGTTGGCGCAGGTGGTCACGGGGGACGGCCCGCTCGTCGGCGGCGCGATCGTGGAGCGCGCCGACTTCCTCATGTTCACCGGCTCGACGGCGACCGGCCGCAAGCTCGCGGCCCGTTGCGGAGAGCGATTGATCGGCTGCTCGATGGAGCTAGGCGGCAAGAACGCGATGCTGGTCCTGCCGGACGCCGGGCTGGAGCGCGCCGTCTCCGGAACCGTCAGCGGAGCGTTCGGAAACGCCGGCCAGCTGTGCATCGCGATGGAGCGCATCTACGTGCATCGCTCCCTGTACGACGGCTACCTGAAGCGACTCGCCGAGCAGGTGGGCAAGCTGCGGCTCGGCGGCGACCTCGACTGGAACGCCGACGTCGGCTCGATGATCTCGCGCAAGCAGGTCGAGGCGACGATCGCCCATCTCGACGACGCCGTCGCCAAGGGCGCCTCCGTCGTCGCCGGCGGGCGGGCGCGACCGGATGTCGGCCCGCTGTTCTTCGAGCCGACCGTGCTCACCGGCGTCACGCCGGAGATGGACTGCCACGCCAACGAGACCTTCGGGCCGCTGCTCGAGGTGTACCGGTACGACGACATCGACGAGGCGATCGAGCGGATCAACGACTCGGCCTACGGCCTCAACGCGAGCATCTACGCCGGGAAGATCGCGGCGGCGCGCGCGCTCGCTACACGGATCAAGGCGGGCACGGTGAACATCAACGAGCCCTATGCGGCGGCCTTCGGCTCGATCGATGCGCCGATGGGCGGCATGAAGCAGTCCGGGATGGGACGCCGCCATGGCGGGCACGGGATCCTCAAGTACACCGAGCCCCAGACCGTCGCCTCCCAGCGGCTCTTGCCGCTGACGCCTGACGCGGGCACCCCGGCTGCGCCGTACGCGGCGGTGATGACGCAGGGCCTGCGGCTGCTTCGGCTGATCCCCCGGGTGTGAGCGCGATGAGCCGCTACGACTCCGACTACATCATCGTCGGGTCCGGCTTCGGCGGCAGCACCGCCGCGCTGCGCCTCGCCGAGAAGGGCTACAGCGTGACGATGCTGGAGTGCGGCCGCCGCTACGAGGACGCCGACATGCCGCAGACGACCTGGCAGGTCCCGCGGGCGTTCTGGCTGCCACTGCTGAAGCTTCGCGGGATGCTGCGCGTCTCTCCGTTCAAGGACATCACCGTGCTCTCCGGATCGGGGGTCGGCGGCGGGTCTCTGGTGTATTCGATGGTGTTGCTGCGGGCGCCGGACCGAACCTTCGACGACCCGCTCTGGGCAGGCCTCGCGGACTGGCGGGCCGAGCTGCCGGCCCATTACGAGGAGGCGGAGCGCATGCTGGGCGTCATGCGCTACGAGCGCGACGGCATCGGCGACCGCCTGATCATCGACGTCGCCGAGGATCTCGGCGTCGCCGACACGTACTCGAAGCCGATGGTGGGAGCCTTCCTGGGCCCCCCGGGGGAGACGGTCGACGATCCGTACTTCGGCGGAGCGGGGCCACCGCGCACCGGCTGCACGCGCTGCGGCAACTGCATGGTCGGATGCCGCGAGGGCGCGAAGAACCTCCTGACCAAGAACTACCTCTACTTCGCCGAGCGCCTCGGAGTCAGGATCCTGCCCGAGCGACTGGCAACCGACATCCGCCCGCTCGGCCGCAGCGGCGACGGAAGCGAGGGCTTCGCCGTAACGAGCGTGACCCCGGGCAACGCGCTTTTTCGGAACCGCCGCACGATGACCGCCCGCGCCGTCGTCGTCGCGGCCGGCACGCTCGGCACGAACAAGCTGCTGCAACGCTGCCGCCTGAACGGCTCGCTCAACGTGCTCTCGCCGCGACTGGGCGAACGCGTGCGCACCAACTCGGAATCGGTGCTCGCCGTGACCGCGCCCGACGATCGCTTCGACCTCTCGGACTCGGTCTGCATCTCCTCGAGCATCTGGCTCGACGAGAGCACGCATCTCGAGCCGGTGGTCTACGGCACCGGTGGGGACTTCAACGCATCGCTGTTCTCGCTCCTCGTCGACCCCGGCCGCCGCGCAACGCAACCGCTGCGGTTCGCGCTGGCGGCCCTGCGACACCCGCGGATGCTGATCCGCGCGAGCAACCCGCGCCGCTGGTCGCGCCGGACGTTGCTGTTCATCGTCATGCAGTCGCTCAACTCGTCGATCCGGCTACGCCCGTGGCGACGACTGCGCGACGGCACGGTCCTGCTCCAGACCGAGCCGGATCCCGGCGAGCCCCGCCCGCAGCCCATCCCGGCCGCCTACGATGTCGCCCGGCGCCTTGCCGAGAAGATGGGCGGCACGCCCCAGGCTGCGGTGTTCGAGGCGGCGCTCTGCACTCCCGTCACCGCCCACTTCCTCGGCGGCGCGGTCATCGGGGCGGACGCCGACCACGGAGTCGTCGACGCCGATCTGAACGTGCACGGCTACGACAACCTCATGGTGTGCGATGGGTCGGTGCTCCCGACCAACCTCGGCGTCAACCCGTCGCTGACGATCACGGCCCTGGTCGAGCGCGCGATGGAGCGCGTGCCGCCGCGGGAATCGCGGGAAGCGGCGGCGGAGCTCGTCGGCACCTGAGCTGAACTCCCCGCGACGGCGGCTCTTGCCGGCCGGATCCCACCCCGCGACCTCCGGACCATGATCCACCAGGGGCCCGGCCCGAGACGACACCTGCAACGGGACGATTCCGCACCTGATATACGTCCGCTCGGGCGGATCGCGCTCAGGCTGAAACACGATGGGAGGGACTCGATGCTGAACGCCGGTCACACCGCCTCGCCGCGGATCCTCCTGCTCGCCGCCGCCCTGCTCCTCGGCGCGCTGGCGATCGCAGTCGCGGCACCGGCCGCGGCAGAGGCGAAGCGGCCGAAGGCGAAGGTCGCGGTCGGCATCGAGACGAAGAGCCAGAAGCAGCTCCTCGGGCGGGGCGAGCTCGTAGTCCGCCTGAGAGCGAAGCGGGCCGGCAGGGTGAAGGTGACGGCGGCCTACGACGGCCGCCGCAGGCTGTTCGAGCCCGAGGTCGTGAGGACCGAGAAGGGGTTCGACGGTACGGTCGCGATCGGCCTGACCGACGCCGGCGAGAAGCGCCTCGGGCGCTGCGGCGCCAAGAAGATCAAAGCCCGCGGCCTCTACCGCGCCGGCGGCGAGAAGCGCAGGGCCATCACCACACGCCGGCTCGGGAAGGACGCGAGCCGCTGCGACAAGCCCTACACCCCGGTCCCGGTCGAGAACGCCGACCGCTGCGACTTCCTCGACCCGGCCGTCTGCCTGCAGCCGTTCCCGAACGACTACTTCACGGTCGAGGATCCGTCGACGGCGACCGGGAGGCGGCTCAACCTGAACATCGAGTCGACGCCGGCGAACACGGCCGGCGTCCACATCGATCCCACCGACGTCAACCGCGCCGACGGGTTCAGCCCCGGCAACCTGATCACGGTCAAGGTCCCCGGCCTCGAGACCCCGGCGGCGTTCGAGAACAGCGGGCTCGTCCCGATCGACGATCTGCACGCCTATGACGACCCGGACCAGGCGGTGATCGTGATCAACGCCGAGACCGGCGAGCGGCAGCCGATCTGGGCGGAGCTCGACGCGAACCCGACGTCGGTCGACCCCGGCGACGAGGGCCCGGGCGGGATCGGCGCCGACCCGGGCAACACCGACCCGGTCAACCTGCTGATCCGGCCGGCTCGCAACTTCGACTTCGGCGAGCGCTACATCGTCGCCCTGCGCAACCTCCGCGATGCCGACGGCGCGCCGATCGAGGCCCCGATCGGCTTCCGCGTCTACCGTGACGACGACATCACCGACCAGCCGGAGGTCGAGGGCCGGCGGCCACACATGGAGTCGATCATCGACACCCTGACCGAGCAGGCCGGGGTCGACCGCGACAGCCTCTACATGGCCTGGGACTTCACCGTCGCCAGCGAGGAGAGCGTGACCGGGCGGGCGACGACGATCCGCGACGATGCGTTCGCCCGGCTCGGCGACACCGACCTCGCAGATCGCAAGATCGAGGGCAGCTCGCCGACCTGGCAGATCACCCGGGTGCTGAACCAAGGCGACCCGATCCCGCCCGGTGAGCGCGGCCTGCCGACCGAGATCGCCCGTCGCGTCGAGGGCACGATCAACGTGCCCTGCTACCTCGATGAGGACGGCTGCCCGCCCGGCTCGGAGTTCGCCCACGACGCCAACGGCGACATCGAGTGGAACCCGGGCTACTCCCGCGATGTCGTCTTCCGCTGCGAGATCCCCGACTCGGTTCTCGCCGGCGACGGCCCGGTGGTCCCGGCCGCGGTCGGGATCTACGGCCACGGCCTGCTCGGCACCCAGGCGCAGCTCACCGGCCAGGCGGCGCTCGCCCGCCAGGAGAACACGATCTGGTGCGCGATGGACTGGGAGGGCTTCGCCGAGCAGGATCTCGGGACGGTGATCGCGGCGCTCTCCGACATGTCGAACTTCAGGAAGCTCGCCGACCGGATGCAGCAGGGCTTCGTCAACTTCATGTACCTCGGTCGGGCGCTGATCCACCCTGACGGCCTCGCCACCGACCCCGCGTTCGCCCTCGACAACGGCGACGGCGCCGAGTCGGTCGTCGACACCAGCGCCGGCGCCGACACCCGCCTTCAGTACATGGGCGTCAGCCAGGGAGCGATCATGGGCGGCGCCCTGACCGCGCTCGAGCCCGACGTCGACTACGGCGTCCTCAACGTCACCGGCATGAACTACTCGACGCTGCTGCGCCGCAGCGTCGACTCCGACGAGTACTTCAAGATCCCCGGGATCGGGCTCTACGCGAACTACCCGAGCCTGATCGAGCGGCCGGTGATGCTGGCGGTGACGCAGCTCCTCTGGGACCGCGGCGAGGCGAACGGCTACGCCCACAACCTGACCACAAACCCGCTTCCCGGAACTCCTCCGCACGAGGTGCTCCTGCAGGCCGCTCTCGGCGATCACCAGGTCGCCAACGTCGCCGCCGAGGTCGAGGCGCGGACCGCGGGGGCCGCCGTCTACACCCCGGCCCTGGAGCCCGGCCGCCACTGGGAGCCCGACCCGTTCCTCGGCATCCCCGCGATCGACATGACCGCCCCCGCCAACGTCCCCTACGGCGGCGGCAGCATGCTCGTCTACTACGACGGTGGTCCGGTCGGGTTCACCGGGCTCGACGGCGACGGCACCGCGACGCCGCCGGACGAGAACGTCCCGCCGCGACCCGAGTGGGGCTTCGGCGACGACCCGCACGGCTACCCGCGCCGGGCGGCCGACGGTCTGCTCCAGGAGGGCAGCTTCCTCCGCGGCGACGGGGTGCCGCAGTGCCTCGACGCGAGCGGCCTCTGCTTCTCGAACGGCTACGCCGGAACGCCGTAGCCGGGCCGAGAGCCTCGGCTGGGGAAGCGCCGCGCACGGGGTGACCGGTGACCGGTGACCGCGAGCCCGGCGGCCCGCGGTCGGGGGAGGTGCGCGCTCCCCGGCGCCCCGGCCGCCCTCAGATCTTCAGCAGGACGAGGGTGTTGAGCACGAAGAGCAGCGCGAAGACGATCGTCCAACGGTCGAGGTTGCGCTCGACCAGCGACCCACCGCCGAACGAGCTGCCGCCGCCGCCGATCCCGAACGCGCCGGAGAGGCCGGCGTCCTTGCCCGAGTGCAGGAGCACGAGGAAGACGAGGACGACCGAGATGATGACCTGGACTATTCCGAGGAGCGTCTCCATTCGGCTGGTCAGTGTAGGGATCGAGACGAGCCGCGGCGCAGCCGGGCAGCCCGGGGGGCCGCGAGGTCGCGCGGTCGCGCGCGGGCGCCGAGCGGGCCGCGGGTCGCGCGGTCATCTCCCTTTCGCGGCGTCGATCTCCTTCAGGATCGCGATCGCCTCGCGGCGCAGCTCGGCGTCCTGGCGGGCGAACTCATCGTCGGAGAGCTTCTCCTGCGCGTGGTCGAGCTCCGTGTCGCGAATCTCGCGGTACTTGGCCTGCTTGCGGGCTTCGAGCTCGGCCAGCACCGGGTCCTCGAGGCCGGGCTCCGCGGGCGCGCCGGCGCGCCGCAGCGGCACCGAGACCCAGGCCGCGACCGCGGCCACCAGCAGGATGGCGATCAGGAGCTCGAGCACCGTGGCACGCCCCGGCTCATCTACTGGCGGACGCCGCCGAGCTCGCGCGCGAGCCGGGCCCCGTAGACGTCGCTGACGCGCCGCCGACGGCCCTCCGGCGTCGGCCAGATCGCGAACAGCGCGCCGCCGACGGCGACGATGACGCCGAGCCAGAACCAGACGACGAACGGGTTGACGTTGAAGCGGATCTCGGCCGGGGGCGGATCGGCGAGGTACCGGTCAGCGAGCCGACGGACCATCTGCCCCTGCGCCTGGGCGATCACCGCCTGCACCCGGGGGTCGGCGAGCTCGGCGCCCGAGAGCCCGGAGAGCGCCTCCGCATAGCGCCGATCCCTGCTGTCGATCACCCGGTCGAAGCCGCTCAGGTCCGGCTGCATGGCCGACCAGAGGTCGCGCGAGAAGCTCTCGGTGCGGCCGACCTCGCTCGTCGCCTCGCCCTCGAAGAAGCTCCGCAGCGGCGCGTCGGGCTCGGCGACGGCACCGGAATAGTACTCGCGCGACGGGCTCAGCGTCGTTACGTGACGACCCTCCCTGCTGACATCGAGGACAGCCCCGAGGGCCAGCTTCTGCTCCCCTCCGTCGATCGTGACCGTCGGGCGCTCATAGCTGATCGTGAAGTCGCCGACCGGCGCCTGGTCTCCAGGGCTGAGCCGGAGGTCGCGGCTGGTCTGGAAGCTGGAGGAGGCGGCGACGCCGAACAGCGCGAGAACGAGCCCGACGTGGGCGACATAGCCGCCGTAACGACGCCGGTTGCGGGTCAGAAGCGATCCGAGCGCGGCCGCGCGGCTGCCGCCGACGAGGCGGCGCCGGGCGACGGTACCACGCCAGAACTCCTGGCCGACGGCGGCGAGGGCGAAGGTCGCGACGCAGAACAGCAGGTAGGCGGTGACGCTCTCGGCGATCCCGACCGCCAGGGCGAGGGCGATCGCCGCGACCAGCGTCGCCGCGAGCGGCACCGCGATCGCGCGGGCGATGCCAGTGAGCGTGACGCGGCGCCAGGCGACGAGCGGGCCGATCCCCATGAAGAGGACGAGCAGGATCGCCAGCGGCGTCGCGTAGCGGTTGAACCACGGCGCCGCGAGCGACGAGGCCTCGCCGGTGACGGCCTCCGAGATCAGCGGGAAGAAGGTGCCCCAGGCGACGACGGCCGCAAGGCCGACGAGCAGCACGTTGTTGAGCAGGAAGATCGCCTCGCGGCTGAACAGCGAGTCGAGGCGGCGCTCCGTGCGCAGCGAGTCGAGCCGGGAGACGATCAGGACGGTCGAGCCGATGACGACGACCGCGATCAGCGCCAGCAGCGGCGGTCCCACCTTCGACTCGCCGAAGGCGTGGATCGACTGCAGCACGCCGGAGCGGACGAGGAACGTCCCCAGAAGCGAGAGCGCGAACGTCGCGCAGATCAGCGACACGTTCCAGACGCGCAGCATCCCGCGCCGCTCCTGGACCATGATCGAGTGCAGGAAGGCGGTCCCGGTCAGCCACGGGATCAGGGCCGCGTTCTCGACCGGATCCCAGGCCCAGTAGCCGCCCCAGCCGAGCTCGCTGTAGGACCAGCGTGCGCCGAGCGCGAGGCCGATCGAGAGGAAGATCCAAGCGACCAGCGCGAAGCGGCGCGTCGAGCGGATCCAGCTCGCGTCGAGGCGGCGCGTGATCAGGGCGCCGATCGCGAACGCGAACGGGATCGTGAAGAAGACGTAGCCGGAGTAGAGCATCGGCGGGTGCATCGCCATCGCCGGGTGCCGCAGCAGCGGGGTCAGGCCGGCGCCCTCGGCCGGGACCGGGCTGGCGGCCGCGAACGGCCAGCTCTCGGCCCCGGGGAAGAGGGTGCCGGCGACCATCAGGCCGAGGAAGAAGATCGCGACCCCCGCGAGCACCGCCGTGGCCCACGGCACCACCTCGCGGTGGCGGTTGCGGGTCAGGTAGAGGACCGCGGCGGACGCGATCGAGAGGACGAACGCCCAGAGCATCAGCGATCCCGCCTGGCTCCCCCACAGGGCGGTCAGCTTGTAGAGCAGCGGCGTCGTCGACGACGAGTGCTCGGCGACGAGCGCGACCGAGAGGTCGCTGCGGACGAACAGGACCTCGATGGCGGCCACCGCGACGACCATCAGCCCGCACATCGCGTAGATCGAGCGGCGCGCGGAGACCACCCAGCGACGATCCCCGCGGGTCCCGATCAGGGCCGCAGCGGCCGCATAGACGGCGGCCGCGAGGGCGGCGATCAGCGCCGCCGATCCGAGCGCGCTCATCAGTCCACGAACTCGACGTTGGTCGGGTCCTCGACCTGATCCGAGAACTTCGACGGGCACTTCGTGATCAGGCTGTCCTTGTCGGCCATGAACGTCCCGTCCGCGCCGAGATGGCCGGTCACGATCACCTCCCGCCCCTCGCGGAACGGGTCGGGAACGACACCGGTGTAGTGGACCCGAAGCACCTCCCCGCCGCCGTCGCGATCGACGATGTCGAACTCGAGGCCGGTGCCGTCGCGCTCGTAGGAGGTGACCCTGCCGGTGAGCTGGTAGGTCTCGGCGCTCGACCCCGCCGCCAGCACCTCCGACGGCTCGCGTGCCTCGGTGCCGGCGCTGAACGACGTGTACACGAGCGCGACCGCAAGCAGCACCGCGACCGCCAACGCCACGCCGAGCCGGATCTTTCGCTTGCGATCTCGGTCCATCGGAGGGGGCGGGATTATCGCAGGCCGGCTCGATCGGATCGGGCCGGCGCTGCTATGAATGGCGGCATGGCGGAGGCGCGAACGACCCTCATCACCGGCGCCGCGAGCGGCATCGGCGCGGCGACCGCTCGGCGCCTGCGCGAGCGCGGCGACCGCCTCGTGCTCGCCGGCCGCCGCGAGCGACCGCTGACCGGGCTGGCCGCCGAGCTCGGCGACGACGTGCTGGTCAAGACCTGCGACGTCGCCGAGTGGGACCAGGTCGAGGACCTGGCGGCGGCGGCGATCGAGCGCTTCGGCGCGATCGACGTCGTCTTCGCCAACGCCGGCTTCGGCGCTTCCCGCGGCTTCCTCGAGGAGTCGCCCGAGCACTGGCGATCGATGGTCCTGACCAACGTGCTCGGGGTCGCCTACACGATCCGCGCGACCCTCCCCCACCTGCTCGCCCGCGGTCACGGCCATTTCGTGATCACGAGCTCGGTCGCCGGTCGCCGCGCCCTCCCCGGCTCGCTCTACTCGGCGACGAAGTGGGCCGCCACCGCGATCGGCGAGGCGCTCCGACAGGAGCTCCGCCAGATGCGCGACGACGACCGCATCAAGGTGACGCTGATCGAGCCGGGGATGGTCGAGACCCCGTTCTTCGACAGCCCGCCCACCGGCGTCCTCGAGGCCGGGGACATCGCCGCCGCCGTCGACTACGCCACCTCCCAGCCGGACCGCGTCGACGTCAACGAGATCCTGATCCGGCCGGTCTCGCAGCCCACCTGAGCTCGGGCCGTTGAAGCGCAGCCCGCGGACCGCGCTGAGGCCGGCATTCGTTGCGTCTGGCGGCACCTCTTGTCGACTTCACGGCTCCGGGGCGCACACGGGCACCCATCGCGCATCGCGCGGCTCGGACGCCACCCCCGTTCCGCCGCTTCCATCGGTGCCGGGCGGCGGCGTGGCAACGGTGGGAGCCCAGCGCGGGCCGGCGCCCGGGCCGGCGGCCCTCGGCGCGAAGGCCACGCACACGCCAGCGCCCGCCCCTCCCGCGGCCGGCTTCCTAGAATGGGCGCCGCCCCGCGGGTGTAGCTCAATGGCAGAGCACCAGCTTCCCAAGCTGGTGACGGGGGTTCGATTCCCCTCACCCGCTCTCCCCGGGCGAGCGACGGGCGCTCTCTAACCTACGCCGCCGATGTCGAACCGCGGGTTCATCGCCATCCTCGGCGCGATCGCCTTCGTCGCCCTGCTCGGCTTCGGCCTGCTGGCGAAGGGAGCCGAGGACGTCGCCGTCGGCGAGCCGGCGCCCGACGCGCCGATGCCGCGCCTCGACGGCTCCGGCGAGACGCGGATCGCCGACTACCGGGGAAGCTGGGTCCTGGTCAACTTCTGGGCATCGTGGTGCCGTCCCTGTGAGGAGGAGTCGCCGGCGATCGAGGCGTTCGCGAACCGCAACCGCGACCGCCTCGTCGTGCTCGGCATCAACTCCGAGGACAACAGCGTCGATGCCAACGACTTCATCGACCGCTACGGCCTGAGCTGGCGGATGGTCGAGGACGACGGCGAGCGGATGGAGACCTACGGCGTGCTCGGGCTGCCGGAGTCGTTCCTCGTCGATCCGAACGGCGACCTGGCCCTGATCCAGCGCGGACCCGTCGACGAGCGGTTCCTCGCCGAGCGGGTCGAGCCCCTGGTGCGGGGGGCGACGGTCGAGCCGTGAGGGGACTCGCCGCCCTGCTCGCGGTCGCGATCACGCTCGCGGCCGCCCCGGGCGCGCCCGCCGCAGCCGGCGCCTCGCTCTCGGACATCGAGGACGAGGTCATGTGCACGATCTGCGGGACCACCCTGCAGCTCTCGAGCTCGCCGCAGGCCGAGCGCCAGCGCGCCTTCATCAACGGCCTGATCGCGGAGGGCAGGAGCAAGGAGGAGATCAAGGCCGCGCTGGTCGACGAGTACGGCCCCGAGGTCCTGGCGGTTCCGGGCGACGATGGCTTCGACCTCCTCGGCGGCTGGATCCTGCCCGCGGTCGGCGTCCTCGTCGGCGCGGTCATGGTCGTGCTCGCGGCGCGGCGCTGGCGCCGCGAGCAGCGCCGCGCCGACGCCGCGGAGCCGCCCGCTCGGGGCGTCGATCCGGACCCCGGGGACGAGCTCCGCCTGCGCGAGGATCTGCGGCGCTACGACGCCTGAGGCGTCTGCGCCCGATCAGCGCCGGGGCCGCACCACGAGCGTCCGGGCGGGAGAGAGCGCCGGCGCCAGGTAGGGCCAGCGGCGCTCGCGGCTGACGCGGAGCCGGAACCGGAAGCGGACCGGCTCCGCGTAGAAGCGGTCGAAGCGGTAGCGCAACCGCCAGCGCCCGCGCCCGTCGGTGCGGAACGCATGGCCGACCGTGCGGAACCGCCGCAGGCCGCCGCCGCGTGCCTGCAACTCGACGAGCTTGCCCTTCGGCATCGCCGCCCCGTACGCCCCGATCGACCCGCGGAAGAGGACCCGGCGGCCGGCGCGGACCTCGGGCGGCAACGGATCGAGCCGGGCGGAGCCCCGGACGGCGACGGCGACCGGCTCGGCGGTTGAGCCGAGGTAGCGGCGCGAGCCCTCGTAGCGGACGGCGACCGTGCGCGAGGGACCGCGGGTGAGGCGGGCGCTGATCCGTCCCCGCCCGTCCGTGGTCAGGGTGCGGCCGACGGGCTCGAGCGACGAGCCGGGCGCGAAGCGCTCGACGAGCTCGAGGTCGGCGCCGTCCACCGGCTCCCCGTCCTCGCCGCGGAGCACCGCCTCGAAGCGAGGCCTGCCGCCGTAGGGGATCTCCGCGCGCTCGCGCCCGCCGACCGCCGCCAGCAGCCGGGTGCGGGCGCGGAGCGGGAAGTGGACGACCATCGGACTGCCGTCGGCGCGGCTCGTGCTGAAGGCGTGGTTGCCGGCTGCGTCGGTTGCCGTCGCCCGAAAGACGTAGGGGCCGGGCGGCTCGGCGGCCGAGTCGACGCGAGCCTGCAGCTCGCCGCCGACGATCCGGCTCGGCAGCTCGCGCCAGGCGCCGCCGGCGAGCGGCCGGTACGAGATCGATGCGGTGACGACGCCCGAATGGCGATCGAGGACGCGTGCCCGGATCAGCTCGGGGTCGGCATGGTCCTCCGCCGCGGCGAACGCGAGGGCGGGCGGGGAGTTGTCGACGTGGACCGTCCTCGTCGAGCAGCCGGGCGCCGCGTCACGGCCGTAGTCGAACGCGCAGACCCGGAGCTCGTTGGCGCCGTCGACGAACGGGCGAGCGGTCGTGTCGGCGCTCGCCTGAGCCGAGTAGTCGGGCGGGCACGGACGCAGCCGGCGGACCAGGGCAGAGCTCGCGATCACGTCGCACGGAACCGTCCGCGACGGGGGCATCGCGACGCCGTTCACGGTGACCGACAGGCGCCGTACGCCGGATCCCCGGTCGGAGGCCGCCGCGCCGAGGGTGCCGGGGCCGCGATGCCATCCCGGGCCGCTCAGCGACCCGATCGCCGCCGGCACCGGCAGCGCGCGGTCGTCCACCGTCAGCCGGACCGATCGCAGCCAGGCCTTCGCACGGTCGCTGGCGGGACAGCCGCGCGTCTGCTCGCAGGCCAGGGTCGCGGCGAAGCCCGCGCGGCCGCCGTCGCCGAGGGCGCGGCCGTAGGCGGCGAATCCGGCCGCGTCCTCCCTCCCGGTCGCGATCCTGCCCGCCTCGGCGCCGGCATCGTCGAGGAACGAGAGCCGGGCGACGTGGCCGGCGTCGTTGCGCAGCCGGGCCTCCGCGGACACTGCGACGATCCGCGACCCGGGCGGCGCCTGCCACGAGATGCGCCCGTGGCGGCCCCGCTGCGATCCGGTGATCGGCCTGATCTGCAGCGAGTTGCCGTCCTCGTCCTCCTCGCAGCGGTAGAGGAACCCGTAGTCGCCGCCGTTGACGCGGTCGAACTCCGCGTCCGCGAAGCCGCGGTTCGCGCGGTCGCACTGGACGACCTCGTAGCGACCGGCGAACGCGTCGGGTGGGTCGAGGCCGGCGACCGGGAGGACCGCGAAGGCGGCGAGCAGGGCCGCGATCGTGCGCGTCGGGATCGGCGGGCGGGGCTTGCGGATGGCGATCATCGCTGGGTCTGCTCCTCGTTCGGGTTCGGCGCGCGGGCACGGCGCTCGACCCGGCTAATCCCGACCGCGGCGATGCCGCCCCGCCCCGGCGGCGACCGCGACCAGCGCCTCGAGCACGGCCGCCGCCGGCCGCAGGCGACCGCCCGCAGCCGCGCGCGCGATCGCCTGCCGGAGCGCCTCGCGGGCCCCGGGGTCGAGCGCCGGCAGGATCAGCTCCAGCTCGGCGCGCAGGGCGGGGTCGCGGGCGAGCGCGCCACCCAGGGCCACGAGCTCCTCGGGGGAAGGCTCGTCCTCGTCGATCGCCGGCATCCGAAGGGATAACCCCGGCGATGGCGATCGCGCCCCCCTCGTCCTCAGACCCGCCCGGCGTCGCCCTCGATCAGGGCCGCGGCCGCCGCCGACAGCGCCGAACCGCGCCCCGTCGAGGGATCGAGCGCGACCTCCTCTCCGCCCTCGTAGCGGACGCGCGCGAAAGGCCTGCTCCGCATCCGCCGCCGACGCAGGAACGCCCGCCCCTCCTCGCCGTACGAGCTGACCCGATCGAGCAGGAAGCGATGGGGCTTCTCGATCATGCCCGGTCGAGCCCGCGGAGCGCGGCGCGGAGGTCGCAGAGCATCAGCGAGGCGAGCGCGAAGCGGTCGGCGACGGCGATGATCGCCCCAGCCGGGCCGCGCACGGCGAAGACCTCGCCGCCGTCGGTCGCGACGTGGACGTGAGCCGGGGCCGGACGCTGCGGATCGGCGGCCGCGTCCCAGATGCGCTCCGCCTGGGCGGCCCAGTCGTTGTCGGCGCTGGCGGCGAGCAGCTCGCCGCCGGAATCGAGGACGGCACAGGCACGAACCCCGGCGCCCTCGCCGAGCCGCGCGACCGCCGCGGCGGCGGCATCCGTGGCAGCGCCCGCCCTCACCGCCGCCGGCGCCGGCTCCGATCCTTCATCTGCGGGAAGATAGCGGCGTGGATCTCGTTCGAGGCTCATGGATCGCGGTCGTCGTCGGCTGCCTGGTCGCGGCGCTGCTCGTCGCGGTCAACGGCTACACCGGCTACGCGATCACCCTGATCGCCGTCGGGCTGGCCGCCGCGGTCAACCTGACCTGACCGGCGCCGGCCGTCAGCCCTGGCGGTAGGGGCCGCCGCTGTCCCGCGGGTGGTAGGAGCCCTCGGGCTCGACATGGATCAGGACCTCGGCGCCGGCCAGCTCGGCTTCGATCGCGTCCCGAAGGCGGTGCGCCTCGCGATGGGCTTCCTCGAGACTCGTGCCCGACCGGAACTGCACGTGCAGGTCGACGTGACGGCGCGAGCCGGCCCTTCGCCCGCGCAGCTTGTGATAGCCGGCCATCGCCGGCGGTCGCTGCTCGGCGATCACCCGCTCGATCCGGTCGAGCTCCTGGTCGGGCAACGCCTCGTCCATGAGGACGCGGCCCGACCGCAGCGCGAGCCGGGCTCCGGTCGAGACGATCACCCCCGCGACCAGGAGCGCCGCGATCGAGTCGAAGGCGGCGGCGCCCGTGATCTCGACGAGGACGAGGCCGACGAGGACGGCGATCGAGGTCAGCGCGTCGGCGCGCAGGTGGGCGGCATCGCCCTCCAGGGCCGGGGACTCGAGCGCGCTCGCCCGCCGGTAGAGGAAGCCGGAGACGACGAGGTTGACGACGATCGAGACGGCGATGACGGCGATGCCGATGCCGACCGACTCGATCTCCGAGCCCTCGACGAGCCGGCGCACCGCCTCGATGACGATGATGGCGGCTCCGAGCAGGATCAGCATCGCCTCGGCGCCGGCGGCGACGTTCTCGGCCTTCTCGTGGCCGTAGTGGTGGTCCTCGTCGGCGGGCTCCTCCGCCTTGCGGACCGAAAACAGCGCGATCAGCGAGGCGACCAGGTCGATCGCCGAATGGACCGCCTCGGTCAGGATCGCGATCGAGCCGGTGAGGATGCCGGCGCCGACCTTGAGGGCGATCAGGGCGCAGTTGGAGACGACCGAGAGCCACGCCGCTCCGGACCTGGTCGCGGTCATCGCGACTCGTCGATGGCGGCGGCAATCGCTCTCGCCGCACGACCGCGGTGCGAGATCGAGTGCTTCTCCGCGGCGTCGATCTCCGCCATCGTCCGGCCGCCCTCGAGATCGTCGGGAACGAAGGCCGGGTCGTATCCGAACCCGCCCTCACCGCGGGGATGCTCCGTGAGGGTGCCCTCGCAGCGCGCCTCCCGGACGATCTCCCCCTCTGCATCGACGTAGGCGATCGCGCACACGTAAGCCACCGATCGGTCCTCGGCCGAGCGCATCCGCTCGAGCAGGAGCGCGAGGTTCTCCGCGTCGCCGGCGTCGGGCCCGGCGTAGCGGGCGGAGTGGATGCCGGGGCGCCCGCCGAGCGCCCCGGCGACGATCCCCGAGTCGTCGGCGATCGCAGGGCGTCCGGTCGCGGCGTGGGCGGCGCGCGCCTTGCCGAGCGCGTTCGCCGCGAAGGTCTCCCCTTCCTCGGGCGGGAGTGCGACCGATTCCGGAAGCGGCACGAGATCCATCGCAGTCAGGATCGCGCCGAGCTCGGCGACCTTGTGACGGTTGCGGGTGGCGACCACGACCGGGCGCCGCTGCCGCGGCCTCAACCCCCGACGACCTCCGCCTGGATCGCGTGCAGCTCGGCGATCCCGGCCTCGGCCAGCGTCAGCAGCCCGTCGAGGGAAGCGCGGGAGAGCGGCATCCGCTCCGCCGTCGCCTGGACCTCGACGAGGCCGCCGTCGCCGGTCATGACCACGTTCGCATCGACCTCGGCCCGCGAGTCCTCCGAGTAGTCGAGATCGCAGAGCGGCTCGCCGTCGACGACGCCGACGCTGAGCGCGGCGACCGCGCCCGTCAACGGTAGCGCCGGGAGCCCACCCGCCTGAACCAGGTCCGAGAGCGCGAGCGCGAGCGCCACGTAGGCGCCGGTGATCGAGGCGCAGCGGGTGCCGCCGTCGGCCTGCAGGACGTCGCAGTCGACCCAGACCGCCCGCTCCCCGAGCGCCTCGAGATCGACGACGACCCGAAGCGCCCGGCCGATCAGGCGCTGGATCTCGACCGACCGCCCGTCGGGGCGCCCGCGCCGGGAGTCGCGCTCCTTGCGCTCGCCGGTCGAGGCGGGCAGCATCGCGTACTCGCCCGTGACCCAGCCGCGGCCGCTTCCCCGCAACCAGCGCGGGACCTCGTCCGCGATCGACGCGGTGCAGATCACGCGCGTCTCGCCGATCGAGACGAGAGCCGAGCCGTCGGCGGTGCGGACGAAGCCGGGCTCGATGGTGACCGGGCGCATCTGCGCCGCCGACCGCCCGTAGCTCCGCGTCGTCGCCGCCATCGGGCGCAGTGTCCCAGATCCGCGGCCGGCCGCCCCCGCGGCCGGCCCCGGTCGGACGTCAGCCGCCGAAGGTGATCTTCTGCACCCCCTGGATGATCTTCTTGGTGATCGCCTCGGCGAGCTCCTTGCCGATCCCCGACAGGCTGCCGAGGCCGCCCACCGCGGCGACCATCCCGCCCATCAGCGCCGCGACGAGGAGCACCAGGCCCACGTACTCGACGGTTCCCTGGCCCGCCTCGGATGCGAGCCGCACTCGCAGGCGCCCGGTGGCGCCGGCGAGACGACAATGGATGAGACCGAAGATCGCGTACATCGCGGACTCCCTTCCCGGCTCGCGCCGGATTCGCTTGACGCCGTCGATCGTTCGCCGTCGCGGGCAACCGATCAACGCCCGGGTGTGCCGATCCTCCGTCGATGCAGTGCCGGTTCCGTCAATTCGGGCCTCGTCGACCGCCCCCGATCGCGTAACCTGCGGCGGCCGATGGCTCGTTGGAGAGGGATCTTCCGTCGCAGGGGAGAGCGCGACGGCGAGCACGAGGCGAGCGCGGCCGGAACCGACGCGCTCGACGACCCCGAGACGGCCCTCTACCCGGGCCCCGCGGGGCGCGGCGCCGACGAGGACCGGTCGAGCACCGACGACTGGGAACAGGGCCCGCAGCCGCCCGCCGGCGACCGGGAGGAGGTGCCGGGCGACGGCGAGCGGCGCGGCCGGGCCCCGGCGCTCGAGCCCGATACCGGCACCGCGGAGTGGGCGCCGCCCTCGCCGGTCAGCGGCCGCCGGCGGCCGCCGGCGGCGGCGATCGAGGGCGAGGAGGAGCGCGGAGCCGGCGAGGAGCCGCGGTCCGATACGGCCCCGGTCCGCGCCGGGCGGGGCGGGGTCGACGGAGCCCGCGTCGCGGCCGGGGCGGGCGCGAAGGACGTGGACGAGGATGCCGGGCCGGACACCGAAGGGGTTGTCGGACCGAGCGTGGAAGACGAGGATGCCGGGCCGGATCAGGAGGCCGCGGGCGAGGGGTCCGGGCCGCAGGGCGAGGTCGAGCCCGGCCCCGCGGCCGCGGCCGCCGGACCCGGCGGCGGGCCGGAGTCCGGAGCCGCCGGGGTCGAGGCGAGCGGCGAGGGAGCGGCCGGGGCGGATGCGGATGCGCCCGCGGCCGCGGTCGACGCCGGGGATGCAGGCGGGCACGCCTCCGAGACGGGACCGGATGCCGACGAGGCGCCTTCGGGCACCGACGCGGCGGCGCGGGCGGCGGAGATGCGCTCCCACGAGGAGATCCTCGCCCTCGAGCGGAACCTCGAGCAGGCCAAGGCGGCGGCCCGCGGCGAGATCGACGACCTCACGGCACGGGTGCGCGAGGCGGAGGCCCGCGCCCGGCAGGCGGGCGAGCGGGCCGAGCGGGCCGAGCGCGAGCGGGACGAGGTCGAGGCCCGCGCCCGCGAGCAGGCGACGGCGTGGCTGCGGCAGCAGGTGGCGAAGCTGAAGGCGGAGGCGCAGCGGCGGGTGCGCGAGGAGGTGGAGCGGATCCGCGAGGAGGCGGCCGCCGGCGGGGCCCCGAACGCGGCGGCCAGCATCGAGGCCGAGGGGCTCCGCAGCGAGCTCGAGCTCGCCCGGGAGGAGGCCGAAGCACGGGTCGCCGAGGCGCGCGAGAGCGGCCGCCGCGAAGCCCTCGAGTCCGTCGCCGGCGACGAGGTCGAACGCCGCCTCGAGGCGGCGCGTCGGGAGGGACGGGCCGAGGTCGAGGCCGAGCATGGCCTGGAGCCCCGCCTCGAGGAGCTCGAGCGGCGTGCGAACGCCGCCGCCGAGGAGCGAATCGCGCGAATCGAGGCGGATGCCGACGAGCGCGTCCGCTCCGAGGTCGCGGTCGCCAGGCAGGCCGCCGAGGAGCGCTTCGCCGCGCTGCTCGCCGACCGCGAGCGGGAGCTGCAGGCGGAGCGGAAGGCGCGAGCTCGGGCGACGGCCGACTCGCACGGGCGGCTCGCGCAGCTCGAGCGACAGGCGGTCGAGGCCGCCGAGCGGGTCGCGGCGGCCGAGCGCGACCTCGAGGAGGAGAAGGAGCGGCTGCGGGCGGACTCCGCGGCGCAGCTCGATGTCGCCACCGAGCAGGCGCGCGCCGTCGCGGAGGCCGCGGCGGCCGAGCGGATGCGCGACCGGGAGGAGGAGCTGTCGGAGGCGATCGCGGCCGCCGAGCGCAGCGAGCGCGAGGTCGCGGCGAAGGTCGACGAGGCCGAGGAGAAGGCGCGCGCGGCGGAGGAGCACGCTCGCGAGATCGAGACCGAAGCCGCCGCCGCG
Organism: Actinomycetes bacterium; assembly: GCA_016861045.1. Classification (GTDB taxonomy): domain Bacteria; phylum Actinomycetota; class Thermoleophilia; order Solirubrobacterales; family 70-9; genus RHKX01. The sequence goes on along the minus strand of BOKP01000001.1, from coordinate 718,373 downwards.
ATCAGCGAGGTCCGGCAGGCGGCCGCCGACTGGCTCCGGAATCAGCTCGGCCCGGCGCGGCCGAAGGGCGACGGCTGACCGCGAGCCCGGGCCGGGATCGGCGCGGCGGGCGGCGCCTCCAGCGCGGGCGGCTCCCGGCGCCGGTCAGAGCACGCCGCGCCAGCGATCGGTCGAGCCGACCCGCGCGACGGCCTCGGAGACGAGCGGCACGGGCCCGACATCCGGCGCCGGCCGGTCGCCGTTGAGCGCGCCGAGCGTCGCCAGCACCGATCGCGCGAGCGCTCCCCGCTCGTAGCCGCCCTCGAGGCAGACGAGGATCGGCGCCGCGAGCCCGCGACCGAGCTCGCGGACGTGAGCCGCCATCGCGGCGTAGTCCGCGTCGTCCAGCAGGCAGCCCGCGAGCGGATCGGCCGCATGGGCGTCGTAGCCGGCCGAGACGACGAGCAGGTCGGGCCGGAACGCGTGCGCGAGCGGCACGACGAGGTGCGCGACGAGGCCGACGAACTCGGCGCCGCCCGCCCCCGGCGGGACCGGCAGGTTCACGGTCGCGCCGGCGCCGGCACCGCTCCCGATCTCGGCCGCGGCGCCGGTGCCCGGGTAGAGCGGGCTCTGGTGGATGCTGACGTAGAGGACGTCGCCGCGCTCGCGGAAGATCTCCTCGGTCCCGTTGCCGTGGTGGACGTCCCAGTCGAGGACGAGCACGCGCTCGGCGCCGCAGGCCGCGACCGCGTGGGCGGCGCCGACGGCGGCGTTGTTGAGCAGGCAGAAGCCCATCGCCCGGCCCGACTCGGCGTGGTGGCCGGGCGGCCGCATGCCGCAGAAGGCGACGTCGTGCTCGCCGGCGAGCAGCGATCGCGCGCCCTCGGCGGCGGCGCCGGCCGCCCGCAGTGCCGCCTCCCACGAGGCCGGGACGGTCACGGTGTCGAGGTCGATCGGACCGCCCCCGGCCGCGCAGAGCCGCGCGATCGAGTCGACGTGGCGCGCGGAGTGGACCCGGGTCAGCCACTCGCGCTCGGCCGGCGGCGGCTCGGCCCGCTCGAGCCCGGGCCATCCCGCCCGCTCCAGCGCCGACTCGATCGCCTCGATCCGGCCCGCGTTCTCGGGATGCGGGCCGGTGTCGTGCGCGAGCGATGTCGGATGGCGCAGGTAGAGGGCCATCGGCTGGCGGATACGGTACTGCCGTCTTGACCTCCCGCAGCCCGAGCACCGATCGCCGCGACGGCGCGGCCGACGTGGCGATCGTCGGCGCCGGCGCCGCCGGCCTCCACGTGGCGCTCGAGGCCGCCGAGGCGGGTGGGCGGGTGGTCGTCATCTCCCGCAAGCCGCTGAACGAGACCGCGAGCTTCCATGCCCAGGGCGGGCTCGCGGCGGCGGTCGCGGCCGACGACTCGCCCTCCCGCCATGCCGAGGACACGTTCAACGCCGGCCGCGGCATCTGCTGCCCGGCCGCGGTGGAGGTGCTCGTCGCCGAGGCGCCCGCCGCGGTCGAGGCCTTGATGCGGAGGGGCGTCCGCTTCGATCTCGGAGCCGACGGCGAGCTCGCGCTCGGGCTCGAGGGGGGGCACTCCGCCCGCCGCATCGTCCACGCCGGCGGCGCCGAGACCGGACGGGCGCTGACCAGCAGGCTCGCCGCCCTCGTCGCCGAGCACGAGCTGATCGAGGTCCGCGAGGGCGCCTCCGCGCTGGCCCTCTGGTCCGACGGCGAGCGCTGTCACGGGGTCGTCACCGACGAAGGCCCGGTAGCGGCGGCGGCGACCGTGCTCGCGACCGGCGGCGGCGCTGCCCTGTGGGAGCGGACGACCAACCCGCGCGGAGCGATCGGAGCCGGCGCCGTCCTCGCGGCGGCCGCCGGCGCGGAGCTCGCCGACCTCGAGCTCTGCCAGTTCCACCCGACCGCCCTGGCGCTGCCCGGAACCGGCTTCGACGGGAAGCTGATAACCGAGGCCGTCCGCGGGGAGGGGGCGCTGCTGGTCGGCGCCGACGGGCGCCGCTTCACGGACGAGCTCGCGCCCCGCGACCAGGTGACGGCGGCGATCCTCGACCGGATCGCCGCCGACGGCGCGGGCGCCGTCGGCCTCGACCTGCGGCCGGTGCCGCTCGAGCGGTTCCCGGCGATCGCGGCGCTGCTGTCCGCGGCCGGGATCGAGCCCGCAGCCGGCCCCGTTCCGATCGCCCCTGCGGCGCACTACCTGATCGGCGGCGTCCGCACCGACCTCGACGGGCGCAGCACGCTGGCGGGGCTGCTCGCCGTCGGCGAGGCCTCCTGCACCGGGCTGCACGGGGCCAACCGGCTCGCCTCCAACTCGCTCAGCGAGTGCTTCGTCTTCGGCACGCGGGCGGCGGCGGCCGCGCTCGGCGCCGCCGCGGCCGACCCGGCGCCGCCGGATCCCGACCCGGACCCGCGCTTCCCCGCCCCAACCGAGGAGACGCGCCATTCGGTCTGGACGCTGGCCGGTCCCGTCCGCGACCCCGAGCGGCTCGAGCGCCTGCGCGCCGACCCGTACCCGCTCGCGCGGCTGATCGCCGCCTCGGCCCTGGCGCGTGAGGAGTCGCGCGGCGTCCACCGCCGCAGCGACCGGCCGCTCATCGATCCCGCCCTCGACCTCCGCCACACGGTGGTCGGCGTCGGCGGGGAGGTGCGGATCGACCGCTGGCCGCCGGTCGGCGCCGCGGCGCGCGTTTGACGGCTTAACCCGGGCTTAACGTCGCTTGGCACGCGATCAACGTGGCGATCGTCACACTTCTCGGCGCGGGGGGGTAACCGCGGACCAGGGAAAGGTTCAGGGAACCCATGTATCAATTCAGCCGATCGATCTACCGGGAGCTTGCCCCGCGGGTCGCGGAGTCCAACGGCGCCGGTTGCGCCCGCAAGCAACAGATCCTCGACGCCTGCGAGGACACCATGCGACGGCTCCTCAACGACCGCCGCTACTTCGCCCGTCCGACGAAGGTGCTGTTCGGAGAGCTCCGGGGGCACTTCCCCGTCAGCGAGCAGCTATTCGTCTTCCAGGTCGTCGACCGCAACGTCAAGCTCGCCCTGCGCTACCTCGACCAGGTGCCGCCGGAGGAGCTCGCCCAGCTCGTCGACCGCGAGTGCAAGGCGCACACCCGCCGTGGAACGCCGTGCCAGCGCGAGCCGCTGCCGGGACGCGACTACTGTCCGTCGCACAAGCACCTCGAGGAGGAGGTGGTCGACGGCGGCCGCATCGAGGAGGAGCTGCCGCTGGTCGCCTGAGCCGCCGGCTCGCTGTAATGGTCGGGTGCTGCTCGGCGTCGACGTAGGCGGAACCTTCACGGACGCCGTCCTCGTCGACGGCGGGCGGCTGCACACCGCGAAGGCGCCGTCGACCCCCGGCGACCAGTCCGAGGGCGTCGCGGTCGCGATCCGAGCCGTCCTCGCCGCGGCCGGGGCCGAGCCCGCCGCCGTGCGCCGGTTCGCGCACGGGATGACGGTCGGCACGAACGCCCTGCTCGAGCGCCGCGGCGCCCGCACGGCGCTCGTCGCGACCGCCGGCTTCACCGACCTGCTCGAGATCGCCCGCCAGAACCGGCCCACGCTCTACCGGCTCTGCGAGGACCGGCCGCCGCCGCTGGCGCCGCCGGACCTGCGCGTCGCTGTCCGCGAGCGCGTCGGCGCCGACGGCGTCGTGCTCCCGCTCGACGACGAGGAGGTCGAGCGGGTCGGCGACGAGATCGAGCGCCTGGCCCCGGAGGCCGTCGCGGTCTGCCTGCTCTTCTCGTTCGCCCGCCCCGACCACGAGCGTCGCCTCGGAGCGGCGCTGAGGGAGCGGTTCGGCGACCTCCACGTCTCCGTCTCCTCCGAGGTGCTGCCGCGGTTCCGCGAGTACGAGCGCTGCGCGACGACGGTCCTCGACGCCTACCTCGCGCCCAGGCTGGGCGGCTACCTGCGCGGGCTCACCGGCCGCTGCCGCGAGATCGGCGTCCCCGAACCGCTCGTCATGCAGTCCTCGGGTGGAGTCACCGACGCCGGCCGGGCCGCGGCCGGCGGGGCCTGGAGCGTCCTCAGCGGCCCCGCCGGCGGCGCCGTCGGCGCCGGCCTGATCGCATCCGAATCCGGCTCCGGCGACGCCCTCGGGCTCGACATGGGAGGCACCTCCTGTGACGTCTGCGTGGTCGAGCGCGGCCGCGTCGGCCGGACCGAGACCCGTGAGTTCGCGGGCCGCCCGATCCAGCTCCCGATGGTCGACGTCCACACCGTCGGGGCGGGCGGCGGCTCGATCGCCTGGCGCGACCGCGGCGGCGCGCTCCGGGTCGGCCCGCGCTCGGCCGGCGCCGATCCGGGGCCCGCCTGCTACGGCGCCGGGGGCACGGAGCCGACCGTGACCGATGCCAACCTCCTGCTCGGCTACCTCGACCCCGAGGGCGGCCTCGCCGGCGGGGTCGCGCTGGATCCCGCTGCGGCGGCGCGCGCGATCGGGGCGCTCGCGGAATCGCTCGACCTCGATCCGCTCGCGACCGCGGCGGGGATCCGCGCCGTCGCCAACCAGGAGATGGTCCGGGCGCTGCGGGTGATCACGGTCGAGCGGGGGATCGATCCGCGCCGCTTCGACCTGCTCCCGTTCGGCGGCGCCGGGCCGCTGCACGCGATCGACGTCGCCGCCGAGCTCGGCATCGCCCGCGTCATCTGCCCGCGGCCGGGCGGGGTGCTCTCCGCCCTCGGGCTGGTATGCGCGGAACGACGCCGGGACACGACGCGAACCGTGATGCTGGGCGGGCGGGAGCTCACGGCGACCGCGATCGCCGACGCGGTGGCGACGACGATCGCCGGCCTCGACCGCGACCCCGCCGCCACCCTCGAGGCGATCTACGAGCTGCGCTACGCGGGGCAGGCGTTCGAGCTGCCGATCGGGGCGCCGCTGGAGCCCGACCCGGCCGCGCTCGTGGCCGCGTTCGCAGCCGAGCACGAGCGCCGCTACGGCTATCGCGGCGACGATCGGGCCGTCGAGCTCGTCAACATCCGGGTCGCCTCCCGCGAGCCGCTCGCCGACTTCGAGCTGCCGGTCGGAGGCGGCGCCGAGCCGCGGCGCTCGACTCGGACCGCGCACCTGCCCGCGGGCCCGGAGCCGGTCGCGGTCCTCGCCGGCGAGCCGCGGCCGGGCTTCGCCGCGGCCGGTCCCTGCGTGTTCGAGCTGGCGGAGACCACCTTCCTCGTTCCCGCGGGCTGGCGCGCGACCGTCGATCGTCACGGCTCGATCGTGGCGACCCGGGAGGAGGGCAGGTGAGCGGCGGGATCGCGATCGACCCGGTCGAGCTCCAGGTCCTGAGCGGGGCGCTGCGGTCGATCTGCGACGAGATGGGGGCCGTCCTCGTGCGCGCCTCCCACTCGGCGAACATCAAGGAGCGCCGCGACTGCTCGACGGCGATCTTCGATCGCGGCGGCGAGCTCGTGATGCAGGCTGAGCACATCCCGGTGCACCTCGGCTCGATGCCCGCCGCCGTCGCCGCCGTCGCCGGGCTCGCCGGCGATGAAGTCGCCGGCGATGACGTCTGGATCCTCAACGACCCCTACCGCGGCGGCACCCACCTGCCCGACATCACGCTCGTCTCCCCGCTCGTCATCGACGACCGGCTCGGCGGCTGGGTCGCGAGCCGCGCCCACCACGCCGACGTCGGCGGCCCGACGCCGGGCGGGATGCCGGCCCACTCGCGCACGCTCGCCGACGAGGGGGTGGTGATCGCGCCCCGCCGCGCCGGACCCGACGAGCTCGCCGCGATCGCCTCCCGGATGCGCCGGCCCGACGAGCGGCTGGCGGACCTGCGGGCACAGCGGGCGGCGAACCTGCGAGGGCAGGCCCGGCTCGGCGAGCTGGCCGGACGATCGGGCCGCGAGCGGCTGCTTGCGGGGATGGCGGCGGTCCTCGACCACGCCGAGCGTCGCAGCCGCGCGGCGTTCGCCGCGCTCGCCGACGGCGTCCACGAGGCCGCCGACGAGCTCGAGGGGGCGGACGGCGAGCCGATCCCGCTCCGCGTCCGCGTCGAGATCGCGGGCGATCGCCTCGACGTCGACTTCGCCGGATCGGCGTCGCAGGTGGACGGGAACCTGAACTGCCCGCTGCCGGTCACCCGCGCCGCGACCCTGTTCGCGATCAAGGCGCTGACCGATCCCGACGCACCGCCCTCGGCGGGCGCGTTCCGGCCGGTGGGGATCACGGCCCCCGCCGGATCGGTGCTCAACGCCCGTCCTCCGGCCGCCGTTGCCGCCGGCAACGTCGAGACCTCGAGCCGGGTCGCCGACCTCGTGCTCACGGCCCTCGCCGAAGTCGTCGACGGCCCGGCCCAAGGCCAGGGGACGATGAACAACCTGACCCTGGCGGGGACGGGCGCGGGCGGAGAGCTCACCTACTACGAGACGATCGCGGGCGGCCAGGGTGCCTGCCGGGGCACCGACGGGCCGAGCGCCGTCCACGTCGCGATGTCGAACACCCTGAACACGCCGATCGAGGCGCTCGAGGCCGAGCTACCCGTCCGGATCGCGGAGCTCGCGGTCCGGCGCGGAAGCGGCGGCGAAGGCGAGCGCCGCGGCGGCGAGGGGGTCGTGCGCGCGATCGAGGCGCTGGCGCCGCTCCGGTTCACGCTGGTCGGCGAGCGCCGGACCCGCGGGCCACGGGGCCGCGACGGCGGCGGCGACGGCAGCCCCGGCCGCAACAGCCTCAACGGCGAGCCCCTGCCCGGCAAGTGCGAGGGCGAGCTCGCGCCGGGCGACGTCCTGCGGATCGAGACGCCCGGCGGCGGCGGCCTCGGTCGCCGGCGGGATCGCTAGGCGCCGCGGGCGCCGCGCAAGAGCATGTGCGTCTCGTCACGAATTTGCCGACGGCGCGCGGCTGCTCTAGACTCGCGGCCCTCCGACGGGCCGAGAAGCGGCCCCGGCAGGGTCGCCCTCGTCCGAGCCCCGCGATCCCGCCCACAACCACGACCCCGGACGAACAACGCCATGCCAATCGCTTTCAAGGAATGGTCGATCACCGTGCGCGCGCTTGCCGAGGGGGAGCAGCTGGTGACGCTGCGCAAGGGCGGCATCCGCGAGGAGAACAAGCACTTCGAGCTCGAGCACGAGCAGTTCTTCCTCTACCCGACGTTCGACCACCAGCGCAACGACCTCGTCCGCGAGTCGCACCACCCGGAGCTGCGCCGGGCGCTCGAGGAGGGCGTCTGGCCCGACGAGGAGCCGCCGCCGCGGGCGCTGCTCCAGGACGGCGGGATCCCGCAGCCCGACCGGGTCCGGATCCGCGCCTGGGCCGAGGTCGCCGACCACTTCACGGTCGAGGACCCGCGGATCGTGGATGCGCTCAGCCCCTACCACGTCTGGACCCAGGACTACGCCCGCAAGCGGCTGCGCTGGAAGCGGACCCACCCGCTGCACGTCCTCCTGCTCAAGGTGCACCGGATCCCCCGCCCGGTCACCGTCCGGGTCCGCGACGAGCACATCGGCTGCCACTCCTGGGTCGAGATCGACCGTGACCTGCCCTTCGAGGGCGTGCCGGTGATGGCCGACGAGGAGTTCGACCGGGCCGCGGCGACGATCCGCGAGACCTGCCGCGCCCCGGAGCCGGAGCCGGCGCTGACCTGAGCTCCCTGCCGGGCCCCGGCGATAGCCCCCGCGGCCTGCTCGGCACCCTCGCCGACGGCGCGCGCGGCGCCCTCGTGCTCGGGATCGGCGGCGGCGGCGACGTCGTCGGATCGCTCGCGGTCGCCCGCGAGATCGAGCGTGCCGGACGCCGGGTCGAGCTCGGCGGGGTCGCCTGGGAGCGGTTCGCGGTCGACCCCCACCACGCCGGCCCGCGCCCGCTCGGGCAACTCACCGCAATCGAGCCGATCGCCGCGTCGGCGGCGCTGACCGGAGCGGCCGGATGCACCCCGGAAGGGACCCGGCTCGCGGAGGCCGGGGTCGCCGCCCACCTCGGCCGCCCGGTCGCGCTGATCGACGTCAACGGCGGGCCGGCCGCGGCCGGCGCCGGCATCGCCGCCCTCGCCGACCACCTCGACTGCGATCTCGTCGTCCTCCTCGACGTCGGCGGCGACGTCCTCGCCGACGGCTCCGAGCCGGGGCTCTCGAGCCCGCTCTGCGACGCGGTGATGCTCGCTGCCGTCGCCCACCTGCCCGAGCGCATCGCGGTCGCCGGCTGCGCGTTCGGGGCCGGCTGCGACGGCGAGCTGACGATGCTCGAGGTCCTTGCCCGGATCGCGGCCATCGGCCGTGAGGGAGCCTGGCTCGGCACCCTCTCCCCCGGTCCCGCGGCCGCCGAGGAGGTCGTCGCGCTCGCTCGCGAGGTCCCGACCGAGGCGAGCCTGATGGCGGCTCGCTGCGCGCTCGGGGCGACCGGGTCGGTGCCGATCCGCGACGGCAGCCGGACGGTCGAGCTCGGCCCGGTCGGAGCCCTCGCCTTCGTCTTCGACGCCCGCCGCGCGCTCGGGCCGCTGACCCCGCTCGCCGACCTCGTCCGGCCCGCCGCCTCGATCGAGCAGGCGCGGGCCTTGATGGAGGCGCGGGGGATCCGGACGGAGCTCGACTACGAGCGCGAGCGGCTCGCCTCAGCCGGCGAGTAGAGCCGCGCGCACGAACTCGACGTCAGCCCGCAGGGCATCGGGCTCGCGCGGCGTCTCGACCACCGACGGCGCCCGGGCGGAGCGGATCATCGCCGCCAGGACCTCGGGGTCGATCGTCCCGGCGCCGATGTTCGCGTGGCGGTCGGCGCCGGTGCCCGGCGGATCGCGCGAGTCGTTGACGTGGAGGAGATCGATCCGGCCGGTGATCGCGCGAGCGCGCTCGACCGCGTCCCCGAGATCCTCGCCGGCGGCGTGGGCATGGCAGGTGTCGAGGCAGAAGCCGACCGCCACGCCCGGGTCGGCGCCGGCGACCCCCTCCCAGAGCCGGGCGAGGGCGTCGAAGCGCCGGGCGACGGCGTGCTCGCCGCCGGCCGTGTTCTCGAGCAGGACGGGCACCTCTGGCTCGAGCAGCTCGAGGGTCCGAGACCAGCGCCCGACGCCGGCCTCGAGGCCGTCCTCGGAGTGGCCGGGATGGACGACCACCGCCAGCGCGCCGACCGCCGCAGCGGCCTCGCAGGTCTGCGCGAGGATCTTCCGCGACCCGTGGCGGACGTTCGGCTTCGGCGAGCAGACGTTGACCAGGTAGGGGGCGTGGACGTAGATCCCGATCTCCGAGCCGCGCAGCTCCGCCGCGTCGTCCCGCTCCGGCGGCTTCTCCCAGCCCTGGGGATCGGAGAGGAACACCTGGATGCAGTCGGCGCCGACCGCCGCCGCCTCCGCCAGCGGGTCCCGTCCCTGGACGTGGGCTCCGACAGGCGGCGTGCTCATCGGCCCCAGGGTAGCCGTCGCCCGCCTATTCGGCCTCTGGCCAGAGCGCCGTACGGAGGTCGATCAGGGCGTCCTCGAGCGCTTCCACCCGCTCCACCCCGAGGGCCTCCGCCCAGGCGTCCCGCGTGGCGGCGATCGCCCGGCGCGCGACCTCCTCGGCGCAGCTCGCGCGCTCGGTCGTGCGGACCGCCGGTCGGGTCGGGGACCCGCCGGGCGTACCCGAGGCGACCGAGCTCGTCGACGGCCGCGACCACCGACGCCTTCCCGCCGCTTGCCGTGGCCGCGCGCCTGCGCGGGCGCCGAGTCGCCGACCCGGCCCTGCGCGGACCGTCCGCGGCGATGTACGTCGAGGACCCCGGCGGCGGGCTCGGCGCGACCCTGGGTCGAGCGGTCGGCGCGCGCGGGCACGGGAGCGCCTCAGCGAGCCCGAGGCGCTCGACCGGCGCGGGCTCCCGGCGTCGGCAGGAGACGCCCACGGCATCGCCGAGCCGGGAGCCGCGACCGCCCCGGCTCTACCCTCCGGGCATGCCCTGGACCGAGACCGACTCGCTCAGCTTCACCGTCCGCTTCGAGGAGGGGGACGAGGAATGCGCCGAGCGCACGCTCGACCGGCTCGAGGACCTGCGGCTGCGGCTCGAGGAGCGATTCGAGCAGGTTCCGGGCGGGGTGACCGTGATCCTCCATCCGGGCGCCGGCTGGCTGGCCGCCGCTCATCCGTTCCTCCCCGCCGCCCGGATCGCCGCGGCGCCGGCGGGACGCCGCTACCTGGCCGGGTGGGCGACGCGGACCGAGCTCCACACGCTCACCGACGCGGCGCTCGAGCGCCGCGCCGGCGGCCCCGAGTCGCTGCGGGCCCTGCTCGGGACCTCGGAGCGGCTCTACGCGCAGCTCGTGATCGCCGCCAACAACGAGAAGGTGCCGCCACCCTGGGGACCGCGAACGTTCGCGCGCTACGTGCGCTGGGCCTGGTTGATCGAGGGCGGCGCCCAGTTCTACGCCGGCCACTGGTCGAGCTTCCGGCCGGCGGTCCTGCGCCGCCTGACCGAGGGGCCGCGCCCCGCCTTCCCGCCCTCGGCCCGCGACGCGATCATCCTCGGCGGCAGCGTCTTCGACCTGCTCGACCACGAGGTCGGCCGCCACGCCTGCGACCTGCTCGTCGCCAGGCTGCCGAAGGCCGGCCCGGCGACGGCGCTCGAGACCGCCTTCGGGACGTCGATCGCCGAGATCGAGCCGGCCTGGCGCGATCACGTGGACGCGCTCGCGGGCCCGGGCTCAGCCGCCCGCGGACGGCTCGCCGACCCGTCGCTGCCCTGAACCGCCCTAGACGACGAGGACCCGGATCAGCGCCGCGAGCGCGCCGAAGAGCAACAGGCAGACCAGCATCACCGCGGCGAGCCGGACCGCCGCGCGGCGCGGCTCCCCGGGCTCCGGCGACGGCGCCGGGCCGAGGTTGAGGAGGTCCCGCGCGGCCGCCTCGCCCGACGCCGGGACGAGCACGTCGCGGGGGCCGGCGGCGAGGAAGTCGGGCACGTCGAAGCCGCCGGAGCGCCGGAGCATGCTCGGGATGCCCTCCTCGAGGAGGATGTTCTGCATCAGCTCGGCCTCGGCGAGGTTGAGCCCGACCGCGACGCGGACGGGCTCGCCGCGGGCGCTGCGCGGCTGGATCTTCCGCGCCCTGGCGGTGAGCTCGTCGACCGTGCCCGCCTCCGTCCCCGCGGCCGGCGCGAGCAGCATGCCGCAGCTCGCGCAGAAGCGGCCTTCGCCCTCCCCTTCCTCGTGGGTCCTCCCGCAGGCGCGGCAGACGAGGGGAGGCTCAGACGACGTCGAGATCGACCTCCTCGACGCGGCCGTCGCGGATCGAGAACGCGCGAACGGTCGGCGCGTCGACGTCCTCGAGCGAGCAGATCAGATAGAGAGGGTCGGGCCAGGAGGCGGCGAGGTTGATGTCGGTCTGCGACGGATACGCCTCGCTCTTCGTGTGCGAGTGGTAGATCCCGACCATCGCCTCCCCATCGGCTTCGATCCGGTCCATGATCCGGAGCTGGTCGCTCGGGTGAACCTCGTAGCGAAGCCAGGTGGCGGCGGCGTTGCGGGCGCGGTGGACGGAGCTCGCATGGCCGTCGCGGCCGCCGATCAGGCCGCAGCACTCGTTCGGCAGGTCGTCGCGGGCGTGGGCGACGATCTCGTCGATCAGCTCGCGGGCGATGCGCATCCGTCGGCTACCACCAGTTGGTGGTGTCGACGCCGTCGAGCTCGTCGACGTCGCGCGTGTAGATGCCCGACGACAGGTACTTCCAGCCGTCGTCGGGAATCAGGAAGACGACGTTGCCCCCCTCGAGCTCGGCGGCGATCCGGTTCGCCACGTAGGCGATCGCGCCGGCGCTGACCCCGGCAAAGATCCCCTCCTCGCGCAGCAGTCGCTGCGTCCAGACGATCGAGTCTCGGTTGGAGACCATGATCTTGCGGTCGAGCACGGCGAGGTCGATGATCGGCGGGATGAAGCCGTCCTGGAGCGAGCGCAGGCCGTCGACGAGCTCGCCCTGCATCGGCTCGGAGGCGACGATCTTGGTCGCCGGATCGCGCTCCTTGAGCCGCCGGCCGACCCCCATCAGGGTGCCGCCGGTGCCGAGCCCGCTGACGAACGCCGCCACCTCGTCGAGCTCCTCGAGGATCTCCACGGCGGTGCCGTTGTAGTGCGCCAGCGGGTTCGCCTCGTTGCCGTACTGGTAGGGCATGTAGCAGGAGGGGTCGGCGTCGGCCATCTCGAGCGCCAGCTCGACCGCTCCGTTCGAGCCCTTCAGGCCCTCGGAGTAGACGATCTCGGCGCCGTACATGCTGAGCAGCTGCGAGCGCTCGGTGGTGACGTTGTCGGGCATCACCGCCTTCAGGCTGTAGCCCTTGCGGCGGCAGATCATCGCCAGCGCGATGCCGGTGTTGCCCGAGGTCGGCTCGAGGATCGTCTGCCCGGGCGAGATCAGGCCCTCCGCCTCGGCCCGGTCGATCATCGCCTTCGCGACCCGGTCCTTGACCGAGCCGGTCGGGTTCCGCCCCTCGAGCTTGGCGAAGAGCCGCACGCCCGGGTGCGGCGCGAGCCGTTGCAGCTCGACCAGCGGCGTGTTGCCGATCGCCTCGAGGATGCTCTCGAACTGGCCGCCGCACGGTCGGTTGAGCAGGTCGCCGTCCGTCACTTCAGTAAGTGTAGTGCGTCGGAGCCGCCCGAGCGGGGTCGCTCCGGAGGCGATCGCGGGGGGTCGCGATTCCGGCTATGGTGACCGAGGCTCACCGGCATGGGGCGGGTGCGGCACGAGAGAAGGGAAACGACCAGTGGAGAGCAAGACCAGGCTTTGGTCGCTGATCGCGCTCGCCGTCGGCCTCGTCGCGGCGTTCGCGGTGGCCGGCTGTGGCGGCGACGACAGCACGACCAGCGGCGACGAGACCGGCGCCGGCACCGACCTCCCGTTGATCACCGCCGGGACGCTGACGGTGGGCTCCGACATCCCGTACCCGCCGTTCGAGCAGGGCGACCCGCCCGACTACGAGGGCTTCGACATCGACCTGATCAACGCGGTGGCCGACAAGATCGGCCTCGACACGAAGATGGTCGACCTGCCGTTCAACGTCGTCCTCGCCGGCGGCAACGGCCAGTTCGACCTCGCGATCGCGGCGACGACGATCACGCCGGCGCGAGCGAAGAAGGTCGACTTCTCGGATCCGTACTTCAACGCCTCGCAGGGCCTGCTCGTGCAGGAGGGCTCCGACATCCAGACGGTCGATGACCTCGCCGGCAAGATCGTCGGCGCCCAGGACGCGACGACCGGTGAGACCTACGCCGAGGACAACACCGATGCGGCCGAGGTGCGGCCCTTCCCGCAGATCGACCAGGCATACAACGCTCTCAAGGTCGGCCAGGTCGACGCGGTCCTCAACGACCTGCCGTCGGTCAACGCCGCGGCCGAGGAGCTCGGCGGGCTCGAGGTGGTGGACGACTTCCCCACCGACGAGCAGTACGGGATCGTGATCCCGAAGGGCCAGACCGAGCTCGTCGACGCCGTCAACTCGGCGCTGCAGGAGGTCAAGGACGACGGGACGCTGACCGAGCTCTACCAGGAGTGGTTCAGCACCGACCCGCCCGAGGAGCTGCTGCAGCCCGGCCCGGCGGCCGCGCTCGGGGGCGGTGACACCACCAGCGGCGGCTGAGCGGGGCCGGAAGGTGAAGCAGGAGAGGGCGCCCGCGGGCGCCCTCTCTGGTTCACCGTGCGGATGCCCGAGCCCGATCCCCCGCACGGATTCGGAGGGAACCATCTAGGGTTGGCGACCGGGAGCGAGAGCAGAGAGAGGACCCGACCGCGTGGACCAGCTGGTAGATCAGTTCTTCGACTTCGGGATCATGTTCGATCCCGACAACTTCGACAAGGTGATGGCCGGGTTCTGGTTCACGATCAAGCTCGCGATCATCGCCGGCATCCTCTCGCTGCTCTGGGGGCTGGTCCTGGCGGTCCTCCGCCAGACCCCCGGCAAGCTCGGCCGGATCATCCGCTGGCCCGTGATCGCCTACATCGACGTCTTCCGGGGGATCCCGGCGCTGCTCGTGATCCTGATCGTCTCGACCGCGCTCGGGGCGCTGTCGCAGCCGGACCTCGAGACCGGCGCCGGGGCGCTGCTGCCGCGCTGGATCGGCGTGCCCGACTGGTTCGGCCAGCCCGCTCCCTTCTGGTACGGGGTGATCGCGATCACGATCACCTACGGCGCCTACATGGCGGAGGTGTACCGGGCCGGGATCGAGGCGGTGCCGAGCGGCCAGATGGAGGCCGCGCGCTCGCTCGGGATGAGCCACCGGCAGGCGATGCGCCAGGTGATCGTGCCGCAGGCCGTCCGCAAGGTCATCCCGCCGCTGCTGAACGACTTCATCGCGCTGATGAAGGACACGACGCTGGTCAGCTTCATCGGGCTGATCGAGGTCGTCCAGGCCGGCTACGACATCGCTTCGGAGACCTTCAGCAGCTCGGCCCTCACGCTCGGCGCGCTCCTGTTCGTGCTGGTGACGATCCCGCTCGCCAGGCTCGTCGATTGGATGATCGCCCGCCAGCAGGCGCGCTACGAGCGGGGGATCGCATGAGGGCCGGAGACGGGCCCGGGGGCCTGGCGCCGACCGAGGCGCTCGCAACCGACGGGGACGGGGCGTTCCTCCGGCTCGAGGGCGTCCGCAAGAGCTTCGCCGACCTCGTCGTCCTCGACGGCGTCGATCTCGCGATCAGGCGCGGCGAGGTCGTCTGCGTGCTCGGCCCCAGCGGCTCCGGCAAGAGCACGCTGCTGCGCTGCGTCAACCTCCTCTCGCCCCCCGACTCGGGCCGGATCGTGCTCGAGGGCGAGGAGATCACCGGCCGCGGCGAGGCCGGCATCGACTTCGTTCGCCAGCGCGTCGGCATGGTGTTCCAGCAGTTCAACCTGTTCCCGCTCAAGACGGCGCTCGAGAACGTGACGCTGGCGCCGCGGGCCGTGCTCGGACGCGACGAGGGCGAATGCCGCCGCCGCGGCGAGGAGCTCCTCGACCGGGTCGGGATGTCGGACAAGGTCGCCGAGTACCCCGACCGGCTCTCCGGCGGCCAGCAGCAGCGCGTCGCCATCGCCCGGGCCCTGGCGATGGACCCGCACGTGATGCTCTTCGACGAGGTCACGAGCGCGCTCGATCCCGAGCTCGTCAAGGAGGTGCTCGACGTCATGCGCGAGCTCGCCGACGAGGGGATGACGATGCTGGTCGTGACCCACGAGATCGGCTTTGCGCGCGAGGCGGCCGACCGGGTGATCTTCATGGACGGCGGCGTGATCGTCGAGGAGGGCCCGCCGGCGCAGGTCATCGACGCCCCCCGCCACGAGCGAACGAAGGCCTTCCTCGGGCTCGTCCTCGAGCACTGAGGCTGAACCGGGTCGGCGTCGGGCCGAGTCGCTACCGTTCCGCCTTCGTGTCAGCAGCTCCGACAGCCGGGGCACGGCCGAAACCTCCGACACGCCGCCTCGTGACGCTTCCGATCGCGCTGCTGGCGGCGGTCGCGATGCTCGGCCTGCCCGCCGGATCCGATGCCGCCCAGGCGCCGAAGGGCTTCTTCGGCGTCCATCCGCGCTCGCTCGCTTCCGACGACTACCCGACGATGGCCGGGGCCGACGTCGGCCTGATCCGGACCGGCTTCGTCTACTCGGCGGTCCGGCCCAGCGAGAGCGCCGCCTACGACTGGAGCCGCTACGACGCCGTCGTCGCCGGCGCCGCCGAGCAGGGGATCGACGTCCTCCCGGTGCTGGTCGGCGTGCCGCCCTGGCTCTCGACCGAGGCCGGCGCGACGCCGCTGGACTCGTCCGCCGCGAAGGCGGCCTGGCGCGACTTCCTGACCGCGGCGGTGGAGCGCTACGGGCCGGGCGGCACGTTCTGGGACACCTACCCGGGGACTCCCCACCCGATCGAGGACTGGCAGGCATGGAACGAGCCGAACTCGTTCAACAACTGGAAGCGCCCGAACCCGCGCCAGTACGGCAAGCTGCTCGCCCTCTCGGCGAAGACCATCCACGCCGCCGACCCGAGCGCGAACGTGATCTCGGCCGGAGTCATCTCCCAGCCCGTCAACCGCAAGGCGATGGACGGGGACGTCTACCTGAAGAAGATGCTGAAGTCGCGGAAGGCCGCGAGGGCCGCCGACGCGATCGCGATCCATCCCTACACCGGCAAGGTCAGGCAGGTCCGTGAGCAGATCGAGCTGACCAGGAAGGTGATGGACCGCGCGAAGCTGAAGCGGACGCCGATCTGGGTCACCGAGATCGGCTGGGGCCAGGGCCGCGGCGGAAGGAACCCGTTGATCGTCCCGGCCGCCGAGCAGCGCCGCAACCTGCGGGAGTCGTTTCGGATGGCGCTCGAGAAGCGCCGCAAGCTTCGGATCGCCAGGGTCGTCTGGTATCAGTGGCGCGACGGCCTCGACGAGGTCTGCGGCTGGTGCAACACCTCCGGACTGCTCCGCGAGGATGGCAGCGCGAAGCCGCTGCTCGACGAGTTCGCCGCGATCGCCCGCCGCTGACCGGCGGCGCGCCTCGGCGCGAGCCGGCGGCGGCTCCGGCCTCAGCCCGGCCCCGGCGCCGACAGCTTCCGCCGCCGTCGCAGGCGGCGGAGCAGGTTCCGCGCGTACGGCGAGCCGCCGCCACGGGCGGCCGTCGCCGCCGGGTAGGGGTGGGTGGGGACCGCGGCCCGCCAGCCGCGGATGCGGCCCGAGGCGCCGCTCAGGGTGCGGTCGACGAGCGCCTGGCCGGCGAGGATGACGAGGTCGCGAGCGAGGATCGAGGGCAGCCGCGAGGGCGAGGCTACGCTCCACTTGCGGAGGACGTAGCCCCGCCCGAAGCCGGTCAGCGCGTTCTTGGCCTTCGACCCGGACCCGAGCGTCGCCGAGTGCTCGTGGGTGCCGAAGGCGTCGGGCGCGAGCCGGCAGGTCCCCCCCGCCTCGAGCATCCGCAGGGCGAGATCGACGTCCTCCCAGTAGGCGAACAGGCGCTCGTCGAAGCCGCCGACGGAGAGGAACGCGTCGCGGTCGTACGCCGCCGCCTTCGGCGAGGGCCCGATCGGATCGGCGGCACTCGCCGCCGCCGCGATCGGCTCCCCGTTCAGGTAGTCGTAGACGAGCAGCGTCCTGTCGAGCTCCATCCCGGCGCTGTCGATGAGCTCGGGATGGCGCCAGTCGCGGAGCACGCCCGAGCTCATCACCACGCCCAAGCCCGGGTCGAGCGGCGCGACGAGGCGCTCGACGAAGTCGGGATCGCAGACGCAGTCGTCGTTGAGGAGGACGAGCGTGTCGCTGGCGGCGCGGCGGGCGCCGATGTTCATCGGGGCGGAGAAGCCGGCGTTGCGCTCGAGCGGGACGGCCTCGGCGAACCCGTAGCGGGAGCAGGTGGCGGTCACCGACCCGCCGGGCGAGGCGTTGTCGATCACGATCGTCTCGTGCTCGACCGTCTGCGCCGCGAGCGAGTCGAGGAGCCGGTCGAGGCGCCCGCCGGCGGGCGCCCGCGAGGGGACGATCACCGTGGCCACGGCCACCGCCGGCCGGTCAGAAGGCCCCGGTGCCGCGCACGACGGCCGGCAGCGTGTGGATCAGGATCCGCAAATCCTGTCCCAGCGACGGGTTCTCGATGTACTGGATCTCGACCGCGAGCCGTTCCGAGAAGGTCAGCTCACCGCGACCGAACACCTGCATCGGGCCCGTCACCCCGGGCTTGACGCTGAGCCGGATGCGCTCGGCGTCGGTGTAGCGCTCGACCACCTCGACCTGCTCCGGTCGCGGCCCGACGACGCTCATCTCGCCGACGAGGACGTTGATGAGCTGCGGGACCTCGTCGACGCTGAAGCGGCGCAGCAACGCCCCCACCCGGGTCACCCGCGGGTCGTCTCGGAGCTTGAAGGCGGGCTCCTCGAGCCGGCCGATGTCGACGAGCTCGTCGAGCCTCGCCTCGGCATCGACCTTCATCGTCCGCAGCTTGTACATCCGGAACGGCCGCCCTCCGAGGCCGGCCCGGATCTGCGAGAACAGCACCGGCCCGGGGCTGTCGAGCTTGATCGCGATCGCGATCGCGATCGCGAAGGGGGCGAACAGGAGCAGGCCGACGGAGGCCGCGATGACGTCGAGGAGGCGGCGGATCAGAAGCGACGAGCGCGAGGGGTCCCACGTGTTGTACTCGAGGATCGGCAGGTCGGCGAGTTGCACGAACCGCTCCGACGGAAGGGCCTTGCCGCGGAGCGGCGAGACGACGCTGATCTTCACCTGGCGGGCGCGGCAGAGGTCCTTGAGATAGCCGATCAGGTCCGCCTCGACGCCGGTCGCGGCGACCACGATCCGGTCGACGCGGTCGGTCAGCTCCCCGAGCTCGCGCTCCCGCTCGCGGCCGGTTCCGAGCGCCGCGATCTCGCGTACCGCCGCGAGCTCGAGATGCATCTCGCGGAACAGCTCGATCTTCCGCTGCAGCGAGGCCAGCACCGGCCCGTCCCCGACGAGCCCGACGAGCTCCGGCGGCGTCAGCCTCCACCAGAGCCAGCGGGTCAGCGCCCGGAAGGCGATCGTCGCGGCGGCCGCCGCGACGAACAGGGCGACGCCGGTTCCGATGCCGGGGACGCCGACCGGGGTCAGCGGCGGCAGCAGCAGCACGACGAGCGTCGCCGTCAGCGCGACCCAGGCGAGGATCCACGGCACCTCGTCGGCGGTCAGGTGGCGGATGGCGCGATGGTCGCGGTCGTAGAGGCCGAAGAGCTTCGCCACCAGCGGCCACAGCGGCACGAACAGAAGGCCCCAGAGGGTCCCGGTCGCGGGCACCGTCGCGATCGCCGTCGCGACCGCCGCCGCGGCGACGTCGGCCCCGGCCAGCAGCCGGCGGCGGCGGGCGTCGCGCCACCAGCGCCCATGGCCGCGGGCGGCGCGCAACGGCGCCACCCAGACCGGGGCATGGCCGCGGCGCTCGGTCGAGCCCGCGGCGACCGCCTCAGGGCCGGCGAGCTTCGGCATCAGGCGCGCCCCTCCAGCCGCACCCGCTGCGTGATCGGAATCGTGCCTGCATCCGGGATGGAAGGATAGATGCCCGGGCCCACGTCACTGCGGGGCCGGGGCGAAACGCTGGGTCGGCTCGATCGACACGCGCGGAACGACCAGCGGCGCGAGCTCGAGCGCCCGCTCGGCGTAGGCGGTGAACACGGCCTCGGCGCCGAGCTCACCGGCGATCGTCGAGGCGAGCAGCCAGGAGCGGAAGTCGTCCGGCGAAAGCTCGATCGCCCTGCTGATCGCCACCCGGCCCGCCTCCATGTTCCCGGCCGCCTTCTCGACCTCGGCCAGCCGCACCCACGGCTCGGCGGCCCACGGCTCGGCGGCGGCGGCGGCCCGGACCGCCCGGGCCGCCGCCGGCAGGTCCCCGGCGGCGACCGCGTCCCTGCTCGCCTCGAGCCGGTCCGTGGCGACGGCGAGAACGCCCCCCGCCCAGATCGCCGCGACGCCCAGTGCCGCCGCGGCCACCGCCAGCGCCGGCGCCGGAACCCGCATCGCCCGCATGCTCGGCCGGCCCGCGGCGACCGCCGGGTCGAGCGACCGGCCGCTCAGCACCGCCGCGGCGACGAGGATCGGGACGGCGACGGCGGGCACGTTCCAGGTCCAGTCGATGAGGATCCCGACGAGGCCGGTCGCGACGAGGCCGAGGGCGGCCCCCGCGGGCGGGTCGTCGCGATTGCGCGCGCGCGGGATCCCGCCGACGGCCACCGCGACGAAGAAGGCGAGGAAGGCGAGGGGCCCGACCGGGCCGAGCTCGGCGAGGAGCTCGATCGGCTCGGAGTGCACGTCCCGGACCGGCGTCTCGAGGCTGCCGTGCCGGTTCCACCAGAGGCCGAAGCTGCCGGTACCGATCCCGTGAACCGGATCGGCGGCGAACGCGTCGATCGCCGTCGACCAGAACTGCGCCCGGCCGGAGCCCGAGACCGAGAGCTGGTTGCCGCCGGCCGTCGCCTCCTTCCCCGAGGTGACCGCGAAGTCGCCGGCGATCCTGCCCGGACCGGCGAGCACCACGGTCATCACGACGGCGACGAGCGCCGCGGCGAGCAGGTGCCGCATCCGCAACCCCGGGATCGGGCTCTTGCCGGCGCGCGCGACCAGCGGCGGCCCGCCGAGCGCCACGGCCACGACCCCGGCCAGCAGGGCGGCGCAGACGATGAGCTCCGGGCGGCCCGGAGGCGAGCCCGGCCCGTCGAGGATCCCGGCGCCGAGGGCCGCGGCGAGCACGGCGGGGCCGGTCGCCAACGCGGCGATCGCGGTCGTGAGCACGGGGCGGGTCCGGTACCGCGCCGCGGCGATCACCACGAGGACGCCGATCGCCGCCGCGATCAGCGCTCCCCGCGAGGAGGTCATGTAGGCGGTGAGCAGGGCCGGCGGGATCGCGGCGAACGCGAGCGCGACGCTCGCGCGCCGGCGCCCCGACGACGCGAACCAGACGAGCATCGGCACCGCCATCGCGGCGATCGAGCCGAGGGCGTTCCAGTAGCCGACCGGGTAGCTGAGACGTCCCGCCGACGAAGGCATCGTGGCCACGAGCTGGGCGTCGCCGGCGCCGAGGCCGAGCAGGCGGCTGCCGAGCGCGAGCAGGCAGACGACGACGAGCCCGGCGGTGATCCCGGCGAGCGCCGGGCGCCCGCTGCCCGGGCGGAGGAGGAGCCCCGCCAACCCGAAGCCGCCGAGATAGGCGCCGAGCCTGACGACGTCGGCGAAGCCGGTGTCGCGGTCGATCGACCAGCCAAGCGACAGCGCCGCGAACCCGGCGAGGAGGGCGAGCGCCGCGAGCGCGGCCGCGAACGGCCGGGAGAGCACGCGGGTCTCGCCCGGCGCGAGGGCGACCACGATGACGGCGATCCAGGTCGCGATCGTGCCGAGGCCGAGCGCGACGCCCCCGTACCCGCCGCCGGCGAGGGCGACCGAGACCACGACGATCGCCGTCGCCAGCGCGGGGATCCAGCCGCTGCCGGGCGGCGCGGCGATCGGCACTCGTGCTTTCACTATCGTCTTGCGGCCATGGATCTCCCCACCCGACTGACGGCCGGGCTGGCGCTGGCGATCGTAGCGTCGCTCGCCGCCGCCCCCGCGCAAGCGGGCGCGGAGGCTCCGGCTGCCGGCGACGAGTACGTGCTCGAGCTGCCCGGCGTCCGCCAGTCCGAGGGCTCCGCGGCCGGGGGCGGCGGCGAGGGGATCGGACCGGTCTCCCGGACCGACTCCAGGCAGCTCGGCGTGGTCGGTGAGACCGACGCCCCGGCAAGCCCCCTCGCCGCGTCGGCCGAGGCGGCGGGCGCGATCCCGACGTCGCTGCTCGCGGGCCTCGCCGCGCTGGTCGCGCTGGCGCTCGCCACGGTCACGCTCCGCCTCACTGACGCGAGACGGCGCCCGTGAGGCCCCCGGCAACCGGATGGGCGAGCACGCTCGCCACCCTGGTCGCGCTGCCCTTGCTCGCGCTGTCGACGCTCGGCGGATGCGGAGGAGGGGACGAGGAGGAGAGGGTGACGGCGGATCCGTTCTTCGGCGTTGCCCCCGAGGGCCTTCAGAACGCGACCGACTACGAGCGGATGCGGGCCGGCGGCGTCGGCACCGTTCGCGTGGTCCTGCAATGGTCGGCGATCGAGACGTCCGAAGGCGCCTACAACTGGCAGGCGAGCGACCAGATCCTGAGCCAGCTCGCGGTCGCCGGGATCGAGCCGCTCGTCACCGTCTACGGGACCCCCGGGATCTACGCGCCCGAGGTCAGCGACGCCCCGACCGGGGATGAGGCCCTCGACGCGTGGGCCGCATTCCTCACCGCCGCCGGCGAGCGTTACGGAACCGGCGGCGGCTTCTGGGACGCGCTCGGCGAGGCGAACCCCGACATCGAGCCGCAGCCGGTCCGCGAGTGGGAGATCTGGAACGAGCCGAACTCCTCGACGTTCTGGACGCCGACGCCGGACCCGGGCAGCTACGCGGAGCTGCTGACGCGGTCGGCGCGGGCGCTGAAGGAGGCCGACCCGGAGGCCGCTGTCATGACGGCGGGGATGTTCGCGACGCCGCAGTCCGACGGCGCGATCGTCTCCTACGACTTCCTCGGCGACCTGTTCGCGATCGACGGCGTCGCCGATGCGGCCGACATCGTCGGGGCCCACCCGTACGGGCCCGACACCGGCGCGGTCGTCGACCAGGTCGAGAGGACCCGGGCGGCGCTCGAGGACGCCGGCGTCGACGCGCCGATCTGGGCCACAGAGATCGGCTGGGGGTCGAACCCGAAGAGCGGCAACGACCTCGCCAAGACCCCGGAGGAGCAGGCGGAGCTCCTCGGCACGACGTTCAGCGAGCTCCAAGACCGCCGTCAGGAGCTCGGGCTCGAGGGCGTCGTCTGGTACACGTGGCACGACTCGACCGAGAGCGCGGTCGGCGAGTGCGGCTGGTGCGCCTCCGCCGGCCTCGTCGACGCCGACCGCGACACCAAGCCGGCCTGGGTCGCCTTCACCGGGCTGACCGGCGGCACCCCGGACTGATCCGATTCCCGCCGCGCCGACCCCGCACGCTCGTCCGGCCCGGAGCGCCGCCGGAGAGCCGTCGCGTCGCCGATCGTCGCCCGCGGGGCGAACGCGCGGCGCGGCGCGAGGAGTGGTCAGGCCGTCGGCCCGCCGCCGGCCATCGCCGGCAGGATCACGACCGTGTCGTCGCCGCCGACGGCGGTCCCGAGGCCGCCGAGCAGGCGCACGTCCTCGTCGTTGAGATAGACGTTGACGTAGCGGTTGAGGTCGCCGGATTCGTCGAAGAGCTGCCCGCCGACCCCGGGGTGGGCGTCGGCGAGGCCGCGCAGCACCGCGCCCACGTCCTCGCCCTCGACCTCGACGATCGACTCGCCGCCGGTCTGGGCTCGAAGCACCGGTGGGAT
Source organism: Actinomycetes bacterium (assembly GCA_016861045.1). GTDB lineage: Bacteria > Actinomycetota > Thermoleophilia > Solirubrobacterales > 70-9 > RHKX01. The sequence goes on along the minus strand of BOKP01000001.1, from coordinate 695,609 downwards.
CTTCACCTTCGGCATCGCGAGAACCCTACAGGCAGGCGGCGGACACGGCTCGACGTCCGTCTCAATCGAAGCCGGCGGGCATCCGCGCCGCCCGCTCGGTGACCTCGTGATAGCAGAGCACCCGATCCCCGAAGTAGTGGCCGACGAGGCTGCGGCGGGTGGCCCCCGGCCGCGTCACGGCGGAGCCGCCGTGGGTGAGGTTGTGATGCCAGAAGAGGACGTCGCCGGCCTTCGCGGTGAAGGTGAGCGGCTGGGCGTCGTGGTCGCCGACGACCGCGCGCATCCGGTTGACGTAGGCGGCGCCCTTGTCGGCGATCACGAGCCGCGAGGGATGACCGAGGCCGAGATCCTCGGTCATCACGTAGGGCAGCCGGTGGCTGCCGGGCAGGTAGAAGACCGGCCCGCAGCCCTCGTCGATGTCCTCGAGCGCCATCCACACGCCGACCAGGAAGCCGGGCGGCTCGGTCATCATGTGGAACGCGTCCGAATGCGCCTCCTGCTGGCTGCCCTGGATGAAGCAGATCGTCTGGAACAGGCCTGCCCGCCGCCCGAGGATCAGCTCGATCATCTCGAGCACGCGCGGGTCCTCGGCGAGGGCGCGGGCCGCGGGCGAGCGGCGGTGGACGTTCATGAACCGCGGGCTGAGGTGGTGCTGGTGGATCTCGCCGCCGCTCACGAGCCGATCGATCTCGGCGTTGAGCGCCGCCACCGCGCCGGGCGCGAAGAACCCCTCGGCGGCCACGTAGCCCCGCCGCGGCCATTCGCGGAGTCCCGCCTGCAGCTTCGGGTCGAGCGCGGCGAAGCGCTCGTCCGCCTCGAGCTCGTCGATTCCCCCCGCGCGATCGAGCCGCGCCTGCCCGGCTCCCCGTCCGGCGACCTCGGCATGGCTGACGGAGCCGAACCACGGCTTGCGGAGCCCGAGCTCGCGGTAGCGGCGGCGCGCCGGCCCCAGCGCCCGGCGATGGGCCATCTGGCCGACGGCGACGGCCGGCCGCAACCGCCCGAGCCCGTGCTTCACCCTCGCGATGCGCTCACGCGGTCCCATCGGTCACGCCGAGCCTAACGCCTGCCGGGGAGCCCCGACGCAGGATCCGAGGCGGCCTTCGGCCGTGAGGCGACGAGGACGCCGCCCGGCCCGGCCGGCCTCAGCCGGCGCAGAAGAGGTCGTAGTCGGGGAACTTCCCGAGATCGCCGTCGGCGATCTGCGGGGCGTTCGGGCCGCAGATCGGGCAGTCCGGGTCGCGCTTGACCTTGAGCTCGGTGAACTCCGTGCCCAGCGCCTCGAACAGGAGCAGCCGGCCGATCAGCGGATCGCCCGCTCCGGTCACGAGCTTGAACACCTCGAGCGCCTGCAGCAGCCCCATGATGCCCGGCAGCATGCCGAGGACGCCGGCGGCCCCGCAGCTCGGCGCCAGCTCGGGCGGCGGTGGCGTCGGGTAGAGGCAGCGGTAGCAGGGCCCCTCGTAGGGGACGAAGGTCGAGAGCTGCCCGTCGAAGGAGAGGATCGAGGCGGAGACGACCGGCTTGCGCAGGCGCACGGAGGCGTCGTTGAGCAGGTAACGGGTCGGGAAGTTGTCGGCGCCGTCGACGATCACGTCGTAGTCGGAGAGGAGCTCGATCACGTTGCCCGCGTCGAGGCGGCCATGGTGCTCGACGACGTCGACGTCGGGGTTGAGGGCCTCGATCGCGAGGCGGGCGGACTCGGTCTTCGGGACCCCGATCCGGTCGGTGTTGTGGATCACCTGGCGCTGCAGGTTGGAGGCGTCGACGACGTCGTCGTCGATCAGCCCGAGCGTGCCGATCCCCGCCGCCGCCAGATAGAGGGCGCTCGGCGAGCCCAGCCCGCCGGCGCCGAGCAGCAGCACCTTCGCGTCAAGCATCTTCATCTGGCCCTCGAGGCCGATCTCGGGCACGAGGATGTGCCGCGAGTAGCGCTCCTTCTGCTCCTGGGTGAGCGACCGCGGGGTGACGACCGGCAGGCCGCGATCCCGCCACAGGGTGATCCCGCCCGCCATCGAGCTAACGTCCTCGTAGCCGAGGTCCTCGGCAAGCGTCTTGGCGGCGAGGGCGGAGCGGATCCCGGACGCGCAGTAGAGGATGATCCGGCGCGAGCGGTCGGGCACGAACTGCTCGAACCGCGACTCCAGGTAGCTGCGGGGGATGTGGATCGCGCCGTCGATGTGGCGCTCCTCGAACTCGGTCTGCTCGCGGACGTCGACGAGCGTGACGTCGGCGGACTCGATCTCGGCGGCGGCCTCGGTCGGCTGCACCTCCTCGATCTCGGCCTTCGCCCGGGCGATCAGGTCGGCGCCGCTGACGGGTGCCTTCATCTCGGTCTCCGGTGGGGAAGCCATTACTTCAAAAAGTATAGCGAGGCGTCAAGCGCGACGGCTCAGCCGAGCGCGGGACGCATCTGCCGCAGGCGGCGAACGCGCTCCTCGATCGGCGGGTGGGTGCTGAACAGGTTCGCCAGACCGCGGCCGCCGTGCAGGGGCTTGACGATGTAGAGGCACTCGGTGGCGTCGTTGACCTTCATCGGGATCGCCTTCGAGCCCTCCTCGAGCCGCAGCAGCGCCGAGGCCAGGCTCTCGGGGTTGCCGCAGATCTGGGCGCCCGTCGCGTCGGCGGAGAACTCGCGCTGACGCGAGATCGCGAGCTGGATGATCGAGGCGGCGATCGGGGCCAGCAGCACGAGCGCGAGCGAGGCGATCAGGCTGAGCGGGCTCTCGTCGTCGCCCCCGAACCACAACAGCATGTAGCCGAGGTAGGTGATCGCGCCGCCGATCGTCGCCGCGACGGCCTGGATCAGCGTGTCGCGGTTGCGAATGTGGGCGAGCTCGTGCGCGATCACGCCACGGAGCTCGTCCGGGGAGAGGAGCTTCGTGATCCCGGCGGTGACGGCGACGGCCGCCTTGTCGGGGCTGCGGCCGGTCGCGAAGGCGTTCGGCTGCTCCTGCGGGATCAGGTACAGCGACGGCATCGGCATCTTCGCGGCCGTCGTCAGCTCCCGCACCATCGCGTAGATCTGCGGTGCCTCCTGCTCGCTGATCGGCTTCGCCCCGGCCGACTTCAGCGCGATCTTGTCGCTGAACCAGTAGACGCCGAGGTTCATCACCGCGGCGACGACGAGGAACACCAGCGCCGTGTCGGGACCGCCGATCAGGGCGCCGATGACGACGAGCAGGCCGGTCAGGCCGGCGAGCAGCAACGTGGTCCTGAGGCCGGCTGCGAAGTTCGAGCTGCGTGTCGTCTGCATCGGGGGCGCCTCCTGGGCGTGCTTGCCTGCGGTCGATGGTTGCAGACAGAGGTAATGGGATTCTAATCCGCCCTATCCGATCCCATCCTAAGGTGGCATCGCGAGACGGTCGATCAGGGTTGTGCATGCGACGCGGAACCCTGCTCACCCAGGTGCTCACGGTCAACCTGCTGCTGATCGCGGCGGCGGTGCTCGCCGCCTCGATCGCCTCCGACCCCGACAACACCCTGCGCGACAGCGCCACGATCGGGCTCGTTCTCGGGTTCGCGCTGGCGGCGACCGTCGCGGTGAACATCTGGCTGCTGACACGCCGCTTCGAGCCGCTCGAGCGCCTCGTCGACGAGATGGAGAGCGCGGACCTGAGCAACCCCCCGCAGGCGCCGGCGACCGTGACCGGATCGCGCGAGGTGGTCAGCCTCGAACGCTCGTTCCACGCGATGCTCGAGCGCCTCGAGGCGGAGCGACGGAGCGCGGCCAGCGTCGCCCTTGGCGCCCAGGAGCGTGAGCGCGAGCGCATCGCGCGCGACCTCCACGACGAGGTCAACCAGGCGTTGACGGCGCTGCTCCTGCGGCTCGAGGCGGTCCGCCGCCAGAGCGACGACCCGGCCGCCGACGCGGAGCTCGCCGAGATCGGCGAGCTGGTCTCGCGAGCGATGCGGGAGCTGCTCGACCTCGCGCGCGGCCTGCGGCCGACGACGCTCGACGACCTCGGGCTCGAGGCGGCGCTCGCGACGCTCGTCGAGGAAGCCGGCCGCGAGGCCGGGCTCGCGGCGGGCTTCGAGGTCGAGGGCGACGTCGAGCGCATGCCCGAGGACCTCCAGCTCGTCGCCTACCGCATCGCCCAGGAGGCGGTCACCAACGCCGTCCAGCACGCCGGCGCGGAGCACCTGCGGGTGCGCCTGATCGGCTCCGACGAGGAGGTCGAGCTGCGGATCAGCGACGACGGCGCCGGCTACGAGGGCGGTCGCGCGCGGGAGCGGCTCGGCATCGCCGGGATGCGCGAGCGGGCGCTGCTCTGCGGCGGCGAGCTCAGCGTCGAGTCGGCGCCGGGGGCGGGAACGCGGGTAACGCTTCGCGCCGATCTGCCGATGAGGATGAGGATGGAAGCCGACGAGGCGGAGACGGAGCGATGCGCGTCCTGATCGCCGACGATCACGGGATCGTCCGCTCGGGACTGCGGAAGCTGCTCGAGAGCGAAGACGGCATCGAGGTCGTGGCCGAGGCCGGCGACGGCGCCGAGGCTCGCGACCGCGCGATCGAGCATCGCCCCGACCTCGCGATCCTCGACGTGAAGATGCCCGGGATGACCGGGCTCGAGGCGACCCGCGCGATCCGCGAGTCGGCGCCCGAGGTCTCGGTGTTGATGCTCTCGATGCACGACGAGGACCGCTACCTGTTCGAGGCCCTGAAGGCGGGCGCCTCCGGATACGTGCTCAAGGCCGCCGCCGATCGCGAGCTCATCGACGCGATCCGGGCCGTCGAGCGCGGCGAGCCCTTCCTCACGCCGGAGGCCCAGCAGGCGCTGATCCGCGACGTCCTCGACGGCGGCGGCGGTGAGGAGGAGCTGACCCCGCGCGAGGAGCAGGTCGTCAAGCTCGTCGCCGAAGCCCACACGAACAGGGAGATCGCCGAGCTCCTCGGGCTCGCCGAGAAGACCGCCGAGAACCACCGCTCGAACGCGATGCGGAAGCTCGGCATGCGGGACCGGGTCGAGCTCGTCCGCTACGCGATCCGCCGCGGCCTGGTCGAGCCGTAGGTGGTGACGGCGCCCGGCGACGGCCCAGCGGACGCAACTCGCTCCGCTCGGGCTGACTGTCCGCTGGACCCCCACCGGCCGCCGCGCGGCCTCGCCGAGCCGGAGGGCAGCGGGCCCACGGCCGCATGCCTTCAGCCCGCGTCGCCGCCTGCTGGGTTCCGCGATGGCGGCCGGCGCATGCGTGGCTCCGGCCGAGACGGGCGCAACTTCGTGGATCTCGGCCGCCCTCGGGCCCCGACTGTCACGAATGCGGGCCATCTCGCCCCGAACGTGGCACCCACCGCCGGCTCCGGGGCGAATGTCACGAAAGCGAGCCGATCGGCGCCCGCGCCCGTCGGCATGTCCCCCATTGCCGCCGGGCCGGGCTCAGGCCGGGCGGCGGAGGCGCAGGAGGTCCTGGTAGGGGGCGCCGGGGCCCACCTCCCGCCCCGACCACCAGCCGCGCTCGACCGCCTCGACCTCGAGGCCGATCGCGGCGACGTCGGCGCGCAGCGGCCGCTCGTAGATCCCGGCGCAGTACTCGGGGACGCGCCGGTCGGCGGCGCGGTAGCGGGTCCCCTCGGCATCGGTCAGCTCGTGGTCGAGCGGGAACGCGGAGCGGCCGAGCGGCAGCATGCGCTCGACTTCCTCGTCGACGAGGAAGAACGTGCAGACGAGCGCCCCGCCGGGCCGCAGCACCCGCCTCGTCTCGGCCAGGTAGCGGCGGATCCCGTCCGGCTCCATGTGGGTGAACACCGACGCCGCCAGCGCGAGGTCGAACGCCTCGTCGGCGTAGGGGAAGGCGAACCGCGCGGCGGGGCTGTCGCCGCCGCGGTTGTACTGGCGGTTGCCGACGTCGGCGACGCGGAAGCGAAAGCGCGGGTGCCGGCTCGTGATCGCGCGCCGGCACCAGCGGATGAACTGGGGGACGACGTCGAAGCCCTCGTAGCTTCCGGTGCGCAGCTCCGGAATCAGGGCGACGGCGGCGCGGCCGACTCCGCAACCGATGTCGAGGACGTCGGAGTCGGGCCGGAGGCCGTGGTCGCGGACGAGCCGCTCGCGCCAGTCGGCGCCGACCGCCTCGAAGTCGGCAGCGCGGCCGACGTACTGCAGGCGCCGCGGCGGCGTCAGCGGCCCGCGGCGCCCGCGGAGGCGATCGTAGGCGTCGGCGGGCGCGTAGGCGAGAGCGCGGCATGTCCGCGAGTAGTAGATCCCCTTCAGCCGGGAGCGGACACGACCGCGGAACGTCTCGCCGTGCGCGCTGCTCACCTGAAGTAACTAGCCTCCTCGGAGGGTCGCGATTCGGACCCGGGAACGGACCTTGGCGGCCGCAGTCTCACACAAGCCGGATCGGCGGGAGCTGCGCGACGGCTCGATCGTCGAGCTGCGCGAGATCACCCCCGACGACAAGGCGACGCTGGCCGCCGGCTTCGAGCGACTCAGCCCGGAGTCCCGGTACCGGCGCTTCTTCGCCCCGCTCGAGCGACTGTCGGGAACCGACCTCGCCTACCTGACGGAAGTCGATCACGACGATCACGAGGCGGTGATCGCGCTCGATCTCGACGGCGAGCCGGTCGGTGTCGCCCGCTACGTGCGCGGCTACGAGAAGGAGGTCGCCGAGGTCGCGGTCGTCGTCGTCGACGGCTGGCAGGGCAGGGGCGCCGCGACGGCGCTGCTCGAGCGGCTCGCCGAGCGCGCGGCGGAGAACGGGATCGAGCGCTTCGTTGCGCTCGTCCTGCAGGAGAACGAGGAGGCGATCGAGCTGTTCCGCTCGCTGCCGGCGTCGACGTCGGGTCCGCGGCGGACCGAGGACGGCTACCTCGAGATCGAGATCGAGGTCCCGCGAGGCGCGGTGCCGGGGACGCCGCTCGGTCGGGCGCTTCGCACGGCCGCCGCGGGTCGGGTCGCCTTCCAGCCCTGGCGTCTGATCAAGCAGCGCCTGCGGTCGCCGCGGCGACCGGCACCCGGCGATCAGGCCGATGCCCAGCGGCACCCGGGCGGCAGCCGGCCGGCGGCGCCCGGGGGTGCAAAGCCGACCTGATCGCTAGGATTTGAGCCATGCTGTTCTCGACCAAGGCCGAATACGGGGTGCGGCTGATGGTCGCCCTCGGCCGTCAGGGTGGCGAGCGCCCGGTGGCGCTCGCCTCGCTGGCGGACGCCGAGACGCTGCCGCTCGCCTACCTCGAGCACCTCGTGGCGAAGCTCCGCGACGCCGGCCTGGTCAGCTCCCAGCGCGGCGCCCACGGGGGCTACCGCCTGGCCCGGCCGGCGGATGAGATCCTGATGCTGGAGGTCGTCGAGTCGCTCGAGGGCCCGATCGCGCCGATGGACTGCTTCGTCGACGGCGCCGACGGGCGCGTCCTCTGCTCGCACGAGTCCGACGGCGACGTCTGCTCGACGAAGCTGCTGTGGACGCGGGTCCACGGCGGGATCACGCGGGCGCTCGCAGGCACGACCCTAGCCGAGCTGATCGAGTTCGAGAGCCGTGACCGAAAGCTGAACACCGTCGCGGCCGGCGCCGCCTGAGCGCCGCCCGCACCAACCGGAACTGGAGTCGAATTGGCCGATCTCGAGATCAACAACCTGCACGTGTCCGCCGAGGGCAAGGAGATCCTCAAGGGGCTCGACCTCGGCGTCAGCCGGGGTGAGGTGCACGCGCTGATGGGCCCGAACGGCTCCGGCAAGTCGACGCTCGCGAACGCGATCATGGGCCACCCCTCGCTCGAGGTGACCGACGGCACGATCGGCTTCGAGGGCGAGGACGTGACCGGGTCCTCTCCCGACGAGCGCTCGCTCGCGGGTCTGTTTATGGCGTTCCAGTACCCGGTCGCCGTGCCCGGCGTGACCGTGGCCAAGTACCTGCGGATGATCGTCAACGCACGGCGCGAGGCGCGTGGCGAGCCCGAGATCAAGCTGAAGGACTTCGCACGGTCCACCCAGGAGGCGATGGTGCTGATGGACATCCCGCGCGACTTCTCCAGCCGCTACCTCAACGACGGCTTCTCGGGCGGCGAGAAGAAGCGGATGGAGATGCTGCAGATGGCGCTGCTGAAGCCGAGCATGGCGGTCCTCGACGAGACCGACTCGGGGCTCGACATCGACGCGCTGCGCACCGTCGCCGAGGGCGTCAACCGCTTCGCCGGCCCCGAGATGGGCGTGCTCATCATCACCCACTACCAGCGGATCCTCCACCTCGTCGAGCCCGACCGCGTCCACGTCATGTACGAAGGGCGGATCGTCAAGGAGGGCGGGCCCGAGCTCGTAGCCGAGCTCGAGGAGAAGGGCTACGGCTGGATCAAGGAGGAGGTCGCGGCGGGCGCCTGAGCGCGCCGCGCCGGCACCGCGGGCATGGGCTCGGTCGCCTCCGACAGCACCAAGCCGGCCGCCGGGCTCGACGTCGAGCGCCTCCGCCGATCGTTCCCGACGCTGAGCCGGATGATCGGGGACGAGCGGCTCGTCTACCTCGACTCCGGCGCCAGCGCCCAGCGCGTGCTCGCCTCGATCGAGGCCGTCGACCGCTACGAGCGCCGCCATCACGCGAACGTCCACCGCGGCTCGCACACGCTCTCGGGAGAGGCGACCGACGCCTACGAGGGCGCCCGCGCGACGGTCGCCGACCACCTCGCCGCCGCCGACCGCCGCGAGATCGTCTTCGTCCGCAACGCGACCGAGGCGATCAACCTCGTCGCCCGCGCGTGGGGCGACGCCAACGTCGGCGTCGGCGACCGGATCGTGCTGACGGAGATGGAGCACCACTCGAACATCGTCCCCTGGCAGCAGCTCGCCGCAGCAAGCGGCGCGACGATCGACTGGATCGGGGTCGACGAGCACGGCGAGCTGATCCGCGAGCAGCTCGAGGCGGCGCTGGCCCGTGAGCCGAAGCTCGTCGCGATCACCCACCTCTCGAACGTGCTCGGGACGCTCAACCCGATCGCCGAGATCGCCGCGGCGGCGCACGATGCCGGCGCCCTGATCCTGGTCGACGGCGCCCAGTCGATGCCGAAGATGGGGGTCGACGTCGGCGAGCTCGGGGTCGACTTCTACGCCGTGACCGGCCACAAGGCATACGGGCCGACCGGGATCGGCGCGCTCTGGGGGCGGCTCGACCTGCTCCGCGAGATGCCGCCGTTCCTCGGCGGGGGGTCGATGATCCGCAAGGTCACCAGGGACGGATTCAGCTGCGCCGACCCGCCGGCGAAGTTCGAGGCGGGTACGCCGGCGATCGCCCAGGCGATCGGGATGGCGGCGGCGATCCGCTGGCTCGACATGGTCGGCATGGACGCGGTCCTCGCCCACGAGCGCGAGATCACCGCCTACGCGCTGGGCCGGCTCGCCGAGGTGCCGGGCCTGCGCGTCTACGGGCCGCCGCCGGCCCCGGGCCGGGTCGGGCCGGTCTCGTTCGAGCTCGACGGGATCCACCCCCACGACGTCGCCGAGATCCTCGACCGCCACGGCGTCGCCGTCCGTGCCGGCCACCACTGCGCGCAACCGCTGATGCAGCGGCTCGGCGTCGCCGCGACCGCTCGGGCCAGCTTCGGCGTCTACACGACGGCGACCGAGATCGACGCGCTGGTCGAGGGGCTATACGACGCTCGTGCCATATTCGACGCCTCGTGACCTTCGCGAGCGGGCAGATCGACGACGACGGGCGGCGAAGCGTCCCGCGACGCGGCCGGCCCGTCGCCGGGCGGGGACGCTGTCACGCCGCGCGCCGGGGGCGCCGCGATGGATGAGCTGTACCGGGATCAGATCCTGGAGCACTACAAGCGGCCGCACAACTTCGGCCGGCTCGACGAGTTCGACCTCGAGTTCGAGGACACGAACCCGTTCTGCGGCGACGAGCAGCACGTCTACATCAAGCTCGACGACGAGGGGCGGGTCAGCGACGTCTCCTTCGAGGGACAGGGCTGCGCGATCTCGACCGCGGCGACGTCGCTGCTCACCGACGAGCTCCGCGGCATGACCCGCGAGGAGCTCCTGCGGCTGCCGAAGGAGAGGGTCCTCGACCTGCTCGGGATCGAGATCTCGGCGACGCGGATGAAGTGCGCGATGCTCGGCCTCAAGGTCGTCAAGTCGGCGAGCCTCGGCGAGGCGGCCGACTGGGAGGACGAGGGCGAGCGGGGCGATCCGGCCGAGGCCGCCGGCATCTGAGCGGCCCGTGCCCGCGTGCCGCGGCAGCGGCGCTCTCCACCCGCGGGCCGCCGCCCGCCGCCTCGCTCCCGCGGCTTCAGCGCCTGCCGACCAGCTTCCGCCAGAGGATGCCCCCGAAGACGGCGCGCTCGCGGGCGAGCGTGTCGTTGCGGCCGATCCAGGGGCGAAACGAGCGGGCGAGGAGCCAGGCGGCCGCCCGCGGCGAGCGCTCGGCCGCGAGCAGGCGATCGATGTCGGCCTGGTGGCGGGGCAGGATCCGGGCGCGGCCGATCCGCAGCTCGAGGATCGCGGCGAGCTGGCGGATCAACAGGTAACGGCCGATGTAGGCGGTGCGCCAGCCGGGGCTCCGCGAGGCCAGCCGCAACCGCCGGGCGGCGCGTGCGGCGCGCATCCGCAGCGCCCCGAGGCGTCCCCGCGGCGGCAGCACGACATGGCCCTCGGCCTCGCTGACGGTCACCGACTCGTCGTGGCGGACGTAGTCGTGAGTCGGCCGGTCGACGAACGCGAGCGGCGCCGTCGCCATCGCGCAGAGGGCGAGCCAGTGATCGTGGTAGAGCTCCTGCCCGGTGCCGCCGGGCGGGAAAGGGAGCGCCGTTGCGAGCAGCTCGCGGCGGAACATCGCCGCGGCGCCGGTGACGTTGTTGGTGATCAGCATCGAGGCCATGCTCGCGGCGTTGTTGCGGCGCTCGAAGAAGTAGGTGTCGGAGAGGACGTTGCCGGCGGCGTCGGCGATCCGGACATCGCTGTAGGCGAGCAGCGAGTCGGGGGCGGCCGCGAGGGCCGCGGCGAGGACCTCGAGCTTGTCGCGGTGCCAGCGGTCGTCCTGGTCGGCGAGGGCGATCAGCGCGGCGGTCGCGGGCGCCATGCAGATCGCACGCTCGAAGTTGCGCAGGAAGCCGAGCCGCCGCGGCGAGCGGCTGACGACGAAGCGCTCCTCGCCCGCGACCTGGCGCTCGAGCTCGGCGTACGCATGCGGCGAGGAGCAGTCGTCGCTGATCACGCAGGTCCAGTCGTCGCGGGACTGCGCCCGGATCGACTCGAGCTGGACGCGGAGCCGGTCGGGCTCGGGCTCGTGGGTGGCCATGCAGATCGCGATCGGCGCGACACGCGGGTCCGCGACCGGGTCCGGCTGCCCCTCCTCCCCCGCCGCGAGCGCGACCGAGCCGAGCGCCAGCTCGGAGCCGGGAGCGCTGCCCGCGAGGCCGACCCGCACGGGCCCGGCCGCGACCGGCCCCGGCAGCTCGACCAGCGACCACCACAGACCGCCCGCCCCATACGAGCGCTCGGGCGGCATCGAGTCGGCATCGAGCGGCGCCGAGCGGTCTCCGACCCGGAGTCGGAGCGACCCCGGCGCCGGCCGGCCGGGAAGCGTCCCGCCCAGGTAGAACGCCGTGCCGGCGCCGACGCGGATCGGGTCAGGCGGCCGGCGCGAGAGTTCGGCCGCTGCTTGCTCGGTCGCCGGCTCCATCGCTCGCCAGCCATTGTCGGGCACCGTGGCGGACGGCGCGACGGGGGAAGCGCCGCCGCCCGCTAAAATCCCGACTCTGAAAGTAGGGATTGCGTGAAGGCGGGAATGGCCGACCACATCGTTTGCACAGTCGAGGAGCTCCCCGAGGGGGCACGGAAGATCGTCGAGGCCGAGGGCTTCCTGATCGGCGTCTTCAACTGCGGCGGCGAGCTGCTCGCGATCGAGGACCGCTGCTCCCACGACGATGGCCCGCTCGCCGAGGGCGAGCTCGACTGCGCGGCCGGCACCGTCGAGTGCCCGCGCCACGGCTCGATCTTCGACCTGAGGACCGGCCGCCCCAAGACCCTTCCCGCCTTCGCGCCGGTCGAGACCTTCCCGGTCCGCGTCGAGGACGGGCAGATCAAGCTGGAGGTTGACTGAAGTGAACCCGCCGCCCGAGACCGCGGCGCTCGACCCGAAGCAGGCCGAGCGCGAGGCGATCAAGGACATCAACCAGGACTACAAGACCAAGTTCGGCTTCAACGACCCCGAGACCGGCTACGTCTACAAGGCGCCGAAGGGGCTCAGCCGGAAGCTGGTCGAGGACATCTCCGAGTACAAGGGCGAGCCGCAGTGGATGCGCGAGTTCCGGCTCAAGGCGCTCGAGCACTTCCTCGCCCGTCCGGTCCCGCAGTGGGGCGCCGACCTGAACCAGATCGACTTCGACGACATCCACTACTTCGTCCGCGCCTCGGAGCGGGCCGAGACGAGCTGGGACGACGTCCCCGAGGACATCAAGAACACCTTCGACAAGCTCGGCATCCCGGAGGCGGAGCGCGACTTCCTCGCCGGTGTCGGCGCCCAGTACGAGTCCGAGGTCGTCTATCACCAGGTCCGCAAGGACCTCGAGGAGCAGGGCGTCCATTTCGTCGACATGGACACCGGCCTGCGCGAGCACGAGGACATCGTCCGTGAGCACTTCGCGTCGCTGATCCCGGCCAACGACAACATGCTGGCGGCGCTCAACTCGGCCGTCTGGTCGGGCGGCTCGTTCGTCTACGTGCCGCCCGGCGTCGAGGTCGAGATGCCGCTGCAGGCCTACTTCCGGATCAACACCGAGAACATGGGCCAGTTCGAGCGGACGCTGATCATCGCCGACGAGGGCTCCGCCGTGCACTACATCGAGGGCTGCACGGCTCCCGTCTACTCGACCGACTCGCTGCACTCGGCGGTCGTCGAGCTGATCGCCAAGCCGGGCGCGCGGATCCGCTACACGACCGTCCAGAACTGGTCGCAGAACGTCTACAACCTCGTCACCAAGCGGGCCAGGGCCGAGGCCGACGCGACCGTCGAGTGGGTCGACTGCAACCTCGGCTCGAAGATCACGATGAAGTACCCGTCGGTGTACCTGATGGGCGAGCGCGCCCACGGCGAGATCCTCTCGATCGCCTTCGCCGGCAACGGCCAGCACCAGGACGCCGGCGGCAAGATCATCCACGCCGCCCCGAAGACGAGCTCGTCGATCTTCTCGAAGTCGATCTCCAAGGACGGGGGCCGCTCGACCTACCGCGGCCTGCTCGAGGTCGCGAAGGGAGCGAGCGAGGCGCGCTCGAAGGTCGTCTGCGACGCGCTCCTGCTCGACCCGGAGTCGCGGTCGGACACCTACCCGACGATCCGGATCGACGAGAACGACGCCAACGTCGGCCACGAGGCCTCGGTGTCGAAGATCGGCGAGGAACAGCTCTACTACCTGCAGTCGCACGGCCTCGACGAGGAGGAGGCCTCGAAGCTGATCGTCAACGGCTTCATCGAGCCGGTGGTCAAGGAGCTGCCGATGGAGTACGCGGTCGAGCTCAACCGCCTGATCGAGTTGCAGATGGAGGGTTCGATTGGCTAGCGCCACCGCCGCCGCGACCGAGCCCGGCTGGCTCGCGGAGCGGCGCGGGAGGGCGATCGAGGCGGCCCGGGAGCTCGCGCTCCCGGGCCCGAAGACGCATGGCTGGGAGTTCACCGACCTCTCGCGGCTCGACCTCGCGGCGTTCGAGCCCGCCGTGGGCGGCGACCCGGCGGCGGCGGACGGGCTGGCGACGAGGCTCGCGGTGCCGGCGGGATCGGCCGGCGTCACCCAGGTCGACGCCGCATCGCGCGCCGACCTCCCGGCCCCGGACGGCGCCGGCCGCCCCGACGGCGTGGCGGTGATGAGCCTCGCCGAGGGTGTCGAGCGGTTCGGCGACCTCGTCGCGGAGCGGCTCGGGACGATCGTGTCCGGCAGCTCCGATCCGTTCGTCGCCGCCAACGAGGCGGGATGGGCCGGCGGCGCCCTCGTCTACGTGCCCCGTAACGCCTCCCCCGAGCATCCGATCTCGCTCACGGCGGTCCAGCGGGCCGCCGGCCGCAGCCTCAACTGGCGCTCCCTGATCGTCCTCGAGGATGGCGCCGAGGCCGAGGTCTGGGAGCGCTACGTCTCCGTCGACGACGACTCCGAGGGGCTCTTCAACGGCGTCACCGAGCTGATCGTCGGCGAGGGGGCGAACCTGCGCTACGTCTGCGGCCAGGACCTCTCGGAGCGCTCCTGGGCGTTCACCAGCCAGCGGGCCGAGGTCGGCCGCGACGGGCACCTCGAGTGGGTGGCGCTCGGCTTCGGCTCCGCCAACGGCAAGGTCAGGATGGAGACGAAGCTCGCCGGGCGCGGCGCCGGCGCCCGCGTCACCGGCGCCTACGTCGGCGACGGGCGCCAGCACCTCGACTACGACACCACCCAGGAGCACGCGGCCGAGGACACGACCTCCGACCTCGCCTTCCGCGGCGTCCTGAACGGCCGCTCGACGGCCGTCTGGCGGGGGATGATCAACGTCGACAAGGGCGCCCAGCGCACCGATGCCTTCCAGGACTGCCGCAACCTGATCCTCTCCCCGCGGGCCCACGCCGACGCGATTCCCGGCCTCGAGATCGAGGCCGACGACGTCGCCTGCACGCACGCCGCAGCGATCGCCCAGATCGACCCCGACCAGCTCTTCTACCTGACCTCGCGCGGGCTACCGGAGGAGCGGGCCGGCGAGTTGATCGTCGGCGGGTTCCTCGCCGAGCTCGTCGAGCGGATCCCGGCGGGAGCCGTCGCCGACGCGCTCGCCGACGCGCTCGACGCCCGGCTCGGCGAGCTCCTCGCCTGAGACGCCGTGGCGCGGGCGGTGGCCGCCCTGCTCGCCGCGGCCCTAGCCGCGGGCGCCGGCTGCGGCGAGCGGACCTTCACGGCGAGCGGGCTCGTCGACGCCGCCAATGCGGAGGGGGCGCGGCTCGCGCTCGGCGAGCGGCTGACCACGAGCCCCGAGGGAGCCGAGGTCTACGTGATCAGGTCGGCCGCCTCGCCGGGGGCGGCGAACCCGCAGCTCGTCGGCGACGGCGGCAAGGGGACGCTGCTCGTCGCCGACGGCTCCGGAAGCGGCGCCGACGAGTTCGACCGCTGCGAGGCGACCGCCGATCTGACCTGCTTTCGGGCGGCTAACGTCGTCCTCCGCTTCGAGTCGCTCGACGCGCCCGATCGGGCGCGGATCAGCGGCGCGATCTCGGCGCTGGCCTCCGACGGCTGAGGCGGGCGGCGCCGCCGGGAGGGATCCCTCCCGGCCCCTCGGTCCATCCGCCGACGCGCCGGGTCGCCGGGGGAGCCGCGACCACCCTTCCGATCTCGGCGTCAGGGGGCGGCGGGGCCTCCCGGGGAGTCCTCGTCGTCGTCCTGGCGGCGCCGCTCGCGGATCGTCGCGATCGTCACCGCGATCAGCACGACGGCCGCCGGGATCACGTACGGAAGCCAGTGGCCGGCGTGGGCGATGACTGGCGTCATGCGTTCGCCTGCGAGAGCAGGTAGAGGCCGAGAACGCTGAAAAAGACCATCGTCGCAAGCATCCAGACCTGCGAGTAGGCGGCGGTTCGCGGATCCTTCCAGAGCGCGAGGGCACGGTCATGGCCGAGCGCGAGGGCGAGGACGTGGCCGACGATGATCGCGCCGAACTGCACGTACCAGATCGCGGTGGCGCCGATCAGGCCGTAGTCGATGCCCGAGCCGGCGGTCCCGAACCAGTCGGAGCCGTCGCCGAAGGGGTCGGAGAGCAGGAACGTGAACTGGGCCTGCTCCTGGTAGACGACGAGGCTGAAGTAGTGGGCGACGAGGTAGGCGAGCGCGATCGGGATGAACGCATGGGCGAACTTGCGGCCGAGCTCGAGCGCCCGGCGCCTGCCGTCGACGATCTTCATCCCGTAGATCCCGCCCCAGAAGATCGCCGCGACCGCCGCCAGGGCAGCGGCCAGGTAGAGCGAGCTCGTCAACCGCAGCGCGGTCAGCGGAGCCAGGCCGGCGTCGGTCAGCGACTGGAAGGTTGAGCTGATCGGGCCCTCGAGCACGCCCTCCTGGGCGCCGTCGAAGGTGGTCGCGCCGATCGCGACGAGGACGAGCGCGAGTGATCCGGCCGGCCGCGCCCACGTCGTCGCGCCGGCGAGCGCCGGGCGGCGGCCGAGGCGTCCGTCGCGGACCTCGAAGACGGAAAGCGACGCGAACATCGCGAAGTACTGCGAGAAGGTCTCGCCGCGATCGATCCAGCGCTCGATCCCGAACAGCCCCATCGCGACGAAGGTGTATAGCGAGTAGAGGACCGTGGCGGTGGCCAGCGTCGCCGGGGTCACGCCGGAGGTCGCAAAGCCGGTCTGCCCCCAGACCAGCTCGAGGAAGACGAAGCCGACGAGCCCGACCACCGCGGGCCAGCGCCCGAGCCGCTCCGGGTAGGCGAGCGGCGCCGTCTGCCGTCGGCCGACGGCGAGGCTGAACCCCCGCGCGACGACGTGGGCGATCGCGCGCCATGGGTTGAAAGCGCGGAACACGTCGCCGAAGAGGACGCTGAGGACGACGAGGCCGAGCCAGAAGGTGACGAAGACGAACGTGATCGAGAAGTTCCGGTCGGGCGCATCGACGCCGTCGATGCCGGTCCAGACGACGAAGCCGAGCAGGAGCACACCGGCCGCTCCCGCGCCGAGCCGGGCGGCGAGCCCGGTGACGGCGGCGTTGAGCCCATGACCGAGGGCCCGCCATCGGTAGCCCTCGAGCCGGACCTCCCGCCAGCCGAGCGTCAGGCCGACGAAGGAGACGATCAGCACGATCGACGCTCCCCAGGCGAAGAGCCAATCCGGCAGCGGCAGGTCGGAGCGGCCGACGAGCCCGTGGGCGGCCGCCGGCGCCGGCAGCAGGGCGGTGGTGACGACGACGCCCAGCAGGCCCCATCCGGCGGCCATCGCCGCCCGCGCTGCCCGCCGCCCGCTCACGGGTTGACCGTCAGCTCCGCGATCTGGGCCCCGGAGTGGTGCAGCTCGACCTCGAAGACGCCGTCGAGATCGGCGGGGAAGTCGAAGAGCGTCCGCTTCCCGGGGCCGATCTCCTGCTCGATGTCGTAGCCGTGGACGTGGACCTCATCGACCACGTTCGACCTGACGGCGAAGCGGACCTCGGCGCCCTTGTCGACCTCGAGGGTGGTCACGCCGCCCTTCGGCTCACCGCCGGCGATCTCGATCACCGGGATCGTGTCGGCGGGGGCCGGGGCGGGCTCCGAGAGCCGCTCGTTCGCCCCCGTGGCGGTGGTCGTGACCTCTGGAGTCGCGGTCGTCGAGCCGCCGTCGTCCCCCCCGCCCCGAAACGCGAAGAAGAGGACGACGATGACCGCGAGGGCCGCGAGCAGGGCAGCGATCCTGGTTCCGTTCGATTGCATCGCTCCTCCCTCGGGGGGCTACTTCTGGCCCGCCTGCTGGGCGGCGGGCGTGGATTGGTCCAGCGACGGGGCGTCGATCGACTCGCCGGCGCCCCCTCCGAAGACGTAGAGGGCCAGGGCGACCAGGGCGATCGCGATGCCGAGGCAGATGCCGATCGCGAGGTCGGTCCGGCTCATCGTCGGAGCAGGCTAGCCGAATCCCCTCCCGGGCCCGCCGCGGCAGCGGTACAGTCCCGGCGTGACCGCCGGTCCACCGTCCGCCCACCGGCGAGCCGCCGCCGTCTTCACCGCGCTCGCCGTCCCGGCGACGCTCTCCATCGTCCTCGCAGGCGGCGGCATCGCGCTCGCGCCGCTCCTCCTCCTGCTGGCGCCGATCCTCGCGCTCGGCCGGGCCCCCGGGATCGAGGCGCTCGAGCGGCTCGGCTCGAGGCTCGGGCGCCATCGCCGCCCACGCTCGAGCCGCATGCCCGCCGCCGCCTCGTGCCCGCGGGCGGCGTGGGCTTCGCCTCTCCTCGCCAACTCGCTCGCCGAGCGCGGTCCACCGGTCGCCCTCGCGCGCATCTAGGGCTCGCCGCCGGTCTCCCGATCCGGCGGCGGGCGAACCCCGAGCCGAAGGGAGAAGGCCGTGCGACGGCTCCTTCGCGCATTCGCGCTCGGCCTGGCGACCACCGCCCTCGTCGCCGGCCATGCGGACGCCCACCAGGGCGACCCCAACTACAGATCCGAGGTGGCGGGCATCAAGCCGCCCGTCGACGGTCTCAGCGCCGAGATCCTCAACTACGACTCCGACATCGTGCTCACCAGCGACGGCGACAACACGATCATCGTCGAGGGCTACGAGGGCGAGCCCTACCTGCGCTTCTCGCCGGGCGGGGCGGTCGAGGCGAACCTCGCCTCCCCCGCCTACTACCTGAACTCCGACCGCTACGGCGATGCGGAGGTGCCGGCCGATGCCGATCCCGACGCGGATCCCGACTGGAAGCTCGTCGCCGGGACCGGCGAGTTCTCCTGGCACGACCATCGCTCCCACTACATGAGCACGTCGATCCCGCCGCAGGTCGAGGACGAGGGGCAGCGCACGAGGATCTTCGACTACGAGATCCCGCTCCGCGTCGACGGACGGCCGGCGGCGATCCGGGGGACCCTCTACTGGGTCGGCTCCACCGGGTTTCCGGTCGCTCCGTTCATCGCCCTCGGGCTCGCGGCGATCGGCTCGGCGATCCTCGCTCTCGTGGTCCGCAGGCGGAGGGCGGGCGGGCGG
Organism: Actinomycetes bacterium; assembly: GCA_016861045.1. Classification (GTDB taxonomy): domain Bacteria; phylum Actinomycetota; class Thermoleophilia; order Solirubrobacterales; family 70-9; genus RHKX01. The sequence goes on along the minus strand of BOKP01000001.1, from coordinate 677,012 downwards.
GCGGGAGCGTGAGCCCGGCCGGGGCCGCGAACCTCGATCTCTGCGATGCTCGCGCCGTGCGGCCGCGGCGCGACGACATCGCCATCCCGTCGTTCCCTCCGGGCATCACCTGGATCGGCACCGAACCGCCGGTCAGCGAGCGGCTGACGGCCCGCGCGGCCCTGCTCGTCCACTTCTTCGAGCTCGGTGAGCTGAGCAGCGTCCGGACGCTTCCCTTCGTCTCGGCGCTCGCGCGCGCCTACTCGCGGAGCGGCCTCTCGGTGCTCGGCATCCACTCGCCGCGCTCGCAGCTCGCGGCCTCCGACGAGGCGCTCGAGGCCGGGCTCGCCCGCCTCGATGTCGATTTCCCGGTCGGAAACGACAGCGAGCACCGGATCTGGCACGCCTATGGCTGCCGCGGCTGGCCCTCGACGTTCCTCTGGGGGCGGGGCGGGACGCTTCGCTACGCGCGCTTCGGCGAGGGCGCCTACCACGAGACCGAGGGCGCGGTCCGCGCCGAGCTCGCCGGCGGCGAGGGCCACGACCTGCCGAAGCCGATCCTGGGCCCGCCGCCGACCGGACGCCAGCCCGAGATCGGCAGGCCGAGCGAGGAGGTCTTCCCGGGCGGCGCACACGACGTGCCGTGGACGCCCGCCGAGCCGGGCGAGCCGCTCGAGATCGAGTACGCCGGCGCCGGCGCCTGGGCCGCGCTCGACGGCACCGGGACGGTCGGGCTTGCGGTCGACGGCGAGCCGACGGGCGCGATCGCCCTCGACGGGCCCGGCCTCTACGAGCTCAGCGGCCATCCCGTCCATGGCATGCACGAGGTCCGCCTCGACATCAGCGGCGAGGTCAGGGTCTGGTCGGTGGCGTTCGCTCCCGGCCCGGGGCGCTGACCCGGTCGCGTCAGGGGCTGACCACCAGCTTCAGGTTGTCGCTCTCGTGCGCCGAGCACTCGACCTCGAACGTGCCGGCCCGGTTCAGCGGGATCCGCACGGTCTGCCCGGGATTGACCGGAAAGCCGCTCACGACCTGAAGCTCGGAGTCATGGTTGACGACCTCGACCGTGTCCCCGACCGTGCCTTCGATCCGCCTCGGCACCCCGGGCACCGGACGGCCCGCGTCGACGCGCTCCCCGGCTCCGGCCGGGATCGCGAAGGCGATCGTCTCGCCGCCCCCGTCGGCCCCCGGGCCGCAGCCGGCGAGGACCGCCGCGACGACCCCGAGGGCCGTCGCGGCGGCCGCCTCGAGCCTATTCCTCGGCGGTGGCATCGACCTCGATCTCGCCCGCCTTCTCGAGCTCGAGCGTCACCGGGATCGTGGCGCCGGGCTCGATCGGCTTCACCAGGTCCAGCAGCATGATGTGGTAGCCGCCGGGCTCGAGCGTCAGCGTCCCATCTGCCGGGATCACGACGTGGTCGACCTCCCGCATGCCCATCATCCCTTCGCCCGAGCCCATCGGAGCCGTCGAGTCCATCGAGCCGCCCGAGTCCATCGGCTCCTCGCCGGTCGCCTCGTGCAGCTGCGCCTCGCCGGCGACCGAGCTCGGCACCGAAGCGGCGGTCAGGGTGTCGCCGCCGGGGCTCTCGATCGTCATGTAGGCCGCCCCCGTCGTCTGGGTCGGCGTGGTCACGCGTGCCCAGGCGTCGCTGACGCTCGTCTCGCCCGCGGCCGCGGTCGTACCGTCGCTGCCGTCGTCGCTGCCGCAACCCGCGATCGCGAGCGCGGCGGCGGCCGTGGCCGCCATGTACATCATCTTCTTCATCGCTGCTTCCTCTCGTTCTCAGGCCGATCCGATGCCGCCGTCACCGAGCAGCCGCTCGAGATCGGAGCGGATGTCCTCTGACGGGGTGCCGAACGGCCACTCGACGAGCACCTGCCCGGTGCCGTCCACGGCGAAGACCTGAGCCGTGTGAGCGACCTCGTAGTTGCCATGCCGATCCGCCTTTCCGAGCTTGCTGGAAGCTCCGAAAGCGCTCTCGGCCCGGGCGAGCTCGTCATCATCGGTGGTTCGGAACGAGGCAAAGCGCCCGGGCGCGAAGAAGTGCCCGAGGTAGCCGTTGAGGGCCTTGGGCGTATCTCGCTCCGGGTCGACCGTGACCATCCCGACCTTGACGCGGCGCGCCTGCTCTTCGGGCAGCTCCCCCAGCGCCACGCCGAGATCGGCGAGCGTCGTCGGGCAGACGTCGGGACAGAACGTGTAGCCGAAGTAGACGAGCATGAGCCCGTCCTCCTCGCCTCGCAACCGCGTCTGCCGCCCGCCGCCACCCGGGCTCTCGTCGGGCAGGGCGACCCTGCCGACCTCGGTCGGCGGAGTGCGCGTCATCCCGTTCAGCTCGTCACCGACGCCACCGGATCCGCATCCGGAGGCGGCGATCAGGATCATGACGGGCAGGACGACCGCGGGCACCCGCGCAAGCGAGCGCATCCGGGGACGTCGAACGACCCGATCGAACATCGATTGCTCCAATCCTCAGGTTCGGGTTCGCGTCGCGGCCGCGGCCGCGACGCGGTGCTCCCGCGGAGACGGGAGCCTCGCTCCGACTGGTTCGCCGGCCCGCGGGCGCGGGCTAGGCGAGGGTGGGCCGGGGCGGCCCGCGCAACCGCCGGCCGGCGACGAGCAGTCGCAACGCCGGCGCATGGTCAGGGGAGAGATGGAACCGGCGCCGAATCGGGGAGCCGACGCGGGACCGGCGGCCTCGCGCCTCGGCGAAGCGGACCAGCGTCTCGACCCCGGCGCTTCCGCCGAAGGCGAGGACGGCGCCGAGGGCGAGCATCGGCAGGCCGGCGAGAGCGTCGAGCGGACCGCCGCTCAGCGCGCTGAGCAGCGAGACGGCGACGGCGACGGCGAGCAGCGGCGGCGCGGCGGCGCGCAGGCGGCGGTCAGCGACCGCCGGGCCGTGGATGCGCATCGCCTTTCCGGTATCGCCGACCACGACGGGCCCCAAGATAGCTGACCGTCGTCGCGGGCTAGCCGGCGCCGGCGGCCGTGAGCTCGACCCGGATCGGCTTCGGCAGCATGAAGCGGACGTCCTCGTCGATGGCGCGGAGCTCGGTCACCTCCTCGGCGCCGCGCGCGCGGAACATCTCGACGAGCTCGTCGACGAGCTCCTCGGGGGCGCTGGCGCCGGACGTGATCCCGATCGTCTCGACGCCGGCGAGCCACCCCTCCTCGACCTCGGAGGCCTTGTCGATCAGGTGGGCGGCGGTCCCGTGCTCGCGGGTGACGTCGACGAGGCGGTTCGAGTTCGAGGAGTTCTTCGACCCGATCACGAGCACCAGGTCGCATTCGGCGGCGAGCTGCTTGACCGCGAGCTGGCGGTTGGTGGTCGCGTAGCAGATGTCGTCGGACTTCGGGCTGACGATGCCCGGATAGCGCTCGCGGAGCCGGGCGATGACGCCGGCCGTCTCGTCGACCGAGAGGGTCGTCTGGGTGATGAACGCGACCCTGTCGGGGTCATCGATCTCGAGCTCGTCGACGTCCTCGGCGGTCTCGACGAGGATGATCGACTCGGGCGCCTCGCCGGTCGTACCCTCGACCTCCTCGTGGCCCTCGTGGCCGATCATCACGATCGTGTAGCCCTGCTCGGCGAACTTGCGGGCCTCGACGTGGACCTTGGTGACCAGCGGGCAGGTCGCGTCGATCGTGCGCAGGCCGCGCCGGGCGGCGTTCTCGTGAACGGCCGGGGAGACGCCGTGGGCGCTGAAGACGACCATGGCGCCCTCCGGGACCTCGGTCTCCTGGTCGACGAACACCGCCCCGCGCTCGCTCAGCTGCTCGACCACGTGCTTGTTGTGGACGATCTCCTTGCGCACGTAGACCGGCGCCCCGTAGAGGTCGAGGGCGTGCTCGACCGTCTGCACGGCGCGATCGACGCCGGCGCAATAGCCGCGCGGAGCCGCGAGCAGGATCCGCCGCGGCGCTGTGGTGGCGTCTGCGGACATCGTCCGCGAAGGGTAGCGGCGGCGGCCCGCCCGCTCAGCCGGGAGCGCCGGTGACGCGGTTCTCCGACCACGGGGCGAGGACGCGGTTGTCGCGCCTGACCACGTCGGTGTCGGCGATCCGGTCCTGCAGCCCGCGCCGCCGCTCGCCGAAGGCGATCGGGACGAGCCCGAGGCCGAGCGGGATCACCGCGAGGACGAGACCCCAGAGCCGACGCAGGGCGCGCCGGACGCCGATCCCGGGCCGGCCCTCGTGCTCGAGGCGGATCGAGAGGAACCGCATTCCGGGGGTCTGGCCCTCGAACGCCCAGAAGCCGACGAGGTAGGTCGCGGCGACGAGGAGGCCGCCGGCCGAGATCAACCCGACGGCGAGCGGGGGCAGGTTGTCGTCGGTGAGGAGCTGGAGCGCCCCGGAGAGAAGCGCCGTGAACAGGGCGAAGCCGGCGGCGAGGATGCCGGCGTCGACGAGGAGCGCGACGCCGCGGCCCGCGAGCCCGACGTGGCCGGTGGGCTCGGCCCGGGGCCCGCGGCGAAGGAGCCGGCGCGCGGTGCGGTCGATGAAGTCGTCGGCGGCGGCGGCTGCGCGCTGGAGCTGGCGGCCGAGGTCGGCGATCAGACCGACGCCCTGGGAGGCGATCGCGGCGCGGACCTCGGGCGCCCCGGCGATCCGCTCGACCAGCATCTGGGCCTTCTCGCCGGCGAGGATCTCCTCCCAGACCCGGTCGGCGACCTCGCTGTCGATCGCTCGCCTGATCGTCTCCTCGAGCCGCTCGGCGTCGATCGAGTCCTCGACCGCGGCCGCGACCCGGCCGTCGGCCACCACCCGCGTGATCGCCCGCTCCACGGCGGCGCTCTCGAGCGCCCGCACTATCGCCTCCTCGACTGCGACCTCCACGGTGCGGTCGAGGCCGGTCGCCCCGGCCAGCCTTCCCACGCCGCGGGCGCCGCCCTCGAGCAGCCGGCCGCCGATCGGGACCTCGGGCCGGACGCGGCCGTTGGGGTCGTTCGCAGCCACCTCGCCCGACAGCGTACTCCCGGATCAGTCGGACCCGAGCCGGGGCAGCGCCTCCAGGACGGCCTCGCCGACTGCGTCGAGGCTCGCCGGGCAGACCGCCTCGAGATCGTCGCCGCGGGTGTGCCAGAGCGCGCCCGGCGGCGGGCCCGGGCCGAACTCGAAGTCGATCACGTCGACGGCGGGGATCCCCGCCTCGCGGAAGGGGACGTGGTCGTCGGCGATCGCCGCCACGGCGCCGTCGAAGAGCTCGGGGTCCGCCGTCGCGAGCAGCTCGTAGAGGCCGGGATCGGATCCCGCCTCGCGCGGGATGGCGAGATCGCAGTCGCCGACCATGTCGAGCAGGACCATCGCCCCGATCGCGGCCAGCGGCGGCGCGCCGAGACGGCCGGCGGCTGCGTAGTCGACGTACTGGCGGCTGCCTCGCAGCCCGTCCTCGTCGAACTCGCGATCGCCGCGGGCCTCCTCCCCGTCGAACAGGGCGACCGCCAGCGAGGGGCCCGGCAGCGGCCGCGGCAGCGACCGGACGAGCTCGAGGACGACGGCGACGCCGGAGGCGCCGTCGTTGGCGCCGACGAACCCCGGCAGGTCCTTGGTGTCGTAATGGGCGCCGAGCACCACCCAGCCGGGGTCGCGGCCGGGGACAGAGCCGACGACGTTGGCGACCGGCCGCTGGATCAGGACGTCGAGGGCCCCCGCGCGCCGGAGCCGGCGGGCGAGCATCCGGGCGAGCCGCCGGTTCGCCGCCGACCCCGACGGCCGCGGCCCGAGCGCGACCTGGGCGCGGAGGTCGGCGAAGGCCCGGTCCCCGTCGAACCCGTCGGCGCCCACGGGCGCGGCCGCCTCGCCGCCGGAGCCGCCGCACCCGGCGGCGAGCGCGATCGCCGCGAGGACGCTCGCCGCGGCCGCTCCCGGCCGGTGGCGGGGCTTGGTCATGCGCGATACGTTAGGGCCATGCCGCAGGGCCACATGGACCGCCTGACCTCGGTCGACGCCTCGTTCCTCAGCAACGAGTCGACGACGAGCCACATGCACATCGGCGGGGTCACGATCTTCGAGGGGCCGCCCCCGAGCTACGAGGACCTGCTCGCCCACGTCGAGAGCCGGCTTCACCTCGTTCCCCGCTACCGCCAGAAGCTCGCGGTCCCGCCGATCGAGGCCGGGCGGCCGTTCTGGGTCGACGACCCCCAGTTCCACCTCGGCTACCACGTGCGCCACTCGGCGCTGCCCGCTCCCGGGGACGAGGCGGTGCTGCGACGGATGGCGGCACGCGTCTTCTCCCAGCGCCTCGACCGGACGAAGCCGCTGTGGGAGCTGTGGCTGGTCGAGGGCCTGCGCAAGCGCCGCTTCGCCCTGATCTCGAAGACCCACCACGCGCTCGTCGACGGCGTCGCCGGGGTCGACATCGCAACGGTCCTGTTCGACGTCAAGCCCGTTCCCGAGCCGGTCGAGGCCGATCGCGAGTGGATCCCGAGCCCGCCGCCCTCGGGGGCGGAGCTGGCCGCCCGCGGCCTCGGCGAGCTCGCGCGGTCGCCGATCGGGGCCGCCCGGCGGATCGCCGGCGCGGTGAGCTCGCCGAAGGCCGCCGCCCGTCGCGTCCAGGAGGCCGCCGAGGGGGTTGGGGAGGTCGCCTGGGAGTTCGCCAACCCGGCGCCCGACGTGCCGCTGAACGTGCCGATCGGCCCCCATCGCCGCTACACCTGGGTGCGCGGCGACCTCGGCGATTTCAAGCGGATCAAGTCCGAGCTCGGCGGCACCGTGAACGACGTCGTCCTCTGCGCCGTCGCCGGTGGCCTGCGGCGCTGGCTGCACGCTCGCGGCATCCGCACCGAGGGGCTCGAGCTGCGGGCGCTCGTCCCGGTCTCGATCCGCGCGACCGACGGGCGCGGCGATCTCGGCAACCAGATCACGCTCGTGCGAGGGCCACTGCCCGTCTACATCGAGGACCCGGTCGCCCGGCTGCGCACGGTGCGCGAGGCGATGGACGGGATCAAGGCTTCGAAGAAGGCGCTCGGCGCCGAGGTGATCTCCCGGTTCAACGACTTCGCGCCCCCGACGCTGCTGGCGCAGGCGGCGCGGATCAACTTCTCGACCCGGCTGTTCAACCTGATCGTCACCAACGTTCCCGGCCCGCAGATCCCCCTCTACGTCCTCGGCCGCGAGCTGCTCGACGTCTTCCCGGTCGCGTTCCTGCCCGAGAACCACGCGCTCGCGATCGCGATCATGTCCTACAACGGCCGGATCGACTTCGGCCTGCTCGGCGATTACGACCTGATGGAGGACGTGGCGCTGATCGCCGAGGGGATCGAGGCCGAGGTCAAGCAGCTGCTCGAGGCCGCCGCGGCCTCGGCGGAGCGGTCGCCGGGCCGCGGGCAGGACCGGCGCGCGCCGGCGGGCGCCGACCAGGCGACGACGTCCCCGGCCTGACGTGCCCGATCCAGGCCCGAGCCCGTTCCGCTACCACCTCGAGCTGACCCCGGCCCAGCTCAAGCTCACCCACGACGCGCTGCGAACGCTCGCGGTCGAGCCCGGCAGCGACGAGCGGACGCGGCGGATCGTCGCCGAGGTCCTCGAGATGCTTCCGGACGAGGACACGATCGCCCAGATCCGCCTCAGCGACGACGGCGAGCGGGCCGGCGACGAGCCCGGTCCGGAGCCGACTCCGCCCGACCAGCCCGCCTGAGCCCCCGGCGCCGCCCGACCGGCCGGCCGGGCGCACGCCGGTCGGCGGTTCCCGCTCCGTCCCGCCGCGAGCGACGGGACGAGCCGGCTGCCGCGCGACCGCCCCGCGCGGGCGTCAGACGCGCTCGTTGCGGCAGGCGTCGATGTCCCAGCGGTGGGTCTTCGACGAGTAGCGGCCGTAGCCGCGGCAGAAGTAGGGGCCGGAGGCGCGCTCGCCCTTCGCGTACCACTTGCAGCGGTAGGCGTGCCCGCTCCGCTGCTGGCAGGCGCCGGCGTAGGTCGGCTCGATGCCGCGCCCCTGGAGCAGGTGCCAGAGCTGGGCGCCGAGCGCGTCCTTGCAGACCTTGATCGCCCAGCCGCCGTTCCTGCTCAGGTAGGCCTTCGAGTCGCAGACGTACTTGCGCGACTGCCCGAAGACCCCCTCGGAATGCCACTTGCAGACGAGCTTGTCGGGTCCCCGGCTGCGGCCCTCGCACGAGTAGCGGCCCTGGGTGATCCCGAACGCGGCAAGGCCGTTGACGAGCCGCCTGAACAGCCTGCTGCCGGGCTGGCGGTCGGGCGAGAACGCGAACGCGCCCACGCCGCCGACCGCGCAGTCGGCGCAGGAGGAGACGCCGCGGTACTTCCACGCGGTCAGGTAGCCGGCGCCGGAGATCGTGACGCGGTCGCCCGGTCGCCAGCGACTCGCCTTCGGGGCGACGTCGGAGGCCTCCTGGGAGACGACGAAGTTGACGAACCAGGGCTTGCGCGATGACTTCTTGACCGAGATCACCCCGTACTTGCCGACCGTGCAGGGGCTCTGATGCCCGCTCGGGCCGTGGGTGCAGCCGTAGCCGTTGTCGGCCGACAGCCGCGGGTTCGTCTCGATGATCTTCCCGTTCGGCTTCACCGATCCGGGCTTGTTGGTGAAGATCAGGCTGGCCCGCTGGGTGACGTTGTAGGGCAGCGAGCCGATCCCGGTGACCGCCCTGCCCTCGACGACGAGCTGGTCGCCGGCGCGAAGCCCGCCGAGCGGCAGCGAGTAGGCGACCTGCGGATTGCCGGCCGAGTCGTCGGGGCCGACCGCGAGCCTGCGCTCGTAGGGCGTTTCGCGCCGGTAGGTGCGCAGCGGCCCGTCGCTGCCGGTGAAGAGCACCGAGCTGAGCTGGCTGCGGCCCTGGTGGATCCGCCTGTCGTCGTCGCTTGAGCCGACGACGACGACATCGCCGTCCCGGGCGCCGGACCGATCGGCGGAGAGGACGAGGTTCACGTAGCAGTTGCCGGGGACGCACGGCAGGCGCCCCTCGGGGGGGATCGTGACGCCGCTCCAGGGGATGCCGAGGACGCAGTGGCGGTTCCGGTTCGGCTGGTGCTGCGAGCAGGTCAGCGACCTGGTCGGGGTCAGGTCGACCGTGTCCGGGCCGCCGGTCGATCCCGGGCTCGGCCCGGCGACGATCTTCATCTTCAGGTAGGGGTCGTAGTCGTAGGTGCGGCCGACGCACGGGGTTCCGCCGTGCCCTCCCGTCGCCTTCGCGCAGACGGTCACCTCGGCGTCGGCGGAGACCCGGAGCCGGCGACCGGGCTCGAGCGCGCCGACCTGGCGCGGGCTCAGCGACATGATCGACCGCGCCTGCTGCCACGCGCTGCGACCGATCGGAACCGTCTTCACCCGGTCTCCCCTGCGGAACTCGTTCGTCGCCGTCCGCACCTGATCGGCGCCGGCGCGGGCCGGCTCGCGCTGCTGCGCCGGCCCGGAGGCCGCGACCGCGGCCAAAGCCAGCACGGCCGCCAGCGCGCTCGCCGGGAACGCGCGCCGGCGGCGGACCCACGGCGACCTGCTGGCTCCCGCCCACGAGGGCGGTCGGCGCTCCGGTCCCATCGCTTTCAGATCGGCAACGCGTCCGGTGGCCTTGAGAGCGCGCCGAGGCGTCCGACGGGCCCGCCCGCTACCCGGGCGGGGCGCCGGCCTCATCGGGCGGGCGGAGCTGCGCGAGGACCTTCGAGAGCAGGTGGCGGGCTCGCTCGAGCTCGAGCGAGCCGGACAGCCAGCGAATGCAGAAGCCGTCCACGAGGACGATCAGGAGCTCGGCCGCCTCGTCGGGGTCGACGTCGGAGCGGATCGAGCCGTCCGCGACCCCGCGCTCGATCGCCGCCGCCACGGTCAGGCGCCAGGCGCGGGTGATCGTGCGGACGCTCGGCCTCAGCTCGGGCTCGAAGACGGCGTTGGCGCTGACGTCGCCCCAGACGACCGAGAATTCGCGGACGTCCGGGCTCTCGTCGAGCTCGGCCAGCAGCGCCGCCGCCACCGCCTCGTAGCCGCTCTGCTCATCGGAGGCGAGCCGCAGGGCGGTGGAGGGCGCCAGCTCGCTGGCGTACTCGAACGCCGCGTTGACGAGACCGGAGCGGCTGCCGAAGTGGTAGTAGAGCAGCGCCGTCGAGACCCCGGCCTCCTTCGCGACCCGCTCCACCCGGAGACCGTGGATCCCGTGGCGGGCGATCGTCCCGGCCGCGACCGCGAGGATGGCCTGCCGTGACCGCGCGCTCCTGTCCCCCGCTTCCGGGCTCTCCCCCCTTCCCTCGGCGGTGGCCACGCGCGCCATGGCGACCATTATCCGCGTCGGCGCGGACCGACCTGCGGCGACGGGCTCGAGGCGACGGCGGCGGGGGACCGGCGCCGGAGGCGCCCGATCTGCCCGGCTTCGGTCCCCCCCAACCCCCGACCGCGCGACGACGCGGGGCGTCAGCGCCGCCCGCTCGCCGCGAGCGCCCGGCGCACCATCCGGTCGCTGGTCCTCCGCATCAGCGCCGGCGCGAGCTGGACCAGGCGCCCCGTCAGGCGCGCCCGGCGCCCGGGCACGACCATCCAGCGCCGGCCCGCGAGGCCGGCGAGGATCTCCTCGCAGGCGTCCTCGAGCGTCAGCGTGCCCGAGAACTTCTTCAGCTCGAGCCCAACCGGGTCACCGGTCCGCCGCTCCTCGGTGACCATCGGCGTCTCGACCTCGGGCGGGCAGATCACCGAGACGTCGACTCCCCTCGGCTTGCATTCGAGCCTGAGGCAGCCGGCGAGCCCGACGACGCCGAACTTGGACGCGCTGTACGCCGCATAGCCGTAGTTGGGCACGAGGCCGGCAAGCGAGGCGACCAGCGCCAGCTGGGCGCCGGGCCCCATCAGCGGCAGCACCGCCGCGGAGAAGTTCCGGGATCCGACCAGGTTGACCTCGACCACGGAACGGAACCGCTCCTCGCTCAGCGTCCCGAAGGCCGCCGACGCCTGCACGCCCGCGGAGTTGATCGCCAGCGCCGGAGGGCCGATCGCGTCGGCCGCGTCGGCGACCGCGTCGGCAAGCGCATCACCGTCGGCCACGTCAACCTCGCGGACGGCCGCGGGCGCGTCGCCCCCCGCATCGAGCCAGCCCTTCAGCTCGTCGCTGATCGAGCGGTCGAGGACCGCGACGGCGGTTCCCCGCCGGCTCAGCTTCCTCGCGAGCCCCAGACCGATTCCACTTCCTCCACCGCTGATCACGGCGGTTGGCCACCGGCACCCGTCACCCATCGCTCTCCTCTCTCGCCCGCCGCCGCGAAGGCCGTCTCGCTTCCAGTCGCTCCTTCCGCCGCCGACCGGCGCCGGAGCGCCGCTCCGGTGCTCCCGGAGCCGGCGGGCGGAGCCTATTCGGAGGCGGCGGCGGAATCGTGAACGTCCCGTCGGCAGTGCCGACGCGCTCACGGACCCCGCCCCGGCCAAGGCGCCGGCCCCGGGATCGCTCATGGGTTGGCGGCCGGACCCCGGCGGCGGGCGTAGCGCTGATAGGTGACCTGCGGGCCCAGGACGCGGGCCTCGACGAGATCCAGCTCGATCCTCCCTTCGACCGGCGCGAAGAACGGCGTTCCGCCGCCGAGCACCACCGGGTAGGCGAACAGCCGGTACTCGTCGATCAGGTCGAGCTGCATGAAGGTCGATGCGAGGCCGGCGCCACCGATCCCCAGATCCCCCTGCGACCGCTCCCTGAGAGTTGCGAGCTCATCGGCCGGGCTCCGCTCGGCGATCCGCGACCCGCCCTCGACGGATTCGAGCGTCTCGGTGAAGACGACCTTTGGAAGGTCCCGCCAGATCTGCGCGAACTCGGCCATGACCTCGGGTTGCCCCGGCTCGGTGGCCTCCGGCGTCTCCCAGTAGAGCATCGTCTCGTACAGCCTCCGCCCGAGCAGGTGCCCTCCGAGCTCGCGCACCTGCTCGTTGTGGAAGCGATGCAGCTCGGCATCCGGCTCCGTCCAGTCGAACCGCCCGCGCCGGTCGGTGATGTAGCCGTCGAGGGAGACCGACATCGAGTCGCGCCCGCACCATGAGCGTCGCCGACGGAACGACGGCCCCGTTGACGTAGCTCGACATCCGCGAGGGGGACGTTCCCAGGCGCCGGGCGAACTCGGCTTGGCGCAGGCCGCTCCGCCTCACCAGCCCGCGCAGCTCGGCGGCCACCGCCGCTCGCTCCTCGGTCCCGGTACGTGCGCGGGCAGCCTCGATCGCGCGCTCCAGGAGCTCGGCGGTCCCGTAGGGGCGCGAGTGGCCGAGCACCTCCTCGATTTGACGGGCGCTCCGGCCCCAGGGATCGGCACCGACGGCGCCGACCAGCAGCCTCCACTCGGCGAGGTCGCCGCGCTCCAGTGCCGCCTGCACCGCCTCCGTGGACCAATCCTCGACCGGGTCGGTGGGGCGCGAGCTCACGTTCCTGAACGCCACGGTCACGGTCGCCGACCCTCGGCGGCGAGGATGGCGTCGGCGAGCTCCGCACAGACGCCGCGGACATGGCTCCAGCTCGTCCACTCGCCCGAGAGGTTGCGATACGCGTCGAGCTCGCGGCTGACCGACGGGTCCGCGGGCCGCGGGTCGGCGAGCTGGCGGACGAGCTGGGTGGCGACCCCGAGGCCCGGCTCGTCAGGCGACGCCGCGAACCGTTGATCAAACCTGGCTCCGACGAGAGCTCAGCGTGCCGGGAGCCGGTGCCCGGGGGTGGCTCGGCACCAGCGCTCGGCACGGCAGCGCCGCGCCTCAGCTGAACTCCGCGATCACCTCATCGAGCATCGCCAGCGACGGTCGCCACTCGACCCGGGCGCGAGCCGCGGCAAGCTCCTCGAGATCGAGGAGCCCCAGCTCGCGGGCGTTCGCGAAGCACTCGCGGAGCTCGGCCGCGTCCATCACCTCGGCGAGGTCGATCAGCGTCCGCGACGGCGATGTCATCGGAATCCCGTCGACGACGCAGACGTCGTCCGGATGAAGCTCGGGCACGTAATGGACGATCACCCCCTCGGGGACGTCGCGCGGAGCGCGGGGATCGTCGGGGCTGCCGGGAACGGTGACGTGGATCGGCTCGTGGTCGGACATGCGCCCACCCTGGCCGGCTCAACGTCACCGATCAAGACCGGCGCGTGCCGAAAGCTCACCGAGAGCTCAACCGAACGCCGAACCCGCCCGGGGAAGCCGCTCTATGGGTGCATAAGCCGTTCGCCGCGGCTCGGTGACCGCCGAAGCGCACCTGGCTGGAAGGCTCTTCGAGCTTCGCGATCCGCCCGACCGGATCGCGCAACTCCGCTTGGGAACGAGGCTCAGAACCCCAGCGCGAACTTAGCGTCCTCGGACATCATCTCCGGGGACCACGGGGGGTCGAAGACCATCTTCGGGAAGACGGCGGTGACGCCGTCGATGTCGCCGACGAACTCCTTCATCTGCTCGGAGACCTGGGGGCCGATCGGGCAGGCGGGGGTGGTCAGGGTGAAGGTGACGTAGACGTCGGTCGAGTCTTCGATCTCGACGTCGTAGACGAGGCCGAGGGAGACGAAGTCGAGGCCGAGCTCGGGGTCGATGACCTCCTCGAGGGCCTCGTAGACCTCTTCCTCGGTCACTCTGGTGGCTTCGGTCATGGGGTCAAGTTAGCGGACCGACGGGTCCGACCCGCGGCAACCCGCCGGCCTGCCGACGGTTGAGGCCCTCCCTATGGGTCGAGCGCTCGAAGGCGCTTGCGGACCCTCGCCTGCCGGGCATCGGACACCGGGAGGTCGGCAGCCCTGTCCAGAAGCGTCTGAAGCTCGACCACGCCGGCTGCCAGCGCGTGGCCGGCGAAGTCCCAATCGCGGTCTCGGCCGGCAGCGCACTTGGCGAGGATCAGGTCGTGCGGCTCGAGGCAGTGAGCGCTGACTCGCTGACCGGAGCCGGCACGCCCTTCGACCTCGATGACCACGAGCCGCCCCTGCCATCCGGAGGGCGCAACGGCCGTCTCCGGTCCGACCCCGCGCGCGTAGTAGCCGAATGTCGCGTGGAACTGCGATCCATCGCCGAGCGCTCCGTCGATCTCAATGGCGCGCTCCGGGCTCTGCTTGGGATAGACGTCGACCTCGATCGAGCGCAGGAGCTGCTCGGGCGCGTCGGGCTCCGAGCCGAGGATTGCCTGGCTTCCGATGACGACGATGTCCGCCTCTTCGACGACGGCGGCGGCGGCCCGGATGACGTGGTCGAACTGGTCTCGATTCATCAGCCGACGGCCTCGAGCAGGCGCCGGCGCTCCCGACCGGTCAGGGCACCGGCGAACGGGGAGCTCTGCCGCAGGTCGCGGCCCCTTCGACTGTCCTCGACGATCGCCTCCTTGATCACCGGGATCGGCTCCGAGAGCAGTTCGAGCCAACGCTCGCCGTACCGATGGTCAAGCCGCCCCTCGCGGATCCACCTGAGCGCCCGCTGTCGCGCGTCGTCGACGAGGTTCCCGGTCAGTCGCGCGGCGACCACGCGGTGGTAGGCGAGGCCGCGCCGCTCAGCACGCTGATGACCGAAGCTCCCGTCCTCGTTCGGCACGTAGCGCTCAGGGCGCATCCGCTCAGCCCGCTCGTGGTCTTCCTTCAGGACCGCTTCCAGGTGATGTCGCCGCCGGTCGCCGTGAACCCGCTTCTCCTCGACCCGCTCGCGCAGAACCAGGAGCGCCCCGACCGGCACCTGCGTGCGACCGTTGGGCGTCGGCACCAGCGGGATGTCACCCCGGTCGATCCAGCGGTCGAGCGCTGCGTGGCTGACCCCGAGGAAGCGCGCAGCGGCGCGGCGCGACACGGTCTCGCCGAGCTCCAGCTCGAGGTCGACCCGGATGGCCGCGAGGTCCGGGTCATGCCGGTGTCGTTGCTGCGAACGTCGCAGACGCGCGACGTTCCGCAGCAGCCACTGGGTGCGCTCGCTGCTCTTCACCGGTGCAGGGTATCACAAAGTTGAAAGAAATTAGGAAAATTGTCAACTTTAGGCTGGAGCACGCCGCTGCGGGCGGCCCCGAAGCGGGGCGCGGGTTCGCTCGAAACAGCCCGTTCTCTACGCTGGCGGCGTGGTCCTGTTCCTGGTCCTGCTCTTCATCGTGCTGCCGATCGCGGAGCTCTACCTGATCATCCAGGTCGGCGGGGCGATCGGCGTGTGGCCGACGATCGCGCTGCTCTTGATCGACAGCTTCCTCGGTGCGTGGCTCTTGCGCGCCCAGGGGCGAAGCGCCTGGCGGCGCTTTCAGGAGGCGCTCGGGACCGGTCGGGTGCCGGCGAAGGAGGTCTACGACGGCGCCGCGATCATCTTCGGCGCGGCGCTCCTGATGAGCCCCGGGTTCATCACCGACATCGCCGGCTTCCTGCTCCTGATCCCGCCGAGCCGGGCGGCCCTGCGCCGGTTCATGCTCGCGGTCGCGCGACGGGTCGGCCCGGCGCGGACGGTCTTCTTCCTCTACGACCGCCGGCCGGCCGGTTGGCGGCGCAACGGGACCGGGCCCGTTCCGGGGCGCGGCGAGGCGCCCCCGCGCGCCGCCCGCCGCGACTACGACTACGACGGCAGCGCCCGCGAGATCCCGGCCGAAGGCGCCGAGCTCGGCCGCGGCGAGGAGAGCCCGCGTTGAGGTCGATCTCGCTGCTCGGCGGCGAGCGCAGCTACTGCTCGCTGCTGGCGGGGTCCGTCGGCGCGCGGGCGCTCGCGCTCGGCGACGGCGAGCCGGTCGAGGCGACAGCGGACGCCCCGCTCGAGCAGGGGCGGGCGCGGCTGGAGGGCGAGCTGGGACCGCTGGAGGTCGCCTGGAGCCCGGCCGGGCCGGCGCTCGGCTTCGCGGTCGACGGGGCGACGATGAGCGTCCACGGCATCGCCGCCTCGACCACCGGCCCCGCCGCCCCGGCATCGGGACCCGGGGTCGCCTGGGAGCTCCCCGACGAAGGCTGGTCGACGATCCGCACCGTCTGGGCGGTGACGGCAAGAAGCGAGCTGCTCGTCCTCGTCGCGCTCCGCCCCGAGGGCGCCCGCGAGCACGGCGAGGAGCTGGTCGGGGCCGCCAGGATCGCTCCCCGCGAGGAGCCGCTGGAATATGTCGAGCCACTGCTTTCGACCGAGTACGACGGCACCGGCGCCCACGTCAGGGCGACGCTCGAGCTCTGGGCCGAGGGTGCCGAGATCGCCGAGCGCGGCGCCGGGCGCAGCGTCGTCGCGGGCGGGCTCGCCACCCCCTACGGACGGCTCGAGGCAGCCCGCTTCGCCTGGGGCATCGACGGCGAGGCGGCGGCAGGCGGCTACGAGATCCTCCGCGCCTGAGCGCCCGGACGCAACCGGTGCGGCCGCTCGGGCAGAATCCCGTCCCGTGCCGATCCGCGCCGTCATCAGCGACTTCGGCGGCGTCCTCACCTCGCCGCTGCTCGGCGCGTTCGCGCGCTTTCAGGAGGACACCGGCGTGACCCTGGAGCAGCTCGGAGCGGCGATCGCATCCGGAGCCGGTCGGCTCGGGGGGCGCAACCCGCTGTTCGAGCTCGAGTGCGGGCGGATCAGCGAAGGCCGCTTCCTCGAGATCCTCGGCGACGAGCTCGAGCCGATCCGCGGCGAGCGGCCGGCGCTGCACCGCTTCGGGGAGACCTACTTCGACGGGCTCGACCCGAACGACGAGATGATCGCGGAGATGAGGTCGCTGGCCGGGCGCGGGTACCGGATGGCGATCCTCACCAACAACGTCCGCGAGTGGGAGCCGATCTGGCGGGCGATGCTGCCGGTCGACGAGATCTTCGAGCTCGTCGTCGATTCGTCGGTCGTGGGGATGCGCAAGCCCGACGCCGAGATCTACGAGCTGACGCTCGAGCGGCTCGGCGGGATCGACCCCGGCGCCTGCCTGTTCATCGACGACACCGAGGTCAACTGCGAGGCCGCCGCGGCGCTCGGCATCCAGGCCGTCCACCTGCGCGACAACGCGCAGGCGATCGCGGAGATAAGGTCGGCGCTCGATGAGTGAGCCGATCGTCAGCCCGGTGGCGGGCCGGGCCGACCTGCGCGAGTTCATCATGCTCCCGTTCCGGCTCTACGAGGGCGTCGAGCAGTGGGTGCCGCCGCTGATCAGCGAGCGCAAGCGCCACCTCGACCGCGCCCACAACCCCTACTTCGAGCACGCCGAGGCCGAGTACTTCCTCGCCCGCTCCGGCGGCCGGGCGGTCGGGCGGATCAGCGCCCAGGTCGATCGTCGCTTCAATGAGTTCCAGGGAAACGACTGGGGGCAGTTCGGCTTCTTCGAGTGCGAGGAGGACCCGGCGGTCGCGACGGCGCTGCTCGACGCCGCCTGCGCCTGGCTGCGAGAGCGCGGCCGCGACCACGCGATCGGCCCGCTCGACTTCTCGACCAACCACGAGTGCGGCCTGCTCGTCGCCGGCCACGAGCTACGACCGCAGATCCTCGAGAACTGGCACCACCCCTACTACGGCGGCCTGATCGAGGCGAACGGCTTCGTCAAGGCGATGGACCTCTACAAGTGGAGCCTCCACGTCGACGGCCGCAGCGAGGTGATGCCGGTGCTGTTCGAGCTCGCCGACAAGCTCGAGCCCGAGCACGGGATCACGATCCGCGGCATGCGCCGCAATGACATGGCCGGCGAGATCGCCCGCTTCATGGCCATCTACAACGCCGCCTGGGAGAAGAACTGGGGGTTCGTGCCGCTCACAGATGCCGAGATCGAGCGCTACGCGAAGGAGCTGAAGCCGATCATCGACGAGAACTGGGCGATGGTCGCCGAGACGGCCGACGGCGAGCCGGTCGGCGTCGCGCTCACCCTGCCCGACTACAACCAGGTGCTGGGGAAGCTGAACGGGCGGCTGCTCCCGTTCGGATGGCTGAAGGCGCTGCGGGCGCGGAGCCGGATCGATGCCGTTCGCGTCTTCGCCCTCGGGGTCAAGCCCGAATACCAGCACACCGGCGTCGCCGCCGGCCTCTACAAGCGCCACTACGACATGGCCGCCTCGACCCCCCAGCACGGCGGCGAGACCGGCTGGATCCTCGAGACGAACAAGCCGATGAACCGCGGCATGGAGGCGATGGGCGGCAAGATCGTCAAGACCTACAGGATCTACGGCAGGGACCTGTAGCCGGGGCGGAGAGGATCCACGAAACCGTGCGGATCACGGCGCGGAATGTCACTTTCGCGTGCTGATCGGCGCGCAGCCGGGCGGCAGCATCGCCCACGTGGACGGCGACCGGGCGAAAGCGACGAAATGCTCGTCGAAATCGCCCACTCGGTTCCGGCGGCTCGAGGAGGGCTCCTCCCGGCGCCGCCACCTGTTCACGGTCGCGCAGGCGGCCGCGGCCGGCATCCCCGCCTCGACCCTTCGCAGCCGCGCGGCCGCAGGACGCATCCACCGCGTCTTCCGGGGCGTCTACTCGTTCGCGCCGCCGCCGTTCGATTCGTACAGCACCTGGCTCGCGGCGGTCCTCGCCTGCGGACCGGAGACGCTGCTCAGCGATCGACCGGCCGCCGCCCTCCACCGCCTCGTCCCGGCGCCCCCGCTGCCCCACGTGACCGTCGCCGCGGACGGACCTCATCGGCTCGACGGCATCGTCGTCCACCGCCGCTCGGTCGCGCCGTGCGACCGGTCGATCCGCCACGGCATCCCGTGCACGAGCCCGGCCCGGACCATCTTCGATCTCGCGGCGTCGGAACCCCCGGACGAGCTCGAGCGGATCCTCGTCGTGGCGGAGTCGCTGCGAATCCTGAACCGGCGGCGTCTCGATGAGCTGGTGGCAGCGAACCCCGGGCACCGCGGCGGTCCCAACCTGCGCTCGGTGCTCGGTCCCGGGCCGGTCTTCGTTCGGAGCGAGGTCGAGCTCTACTTCCTCCGGCTCTGCCGCCGAGCGGGGATCGAAGCGCCGCGGGTCAACTCACCGGTCTCCGTCGAGACCAGGACCTTCGAGGTCGACTTCTGCTGGCCGGGGCGGAGGATCGCCATCGAGGTGGACGGGTATGCCTTCCACGGCGGCCGATCCCGCGCCAACGCCGACCGCGACCGCGATCAAGCCCTGGCGATCGCCGGCTGGACCGCCGTCCGCTTCACGGCCGACCAGATTCGCGACGAGCCCGCGGAGGTCGTCCGCCGCCTCCGCCTGCTCTTCCAGCGCCCCCGATGACCGGAAGGGCCGTGAGCCGACGAGGAGGTCCCGTTCGATCTGACGAGCCTGAGAGGCGTCAGATCGGCCGACGCAGGAGGCGAAGCGGCCGAAGCGGGCCGTGAGCCGACGAGGAGGCCGATATGACGACTCTCAGGCCGTCAGATCAGTTGTCGGAGCCGGCGCGGTCCCAGAGGTAGAGCTCCATCGCCTCGACCGCCAGCTCCTCCTGGCGCCCGGGCGAGAGCCAGTCGAGGACGGTCTCGAGGGCGCGCTCCTCGGTGAGGCCGCGGTCGACGGCCTCCTCGCCGCGGAAGCCGGCGGCGAGCTTGAGCGCCTCGCGGCGGTGGCGGCCGAGCGAGCCGAAGGCGTTGATCAGGAAGTCGCGGTTGGGGATCGGCTGGGCGATGTCCATCGAGGCGTGCCAGGCGGCGAGCATCGAGATGTCGTGCTCATCGAGCTCGTGGATCGCCTTCGCGTAGTGGGCCTCGAGCTCATCGTCGGGGATCTCGTCGACCCAGGCGCGGACGGCCTCGCCGAGGAGCTGGCGCCGCGCCTCACGGCCGACCGAGTCGGCGACCACACGGATCGCATCGGCGGGATCGATGAAGCAGAGCGGCACGGGGCGAAGATAGACGGGGGGCCTGACGGAACCGGGGCCGATCCCGGAGCCGTCCAGGCGACGCCATCGACCGCTCCGGTCGACCGCCGCGGATCGCGTCCGTCAGCGGGCGCTGCCGCGTCCCGACCTATGCTCAGAGCGGATGGACCGAGCGGGCAGAGAGCGGAGCCGATGGGCCTGAACGTGATCGCCGGGCCGCCCGGCTCCGGGCGTGGCGGCGAGGTGCTCGGGGGCTTCCGGGCGGCGATCGAGCGCGAGCCGGTGCTGGTCGTCCCGACCAGCGACGACGTCGATCGCCTCGAGCGCGAGCTCTGCGCGGGGGACGGCGGGGTTCTCGGCGGCACGGTCACAAGCTTCCCGGGCCTGTTCCGAGAGGTCGGCCGGTCGCTGGGGCTCGCGGCGCCCGACGGGCTGAGCACGACCCAGCGGGCCTGGCTCGCCCGGGCGGCGGCGGCCGCGACGCCGCTCCGCCGCCTCTCGCGCTCGTCCCGCAGCGGCGGCTTCGCGCCGGCGCTCGAGGACCTGCTCACCGACCTGCAGTCCTCGGGGCTGGATGCCGCCGCGTTCGCCGCCGCGGCCGCGGCGGCCGGAGCCTACGAGCGCGAGATCGCCGCGCTGTTCGCCTCCTACGAGTCGCTCCGGGACGAGCGCGGGCTGAGCGACGACCACCAGCTCGCCGCCCGCACGACCGCCGCCCTGCGCGGCGATCCGGGGGCGTGGTCGCAGCGACCGGTCTTCCTCTACGGCTACGACGACCTGACCCGCGAGCAGATCGAGCTCGTCGGCGCGCTTGCGGGCGCCTGCGAGGTGACCGTCACCGTGACCTTCGAGGACCGCCGGGCGCTGGCGGCGCGGGCCCAGCTCCTCGGCATCCTCCGGGACGAGCTCGGCGCCGCCGTCGCCACGCGCGCGAGGCGAGCCGACGGGGACCGCCCGGGAACGCTCGAGCACCTCGAGCGCCACCTGTTCGAGCCCGGAGCCGCCAGGGCGGCCGCGGACGGCTCGCTGCGACTGCTCGAAGGCGCCGGCGAGCGCGGCGAGGCGGAGCTGATCGGCCGCCGGATCGCCCGCCTGCTCGCCGACGGAGCGGACCCGGACTCGATCGCGATCGCGGTTCGCAGCCCGGACCGCCAGGCGCCTGCGATCGCCAAGACCCTGACCCGGCTCGGGGTTCCGCTGGCGCCCGAGGCGAGCGTGTCGCTGGCGCAGACGGCGACCGGCGCCACGCTGCTCGAGCTGCTGCGGATCACCGGCGGCGAGGGGGCGGCGAGCACCGTCGTATCGCTGCTCCGCCGGCCGGCCCGGGCACGGCCCGAGCGGGTCGACTGGCTCGAGCGCGCCGTCCTGCGCGGGCGGATGCGAACCGCCGAGCAGGCGCTTGCCGAGTGGGCCGGAGACGGCGGGGAGCCGCGGACGGTCTGGGCGCTCGACGCGCTCGGCGAGGCCGGCGACGACGCCGCCGCCCTCGCCGCGGCGCTGACCCGGATCGCCGCCGACGTCGCCGAGCGGCCGCACCTGCGGTCGGGCCTCGTCCCCTCCGGCGGGCCGGCGCTCGAGCTCCGGGCCGCGACCGAGGCCGCGCGCGCCCTGGAGGAGGTCGTCGCGCTCGGGGACCTCGCGCCGCGCGAGCCGGGCGCGCTCGCGGACCTGCTCGCCCACGTCCGGGTGCCGCTCTGGCGCGGCCCGACCGAGGGCAGGGTGCGGATCCTCAGCCCCTACCGGCTGCGCGCTACCCGCGTCGCGCACCTCTTCCTCGCGGGGCTCGCGGACGGCTCGTTCCCGGCGGCCCGCGGCTCCGATCCGCTGCTCTCCGACGAGCGCCGCCGGGCCCTCGGCCTCCCCGCGCGCAGCGATCCCGCAGACGAGGAGCGCTACCTCTTCCACGCCTGCGTCGCGAGGCCGGAGCGCCGCCTGTACCTCTCCTACCCGGCCAGCGACGAGGCCGGGGCGGCGGCCCCGCGCAGCGCGTTCGTCGACGAGGTCCGCGATCTCCTCTCCCCGCCCCCAACCCCCGACCCCGCCGACGACCCGCTCGAGCCGGAGCTGGTCGAGCGGGCGACCCTGACCGACTTCGTCCCGCCGCCCGAGGAGGCGAGCGCATTCGGCGACCTCGCCCGGTCGCTGGCCGCCGCCGGCGGCGACGTCGAGGCGTGGGCAGAGTCCCTGGACCTCCCGGACGGGATCGCCGAACGCGCGGCCGAGGCGGTGGGCTCGGCGCGGCGCCGCCTGCGGGCGTCGCGCGCCCCCGGGCCGCTCGGCCATCCCGACATCCTCGCCGAGCTCGGGGCGCTGGAGCTGTTCGGCGCCTCGACGATCGAGGAGTACCACCTCTGCTCCTATCGCTGGTTCGTCAACCACGAGCTCGGACCGCGGCGGATCGGGCCCGACCCCGAGGCGCTCGAGAACGGGGGCATCGTCCACGCGGCGCTGGAGCGGCTGTTCCGCGAGCCCCCCGGGGGCGAGGCCCGGCCGACCCCGCGGACGGTCGGGCGCTGGATCGGACGGGCGCGCGAGGTCGTGCGCGAGGTCGCGGTCGAGCGCGGCTGGGACCCGGAGAGCCCGTCCGCGACGATCGCGCTGCTGCGGCTCGATGCGGTCCTCGCGCGGTTCCTGCGCCGCGACGCCGAGACCGGCGGCCCGATGGTGCCGGATCCGGACCTGCTCGAGGTGGGATTCGGGGATCGCCCCGACGACCGCTTCCCGCCCGCCGACCTCGGGGCGTTCCGTCTCCGGGGCGCGATCGACCGGATCGAGGTCGAGGGCCGCTTCGCGCTCATCCGTGACTACAAGCTGAGCGCGAAGGTGACCGCCGGCGCGAAGCTGGTCGAAGAGGGGAAGCTGCAGCTCCCCCTCTACATGCTCGCGGCGCGCGGCTTCGGGCTCGAGCCGATCGGCGGCCTCTACAACCCGCTCGGGGCGGGCAGGGAGGACCGGCCGCGGGGCCTGCTCGACAAGGACCACAAGGCGGGCCTGATCCCGGCCGGGACGGCCGCCCACTACAACACCGACTTCAAGGATCCCGGGACGCTGGCGGAGATCGTCGACGAGGCCCTCGCGGAGGCGACCCGCGTGGTCGGCGGGATCCGCGCCGGCCGGATCGATCGCAACCCGCGCGGCGGCGCCTGCCCACGCTGGTGCGGGATGGCGCCGATCTGCCGGGTCGAGCGCGGGGTGCCGATCGGCGACGACGAGGACGACGAGGACGAGGAGCAGGCCTGATGGGCGAGCCCGAGCAACTCAGGCTCGAGCCGGCCGCCGCGGAGCCGGGCGCCGCCGCCGCGGAGCCGCCCGCCTCGGCGAAGCCGGGCGCGGGGCCGCCGCCGGTCGCGGGGACCGACCCGATTCTGCCGCCGACCGCTCAACAGGCGCGCGTGATCGGCGAACGGGGACGCGACGTCTTCCTCGAGGCCGGCGCCGGGACCGGGAAGACGCGGGTCCTGGTCGACCGGTACTGCGAGGCGGTCGACGCCGACGGGGTTGAGCCGGAGCGGATCCTCGCCTTCACCTTCACCGAGAAGGCGGCGGCGGAGATGCGACGCCGGATCCGGATCGAGCTCGCCCGCCGCGCGGCGACCGCCGCCGAGCCGACGCGGAGGGCCCGCCTGCAGGAGGCGGCGCGGGCCGGAGAGTCGGCCGCGATCACGACGATCCACGGGTTCTGCCGGCGCCTGCTCGCGGCGCACCCGGTCGCGGCCGGGCTCGACCCGCGCTTCCGCGTCCTCGACGCCGACGAGGCGGGACGGATCGCCCGGGCCGCGTTCGACGAGGCGCTGGCGGCGCTCGCCGCCGACGACGACGCCGTCGCCCTGACGGCGGCCGGCTACCGCGGGCGCCTCGCGGCGATCGTCATGACGGCCCACTCCGACCTCCGTAACCGCGGCATCGCGGCGCCCCGACTGCCCGAGCTGCGGATCGGCGGCATCGACAACCGCGAGGAGCCGCCGACCGCCGCCGAGAAGGCCGAGATCGCGCGCGGCTACGAGGCCCTGGGGCGGCTGCTGATCGAGTTCGCCGGCGGCTACGGCCGGCGCAAGGCCGAGCGCTCCGCGGTCGATTTCGACGACCTGCAGCTGCTCGCGCTCGAGCTCCTGCGGGGCAACGAGGCGATCGCCGCCGCGCAGCGGTCGCGCTTCGACCACCTGCTCGTCGACGAGCTCCAGGACACGAGCCCGGTCCAGCTCGAGCTCGTCCGCGCCCTCGCCGGGCCCGAGACGCGGACGTTCACGGTCGGTGACGCGGCGCAGTCGATCTACGGCTTCCGCGGGGCCGACCTGGAGAGCTTCCTGCGCGAGCGGGAGCGCCTCGCGAGCGGCAGCGGCGGGCGCGACACGGCGATGCTCGGCCTGAGCGGCAGCTTCCGCTCGACCCCGGACGTCCTCGCAATGGTCAACCTGATCGGCGCGACGCTGCTCGACGGCTACCGGCCGCTCAGCGTCGGCAAGCCCGCGACCGCCCCGAGCGGCCCGGCGGGACCCGCGGTCGAGGTGCTGCTCACGCGGTCGAAGGGCTGGGGCGAGGAGGAGGCCGGCACCGCGATCGAGACGACGGCGACCGACACGCCGCAGAACCGGGTCGCGGAGGCGCGCGGGCTCGCCCGGCGCCTGCGCGAGCTCGCCGACGAGGGCATCGACCCGGGCTCGATGGTGCTCCTGCTGCGCGCGTTCACCCATGTCGACGCCTACGCCGAGGCGCTCGAGCTGGCCGGGCTCGACCCCTACGTCGTCGGCGGGCGCGGCTACTGGTCCTCCCAGCAGGTGGCGGACGCGCTCAACCTGATCGCCTGCGTCGCCAACCCGCTCGACGACGAGTCCCTGCTCGGTGCGCTCGCCTCGCCCGCCTGCGGGCTCACCCCGGACGCGCTCTGGATCCTCCGGCGGGTGGCCGGCGGGCGCCACATCTGGCAGGGAATCGAGGCCGCGCTCGACCGATCCGGCGACGAGCCGGGAGACGACGAGGGCGAACGGGACCCCGACCTGACCGCGCGCCGCGCCGAGCAGCGGCGCTGGGCGGCGCGGCTCGGCGACGGCGATCGCGAGCTGCTCGCCGGTTTCCGCTACACGCTGGCCGGGCTGCGGGCGGCCGCCGCCCTGCTGCCGCTCGACGAGCTCGTCGAGCGCACCCTCGAGAGCTTCGGCTACGACCTCGCGACGCTGCAGATGGACGACGGGCCGCGCCGCGCCGCCAACCTGATGAAGCTCGTGCGGCTGGCCGGCGAGCACGAGGAGCACGAGGGCCGCGACCTGCGCGGCTTCCTCGAGCAGGCGGCCGCGCGGACGGCGACGGCCGACCGCGAGCCGGAGGCCGCCGTGGCGGCCGAGGACCACGCCGGGGTCCGGGTGATGACCGTCCACGCGGCCAAGGGGCTGGAGTTCGACTGCGTGGCCGTCGCCGACCTCGGTCGCAAGCTCGCCGGAGGCGGCCGGCGCGATGAGCTGCGCCTGGCGTTCGCTCCGGCGGACGGCGAGCCCGCGCCGGCCCCGCGAATCGGGCTGCGGCTGGCGCGGGCCGGCGCCGGGCCGCTCGACGTCGCCGGCTACGGGCAGCTCAACGACGAGGCCGCCGACGCCGAAGCCGAGGAGTCGGGGCGGCTCGTCTACGTGGCCGCGAGCCGGGCCCGCTCGCGCCTGCTCCTGAGCGGGCTCTTCGACCCCGACAGGGACCTCGCCGCGTCCGGGAAGCCGCGACGACAGCTGACGGCGCTGGGCGCCCTGCTGCCCGCGCTCGGCGTCGACGGCAGCGACGGGCAGCTAGTCACCGCCCCCGCCCCCGATGCGCTCCCCGGCCTCGCCGACCCGCCGGTCGCCGCCGCGCCGATCCGGATCCGCGTCACCGGGCCGGGCCGCGAGCGGGCGGCCGCCCTCGCCTTCGACGCGCGGCCGGCGCGGCGCCGGGATCCGGCGCCCGGCGGCACGCCGCCGATCCTGGCGCCGGCCGAACGGGGGACGGCGGCCGCCCGCACCCTCTCCTACGCCGCCCTCGCCGACTACCGGCGCTGTGGCTACCGGTTCCTCGCCGAGCGGGTCCTGCGGCTCGGAGGCGACCGGGAGGAGGGCGGCCGCGAGCGCTCCCCGCGACCGGGCGGGCCCCGGTTCGGCCGGGCCGTCCACGCACTGCTCGAATGGTCGGCACGGAGCTCGTGGCGGCGGCCGCCGGCCGGGCTCGTGGCGGCGACGATGCGGCGCGAGGGGCTCGGGCGCACCGCCGGGGAGGCCGCGTCGGAGCTCGTCGCGGGCTGGCTCGGCTCGGAGCTCCTCGGCGGCCTTCGCGAGGCGGGCGCCGCCTTCCGCCCCGAGGTCCGGTTCCGGATCGGGCGCGGCGATTCGACGGTGATTCGTGGCACGATCGACCTGCTCGTGAGCCGCCCGGGCGAGCCGCCGCTGTTCGTCGACTACAAGACCGACCCGATCGCCGGGCGGGAGGCGGCCCTGCCGTCCGCCTACGAGCTCCAGCGGCTGCTCTACGCCTCGGCGATCGCCGAGGCGACCGGCAGCGAGGAGGTGGTCGCCGCCTACAGCTTCCTGCGGGCGCCGGCCGAGCCGGTCGTGGCGACGCTCGGCCCGGAGCAGATCGCGGCCGGGCGCCTCGAGATCGAGGCGCTGATCGCGCGGATCCGCGCCGGGGACTTCGCCGCCACCGCCGATCCGGGGCCGACGCTGTGCCGCGACTGCCCGGCCCGGGCGCGGCTCTGCCCCCACCCGCCGGAGCGGACGATGGAGACCGCGCGGTGAGCACCGCCGTCTTCGCCTACGGCTCGCTTGTCGCCGCCGCGAGCGCCGCCGAGACCCTCTCCCGCCCGGTCGCGCCGGAGCCGGCCACGCTGACGGGATTCAGGCGCGGCTTCACGGTCGTCCGCGACAACCGCGCCAGCGAGAAGACGTTCGCCCGCCGCGCCGACGGCTCGATCCCCGACTGGGTCCTCGGGCTCGACGTCGCGGTCGCCGACGGCTCCGTGAACGGGGCGCTGATCGCCGTCGAGGAGGCGGAGCTCACCCGGCTCGACATCCGCGAGATCCGCTATCGCCGGGTCGAGGTCGGCGCCGCCGTCGCCGGGCCCGCGGCGGACGGGTACGACCGCATCTACACCTACGCGGCGCGGCCCGAGCATCACGCCCCGGTCGCGCCGCCGGGCGCCGTCATCATCGCCGCCTACGAGGCGACGGTGAAGGCGGCGTTCGCCGCCCTCGGAAGCGGCGAGCTCGATCGCTACCTCGCGACGACGTCGCTCTGCGCGGTCGAGCGGATCGACGCCGAGCTCGTCGCGGACCGGATCCCGGCCGGCAACCCGCGGCGCTGGTGAGGCCCGAGGAGCCGGTCAGTCGTCGGTGCGCCAGGCCTGCGCCCAGTCGTAGAGCGCCCGCAGCGCCGGCTCGAGCGCGACGCCCGAGGCGCTGAGCTCGTAGGAGACGCGGGCCGGCGGGCCGTCGTGCACGGCGCGCTCGAGCAGGCCCTCGGACTCGAGCTCGCGCAGGCGCCGGGACAGGAGCCGGTCGGAGACCCCCGGCACCGCCGCCGCCACCTCGCTGAAGTAGCGGGGGCCGTCGATCAGGCTGAACAGGATCGCTCCGCTCCAGCGGCGGCCGACGAGCTCGACCGCCTCGTGGTAGCGGCTGCAGACCGGGGCCGGGGCGCCGGCACGCGGATCGGAACCTGCTTCGGCGGAGCGGGCTTCCACCTGCCCAGCGTAGCGAAGCACCGGCACGGACCCGCATGGCTACTCGGCTTTCCGTCCCGGGCACGCGGCCGCCGCCGCCACGATGGCGCTGGCGCGGGCGGTAGCCTGTGGCCCCTGCGGCGTCCCGTCCCCTGCTCTCGAATCGGGCGTTCCGCGTTCGAGGTTTGAGCCAGAGATCAAGCGAGGTTGCCAGGCGGAGACGGATGCTGCTCGTCCCGCTCGGGCTGCTCTGCGCGGCCGCGTTCGTGGCCGGCGCCGTCGTCGCCGGCGACTCGGCGGAGCGTGAGGCGGTCGAGCGCTTCGCATCCGCCTGGGCCGACGGCGACTACGCGGCGATGCACGACGAGCTCGACGCCGAATCGGCGGCCAGGTACTCGGCCGAGGACCTCGAGAAGGCGTACGCCGAGGCGGCGTCGACCGCAACCGCGACCGCCTTCGAGATCGACGAGCCGAGCGACGAGGAGGAGCGCGGAGGCGACACCGTCGTCCCCGTCCCGGTGACCGCGACCACGGGGGCGTTCGGCGAGGTCGCCGGCGAGGTCGCGGTCCCGGTCGCCGACGGGGGCGTGAGCTGGCAGCCGAACCTCGTCTTCCCGGGCCTCGACCCGGGCGAGAAGCTCGTCGCCGAGACGAAGCTCGGCAAGCGCGGGCCGATCCTCGCCGCCGACGGCTCGGTCCTCGCCAGCGGTCCGGCGTCGGCGCGGGTCACCAACGGCGCCGGCGGCATCGTCACCGGCGAGACCGGCCCCGCAGGCCGCAAGCGGGCCGAGCAGATCGCGGCGCTCGGGCTCCCGGCGGATGCCGACACCGGGACCAGCGGCCTCGAGCTCGCCTTCGACCCGCTGCTATCCGGGACGCCGGGCGGAAGGCTCCTGGCCGCCGGCGCGGGCGGGCGGACGTTGCTGGCGCGGCGGGCGCCGACGCCGGGTGAGCCGCTGCGGACGACGATCGACGCGAAGCTGCAGGACGCGACCGCCGCGGCGCTCGGATCGACGTTCGGGGGCGCCGCCGTCCTCGATGCCCGCGACGGCGACGTCCTCGCCCTCGCCGGCCTCGCGTTCTCGGCGCCGCAGCCGCCGGGCTCGACGTTCAAGGTGGTCACCGCCAGCGCCGCGCTGGAGGAGGGCGTGACCAGGCCGGGCGAGGAGTTCCCAGTCCAGACCAGCACCGTCGCCGGCGGCCGTGAGATCGACAACGCCTACGACGAGGCCTGCGGCGGCGACCTCGTCGCCAGCTTCGCGCACTCGTGCAACACGGTCTTCGCCCCGCTCGGGGTCAGGATCGGCGGCGAGAAGCTCGTCGAGGAGGCGGAGCAGTACGGGTTCAACTCGCCGCCGACGATCTACAACCCGGAGGCGCTGGCGCTGACGCGCCCGCCGGAGAGCACGATCCCGAACCCGCTCGAGAGCGAGGTCGAGGTCGCGGTCAGCGCGATCGGCCAGGGCGAGGTCCTCGCCACCCCGCTGGAGATGGCGTCGGTCTCGCAGACGATCGCGAACAGGGGCGTGCGCTCGCCGACGGCGATGGTGAAAGCGCCGGAGCTGAGCGGGAACTACCCGGACGTCGAGGTGATGAGCCCGAAGGTCGCCGCCGAGATGAAGGAGATGATGGTCGCCGTCGTCGCGTCGGGCACCGGCAGCGCGGGGGCACTGCCGGACGCGACCGTCGCCGGCAAGACCGGGACCGCCGAGCTCGGGACCAGCGACGGCCGGCCGGTCACCGACCCCGAGCAGGAGCAGGACGTGGACGCCTGGTTCACCGCCTTCGCCCCGGCCGACGACCCGAGGCTCGCGGTGGCGGTGATGGTCGTCAACGCGCCCGGCGACGGCGGCGCCGTCGCGGCCCCGATCGCCCGGCAGATCCTCGCCGCGGGCCTCTGAGACCGGCGGACCGGCCTCAGACCAGGCCGAGCGCCAGCATCGCGTCGGCGACCCGCTGGAACCCGGCGATGCTGGCCCCGGTGACGTAGTCGTCGGGGGCGCCGTAGCTGGCGGCCGTCTCCCGGCAGGCCGCGTGGATGTCGCTCATGATCTCGATCAGGCGCTCCTCGGTGTGATCGAAGCTCCAGGAGTCGCGGGAGGCGTTCTGCTGCATCTCGAGGGCGCTGGTCGCGACGCCGCCGGCATTCGCGGCCATCCCCGGGCCGAACGCGACGCCCGCCTCGCGCAGCAGCCGCACCGCGTCCGGCGTGGTCGGCATGTTCGCGCCCTCGGCGACCGTGATCACCCCGTTGTCGACGAGCCGGCGGGCGGCGCGGGCATCGAGCTCGTTCTGGGTCGCGCAGGGGAGCGCGATCTCGCACGGCACCTCCCAGACGCTGCCGCCCGCGAAGCCGCGGGCGCGGCGCCCGCGGCGCCGGACGTACTCGCCGATCCGCGCCCGCTCGGCGAGCTTGACCTCCTTCAGCAGGGCGACGTCGATGCCGTCGGGGTCGTGCACGTATCCGGAGGAGTCGGAGCAGGCGACGACGCGTCCGCCGAGCTGCTGGACCTTCTCGATCGCGTGGACCGCGACGTTGCCGGAGCCGGAGACGGCGACCCGGCGCCCCCCGAGGGACTCGCCGCGGGTCGTCAGCATCTCGGCGACGAAGTAGGCGCACCCGTAGCCGGTCGCCTCCTCGCGCACCCGGGCCCCGCCCCAGGAGAGCCCCTTCCCGGTCATCACCCCCGACTCGTAGCGGTTCGTGATCCGCTTGTACTGCCCGAACATGTAGCCGATCTCCCGCCGGCCGACGCCGATGTCGCCCGCGGGAACGTCGGTCTGCTCGCCGAGGTGGCGGTGCAGCTCGGTCATGAACGACTGGCAGAAGCGCATCACCTCGGCGTCCGACCGCCCCCGCGGGTCGAAGTCGGCGCCGCCCTTGCCGCCGCCGATCGGCATCCCCGTGAGCGCGTTCTTGAACACCTGCTCGAAGCCGAGGAACTTGACGATGCTCGCGTTCACCGACGGCGCGAAGCGCAGGCCGCCCTTGTAGGGGCCGAGGGCGCTGTTGAACTCGACCCGGTAGCCGCGATTGATGTGGACCCGGCCGGAGTCGTCGCTCCAGGGGACGCGGAAGATGATCTGCCGCTCGGGCTCGCTGATCCGCTCGAGCAGCTTCGCCTCGGCGTACTCGGGGTGCCGGTGCACCACCGGCGCGACCGTCTCCAGCACCCGCAGCACCGACTGGTGGAACTCGGCCTCGCCGGGGTTCCGGCGGATGACCGCCTCGAACACCGGGGCCAGCCGCTCGTCGAGGCCCTCGGTCGCCGCGCGGGGATCGATGGCGGGCCCGGCGCCGCTCGCGCCGTCCGCCGGAAGGGTCGCGGAGGCCGCCTCGGGCTCGTATCCGGCGCTGCTCATCGACGGTAATTTACACAGTCGTGTTTGTGTAAACTTGCCCGCGTGCCGAGCGCCGAGCAGACCCCGACCGCGACCGCCGCGACGCTGGGCGGGATCGTCGCCGAGCGGCCCGCGGCGGCGGCGGTCCTCGA
The DNA here is from genome assembly GCA_016861045.1 of Actinomycetes bacterium. GTDB lineage: Bacteria > Actinomycetota > Thermoleophilia > Solirubrobacterales > 70-9 > RHKX01. Next base: position 646,250 of record BOKP01000001.1, on the reverse strand, counting down.
GGGGCTCGGCCTCGACTACTGCTGCGGCGGCGGCAAGACGCTCGCCGAGGCCTGCCGCGAGCGCGGCCTCGATCCCGAAACGATCGCGAGGGTGCTCGACTCGATCGGGGTCGACGGCGGCGGCCGGGCGGCGCACGACGTCTCGCGCGCGTCGATCGGGGAGCTGTGCGAGCACATCGTCGAGGAGCACCACCGGCCGCTGCCCGCCCGGCTCGAGCGGATCTCCGAGCTGCTCGACAAGGTCGTCCGCGCCCACGGCGCCGACGATCCCGCCGTCGTGCCGTTGCAGCGGCGCTACGAGCAGGCCCGCTCCGAGCTGCTCGACCACATGCGGGTCGAAGAGCGGGAGCTGTTCCCGGCCTGCCGCGAGCTCGAGCGCGGCGACGGCGCCCCCGGGCTCGATCGCCGACTGCTCCCCCACCTCGAGGACGACCACGGCGCCACCGGCGCGGCCCTCGCCGAGCTCAGGGAGCTCGGCGGCGACTACCGACCCGAACGGGCCCACTGCAACACGCACCGGGTCCTCCTGCACGAGCTCGCCGAGCTCGAGCTCGAGCTCCACCGCCACATCCACGAGGAGAACAACGTCCTCTTCCCGAAGGTCCGCGAGCGGCTCGCGTCCGCTGCCTGAGGCCGCCGCTCAGGCCCGCACGGGAAAGCCGGACGCCGCGGCCGCCAGCACCGCGGCCGCCAGCACCGCGACCGCGCCGAGCACGGCGACGACGCCCCCGACCGGCTCGGTGACGAGGGCGAGCAGCGCCCCGAGCACCGACAAGCATGCTCCGGCGGCGAGCAGCGACCACCAGCCGGCTCCGGAGCGCCCGGCGGGGGCCGTCGCCACCAGCGCGAGGACGATCGCGGCGAGCGCGATCACGTCGGCGGCGGTGCCGAGGAGGCCGAGCAGGATCTCGACCGCCGCGACGGCGGCGAGCAGGAGCGCCGCCCGGACGAGCCCGACGCTCACCGCCGGGCCCCGGGACGGCTCGGCCTAGAGGTCGAGGACGATCTCCCCGTGCTCATCGGGGCCGGGGATCTCGAGGACGAGCGGGCGGTTCTCGTTCGCCGACTCATCGACGACGAAGAGCGCGAGCGAGCCCTCGATCGATCCGTTCCTGGCGACGGTCTCGGGGCCGGGAAGGGTGTCGCCGGGCGCGATCGGCGTGCCCCGCTTCAGCGTCCACTCGTTCCGCAGCGGCAGCTGCCGGTAGACCGTGCCGCGGGTGTCGATGACCCGCAGCGGGCCGGGCACCACCGCCTCCTCCTCGCCCTGGTTGGTGACCTGCATGAAGACCCCGAGGAACTCCTGGTCGGGGCGGATCACCGGCGCACCCTCGAGATAGGCGGCGTCCTCGGGCGAGAACCGGTTCATCTCGCGCGTAATCTGGATGTTGTAGGAGAGCTCCCCGAGCTCGAGGGGCTCCCCCTCCTTCGCCTCGGCGGTCTCCTCCTCGCCGCATCCCGACATCGCCACGGCGAGCCCGAAGAGGGCGAGGACGAGCAGCGGCAGGATGGCGATTCGGCGGCGCATCGGGCGGCGGAAGTCTATCGGCGCCGGGCTCAAAGCGGGCTCGCGCCGGCAACGTGGAGGCGCTCGATCCGGTCCTCTCCCTCGGCGATCCCGCGGAGCCGCTCGAGCGCGCGGCGCCACTGCCGCCGGTGCCAGCCGGCGGGCATCAGGGCGTCCTTGAAGCGGTCGAGGTGATGCCGCGGCTCGGTCCAGAAGCCGACCCTGACCTCGGTCATGCCGCCCCCGGCCTCGCTCAGCTCCCAGGAGGTGCCGACCGGCATCCGGTCGATCCGCGCCCCCCTGCCGCGCTCGACGATCAGGTGCGGAGCCTCGACGGTCTCGAGCACCGACTCCATCCAGAAGTGGAAGAACGGCGCCTCGACCCGAAACCGCGCGGTCGCGCCGACGCCGACCGGGTCGATCCGCTGGAGCCGGAACTCGCGCTGGAAGTGATCGCAGAAGGCGGGGCGGTTCGAGAGGTCGGCGAGGATCGCGAAGACGCGCTCGCGCGGTGCGTCGATGTCGATCTCGGCGCTGACCGGGCCCATCGTCGCGCGAGTCTATCCGCGCCGGCCCGGGGCGGGATGGATCGATCGGCGTCCCCGCGCGGAGGCGAATCGCGTCTATAGTCGCGGCCGTGGTCGAGCCGCGACTCCCCCGGGACGGGATCAGCCGATGTCGGTGACGATCGCGGTGCTGTCGCAGAAGGGCGGCACCGGCAAGACGACGACGGTGCGCTCGCTCGCCGACGTCCTCGTCCGGACCGGGCTCGACGTGCTCGCGATCGACGCCGACCCGCAGGGCAACCTCTCCGACTACTTCGACGTCGACCCCGCCGCCGAGCCCACCCTCGCCGACGTCCTCGCCGGCCAGGCGCGGGCGAGCGACGCCGTCCACGGCGCGGTCGTCCCCGCCAACCTCGGCCTGGCCGAGTCGGAGCTCGTGCTCGCCGGCAAGATCGGCCGCGAGGTGACGATGCGGAACGCGCTGCGCGAGCTCAAGCGCCGTCACGACCTGATCCTGATCGACTGCCCGCCGACGCTCGGGCTGCTGACCGTGAACGCGCTCGTCGCCTCGACCCACGCGCTGATGTCGACCCAGGCCCAGCACTTCTCCCTGCAGGGCGTCGAGCAGGCGATGGAGGTGTTCGACCTCGCCCGCGAGACGCTCAACCCCGAGCTCGAGCTGCTCGGGGTCCTCCTCAACATCGCCAACATGCGGACGCGGCACGCGCGCCAGACCCTCGAGGCGCTCGAGGAGCGCTTCCCGGAGAAGGTCTTCAACACGGTGATCCGCCAGTCGATCGCCTACGCCGAGTCGGCCGAGCGGGCCCGGCCGATCCTCGACTACCGGCCCGAGCGGGGAGCCGACTACATCGCGCTCGCCGGGGAGGTGCTGGAGCGGCTCGGGATGAGCGACCGCGCCCGCCGCCTCGAGCAGGTCCGCCGCGACACGCTGCCGCCGCGCCTGCTCGCCTGAGGCGGCCGCCGGGGCCGGTCAGGCGATCTCGACGCGGGCGCCGCGGGGGGAGAACTGGGCGCGGCGGACGTCCGCCCAGCCCGCGGCGAGCTCGCCGAGGCGCTCGAGCAGCCCGGGGTCCGACTGCCAGAAGGCCCAGACGAGGACGGTCGGGCCGGCGCCCGAGATCGTCGCGCCGAGCGCGCCGAGCCCAGCAGCGCGCTCGAGCAGCTCGATCGAGCGCGGGTAGAGAGCCGCGCGGTGGGGCTGGTGCACGCGGTCGGCGAGCCCGGCCCGGATCAGGTCGAGGTCGGAGCGCTCGATCCCGAGGACGAGCTGGGCGGCCGCGGCGACGTTGTGGGTGACGTCGGCGAGCGGATAGCGGTCGGGAAGCGCCGCCCGGGCGGCGCTCGTCGCCACCTCCTCGCGCGGGATCACGAGGATGCCCTCGACGCCCTCGGGCGGCGCGAGACGGACCGGCGCCGGTTGCGGAGCGCCCGGCCCGGCCGGCGGGCAGAGGGTGATCCCGCCGTAGAGCGCCGCGGCGACGTTGTCGGGGTGACCCTCGATCGCGGTCGCCCGGTCGAGAATCTCCTCGCGGTCGTTGGCGAGCTCGAACATGTGGTCGGCCGCGAGCAGGCCGGCGAGGATCGCGGCGGCGCTCGAGCCGAGGCCGCGGGCGGCGGGGATCGCGCTGCGGACCCGGAACGAGACGCGGTCGGCGGGATGCAGCGTCTCGAAGGCGCGGACGACCAGGTTGCTGCGGTCGGCGGGCGCGTCGATGCCCTCGGAGACGATCCCGAACTCCCCCGTCTCGGTCACCTCGAGCTCGAGCTCGTCGGCGAGGGCGGCGCCGAGGATGTCGTAGCCGGGCCCGAGGTTGGCGGTCGAGGCCGGCACGCGGACGAGCCGGCTGCGCCCGCTCAACGCCGCCCCCTCACCAGTCGCCGGCCGCGAGCCGGGCGGCGTCGCCGGCGATGCCGCGGGCGAGGATGCCGCCGGGGAGAACCGCCGCTCCGGGCAGAAGCAGCGCCTCCTTGACCTGCGCCCCGGCGCCGACCGACGCGCCGGGGCCGATCACGAGCGGGCCGGTGAGCGCCGCCCCGGCGCCGATCTCGCAGCCGTCGCCGAACAGGACCGGACCCTCGACCACGACCCCCTCGCCGGCGGCGATCCCGGCCGGGACGTCCCCCTCGCCGAGCTCGCCCCCGAGCCGCGGCAGCGCGACCGCTCCGGTGACCGCGTCGAGGTTGCCCCGGAGGTACTCGGGCAGCGTGCCGACGTCGTTCCAGTAGGTGTCGATCTCGTGGACGTGGAAGGGAACGTCCGCGGCGAGCAGCGCCGGGAAGACGTCGTTGGCGAAGTCGACCGGGTCCGCCATCTCCTCGCACGGGAAGTAGTCGAACAGCTCGGGGCCGAAGGCGTAGATCATGCAGTTGCAGAGGTCCGACAGGGCCTCGGCCGGGTCCGGCTTCTCCTGGAATCCCTGCACGCGGCCGTCGGATCCGGTGACGATGACGCCGTACTCGCCGACGTCGGCGACCTTCTTGACGCCGAGCGTGGCGACGCCGTCGTTCGCCCGGTGGGCGGCGATCAGCGCGCCGAGGTCGGCGTCGGTGAGGGCGTCGCCGGCGAGCACGAGGAAGTCCTCGCCCGGGGCGGTCAGGTAGTCGGCGACGTTGCGGACGCCGCCGGCGGTTCCGAGCAGCTCCTCCTCGTGCCGGTAGCTGATCTCGACGCCGAGCGCCGAGCCGTCACCGAGCCGGGCCCGAACCCGGTCGGGGAACCAGTGCAGGTTCGCGATCACCTCGTCGACCCCGTGCGCGGCCAGCAGCCGCACCAGCTGCTCGACGATCGCGACGTTGCCGACCGGGACGACCGGCTTCGGGATCGCGTTCGTGATCGGTCGCAACCGCGTCCCGAGCCCCGCTGCCATGACCATCGCGCGCATCGGCGGACGATATCTACGGGCGCCCGAGCCTGTCCTTGAGGTCCTCGATCACCGCGACCGGGGTCGGGTCGACGCCCTCGCGGGCCGCGAGCTCGAGCGAGACGAGGTCGCCGAGCATGACCGCCCAGAGCAGGCGCTCGGTGCGGGTCTCGCCGCGGGTCTCGACCCGGACCACGTCGTGGGCATGCCCGGCGATCAGCTCGGCGGTCAGCTCGACCCGCCGGCGTTCGCGCGGGTGCTGGTCCTGGTCCTCGAGGAAGACGGCGCTGAAGGCGTCCTCGCCTGCCCCCTCCCAGCCGACGATCTCGTTGTGGTCGAGCTCGGGGAAATCGTGGTCGAACGCCGGCAGCTTCGCGTTCTCGTTGATCTGGCACTTCCAGCGGTAGGCGACCGAGGCGGTCAGCCCGCAGCCGTAGATCAGCGGCACCGAGCCGTGGAGGCGGTCGGCGAGCTCGGCGGCGGTCGCCAGCAGCCCGTCGCGCGCGGCCTCGAGGTGGGCGCCCGAGCTGTCGATCTCGGTCCTGATCGGGGGGGCTGCGCCGACGAGCGCCGCGACCTCGGCCGCGATCGCGAACGTGTAGGCGACCGCGGCCCGCGGCTGCAGGCCGGCCGGCATCCCGATCACCGGAACGCCGTCGCGGCGGGCCGCCGCGCCGAGCGCGCCGCCGGTCGTGGCGACGATTCGTGAGGCGCCGACCGCCTCGGCGGCGTCGTAGCAGGCGAGCGTCTCCTCGGTGCCGCCCGAGTAGCTGGAGCAGAGGATCGCGCGGTCGGGGGGCGTCCAGGGGGGCACCCCGTAGGCGCGGACGACGTCGAGCGGCCGTGACAGGCGCGACCCGAGCGCCGCCGCGGCGAGGTCGCCGCCGATCGCCGACCCGCCCATGCCGCAGACGATCAATCCGGTCGCGTCGATCGGGTCGATCGCCGCCGAGCCGACCCGCCAGAGCGCGTCGCGGAGGAAGTCGGGGAGCGCCAGCGCCGCTTCGAGCTGATCTCCGGAATCGAGGTGGGCAAGGCGGTCGCCGAGGTCGCTCATTCCCGCTCCCCGGGCTGGACTCGGGCGCCGGGCTCGAGCGCGGCGCCGGCCGTCACGGTCGCCGCGGCGCCGACCACGGAGCCGTACGGGACGAGCGCATCCGCCTCGACGACGGCGTCGGCGGCAAGGATCGAGCCACGGACGACAGCGCGGTCGCCGACGAAGCAGCCCGGGTGCAGGGCCGACGCCTCGATCAGCGCGCCGGCCCCGACCTGCGTCCCGATCCCGATCACCGCCTTCGGGCCGACCTCGGCGTCGGCCCCGACGGCGGCGTTGTCGTCGACGAAGGCGTGGGCGGCGATCTCGGCGCTCGGGTCGACGACGGCGCTCGTCGCGACGTAGCGGCCGAGCCCGTCGACCATCCCCCCCGGCTCGGAGCGGACCTTGCCCGCGAGGATGTCCCAGCAGGCGTCGAGGTAGCGCTCGGGGGTGCCGATGTCCATCCAGTAGCCCTCGAGCCGACGCGAGTAGAGGCCCTTGCCGACGAGCCCGGGGAAGACGGAGCGCTCGATCGAGAAGTCGACCCCGCCGGGGACCAGCTCGAGGATCTCCTTCTCGAGCACGTAGGCGCCGGCCGAGACCTCGTCGGTGTCGATGTCCGCGGGGTCGGGCTTCTCGAGGAAGCCGGTGATCTCGCCGTCGGGCGTGCGGCGGACGAGGCCGTAGGCGGTCGGGTCGGCGACCGGGTAGAGGGCGAGCGTCGCCCGGGCGCCGCTCGACTCGTGCCGCTGCCACAGCGCCGTCAGGTCGAGGTCGGTGAGGACGTCGCCGTTCAGCGCGAAGAAGGTGTCGTCGAGGAGGTCCTCGGCGAACTTGATCGCCCCGGCCGTCCCGCGCGGCTCGGGCTCCTCGACGTAGCGGAGGCGCGGCCCGTCCGGGCCCCCGTCGCCGAGCACGTCGCGAATGTCGTCGGTGCGGAAGCCGCAGGCCATGACGACGTCATCGACCCCGTGCCGGGCGAGCCAGTCGATCATGTAGCGCAGGAACGGCCGGTCGACGAGCGGGATCACCGGCTTCGGCACCGTCAGGGTGACGGGCCGAAGCCGCGTTCCGTGCCCGCCGACGAGGATCAGTGCCTGCATTGCACGGGGTTTCTACACCGTCGCGGCGCGCCCGGGCGCCAAGGCTCGGATGTGGCAGCGAGGAGACCGGGTCCCGCGGAACCTCCCCCAGATCGGGTAGTGCGGGGCACGCGACCGCCGAAGAGCTGCGATCGGACCGCGGAATCCGCGGGCCGATCAGCATTCCTTGGGCGGTGAAGACCGGGCGCGTGCGCTCGCCGGACGATGCTCAGCGCCCGATGCCCTCGTAGGCGAACCCGGCCGCCCGCAGCGCCTCGCCGTCGAGGAAGTTGCGGCCGTCGACGATCACCGCCGAGCGCATCGTCGCGGCGAGCGCCGCCCAGTCGAGCTCCGCGAACTCGGGCCACTCGGTGACGAGGATCGCCGCATCGGCCCCCGCGAGCGCCTCCCCGGCGCTCGCGGCGAGCTCGGTCGAGGGCAGCAGCGCCGCCGCCGCCGCCTCGGCCACGGGGTCATAGGCGACGACCTCCGCTCCCTCGCCCTGCAGCCGCGCCGACAGCACCAGGCTCGAGGCCTCCCGCATGTCGTCGGTGTGCGGCTTGAACGCGAGCCCGAGCAGCGCGATCCGCTTGCCCGCCAGCGCCCCGAGATGCTTCGTCAGCTTCCCGATCACCCGCCGCTTCTGCAGCTCGTTCACCTCGATCACCGAGTTGAGGAGCTGGAAGTGGTAGCCGGAGTTGCCGGCGAGCTGCTTGAGCGCGGAGACGTCCTTGGGAAAGCAGTTGTGGGTCACGAGCCCGCCGGTCGCCACGAACTGGTGCGGCGCCGGGATCTCGAGCGAGAAGACCCGGCCGGAGAACGGACGCCGGGTCACGCTTGCGACCCGGACCGCCGATGTGCCCCGGACCCCGCGGCGGACGGCGTCTCGCGAGATTGCGCCGACTGGCTCCTCCGGCCGGTTTCCGCAACCTCGGGACGACGGGGCCGGCACCGCCGCCGCGGGCTGCTCGACCTCGGACGTGACGATCGGCAGCCAGTCTCCCGTCGTCAGCGCTCCGGCGAGCCGGACCCGGGCCGGCGCCGACTGATCGCCGGGATCGATGACCGCGAACGGGTGGTCGGCCGTGGTCGAGAGCCCGGCGCCGGCGGCGGTCCTCACCTCGACGATCTCGCCCTCGTAGGGACGCGAGGTCAGCGCCTGAACCGGGCTCCATCGCAGGCTCCCGTCATCGGCGCGGGCGAGGACCGCGAGGTTCTCGGGGCGCACGACCCCGTCGTCGAGCCCGGCGCCGGCCTCGCGGGCGAACCGCCCGAACAGCTCGTCGAGCCGCGCCGGGCCGAGCTCCCTGTCGCGACGGACCAGCACCGTCTCGCCGCCGAGCAGGCAGCTCCCCCCGTAGCCGATCCCGGCCTTCAGGAAGGCACCGCCGATCCGCTCGTCGAGGCCCATGCCGCGGGCGACCTCGGTGACGTCGGCGCCGACCTCCTCGCAGACGTTGGCGATCTCGTTGATGAAGGAGATCTTGGTCGCGAGGTAGGCGTTGGAGGCGAGCTTGATCATCTCGGCGCTGGCGACGTCGGTGCGGACGAGCTCGCCGCCGAGCGGCTCGTAGAGGTCGGCGACCGCGTCGGCGGCCCACTCGGCGCCGCCGTCGGCGCCGATCACGACCCGGTCGGGGTTGAGGAAGTCGTCGACCGCCGAGCCCTCCTTGAGGAACTCGGGGCAGGAGACGTAGGCGAGGCCGGGCATGTCGCGGCGGATCGCGGCGCCGGTCCCCGACGGCACCGTGCTCTTCATCACGAGCGCGTGCTCGGAGCCCTCGGGCAGTCGCTCGACGACCGCGCGGACGCGTGAGAGGTCGGCGTCGCCGGAGTAGGTCGGCGGCGTGTCGACGCAGCAGAACAGCAGCCGCGCGCCGGCGAGCAGCTCGCCCATCGAGGCGGTGAAGTGGAGGCGATCGGCGTTCGCGGCGACGAGCTCGGCGAGGCCGGGCTCGTGGATGTCGACCTCGCCGGCGGCGAGCCGCTCGACCTTCGCCTCGTCGACGTCCATCGCCCAGACCTCGTGGCCCCGGGAGGCGAAGCATGCTGCCGTGACGAGGCCGACCCAACCGACCCCGACGACCCCGACCGGTTCGCTCACCTGATCTCCTTCATGCTCGCGGCGATCGCCAGCATCTGCGCCTCGTCGAGCGTCTGCACGAGCGTGTTGCTGACCCAGTAGGAGTCGCCCTCCCCGTCGTGCCAGGCGACCATCCGCACCCGGTCGCCGTCGTAGTAGATGTCGTAATCGCGACCGTCGATCTCGCGCGTCTCCGAAGGGTCCTTGAGGATCGGAGGATCCGACCAGGTCGTGCCCTGGACGCCGTAGTACTCGGGCAGCCGGTCCGGTGACCTGTACTCGATCACGAGCTTGTAGGCGGGCTGCTTCCTGTCATCGGTGTCCTTGATCTCGTACTGGCGCGAGTCGGGGCTGTAGTAGGAGCCGGGCGCGACCACGGTCGGGATCCAGACCGGGAAGTCGAGCCGCCGAGCCGAGGTCCGGCCGAACGCCTCGAACTTGTTGATGCCGGTGTCGGGGTCGAGGGCATCGGAGGTCGGGATCACGTTCGCGCCGTCGGCGGGATCCTTCTTCTTCTCCTCCTCCTTCCCGCCCCCGTCCGAGCCCGATCCGGGCTTCTTCGTCGCGTTCTCGCCCCCGGTCGGCCCGGGGGTGTCCTTGCCGTTGAGGAACTCGTCGACCGCCTTCCCGATCTGCTCCGGGGTGGCGGTCACGTAGCTCGTCCCGAGCGTCCCATCGAAGCTGATCTGGTTGATCGGCACGTCCTTGACCGCGAGGAACGCCTTGAACGCGCCGATCATCTGCGCGGCGCTGTCGATGTCGGAGGAGGTGTAGTTGGTGAAGATGTCGATCAGGTCGCCGCTCGTGTCGCCGCCGATCAGCGGCAGCACCTCGCTGACGGGGATCTGGGCGCGGGCGTTGCGGAGGAAGTCCTGCTGGCGGGCGGCGCGGACGATGTCGGTGTCGGTGTGGCGGTAGCGGACGTAGTCGAGGGCGTTCTGGCCGCAGAGCCGCTGGTAGCCGGCGTTGACGTTGATCTCGGCGAAGGTGTCGAGGGAGCTGAGCGCCGTCGAGTTGTCGTTGAAGTAGTGCCGGTCGACGTCGACGTAGACGCAGCCGATCGCGTCGACCGCCTTCGCGAAGCCGTTGAAGTCCACGTTGACGACGTGGTTGATCTCGAGGCCGGTCAGGTTCTTGACCGTCGCCAGCGTCGACTCGACGCCGCCGTCGGCATAGGCCTCGTTGAGCTTGCCGACCCCGTAGCCGGGGATGTCCACCTTGAGGTCGCGCGGCAGCGAGAACAGCGACAGGACCTCGTCCTCGGGGTCGACGCGGAGCAGCATCGTCGTGTCGGAGCGCCCCGGATCGCCCTCGATGTTCGTCCGCTTGTCGGAGCCGATGATCAGGATCGTCTGCGGGTCGCCGGGATCGAGGGACTCGAGCTTGTCCTGCAGGCCCGGGAGCGGCTGCAGCCGTGCGGCGACGTCGGTGAGGAGCAGGAGCGACGAGACCGAGACCGCGGTCGCGACCGTGACGACGATCACCACCGAGGCGGTGAGGAACCGCCACCACAGGGCCGGGGTCCTGACCTCCGGGTCGGGCTCCGTGCCGCCGCCGGCGCCGACCGCCGCCGGGGGCGGGCCCCGGCGGACGACGGTGTGCTCCTCGGCCTGCTCCGAGGCGGGCTCGGCAACCGGCTCGGCCGCTTCGGGCCGAGGCTCGACGTCGACTGCCCCGGAATCACCCTGCGGGCCGGACTCGCCCGCCCCCGAATCGCCCTGCGGGCCGGAGCCGGCCTCGGGCCCGCCGTCGCCGGTAACGGCGACGGGCTCCTCCGTCGCCTCCTCGGGCTCGGCGTCGGCCGCCCACTCCTCGGTGTCGGGGCCGGGACCGGGCTGATCCGGAGCCGTCCACTCCCCCGCCTCGGGGTGCGGCTCGGGTTCGGTGGCGTCCTCGCCGACCTCGGCGGCGGACGACTCCCGGTCAGAGCCGACCTCGCGGCGGATCTCCTCCTCGAGGCGCGCGAACTCCTCGGTCAGCCCGAGGCCCTTCTCCTCGTGCTCGTCGAGCGGATCGACCCCGGAGTGCTCGTCGCGATCCTCGTCGCTCACAGGATCACCTCCCCGGCCTCGCGCCGCGCCGGAGCTCGGCGGGCGAAGTCGCAGAGGGTGCGCCGGTAGGCGGCGAGCGAGGCCACCGAGACCCACTCTTCGGGGCCGTGATGGCCACCGCCGACCGGGCCGAACTCGACCGCGGGGGTGCCGGCGCGGATGAAGGCGACGGCGTCGGAGGCGCCGTCACGGCCGATGCTCGTCACCTCGTCGGCGTGGTTGGGGCGGGCGGCGTCGCCGAGCGCCCGCACGAACGGCGAGGCGGGGTCGACGTCGACGGGCGGCCAGCGGAACGTCGAGACGACGTCGGTGTCGGGGATCGTGCCGATCTGCTCGAGGATCTCCTCCGGCTCCTGCTCGGGCAGGTGGCGGATGTCGACATCGATCACGCAGGTATCGGGCACTTTGTTGAGGGCATCGCCGCCCGCGATCCGGCCGAGGTTGATCGAGGGGCGGTCGAACAGGTCGGAGGACTGCTGCGAGAACGGTAGCGCCTCGATCGCGCGGAACACGGCGATCGCCTTGACGATCGCGTTGTCCCCCTTCCACGGTGTGGAGCTGTGGGCGGCGCGGCCGGCGACCTCGATGCGCAGCGCCAGGACGCCCTTCGCGGCGACGCCGATCAGCATGTCGGTCGGCTCGCCGGTGATCGCGAACCGGCCCGTGTAGCCGGCCTCGACCAGGACGCCGGTCCCGCGATCGTGCTCCTCGGTGGTCTCCTCGTCGGGGACGAGCGCCAGGACGACCCGGACGTCGTCCTGCTCGCGGAGGTCGGCGAGCGCGAGCATCATCGCCGCCGCCGCCCCCTTCATGTCGTAGGCGCCGCGACCGTAGAGGCGGTCGCCGTCGAGGATCGGGTCGAACTGCCCGGGGCGGGCCGGGACGACGTCGATGTGGCCGTGGAAGATGATCGGCTGCGGTCCCGGCGGGCCGACCTCGGCGACGACGATCGGCAGGTCGCGGACGGTGAGCTGCCGGGTCGGGATGTCGCGGGCCTCGAACCAGCCCTTGATGAACCCGGCGCAGAGCCGGACGCCCTCCGCGGTCGAGGTGTCGTAGCCGATCAGCTTCTCGGCGAGGAGCCTCTCCTGCATCGTGAAAGCGTAGAACGGGAGCGGCTCCGCCGGTTCCCGAAGCGGAGCCTGGTACGTCGATGGCCCCGCGACGGCCTCCGCCTCGCGATGGCGATCAGCGCCACCGTGGCGCCGGTCAGCCCGCGCCTGCGATCTCCAGGAACGCTTCGGCCCTGACCTTGTCCTGCTCGGCGACCTCGCGGGCGGCCGAATCCTCATCGGCCGCCTCGAGCCTTGCCTCGGCATCCTCGAGCCGGGCCTTGAGGTCGGCGACGTCCAGCGCCTCGGGGTCGATCGCCTCGCTGACGAGGACCGTCACCTTGTTGGCGAAGACCTCGAGCCAGCCCTCGGCGGCGGCGTACCGCCGCGCGCCGGAGCCGTCGAAGTCGGACTCGGTCTCATAGAGGCGCATCTCGTGCGGGACGAGGCGGGCCAGCATCGGCGCGTGGCGGGCACGGATCCCGACCTCGCCGACCACCGTGCGGACCGAGACCTGGAACATCTCGCCGTCGTGAACCGGCCCCTGCGGAGTCAGGACCTCGGCCCGGAATGTCCTCGGTTCCTCGGCCATCGTCAGGCGGCGGCGCCCGCCTCCTCCTTCTCGGACCGCTCCTCCGCCTCGGCCGCGGCCCCGGCGGTCTCATCCTCGCCACGCCCCCTGGCGGCATCGAGCACCTGCTCGATCGAGCCCTTCATGTAGAAGTCGCCCTCGGGGATGTCGTCGTACTCGCCGTCGACGAGGCCGCGGAAGCCGGCGACGGTCTCGGCGACCGGGACGACCTCGCCGGGACGGCCGGTGAACGCCTCGGCGACGTTGAACGGCTGGCTCAGGAAGCGCTCGATCTTGCGGGCGCGGTTGACCTGGAGCTTGTCCTCGTCGGAGAGCTCGTCGATGCCGAGGATCGCGATGATGTCCTGCAGCTCCTTGTAGCGCTGCAGGACCTGCTGGACATCGGTCGCGGTCCGGTAGTGCTCCTCGCCGAGGATGTCGGCCTTGAGGATCGTCGAGGTCGAGTCGAGCGGGTCGACCGCCGGATAGATGCCCTTCTCCGAGATCGCCCGCGACAGCGTCGTCGTCGCGTTCAGGTGGGCGAACACCGAGGCCGGCGCCGGGTCGGTGAGGTCGTCGGCGGGAACGTAGACGGCCTGAATCGACGTCACCGAGCCCTGCGTCGTCGAGGTGATCCGCTCCTGGAGCTGGCCCATCTCGGTCTCCAGCGTCGGCTGGTAGCCGACCGCCGACGGCATCCGCCCGAGCAGCGCCGAGACCTCCGAGCCGGCCTGCACGAAGCGGAAGATGTTGTCGATGAACAGGAGCACGTCCTGGCCGCCGACCTCACGGAAGTACTCGGCCATCGTCAGGCCGGTGAGGGCGACGCGCAGGCGCGCCCCGGGTGGCTCGTTCATCTGGCCGAAGACCATCATCGTCTTCTCGATCACGCCGGACTCGGTCATCTCGACGTAGAGGTCGTTGCCCTCGCGGGTCCGCTCGCCGACGCCACAGAAGGCCGAGAGGCCGCCGTGCTCGGTGGCGATGTTCGAGATCAGCTCCTGGATCAGGACGGTCTTGCCGACGCCGGCGCCGCCGAACAGGCCGACCTTGCCGCCCTTCGCGTAGGGGGCGAGGAGGTCGATCACCTTGATCCCGGTCTCGAGGATCTCCTGGGTCGGGGTCAGGTCCTCGGCGGTGGGCGCGGGCCGGTGAATCGGCCAGCGGTCCTCGCCGGCGACCGCCTCGCGCTCGTCGATCGGCTCGCCGAGCAGGTTGAAGATGCGCCCGAGGGTGTCCTTGCCGACCGGGACGGTGATCGACGAGCCGGTGTCGACGACGGGGTCGCCGCGGCGCAGGCCGTCGGTCGAGTCCATCGCGACGGCGCGGACGCGATCGTCGCCGAGGTGCTGCTGGACCTCGCAGGTGAGGTCGATCGCGTCGCGACCCTCGCCACCGGGCACCTCGATCTTCAGCGCCGAGTAGATCTCGGGCAGGCCGTCGGGGAAGACCGCGTCGACGACGACGCCGATCACCTGCTCGACGGTGCCCTTGTTGTTTCCGTTCGTTTCAGCCATTGGGGTCTCCTTCTCCAAGCATGCAGCGAGCAGCGAGCAGCGAGCAGCGGCGCTGGGATGCGCCGTCCGCCATGAATGCTGCCTGCTGCCTGCTGCCTGCTGCTTGCTCAGTCATCTGCAAATCGCTTCCGCCTGCCTCAGCCGCTCCCCAGCGCCTCGGCGCCGCCGACCACCTCGAGGATCTCCTGGGTGATCTCGGCCTGGCGGACCCGGTTCATCTCCAGCGTCAGCCGGTCGATCATCTCGCCGGCGTTCTCGGCCGCGCTCCGCATCGCCGTCATCCGCGCGCCGAGCTCGGAGGCGGCCGACTCGAGCAGGGCCCGGTAGACCGACAGGTTCACGTAGACCCGGAACAGCTCGCGCAGCGCGTCCTCGGGCTCGGGCTCGTAGAGCCACTCGGCCCGCCGGTGCGCCTCCTCGAGCTCCGGGTAGTCGGGCTCCTCGGGCTCTGGAACGCCCTCGCCGAAGACCTCGGCCTCCTGCAGTGGCAGCAGCGTGTGGCGACGCACGTACTGGGTCAGCGGCGAGACGTAGCGGTTGTAGATCAACTCGACCCGGTCGACCTCCTCGTCGACGTAGGCGGAGGTGAGCCGGTCGCCGATCTCACGGGCGTTCGCGAACGCGGGCTGGTCGGTGAAGCCGGTGAATGACCCTTCGATGTGCTCGCCGCGGAAGCTCAGGGCCGAGTTGCCGCGGCGACCGACGACGAAGTAGGAGATCCCCTTGCGCTCCTCCTCGAGCTCGCGCTGAAGCTGCGTTCCGGCGCGGATGATCTGGGTGTTGAAGGAGCCGGCGAGGCCGCGGTCACCGGTCACCAGGACGATCCCGACCCGCTTGACGTCCTCGCGCTGCTGCAACAGCGCCACCCGGTTGCCGCCGGGCCCCGCGGCGTCGGCCACGCGCCTGGTCATCCGGCGGATCGACTGCGCGTAGGGACGCATCCGGTCGATCCGCTGCTCGGCCCGGCGCAGCCGCGCCGCGGCCACCATCTCCATCGCCCGCGTGATCTTGCGGATGTTCTTGACGGAGTTGATCCGGTTCTTGACTTCCTTCTGGGTGGCCATGAGCTGTCCGTGCCGGTCGCGGCTTCCGTGCGCCTAGACCGTCGCCGCCTCCTCCTCGTCGGCGACGCGGTCGGCGCCCTCCGCGGCCTCGTCGGCGACGGTGCGGGCCGGCGCCGAGCGCTCCTCCTCGGAGCGAATCCGGTCCGACTCCCCCTCCTCGAGCTCGTTGCCCTCGGCGTCGAAGTCGGGCCCGAAGTCGTCGATCATCTCGGCGATCGCGTCGCCCAGCCGCTGCTCCTGCTCGTCGGAGAGGTTGCCGTCGGCGTTGATCGCCTGGACCAGCTCGGCCTGCTCGCTGCGGAGCCGGTCGCGGAGGTCGCCGAGGAACGCGGGCACGCGCTCGGCCTTGATCCGGTCGAGGAAGCCGCCGGTCCCGGCGTAGATCGAGGCGACCTGCTCGGCGACCGAGAGCGGCTCGCGCTCGCCCTGGTTGAGAGCCTCGACGAGTCGCTCGCCGCGAGCCAGGCTCTTCTGGGTCTCGGGGTCGAGCTCGGAGCCGAACTGGGCGAACGCCTCGAGCTCCCGGTACTGGGAGAGGTCGAGGCGGAGCTTGCCGGCGACCTTCTTCATCGCCTTCGTCTGCGCGTTGCCGCCGACCCGGGAGACCGAGATGCCGACGTTGATCGCCGGCCGCACGCCCGAGTAGAACAGGTCCGACTCGAGGAAGATCTGGCCGTCGGTGATCGAGATCACGTTCGTCGGGATGTAGGCGGAGACGTCCGAGGCCTGCGTCTCGATGATCGGCAGCGCCGTCAGCGAGCCGCCGCCGCGCTCGTCGGAGAGCTTGACGCCGCGCTCGAGCAGCCGCGAATGCAGGTAGAAGACGTCACCGGGGTAGGCCTCGCGGCCCGGCGGCCGCCGCAGGAGCAGCGACATCTGCCGGTAGGCGTAGGCGTGCTTGGTGAGGTCGTCGTAGATGCAGAGCGAGTGCTTGCCCTGGTAGGTGAAGAACTCGGCCATCGCGGTGCCGGCGTAGGGCGCCATGTACTTGATCGGCGCCGCCTCGTCGGCGGGCGCGGCAACGATGATCGTGTTGTCCATCGCGCCCGCTTCCTTCAGCGTCTCCATGAGCTGGACGACGGTCGCCATCCGCTGGCCGACTGCGACGTAGACCGAGATCAGGTCCTTGTCCCGGTTGTTGATGATCGTGTCGATCGCGATCGCGGTCTTGCCCGTCTGGCGGTCGCCGATGATCAGCTCGCGCTGGCCGCGGCCGATCGGGATCATCGAGTCGATCGCCTTCAGCCCGGTCTGCATCGGCTCCTTGACGCCCTGGCGCTGGATCACGCCCGGGGCCTTGAACTCGGCCGGCCGGGTCTCGGTCGTGTGGATGTCGCCCTTGCCGTCGAGCGGGCGTCCGAGCGGGTCGACCAGGCGGCCGAGCAGCGCCTCGCCGACCGGGATCTCGAGCAGGCGGCCGGTGCGCTTGATCGTGTCGCCCTCGACGATCTTGTCCCACTCGCCGAACAGCACGGCGCCGACGTTGTCCTCCTCGAGGTTCAGCGCCAGCCCGGTCACGTCATGGGGCAGCTCGAGCATCTCGAGCGACATGCAGTTGTCGAGGCCGTGGACGCGGGCGATGCCGTCGGCGACCGAGAGCACCGTGCCGACCTCGGCGAGGTCGGCGCTGCCGGTGTCGAGGCCCTCGATCCGCTGTCGCAGGATCGAGGAGATCTCGTCGGGCTTGATTTCCATCTGCTCTAACGCTCCTTGTCGTTCGAAGTTCGTCGTTGAAGTCGCGCGGGGCGGTCGCCCTCAGGCGGCCCTCGCCACCTCGCGCCGCAGCCGCTCCAGCCGGTTGTGGATGCTCGCGTCGAGCACCCGGTTGCCGACCCGCAGCACGAGGCCGCCGATGATCGACTCGTCGACCTCGCTGGTCAGCTCGATCGTCTTCCCCGTCTTGCGCTCGATCTCGGCGCCGACCGACGCGACGACCGCCGGGTCGAGCTCGACCGCGCTCGTCAGCGTCACCTCGAGCCGCTCGTGCGCCTCGTCCCAGAGCTCGTCGAACCGCTTGCGGATCTGAAACAGCGCCGGCATCCGCTGCTTCTCGACGAGCAGGTCGAGGAAGTTGACGAGCTCGGGGTCGGCGCCGCTGATCGTCCTCCGCAGCCCGTCGCGCTTCTCGGCCGAGGAGAAGTAGGGGCTGAAGAAGAAGACCTGGAGGTCGTGGTCGCTCGCGACCGCATCGGCGACCGCGCCGAGCTGGTCGCGGATCTCGTCGAGCGCATCGCGCTCGCGGGCGACGTCGAACAGGGCCTCGCTGTAGACGCGGGCGATCTCTTCCATCAGAGCACGCTCGCTTCGCTCGCCGCAGCAGGCGGAAGGCAACAGGCGGCAGCGGCAACGACGGCTCCGGCGAAGCCGGAGCGCCGCTCGCTGCCCGCCGCTTGCGGCCCGCTCATCATCAGTTCCTCGCCGCCCCGCTCGCTTCGTCGCCGGCCAGGGCGGAGAAGTCGACCTCGCCGAGCGCCTCCTCGACGAGCCGCTTCTGGTCCTCGGGGCTGAGCGACTTGCGCGCGACCTTCTCGGTCGCGAGCACGGTCAGGTCGGCGACCTGCTTGCGGATCTGCTCGAGCGAGCGCCGCGTCTCGGCCTCGATGTCCTTGCGGGCGGCGGCGACTAGCTCGTCGTGCTTCGCCTTGCCGTCCGCCGCCGCCTCGGCCTTCGCGGCCTCGCTCGCCTTGCGGGCGCGGGCGACGATGTCCTCCGCCTGCTCGCGTGCCTCCTTGAGCCGCTCGCGGTACTCGGTCAGGAGCTCGTCGGCCTCGGCCCGCAGCCGCTCGGACTCGTCGATGTTCCTGTTGACCCGCTCGGCCCGCTCCTCGAGCGCCTGCGAGATCCGCGGGAACGCGAACTTCGACAGCACCCACATCGTGATCACGAACGCGACCAGCGTCCAGATCATCAGCCCGATCCCGGGCGTGACCAGGAAGCTGCCGCCCTCCTCGCCACCGTCGGTGGCGGCGGTCAGCACCAGTCCCGTCATGTCGCCGACGATCCCCACGGCCTAGAGGAAGAACGCGATCAGGCCGAAGATGAACGTGTAGAACGCGACGGCCTCGGTCAGCGCGAAGCCGAGCCAGCGGATGCTCTGCAGCTCGTCCTTCATCTCCGGCTGGCGGGCGACCGCCTGGATCTCCGAACCGAAGATCACGCCGATGCCGATGCCGGCTCCGATCGAGCCGAGGCCGGCGCCGACGCCGAGGGCGATCGCCTTGCCGGCGTCGGTGACGCCGGTGTCGGTGACCGCGTCGGCGGCCTGTGCCAGAAGCACTAGATCCATTTCAACTGACTCCTTTTCCTAGTGAGACTCGGAGGTCGCGCCCCCGAGATAGATTGCGGTGAGAATCGCGAAGATGAACGCCTGCAGCCCGGCGACGATGACGATCTCGAACACGTAGAACGCGAACGCCATCGGGAACGTGAGGACGCCGAGGGCCGAGATCCCAAGCAGGACCGCGAGCCCGCCGCCCATGAACAGGAGCAGCAGGTGGCCGGCGAGGATGTTGGCGAACAGCCGCACCGAGAGCGAGACGAGCCGGACGACGTTCGAGATCACCTCGATGCAGAAGACGAAGCCCTTGAAGGCGCCGGGCATGTCCTCGATGCCGGCGGGAAGCAGCGTCCGCATGTAGCCGATGAACCCGTGCGCGCGGACGCCCTCGGCGTTGTAGCCGATCCAGACGACGAGGGTGAGGACGAGCGGGATCGAGATGTTCGCCGTCGCCGCGTAGAGCGCGAAGCTCGGCACCTCGACGCCGAAGATGTCGACCGGGTGCTCGGTGTTGGTCGGCAGCGGGATCAGGCCGATGAAGTTGGAGAAGAGGATGAAGAAGAACAGCGTCGCCAGGAACGGGAAGTACTTCGCCGCCATCTTCGCGTCGAGGTTGTCGTTGGTGATCTGACCGCGGACGAGGTCGAAGACGCCCTCGACCGCGATCTGGGTCTTGTTCGGGCGGTCCTGCATCCGCCGCGCGATCCAGATCATCGCGACGCAGGTAATCACCGACGCGAGCACGATGTAGAGGACGGCCTTGTTGACGCTGAGGTCGATCCCGCCGATGTGGATCCCGATCCAGCTGTCGAGCTTGAACTCGTTCTGGGGCTGGAACTCCTCGTTCTTGCCGCTGCTGCCGAAGATCAGGCCGACCGCGATCAGGATCAGCGCGTAGCCGCCGAAGACGAGCCCGAGCTTCTTGCCCATGCTCATGCCCCTCAACGAAGGCTCCCGTCGGCCCCGGGGTCGAGCAGGTGAGCTACGAAGGAGGCGCCGAGGTGGGCGGTGACGAGGACGAGAGCGAGCACCGCGGCGGCGAGGCCGGCGTCGCGCTCGTCGAGCAGGCCGACGAGCAGGATCGCCAGCGCGAGCAGCCAGACCCGGCCCATGACCGCCGCCGCCGTCACCCCGAGCGCGGCGTTCCGATTCGCGGCGGCGAGCGCGCGGCGGCGCTTGCGAGCGGCCAGCTCCATCCCGATCCGGCCGACCACCCAGGCGGCACCGGCAACGGCCCACGCGATCAGCGGGGCGTCGAGGAGGATGAACGTCGGCAGCGCCACGAGCAGCACGAGCAGGTCGATGTTGCGAAGCGCCTCCATCTCGAGCGGCCGTGCGGCTACCGGCACGTCAGCGGCCGAAGGCGCGCCCGGCTCCACCCCCCCGTCGCGCCGGGCGCGGCGTAGACCTGGGCGGGGCAGCGCTCGTCGCGGCGCCGGGAGGATGCGTCCCGGGGACCGTTGGCCGATTCCCGGTCGCCACGGCGGTGCCGGGATGAGTCGGGGTCTCCGGGGTTGTCGAAGTAGCGGCTTTCCAACTTGCTGTGTTCCGAGTCCTGGACGCGGCCGGCGGCTGAAACTTCTCGCCCAGGCCGGCGACTCTGGTGCGGGGCTCGCGAATATACCCGATAGGTGTCGCTGCGACCGGTCCGCGACGGCGCCTCCACTCAGGCCCGCGGATCGACCTACACGAGTCGGTACGGTGGCGATGGTGGCATCAAACTGCTTGCCGCTATGACCCGAGTTCCGCAGTAGGTAGTCACGCGAGCATCCCGCGATCCCGCTCCCAGAGCAGGATTGCGCCCCTTCAACCAGACCCCCGGCGTGTGTCCACGCTCAAGCCGGGTCCAAGGCGGTGACCGCAGCCGGCGGCTCGATCTCCAGATCGGCGAGGATCTGGCTCTGCGAAGCCGAAAGCGGCGTCGTCTGCTCAACCGCCCCCGCCGGTCCCTCGAGCCGGACCAGCTTGATCCGCTCCAGCTCGGTGCGGAATAAACGAGCTCGTCTTCAGCAGTCTTCGGCGCGATCGTCTTCGTCTTGGTCACCGGCATCGCCCGGCGACACCTGCCACAGGAACTCGGCTGCTCGGCGGCGACCGCACACCGACGCCTGCAGCACTGGCAGCGGACCGGGGTCTTCAACCGACTTCACCGAGAGCTGCTGCGCCGGCTCAACCAAGCCGGCAGGATCGACTGGGCAACGGCCGCGATCGATGGCAGCCACATACGCGCTCTGCGAGGGGGGTTGCACCGGCCCCTCGCCAGTCGACCGCGCACGCACGGGCTCCAAGCACCATCTGCTGAGCGACTCCCGCGGCGTTCCGCTGGCGGTCTCGCTGACCGGCGGCAACCGCAACGACGTCACCCAGCTACTGCCCTTGGTCGACGGCCTCGAGCCGATCGCAGGCAAGCGTGGCCGTCCTCGTCGGCGCCCAGGGAGGCTGCTCGCCGACCGCGGCTATGACTTCGACAAATACCGGCGCGAGCTGCGCTCGCGCCGGTCGAGCCGGTGATCGCCCGCCGCCGAAGCGAGCACGGCTCAAGCCTCGGCAAGCAACGCTGGGTGGTCGAGCGCGGCTTTGCCTGGCTCCACAACTTCCGCCGCCTGCGGACCCGCTACGAGCGCCTGCCCGAGCTGCATCTCGCTTTCATGCATCTCGGCTGCGCGGTGATCTGCCGGCGGATGCTGGGTTGGCCAGAGGAGCTATTCGTCTAGATCAAGCTCGGCCGCCGAGATCCGCCCATACTGATCGGGGATCGAGCCCCATCCCCAGACAGCGACCGGCTGGCGGGGAAGCGGCCCCGCCCCCCACTCGTCGCGTGGGTCGATCTTCTCCGGCAGGACCCGGCATCGGTGGCGCCAGTCGTCACCGAAGTCGAAGGTGAAGGCGAACTCCTCGCCGGGCTCGAGCTCCTTCGTCAGCTTCAGCTCCGCTTGATCCTCCCAGCTCAGGTCAGGCGCGAAATCATCGCTGGGAAAGCCGATCTTGCGGCCGTCGGCGAGCTCGAAATCGTGCAGGTGGGAGAGGTCCCAACGGCCGAAGGCACCGTTGATCGCATCGGCGAGCTGCCCGAAGCTATGAGCCGGGCCGCAAATGAAGATCCGCCCCGGGGTCGGGGTCAGATCCTCGCCGCGGCCACCAAGCAGGTCGACCCTGATCTGAAGCCACGTTCGCGCCACGCGACGGGGAGGCTACCGAGGGTTTTGAGACAGCTTCTAAGAGGGTCCCGCGGGGGACTGCGGATCGACCCGCTCGAACTCCCCGGTCTCCGGGTCCGGGCGCCTGAACTCACCCGTCTCGAGCTCGTGCTCGACCTCGCGGTCGACCGCGTCGGGGACCGGCGGGGCGCCGGACGCGGCGACCTGGCGAAGCCGGAAGCGGCGCAGCTTGAGGATCTCGAGGACGTAGATCACGTAGAAGCTGGCCACGGCCGCCGCGACGAGGATCAGGGCCATCACCGCCGTCCACAGCGGGTCGAAGTTGCCGCGGTCGTCGCTGTAGGGGACGAAGCGGAGGGCGAGGGCGACGGCGGCCATGACGAGCGTCCACCCGTACAGGTAGGCGAGGGTGCGGCGCTGCGAGAAGCCGATGTTGGCCATCCGGTGGTGGAAGTGCCACCGGTCGGCCTCGTAGATCGGCCGCCGGTACTTGAGCCGCTTGGCGACGACGAAGCCGGTGTCGAGGATCGGCACCGCGAGCACGAGCAGCGGGAAGGCGAGGGCGACGACCGCGTTCGTCTTCAGCGCCCCCTGGACGGCGGCGACGCCGAGCAGGTAGCCGAGCAGGTTCGAGCCGGTGTCGCCCATGAAGCTCGAGGCCGGCGGGAAGCCGTGGCGGAGGAAGCCGAGGGCGCCGCCGGCGGTGATCGCGGCGAGGATCCCGGCCGGGTTGCGCTCGAGCGAGAGCGCGACGATCGCGAGCGTCGCGGCGCTGATCAGGCAGACGCCGGAGGCGAGCCCGTCGACGCCGTCGATCAGATTGACGACGTTCGCCATCGCGACGATCCCGATCACCGTTCCGAGCTCGCCGAGGTCGACGTGGCCGAGCAGCGGCAGCTCGACCAGCTCGGTGTTGCCCGGGTCGACGCCGCCGATGAAGGGAAGCGTGAAGACGTCGACGGTGACCCCGGCGCTGACCGGGATCACCGCGGCGACGATCTGCCCGACCAGCTTGACGAGCGGCGGCAGGTCGAAGATGTCGTCGGCCATGCCGACGAGGGCGATCACGATCGCGCCGAGCAGGATCGCCCGCGTCTGCTCGTCCCAGGGCAGGAAGATCGCGCCGGAGGCACAGACGGCGACGAGGATGGCGATCCCCGACAGGCGTGGGGTCGGGGCGACGTGGAGGCTGCGCTCGCCCGGCTCGTCGATCGCCCCGATCCGCCAGGCGAACGCCTCGGCGACCGGGACGAGCAGCCAGGCGACCGCGGCGGCGGCGGCGAAGGCGAAGAGCGCGTCGACGCTCGCCGGCATCAGCGTCCTCCGGCGGCCTCGAGGGCGGCGTCGGCGAGGAGCGCCGGGTCACGCGGGGAGACCGGGCCGGGCTCGGCGTCGCGCTTGCGGAGCTCGAGCGCGTCCGGTTCGCGCAGCTCGGCAAGCCTGCCGTCGGCGATCAGGCGCTCGTCCACGGCCCCCATCCTGCCGCTGAAGATGGTCAGCACCGGGACCCCGAGCGCGACCGCCTCCCGGTTCATCGTGCCGCCGGCGCTGACGACGAGGTCGGCACAGGCGATCAGGCTCTGCGCGTCGATCGCCCGCTCGGGCACGATCAGCGACGGGTCGGCCCGCGCCGCCGCCGCCTGCCGCTGTCCCGCGGTCCGCGCGATCAGCACGGCGACCGCTCGCGGGTCGGCGACGAGCCGGTCGATCACCGCCTCGTAGAGCGGATTGTGGGCGTGGTAGGCGGAGGTCTCGGGCGGCGGGCGGACGACGACGAGCACCCGGTCATCGGCGCCGCGGTCGGGCCCGATCCCGAGCGCGTCGAGCCCGAGGTCGGCGAGGACGGAGGGGTCGGGCGTGAAGTCGGCGAGGTAGTAGTCCTCCTTCAGGCCCGGGTAGCGGATCAGCTTCGCGGCCCGGGCACCGGCCCTCTCGAGCCGCTCGATCGGGATCGCGTCCGGGACGATCACCCGCCGCGCCGCCCGCCACGCGAGCTTGCGCTGCAGGCCCGCGTACTCGTAGTCCTGCATCTGCGCCTGCGGGATCCCGAGCGCCGTGCCGACGGCGGCCACGTCGACCGACCCGTGCGCGATCGCGAGGTCGAAGCGACGCGGCCGCGCCCAGCGGGCCAGCTCCGTGCTGCGGCGGGCGAGCGCGCGCGCCTTCGCGCCGCTGCCGGCGCCGCCGTGGCCGCCGAACGACCGGTAGGGGATCCCGTAGCGCTCCAGCAGGCCCTCGGTCTGCCCGTAGTCGCGGGCGGTCACCTCGACCTCGTGGCCGCGCTCGCGCAGCAGCGCGATCACCGGCCGCAGCACGACCGGGTGTGCCGCGGCGGTGCAGTCGATCCAGATCCTCAAACGGTGGCGGTCGAGAGCTGCGGATAGAGCGGATGGGCGTCGGCGAGCGCCCGGGTCCGCTCCCGCAGCCCCTCGCGGTCGTCGTCGTAGGCGTCCGAGAGCGCCGCGCAGATGACCCGCGCGATCTCGCGCATGTCGTCCTCGTCGAGCCCCCGGGTCGTGAGGGCCGGCGTCCCGATCCGCAGGCCCGACGGGTTCATCGGCGGCCGCTCGTCGAACGGGATCGCGTTGCGGTTGACGGTGATCCCGATCTCCTCGAGCCGTTCCTCGGCGGTGCTGCCGTCGTAGCCCGCGGCCGTGACGTCGACGAGGACGAGGTGGACGTCGGTACCGCCGGTGAGGACGTCGAGCCCGCCCGCGATCAGCTCCTCGGCGAAGGCCCTCGCGTTGGCGATCGTCTGCCGCTGCCGCGCCCGGAACTCCTCGGTCGCAGCGATCCGCATCGCGACCGCCTTCGCGGCGATCACGTGCATCAGCGGTCCGCCCTGGTTGCCGGGAAAGACGCTGCGGTTGATCTCCTTCGCATACTCCTCGCGGCAGAGGATCATCCCGCTGCGCGGCCCGCACAGCGTCTTGTGGACGGTCGTCGTGACGACGTCGGCGTGCTCGACCGGGTTCGGGTGCTCGCCGGCGGCGACGAGGCCGGCGAAGTGCGCCATGTCGACCATCAGCAGCGCCCCGACCGAGTCGGCGATCTCGCGGAAGGCGGCGAAGTCGAGCTGCCGCGGGTAGGCCGACCAGCCGGCGACGATCAGCTTCGGCCGGTGCTCGGCGGCCAGCGCCGCCACCTCGTCCATGTCGACGCGGAAGCTGCCGCGGTCGACGTGGTAGGGGACCGGCTCGTAGAGCTTGCCCGAGAGGTTCAGCTTCATGCCGTGCGAGAGGTGGCCGCCGTGGTCGAGGGCGAGCCCGAGGAACTTGTCGCCGGGCTCCATCAGCGCCGTGTAGACGGCGTTGTTGGCCTGCGCGCCGGCGTGCGGCTGGACGTTGACGTGCTCGGCGCCGAAGATCTCCCTGGCGCGGTCGATCGCGAGCTGCTCGGCGACGTCGACCTCCTCGCAGCCACCGTAGTAGCGGCGTCCGGGATAGCCCTCGGCGTACTTGTTCGTCAACACCGACCCGGCGGCGTCGAGCACCGCCTGCGGGACGAAGTTCTCGGAGGCGATCATCTCCAGGGTCGCCTGCTGGCGGGCCAGCTCGCCGTCGAGGACGGCGGCGATGTCGGGGTCGACGGCGCCGAGCGGCGCGGTCTGGAAGTCGTCGGGGAGGTCGGTCATCGGTTCAGCCTCTCATCGTCAGCTCGCTAGCGGCATGGCGTCGTCCTCGAGCGCCGCGATCTTGGCGACGCGGCGCGCGTGACGTCCGCCCTCGAAGTCGGTGCCGAGGAACGCGTCGACGATCGGGGCGGCCGCGGCGGCGTCGAGCCGCCGGCCGGCGAGGGTGAGCACGTTGGCGTCGTTGTGACGGCGGCTCATCTCCGCCTCCTCGGGGTCGTGGGCGTTGACGGCGCGGACCCCGCCGACCTTGTTGGCGGCGATCGCGACGCCGACCCCCGAGCCGCAGACGATCACCGCCCGCTCGGCCTCGCCGCCGGCGACCAGCCGTGCCGCCCGCGCCGCCGGGTCCGGGTAGTCGACAGCATCGGTCGAGTCGGTGCCGACGTCGATCAGCTCGTGCCCGGCCGCCTCGAGCGAGGGGCCGACTGCCTCCTTCAGCTCGTAGCCGGCGTGGTCGGATCCGATCGCGATGCGCACCCGGCCGAGCCTACGGGATGGGGGCGACGGGATGGGGATGGATCGGCGGACGGGCGAGACGGCGGACGGGGTGACCGGCGCGGGAGACGGCAGGGAAGGGGGCGCCGCCGGCAATGGTCGAGGTTTGGGGCCGCACAGGCACCAAACCTCATCCACTGGCCGGGCTCGGCTCGCGGCGGCTGAAGCCTCCCGACGCGTCACCCCCTGCGTCCACCCACGATGGCCGCAAGCAGCCGCGCCTTGCGGCTGGGCGGTACCGCCCTCTACCCCTCGCCCGCGAGGCCGGCTTCGCGCAGCCGCGCCTCGAGCTCGTCCGCCGGGACGGCCCCCTCGCGCAGGACCTTCCACCCTCCCCCCTGCTCGATCGCGGCCAGGTCGACGACCGTCGACGGCAGCCCGGTCAGCCCGCCGCCGTCGATCGCGAGGTCGACGGCGGCGAGGATCTCCGGGTCGAGGTCGGCGAAGCGCGAAGGCGGCGGCTCGCCGCTCCGGTTCGCGCTCGTCTGGAAGACCGGACACGATGCGCCGGCGAGCGGGCCGTCGATCAGGCGGACGCCGAGCCGCTCCGGATCGGCCCAGCAGGCGAGCGGGTAGCGGCGCCCCGGGTTGGCGAGGACGAGCGTCAGCGGGCCGGGCAGAAGGGCCGCGACGGCGGCACGGCTGCGCTCGCCGAGGCCGGCGAGGAGCTCGCGCATCGCGAGCGCCGAGAAGTACATGACCGCCGCCGGCTTGCCCTCGTCGCGGCCCTTGATCCGGTGGATCCGGGCGATCGAGCCGGCGCGGAGCGGGTCGCAGGCGAGCCCGTAGAGCCCGTCGGCGGGAAAGGCGGCGACGCCGCCGGCGAGGATGCAGCGCTCGAGGGCCGCTCGCCCGGCCGCAAAGCCCTCACGCCCGATCGAGACGGTCGCGGCCATCAGCGGCGCCCGACGACGACGCGGTCGATGCCGGCGAGGTCGGCGCGGACGTCGATCTCGGCATGGCCGGCCGCCCGTACGAGCGCGGCAACCTCCCGGGCCTGCCCGAGCCCGACCTCGAGCGCGACCGCGGCGGCTTCCGGCCCGGGGCCGCCCGGCGCGAGCGCCGCCAGGACCTCGCGGATAACGGCGAGCCCCCCGGAGCCGGCGAACAGCGCCTCGGCGGGCTCGTAGCGGAGGACGTCGGGCGGCAGCGAGCCGCGATCGTCGACGCTGACGTAGGGGAGGTTGGCGAGCACGAGGTCGAAGCGGCCGGTCGCGGCCGTGACCGGCCCGTGCACGAGCTCGACCCGGTCGGCGAGCCCGAGCGCCATCGCGTTCTCGCGCGCCAGCGCCAGCGCCGCGGCGGATGTCTCGACGGCGACGATCGCGGCGGCGGGCAGCTCGTCGGCGACCGCCAGTGCGACGGCTCCGTTGCCGGTGCCGACGTCGAGGACGCGCCGCGGGGCGAGCTCGAGCGCGACCTCGACCAGGAGCTCGGTCTCCGGCCTCGGGACGAGCGCCCGCCGGTCAACCCGCAGCTCGATTCGCCGGAACCCCTTGCGGCCGAGGATGTAGGCGACGGGCTCGCGGGCGACGCGGCGGCGGACCATCGCGCCGAAGGCCCGGGCCGCGGCGGCGGGCACGGCGCCGCCGGGGTCCGCCGCGAGCCGCTCGCGCGGGCGGCCGGTCGCCTCGGCGAGCAGCAGCTCGGCGTCGAGCCGCGGCGTCTCCGAGCCGGCGGCGGCGATCGCGTCGGTCGCGGCCGCGAGCGCGTCCCGGACGGTGCCGGCGGCGACGCCGGAGCTCATCCGGCGGCCTGGGCGGCGAGCTTGAGCCTCTTCTCCTCGGCCGCGAGCGCGTCGGTGAACTCGCGCAGGTCGCCCCCCAGCACCTCGTCGAGGGAGTGGCTCGTGAGCTTGATCCGGTGATCGGTCACCCGGCCCTGCGGGAAGTTGTAGGTGCGGACCTTCTCGGAGCGCTCGCCGGTCCCGACCTGCAGGCGCCGCTCAGCCGAGATCTCCGCCTGCTGCTCGGCGATCGCCTGCTCGAGCAGGCGCGCGCGCAGCACCCGCATCGCCTTGTCGCGGTTCTGAAGCTGCGACTTCTCGTCCTGCATCGAGACGACGATCCCGCTCGGCAGGTGGGTGATCCGGACGGCGGAGTCGGTCGTGTTCACCGACTGTCCGCCGGGGCCGGAGGAGCGGTAGACGTCGACCTGGAGGTCGTTCGGATCGACCTCGACGTCGACCTCCTCGGCCTCCGGCAGCACCGCGACCGTCGCTGTCGAGGTGTGGATCCGCCCCTGCGACTCGGTCTTCGGCACCCGCTGGACGCGGTGGGTGCCGCCCTCGTGCTTGAAGACCGAGTAGGCACCCTCCCCCTTGACCGCGAACGTCACCTCCTTGAAGCCGCCGACCTCGGCGCCGCTCTGGGAGATCGGCTCGGTCGCGAAGCCGCGCACCTCGGCGTAGCGGGTCAGCATCTTGTGGAGGTCGCCCGCGAACAGCGCCGCCTCGTCGCCGCCGGCGCCCGCCCTGATCTCGACGAGCACGTTCTTGTCGTCGTTGGGGTCGCGCTCGACCATCGCCAGGCGGATCTCCTCGGCCAGCGCCTCGAGCTCGGCCGGGGCCTCGGCGACGACCCGCCGCAGCTCCTCGTCCTCACCCTCCTCGAGCAGCTCGCGCGCTCCCTCGAAGTCGTCGCTGAGGGTCCGCCAGCGTGCCGCCAAAACATGCGCGGGCTCGAGCTCCCGGTAGGCACGCCCGACCTCGGCGTAGCGGTCCCGATCGGCGATCACCTCGGGGTCGGCGAGCTCACGCTCGAGCGCGGCGAAGCGCTCCTCGATCTGGCTGACGAGCTGCTCGATCACCGCTCGGAGTCTGACGTGACCTCGACCTGGAGCAGCTCGTCCGGGTGGCGGTGCTCGACCTGGAGCGTCGTGTGGTCGACCCGGAACCGCTCGTGGAGCTCGTGTTCGAGCGCCAGCCGGATGGCATGGCAGTCGTCATCGGGCCCGACCAGGACGTGGGCAGCCAGGGCCGGGAACCCCGACGTGACCTCCCAGACGTGGAGGTCGTGGACCTGGACGACGCCGGGGACCGCTGCCATCGAGTTGCCGATCGCCTCCGGATCGAGCCCGCGCGGTGACGCCTCGAGGAAGACGCGGCCCGACTCGACGAGCAACCCGTAGGAGGCGCGGAGCATGATCGCGGCGACGATCAGCGAGGCGATCCCGTCGGCCTGGTCGAAGCCGGTCGTGAGGATGACGAGGCCGGCGATCGCGGTGAAGACGAAGGCGGCGAGGTCGGTGAGGATGTGCTGGAAGGCTCCCTCGACGTTGAGCGAGGTCCGGTTCGCCTTCGAGAGCGTCCAGGTCGCGAGCAGGTTGACGACGATGCCGAGGATCGCGACGACCAGCACGACACCGCCCTCGACGGCGGGCGGATCGATGATCCGGCGGATCCCCTCGATGACGATCAGGATCCCGAGGACGAGCAGCGTCGCGCCGTTGAACTGGGCGCTGAGGATGCCCGCCCGCTTCCAGCCGAAGGTCATCGCCCCCCGAGCGGGGCGTGCGGCGAGCGAGATCGCGACGAGGGCGAGGGCGAGCGCTCCGGCGTCGGTGAGCATGTGCGCGGCGTCGGAGAGCAGCGCCAGCGAGTTCGCGATGATGCCGACGGCCACCTCGACGGCCATGAAGCCGACGAGGAGGACGAGCGCGAACGTCAGCTTCGCGCGGTCCGCGTCGGCGCTGACGTCGTGGCTGTGGCCGGCGTGGCCGTGGTGGTGATCGTGGGCCACGCAGCGGAGGCTACGCGACGGACTCGCCGGAGCCGTGAGCCGACGAGGACGCCGGCAGCGCGGTCCTCGGCGCGCCGGGCGAGGCTGAGGGGCGCGGTGCCCAGGACGCAGGAGGCGAAGCGGCCTTCGGCCGTGAGCCGACGAGGACGCCGGCAGCGCGGTCCTCAGCCCGCCCGCTTCGCGGCGCGCTTGCGGAAGCGCTCTACGCGGCCGCCGGTGTCGACCAGCTTCTGCCTGCCGGTGTAGAACGGATGGCAGGCGGAGCAGATCTCGACGTGGATCTCGGGCTTGGTCGAGCGGGTGTGGAACTCGTTCCCGCAGGCGCAGCGGACGTGCGAGAGGCCGTACTCGGGATGGATCTCGGTCTTCATCGTCAGCGAGTGTAGAGAGGTCGTCGAGGAGGTCGGACGCCGAGGCGGCCGAACGGCGCGATCGCGCCGTCGCGCCGCTGATCGCGACGTACCTTTCGTGCATCTCGGCCGCCGGCGGGCGGCGAGATCCACGTTCGGGTCGGCATACGACCTTTTCGTGGCAATCACCGCCTCGCCGGTGACGAGATCGACGAACAGCGCGAGCCACGGGAAGGCCGGGGCTTGCAATGAGGCGCTTGGCGGAGGAAGCTCCAACAGCGATGCGGGCGATGGTCTTCCGAGCGCCGGGGCAGCCGCTCGAGGCGATCGAGATGCCGGTGCCAGCGCCGGGCCCCGGGCAGCTCCTGCTCGAGGTCAAGGCCTGCGGAGTCTGCCGGACCGACCTCCACCTGCTCGACGGCGAGGTCGCGATCGCCGCGCCGCCGCGGGTCCTCGGCCACCAGATCGTCGGCGAGGTCGTCGGCGAGGGACGTCGCGTCGGCGTGCCCTGGCTCGGCTGGACCTGCGGGGAATGCGACTACTGCCGCTCGGGCCGCGAGAACCTGTGCCCGCGGGCGCTGTTCACGGGGTGCGACATCGACGGCGGCTTCGCCGAGCACGCCGTCGCCGACGCCCGCTACTGCTTCCCGATCCCGCCCGGGTATCCGGACGAGCAGGCGGCGCCGCTGCTCTGCGCGGGGCTGATCGGCCACCGGGCCCTGCGGATGTGCGGCGACGCGGCGCGGATCGGCTTCTACGGCTTCGGCGCCGCCGCCCACATCCTCGTCCAGGTCGCCGTCGCCGAGGGCCGCGAGGTCTTCGCGTTCACCCGGGCCGGGGATGCCGAAGGGCAGGCTTTCGCGCGCCAGCTCGGCGCGGCCTGGGCAGGGGCGTCGGGCGAGAGCCCTCCCGAGGTCCTGGACGCGGCGGTCATCTTCGCCCCCGTCGGCGACCTCGTGCCGGCCGCGCTCGCCGCCGTCGCCCCGGGTGGCACGGTCGTCTGCGGCGGCATCCACATGAGCGACATCCCCACCTTCCCCTACGAGCTGCTGTGGGGCGAGCGGACGCTGCGCTCGGTCGCGAACCTGACCCGGCGCGACGGCGAGGAGCTGCTCGAGCTCGCCCCGCGCGTGCCGGTCGAGACCGAGGTCACCACGTATCCGCTCGGGGCCGCGAACGAGGCGCTCGCGGACCTCCGCGCCGGCCGCTTCGTCGGCGCCGCCGTCGTCGTCCCCGGGGCGGGCTGAGCCCCGATCCGCGCACGCCGCCGAGCGGCGCGGCGAGAGGACCCGGATCCTCGCCCGCGGCGTGCGCAGGTAACCTAGCCCGCGTGGCAGCCGAGCCGGAGGAAGAGGATCGCGTCACGATCGTCCTCGCCGACGACCACGAGCTCGTCCGCGCCGGGATCCGCAAGGTGCTCGAGGACGAGCCCGACTTCGAGGTCGTCGCCGAGGCGGGCGATGCCGAGTCCGCGGCGCGCTACGTGCTCGGGCACAAGCCGTCGGTGCTGATCCTCGACCTGAGCATGCCCGGGATGCCGAGCCTGGAGGCGCTGCCGAAGGTGTTCGAGGCCTCGCCGGAGACCGCGGTCGTGGTCCTGACGATGCAGAACGAGCCGGCGTTCGCGCGCAAGTCGCTGCAGGGCGGCGCCAAGGGGTACGTGATCAAGCACTCGGCGGCGAGCGAGCTCGTCGACGCGATCCGGGCCGTGATCGCCGGCGGCACGTACATCAACCCGGAGCTCGGGGCGCGCCTCGCCGCCGAGCCCGACAAGCCCGAGGGCCCGCCCGACGAGCTCACCCCGCGCGAGGTCGAGGTCCTCGGCCTGCTGGCGCTCGGCTACGTCAACCCGGAGATCGCCGAGAAGCTCGTGCTCAGCGTCCGCACGGTCGAGACCCACCGGGCGAACATCCAGCGCAAGACCGGGGTCTCGACGCGAGCCGAGCTGATCGCCTACGCGATCGAGCACGAGCTCGTCGAGCGCTGATCGCTAACCGGGCTCGGCCAGCCTGACCGGGAGCTTCGCGCGGACCAGCGTCCCGCCGCCCTCGCGTCCCTCGATCGCGAGGTCCCCGCCCGCGATCTCCACCCGCTCGCGCATCCCGGTGAGGCCGAAGCCGCGCTTGACGCTGGTCAGGTCGAACCCGTTGCCGTCGTCCTCGACCCGGACCGTGACGACCCCGTCGCGCTCCTCGACCGCGACCCGCGCCCGCGACGCGTCGGCGTGCTTGATCGCGTTCGTGAGGCCCTCCTGGACGAGCCGGTAGATCGTCGACTCGAGCTCGGGCGCGTACCGGGGCCCGACCGTGCCGTCGCCGTTGGCGAGGTCGACGTCGACCTCGAAGCGCAGGTCCGAACGGGAGGCGAACCGGTCGATCAGCGAGTCGATCGCGGCGGCGATGCCGAGCTGGTCGAGGGCGGCGGGGCGGAGCTCGGCGATCAGCCCGTGCAGGCCGCTGACCGTCCGCTCGACCTGCTCGTTGGCGAGCGCGAGGAAGTCGCGCGCCTCCTCGAGCGAGCGGGCCCGGATCGCGTTCTCCTGCATGATCCGAAGCGCGCCGAGCTCCTGCAGCGTCTCGTCGTGGAGCTCGCGGGCCCAGCGCCCGCGTTCGCGCTCGGAGGAGGCGATCGCCAGCTTCGACTTCTCGTCCTCGATCGCGTGCGCCGCCGAGATCGCGTGCGCCGCGCTCGTCGCGAACGACTCCAGGGTGAGCTGCTGCTCGGACGCGAACGACGGATCGGGGCCCTGGCGGTCGACGACGAGCAGGACGCCGATGCCCTGCCCGCGCGATCGCAGCGGCACCGACAGCGCGGCGCCGGCGTCGATCCTGAGCCCCTGGAGGGCGCCGGCGGCGGCGGGGCCGATCCGCTGGCTCGACTCGAGCCCGATGAAGGCGGCGAGCTCGCCGCCGGGCGCGATGCCGCGGCCGAGCGAGCGCGAGCCGCCCTCGCCGGCGGCGCCGCGGACCACCAGCTCGGGGCCCTCGAGCAGCAGCACGTAGCTCGAGCGGGCGCCGACGAGCGCCCGGGCCCGCTTGGTGACGAGCTCCAGCACCCGGCCGAGATCGGACTCGCCGCCGAGCTCGCGGCTCAAGGACGCGGTCGCCTGCAGCCCCTGGACGAGGCGCTCGAGGTCGGCGCGGCCTCGTCGCAGCTCCTCGTGGGCGCGGGCGTTCTTGACCGCGACGGCCCCCCACTCGGCGAGGACGACGAGCAGGTGCTCGTCCGCTTCGGTGAACGGCCCTCCGCCCTGCTTCTCGGTCAGGTAGACGTTGCCGTAGACCTCGCCGCGGATCATGATCGGGACGCCCACGAAGGTCGTCATCTCGGGATGGCCGGCGGGGAAGCCGTAGGAGTGTGGGTGGTCGCCGATCCGGTCGAGCCGCAGCGGGCGCGGGTCGCTGATCAGCTCGCCGAGGATGCCGTGCCCCTTCGGCAACTGCCCGATCCGGCGCCGCTCCTCCTCGCCGATGCCGACGTAGAGGAAGCGCTCGAGCCCGGACCCCTCGGTGTCGAGGACCCCGAGGGCGGCGTAGCGGGCTCCGGTCAGCTCGCGGGCGGCCTCGAGGACGTCGCGCAGCACCGAGTCGAGGTCGAGCTCGGAGACGAGCCGGCGGCCGACCGACAGCAGCCGCTCGAGCTCGATCGCCTCGAGCGCCTCAGGTCTGGTGGCCATCGTCGGTCATGGGAGGCTGTGGCTGCGATGCGGGCTCACTACCGAGCCGCCTCGACGGTTCGTGCGGATGCCCGGTGAGGATGCGCACCCTAGCGTTCGGCACGTGCACCGCCGGATACTCATCGGCTATCAGGATAGCCCCGAGGGCCTTGACGCATTGGCGCTCGGACGCGTCCTCGCCGAGATCACCGACGGCTCGCTGACGGTCGCAACGGTCTATCCATGGCCGCGCGGCCTGATGACGCACGAAGATCTCTCGAACGCCCTGGCGATCGAGAGTACCGACACGTTCGCGAAAGTTCGGGACCTCCTCCCGGGGCTCGACGTCGAGACCGTGCCGGTCGCCGAGCAGTCGATCTCCAATGCGCTCGGCAAGCTCGCCGAGGATCGTCACGCCGCCGTGATCGTGGTCGGCTCCTGCCACCACGGCGCGGTCGGCGAGACGTTCCTCGGGAGCACCGGTGCCTCACTCCTGCACGGGGCGCCGTGCGCGGTGATGGTCGCCCCGCGCGGCTACCGCGACGGCCCGACCGAGCGGCCGCGACGGATCGGCGTCGGCTTCGACGGCTCACCCGAGTCGTGGGCGGCGCTCGAGACCGCGATCGCCTTCGCCGAGCTCGAGGGCGGCGAGCTGGTCGTGATCAGCGTCGCCGACTACCCCAAGTACGGCTACGCGACCGTCTGGACGGTGCTGACCGCCGGCGAGATCCAGGATGCCGAGCGGGCCGAGATGCGCCGCACCCAGGAGCTCGCCCTCGGCCGCGTCCCCGGCTCGGTGAACGCGGAGGGACGGCTGCTGACGGGATCGCCCGGGGCGCTGCTCGCCGAGGCGTCAGCCGACGTCGACCTGATGGTGGTCGGCTCCCGCGGCCACGGCCCCCTGCGCCGAACGCTGCTCGGCAGCACCGCGCGCAAGCTCGTCTCGGGTTCGCGGTCGCCGCTCCTCGTCGTCCCCCGCGGGACGTCGATGGACCCGCTCGGCCTGCGCCGTGAGCGCGCCGGCGAGCAGGCCGCGGCGTAGAGGTCGCCAGCCCGACGCCGGACCCCGCCCGGCTATCGCGATTGGGCCCGCGCGGCGTGTCCGGCCCCTGCCGGGGAGACCCGGTCGGCGCGGATCCGGGCGCCGCGAGCGGGGGCGAAGGTGATCGCGCGGCGCGTCACGCCCTCGGGCCTCGCGCCGGAGCGAGCCCCGATGCGGCGCGCTCGGAGCGCGGCGCGGATCACGATCTTCATCTCGAAGACGGCGAAGCTCGCGCCGAGGCAGCGGCGGACGCCGCCGCCAAAAGGGATCCACTCATAGGTGCCGGGAGGGTCTTCGAGGAAGCGCTCGGGCCGGAAGGCGAGCGGCCGCGGGTAGATGTCGGGACGGCGGTGGACGAGATAGATCGAGGGCGCGATGTTGGCTCCCGCCGGCAGCTCCCATCCGCCAAGCTCCATCGGCGCCTGCAGCCGGCGGACCACCGCCGGCACGACCGGGCGCAGCCGCAGCGTCTCCTTGATCACGGCGTCGAGGTAGGAGTCGTCGCCGGCCGCCTCCGCGGACAGCAGCCGGTCGAGCACCCGCGGCGCCCGCGCCAGGCGCTCGAGGGTCCAGGCGAGCGCGGTGGCGGTCGTCTCGTGCCCGGCGAGGAGCAGGGTGATCAGCTCGTCGCGAAGCTCGGAGTCGCTGAGCGGCCTGCCGTCCGGATCGCGCGCGGCGAGCAGCAGCGAGAAGATGTCGTCGCCGTGCTCGCCGCCGGGGTCGCGACGGCGGGCCGCGATCTCGGCGTAGAGCAGCTCATCGGCGCGCTCGCGAAGGGCGGCGAACCGCCGCCAGGGACTGAGCGGGCCGTTGCGGCCGGCAGTGAGCGCCAGCGCCAGCACCCGCGGCCTGCTGGCGACGGCGTCGAGTATGCGCCGCAGCGGGCCACCGATCCGGTCGCGGCGCTCGGCGTCCTCGAAGCCGAAGACCGCGCGCATGATCACCTCGAGCGTGATCGCCTGCATGCTCGGCAGGACCGCGAAGCAGCGGCCCGACGGCCACTCGCGAATCCGCCGCTCGGCGACCTCCTCCATCGTCTCGCCGTACGCCCGCATGCGCTCGCCGTGGAACGGGGGCAGGAGGAGCCGGCGGTGGCGCAGGTGCTCGGCGCCGTCGAGCAGGAGCACCGAGCCGGGGCCGAGCAGCGGCGCCAGGGTGATGTTCCCCTCGCCCGCGTGGAGCAGGTCCGGATCGCCGGTGAAGACCCGCTTAACCGCCTCCGGGTCGGCGGTCACGACGATCTCGCGGTCCGCCGTCGGGCGCAGCGTGAAGTAGTCGCCGCAGCGCTCGTGGCAGGCGTCGAGGAACCGGGTCGGGACGAGCATGAAGCCGGCGCTCATCATCAGCCGCGAGAGATCGGGGCGGGGCGGCAGCCGCGGGCGCGGGGGCGCCGCGGGAGCTGTCTCGACGGCGGGCACCGGGACCGAGCTTACGCCGACGCGACCGGCACCACCGCCGGTGCCGCTCAGCAGGAGTCGTACGCGTAGCGCCGCTTCTGCGGCGTGCCGACCAGGCGGTCGCGAAGCACGACCGACAGCCGGTCGCCGACGCGCTCGCAGGCGCGACGGAAGTCGCGGCGGCGGTACTCGATCACGATCACCTCGTCGCCGTACAGGTCCGTGTAGCGGCCGCACTCGCGCCAGCGCCCGCACTCCTCGGCGATCGCGAAGTCGAACCCGGCCCGGTCGGCCTGCCGGCGGGTGAGCTGGGCGGTGTTCTTCTGCCCGACCGCGAGGTCGTGACGGTGGGCGCCGGCGGCCAGCAGCCGGGCGTAGGCGAGCGCATCGCGCTTGCCGAAGGGAACCTCGCGACCGAGCGGGGTTCCGTTGAAGCGGGTCCACGAGTCGAGGTTGTCGAACTCGA
The DNA here is from genome assembly GCA_016861045.1 of Actinomycetes bacterium. Lineage (GTDB taxonomy): Bacteria > Actinomycetota > Thermoleophilia > Solirubrobacterales > 70-9 > RHKX01. Next base: position 609,685 of record BOKP01000001.1, on the reverse strand, counting down.
CCGCCTCGTAGCCGGCGTCGGCACAGGCACCGACCATCGGCGCGACCCAGCGCGCGGCGCGGGCGCGCAAGCGCGCGCTGCGGATGTCGATCAGGTACTCGCCGCCCCAGTTGGGATCGTCGCCAAGCTCGTCGAGGACGAGCCGGCGGGGCCAGCTCGAGCGCTCGTCGGGACGGTCGACGCCGCGCTCGTCGGGCTGGGTCTGGAACGCGTTCACGTAGCAGATCGAGTAGGCGGGATCGGGGGCGGGGCTGCCGCTGAACCAGTCGCGGGAGACGACCGAGACACCGGCGGGAAGCGGGTAATCGCCGCCGATCTGGTAGTCGAAGCCGGCATTGGCGGGAGGCGGCCCGTAGGCGGAAGCGGACGCCGGGGCGAGCACCGCGGCCGCGGCCGCGGCCGCGACGATCGTCCTCATCCCTGCGACCCGCATCCCGCGGCATCCTCGCAGCTCAGCCCCAGCTCACCTCGATCGGGATCAGCGTGAGCTCCCGGTACCGCTTCCTGCTCAGTCGCAGCGAGAGCGCCTGCACCAGCTGTTGGGCGGGCTGCCACATCGCCACCCAGCCGAGGACGACGAGCCCCTGCGAGACGCCGACGAAGAGGGCATCGTCGTCGGTCACCCGATCGACCAGGCTCGAGGCGAGCAGGCAGACGACCAGGAACGAGAACGCGATAAGCGCCTCGCGGCGCTCACTACGGGTGAAGACGAGCAGGTGCCCGCTCGCCCGGTAGGCGCGCTCGAGGTCGGAGCGGATCGCGTCCCTCACGTCCTCGCCCACCCCCGCCCGTCGCTGCCCGACCGGAAGCTCGACCGACAGGTGATCGGGGCGCTCCTCGCGGCTGTCGATCCAGGCGCGGAGGATGCGCTCGCGAACCTCCGCCCGGAGAGGGCGGCTCGCGAGCGGCTCGGCCGTGTAGGGATCGAACAGGTCGTCGATCGAGTTGACGCTGATCGCGAAGGCCGCGGCCACGCCGGCAAGGTAGGGGTCCTCCCGGACCGCTCTTCGCCGGGCCGGTTGGGTCGCTAGGCCCGCAGCCCCTCGAGCAAGGCGCCGAGGGCGGCGCCCGCCCGCTCCCGGGCCGCGGCCCGGTCGGCGGCCCGCGTGAGCTGCAGCGCCGCCTCCATCAGGGCGCCGAGCAGCATCAGCGCGGCCTCGGCAACCGGCAGCGGTCGCACCTGTCCGGCGGCGATCGCCGCCTCGAGCCCGGCCTCGATCAGCCCGAGACCGTACCGCCGCTCGGCCTCGTGCCAGGCCTCCCAGCCAAGCACCGCAGCGCCGTCGAGGAGCGCGATCCGCTGCACCTCGGAGTCCAGGCTGAGGTCGAGGAACTGGCCGGAGGCCGCGATCAGCACGCCGAGCGGGTCGTCGCCGTCGAGCCCGGAGAGGTCGAAGCGGGCCGACGCCCGCCGGCTCGAAGCCGCCTTCGCCGACTCCAGGCTGGTCGAGATCGCCGGGGCCGGCACCTTCACGGCGCTCGACCGGCCGGCCGAGGTCGCGGCGGCGATCGCCGCGTTCGTCGCCGATCGGCCCCGCGCCGGATCGGCGAACGCGGGGTAGCCCGCTTCAGCTCAAGCCTGCCACGATGGCGCGGGCGTAGGCGACGGCGAACCCCTCGCTGCCGTTGTTGAGGTAGGCGAGCACCGCGACGCGGGCGCGCCAGGCGGCGATCCGCCGACGCCAGGCGGCGAGCACGGACGGCGAGTAGAGACGCCGCGCCAGTCCTCGCTGGCCCGCCCGGCGCAGCCGGCGCGGACCGCCCTCACGGCCCGCTTCCGGCCGGCCCGCGCCGGCGCAGCTCCGCGCGCAGCTCGGCAGCGACGTCGGCGGGCTGCCTGCCTTCGGTGGCGATCATCGCGTCGATGCCCTCGAGGGCCGGCATCGTCCCGGCCAGCCGGCGCGAGGCGTTGAGCAGCTCGGGAAGACCCGACCAGCCGGTCGGCTCGCGGCTCAGCAAGCGCTCCCGCATCGTCTCGGGGTCGGCGTGAAGGAGAACGAGCATGTGGCCGTCGGCGGCGGCGGCATCGAGCACGGCCCGGCGGTGCGCGTCGTCCTCGATCGCCGCCGTGACCAGGAGCAACGCGCTGCCGACCTCGCGGTAGGAGGTCGCGAGCATCCGCAGGTGGGCGATCGACCGTTCCCGCTCGAGCGCCGGGCAGGAGCGCTCGAGCGCGTCGACCTCGACCAGCGACGCATCAAGTCCCTCATCACCGAGGATGTCGTGGAGGCAGGCTGCGACCTCGCTCTTTCCGGCTCCCGGGGGACCGGTGATGACGACGGCGAACATCGGGGCCGACGATGGCAGGTTCCGGTCGCGTAGGCTCGGATCGGCCACAGGCCCACCCCACCCCCCAGCAAGGAGAGACGATGAGCAGCACATCCCTGGTCACCGGCACCGACTTCATCACGGTTGCAACCAGGCATATCGATCGTGCCGTCGAGTTCTACGGGACGACGCTCGGACTGCCGCAGTCGAAGCGCTGGGGGGATCTGCCCGGCGTCGAGTTCGAGACCGGGAACCTGACGATCGCGATCATGCAGAACGAAGCCTTCGGGCTCGAGTTCGCCCCCAACAACAACCCGATCGAGTTCCGGGTCGACGACGTCGCGGCGGCCCGGGCCGAGCTCGAGTCACGCGGGGTCGGGTTCCGGGGCGAGACCCTGGACTCGGGCGTCTGCCACCAGGCGTTCTTCAGCGATCCCGACGGCAACGCGCTCGCGATCCACCACCGCTACGCGCCGGCCGACGTCTCACCTGCGACCGCTCAGAGCTCGCGCTCGTAGACGTAGGTCAGCTCCGCGCCGGTTCGGTTGCTGAAGCCGAACCGCTCGTAGAGCCGGTGGGCGTCGGCGTCGCCCTCGTCGGTGCCGAGGAAGACGTGATCGCAGCGGCGTTCGCGACAGCGGGCGAGCGCGGCCTCCATCAGCGCCGAGCCGAGGCCGCGGCGCCGGGCCTCCGGGACGACGTAGAGCTCGGCGATGTAGGCCTCGTCGCCGTCGGACCAGATCGACGGCTGGTAGCGGACGACGAGGATCCCGTCGGGACCGCCGCCGGCGAGCAGGACCTCGGTCGCGCCGGCGGCGATCAACTCGCACGCCCGTTCGCCGATCCACTCCGGAGCCGGGGCCGGCTCGTCGTACTCGGTGTTGAACCGGTGCAGGAGGCGGCCGACCGCGGCGGCGTCGGGGGCGGCGGCGAGGCGGGCTTCAGCGGCGCCCGCGGCCACCGGATCAGACCTCCTGGTAGAGCGGCCCGTCGCCGCCCTCGGGCATCGTCAGCCGGCCGCCCTTGGCGTTGATCGCGCCGCACTGGACGCAGTTGGAGGCGGTGACGTGCACCTCGACCTCGGCCGCCCCGCTCGCGAGCTGGTCCTCGGGGATCTCGTAGACCTGCGCCGGGCACATCGAGACCCAGGTCTGGGCGACCTCGCGCGGCACGCGGGTCTGGATCCGGATGTGGTTGGGGGCGTCGTCGCGGGTCGCGTTGCCCGAGAGGAAGACCGAGCCGAGCTTGTCGAAAGTGAGCTCGCCGTCGGGGGCCGGGTAGGCGTCGGCCGCGGTGCCGATGCTCATCTCGACCTCGGAGTCGGGCTCGGTGGCCTTGTGGCCGGGCGGCAGGGCGCCGCCGGACAGCAGCCAGGCGTTGGCGATCGCTCCGAAGGCGAAGAAGCCCTTGTCGCCGTGCTGGCGGACGTTGCGCGAGCGGTAGAGGTCCTTCTCGATCTCCGAGGCGCGCACCTTCTCCTCGTAGGCGGAGAAGTCGACCGAGTCGGGGTCACGCCTGAGGCTCTCGACGATCGCCTCGGCCGCGTACATGCCGGCGTGCATCGCATAGTGGATCCCCTTCAAGTAGGGGACGTTGACCATGGAGACGTTGTCGCCGCACATGACCATGCCCGGTACGGCGAGCTTGCGCGGCATCGACCAGTAGCCGCCGGAGGGGATCGTCTTCGCTCCCCACCCGACGCGCTTGCCGCCCGCGAGCAGGTCGCGCACGAAGGGGTGCGTCTTGAACTGCTGCAGCAGGTCGTGGCAGGAGAAGGTCGCGTCGGTCGTGTCGAGGCCCGCGACCATCCCGACGCAGAGCTTGTCCTCGCCCATCGGGTAGATGAACGAGCCGCCGAACTCGTTGAAGCGCGGGGACTTGCGCAGCGGCCAGTTCATCGTGTGGATGACCCGGTCGAGCGGCTTCGGGACCTCCCAGACCTCCTTGACCCCGATCTCCCAGCGCTGCGGGTCGCCCGCGAGGTCGAAGTGATCGACCGCGCAGCCCGTCAGGTGGCCCAGCGTCCCCTCGGCGAGGACGGTCGCCCTCGCCATCAGGTCGGCCCCGGGCTCGAAGTTGCCGAGCTGCTCGCCGTCCTTGCCCCGGCCCTTGTCGCCGGAGCGGACGCCGCGAACGATCCGATCCTCCACGAGCAGCTTGTCGGCGACCGTCTCGGTGAGGATGTAGACGCCCGCCTCCTCGGCCCGCTCGGCCAGGAACCGGCTCAGCTTCGAGATCGAGGTCACGTAGTTGCCGTGGTTGCGGAAGTTCGGCGGTGGCGGCTTCAGCGGGATCGCCCGGCTGGCGGTCAGCAGGTAGACGGCGTCCTTCTCGACCTTCTGATAGACGGGCCACTCGTCCGGGTCGAGATCCGGGAAGAGCTTCTCCATCGCCGACGGGACCATGTTCGCCCCGCTCAGGTTGTGGGCGCCGCAGACCTTGCCCTTCTCGAGCACGGCGACAGGGATCTCGCCGAGCTTCTCGGTCAGCTCCGGCTCGTCCCCGAGCAGCTGCATCACCCGGTTCGCGCAGGCGAGCCCGGCCGGCCCGCCGCCGACGATCACGATCCCCGCCTCGAGCCGCTCCTCCTCGGGATCGGTCGGCCGGCCGACGTGGTCGGCGGGGTCGAAGGGCGGCGGGTACTCGCTCGGTGCTACTGCCATGGCGCTGGACTCAGCTCGCTTTCTGATCGGGACGGAGGCTCGTGATCGGACGCTGGTGCTCCAACCTCGAGCGCCGGCGCAGCCGCGTTCTCCGACCTCCGACCTATTGGCCCTTCTTCGCCTTGATCGCCTCGGTCAGCTTCGGCAGGATCTTGTGCAGGTCGCCGACGATCCCGAGGTCGCAGTACTCGAAGATCGGCGCGTTCGAGTCCTTGTTGATCGCGACGATGTTCTCGCTGTTCTGCATCCCGACCTTGTGCTGGATCGCTCCGGAGACCCCTGCCGCGAGGTACAGCTTCGGGGCGACGGTCTTGCCCGTCTGGCCGATCTGGGTCGCGTAGGGGATCCAGCCGGCGTCGACGATCGCGCGCGTGGCGGCGACCTCGCCGCCGAGCGACTCGGCCAGCTCGCGGGCGATCGCGAGGTTCTCCTCGCCGCCGAAGCCGCGACCGCTGCCGACGAGGATGTCGGCATCGGTGATGTCGACCCCGCCGCCCTCGCCGGACTCCCCGCGCTTGACCATCGTTGCCCCCGACGAGAAGTCGGAGAGCTCGACCTCGACGTCGACGACCTCGGCGTCGCTGCCCTCGCCCTCGACCGCGTCGAAGGCGTTCAGGCGGCCGATGATCACGGCCGGCTCGGAGACGTAGCCGACGTCGACGATCGCCGAGTCCTGCAGGACCGGGCGCTCGGCGACGAGCTTGCCGCCGTCGGCCCTGACCGCCGTCACCTCCATCGTGACGCCGGCGCCGAGCCGCGCCGTCAGGCCGGCGCCGATCTCGAAGCCGAGCAGGCCGCCGCCGAACAGCGCGTAGGAGATGTCGTTGTCGGCGATCACCTTCGCCATCGCGTCGACGATCGGCTGCGCCAATCCCTCGGGAACCGACTTCGCGCGGTAGACCTTGCTGGCGCCGTAGCCGCCGAGCGACGCGCAGGTGGCATCGTCGACATCGCCGACGACGATCGCCGCGGCCTCGCCGCCGATCTCGCCGGCCAGCTTCGCCGCCTCCGAGATCGCGCCCAGCGAGTTCGCGTTGAACTCGTTCTCGTCGCTGTGGAGGGCGTAGACCAGAATGCCTGCCATCTAGATCAGCTTCCTTTCCTCGAGCCACGCGACGATCTTCTCGACCGTCTCGTTGGTGTCCTCGTCCTCGATGATCTCCCCCGGCTCCTTCTCGGGCGGCGGGTTGATCGCGAGCACCTGCGTCCGCGAGCCGGCCTCGCCCACCTTTCCGGACTCGATGCCGACCTCGCCGGCGGCCTTCGTGTCGAGCGGCTTCTTCTTCGCGCCCATGATCGCCTTCAGCGACGGGTAGCGCGGCTCGTTGATCGCATCGCCGACGCTGATCACGGCCGGGAGCCGAACCTCGACGGTGTCGTAGCCGTATTCGGCCTGACGCTCGCAGGTGAGCTTGCCGTCCGCGACGTCCATCTTGATCACCTGCGTCAGCGAGGGCATCCGCAGGTGGTCGGCGACGACGGCGCCGATCGTGTAGCACTCGCCGTCATCGGACTGCTGGCCGAGCAGGACGAGGTCCGGGGACTCGCCCTCGAGCACCTTCGCGAGCGCGTAGCCGGTCGCGCAGACGTCGGAGCCGGCGAGAACGTCGTCGGAGAGGTGGACGGAGCGGTCGGCGCCGAGCGCGACGGCCTTGTGCAGGGCGCGCTGGGCGCTGCCGGGGCCCATCGTCACGGCGACGATCTCTTCGACGTCGACGACGCCGCCCTCACGGATCTGCATCGCCGCCTCGATGCCGTGGGTGTCGAACTGGTTCAAGGTGTTCTCGCCCGAGCGGTCGAGGCGCTTGGTCTCGGGATCGATCCGCTTCTGAACGGCGGCGTCCGGGACCTCCTTGACTAGGCAACAGATCTTCAAAGTGGGTGCCTCCTTGGGGGACTAGCGGCGCGGATGCTAGCGCGAAGCGATGACCATTGACTGATCAGTCAATCGGTTCCAACGTCTCGGGCAGCCTGCCGCCCCCCAGCGGGGTGGGGCATTCCGCGGCCGCATACGGTGCTCAGAATGGCCCACCTCGAGATCGTTCGAGACGTGGGGCATTCCGCGGCCGCATACGGTGCTGGAAATGCCCCACACCGCGGCGGCGCCGGAGCGGAGGCCTGCGAGTTCCGCATCGGTCGCAAGGGAGGCCGGCCGGGCTATGACCGATCGGCGGCGCGGTCGAGCTCGCCCGACCGCGCGCCGCGCGGTCAGCTGACCGGCTCGGCGACATTGCCGCGGAGGAACTCGACGATCTCGTCGGTCGGGGCTCCGGGCGTGAACACCGCGGCGACGCCGAGCCGCTCGAGCTCGGGGATGTCATCGGCGGGGATCGTGCCGCCGACGGTGACGAGCACGTCGCCGGCCCCCTGCTCGTCGAGCAGCGCGACGATCTTCGGGACCAGGGTCATGTGGGCGCCGGAGAGGATCGAGAGGCCGACCGCGTCGGCATCCTCCTGGACCACCGTCGCCACGATCTGCTCCGGCGTCTGGTGCAGGCCCGTGTAGATGACCTCCATACCGGCGTCGCGCAGTGCCCTGGCGATGATCTTCGCCCCGCGATCGTGGCCGTCGAGCCCGGGCTTGGCGACGACGACTCGGATCTTCCGTTCGCTCATGGGCGCAAGCGTAACCGGACCCGCCTCCCGACCCCTCCCCGCACCGGGCCATCGCAACCCCCCGTGACGCGGTCGGGATCACCCGCCCCGCTCCACGCCCATCCGCGTCGAGGCCGGCTCGCCCCGCCCGCCAGCGGCGTGGTCGGGAGGACTCACGCCGGCGGGGCGATCAGGGGCAGCTGGGCCACGGGGAGCCGCCGACCCGCGACTTCAGCCGGACGGCGACGAAGGCCTGCGTCTTGTAGCTGTAATCGACCGGATCCCCGCCGGGCGAGCGCGGCGCCGTGCGCCAGGTCGAGCGCATGAACTGGAAGGCGCCCCGGTAGAGCCCACCGCCCCCGATCGCGTTCGGGTTGCCACCGGACTCGCAACGGGCTACGCGCTTCGCCCAGCGCTTGTTCTTCTTCGAGACCCTGCGCTCGTAGAGACCGTCGTAGGTGCGCTTGTGCGAAGGCTTGGCGAGCGGCCCGGTTCCCGCCGGCGCCGGTCCGGCAGCGACGGCGAGCAGGATCGCCGCGGCGAGGGCCGCCGTCAAGGCGGTGAGGGTCCATCGGGCTTGGGCGGCCATCGAGGCGGGGACCCTAAGGAATGCGTTAGCGAAGCGTTAGCCGGCGACCCGGAATTGCATGATCCCGCCCAGACGCAGGAGGTTCCGTTCTCCCGTCGACCGCGGCTCCGCTCCGAGCCCCGCCTCCCGGCCTCAGTCGGTGATCCCGGTCGTGACGACGAAGATCGCGACGATCGCGATCAGCAGGATCATCCCGACCACGATCGTGGCGACGCCGAGCAGCGTCCGCCTGACGTTCACCTCTTCCTCAGGCGCCTCGCTGAAGACGTCCTGGCGGACGTCGATCGTGTCATCGCGCCCGTGATGCTCGGCCTCCTGCTGGCGGTGGGCCGCCTGCTCGGCGAGCTCGCGCGTCGGGTAGTTGGACAGCGCCTGCGCCTCGCCGACGCGCCGGACGTCCCAGCCCTCGACATCGCTTCTGACCACTTCGAAGTCACTCACCGCTCCGACCTCCGCGTGGTTTGCCGTTGCCGTCCGCGAGTCTCCCACATCGAGCGGCCGCCGCCGCGGTCGGGCGCCTAATAGACGGGTGTCTCGGAATAGGTGCCGAAGACGCCCTGGAGCGCCGCCACGATCTCCCCCTCGCTGACCCGGGCGCGCGCGCAATCGAGCAGCGGCGGCATCAGGTTGCGGTCGGCCGCGGCCGCCTCGGCGAGACCGGCTAGGGCGGTGGCGGCGGCCACCCCGTCCCGCCTCGCCATCGTGGCCGCCAGGCGCTCCCGCTGACGGCGCTCGGCCGCCGGGTCCGGCCGGTGGATCTCGGTCGGCTCGTCGTCGCCGACCTCGAAGGCGTTGACCCCGACCATGATCCGATCGCCGCGCTCGAGCGCCGACTGGTGCGCGAAGGCGGCGTCGGCGATCTCGCGCTGCGGGAAGCTCGCCTCGATCGCCCGCACCATCCCGCCGAGCTCGTCGATCCGCGCGAAGTAGTCGTAGGCGGCGGCCTCCATCTCGTCGGTCAGCTTCTCGACGAAGTAGGAGCCGCCGAGCGGGTCGACCGTGTTGGCGACGCCGGACTCGTGGGCGATCACCTGCTGGGTCCGCAGCGCGATCCGCACCGCCTCCTCGGTCGGCAGCGCCAACGCCTCGTCGAAGCTGTTCGTGTGCAGCGACTGGGTGCCGCCGAGGACGCCGGCGAGCGCCTCGATGGTCGTCCGGACGATGTTGACGAGCGGCTGTTGGGCGGTGAGGCTGACCCCGGCGGTCTGGCAGTGGGTCCGCATCAGCAGCGACCTCGGGTTCTCGGCCCCGAACGTCTCGCGGAGCTCGCGCGCCCAGATCCGGCGGGCGGCGCGGTACTTGGCGACCTCCTCGAAGAAGTCGATCTGGGCATTGAAGAAGAACGACAGCCGCGGCGCGAACTCGTCGACGTCGAGGCCGCGCTCGACCGCTCGCTCGACATAGGTGAGGCCGTCCTTGAGCGTGAACGCGAGCTCCTGCTGGGCCGTCGCCCCGGCCTCGCGGATGTGGTAGCCGCTGATCGAGATCGGGTGCCAGCGCGGCATCTCGGAGCTGCACCACTCGATCATGTCGGTGACGAGCCGCATCGCCGGCTCGATCGGAAAGCACCACTCCTTCTGGGCGATGTACTCCTTGAGGATGTCGGTCTGGATCGTGCCGCCGAGCCGGGCCGGGTCGAAGCCGCGCTCCTCGGCGGCGACTGCGTAGAAGGCGAGCACGATCGCCGCCGGCGCGTTGATCGTCATCGAGACGGTCACCTCGTCGAGCGGGATCCCGTCGAACAGCGTCAGCATGTCGTCGACGGTGTCGAGCGCCACCCCCTCGACGCCGACCTCGCCGAGCGAGCGTGAGTGATCGGAGTCGAGCCCCATCAGCGTCGGCATGTCGAACGCGCACGAGAGGCCGGTCTGGCCGTGCTCGAGCAGATAGCGGAAGCGCTCGTTGGTCTCCTCGACCGTCCCGAAGCCGGCGAACTGCCGCATCGTCCAGAGCCGGCCCCGGTACATCGACGGGTAGACGCCGCGCGTGTAGGGGAACGAGCCGGGGAAGCCCTCGTCGCGCTCGGGGTCGTGCCCGGAGAGATCGTCGGGCGTGTAGAGGGGCGCGACCGGGTGCCCGGAGAGGGTCTCGAACGGCACGTCGCGCTCGTTCTCGCGCTGGTACTCCTCGGCGAGCCACCGGTGTGCCCGCCGCCCCGGTCCGGGCTCGATCGCCATGACCGGAAGGCTATCGCCGCGCCGGCCGCGGTCGGCGCTCAGCCCCCGGATGCGCAGGTGTCGATCGTCTCGCGCTCCGTGTCGGTGAGGCTGCCCTCGTCGACGATCACCGCGAGCCCGCCGTCCTCGGGGTCGGGGATCAGGTAGCCGCCGTCGGGCGCCTGCTCTCCCGCCACGGTGGTCGTGAACCGGACCCGGGCGCCGCCCGGCGAGTCGAGGGTGTAGGTCGTCCCGGCCGTGCCCTGCTCCTCACCGACCTCCTTCCACTTCGCGGCGACGAGGCAGGCGGACAGACCGTCGAGCCCAACCTTCGAGTCGAAGGTGACGTCGGAAGTCGCGGTCGTGCCGCCATCGCCTTCGCAGCCGGCAATCAGGCCGGCGGCCAAGATCGCGAGCGTCGCCAGACCGGCTGCGCGTCGGCGGCGCCGGAGGTGGCCTGTCAGTGTGATGGCCCAGGCCATCGGCTCACCCCCCGCTTGCATCTCGACGAAGCGCTGGGGAGCGTTGACCGGATGCTCAGCGCCTACTGATTCCGGGACCCAGACCGGACTTGCATCAGGGCCACCACCCTCGGGGTCACAACGAGGGACGGCGCCCTCGACGGTTTCCAGCACGGATGGATCCGAAGTCGCAGGAGTCTGGATGAGATCCTGTGGTGGGTCATCGGCGACGGGATCGATCATGAGGGGCTCGCCATCGTCGCAGGCGATTGGCTTGCCCTCGGACCCCACGACCGGGACCGTTTCGCCGGGCTTCGCTATCCGGCCGGGAGGATCACCCTCGCTCAAAGGCAATCCCGGCTCGTCGCTCGATTCTCCCATTGAGCCGGATGCCAGGGCGGGATGACAAGACCGGCGATCGCGGCGACGGCGACATTGCCGGCAGCTTTGACCTTCGGGATGCTGCAAGCACTTCCTGATGCGCTGTACACGTGGCCGCGTGCTGATCCGTTGTGATTCCCGTCTGCCACTGTCGCGCGCGTAGCAGCACAATCCCGGACGCCATCGTTGTTCACCGCCTCGGTCGGATTGACGAGGTTGGTAGACGGTCGACCGGCGCGAACGGGTAGACGCAGGCGCGGTCGCCCGCCGAGAAGCCGGTGACCCCGGGACCGACCGCCGCGACCGTGCCGGCGAGCTCGTGGCCGAGGATCGCGCCCTCGGGGGGCGCGCCCGAGGGCAGCATGTGCAGGTCGGAGCCGCAGATGCCGCAGGCGGCGACCGCGACGACGACCTGGCCCTCGCCGGCGACCGGCTCACCGACCTCGCCGAGCTCGAGGGGCTGGCCCCGGCCCGACGGCCACCGCTCTCATTCGTAGCCCCCGGGGACCCGCTCCGGCCAGCCGATCTCGGCCTCGAGCTGGGTGGACACCGAAAGCAGCAGGTCCTCGCGGTTCGATGGCGCCACGAGCTGGCCGGCGAGCGGCAGCTCACCAGGGCGCTCGGGCGGCAGCGGGACCGAGGCGGCGGGCTGGCCGGTGTAGTTCCACGGGATCGTGCACGGATAGGCGCGGGAGATGCTCATCAGGGTCCGAAGCGCCCCCTTGCCCGCCCAGCGGTCCACTTCGGGCGGGACGGTTCCGACGGTCGGCATCAGCAGCAGGTCGGCGTCGCCGAGGACCCGGCTCAGCCGCTCCGCGTGCCCGGCCTCGGCCCCCAGCGAGCGGCGGAGGGCCCGGCCGGGCAGGAGCCGGCCGAGCCTGATCATGCCGCGCGTCCGCGCCTCGAGGCGGCCCGGGTTCGGGACCTGACGACCCTCGGCGGCGATCCCGCCCAGGTAGCGCGGGGTGATGTCGTTGCCGACCCCTCCCCACTCGGGGTCGCGCTCGACGACCTCGTGGCCAAGCGAGCGCAGCAGCGTCGCGATCCGCTCAACCCCGGCCTTGACCTCGCCGCTGACGATCGGCGGCGCCACCGGCCGCGGGACGCTCACGGTCAGCGCGATCCGCAGCGACCCCGGCGAGCGCGTCGCCGCCTCGACCCAGGAGCGCTCCGGCGCCGGCGGCGTATCGGCATCGCCCGGCTCCGACCCGGCGGCCGCGTCGAGCCAGAGCGCGGTGTCGATGACGCGGCGGCTCACGCAGCCGGCGACCGAGAGGCCGAGCCAGTGCTCGGCCTCGGGCATCAGGCTGATCCGCCCGCGCTGCGGCTTCAGCCCGAACAGCCCGCAGTGGGCGGCGGGGATCCGGATCGAGCCGCCGCCGTCGGAGGCCGACGCGGCGCCGACGAGCCCGGCGGCGACAGCGACGGCCGAGCCGCCGCTGGAGCCGCCAGCGCTGCGCCCGCTGTTCCACGGGTTCCGGGTCCGGCCCCAGGTCGGCGACTCGGTGAACGGCCAGATCGCGAGCTCGGGGAGGTTCGTCTTGCCGAGCAGCACCGCGCCGGCCTCGCGCAGCCGCCGGTAGTGAGCGCAGTCGGCGGTCGCGGGGCGATCGTAGGCAGCGGTCCCGAGCGTCGTCACCTCGCCGGCGACGTCAACGTTGTCCTTGACCGCGATCGGGACGCCGAGCAGCGGCGCGGTCTCGCCGGCGGCGATCCGCCGGTCGGCCGCGGCCGCCTCGGCGCGGGCGCGCTCGGCGAGCACGACGCGGAACGCGTTCAGCACGCCGTCGAAGCGCCCGATCCGCTCGAGGTACATCTCGGTCAGGTCGGTCGAGCTGACCGCGCCGCCGCGCAGCGCCTCCGCCTGTCGGTGGATCCCGGCGAAAGCGAGCTCAGCGGCGTCCATCGCCAGCGATGCTAGCCAGCGCGCTCAACGGCGCGAGCCAGCGGCGCGGACGGCGATCCGGCGACGGGCGAGCAAGCCGCCACCGACCAGCGTCGCCAGCGCCAGGGCGGCGCCGGACGCGATCGTGCGCCCGAGCCGCTCGAAGCGCATCACCGGCCAGCCGCGCTCGGCGGCGACGCCCGCGAGCGGCGCGTCGGGGTTGACCGCGATCGGATGACCGACGAGCTCGAGCATCGGCAGGTCGGAGATCGCGTCCGAGTACGCCCAGCTCGACGCGAGGTCGATCCCGTGCTCGGCGGCGAACCGCCGTATCGGCTCGATCTTCAGCTCGCCGTAGTTGAGCCCGCCGACCAGCCGCCCGGTGTAGCGGCCGGTGGCGTCGATCTCGTAACGGGTGCCGATGCCGCCCTCCATGTCGAGGACGCGCGCCAGGACCTCGACGATCCCGTTGCTGGCGGCGCTGACGATGAAGGCGGGGCGGCCGGCATCCTGGTGGGAGCGGACCTCGGCGACCATCTGCGGATAGATCCGCGGCAGGATCCCCGCGAGCAGGTCAGGCAGCATCCGCCGCAGCGTCCGCTCGGGGACACCGCGGAGGAGATCGTTGACGAGGGCCACGAGCGCGTCGGTGTCGCGGTCGGTCGCGCCCCGGAGCCGGAACCGCAGGTGGTCGATGCCCCAGCGGATCACCTGGCCGCGACCGACGAGCCCGGCCCGGAAGGCGGCGCGCCCGAACTGGGCGCCGCTGGAGCCCGACATCAGGGTCCGATCGAGGTCGAAGAAGGCGCCGCTCCGGCCCGGCCGGCCAGGTTGCAGGATCGGAGTCTCGGGTTCGGTCATTGCTGATTCGGCTCGGTCGCGATCAAGGGTTAACAGCCGCGTCCGATATGCGGCCCGGCCGTGAGTGGAGATCGCACGGCGCTCACCCCGACCAGGAGGAACCTTGAACACGCGCAAGCGCGCCATCAGTGTAGGCGCAGCCCTGATCGCCCTGGCGGGGCTGGTCCATGCGGCCCGGATCACGTCCGGCTCCGGCCCCTGCACGGCGAAGGCGACCTCGGCTCAGGCCCCGACGACCATCGACGCCTCGGCGGCGATGGCCGCCCGAGCGGCTCGCGCCCCCGACGGGAGTCGAGATGCCGATTCGCGGATTCGCGGCGGCGGTCATGCCGTGCTCGCGGTGACGGCTGTCGCGCCGCTCCGTCCCGGCCGGCACCGCAGCCGTCGGCCGCGGCGCCTTCGCGCCCGGTGATCTCGATCGCCGCGGACGTCACCGGCCTCTACCCGGGCCGGCAACACCGCCGCGACGACCGCCGCGACGGGATCCGGCGCTCTCGACAAGAGCTTCTGAGCGACACCCCTAGAACCTGGGTAATCCCGCCCACGCTGTTCGCCGGTGAGTTGACCCAGTGGGTGGGCTCAGACCTCGAGGACGATCGCGTCGCCCTGGCCGCCGCCGGAGCAGATCGCGGCGCAGCCGAGGCCGCCGCCACGGCGGCGCAGCTCGTGGACCAAGGTGCCGATGATGCGGCCGCCGGAAGCGCCGATCGGATGGCCGAGCGCGATCGCGCCGCCGTTGACGTTGACCTCGTCCTCGTCGATGTCGAGCATTCGGATCGAGTTGATCGCGACCGAGGCGAACGCCTCGTTGAACTCCCAGAGGTCGACGTCGGCGGGCTCCTTGCCGATCTTCTCGAGCGCCTGGCGGGCGGCCTTCGCGGGCGTCCGGGCCAGGTAGGCGAAGTCGTCGGCGATGCTGCCGTAGGCGAGGATCGTCGCCAACGGCTCCTTGCCGTTCGCCGCCGCCCAGTCCTCGGAGGCGACCACGACCGCGGCGGCGCCGTCGTTGACCCCCGGCGCGTTGCCGGCGGTGTGGGTGGCGTCCTCGCCGCCAACCGCCCGCAGCTTCGCCAGCGTCTCGATGTCGGTGCCGGGGCGGATCGCCTCGTCGACCTCGACGGTCGTCTCCGCCTTCCTCGTCTTCACGGTGACGGAGACGATCTCATCCGCGAGCCTGCCCTCGTCGGTCGCCGCCGCGGCCAGGCGGTGCGAGCGCTCCGCGAAGCGGTCCATGTCGGGACGGGTGATCTCGAGCTCGTTGCCGACCTCGCTCGCCTCGTTGATCATCTGCTTGCCGGTGAACGGGTTGGTGAGGCCGTCGTGCGTCATCGCGTCGATCGCCGTGACGTCGCCCATCCGGAAGCCGAAGCGGGCGCCGGGCAGCAGGTAGGGGGCGTTCGACATCGACTCCATGCCGCCGCCGACGGCGATGTCGACGTCGCCGGCGCGGACCGCCTGGTCGAGGATGCCGACGGTCCGCATGCCGGAGGCGCAGACCTTGTTGACCGTCTCCGACGGCACCTCCTTCGGGATGCCGGCGCCGATCTGGGCCTGCCGGGAGGGGATCTGCCCCTGACCCGCCTGGAGCACCTGGCCGTAGACGACCGACTCGACCCGCGCCGGCTCGACCGCGGCCCGCTCGAGGGCCGCGCTGATCGCCCTGCCGCCGAGCTCGGCGGCGCCGAGCGGCGCCAGCGCGCCGCCCATCTTCCCGAACGGGGTCCGGGCGGTGGAAAGGATCACGGTCTTCGGCATGCGGTCGTCTCTCCTGATCGTGGCTCGTGGTCTCGGGCCGGTGAATCGTAGACGCCACGACCGATCCCGGCGGCTATCGTGGCGCCTCCGATGCGCCTCGAGCTGAGCGACGGCGATCCCGCCACCTCCCCGGCCGACCTGGTCTGCATCGGCGCCTGCGACGGTGAGGAGCTGCCGGCCTGGCTCGCCGGCGCCCCCGGGGCCGCTGACGCCCGAACGGGCTTCAAGGAGCTGGCCATGCTCCGTCCCGGAGTCCCCGCCCGGGTCCTCGTCGTCGGCCTCGGCCGCCGCGGTGACCTCGACCCCGAGCGGGCGCGGGTCGCGGCCGCGCTCGCCGCCCGCGAAGCGGGTCGCGTCGGCGCCGCGAGCATCGCCTGGGCGGTGCCCGACCACGAGCGGCAGGCGAGCATCGGCGCCGCCCTCACCACCGGCACGATCCTCGCCGGCTACCGCTTCGACCGGTTCAAGCGCGACGACGAGGACGGCCCGGAGGCCCGGGTCGGCGCCTTGACGCTGCTCGGCGCGGTCGATCCCGAGGGACGCGCGGAGACCGCCCGGGTCGCGGCCGAGGCCGCGAACCGGGCCCGCGACCTGCAGAACCTCCCGGCGAACGTCGCCGACCCCGCGTACCTGGCGGCGCGCGCGGGCGAGATCGCCGAGCACGGAGCCGTCGAGCTCGAGGTCCTCGGCCCGCCCGAGCTCGAGCGGGAGGGGATGGGCGGCCTGCTCGCCGTCGGCGCGGGCTCGGCCAAGGACCCGGCGCTGATCGTGCTCCGCTACCGCGGTGGCGGCGCATCGCGGCTCGGCTTCGTCGGCAAGGCCGTGACCTTCGACACCGGGGGGATCTCGCTGAAGCCGCCCGCTTCGATGCCGGAGATGAAGATGGACATGTCGGGCGGCGCCGCGGTGCTCGAGGCCACCGCCGCCGTCGCCGAGCTCGGGCTCGCCGTCGATCTCGTGTCGGTCCTGCCCACGGTCGAGAACATGCCGGACGGCGCAGCGATCCGGCCCGGCGACGTGATCACGCAGCTCAACGGGCTCACCGTCGAAGTCAACAACACCGACGCCGAGGGGCGGCTGATCCTCGCCGATGCGCTCACCTGGACGGCGCGCCAGGGAGCCGAGCGGATCGTCGACGTAGCGACGCTGACCGGAGCCGTCGTGGTCGCGCTCGGCTCGACCTACGCCGGCCTCGTCGCCAACGACGACGGCTGGGCGGGCGAGGTCGCAGCCGCCGGCGAGGCCGTCGGCGAGCTCGCCTGGCGGCTCCCCCTGCACCGCGAGTACACCGAGATGACCAAGGGCAAGATCGCCGACCTCGCCAATGCCGGCAGCAAGCGCAAGGCGGGGCCGCTCTTCGCCGCTGCGTTCCTCGAGCAGTTCACCGAGGGGGTGACCTGGGCCCACCTCGACATCGCCGGCACCGCCTGGGACGTCGGCCGCGAGTACGTCGGCAAGGGCGCCAGCGGCTTCGGGACGCGCCTGCTCGTCGAGCTGGCGCGCCGCCACGCGGCGCGTCCGGCCGGGCGGGCCTGAGAGAATCGCCGCCGATGGACTTCGAGCTCAGCGACGAGCAGCGGCTCCTGCGCGACACGGTCCGCGAATTCGCCGCCGGCGAGGTCGCCCCGGTCGCGGCCGATCTCGACGCCAGCAAGCGGTTCCCCTACGAGCTCGTCGAGAAGATGGGCGGGCTCGGGCTGATGGGCATCCCGTTCCCGGCCGAGTACGGCGGCGGCGGCGCCGACACCCTCAGCTACGCGCTCGCCGTCGAGGAGCTGGCGCGGGTCGATTCGTCGGTCGCGATCACGATGGCCGCCCACACCTCACTCGGCACGATGCCGATCCACCTCTTCGGCGACGACGAGCAGCGGGATGAGTGGCTGCCGCAGCTCTGCTCGGGACGACGCCTGGCCGCGTTCGGGCTGACCGAGCCCGAGGCCGGCTCCGACGCCGGCAACACGAGGACGCGGGCTGCGCTCGACGGCGAGGAGTGGGTGATCGACGGCGCCAAGCAGTTCATCACCAACTCCGGGACCGACATCTCGGCCTGCGTCACGGTCACCGCCCGGACCGGCGAGGACGAGATCTCGAACCTCATCGTCCCCAACGGGACGCCGGGCTACGAGGTCGGTGAGCCCTACCGGAAGATGGGCTGGAACGCATCCGACACCCGCCCGCTCAGCTTCGACGGGTGCCGGGTGCCGGCGGCGAACCTGCTCGGGCCGCGCGGGCAGGGGTTCAAGCAGTTCCTGCAGATCCTCGACGGAGGGCGGATCGGGGTCGCCGCGATGGGCCTCGGGCTCGCTCAGGGGGCGCTCGACGAGGCCCTCGCCTACGCGCGGGAGCGACGCGCCTTCGGCCGTCCGATCTCGAAGTTCCAGACGATCCAGGCGAAGATCGCGGACATCGCGACCGAGATCGAGGCGGCGCGGCTGCTCACATACAGGGCGGCAACGCTGAAGGATCGCGGCGAGCCGTTCACGCTCACCGCCGCCCAGGCGAAGCTGAAGACGGGGCGCCTCGCGGTCCGGGCCGCCGAGGAGGCGGTGCAGATCCACGGCGGCTACGGCTATATCGAGGAGTACCCGGTCTGCCGGTTCTACCGCGACGCGAAGATCCTCACGATCGGCGAGGGCACCGACGAGGTCCAGCAGATGGTCATCGCCCGTGCGCTCGGCTGCTGAACGCCGCCCCGGGGGATCGGGCCGGGCGTCGGCTATGGTGGGGCCCCGGTAGGTCGACCGGGATGGTCGAATGAGCGACGGAGGCGACGGAGAATTCGGTCAGCGGCGGTCGGGTGGCCCGACGGCGGGTGACGATGCCGGATCGACCCTCGCGTCGGAGATCTCGCGCCGGGTCGCGGCGGTTCTCGACGCGGTCGAGCGCGAGGCCGGCCGGCTGCGGGAGGAGGCCCGGATCGACGCGATGCGCCAGCTCGACGATGCCCGCCGCAGGGCCGATGAGCTCGTCGCCGAGCGGCAGCGACGCATCGCCGCCATCAGCGACGAGCTCCTGAGCAAGTCGGAGGCGGTGGTGGCCCGCCTCGAGGACGCGGAACCGGTCCGGGCCGGCTTCGAGAACCTCGTCCGGGCCCTCGGCGACGCCGCCGAGCGGCTCGCGCGCGAGGCCGGCGGGGCCCCGCCGGCTCCCGCCGCCCCGCCCGCTTTCCACGAGACCTGGGTTCCCCCGCCGCCGCCGGCGCCGCGGCCGGCCGAGCCGCCGGCGGGCCCGCCCGGCGCCCAGCCCGGGCCCGGTTTCCCGGCCGCGGAGCCGGCGGTCGCGCACCATCCGCCGCCCGGCGCGCCGCCCGAGCCTCCTCCCCACCTACCGCCGTTCGCGCCACCCGTGCCGCCGCCGCCCGAGCCGCCGCCCGTGGAGCCCGCGGCGGCGGGCCCGGAGCCCGCGGCGGCGGGCCCGCCGCCGTCGCTCGACCCGGAGCCGCCGCGGTTCAGGCCGGCGCAGGCGGGCGGCCCCTCTCCGTTCGCGCCCCGGGACGCCGAGGCGGAGCCGCCGCCGCGGGCGCCGGATCCGGAGCCGCCCGCGCGTTCGGAACCGCAACCGCGGCGGTGGCGACAGGTGGATGACGCGCGACTGGTGGCGATGCAGATGGCGATCGCCGGCAACACCCGGGGCGAGGTCCGCGACCACCTGGCCGCCGTCCTCGGCGTCGTCGACTCCGACCGCATGCTCGACGAGATCTTCGGCCCCGGCGGCTCGCCGGGGCAGCGCCTGCCGGGAACCGGCGAGCGCCGTTGAGCGACGAAGACGGGACGGCAGCGGCGCCGGCGGCGCCCGGATGCCGCCGCCGGCGTACCTAGACTGCGGCGATCGGGGCTTACCGCCAGGAGCAGGAGACGACCGATGCCGGCGGCCTCCCGCCGGAAGGGCCCGCCCTCGCCCGCGATCGGGACCTCGCGGCGACCGAGGCCGGCCTCGGCGCCGCGCTCGAGAGCCTCGAGAGCGCCGGCCGCAGGTTCGGCATCCGCTTCGGCACGAGCCGGGCGCCGGCCCCGGATCGCGCCCCCGGCCTCGACGAGCGCGTACGCGCCGCCGAACGCGAGGCGGCGGCCTACCTCGAGGAGGCCAAGCGACGCGCCGACAGCCTCGTCAACGCGATGGTGGCGGCGGTCGAGCGGGAGGCCGCGGAGATGCGCCGTGAGGCGGAGGCCGGCATCCGCGCCCGCTGGGAGGCGGTCGAGACCGATGCCGCCCGCCTCCTCGACGAGGCACGCCGGGTCGCCGATCGCCTCGTCGCCGATCGCCAGCGGCGCATCTCCGCTCTCAGCGACGGGATCGCCGGCAGGGCGCAGGCGTTGACCGCGGGGCTCGACGACGCCGAGCGCGTCCGCGCGCAGTTCGACTCGTTCGTGCGGGCGCTGTCGGCGGCGGCCGAGCTGATCGCGGCCGACGCGGCGAGCGCCGGCGGCGGGGAGCACGACGAGCCCCGAAACGGGGTCGCGGTCGCCGCGTAGCCGGGCCGCTCAGCCGCCGCTCGAGCGGTCGCCCGGAGGGATGACCCGGGCGTGCCGCAGCTCGCCGCTGATCGTCAGGCTCCCGGACAGCTCGATCTCGACCATGTGGCCGGGAGGCAGCCCCGCCAGCACGTCGAGGGGATCGGGCTCGAAGGGCGGGGGCGGCACCTGCCGCACCGGCGGGGGCTGGTAGGCGCCGGCGCCCGGCCCCGGCGGCGCGACGGGTGCGGATGGCCGGGGCTCGTAGCCGTACGGCTGCTGCTGTGGCTGCGGAGGCGGTTGCGCGGGGACCGGGGGCTCGTGGTCATACGCCTGCGGCGGCTGTTGCCGGGGAGCCTGCTGCGCCGGCTGGCCCGACGGCCACTGTGGGGCCGGAGCGGGCCCCGGTGCCGCGGGCTGCCGGTATCCGACCCCGGGCTGCCGCGGCGGGGGGATCGGCGCCGGTGGCGGCGGCTGCGCCTCGGCGGCGGGCTCGTAGCCGTACGGCTCCTCGCGCCGCTCGGGACCGGGCGGCGCATCGATCGGGGGCGCGGGCCGCAACGGGAGCTGCGGCGGCGGGATCGGCTCAGGCGGCGGCTCGGGCGATCCGGCGGTCGCGAGCCTCACCGTCGCGCTCGTCGCCCGGCTGTCGGGGCGCCCCTCCCGCCCGGCCTCATCACCGGCGGACTGGTACCCGTGGGCGACGGCCGCCGCCGCGTTGGCCGCATAGTGGTTGCGAAGCGTGGCCTCGACCTGCTGGGTGAGCGGGACGCCGGCCTCGATCTGGGGTGCCTCGCGCACGACCGAGCGCTCGTAGGGGATCCAGACGGTGTCCTCGCCGGGGGTGGCCTGATCGAAGGGGACCAGCGTCGAGCGGCCCCCGAACCTCCCCTCCTTGACGAGGAGCCAGCGGGGCTCGCCGGTGGCGGGATCGATCCAGACGTCCTCGAGCCGCCCGATCGCGGAGCCGAACACGTCCTCCACGCGCGAGCCAATCCACCCCAGCGCTTCGTTCAAGCTTGGCTTACCGCCCCCGCGCAGCTCCGCCGCGATCATCTTCGAACCATCCTCCGAGCCGGTGTCCGTCCCAGCTTCCGGAGACGGTACCAGCTACCGCGGTCCCGGTGCGCAGCCCGATCCGCGACCGCGTGCCCGGGACGGGCGTCACCGTCTCGGGCCCGCGGGCCGGCTCCTATACTCGCCGCAGGTTGGCCGCGGAGGAGCGAGAGCGAGGGGGCGAGCCCGACGAGGGCGCCGGCGTCGGCGAGCGCCCGCACCCGCGGATGCGGCGGGCGCCGTTCGGCTACCGCCGCGGCGACGTCGATGCCGCGCTCGCGGCGCGCGACGCCGAGCTCGCCGAGTTGCGGCAGGACGTCGCCGCGCTCTGGCTCGCGTTCGCCCAGCACGACCGCCTGCTGCGCGGAGGCCCGCCCGGGCGGGCCTCCGGCGCCGCGACGCCGGAGGGCGGATCCGGGCGCCCGTCCGGCCCGGGCGCCGACGAGACCGCCGCGCGCGCGGCGACGATCGGGGCCCAGCTCTCCGAGCTCGACCAGGTCCTGAGCGCGATCGAGGAGGCAACCCGCACGCTCGAGCGCACCTACGCGTCCGAGGCCGGCGGCGCGGGTGCCGCCGGCCCGCGGGAGGCCGACCCGTCCGGGCGACCGCCGACCGGAACCGACGAGCCGGGGCCGGAGCACGACCCGGGCCACCGGTAGCGGCGGAGCCTCCGCCGGCGCCGGCCCGATCCGACCCCGCGGCGCGGTCCCCTCCGGCCCCGCGCCCAGGTGCGTCCGCGGACCTCCTCCCCGGAGGCTCGCTGCCGCGTCAAGCCGCGGGGATCGAGCTCGGCTCGGCGGGGTCGCGATCGGCCAGCGCCCGGCCGCGCTCGCCCTCGAGCGGGATCCCGTAGTGGGCCAGAAGCCGCCGCTCCTCGACCGGCGTCAAGCCTGCCTCGGGGTCGATCTCGGCGGCACGGCGGATCCACGAGCGCGGGAACGCCGCCCAGGCGCGCTCGGGCGCCGCCGCGGTGAAGCGGGCCGGAACCGCCGCCCGGCGACCGATCCGGCCGAGCTTGACCACGAGCCAGGTGGGCGAGCCGTCGCCGGCGTCGACGAGGACGCCGCGGACGCGGCCGACCTTGCCGCCGCCGGCCGCCTCGAGGCGGACGCCGACGCAGGCGCGGGCATCGCCGAGGCCGTAGGCGGGGCCGCTCGGCGGCTCGGGGGCCGAGGGCTCAGCCATCGCCGTCCCGGTCGCCGCCACGGGCGAGAAGCTCGGCGGCCGCCGATGCCGGATCGATACGGCGGGCGACGACGTCGTCGAGCAGCGCCGCGACGGCCGGGTCCTCGGCGATGCGCCGCTCGAGCCGGCGGCGCATCCGCGCCGCCGCAAGGCCGAGAACCTCGTTGCGCAGGTTGCGGGCGCGACGCTGCTCCAGCGTGCCGGTCGCCTCGACGTGGACCCGGTGCGCCTCGATCGCGTCGAGCAGATCGGAGACGCCGGTGCCATCCGCTGCGACCGTCTTCACGATCGGCACCTTCCAGTCGCCGCCCGGCCCCAGCGACAGCGCCGTCCGCACCTCGCGCACCATCGTGTCGGTGAGCGGATGCTCGGCCTTGTTGACCACGATCACGTCGGGGATCTCCATCACGCCCGCCTTCAGCGCCTGGATCGAGTCGCCCGAGCCCGGCATCAGCACGAGCACCACGGTGTCGGCATGGTCGACCACGTCGATCTCGGCCTGGCCGACGCCGACGGTCTCGAGCAGAACCTCGTCGAAGCCGGCCGCGTCCATGACGAGCGCCGCCTGCAGGGCGGCCTCGGCCAGCCCGCCGAGCGCACCGCGGCTGGCCATCGAGCGGATAAAGACGTCGTCGTCGAGGAAGTGCTCGGAGAGGCGGATCCGGTCGCCGAGCAGGGCGCCGCGGGTGAACGGGCTCGACGGGTCGATCGACAGGACCGCGACCCGGCGCTCGCGCTCGCGCAGCTCCTTGACGAGCGCCCCGATCAGCGTGCTCTTGCCGACCCCAGGCGGCCCGGTGAAGCCGACGATCCGGGCAGAGCCGGTTCGCGGGTAGAGCCCGGCGACGAGCTCCGCCCCGGCGGGGTCGCCGTTCTCGACCAGCGAGATCGCCCGCGCCAGCGCCCGCTTCTCGCCGGCGAGCAGGCGCTCGGCGAGCTCGCTCGATGTCGTCCGCGATCGCATCGGGCGGCTGATGATGGCACGCCCGAGCCTATGATCCGCGGCGGTGGGCGCCGAAGCCTCGACAGAGCCGCGCCGGACGGCGTCAGGGCGCCCGCCGGCGCCCGAGCCCGCCGCGCAGGCGCCGCGACGCCGCGGGCTCGCGGTCCTCCGCTTCGCCGCCAGGCACGGCATGCTGACGCCGAAGTACGCCCAGCTCGGGCTCCGCTACATCCGCTACCGCCTGCTCACCGCGGCCGGCCGGCGCTGGCAGACCGACGGGATGCTCTTCCTCGGCCCGCGGCTGCAGCTTCAGGCCGGGCGCGGCGCCCGGATCCGCTTCGGGCGCTTCGTCTGGGTCGGCCACGGGACTAAGATCCGCTGCCACGAGGGCACGGTCGAGATCGGCGCGAAGACCGTGCTCGGCCAGGAGTGCACGATATCCGCCTACCAGCGGGTCAGCATCGGCCGCGAGTGCGTGATCGCCGACCGGGCGATGTTCATCGACTTCGACCACAACGTCGCCGACGTCGAGGCGCCGATCCGCCGGCAGGGGATCTACAAGCGCGACGTCGTCGTCGGCTCCAACGTCTGGATCGGCTACGGCGTGCAGGTCCTCCGCGGCGTCACGATCGGCGACAACGCGATCGTCGGCGCCGGCTCGGTCGTCACCCGCGACATCCCCGCCAACGCCGTCGTCGCCGGCGTCCCGGCGCGGGTCATCCGGATGCGCCCGGCCCCCGAGCGCCTGCGCTGGCCCGATCCGGTCGAGCCGGAGGGCTACGGCCCGTCGGGCCCGCGGTGATGCGGCGCCGTCCCGGTCGCGCGAGGTGCCCGGGCCGGCGGTCAACCCAACATCGCGGAACCAGAGGTTCCGGTTCGTCACGTTGGCGGGAAGTCACCGCAGGCGAGGGCCCCGCGACGGCGTTCCGGTCAGCGGGCCCCGCAGCACCAGCCCGGCCCCGGGGTCGGGACCGGACTCAGTCGGCGGCGGCCTCGGCCAGGCGGGCCGGGCGGGCCGGGCGGGCGAGCTCGTCGTAGATCGCCGCGGTGCGGCGGGCGACGTCGGTCCAGTCGAAGCGGAGCACGTGCTCGCTGGCCTCGGCGACGAGGCGCTCGCGGAGCGCGCCGTCGGTGAGCACCCGCTCGACCATGCCGCCGAGCGCCTCGGGGTCGCGGGTGCGGAAGCGCAGCCCGACCTCGCCGTGGGGGACGACCTCGCGGAGGCCGCCGGTGTCGGCGACGATGCACGGGCAGCCCGAGGCCATCGCCTCGAGCGCGACCAGCCCGAACGGCTCGTAGATCGAGGGGACGACGCAGACGTCGGCGATCCGGTAGAGGAGGTGGAGGACGTCGTCGCCGATCCAGCCGAGGAATGTTCCGTGGTCCATCAGGCCGAGCTCGCTCGCCTGCCGTTTGAGCTCGCTCTCGTGGGTGCCGGAGCCGGCGACGAGGAAGCGGGTGCCGGGGACGCGCTCGATCAGCTCCGGCATCGCCTCCAGGGCGATCTGAAAGCCCTTCTCGTAGACGAGGCGGCCGATCAGCAGCACGAGCTTCTCGCCGGGCGCCGCGAACTCGGCGCGCAGGCGCTCGAGCTCGGCCTCCTCGCCGAGCGGCAGGTCCTCGGGGTCGATCCCGTTCGGGATCACCGCGATCCGCCCCTCCGGGACGGCGAAGATGTCGGCGATCTGCTCGCGCATGTAGGAGGAGCAGGCGATCACGCGGTCGGAGCGGTTGGCGATCCAGCGCTCGACGCCGTGGATGTATGACTGCGGATGCTCCTCGACCCAGCCCTGGTGGCGGCCGTGCTCGGTCGCGTGGATCGTCGTCACCAGCGGCGCCGAGAAGCGCCGGGCGAGATGGTCGCCGGCGGCGGCGACGAGCCAGTCGTGGCCGTGGACGAGGTCGAACCGGTAGCGGTCGCCGAGCTCGACCCCGGCCGCCAGCATGTCGGCGTTCATCCGCTCGACCCAGGCGACGAACTCGCCGAGGTCGCGGGGGCGGCTCGGCTCGAGCACGCGGTGGACGTCGACGCCGGCGGCGACCCCGCTGCGCGGCGACTCCTCGCCGCCGCGGGTCAGGACGTGGACCTCGATCCCCTGCCCGACGAGGCCCTCCGCGAGCTTGCGCACGTGGCGGGCGAGGCCGCCCTCGATCAGCGGCGGGTACTCCCAGGAGAGGATGAGGACTCGGCTCACGTCGGGGCTTCGGCTGGCGGCTCAGGGTTCGAGCAGCGGCGCCACGGTCAGGTCGGGCGCGAGGCTCCTCAGGGTCGGTTCGGTCGAGGGACCGCATTCTATGGCCTCGTAAAGCGCCTGCGAGTGGCCCACGGCGCGCTGGAACGGGTAGTCGCCGGTCCTCCGACCGTAGTCGAGGAAGGCCCAGTCGCCGGCCTGGAGCGCCATCAGCTCGCGCGCCGCCCGCTCGAGCGCCGGCCCGCGCAGCCGGCCGGCGCCGATCTCGCGCAGGACCCGGAGCTCGGCGCGGCGGGCGGCCCAGGCGAGGTCGGCGACCGCCGGCGAGTCCCAGGTGCGGCGATCCTTGCCCTCCCCCCAGGTCGAGGCGGCGAGCGCCCGAGGCTGCGGCTCGTGCTCGGACCGGGCCTCGGACAGGGTCAGCATCCGCACACCTCGCTCCGGCAGCTCGTCGAGCGCCGCCGCGAGCCAGTCCGGGCCCTCCCACCACCAGTGCCCGAGCAGCTCGGTGTCGATCGCGAACGTGAGCAATCCGCGCCGGCCCGACTCGCGCCGGTAGCCGAGCAGCCGCCCGGCAACGGCTTCGGCGAACGCCCGACCCTGCTCACGCGCCCGCGCGCCCGCCGCGGCCGGGTCGTAGGGGTCGCCGGAGACCGCCCAGGGGCGACAGCCGCGCAGCGACTTGCGGTGGAAATCCGCGTGGGCGGGGTCGGACGGGTAGCCGTCGAGCGACCACAGCCAGCGCACCGCCTCCCAGTCGATCGTGAACGCCGTCGCGCCAGCCGCGGCGGCGACCGGGCGCAGGGCGGCGAGCGGCGGCTCGCGGGACGACTGGTCGGTGCAGAAGTATGAGATCCCGGCCTCGGCAAGGATGTGCTCAAGGCCGGGCTCGTAAGCGCACTCGGGAAGCCAGATCCCCCGGCTCGACCCGAACCGGCGCCGGTGCGAGCGGAGCGCCGTCTCGAGCTGCAGCATCCGTCCCTCGCGGGTCGCGATCAGCGGCAGCAGCGCGTGGGTGGCCGTCGAGGTGAGCAGCTCGACCCTGCCGGCGGCGGCTCGAAAGGCGGCGAGGGGCTCGTCGCCGAGCCGCTCGAGCCGGGCGAGGGCGAGGCGGTAGCGCTCGGCCTCGGCGCGGCAGGCCGGCCTCAGCGCCGGCTCGACGTCCTCGGCGTCGAGCTCGGCCGAGCCGACCCGGAGCTCGCGCACGAAGTCGCGCATCCGCGCCGCCGCCGCCGCGTCCTCCAGCTGGTCGGCGAGAACCGGCGTGACCGTCACGGTGAGGTCGCGGGCGATCTCGAGCACCGGGAGGTGCGAGCGCGCGAACGCGTCGAACAGCCACTCCTCGCCGAACGGATAGGTCCCGAAGCCCTCGACGTAGGGCATGTGCGAGTGGAGGACGATCGCGATGTCGCCCGCATCCGCGGGGTGGCTCATGCCCGGCAGACGGCCACGAAGTCGAGCGCCCGGTCCAGGTCGGCCTCGGCCCCGGTCCGGAGCGCGAAGTCGGCGGCGCTGATCGCGGCGGTGAACCGGTCGTAGAACGGCCCGGTGATCCGCAGCAGCGAGTGGACCCGATCCCAGCCGAGTGCCAGCGCCCGCTCGTGGACGGCGAGCTTGCCGGCGTGGAAGAGCCCGTGGATCTCGACCGATCCGAAGGCCGGCTCGAGCTCGCGCCGGAGCTCGGCGAGCGTGTATTCGCGCAGGTGCCACGGGTTGTCGGAGCGCTCGGCGCCCGGTGGCGCCAGCGTCAGCCGGTTCGGCGTCGAGACGAACGCCAGCGGCGCCGCCCGCGCGATCGCCGCGAGCAGCGCCGGGACGGCCTCGATGTGCTCGACCGTCTGCAGGAAGACGACGGCGTCGTACGGTCCCGCCACGTTCTCGACGAGGTCGCGCTCGAAGCGCAGGTTCGGACGGACGTACCGCGCCCGGGCATGCTCGTGGGCCTCGGGGTTGGCGTCGATCCCGACCACCTCGGCCGCGCTCGCGGCGAGCAGGTCGGACCCGTAGCCCTCGCCGCAGGCGAGGTCGGCGACACGCATCCCCGCGACCCGGGGCGAGATCCACTCGTAGACGGCGAGATGGCGGCGAAACCAGTAGTTCTCCTCGGGCACGTCGGGGAGGGTCCGCTCGCCGGTCAGCTCCAGCGGCGGGACGCCGTCGGGCTGGTCGGCCTGCAGGTAGCGCCTCGCGGGCTCGGGCTCGGGCGGAGGGGAGCACACCGGGCGGCGGACGCTACAGTCCCCGGCCATGGCAGCGGCTGCTGACGCCAGCGCCGAGCGGATTCGCGACGTCAACACCCGCTACCACGACCTCGCGGCCGACTCGTACGACGCGAAGTGGGGGATCGACTTCGCGGAGACCGGGCGCGCCCAGGTGCGGGCGAAGCTCGAGAAGGCGCTCGGCGGCAGCGGTGGCCCCTGGGAGCGGGCGCTCGAGGTCGGGGCCGGAACCGGCTACTTCTCGCTCAACCTGCTCGGCTCCGGCCTGATCCGCGACGCGACCGCCACCGACATCTCCCCGGGGATGCTGCGGGCGCTCGAGGCGAACGCCGCCGAGCTCGGCCTCGACGTCGAGACGGTCGCCGGCGATGCCGAGGAGCTCCCGTTTCCCGACGCGAGCTTCGACCTCGTCCTCGGCCACGCCGTCCTCCATCACATCCCCGACCTCGACCGCGCCGCGTCCGAGCTCTACCGCGTGCTCGAGCCGGGCGGCACGATCGCGTTCTGCGGCGAGCCGTCGGCCTACGGCGACCGGTTCGCGGCGCTGCCGAAGCACGCGGCGATGGTCGCGGCGCCGCTCTGGCGTCGCGCGCTCGGGGCCGACGGACGCGACGGGGGCGACCCCGACTACAAGCACCCGCTCGAGGCCGAGGTCGACGTGCACGCGTTCGCCCCGGCGACGATCCACGGGGTCCTCGCCGATGCCGGGTTCACCGCGATCCGGATCCGCGGCGAGGAGCTGCTCTCGAGCCTCTACGGCTGGTGGCTGCGGACGCTCGAGTCGACCGCGGTCCCCGACGAGATCCCGGACCGATGGCGGCTGTTCGCCTTCCGCAGCTACCTGGCGCTGCAGAGCCTCGACCGCGTGGTCCTCGAGCCACGGCTGCCACCCGCCCTCTTCTACAACCTCGTCCTCTCGGCGCGGAAGCCGCTCTGACGGTCAGGCGCCCGCGTCCTCGTCCGCGTCCTCGCGGCGGCGGCAGCGGTAGAGGTCGACGCTGCCCGAGATCCCCTTCAGGCGCCGGCGACGCGCCCGCGAGAACCGGAAGGCCTCCTCGTCGGCACGCTCGCGGACCTCGGCCGAGACGAGGATCGTGCCGGGCCGGGCCGCGCCGGTGATCCGGCTGGCGAGGTTCACCGCCCGCCCGTAGTAGTCGCCGCCGCGGGTGAACGCGGGACCGTAGGCGCAGCCTGCCCTGATCAGCGGAATCGGCTCGTCCTCGTCCCCGTCGGTGGAAGCCTCTCCCGTCCGTTCGAGCAGCTCGTGCAGCGCCTCGAGCAGCGCCGTCGTGTCCGCGGAGGCGAGCATCGCCGCATCGCCGATCAGCTTCACGAGGCGCACCGGGCCGTGGGCGACCTCCTGCGCATGGGCCTCGAGCCGACCGGTGACCCGCCCGAGGTCCTCGGGAGGGAGCTCCTCGCCGAGCCTCGTGAAGCCGACGAGGTCGGCGAACGCAATCGCGAGCACGCCGGCGGCCGGCGGGGCGCCGACGCCCCCGCCGCCGCCCTCCTCGTCGAACGCCGCGTGGCGGAGCTGCTCGCGCAGGTGCAGCCTGTAGATGTAGTCGAGCGTCGGCCCGACGGTGTGGATCAGCTCCCCCGCGCCCCGCTCCACGCGGTCAGAGACCTCATCCTCGGCCCCGCCCGCGCCGACGAACGCCTGCCCGACGACCTGCCTCGATGCGGCCGCGAACTGCGACATCGCCACCGCGATCGTGCGGCTCAGCTCGGCGAGCTGGTCGGGATCGATTCCGGCATCGAGGATCTCGCGCATGCGGTCGGCGGCGGCGAGGTCGTCGGCGCCCATCACGACCTCGTCGCGGCCGGGAACGGCGATCCCGGACGCGCGCCACTGCCGCTCCAACTCCTCGATCGGGACGCCCGACCGCTCCGCCACCTCGACCGTCGTGTAACGGGGCCGGCCCGAGAGCATCCGCTCGAACGGCAGCAGGGCCAGCCGACCGTCGGCGATCGCGGACCGGAGCTCGTCGAGCTCGACGCCGTCGGCGGCCAGCCGCTCGAGCAGGGCCAGCCGGCTCTCGCGCTCCTCGCCTTCGAGACCATCGAGCAGCCCTTCGGCCCCGAAGTCGATCCGCTCGCTCACGGCGGCCATTCTCGCGGCCCGGCCGCATCGGTGTCGCCGGCGCCCCGATGGGCGGCCCGCCGGGCGCGACGGCGATCCGGCTAGGCCCAGGCCACGGCGCCGCCGCGGCGCGGATCCCCGGCGCCCTCGCGACCGCCGCCGCCGGCGGCAACCGCGTGAACGCCGCCGAAGAAGAGGCTGCGGCCGCGCCAGCGCACCACGTCGTACCCCTCCGACTCGAGGCGGCCGAGCGCCTCGGGGTCGACCCCGGGCTCGGCGTGGACGGTGCCGTCCTCGAGGTGGAGCCGGGGCGCCAGCACCGACGCCGCGAGGTCGAGCCCGTCGCCGAGGTAGCGGAGGATCGTCTGGGTGATCGCGGAGCGGATCCGGTTCGAGCCGCCGCTGCCGAGGCCGAGGACGAGCTCGCCGTCACGGAGGGCGATCGTCGGCGCCATCATCGACGGCATCCGCCGGCCGGGGTCGGTGCCGTGGAAGCCGAACGGGTTCAGGTCCTGCTCGCCGAGCATGTTGTTGAGCTGGATCCCGGTCCCGGCCACGAAGACCCCGGAGCCCGACCCGTTCGAGCAGGTGACGCTGGCGCAGCCGCCGTCGCCGTCGAGCGCGGTGATGTGGGTCGTCGACCCGAGCCGGTCCGCGAGGAAGCGGTCGGCGAATTCCGGCTCGTACAGCCCGGCCAGGAACTCCCGCGTGCGGGCCCGCTGCGCTCGCTCCATCACCTCGACCACCGCCACCGGGTCGGTCGTGCCGCCCGCGCGGGCGAGCAGCTCGAGCGCGAGCGCGATCAGGATCCCGCCCGACGACGGCGGCGGGTTGGTGAGGATCTCGCAGCCGCCGAAGCGGGCCCGGACCGGCTCCCGCGCGACCGTCTCGTAGGACTCCATGTCGGCCCGCCCCAGGGTGCCTCCGCCGGCGGCGACGGTGTCGGCGATCGCGGCGGCGATGTCCCCCCGGTAGAACGGCTCCGGCCCGTCCGCGCCGAGCCGCTCGAGCGTCTCGGCGAGCTCGGCGAAGACGATCCGCTCGCCGGCCGCGAGGATCCTCCCGGCGGGCGCGTAGATCGCGGCGCCGACCGGCTCCCGGGCGAGGATCGGGGCCAGGATCTCGAACAGGTAGCCGTGCTCGGAGGTGACCTCAACCCCCTCCCGCGCCAGCCGCGCCGCCGGCGCGACGAGGTCCGCGAGCGGCATCGAGCCGAAGCGCCCGGCGGCCGCGGCGAGGCCGCTCGGGACGCCCGGCACCCCGCAGGACGCGGGGCCGACGTTGAAGACCTGCGTCGTGTCCCCGAAGTCGATCACGACCGGCTCGAGATCGGCCCCCCGCTCGCTGCCGTCGAGCCCGCCCGCGGAGACGAAGAAGTCGAGCAGGGTCGCGCCCCCTCCGGGGGCGTGGACGAGCATGAAGCCGCCGGCGCCGAGACCGGTCAACGGGCTCTCGGCGACGATCGAGGCGAGCACCGCCGCGATCGCGGCGTCAACCGCGTTGCCGCCCTCGCGGAGCGCCCAGGCGCCCGCCTCCGCGGTCGCCGGATGCCCGCCGGCGACGACGCCGCTCGCCATCGCGGCCGGCCTAGTTGGGGATGAACTCGGGGACGTCGATGCCGAGGTCGGAGGGGCGCTCCTCGTAGTCGGGCACCCGCCCGGCGGCGGTGCCCTCGCCGCGGCGCGAGGACGGTCGGGCGGTCGAGCGCGAGACCCCGGTCGAGGTCCCGTCGGCGCGACGGCCGCGGGCATCGAAGCGCGTCGCGACCACGGTCACCCAGATCTGCTCGTCGAGCGCGTCGTCGACGTTGGCACCGAAGATGATGTGGGCCTCGGGGTGCGCCGCCTCCTGGATCACCCTGGCCGCCTCCGAGATCTCGACCAGCGAGAGGTCGCGGCCGCCCGTGATCGAGAGCAGGATCGAGCGGGCACCCTCGATCGAGGTCTCCAGCAGCGGCGAGGAGATCGCCCGCTCCGAGGCGAAGCTCGCCCGCGAGTCGCCGGTGCCCATGCCGATCCCGAGCAGCGCCGGCCCGGCGTCGCGCATCGTCGTCCGCACGTCGGCGAAATCGAGGTTGATGAGCGCCGGCAGCGTGATCAGGTCGGAGATCCCCTGGACGCCCTGGCGGAGGACGTCATCGGCGACTCGGAAGGCCTCGACCATCGACGTGTTGCGCTCCAGCACCGACAGCAACCGGTCGTTGGGGACGACGATCAGCGTGTCGACCTCGCCGGCGAGCGCGTCGATCCCCTTGTCTGCCTGCTTGGCGCGCCGCGTGCCCTCGAACCCGAACGGCCGGGTCACGATGCCGACCGTGAGCGCGCCGACGTCGCGGGCCAGCCGGGCGATCACCGGCGCGGCGCCGGTGCCGGTGCCGCCGCCGGCGCCGGCGGCGACGAAGACCATGTCCGAGCCCTTCAGCATCCGCTTGATCCGGTCCTGCTCCTCGAAGGCGGCGCGGTAGCCGAGCTCCGGGTCGGAGCCGGAGCCGAGCCCGCGGGTGACGCCGCCGCCGATGTGGATCGTGAGGTCGGCGGCGCTCTGCTGCAGCGACTGCAGGTCGGTGTTGACGGCCATGAACTCGACCCCGGTGATGCCGGCCTCGACCATCCTGTTGACGGCGTTGACGCCGCCGCCGCCGACGCCGACGACCCGGATCAGGGGCTCGTTGACCTGCGGCGGGGCGGTCGCCGGCCGCGACGGCTCGGAGCGGCCGTAGGCGGGCTCGCGATCCTCGGGCGTGCTCGTGAAGACCTCGCGAAGGCGATCCTTGGCGCCGCGCGGGGACTCCTCGGCCCCTTCCACCGCCGGCGCCGGCGGTTCGGGCTCGGGCTCGGGCTCGGAGGCGACCGGCTCCTCGGGCTCGGGCTCGGGACGCCGCCGGGGCCCGGGGCTGGACGGCGGCTCGGGCGGGTCGTCGGGCTTCTCGGTCGACCGGAAGAGATCGGCGAGCGGGCCCTCGCGCATGCTCGCCCGCTTATTCCGTCGTGCCATGTTCCAGGACCTCCTCCGCCAGATCGCGATAGCACTGGGCAGCGTTGCTCTGCGGATCGTACTTGAGGACGGAGCTTCCCTTCACGGGCGCCTCGGCGAACTTGATCGCCTTCCGGATCCGCGACTTGAACACGAGATCGCCGAAGTTCTCCTCGAGGATCTCGACCGCCTCCTTGGCGTGGATGGTCCTGGTGTCGAGCATCGTCGGCAGGATGCCCTCGATCTGGACGTCCGGGTTGAGGTTCTCCCGGATCATCTCGAGCGTGTTCTGGAGCTGCACGAGGCCGCGCATCGACAGGTACTCGCACTGGACCGGGACGATCACCTTGTCGGCCGCGGTGAGAGCGTTGATCGTCAGCAGGCCGAGGCTCGGAGGCGTGTCGATGCAGACGTAGTCGTACTCGCCGGCGACCTGGGCGAGCGCCTTCTGCAGCGAGCGCTCACGGCCGATCTGGGTGCTCATCGCGATCTCGGCGCCGGCGAGGTCGATCGAGGCCACGGCGATGTCGACCTCGCGGTGCTCGATGATCTCCTTGATCGGCACCCGGTCGACGAGCACGTGGTAGAGGCTCTTCTCGACCGTGTCGGGGTCGATGCCCTGGCTCATCGTCAGGTTGCCCTGCGGGTCGAGGTCGACCGCGAGCACGCGGTGCCCCGACTCGGACAGGGCGACCGCGAGGTTCAGGGTCGTGGTGGTCTTGGCCACCCCGCCCTTCTGGTTCGCGAAGGCGATCACCTGCATCGTCCGCTCGCCGGCCGGCTGAGCGGGCTCCGGCGTGAACGGGTGGCGCCTCGTGCGGGTCGGCCCGATCAGCTCGTCGGCGGAGACGCGGCCATCCTCCTCGGCCTCCTGCTCGCGCTTGACCGCGCGCCGCAGATCCTCCTTGTGGAGCATCCGGGCCGGGCCGGCCGGCTCGGGCGCGGGCGAAGCGGCCTCGCGCTCGAGCTCGCGCAGCTCGTCGCCGATGGGGTCGGCGGCGGCCCCGGCAGGGGCGGGCATCGGCACGGGCTCGGCGGCCTCCGCGACCACCGGCTCGGGCCCGGTCTGCTCCGGGGATCCCATCTCGACCTCCGTCTCGCTGCTCTGCGACCGGCGGTGGGCCTCGCCCTCCACGCTGCGCTCTTCCGGATTCTTCCTGTTGAACAAGCCCATGGTGACCGCTTATTCGGGCAACGACCCCGGTTTCCTCCCGGATCTCCGCATGCCGCCCCCGCCATGCGTGGCCCGCGCCGGATGGCCCTTGCGAGAATGCCCCGATCGCCGCCCTGCTCGACAAGCGGCTCGCCTTCGTCACCGGCAAGGGCGGCGTCGGCAAGACGACGATCGCGTACGCGCTCGGACTCGCCGCGGCGGGCGCCGGCAAGCGCGCCATCGTCTGCGAGATCGCGTCCCAGGAGCGCGGATCGGCGTTGTTCGGGCGGCCGCCGATCGGCTACGGGGAGACCGAGCTCGACGAGAACCTGTGGGCGATCTCGATCGACCCGGACAAGATGGTCCGCGAGTACCTGGAGATGCTCCTGCCGGTCCGGGCGATGGCGACGCTGCTCCATCGCAGCAACCTGTTCGGCTACCTCGCCGCGGCGACGCCGGGGCTGTCGGAGGTCGTCTCGATCGGCAAGGCGTACGAGCTGACCCTCGACGTGCGCCGGGCGCCGGGCGCCGGGCGGACCTACGACATCGTGATCGTCGACGCGCCCGCCACCGGCCACGGGATCGGGTTCCTCGAGGCACCCGGAACCTTCCGCCGGATCGCCCGCGCCGGACCGCTCGCCGACCAGGCGTCGCGGATCGAGCAGACGATCACCGACCGGGAGGCGAGCGGGGTCGGAATCGTCTCCAGCCCGGAGGAGATGGCGGTCAACGAGTCGGCGGAGCTCGCCGCCGGTCTCGAGGAGGCCGGCGTGGCGCTCGAGGAGCTCTACGTCAACGGGCTCGTCCCGGAGCGCTTCTCGGCGGCCGAGCTCGAGCTGCTCCGGGCCACCCGGGGGCGGCGACCGTCGGCGGCGCTCGACGCGGCGATCGCGGAGGCCGAGCGGGCGCGGGCGCAGCGGGGCGAGCTGGCGCGGCTCGGGGCGATGATCCCGGGCATCCCGATCCACGAGGTCCCGTTCCTGTTCACGCCCGAGCTCGGGTTGGCGGAGCTGCGGTGGATCGCCGGGGTCCTCCCGTGAGCGCCCATCTCGACGTGATCCTCGCCGGCCGCTCGATCTGCATCTGCACCGGCTCCGGCGGCGTCGGCAAGACGACGACATCGGCGGCCATCGCGATCGCGATGGCCGACCGCGGCCTCAAGGTCGCGGTTCTTACGATCGACCCGGCGCGGCGCCTGGCCGACTCGCTCGGCCTCGCCGAGCTCGGAAACCGGCCGAGCCGCGTCGAGCTCGCGGGGGTCGGGGAAGGGGGCGAGCTCTGGGCGATGATGCTCGATGCGAAGGCGACCTTCGACGAGGTGATCGAGCGCTACGCGCCGGACGAGGAGGCGCGTCTGCGGATCGTCGACAATCGCATCTACCAGCAGATCTCCGGCGCCCTCGCGGGCTCCCAGGAGTACATGGCCATCGAGAAGCTCTACGAGCTCGACGCCGGCGGCGAATACGACCTGCTCGTGCTCGACACGCCGCCGTCGCGCAACGCCCTCGACTTCCTCGATGCGCCCCGCCGCGTCACCCAGTTCATCGAGGGGCGGACGCTGCGCCTGTTCATCAGGCCGACCGGGTTCGGCGCCCGCATCGCCGGACGTGGGTTCGGCGCCGTCTCGGCGCTGCTGCGCAGGGTCACCGGCGGCGACCTGATCGCCGACCTCTCGGAGTTCTTCGCCGCCATGGCAGCGCTCTTCGGTGGGTTCAGGGACCGGGCCGAGCGCGTCGAGAGCCTGCTCGGCGACGAGCGCACCGCGTTCCTGGTCATCACCGGGCCCGCCGGCGAGTCGATCGAGGAGGCGGGCTACCTCAGGGCCAAGCTCGCGTCCGCGGAGCTCGCGCTGGCGGCGATCGTCGTCAACCGCGTCCACCGGACCGCCGGGCCCGAGACCGAGGAGCCCTGGCTCGCCGAGGCGCTCGGCGATCCCGACCTGCTGGACAGGGTCCTGGCGGCCGATGCCGGCCTCCGGGTGCTCGCCCGGCGCGACCGGGCGAGCGTCGACCGCCTCCGCGCCGAGTCCCCGGGGGTGCCGATCTTCGAGATCCCCGAGCTCAGCGAGGAGGTGCACGACCTCGACGGCCTCCGCGCCTTCGCGGCCCTGCTGGTGGCGCCGCAGCCGGACTGAGCGTCAGCCGGCGGCCCGGTTTCCGCCCCGGCCGACCGTCCAGTTCGTCTCGGTGCGCGGGAACAGGTACTCGACGCGCGCGCGGACCTCGTCGCGGTCGAGCGGCGGCCGCGAGAGCTCGCGCAGGTGGTTGGGGCGCCTCGGGAAATCCATCGTCGCCCCGTCATCGACCTCGTCGAGCCAGCCGCCGGCCGCGACCGGGGACGGCTCGGGCTCGGGCTGCTCGTCTTGGAAGGCAGCGGGGCCGCCGGCCGCGATCTCCTCCTCGGCCGCCCCGTCGTCTTCGGCGGGGACGATCAGCGGCAGATGGATCTGCCTGCGACCCTGCTCGCGGCCATCGGAGTCGTGGCGCCCGGGCGCGATCCGGGCGGCGTGGATCTCCTCGCCGTCACGATCGAAACCGAGGTCGAGCTCGTCGGTGGCAGGCTCCGGTTCGGTTCCGGGGACGCTCGCCTCGAGCTCCTCCACCTCCTCGAGCTCCCACTCGGTGTCGCCGCCGAGCTCGCTCGGCGAGCCCTCTCCGATCGCGAGGCCGTCGGCCAGCAGGGCCTCGTCGGCGGCGGCGCGGAAATCGCTGCCGATCTCGCCGCTGACGCCGCGCCGCAGGATCGTCCGCAGGAGCTCCTCGACCCGGCCGGCGATCTCTGCGGGCCCCTGAGCGGCGCCCGCCGGCGCCGGCTCCCCGCTCCAGAGCTCGCGCTCGAGCGCAACCGCCCGTTCGACGGCCTCCTTGACGGCGCCGCGACGGTCGTCGTCGGCCTCGGCGAGCGCGGCGACGCGCATCGGCAGGCCGACTCCGGCCGGCCCCTCGCCCTCGAGCAGGAAGCGCAGCGCCAGGAGATGATCGTTGAGCGCATCGACCGCGCCACGGCGGTCGAGGCCGGCCTCGAAGCGGAGCAGGGCCCGGCGGAGCCGCGCGACCCGCCGGGGGTGAACAGCTACGGCGCGCGCGAGGTCGGCGACCCGATCGAGCTCCGACTCGGCCAGGCGGTAACCGCCCGGGCGCGGCTTTCCGGAGCCCGTCGCGATCCGGCGCCAGCGATCGCCGGCGACGCGGACCCAGCCGTGCGGGCCGAGCCCGACCCCGCCGGGCTTGTGGAGGCGAAGCGTCGTCACCACCGACTCGAACCTGCGGGCGACGCGATCGCCGGCGCCGCCGAGCCCGCCATCGTCATCGAGGGCGACGCGGGCGCTGATCAGGAACGTCGGCTCCCAGGAGGCGCCGCCGGGCCGCTCGCCCCTGGCCGCCTCCGAGGGGACGTCGACCGCGTCGGCGCGAACGATCGCGGCGCCGCTCAGCTCGAGCCGGCTCACCGGCATCTGGAAGCCGATCAGGGGAACGATCGCCTCCACCTCGCCGGCCTCGGGCTCACCGCACTCCTCGATCTCGGCGATCGCGGCGGCGAAGCGCTCGTCGTCGATCTCGAAGCTGCCGCAGCCGTCCCAAAGCCGCGCCAGGAAGTAGGTGACGGCGAGATCGGCGCGATCGACCGGGTCCGCCGGCGGCGCGATCCCGGCCTCCTCGAGGTAGGGGCCGGCGATGTCCACCTTCCGCATCGTGGCGGTCGCCTCACGGTAGGTCTCGAGCTCGCGGAGCTCGGTCGCGTTGTCACGAACGAACCGGGCCGTCAGCGGCCGGTACTGGCAGAAGGCGAAGCCGTCGCCCGCCTCGCCGATCTCGTAGGGGATCTCCTGGCCGCCCTCGACGAGGTCGGAGAAGACCCCGGAGGCATCGCGGGCCAGCGTCGTCAACGTGTGTCTGAGGTGAAGATCGCGCACGGAGCCCGTCTTCGCCCGCGCCTGCGCCCTTCCTGCCTGCAACTTCCGTTGCAGGGATCACCCCGGCCGAATGCGGCCTTCGGAGGGACCCGGAGGTCGGACATCATCGCCGACCCTGGGTCAACTGCAAATCACGGTCCTCACAGGGACCCGATTTGCGGTTCACCTGCCGAGTGACGCCGGCCGCCCCGCCTTCGGATCGACGACTCCCCTCGTCGCCCAGGCCCCCTCCCGGGCAGCGGATGCGGCCGCGCGAGCCGGCCCAGTCGAGGGCCCCGGAGGCTCGCGCTTCGCTCGCGTGCCTAGGCGGCGGCGGGCTCGCGGCCGCCGGGCTCGCCGACGCCGAGCCAGCGGGAGCCGTACTCCCGCATGTCGTCGATCAGCGGCGACAGCGCCCGGCCCTTCTCGGTCAGCCCGTACTCGACTCGCGGCGGGACCTCGGGGTAGGTGTGCCGCTCGACGACGCCGCATTCCTCGAGCGCCCGCAGGCGCAGCGACAAGGTCCGGGGGCTGATTCCGTCGAGCGAGCGCTCGAGCTCGCAGAAGCGGCGGTTGCCCTCGGCGAGATCGCGGATCACCAGCAGCGTCCACTTGCCGGAGATGATCTCCGCGCAGGCACAGACGGGGCAATCGGTCGTGTTCGCCATCTCGATCGGAGCGCGGCGCGGCGTTCGGCGCCCGCGTCCTCCGTCCAGGATAGCAATACTTCAGGAAGTGAAGTGAGCGCTCGGGACCGGCTCGGCGCCCGGCTCGGAGCCGAGCTGGGAGAGGTCGCTGGCGCGCTGTCCCGACGAGGCGAGCATCAGCTTGAAGTCGTGTGGGCTCGACGCGTAATCCATCGCCACCCGCTCCGACACGCGGCCGGCCTGGACGTGGTCGAGCAGCGCCTGGTCGAAGGTCTGCATCCCGTAGTAGTCGCCCTCGGCGATCACCTGGCTGATCTTGCCGGTCTCCTCCGGGTTCAGGATCAGGTCTTCGACCCGGCCGGTGACGATCATCACCTCGCTGGCGGCGACGCGGCCGTCACCGCCGGCGGTGGGCACGAGCCGCTGCGAGACCGCGCCGCGCAGGGTCGAGGCGAGCATCACGCGCGCCTGCTGCTGCAGGTGCGGCGGGAAGAAGTCGATGATCCGGTTGATCGTCTCGGTCGCGTCGAGGGTGTGGAGGGTGGAGAGCACGAGGTGGCCCGTCTCGGCGGCGCTCAGGGCCGTCCTCACCGTCTCCTCGTCGCGCATCTCGCCGATCAGGATCACGTCCGGGTCCTGGCGCAGCACGCGCCGCATCGCCCGCGCGAAGCTCCTCGTGTCGGACCCGACCTCACGCTGGTTGATGATCGAGCGCTTGTCGGAGTGCAGGTACTCGATCGGATCCTCGAGCGTGATGATGTGCTCGGCCCGGGTCTCGTTGATGTGGTCGATCATCGCCGCCAGCGTCGTCGACTTGCCCGACCCGGTGGTGCCGGTGAGGAGGA
Source organism: Actinomycetes bacterium (assembly GCA_016861045.1). Lineage (GTDB taxonomy): Bacteria > Actinomycetota > Thermoleophilia > Solirubrobacterales > 70-9 > RHKX01. The sequence goes on along the minus strand of BOKP01000001.1, from coordinate 570,432 downwards.
TGATCCCCCGCCGCTCCTCGGCGAGCGTGCGGATCGCCGGCGGCAGGCCGAGATCCTCGATCGTCCGCACCTGGTAGGGGATCGCGCGACAGACGATCGAGATCGAGCCGCGCTGGCGGAACGCGTTGACCCGGAACCGGGACAGGCGCGGAATCGAGTACGAGAAGTCGGCCTCGCCCTCGTCGTCGAACTCGGCCCGCGCCGGCAGCGTGCCGACCAGCGTCCGCAGCGCCTCCTCGGTGTCGTCGGGGCTCAGCTTCTCGGCGCCGGGGATCGCGCTGAGCGCGCCGTGGACGCGGATCAGCGGCGGCGCCCCGACCTTCAGGTGGAGGTCGGAGCCGTCGCTTTCGACCACGTGGCGCAGCGCATCGTCGACCCGGAATGGCATCGCCCTCCTATCGGCGGGCCGGCGAAACGCTTGAGCGCGAGCACCCTGGCGCAATGGACCGGGAGATCGCCCCGGCGAGGACAGCGAGCAGCGTCTCCGTGCTGCGCTGCCTGCTGCGGGCCGGCCACCGGGCGGGCGGCGCCCGGCCCCGGCGGCTGCTCAGGAGGGCCGGCGACCCCGCCGTGCCTTGCGTACCGCGCCGATCGAGGCGCGGGCGGCTTTGGCGATCTCGCCCTCGGTACGGTCGGGATCGCGGGCGAGCTCGAAGTCGACGACAGCGGCCGAGCGCAGCTTCGCGCGATCGGCGGTGCTGACGCGCTCGCCGCCGGCCTTCTCGACGGCCTGCTCCATGGCGCGCTCCCGCCGGCAGGCGAGGCAGTAGTACAGGCCCTTCTCCTTGACCCAGTTCGGGGGGGTCGCGGTGCCGAGTCCCTGGGTCCAGCGGCTCGTCACCTCGCAGCGCGCGCAGGTGAACTCGACGGGCTCGCCCTTCTTGGCGGCTCTTGTCTTCGTGGCGGTGCTCATTCTCTCTGGTCTGCTCCGTTCGTCGTCCATTGGTGGCCGGGCCGTTGCTCGGCCCGCGCCCGGTCGTGAGGTCTTCGGTTGCCGGCGCCGGGCGGGGGAGGGCGCCGGGGGCGAGCCGCTACGCGACCTCGCGCAGCTTCTGCGCCTCGGCCAGCGTCTGCAGCTTCTTCAACGACTGGTTCTCGATCTGCCGGATCCGCTCCCGGGTGACGTTGAACGTGCGCCCGACCTCGTCCAGCGTCCGCGGGTGCTCGCCGCCGAGCCCGTAGCGGAGCTCGAGCACGCGACGCTCGCGGTAGGAGAGGTTCTCGAGCGCCTCGCGCAGCGCCTCCTTGGTGAGCAGATCGGCCGCGCGGTCGAACGGCGACTCGGCCTTCTCGTCGGCGATGAACTGCCCGAACTCGGACTCCTCCTCGTCGCCGACCGGCTTCTCCAGCGACACCGGCGCCTGCGCCGACCGCTTGATCGAGTCGACCTCGTCGGGCTCGATGCCGGTGACGTCGGCGATCTCCTCCGGCGTCGGCTCGCGGCCGAGCTCGGTCACGAGCTTGCGCTCCGCGCGGCCGATCTTGTTCAGCTTCTCGACGACGTGGACCGGGATCCGGATCGTCCGCGCCTTGTCGGCGAGCGCCCGGGCGATCGCCTGGCGGATCCACCAGGTCGCGTACGTCGAGAACTTGAAGCCCTTGCGGTAGTCGAACTTCTCCGCGGCGCGGACCAGTCCCAGCGTCCCCTCCTGGATCAGGTCGAGGAACGGCAGGCCCTGGTTGCGGTAGTTCTTCGCGATCGAGACGACGAGCCGCAGGTTCGACTCGACCATCTTCTCCTTCGCGGCGAGGTCGCCGCGCTCGATCCGCTTCGCGAGCTCGACCTCCTCGGCCGCGGTCAGCAGCCGCACCTTGCCGATGTCCTTGAGGAAGAGCTGCAGCGAGTCGGTCGTCATGTCCGGCTTCAGGTCGATCGTCGCCTTCGACCGGCGCTTGCCGCGCTTGCCGTCGTCGCGCTCGGGAGCGATGGCCTGGGCGGGGTCGACGTCCTCGACGAGCTCGATGCCGGAGCGCTCGAGGTGACCGTAGAGCTCCTCGATGTCGCCCTCGTCGACGTCGACCTCGGCGACCGCGGAGGCGATCTCGCCGAAGGTCAGCACGCCAACCTGCTGGCCCTTGCTCAGCAGGTTCTTCACCTCTTCGAGTTCCTGAAGCTCAGCTACAAGCATTCGCGTCCTCTTGCTCCGTTCTCTTCGTTCGGTCCTTGCGGTCGTCGGGGGCGCCGGGCCGGCCGTCGCCATCCATCATCGGGCGCCTTTGCGCCAGGCATTAGTCGCGGCTCGGATCGCGGACCCGCCGTTCGCGCGCCCACCGCGTTCGTATGTTGCGCCGGTCTGCAGGCGTAACCCCGCAACCGCATTGTAAGTACTTCACTTTCTGAAGTCAAGCCTGAATCTGCCCGAATCGCGGCCGACCCACGGTCGGCTACACCGGGGTGCATACCCGGTTACAGGACCATGAACGCGGCAGCGGCCGGGGAGTTGCGGCGCCGCGGCGCGTTCGTCCTCGAAACCGTGTGAAATAGCTCCGGTGAGCAGCGACGGCGACGAGCGCGAGGGCGACCGCGGCGAGGCCGGCGCGGATCCGCCCCCGCAGGGGGGCGTCCTCGGAAACCTCCCGCGGACGCGGCCGGCGGTGCGCAGCCCGCGCCGCGCCGCGGGGCCACGCGCCCGCGCGACGGAGGCATCGCCGGCGGCCGAGCGGGCGCAGGCGCAGGCTGACCCGGCCCCCGGCGACGCCGGGGGCGAGCCGCGCCCGACGGGCGGCGGAGCGGGGAGCCTCGCCCGCGGCGGCATCGCGATCGCAGGCGAGGCGGCTTCGCTCGGCCTGCGGATCGCCGGCCGCGCCGCGGCGGCCCTGCGGGACGCCGTCGAACGCCGTTGAGGCAGCGCGCGAACCGGACGCTGACCGCCTTCTGGCGGCGTGCGTACGAGGAGAACATCACCGGGATGGCGGCGATGGTCGCCTACAACCTGATGCTGTCGGTGTTCCCGTTCGCCCTGCTGCTCCTCTTCATCACCGGCAAGCTCCTGCAGAGCCCCGACGTGCAGGCGACGATCCTCAGCGACCTCGGCGAGCTCTTCCCCTCGACCGAGCAGGACACGCTGCGCTCGACCCTCGATCAGCTGCAGGGCAACTCGACCGAGATCGGCATCGTCGCGATCGTCGCCGGGCTCTGGATCGGCGCCTCGTTCTGGGGTGCGATGGACACCGCGTTCTGCCGGATCTACCACGTCGAATGCCGCGGCTGGCTCGCCCAGAAGCGCTTCTCGCTGATCATGCTCGCGGTCGTCGCGGTCTTCCTCGCCGCCAGCGTCGCCGTCCCCGCCGTCGAGAGCCTCCTCGTCTCCGGCATCGAGGACCTGCCGCTCGGCCTCTCCCGGGTCGACCTGCTGATCAACGCCCTCGTCATCGCCGGCGGCCTGGTGCTCAGCTTCCTCATCCTCTGCCTCATCTACTGGGCCGTGCCGAAGGGCCACCTGCCGTGGCGGGCGGTCTGGCCCGGCGCCCTGTTCATGGCGATCGCCGGGGCCGTCGCGAACACGATCTTCCCCCTCTACCTCGTCAACGTGTCGACCGTCGGCGAGTTCGGCAGGATCGTCAGCTTCGTGCTGATCGCGCTGATCTGGTTCTACGCGCTGGCCCTCGGCCTGCTCGCGGGCGCGGTCATCAACGCCCTCCGCTACGAGCTCCACGACACCGGGACGCTGCGCGGCATGACCGCCGACTTCCCCGTCCAGCCGCCCCCCGAGGAGCGCGAGCGCGACTGGCTGCCGTGAGCGGGGACGCCTGCGCCTCAGCCGTAGAGGCCGCCGGTCACCTCACGCAGCTTCGTGCCGTCGTGGCGGCCGCCGATCCTGCGGACGGTGCCGGAGCGTGACCGCATCACGAGCGACTCGGTCGTCGCGTACCCGGCGCCGTGGTAGCGAACGCCCTGCAGCAGATCGCCGTCGGTGACTCCGCTGGCGGCGAAGAAGGCGTCCTCCCCGCCCACCAGATCATCGACCTCGAGAATCCGGTCGAGGTCGTAGCCGGCATCGACGGCAGCTTGACGCTCGTCGTCGTCGCGGGGCCAGAGACGGCCGAGGATCTGCCCGCCCAGGCACTTGATCGCGGCCGCCGAGATGACCCCTTCGGGCGTGCCGCCGATCCCCCAGAGGAGATCGACCCCGGTGCCATCCATCACCGCCAGCAGCGCAGCGGAGACGTCGCCGTCGGTGATGAAGCGGATCCGTCCCCCGGCGTCGCGGATCTGCTGGACCCCGGCGGCGTGGCGCTCGCGGTCGAGGATCACGGTCGTGACCTCGGCAGGGCTCACCCCGCGCTCGGCGGCGACCCGCTCGACGACCGCGCCGACCGGCTCGGTCAGCGACAGGCTCGACGCGATCTCGGGCCCGCCGACCAGCTTCTCCATGTAGACGCAGGGGCCCGGGTCGAACATCGTCCCGCGCTCGGCGAGGGCGATCACGGCGAGCGAGCCGGGGCGGCCCTGCGCGCAGAGCCGGGTGCCCTCGAGCGGATCGACGGCGATGTCGACGCGAGGCGGGCTGCCGTCGCCGATCTCCTCGCCGTTGTAGAGCATCGGCGCCTCGTCCTTCTCGCCCTCGCCGATGACGACTGTGCCGTCCATCGGGACGGTGTTGATCAGCAGGCGCATCGCGTCGACGGCGGCGCCGTCGGCGGCCTCCTTGTCGCCGCGGCCGACCCAGCGCGCCGCGGCGAGCGCCGCCGCCTCGGTGACGCGGACCAGCTCGAGGGCCAGGTTGCGGTCGGGCCTCGCACCCGGACGGTTGTCGTGTGAGATCACGCCCACCGTCGTCCCCTAGACCGTTCCCGGCGCCTTCCGCGGGCTGCCTCCGGTCTCCTCCACCGAGCGGCCGATCCCGGCGGCCGCGATTCCGAGCGCCGCGAGCAGCGCCACGTAGTAGCCGACCGCCTTCGTGATCCCGATCTCCTGGTTGCCGGAGCCGGGGGGGTCGATGATCCCGTTGTAGGCGATCAGGACGAAAGCGGTGAACCCGACCGTCATCGTCATCTCGCCCGGGGGCCAGGAGAGCTTGTTGCCGCGGACGACGATCCAGGCGAGAATCCACGGCGCAGCCGCGGCGGCGAGCAGGAGCCAGCGCAGGATCGGGAAGGTCTCGAAGCCGGTGCAGCTGAAATCCCCGTCGCCGCAGAGGAATCCGTCGCCGCCGGGGGCACGGGCCGGGGTGTCGGTCGAGAGGTCGAACCAGGGCAGGAACAGAACCGCGACCACGAGCAGGGCCGAGGCCGCCAGACCGAGCCACTCCGAGCGCGAGAGCTTCGAGAAGTCCACCGGGGCGAGCCTATCCGAACGCCCGTGGCTCGGCGAGCGCCCGGCGGGCCGGACGTCGCGGCCGGCCGCCGGTCCCGATCGGCCCGCCTCCTCACCCCGATTCCGACCCTGCGGCGGGACGAGCCAGGCTGAGGGCGTAGAGCCCCTCCTCGTCGGTCCACCACTCGAGCAGCTCGAGCCCGGCGTCGGCGTAGCCCGCCTCGATCCGCTCGCGCGTGAACTTGGCCGAGATCTCGGTTCGCATCTCCTCGTTGCGGGCGAAGTGGACGCGCATGCCGAGCGCCCGCAGGTCGACGTACTGCTCGGCGAGCGCTCGCAAGCGCATGTCGATCCACTCGTTGTCGGCGTCCCAGAACGCGACGTGCTCGAACCCGTCGAGGTCGAAGTCGGCGTCGAGCTCGCGGTTGAGCACGCCGAGGACGTTCTTGTTGAACTCGGCCGTCACCCCGGCCGCGTCGTCGTAGGCGGCTTCGAGCCGGGCCGGGTCCTTGACCAGGTCGGTGCCGAGCAGGAACCTGTCCTCGGGGTACATCAGGGTCGCGATCCTGGCCAGGAACGAGCGCCGGGCCGTCGGCCGGAAGTTGCCGATCGTGCTGCCGAGGAACGCGATCAGGGCTCCCTCGGGACGCGGAATCCGCTCGAGGTGGGTCTCGTAATCGCAGACGATCCCCTCGACGGCCAGGCCCGGGTACTCGCCGACGAGCTCGGCGGCGACGCGGCGGGTGATGTCCTCGGCGATGTCGACGGGGACGAACCGCTCCAGCGTGCCGGCGTCGCGCATCGCGTCGAGCAGCACCCGGCTCTTCGCCGCGGCGCCGGAGCCGAGCTCGATCAGCGTCCGCGGCCGGGCCGAGCGGACGATCTCGCCGGCCCGGCGATCGAGGATCCGGCGCTCGCAGCGGGTCGGGTAGTACTCGGGCTGCTCGGTGATCCGCTCGAACAGCGCCGAGCCACGCTCGTCGTAGAAGAACTTCGGCGGCAGCTCCTTGAACGGGCTCGACAGGCCCTCGCGGACGACCTCGGCCATGCCCGCGAGCACCCCGCCCCCCGGCAGGTCGACCTCGATCTCGATCGCGCCCTCGCCCGCGGCCATCTCAGCCGTCCTCCGCGCAGCGGAAGCCGCTGAAGATCTGGCGGCGCTCGGGCAGGTCCCAGTTGCGGAAGCTGATCCGGATCACGCTGCGGCGCGTCGCCCAGGAGCCGCCGCGCAGGACCGGATAGGCGCGGCCGAAGAACTCCTCCGAGTACTCGCGGTAGGGGAAGGCGGTGAACCCGGGGTAGCCCTCGAACGCGGAGGAGGTCCACTCCCAGGCGTCGCCGAGCATCCCGGCGACGCCGCGCTCGGAGACGGCGGCGGGCGGGCGGGTCGCGAACACGTCGTGGTCGAGGTTGGCGAGCGCCGGATCCGAGCCGGCGGCGGCGACCTCCCATTCGAGCTCGCTCGGCAGCCGCTTGCCGGCCCAGGCGGCGAAGGCGCTCGCCTGGCGGTGGTCGACGTGGACCACCGGCGCGTCCGGATCGAGCGGCGCGGAGCGGCCGAACCGGGCGTCGATCCAGCCGCCCGCACCGTCGGGCTCCCAGTAGAGCGGCGGCTCGGCGCCGGTCGCGGCGAGGAAGGCGGCGAAGTCGCCGTTGGAGACCGGCAGGCGGTCGATCCGGAACGGGCCGACCTCGACCTCGTGGCGGGGCCGCTCGTTGTCGTAGGCGAAGCGGTCGCCGGGCGCCCCGATCGCGTGGCGCCCGCCGTCGATCGCGATCGTCTCGGGGCCCTCGGGAGCCGGATCGGGGGCGAGCGGCGGCGGCAGCGGCGGCTCGTAGCCTGGGACCATCTGCAGGAGCTGCAGCATCGTCTCGTTGTGCTGGTGCTCGTGGGCGAGCAGGAGCTCGTAGACGAAGCCGTCGCCGAGCAGCGGATCGTCGCCCTCGAGGTCGGCGCCGTCGAGGACGTCGAGGGTGCGCTCGCGAACCTCCCGCATGTAAGAGCGGAGCTCGGCACCGCGCAGGATCGGCAGCTCGTTCCGCCCCGCCCGCGGCTGCTCGATCGCGTCGTAGAGCCGCCCGAGCTCGCCGTGCAGCGGCGCCCGCCCGCCGGCCCTCTGCACGAGCCAGAGCTCCTCGAAGCTGGCGATGTGGCCGAGGTCCCAGGCGAGCGGGCTGAGGATCGGCGAGTAGACGGTGTTGAGCTGCTCGTCGCCGAGCTGCTCGACGAGGAGCATCGTGCGCTCGCGGGCCTCGGCCAAACGCTCCGCGATCTCCGCCCTATCGGTTGCCTTGGTGGGCGCCGGGATCGATCCAGCTTAGAGCCCCGCGGGGGCCGGGCTCGGCCGGCGGGCTCACGTCCCCATCGCCTCCGGATGCCGCCAGACCTCCTTCCGCCACGGCGGCGTCACCGCGAAGCGGGCGCCCGTCGCGGTCGCGACCGTCTCGGCGGGAACGAGGACGAGGTCGCCGCGATCGATCATGCGGCTGTCGTCGAGCCCGGGCACCGTCGTCCCGGCGTGGCTGCCGGCGGCGACGTGGAGCGCCCCGGTCCACGGCTCCCAGGCCGGGCGCGGCGCGAGGCCGGTGTCGCTGCCGATGCTGGCGATGCCGCCGCGCGCGCCGTTGTAGCCATGGTGCGAGCTGGCCCGAGCCTCGGCCGCCCCGTCCGGGCCGATCCGGACCTGGAAGCTCTCCCAGTCGTCGCGGTGGAAGCCGCCGAGGCGGCCGAGCCCGCGGGTCAGGCTCTCGGGGTAGTAGAGCCAGTACTGGAGGTAGATCCGTCCCCTGGCACCGGTGCAGTCGTAGCCGCCGACCGCCGCTCGGGCCGGGTCACGGCAATCGACGACGTGGGTGAAGGCGACCGGCTCGAGCCCGGCCTGGGTCGCGCGGACCGCGCCGGGGCGGATCGTGTCGGCGCAGCGGCGCTCGCGGCAGCGCCGGAAGTCGACCGGCAGCGTGACGAACTCGCCGCCCTCGAAGAAGACAGTCGGCGCATGGCGCTCCAGCAGCGCCGCGATCTCGGGTCCGTAGAGGGCCTCTGCGGCCGACCCGGGCGGCACGACCCGGTCGCAGCGCCCCGAGTCGACCGCGCAGAGCAGGGCGCCGGCGACGGTGCGGGCGAGGGCCCCGCCGGGGAGCCGATCGCCGGCCAGCGTCGCGAGCAGGAGCAGCAGAGCGGCGGCGAGCAGGACCGCGCCGATCCACTCGACCGTCGCCTGCCCGGCGCCTCCCGCTCGCCGTCCGGCCGTGCGGGTCATCCGACCAGCGCATGGCGGAGGTGGGGCTACCCCGCCCCGGTCGCTCCAAGCTTCTCGTCGCTCGGTCCCGATGCACCGTCTCCCCGTCCTCATGCGCCGACGCTAGGCGGCGCCGCGATACGCGTGTGTCGCAGGTGTCGCGAAAGTCAGTAGGGTCGCGAAGCGATGAGCGACCGAGCGCAGCGCGGCTCCGCGCCGATCCCCGGCCAGAAGGCGCGCAAGGAGCGCAGCTGGCGCTTCTACGCGGCGATCGTGATCGCGGTCGTCGTCCTCGTCTTCATCATCCAGAACTCGCAGGAGGTCGAGGTCGACTTCATCGTCGCGACCACCAGCACCCCGCTCTTCTTCGTCCTCCTCATCACCTTCGCCCTCGGCGTCCTCGCCGGCTGGCTCTGGCCCCACGTCCGCCGCGACCGCAAGCGGCAGCGCGAGGACCTTCGCGGGTAGCCGGCGCAGGGCCGCGGACCCTCACGGGCCCCGCGGATCCGGGCCGCAAGCCGGCCGATGACGACGAGCCCGGCGCCTCCCGGCCCGTCTGACGAGGTCGGGAGATGCCGGATCGAGGAAGAGGTCGGCGCCGCGGCCTCGGGCCGCAAGCCGGCCGATGACGACGAGCCCGGCGCCTCCCGGCCCGTCAGAGGTCGGTGACCTCGGAGGCGATCTCCTGCGCCGCCTTCTTGGCGTCGTCGAAGAGCATCGCGGTCTTGTCGAGGTAGAAGAGGTCGTTGTCGATGCCGGCGAAGCCGGGGCTGAGCGAGCGCTTGATGACGATCACCTGCTGGGCCTCGGCGACCTCGATGATCGGCATCCCGGCGATCGGGCTGTCGGGGTCGTCCTTGGCGGCCGGGTTGGTGACGTCGTTGGCGCCGATCACGACGGCGACGTCGGTGCGGGGCATCTCGGGGTTGATGTCGTCCATCTCGACGAGCTTGTCGTAGGGGACATCGGCCTCGGCGAGCAGCACGTTCATATGGCCGGGCATCCGGCCGGCGACCGGGTGGATCGCGTAGCGGACCTCGACGCCGCGCTTCTCGAGCTCGTCGGCCATCTCCTTGACCGCGTGCTGGGCCTGGGCGACGGCAAGCCCGTAGCCGGGGACGATCACCACCGAGTCCGCGTAGGCGAGCGCGATCGCCGCGTCCTGGGCGGTCACCGAGCGGTGTGGGCGCTCCTCGCCGCCGGCGGCCGGCCCGCTCGGCGCCCCGCCGAAGCCGGCGAAGAGGATGTTGGCGACCGAGCGGTTCATCGCCGTCGCCATCGCCAGGGTGAGGATCGTCCCCGACGAGCCGACCAGGGTCCCGGCGACGATCAGCGCGACGTTGTCGAGGGCGAAGCCGGCCGCCGCCGCGGAGAGGCCGGTGAACGCGTTCAGAAGCGCGATCACGACCGGCATGTCGGCGCCGCCGATCGGCAGGACCACGAGGTTGCCGAGCAGCCCGGCGGCGATCAACACGGCGATGAACAGCGCCTGCGAGGGGCTGTCGTTGTCGATCGCCATCACCACGCAGGCGACGAGGATCCCGGCGAGCAGGAACGCGTTCAGCACCTGCTGCCCGGGCAGCGCGATCGGCCTGGTCGGGATCAGGTCCTGGAGCTTTGCGAAGGCGATGTTCGACCCCCAGAAGGAGACCGACCCGATCACGACCGCGAACAGGATCGGGATCAGGGTGTCGAGCTCGAAGCCGGTGCCCAGCGACAGTCCGTGCCGTAGCTCCGACCATGAGATCAGGGCGACGGCGCCGCCGCCGACGCCGTTGTAGATCGCGACCATCTGCGGCATCTGGGTCATCTGGACCCGGATCGAGGCGATCACGCCGACCGCGGTGCCGGCTGCGATCCCGAGGACGATCAGCCACCAGTTGCCGATCCCGTCGAGCAGCAGCGTGGTGACGACGGCGACGACCATGCCCACCGCCGCGATCAGGTTCCCCTGCTTGGCGGTGGTCGGATGGGTGCCGCGACGGATCCCGAGGATGAACAGGGAGAAGGAGAGGATGTAGAGCAGCGTCGCGGCGTCGCCGCCCGGCTCGAGCACGGCGGGATGGATCATCGGGCGCTCAGCTCCCCGTCCCGCCGCCGTCGGGCGGGGGCTCTCCCCCGTCCGGCCTCGGCTTCTCCTTGCGGCTGAACATACCCAGCATCCGGTCGGTGACCATGAAGCCGCCGACGATGTTGATCGTCCCGAAGGCGATCGCGATGAAGCCGATGACGTCCTCGAGCGCGTCGTCGGCATAGCCGACGACGATCAGGCCGCCAAGCATGACGATCCCGTGGATCGCGTTCGTCTGCGACATCAGCGGCGTGTGCAGCGTCGTCGGGACCTTCGAGATCACCTCGAAGCCGACGAAGGCGGCGAGGACGAAGATCGTCAGCTCGGTCACGAAGTCCATGGCTTGCCTCAGGCGCTCCCTTCCACGACCGACCTTGCGCGCTCGTTCCGTATCTCGCCCCCGTGGGTCAGGCAGGCCCCGGCCACGACCTCGTCATCGAAGTCGAGAGCGAGCTCGCCCTCCTCGGAGGTGATCAGTCCGATCAGGTTCTCGAGGTTCTTCGCGTAGAGCTGGGAGGCGTGGGCGGCCATGTCGCTCGCGAGATTGGCCGGGGCGATGACCTTGACGCCGCCGTGGACGATCGTCCCACCGGCCTCGGTCAACTCGCAGTTGCCGCCGCTCTCGCCGGCGAGGTCGACGATCACCGCGCCCGGAGCCATGTTCTCGACGCCGGCCCTGGTGATCAGGATCGGCGCCGGGCGGCCGGGGATCAGCGCGGTCGTGATGATCACGTCCTGGCGGCCGGCGCTCTCGGCGAGCGCCTCGCGGACGCGCTCGTTCTCCTCCTCGGTCAGCGGGCGCGCGTAGCCGCTCTCGTCCTCGGCGTCGGGGATGAAGTCGAGCTCGAGCGGGCGGCCGCCGAGCGAGCGGATCTGCTCCCAGGCGGCTCGGCGGATGTCGAAGCCGGTGACGACGGCGCCGAGCCGCTTCGCGGTGGCGATCGCCTGCAGGCCGGCGACGCCGGCGCCGAGCACCAGCACCTTCGCCGGCGAGACCGTGCCGGCCGCGGTCGTCATCATCGGGAAGAAGCGGCCGGCCTCGCGGGCGGCGAGCAGGGTCGCGGCGTAGCCGGCGACGTTGGCCTGCGAGGAGAGGGCGTCCATCGCCTGCGCGCGGGTGATCCGCGGGATCGCCTCGACCGCGAACGAGGTGATCCCGCCCGCGGCGAGCGCCTTCGTCGTCTCGACCGCGGTGAGCGGCGCGAGGAACCCGATCAGCACCTTGCCGGGGCCGATCCGGCCGATCTCCCCGACCGTCGGAGGCGCGACCGCCACGACGATGTTCGCGCCCCAGGGGTCGCCGATCGTGGCGCCGGCGTCGGTGTACTGCACGTCGGGATGGCCGGCCGCCGCGCCGGCACCGGCCTCGACGACGACCTCTATGCCCCGGTCGGCGAGCGACCTGACCGTGTCCGGGATCAGCGCGACGCGCCGCTCCCCCGCTCGGGTTTCTTTCGGGACGCCTAGCCTCATCGCCGGGCGGGGAATGTATACAAGCGCCGACGGCCGGCGGGCCCTCGTCGGCGGGCGACGCTAGCGTCTGCGCCGATGAGCGACCCCGGGGAGCGGCCACAGAGCGCGGTCGAGCTCAAGGAGCAGATCGAGGCCGAGCGCCGCGGCCTGCCGTTGATCGTCTACCGCGACGGCGAGGGCATCCAGCGGATCGTCGCGCTCGAGAGCGACCGTGGCGAGCTCTGGGTCGGTCGCAGCCCGTCGGCCGACGTCAGCCTGCCGGCCGACGAGCAGGTATCGAAGCTGCACGCCCGGATCGAGCACGTCGGCGCCGACGCGACGCTCGTCGACGACGGCCTCTCCCGAAACGGCTCCTTCGTCAACGAGGAGCGGGTCGGAGGGCGACGGATGCTGGCCGACGGCGACGTGATCCGCGTCGGCCGAACCCGGCTCCGGTTCCGGGCCCCCGGCGGCGACGCCGACTCGACCGTGATCGCCGGCGACCTCGCCTCCGGCGCCGGCGTGTCGCCGGCCCAGCGCCGCGTGCTGGTCGCCCTCTGCCGCCCGTTCAAGGACGGCCCGGGCTTCGCGACGCCGGCCACCAACGCCGAGATCGCCGCCGAGCTCCACCTCAGCATCGACGCGGTCAAGACCCACCTCCGGGCCCTGTTCGAGAAGTTCGGCCTCGCCGACGCGCCGCAGGGCGGCAAGCGGATGGAGCTGGTCCGGCGGGCGATGGGGGCGGGGCTCATCACCGCCCGCGACCTCTGACCTCCTCACCGCGAGACTGCAGAAACCGGCTCCCCCAGCCGGTCGGCGCAAGCTCGCGGGCGTGTCGGCTCAGCGCGGGGCGCCGGGGTCGATCCGGTAGAGCAGGTCCCCCTTGCCGGCGGTCACCCAGACCTCGTCGCCGCCGATCGCGACGCCCTCCGGCGAGCCGTCTGCCTCGATGCTCTGGACCGTGTTGTCGGCGGGGTCGATCGCATCGACCGATCCGCCACCATTCGCCACCCAGACCCTCCCGAAGCCGTAGGCGAGCAGGCGCGGCTCGCCGCCGACCCGGATCTCGTCGAGCTCGTCGCCGCCGGTCGAGAGCCGGACGACGCTGGAGCTGTCCGTGTTCGCGACCCAGACCGACCCGGCCCCGATGACGACGCCCTTCGGGTTCTCGCCGAGCGGGAAGTCCTCGGCCGCGTCGGGATCGCCGGGGTCGACCCGGAAGACGACGCCGCCGTCGCGGTCGACCACCCAGAGGGCCCCGTCGCCGGCGGCGACGAAGGACGGCGTCGAGGACCCGCTGATCGGGATCGGCGCCACGGACCCGTCGCCGGCGTCGATCGCGGCGACGCTGCGCGCCTCGGGCTGGGCGGCGTAGACGGTCCCCTCGTCGGCTCCGAGCCCGAGCGGCGGTGAGCCGACGTCGACCGGCTCCGCGTTCCCACCGTCGACGTCGGCCCGGACCACGACGCCCGAGCCGGGAACGGATGCCCAGATCGACCCGCCGGCGAGGGCCACGTCCTCGCCCGGCCCCGGCAGCGCGAACGTGCCAGCGGGCTTCCCGCGCTCGTCGAACAAAGCCACCCGCTCCCCCTCCCTGGTCGCCACGGCGACCGTGCCGTCGGCAGCCGCGACCCCGACCGGGAAGCCGTCCACCGCGATCGGCGGCCCGACGATTCGGGGCGCCTCGAAGCCGTCGCCCTCGTCGCCTCCGCCGCCCGCGAGCGCCAGGATCGCGACGACGACCGCCGCCCCGGCGAGCGTCGCCAGCGCCAGCGCGATCCGTCCCCAGCGGGGACCGCCCGCCCGCGAGCGGCGGGCCGGAGCGGTCGCGACCGTCGGCACACCTCCCCTGCCGCCCCGCCGGGAGGGGACGCCGGGCTCGGCCCGAGGCGCCCGCGGCCGCCCTCCGGAAGCGGGCTCCGTCGCCGCCGGCCGGGACGCGGCCTCGGGCCGCCCCGGGCCGGATGCCGCGCCCGCCCCGCTCGGCGCCGGGGCGGGCTCGGTCGGCGCCGGGGCGGGCCCGGCGAGCCCGGCCTGCTCCGACGCGACCGTATCGGCGGCCGCCGGCGCCGGCGGCTCGGCGGCGACCCTGTCGGGGATGCCGGCGGGCGGCGCTTCCTCCCCGGCCGCGGCGGGCGCCGCCCTGCCGGTCGCGACGCTGCGCTCGGCCGAACGCAGGACTTCCTCGCCGCCGACCGCCGCGGCGGCGGCGCGGGCGAGGTCCCCGGCGGACGGATATCGGTCGCCCGGCTCCTTCGCCAGCGCCCGGGCGATGACCTCGTCGAGCACCCCCGCGGTCGCGTCCTCGCCCGGCAGCCAGGGCGGCTCGTCCTGGAGGTGGGCGTAGATCTTGGCGACGTTCTCCTCGCGGTCGGCGAACGGGGCGCGACCGGCGATCGCCTCGTACAGGACGCAGCCGAGCGCGTAGACGTCGGTGCGGGCATCGACGCGACCGCCGCGGATCTGCTCGGGTGCGACGTAATCGAGGGTCCCGACGAAGGCGCCGGTCCGGGTCAGCCCGCTCGCGTCGGCCGCCTGGTCGAAGCGCTTCGCGAGGCCGAAGTCGGTCAGGTAGGCGTGATCGCCGGAATCGCGCTCGACGAGCACGTTGCCGGGCTTGATGTCGCGATGGACGAGACCGCGAGCATGGGCGACGTCGAGCGCCGAGGCGACCTGCTCGACGATCGCGACGGCGCGACCCGGCCCGAGCGTCCCCGACGCGACCAGCATCCGCCGCAGGTCGGGCCCCTCGATCAGGTCCATCGTCACGAACAGCAGGCCGTCCTCCTCGCCGGCGTGGTGGATCGAGACGACGTTCGGGTGGCGCAGCGATACCGCGATCCGCGACTCGGAGCGGAAGCGCTCGCGAAACGCGTCGTCGGCGGCGAGATCGGTCGAGATCACCTTCAGGGCGACGACGTGGTCGAGCGCGAGGTGGGTGGCGCGGTAGACGGTGCCCATCCCGCCCCTGCCCGCGATCCCCTCGATCCTGTGGCCGGCGAAGATGGCTCCCCGATTCAGGTCCGGCATGGGCCTGGTTATACCCCCGCGGGGCGGGCCCGGGACTCCCCGGGAGGGCCACCGGGCTTCGCCCGGAGGCCCGGCGCAGTCGAGCAGCCCGGAGGGCTGCGAGTCGCGCGGCCGTCTAAGCCGGCGCGGCCGCGCCGACGATCGCCGCGAGCCGCTCGACCGTGTGCGCGCGCTCGCCGGCGTCGAGATGGACCGGAGCGCAGATCAGGCGGTCGATGCCGACCGCGGTGAAGCGCTCGATCCGGGCCGCGACGTCCGCCTCGGCGCCAACCAGCGAGGTCGCGTCGACGAGCTCGTCGGGGATCGCCGCGAACGCCTCCTCGCGCTTGCCGTCGAGGTACAGCGACTGAACCCGCAGCGCCTCATCCTCGAAGCCGAACCGGCAGGCGAGATCGACGTAGAAGTTCGTCTCGCGGCTGCCCATGCCGCCGAGGTAGAGCAGAAGGCCGGTGCGGACGACGTTCCGCGCGACCTCGATGTCGCCGTCGATCGCGACCTGGATCGAAGGGCTGATCTCGAGCGCGGAGCGGTCGCGCCCGCCGCGCTTGAAACCGGCGGCGAGATGCTCGCCCCAGGTCTCCTCGAAGGCATCGGCGCTGAAGAAGATCGGGATCCAGCCGTCGCAGATCTCCGCCGCCATCTCCACCGACTTGCGGCCGATCGCACCGACGAAGACCGGGATCTCGTTGCGGAGCGGATGGAAGTTGAGCTTCAGGGCCTTGCCCTGGCCGGTCCCGCCCGGCATCGGCAGGTCGTAATGGGGGCCGTGGTGCTCGAGCGGCCCCTCGCGGGCGATGATCTCGCGGACCACCTCGATGTACTCGCGGGTTCGTCCCCAGGGCTTCGCGTAGCCGACCCCGTACCAGCCCTCCGAGACCTGTGGCCCCGAGGGCCCGAACCCGAACATGAACCGGCCACCGGAGAGCATGTCGATCGTCGCCCCCGCCATCGCCGCGGCGGCCGGCGGGCGGGCCGGCACCTGCATGATCGCGGCGCCGAGGTTGATCCGCTCGGTCTGGGCGGCGAGCCAGGCGAGCACCGAGACGACGTCGGAGCCGTAGCTCTCGGCCACCCACACCGACTCGAACCCCTTCGACTCGGCGAGACGGACGATGTCGACCGCCTCCTGTCCCTGCGGGCCGATCCCCCAGTACCCGAGGTTGATGCCGAGCTTCGGTGCCATGCCCGCGGAGCCTAGTCGGTTGCACCCGGGCCGCGCCCCGTGCAATGCTCGCTCCCGACCTCGGGCGGATCGGATCGGAGGGCTGCGATGAGCGAGTACACGATCAGTCGCCGCGGCGACGCCCACGACTACATGGAGGGCTACGAGGGCTTCGGCGAGATGCTCTCCTACACCGACCCGCTCCGAGCCGAGCAGGTGGCGCTGACGTGGCGGCGGATGCCGCCCGGGACCGGCGGGCGCGGCAGCTACGGCCACCGCCACATGACGCAGGAGGAGATCTACCTGGTCACCGCCGGAACCGTGACCTTCAAGGTCGGCGACGACGTGTTCGAGGCGGGCCCCGGCACCGCGGTGCGTATCGCGCCCGACGCGTTGCGCGCGATCCACAACGACGGCGCCGTCGACGCCGAGATCGTTCTCTGCTCGGTCCGCGTCGAAGACCTCGGGCCCGAGGTCGCCACCGAGGACGGCTTCTGGCCGGACTGAGGTTGGGCCGGCAGGCCGCTCGCCGCCACGGCCCTGCTTCATCCTGTGTGGGCGATGGCGGCGGAGCCGACAACCGAGACGCTCGGGCTCGGCGACCTCGAGGCCGCGGAGCGGCTGCGGCGGCTCGGGCCGGTGGCGGACGAGTCGAGTCGATCGGTGCGCTCGATCGTGCGCGCCAACGTCCTGACGCTGTTCAACGCGATCATCCTGGTCTTCCTGGTCCTCATCCTCAGCCAGGGGCTCTGGGCCGACGCGCTGTTCGGCCTGATCGCGGTCGTCAACTCGGCGATCGGCATCCGCCAGGAGGTGCAGGCGAAGCGGACGCTCGACGAGCTCGCGCTGCTCGTCGCGCCGAGGGCCGAGGTGATCCGCGAGGGCCGGGCGCTCGAGCTCCGCGCCGATGAGGTCGTCCCCGGCGACGTGATCCGCGTCGAGCCCGGCGACCAGCTCGTCGCCGACGGCGAGGTAGCCGCCAGCCGCGGTCTGACGCTCGACGAGTCGCTGCTGACGGGGGAGTCGGACGGGATCCGCAAGGAGCCCGGCGACCGGGTCCTCTCCGGCGCCTACTGCACCACCGGCTCCGGCCATTACGTCGCTGACGCCGTCCGCGGCGACTCCTACGCCGAGCGGATCGCCGGACAGGCGAAGGAGTTCCGCCATCCCCCATCGCCGCTGCAGCTCGAGGTCGATCGGATCCTCCGGGCCACCGCGATCCTGCTCGCGCCGATGGCGCTCGTGATGCTCGCCGGCTTCATCGTCCGCGGCATCGACTTCACCGAGGCCGCACAGACGGCGACCGCCGGGCTGGTCACGCTGATCCCCGAGGGCCTGGTGCTGCTGATGAGCGTGACGCTTGCGGTGGCCGCCGTGCGGCTCGCCCGCATGGGAGCCCTCGTCCAGCAGATCAGCGCCACCGAGTCGCTGGCGGCCGTCGACACGGTGTGCGTCGACAAGACCGGGACGCTCACCGACGGCACCCTCGAGCTGATCGAGGTGGTCAGCGCCGACCCCGAGCGGGGCGAGGCCACCGAGCGGGCCCTGGGCCTGTTCGCGGCGTCGGCCGGGGAGCGCAACCGGACCCTGGAGACGATCGCCGCCGCCTTCCCCGAGCGGGCGGCCGCGGTGGCCGCCGAGGTCCCGTTCTCGTCGCGCTGGAAGTGGAGCGGGCTGACGTTGAACGGCGAGGGCCGCGGCCGCAGCTTCGTGTTCGGGGCCCCCGACGTCCTCGTCGGCTCCGGGGCGATGGCGCTTCCGGGGGAGCTGAGCCGCCGGCTCGAGGCCGAGGCGGGCCGCGGTCGCCGCGTCGTCGCCTTCGCCGAGGCCCGGGACGGGCTGCCCACCGACCCCGGCAGCGGACCGCCTCCGCAGCTCGAGCCGCGTGCGCTCGTCGTCCTCGAGGAGACCGTGCGCCCGGACGCGGCGGAGACCCTGGCATTCATGCGCGAGCAGGAGGTCGAGCTGAAGCTGATCTCGGGCGATGCGCGACAGACCGTCACGACGGTCGCCCACGGGCTCGGCGTGCCCCCGGACGCCGGCGTGATCGAAGGCCCCTCCCTCCCCGAGGACCCCGCCGGGATCGCGGCCGCCGCCGCCGAGAACACGATCTTCTGCAGGATCACCCCCGACCAGAAGAAGGCCCTGGTCGGGGCGCTGTCCGACTCGGGAAGATTCACGGCCATGATCGGCGACGGTGTCAACGACGTCCCCGCCCTGAAGCAGGCGCGGCTCGCGGTGGCGATGGGCTCCGGCAGCCAGATCACCAAGGGGATCGCCGACATCGTCCTGCTCGGCGACCGGTTCTCGATGCTGCCGCGCGCGGTCGCCGAGGGCCGGCGGATCGCCCGCAACATCCACCGGCTCGGGCGCCTCTATCTGACCAAGACCGTGTACGCCGGCTTTCTGATCGTCGCCGCGGCGCTGATCGGCTTCACCTTCCCGTTCCTGCCGCGCCAGCTCACCGCCGCGGCGCTGCTGACGATCGGCATCCCGTCGTTCGTGCTCGCGCTCGCGCCAAGCGAGGGCCCGCTCTACCGAGGCCGCCTGCTGCGGGCGCTGGCCGCATTCGCGGTCCCCGCCGGGATCGGCATCGGGGTCGGCTCGCTGCTCTCGTTCGGGCTCGTCGACGGCATCTTCGGCGGCACGCTGAACGAGGGGCGGACCGCGGCCACGACGACGCTGATCGTCCTCGGCCTCGCCTTCATCCTCCTGCTCGAGCGCGGCCCGGGCCGTGAGCACATCGCGATCCAGGGGTACATGCTCGCGATGGTGTGCGCGCTCGGCGGCCTCTACGCGGCGATCCTCGCGCTCGAGCCCGCCCGGGAGTTCTTCGACCTCGAGCTGCTCGGCGCCGGCCAGTGGTTCGTCTGCATGCTCTCGGTCGCCGCCGGGCTCGTCGTCGCCAGCGCCCTCTGGCGCCTCCCCTACGTCCAGCGGCTCGAGCTCGGCGCGGAGGCGGGCGCCGCTCCCGCCGCCGGGGCCGGCTGATGGCCGACCGCCGGCGCACGAAGATCGTCGCCACGATCGGCCCCTCTTCGCGCTCGCCGAAGATCCTCGAGCGGCTGATCTCGGCCGGGGCGGACGTGTTCCGGCTCAACTTCTCCCACGGGGATGAGGCGAGCCACGCCGAGAACGTCGCCCGGATCCGCGCCGCCGGCGAGCTGATGGGCAAGTGGGTGGGGATCATCGGCGACCTGCCGGGGCCGAAGCTGCGGCTCGACGAGGTCGCGAACGGGTTCGTCGAGATCGAGGCCGGCAGCGAGGTGACCCTGACGACCGACGACGCGACGATCGGCTCGCGGGAGCTGCTCTCGGTCGGCTGGGACGGCCTCACCGCGGCGGTCGGCGAGGGCGACCCGATCTACCTCGCCGACGGCCGCGTCCGCCTCCGCGCGCTCGAGGTGGAGGGCGACGCGATCCGCTGCGCGGTCGAGGCCGGGGGCAGGGTCGCCTCCCACCAGGGCGTGAACCTGCCGAGCTCGGGCTCCGAGATGCCCGCGGCCGGGCTCACCGACATCGGCTGGGTCGATTTCGCCGTCGACCAGGGCGTCGATCTGCTCGCGGTCTCGTTCGTGCGCTCGCCCGCGGACCTCGAGCCGGTCGCCGAGCGGCTCGCCGAGCGCCATTCCGACATCCCGCTGATCGCGAAGATCGAGAAGCCGCAGGCCGCCGAGCAGGCGGAGGAGATCATCGACGCGGCGACCAGCGGGATCATGGTCGCCCGTGGGGACCTCGGGATCGAGCTGCCGATCGAGGCGGTGCCGGCGACCCAGAAGCGCCTGATCCGGCTCGCCGGCAGCAGGTCGAAGCCCGTCATCACCGCGACGCAGATGCTGCACTCGATGGTGACCAGCGACCGTCCGACCCGGGCCGAGGTGACCGACGTCGCGAACGCGATCTACGACGGCACGGACGCCGTCATGCTCTCGGAGGAGACGGCGATCGGCGACCATCCGGTCGAGGCGGTGGCGACGATGGACCGCGTCGCTCGGGCCACCGAGCAGGACCTGCCCTACGGCGACTGGCTCCTGCACCGGGTCGAGATCGGCAGCGACGACGTCGCGACCGCCGTCGCCCAGGGAGCCGTCGGCTCGACCTACCGGCTCGGCCTGGCCGCAATCGTGGTGCCGACCCAGAGCGGCCGCACGGCGCGGATCGTTTCGGCGTTCCGGCCCGAGCTGCCGATCCTCGCCATCTCCCCGCGCGAGGAGACCGTGCGCCGCCTCAACCTCCTGTTCGGCGTCCGCTGCGTGCTGCACGAGCAGTGGGGCGAGCTTCGCGACCTGCTGGCCGACAGCGCGATGATCGCCCGCCGGGAGGGGATCGCCAAGCCCGGCGAGCTGATCGCGGTCACCGCCGGGCTCCCCGACCAGGAGCTCGGCACGAACCTGTTCGAGATCCACCGGGTGCCTGCGTAGGGGCGACGGGCGAAGACGGAGAGAGGAGGGGAGGGACGGCGGCCGCGATCATCGGAGCGGACCGTGGTCGCCGAACGGCTCGTCACGGCGGCGCACGGCCTCCCGGAACCCCTCGGAGCCGGCGCGGCGGGCGAACTCGTGGCCCTCGGGCGTGTGGCGGGCGATGCCGTCGAAGAAGACGCTCATCACCTGGTTGGCGTCCAGGCCCTGGCTGGAGAGCGGCGCGTTCAGGGCGAGCTTGTGCATGACGAGCTGGTTGACCGGCAGCCGCGCGACCCGCTCGAGCAGCCGCTCGAAGGCCTCATCGAGCTCGGCATGCGGCGCCGCTTCCGACGCCAGGCCCCATTCGACCGCGGTCGTCCCGTCGATCGAGTCGCCCGTCAGAAGCAGCCGGCGGGCGCGCTCGAGACCGATCCGGTGCGCCCAGAGCATCGAGGTCGGAACCCCCCAGACTCGGGCCGGCGGGTAGCCGATCTTGGCGCGGTCCTCGGCCACGATCAGATCCGAGCAGAGCGCCATGTCGGTGCCACCGGCGATGCAGAAGCCGTGGATCTTGCAGATCACCGGCTTGTCGGAGTGGAACAGCGACATGAACCCGCGCAGGTTTCGGGACATCATCTGGAAGTCGACCACCGGGTCCCAGGTTCGCCCGGGGTCGTGGTTGGCGGCGATCGTCGCCGGGTCGTCGGGGCGACCCGACCCGCCGCCGTCCCCGCCCGCCCCGGCGGCGAACGCCTCGGCGGCGCCGAGGTCGTAGCCCGCGCAGAAGCCGGGGCCGTTTCCTGCGAGCGCGATCACGTGGACAGCGGGGTCGAGATTGGCCTCCTCGACCGCCGCCGCGAGCTCGGCCGGCATCTCGAGCGTGATCCCGTTGCCGCGCTCCGGTCGGTTGAGCGTGATCCGCCCGATCCGGTCGTCGCGGTCGTAGGTCAGTGTCTGCGGCCGTCCCATCTGCCGCGTGCAACGTATCCGCTCGGCGGCCCGCGGATACCCTGATCGTCGTGGCGAAAGCGGAGGCGATCACGTTCGAGGCGGCCGGGCAGGAGGTCCGGCTCTCGAGCCCCGACAAGCCGTTCTTCGGCGACGTCGACCCGCCGATCACGAAGCGCGAGCTCGCCGAGTACTACCTGACGGTCGCCGACGCCGCCGTCATCCACCTCCGCGAGCGACCGACGACGCTGAAGCGGTTCGTCGACGGCGCCGCCGGAGACTTCTTCTTCCAGAAGCGGGTCCCGAAGGGGGCGCCGGACTGGCTCGAGTCGGCGACGGTCCACTTCCCGAGCGGCCGATCGGCGCGCGAGCTCTGCGCCAACGACGCCGCCCACCTCGTCTGGGCGGTCAACCTCGGCGTGATCGACTTCAACCCGTGGCCCTGCCGGCGGGCCGACCTCGACAGCCCCGACGAGCTGCGCGTCGACCTCGACCCGACGCCGGAGGCGAGCTGGGACGACGTCCGCAGGGTCGCGCTGGTCGCCCGCGACGTCCTCAGAGACCACGACCTGACCGGCTTCCCGAAGACGAGCGGCAACCGCGGCATCCACATCAACGTCCGGATCGAGCCCGAGTGGGGCTTCGACGACGTCCGCCGCGCCGCCCTCGCCCTCGCCCGCGAGGTCGAGCGCCGGGTCCCGAAGCTGGCGACCAGCAAGTGGTGGAAGGAGGAGCGCCACGGCGTCTTCGTCGACTACAACCAGAACGCCCGCGACCGCACCGTCGCCTCCGCCTACTCGGTTCGCCCCGTCCCCGACGCCCGCGTCTCGACGCCGCTCGAGTGGGACGAGGTCGCCGACGTCGACCCCGCCGCGTTCACCC
Source organism: Actinomycetes bacterium (assembly GCA_016861045.1). Classification (GTDB taxonomy): domain Bacteria; phylum Actinomycetota; class Thermoleophilia; order Solirubrobacterales; family 70-9; genus RHKX01. The sequence goes on along the minus strand of BOKP01000001.1, from coordinate 547,988 downwards.
TGCGCACCGTCCCCGACCGGCTCCGCGACCTCGGCGACCTCGCGGCGGCGATCGACGAGCACGCCGGCCGCCTCGACGCCCTCCTCGACCTCGCCGCCCGCGACGAGGCCGAGGGCCTCGGCGACGCCCCCTGGCCGCCCCACTTCCGCAAGCAGAGGGGCGAGCCGAAGCGGGTGCAGCCGAGCCGGGCGAAGGAGTAGCGCCGGCGGCTCGGCTCGCGCCGGGCCGCTGGCGTTGGGTGGACGACGATCAGGGCTGGCGAAGGGAGGCGGCAGGGACCGCCGCCAAAGCCGACAGCGGTGAGTGGGCGATAGCGACGAGCATTTCGTCGAAATCGCCCACTCGATAAGCCGATGCGGCGGGAGTCTTGCGCCAGCCCACGCCGCCGTCGAGGCCGGGCGTGAGCCGATCGCTACTCCACGAGCTGGTCGATCGTGCACGCCCGCGGCTCCTTGTCCTCGCGCCAGCGGAGGATCTTGGCGCCGTGGCGGATCCGGCCGGCGCTGACGTGGTCGAAGCTGACCTCGATCACCAGCTCGGGGCGGAGCGCGACCCACTCGAGGTCGCGGTCGCCGGCCCAGCGGCTCGGGTCGGCGGAGCCGCGATCGCCGGTCTCATACGGCGCGAGGGTCGTGACCAGCTCGCGCTTCTCGGCGGCCTTCAAGCCGGAGGTGTGGCCGACGACGCGGAGCTCGTCGCCGTCGTAGAGGCCGAGCATCAGCGAGCCGACCGTGTCCGGCTCCTTGCCCGGGCGCCAGCCGGCGACCACGGCGTCGATCGTCCGCAGGCGCTTGACCTTGACCATCGCGGTCCGCTTGCCGGGCAGATAGGGCGAGTCGAGGCGCTTGGCGATCACCCCCTCCCCGCTCTCCAGCCAGGGAGCCGCCGCGTCGGGGTCGAGGGTCAGCGGCGTGAGCTCGACCGTCCCGGCGGTCCAGCCCCCCGGCCCGGCCTCGACCGCCCCCGGCGCCCCGGAGAGGAGCTCGACGAGCGCCGAGCGCCGCTCGGCGAACGGCGCGTCCATCAGGCTCCGCCCGTCGCGGGCGATCAGGTCGAAGGCCCGGTAGCGGGTCGGCGTCTCCGCCGCCAGCCGGTTGATCCGCGACTCGGCCGGGTGGATCCGGCTCTGGAGCGCGTCGAAGACCTCGGCCCCGGCGTCGTCGAGGATCACGAGCTCGCCGTCGAGGACGTATTCGCCCGGCGGCAGCTCGAGCTCGGGGAAGTAGCGTGCGAGCGGCTTGCCGCCGCGCGACTGCACGAACGTCCTCCCGGGCTCGTCGCCGCCCTTGAACACGAGCGCCCGGAAGCCGTCGTACTTGGGCTCGTAGGCCCAGCCGTCACCGGCCGGGATCCGCTTCGCCGAGCGTGCCAGCTGGGGCTCGAGCGGCGGCTTCGGGACCGCGCTCACCGGACCGTCCGCACCCGCGGCTCCTCGTCGATCGGGATGCCGTTGAGTGACTTCGCAACCGCGACCACGTCGCCCTCGTTGTAGTAGTCGACGGCGATCAGGTTCGGATCCATGCCGCGGACGCGGCGACAGGTCGCGGCCCGCTCGCGGAGCACGTCGAACGCGTTGATCTCCCCCTGCAGCCCCGGATCCCGCGGCACCTTCTCGATCCAGTTGTTGATCTGAAACAGGGGGTTGCCGGAGCTGCCCCGGTTCTCGCGGCAGCTCTGGCGACCGCTGATCGCGTCGATGCCGTTAAACGTGTACGGGGTCTCCTGGAACAGGTCGAACGCCTGCCCGTACCAGGGAAACTTGGTGCCGCCGCCGTCGTGCTCGGCGAGGACCAGCAGCCGCCTGTCGCGCTCGATGAGCTGCCCGAGCGTCGGCGGGACCGTGCCCGGCGCAGGCGGCGTGTAGGCGTAGCGCACGAGCCCCGCCCGCTGGAACGCCTGCGCCGTCTCCTCGGGGCTGACGTAGTCCTCGATCACGATCGCGAGGAACTCGTCGGGATGGGTCCGAAGCCAGGTCTCGATCTTCCCCAGCGCCGTGTCGAGCCTGGTGGCGCCGAGCTCGCAGAGGACGTGGCAGAGGTAGGGTCGCGCCTCGCCGCGCGGCGACTCCCCGAATGCGAGCCGCCCGATCAGGTCCTCGGCCCGCTCAACGGTGTCCTCGCCGAGCTCTGCGACGACCTCCTGGCGCGTCTTGCCCTCCTTCGCGAGGTCGGTGATGACGCCGCCGAAGTCGCGCTCGGCGCCCGCCCCTCCGCGCGGGGTCCCGTAGTGGGTGTCGATCAGGAGCCCACGGATTCCGTCGTCGAGCTGGCGGACGATCCCGTAACGCTGGTTCGGCAGGAACCACCCGGCCTCGGCAGCGGCCGACATCGAGTTGTGGGTGGCCGGGATGGTCACCTGGTCGATCCGCTTGCCGCACAGCTGCGGGTACCCGTTGCAGGCTTCCGGGGGGCCCGGCGGCCGGGCCTGCGAGCGCTTGTCGGAGCCGACGGCGAGCGCGACGACGACGGCGCCGGCGACGACGGCCCCGATCCCCGCGAGCCGCAGCGGCACGACCCTGCGCCCGGCGACGCGCGATTCCCCCGCGGGCACGACCGGAGCGATGATCGCGAGGACCTCGATGATCGCCACGTAGATCAGCCAAGCGCCGGCCGCGACCGCGAGCAGGCGCAGGGACAGCTCCGGCTCGACGACGAAGAGCAGGCCGACGAGCCCGATCCCGACCCCGCGCAGGACGCCGAGGACGGGCCGTCGCGGGTGACGGCGGGCCAGCTCCGCCGCCCGGCCGAGCGGCCGCAGCGGATCGACCTCGCCGTCGTCGAACCGGGCGGCGGCGGCGAGGAGCAGGGCGAGCAGCCCGATCCCGATCGTCCATTCCCCGAGGCCACCGAGCACGGCATCCCAGGCGGCGGAGGCGGCATCTTCGTAGAGCGGGTCGGCGATCCGGCCCAAGGCCAGCGCCTTGCCGGCGATCAGGACGACCAGCCCGACGACGGCCGCGATCGCGACCGCGATCGCGGCCCGCTGGACGGCGGTGCGCCTGATCGGCGCCACGACCACCGAGAGCGCGAGCAGGAGCAGCGCCGCAAACGGCAGGACGATGCCGAACAGGTCGACCTCGTGAACCCAGCGCAGCGGCGTGATCGTGATCCTGCTCTCGAGGATCGCCGTCTTGACGTCGTCGACCTCCTTCGGCAGCGACTTCCGGACCGCCGGGTTGAGGGCCTCGAGCGCCTTGGCGGCGATGACCGTCGCATCGGTCAGGTTGAGGAGGAGCGTGTTCGGCGAGCGGTTGGCGAGCTTGGCGTCGAGCGAGCGGACGGCCTCGGCGAAGGCCGCCTTGGCGGGGGGCGTGCCGAGGGCGGAGACGACGATCGACTCGACCAGCGGGCGGGCGTTGACGAGCTCGGCCGAACCCGAGTCGACGATCCCGTCGACGATCGGCTGCGCGATCGCGAGCCGCGTCCGCTCGTCGCCGAGGGCGGTCCTCGAGCGCTCGGCGAGGCTGTCGGGGTCGAAGATCTCTTGGCGCGCGTAGAGGAGGAAGCCGCCGAGGAGGCCGGCGAGGGCGCCGAGCGCCGCCAGGGCGATCGACCAGCCGCGGCTGCGGGGCAGCCTGGAGGGTTGGCTTGCCATCCCCCGATTCAACCAGCGCCGGCGGCGAGCCGGTTCTACGGTTGTGGCGTGAACCTAGCGGCACCCGCCCACGCCGACATCTACGTCGTCGGCGCCGGGATCGTCGGGGTCGCGACCGCGCGCGAGCTTCAGCTCCGCCACCCGGGCGCCCGCGTCGTCGTGCTCGAGCGCGAAGCCGGGCTCGCCGCCCACCAGAGCGGCCACTCGAGCGGCGTCATCCACGCCGGCATCTACTACGCGCCGGGATCGCTCAAGGCGCGGCTCTGCGTCGAGGGCGCGCGGCGCCTGTACGAGTACTGCGAGGAGCGCGGGATCGCGGCCCGGCGCGACGGCAAGGTGATCGTGGCCACATCGGCGGCCGAGCTCCCGCGGCTGGACGAGCTCGAGCGCCGCGGGCGGGCGAACGGGGTCCCGGGGCTCGCGCGGATCGGCCCCGACGAGCTGCGGGCGATCGAGCCGCACGCAGGCGGGATCGCCGCCCTCCACTCGCCGGCGACCGGGGTCGTCGATTTCGCGGCGGTGACGCGCGCGCTCGCCCGCGACCTCGAGTCCGCCGGGGGCGCGGTGATCACCGGCTGCGAGGTCCGCCGCCTCGTCCCGCACGGCTCGGCGCTCACGGTCGAGCATGACGGCGGCGCCCTCGAGGCATCGCGCGCGGTCCTCTGCGCCGGCCCCTGGGCGGACCGGCTGGCGATCGCCGCCGGGGCCGACCCGGACCCGCGGGTCGTGCCGTTCCGGGGCGCCTACCTGCGACTGCGCCCGCACCGCTCCGACCTCGTGCGGGCCAGCATCTACCCGGTTCCCGATCCCGATCTGCCGTTCCTGGGGGCGCATCTGACCCGCGGCCCCGACGGCACCGTGCTGCTCGGGCCGACCGCCCTGCTCGCCGGCGCCCGCGACGCCTACCGGCTGCGCCGGGTCTCCCCGCACGACCTCGCCGAGTCGCTGTCGTGGCCCGGGACGCGACGGATGATGCGGCGTTACTGGCGCACCGGCGTCGTCGAGCTCGGGCGGGCGGCGAGCATCCGGTCGCTCGTCGCCGCCTGCCGCCGCTACGTCCCCGAGCTGCGCCGCGCCGACGTCGAGCGTTCGCCCCACGCCGGCGTCCGCGCCCAGGCGATCGGCCGCGACGGCTCGCTGATCGACGACTTCGTGATCTCGGAGACCGAGCGGGCCGTTCACGTCCGCAACGCCCCCTCCCCCGCCGCCACGGCGGCGCTGGCGCTGGCCGAGTTGATCGCCGACCGCCTCGACGCCGTTTCGTAGGCGCGGTCGAAGGGCAGAGGGACGACGAGGCGACTACGCTCGAACCCGACCGAGCGAGCCAGGACCGGAAGGAGCCGCCGTGGAGACGAGCACCGCCGAGAGGCCCGAGGAGGAGGTCGCCGCCTCGTCGTTCACCAAATCGCTGCTGCTCGGCGAGATCCACGAGGAGATGGTCTTCCCATGGCCCGAGCCCGATGCCGGCGAGCAGCAACGGGTCCGTGAGCTCTGTGCCCGCGCCCGCGCGATCGGCGAGCGGATCGACCACCGCGAGGTCGAGGAGGAGCGCTGGATCGGCGACGACGTGATCCGCGAGCTCGGCGACGCCGGCCTCTGCGGGCTCTACGTCGACGAGCGCTACGGGGGCCAGGGCCTCTCGCAGACCGGATATGCACGCGTCTTCGAGACCTTCGCGCAGATCGACGGGACGCTCTCGATCATCCTCGGCGTCCACCAGTCGATCGGCTACAAGGGCATCGTCCTGTTCGGCTCCGACGAGCAGAAGGACCGCTTCCTCCCCGACCTCGTCGCCGGCCGCAAGCTCGCCGGCTTCGCCCTGACCGAGCCGATGGCGGGATCCGACGCCCACAACCTGCAGTCGCGTGCGGTGCGCCAGCCCGACGGCTCCTGGGTCCTGAACGGCGAGAAGCGCTACATCGGCAACGGGTCCAAGGGCGACGTCTTCACCGCCTTCGCCCGGGCCGAGGTCGACGGCACCGACCGCCACATCGCGCTGATCCTCGAGAAGGGGATGGAGGGCTTCGAGGTCGGCGAGCGCTTCGACACGATGGGCCTCCGCGGCAACGACCTGCGCCAGCTCCGCTTCAGCGACGTCCGGGTCCCGGCCGAGAACGTCCTCGGCGAGCCGGGCGACGGATTCAGGATCGCGATGTCGGTCCTCAACAACGGCCGGATCGGCCTCGGCACCGGGACGGTCGGCGCCGCCAAGAAGCTGATCGACCTGACGATCGACCACGTCACCGAGCGGCGACAGTTCGGCCAGCCACTCGCCGACTTCGAGCTGGTCGAGGAGAAGGTCGGCTGGATGACCTCCTACCTGTTCGGGCTCGAGTCGATGGCTTACCTCACATGCGGGCTCGTCGACCGGGGCGTCGAGGACTATTCGCTCGAGTCGGCGGTCTGCAAGGTCGCGGGCACCGAGTTCCTCTGGTACGCGGCGAACCGGTCGTTGCAGCTCGCCGGCGGCGAGGGCTACATGAAGGACCGGCCGTGGGAGAAGATCCTCCGCAACATCCGCATCTTCCCGATCTTCGAGGGGGCCAACGACGTGATGCGGGCGTTCATCGCGCTCTCGGCGATGAAGCCGGTCGGCGAGCGGCTCTCCGGGCTCGACCAGATCGGCCTCGGCGACCCGATCGGCTCGATCGGGCTGCTCGTCGACTACGCCGCGAGCCGCGTCAAGCGCGAGGTCCGGCCCGAGCGGATCACCCCCGCCCACCCCGAGCTCGAGCGCCACGCCGACGCGGTCGCCGACCAGGTCAAGGACCTCGCCGCCGCGACCGAGTCGCTGATCCGCAGGCACAAGAAGGACGTGATGCTGCGCCAGCTCGACCAGAAGCGGCTCGCCGACGCGATCGCCGACGTTTACGCCCAGGTCGCCGTGCTCAGCCGCGTCAGCTCGATCTTCACCGACATCGGGTTCGAGCCCGCCGGCCAGGAGCGCTACATCGCCGACACCTTCTGCAGCCGCGCCGCCGCCCGCGTCCGCGGCCGCCTCGCCCAGATCGAGAACAACGACGACGAGCGGATCCTCGCGATCGCCAAGCTCGCCTACAAGCGCGGCGAGTACGGCTACGCGCTGTTCGACTGAGGACTCGAGCCCACGCGATTGGCGCGCCAGGCGTTCGGGGTAGGTTCAGGGCACCCGACCAATAGGAGGAGTGATGGCAGACAGCGTCTACCGCGTCACCGAGGTGATCGGCGTCAGTTCGGATTCCTGGGAGCAGGCGGCCAAGAACGCCGTCGCGACGGCCGGCGAGTCGGTTCGCGAGCTCCGGATCGCCGAGGTCATCCGCCAGGACGTCACGATCGAGGACGGAAAGGTCGCGGACTTCCGGGTCCGGCTCGGCATCTCGTTCAAGTACAGCAAGGAGGGCTAAGGCTCGGGTCCGGCCGGGGTCGGCCTTGGACCTCCAAGCTGGGGCCGACCGCACCGGCTGCATTGCAGCTTAGCTGCTATGCTGCGGACATGGCCACCCGCACCACCTTCGTGACTATCCAACAGCGGGGCGTTCTCGCCCTGCCGTCCGAGCTGAGAAAGCGGCATCACCTGGACGAGCCGGGGGCCCAGGTGGAGGTAGCCGAACGAGATGACGGAGTGATCGAGCTCCGGCCCCACGTTCCCGTGCCCGCTGACCAGAAGTGGTTCTGGACCGACCGTTGGCAGGAGCGGGAGCATGAGGCCGACGCTGATATCGCCGCCGGTCGCGTCCTCCGCTCCGAGGACGTCGACGACTTCCTCGCCGAGCTCGATGGCGGCGAGTGAAGTACGAACGGACCGATAGCTTCAAGCGCGATTACCGACGGCTCTCCGACAACCACAGGGAAGAGTTCAGGCGGGTTGTGCGCGAGCATTTCAATCCCGCTCTCGACGACTACGTAAGAGATCCGGGTCATCCATGGCCGCCGCGTCTGCGGATCAAGGGAGTCGCGGGAATGCCGGCCGTCTGGGAGATGGCCTGGAGCTTCAGCGACCCTGACGGTCGCGCCACCTGGGAATGGATCAGCATCGACGGCGAGCCAGCGATTCGCTGGCGGCGCATCGGCGATCACTCGGTTTTCGATCGCCCGTGAGAAGCAGCCTTTGAGTCTGGGGCAGGGGGTTCCGGCGCTCAGCCCGGTGGCTGCGCCGACCCGCCCGGCTGGACGTCGAGCAGGTCGATCACGAATACGAGGGTCGCGTCCGGGCCGATCGCCGGCGGTGAGCCCTGGGCGCCGTAGGCGAGGTCGGGCGGGACGATCAGCTCGCGGCGGCCGCCGACCTTCATCCCTTCGACCCCCTGGTCCCAGCCCGGGATCACCTGACCGGAGCCGAGCGTGAAGCTGAACGGCTTGCCGCCGCCCCAGGAGGAGTCGAACTCCTCGCCGGTCGCGTAGTCGACGCCGACGTACTGGACCTCGACGGTGTCGCCCTGCTCGGCGGTCGCGCCGTCGCCGGTGACGATGTCCTCGCTGACCAGCTCGGCCGGCGGCGGGCCCGAGGGGACCTCGATCGTCGGCTTGCTGCCAAGCTCGCCGGAGACGGTGCCGGCATCGGCGTCGTCGCCTCCACCACGCGCGATCAGGACGATCGCGACGACGATCGCGAGGACGGCGGCGGCGCCGATCAGCACCTTCGTCGCGTGCGGGGAGCGCTCCATCAGATGGCCATCCGGATCAGGCGATCGCCGGCGTCTCCGGAAGCCGCGCCAGCGCCGCCTCCATGTCGGCCTCCGAGAACTCGAGGTCGGCGAGCTCGCCGCGGTGGTAGGCGTCGTATGCCGACATGTCGAAGTGGCCGTGGCCGGAGAGGTTGAAGAGGATCACGCGCTCCTCGGCGGCCTCCTTCGCCGCCTCGGCCTCGTCGATCGCCGCCCGGATCGCGTGGGCGGCCTCCGGCGCCGGGATGATCCCCTCGGTCTCGGCGAACCGGATCGCGGCCGCGAAGGCGCTCGTCTGGGCGATCGCGACTGCGTCGACCACGCCGGCCTTGACGAGGGCGCTGACCAGCGGCGAGTCGCCGTGGTAGCGGAGCCCGCCGGAGTGGAGCTCGGGTGGGACGAAGTCGTGGCCGAGCGTGTACATCGGCATCAGCGGCGTCATCCCGACCGTGTCGCCGAAGTCGTAGCGGTACTCGCCCCGGGTCAGGGTCGGGCAGGCGGACGGCTCGGCGGCGACGAACCGCGTCGCGCCGCCCTCGCGCAGGCGGCGGCGCAGGAACGGGAAGGCGACGCCGGCGAAGTTGGAGCCGCCGCCGACGCAGCCGATCACGACGTCGGGGTACTCGCCGGCGAGCTCGAGCTGCTCGATGCACTCCTGCCCGATCACGGTCTGGTGCAGGCAGACGTGGTTGAGGACCGAGCCGAGCGCGTAGTTGGTGTCCTCGGCTGCCGCGGCGACCTCGACCGCCTCGGAGATCGCGATCCCGAGGCTGCCGCTCGGATGGGAGGCCTGCGAGCGCCCGGCCTCGGTCAGCTCCGAGGGGCTGCGGTGGATCGTCGCCCCCCAGGTCTCGATCATCGCCCGCCGGTAGGGCTTCTGGTCGTAGCTGACGCCGACCATGAAGACCTCGCACTCGAGCCCGAACAGCCTGCAGGCGAGCGCCAGGCTGCTCCCCCACTGCCCGGCGCCGGTCTCGGTGACGAGCTTGCGGGTCCCGGCCTCGCGGTTGTAGTAGGCCTGCGGGACGGCCGAGTTCGGCTTGTGCGAGCCGGCCGGCGAGACGCCCTCGTACTTGTAGTAGATGTGGGCCGGCGTGTCGAGGGCCCGCTCGAGGCGCCGGGCGCGGAACAGCGGCGTCGGCCGCCACAGCGAGTAGATCTCGCGGACCTCGTCGGGGATCTCGACCTCGGGCTCGCCCGAGACCTCCTGCTCGATCAGCGCCATCGGGAAGATCGGCGCGAGGTCGGGTGGGCCCGCGGGCTCCATCGTCGCCGGGCTGAGCGGCGGCAGCGGCTCGCCCGGCAGGTCCGGGATCAGGTTCACCCAGCTCGTCGGGATCCGGTCCTCCGGCAGCGCGTACTTGGTCGGCTCGCTCATCTCCATCCCTCCGCTCAGCCGCCGAGCAGCTTCCCGAGGCCGCCGGCCGCTCCGCCGGACGATCCGCTGCCGCCGGCGGCGGTCGAGGCCACCCTTCCCTCCGAGGGCTGGATCAGTACCCACCCGGTGCCGGAGAAGCTGAGCTGCATGGTCTCGCCGGAGCCGCGTCCGATCAGCGTCTTCATGTTGACGTCGGCCTTGACCGAGGAGGTCAGGCCGCTCGACCAGGTGATCGCAGCCTGCGGGTCGGCGAACGTCGACTCGCCATCGACCTCGAGCAGGACCGGCGAGCCGTCGGAGATGATCGCGACGAAGCCGGTCCCGGAGAGGTGCATGTTGTAGAGGCCGCCGCCGAGCATCCCGGAGACTCCCTCGACCCGCTTGATGTCCCACTCGATCCCGTCCTCGAAGGCGAGCACGTTGGCGCCGTTGGCGGTGATCGCCTCGTCCTCGAGCCGCAGGAGCTGGATCTCCTGGGCGAAGTCGGCGAGGAAGACCTCGCCGGTGCCGGAGACCTTCATCAGGTCGGTCCCCTCCCCGGTCATCGCCTTCTTCATGAACTTGGTCATGCCGCCGCTGCCCGCGTGCTCGAACCTGACGTCTCCCTGATGGGCGACCATCGAGCCGAGCTTCGCCTGGATCGTCGCGTCGGCGAGCTCGACCTTCAGCATCTTCGAGTTCTGGAGCGAGAACGCACCCTGGCCCTCGGTCTCTTTCAATCCTGCGAGCGACTGCTCGACCGACATCGGTGGACCTCCATCTTCGACTTCGCCGCCAGCCTATTCGCTGCGGCGCCCCGGGGCGGGCTCCGGTTCGATCACGGGTCGCGAACGCCGGCGCGGTAGTGGGCGCGAAGCCGGGCCCACCCGGGGCGCACCACCTTCCGCCAGAGCAGCAGCAGGAGCAGCGCCCCGGCCGCGAGGCAGACCGCCGCGACCAGCGCCGCCAACTCCGGGTGCTCGATCGCGAGCACGGCGACGGCGGCGACGGTGGCATCCTCGGCGAGGCTCACGAGGATGTTCGAGGCCGGCTCGGGCGAGGTGTTGACGCCGAGGCGGAGGCCCGCCTTGACGCAGTGGCTCGCCAGCGCCGTGATCCCGGCGACGCCGCCGCCGAGCGCCTCCCCGATCCCGTCGATGCCGCTCTCACCGGCGAACGAGAACCCGATGACGGCGCCGATCAGCGGCCGGACGACGGTGTGGACCGTGTCCCAGGCCGAGTCGAGGAACGGGACCTTGTCGGTGACGAACTCGACCGCGAACATCGCTCCGGAGACGTAGAGGACCCAGTCGGCGTCGAATCCCGCCGGCACGTCGCCGACCCCGGCCCGGGCGAGCAGCGCCAGCACGAGCACCGTGGCGTAGGAGTTGACGCCGGAGGCCCATCCGGTTGAGAAGATGGTGGCGCCGAGGTCCACGGAGCGGACCCTAGCCGCGGCCCCGGGCGCGGACCCGGGCCGGGATCCGATGCCCGACCATCAGCCACTCACGGCCGGAAGGGGGCCCGGGACCAGGGGTCCCCGCGAGGCGGATCGCCGAACCGGGCGAAACCGGTCAGATCCGACGGCTAAAACCCCCTCACAGCGTCACAGCGCCGGAAGGCCCGCTGCGCGGACGGGCGAAGCCCACCGGCTCACAGGCGGCGCAGCGCTTCCGGCGCCCCCTCGGGGGCGCCGTTATCTGGGCGCCGCCGTTGTCGGCGGCCGGAGCCGGCGGAAGCGGACGGGCGAAGCCCGGAGCATTCCGCCGGAGTTGTTCAGCTCAGCCGCTCGACGATCATCGCCTCGCCCTGGCCGCCGGCGACGCACATCGTCTCGAGCCCGATCGAGTGATCGTCGGTCTCCATCGCGTTGAGCAACGTGCCCATGATCCGGGCGCCGGTCATGCCGAACGGATGGCCGAGGGCGATCGCCCCGCCGTGCGTGTTCAGCTTCTCGAGCGGGATCTCACATTCGTCCATGATCGGGATGACCTGGGCGGCGAATGCCTCGTTGAGCTCGACCACGTCGATGTCGGCGATCGTCATCCCGGCCCGGTCGAGGACCTTCCTGACCGCGCCGATCGGCGCCACGCCCATGTACTCGGGGTTATTGCCCTCGGTCGCCGCGGTGACGATCCGCGCCCGCGGCGTCAGGCCGAGCTGCTGCGCCTTGGTGTCCGACATCAGCAGGACAGCCGCGGCGCCGTCGTTGAGCGGGCAGGAGTTCCCGGCGGTGACGCCGCCGCCGCCGAAGGCCTCCTTGAGCTCGGCGAGCTTCTCGCGCATATCGCCCTCGTCCTTGCGCGGGCCGTCGTCGGAGGCCACGTCGCCGTTCGGCGTCGGCGTCGGGACGATCTCACGGTCGAAGAAGCCGGACTCCTGGGAGGCGACCGCCAGATGCTGCGAGCGCAGCGCGTAGTCGTCCATCGCCTCGCGGCTGACCCCGTACTTCGCGGCGACGTTGACGGCGGTCAGGCCCATGTCGATGTAGACGTTCGGGTACCCGTCCACCTCGCCGGTCAGCTTCTCGTTGCGGTCCTCGACTCCGGCGACCTCGGTGCGCTCGTTGAAGCGCGAGACGAACTCGATGCCGGCTGCGACGTAGGCATCGCCCTCGCCGTTCCTGATCGCGTTCGATGCGTGCCGGATCGCGTCCAGCGAGGAGGCGCAGTAGCGCGACACGGTCACGCCGGTGGTCGTCTCGGGCAGGTTCTCGGAGAGGATCGACATGACCCGGGCGATGTTGAACGCCTGCAGGCCCTGGGGCATGCCGACGCCTGCGATCACGTCCTCGACCAGGGCCGGATCGACGTCGGGGTTGCGCTCGAGCAGGCGATCGATCACGAACGCGCCGGTCTCCTCCGGGCGAAGCTGGGCGAGCGACCCCTTGAAGGCGCGGCCGATCGGCGTGCGCAGCGTGTCGACGATGACTGCCTCGGGCATCTGGCTTACTCCTTGATCGGGACGGGAGCGGGGCTCCCGGACGGTAACGGGCTCGGCGCAGGATGCTACGCATCGGCGGCGCCGGCGGGCGGTCGGCGGGTGACCAGCCTCTATCCTCGGCGGCGTCGATGAGCACCGGGGCAGCCGACACCGAACTCGACATCGACGCCACCGCCGCGGCCGACCGCGTCGCCGGCGGAGCGCTGCTGATCGACGTTCGCCAGACCTACGAGTGGGAGGCCGGGCACGTCGGCGGGGCCGAGCACATCCCGCTCGAGGAGCTCCCTGCCGCCGCCGCGCGGATCGATCGCGACCGGCCGATCGTCTTCGTCTGCCGCACCGGCAGCCGGTCGGCGCTGGCGACCGAGGTCTTCCGCTCCTCCGGCTACGAGGCATACAACCTCGCCGGTGGGCTGCTCGCCTGGATCGACTCGGGGCGTGCGATCGAGCCCACCGACGGGATCGTCGCCGACACCCGACCCGACGCGAGTTGACGGACATGGACGAACGGCCCGCGACCCAATCCGGCGCCGCGCCGAACGCGAGCCACCCGCCCGCGCCGCGATCCGGCGCCGCACCGCCCGCGCCGCCCGCGAGCCACCCGCCCGCGCCGCCCGACGGCGCCGCGCCGCCCGCGCCCGGATCGCGGTCGCCCGACCGCGGCGCGCCCGATCCCCCGACGAGGGTGACGCCGCCACCGGCTCCGGCATGGTCGCGGCCCGGCGGCCCCGTCCGCCCGGCCGAGGGCAGCGGCGCCGCCCGCCCCGCCCAGGACCCGCCGGCGCGATCCCCGGCCGGGGCCGGACCGGCGCCCGGCCAGCCGGGGGCCCCCGCCCCTGCCCAGGCCCCGTCGGGCCGGCTTCGCACCTCGCTGACGGCGACCGAGATCGACGGGCTGCGCTCCTGGGTCGCCCAGCTCGACCGCAGGCTCGGGCTCCGGACCTACCTGACGCTGGCCGCAGCGCTGCTGGCGCTCGCCTGCTCGATCGTCGCCGTCGTGCTGGCCGTCGATGCCCGCGACAACGCCGCCGCCAGCGACGACATCACGCGGCTCGAGGAGAAGCTCGCGACGCTCGAGAGCGAGGTCGCCGCCGCGGCCGGCACGGTGCCGCCGACCGAAGCGGGCGGCGGCAGCTCCGCGGCGGCGCTCGAGCAACGCGTGACGACGCTCGAGGCGCAGGTGAAGGGCCTCGCCGAAGCCCGCGATTCGACCGACAGCCGGGTCGCCGTGATCGAGGACGACATCGACGACCTTCGCAGCCAGATCAGCGACCTCAACGGCGGCGGCTGACGCCCACGCCACGTGCCGTCCGCGAGCGGCACTAAGGTCGCCAGGTCAGGTGTCGTGCCGATCGGCACGAGTGCCGCTGAACGAGGGCGTCGAGCGCCCGGAAGGAGAGCGACCATGCCCGAGGGCTACTGCGTCAAGTGCCGTAAGAAGGTCGAGATGAAGGGCGCCGAGCAGATCACGATGAAGAACGGCCGCCCCGCGGTCACCGGGACCTGCCCGGACTGCGGCACCAAGATCTTCAAGATCGGCAAGCTGGGCTGACCGCGCCGCGGCCGGGACCCGGCCGCCGGTGGCCGCCTTGCGCCGGGGCGCCGCTGGTGACGAACGGCGCAAACGGTGGAACAATGCGGGCCGAGATGCCCGGTCCGCAGAAACCGCTCGAGTTGATCCTCGCCCGGAACCTGCTCACGAGCGTGACCACGCCGGCCTTCCTCGTCGCGAGGGACGGGACCCTGCTGTTCTACAACGAGGGCGCCGGCGCCCTGATCGGCAGGCCGTTCGAGGACATCGGCCAGCTCGGCATCGAAGAGTGGACGCGCAGGTTCGGCCCGTTCGACGACGGCGGCGAGCCGCTGCCGTTCGCGGAGCTGCCCCTGACCAGGGCCCTGCGCGAGGGGCGGCCGGCCCACGACGAGCTCACCGTCCGCTCGGCCGACGGCGTCAAGCACAGGATCGCCGCGAGCGCGATGCCGATCGTCGGCGCCGCCTCGGGGGCGTCGGGGGCGATGGTGATCTTCTGGCCGGTCGACGACGAGCAGGCGCGAGAGGTCACCACCGGCCGGCACGAGGTGTCCCGTTGAGGGTCAGGGTCTGGGGAGCCCGCGGCTCGGTCCCGGCGCCGGGCCCGGAGATGAACCGCTACGGCGGCAACACCTCGTGCGTCGAGCTCACCCTGGCGAGCGGGGAGACCCTGATCCTCGACGCCGGCACCGGCATCCGCACGCTCGGGTTCTCCCTGCCGCCCGACCTCGCCCGGATCAACATCCTCCTCACCCACCTCCACCTCGACCACATCCAGGGCCTGATGTTCTTCCCGCCCTGCTTCCGCACCGAGTCGATCATCCGCATCTTCGGCCCGAGCTCCCCCGAGGCCTCGCTCGAGGCGCGGATCGCGCGCTACATCTCCGCCCCGCTCTCGCCGGTCGAGGTCCGCGAGCTCCCCTGCGACGTGTCCTTCCTCGACGCTCCCGCGACCGAGTGGGAGATCGGCGGCTGCACGATCCGGGCCGAAGCCGTGACCCATCGCGGCCCCACGCTCGGCTACAGGATCACCGACCGGGACGCCACCGTCTGCTACATCCCTGACCACGAGCCGGGGCTCGGCACCGACCTCGCCGAGCTCGGCTCGGAGTGGATCTCGGGCTTCGACCTGGCCCGCGAAGCCGACCTCCTGATCCACGACTGCCAGTACACCGACGAGGAGTACCCCGGGCACGAGGGCTGGGGGCACTCGCCGGTCAACGATACTCTCACCTTCGCGAGCCGGGTCGGGGCCCGGCGGACCCTGCTCTTCCACCACGACCCCCTCCACACCGACGGGTTCCTCGACGACCTCCACCGGACGGCGCGGCGGCGCTGGGGCGAGCTCGGCGGCGACCCCGAGCAGATCGCGATCGCGGCGGAACGGGCCGAGATCGCCATCGGAGCCGTCCCGGCGTCGGCTCCGGCTCGGCTGGCGGTCTGAGCCGCAAGCCGCGGATCCGACGCTCCGGGCGGCCCTCCTCCCGCTCGCGGCCGAGCCGTACAAGCCCCCGGGCCGAATTTTCGACGCCGGTACAAACACCGGCCCGCGGCCGCATCCGAGACTGGTCGGGTTGCTGAACCAGGCTCGCCGGCACTCCGGCGTCGAGGAGGAACGCGAATGGCGAAGTGGACGAAGGGGCTCGGGTTGGCCGTCGCGCTGGCGCTCGTCGCGGCCCTCGCGGTGCCGCCGGTCTCGTCGGCCCAGGACGGGGCGAGGCAGCTCGCGGCGAAGTCGCTCGAGCTCGACATGGTCTGGGTGGCGATCTCCTGCGCGCTCGTCTTCCTCATGCAGGCCGGGTTCCTGTTCCTCGAGATCGGGTTCGGCCGCGAGAAGAACGCCGGCGCGGGAGTCGGCAAGATCCTCGTCAACCTCGGCGTCGTGACGATCGTCTGGTGGGCGGTCGGCTACGGGATCAGCGGCTTCGGCAACGACATCTTCGGCACCGACGGCTTCTTCTTCCACTTCGGTCAGGTGCTGGGCAGCGGCGCCGACGCGGTCACCGTCGCCGGCTCCGACGCGATGCTGATGCTCTACGGCCTCGCCTTCGCGGCGGTCTCGCTGGCGATCGTCTGGGGGACGACGCTGGAGCGGATCAAGTTCAGCGCCTACGTGATCTACGCGGTCGTCTTCGGGGCGGTGATCTACCCGTTCGTCGCCCACTCGGTATGGGGAGGCGGGCTGCTCTCCGACGTCGGCGGCCGTCCGGTGATGGACTTCGCGGGCTCCTCGGTGGTCCACCTGACCGGCGCGGTCGCCGGGCTCGCGGCGCTGCTGCTGCTCGGCGCCCGCCGCGGCAAGTACGCGACCGACGGCTCGCCGCGGGCGATCCCCGGCCACTCGATGCCGTTCGTCGGGCTCGCGGTGCTGATCCTCTGGGTCGGCTGGTTCGGGTTCAACGGCGGCTCGACGTTCGGCACCTCCGACGTCTTCTTCGGCGAGGTGATGCTGAACACCCAGCTCGCCGCCGCGGCCGGCGTCCTCGGCGCGATCCTCGTCTGCTACCGGAAGACCGGATCGCTCGACGTCGGCATGGCCGGCAACGGCGCGATCGCCGGCCTCGTCGCGATCACCGCCCCCTCCGGCTTCGTCGAGTTCTGGGCGGCGCCGCTCATCGGGTTCGTCGCCGGTGTCCTCGTCGTCCACTCGGTGATCGCGATCGAGCGGCGGCTCGACGACCCGGTCGGCGCGCTGTCGGCGCACGGCATGGCCGGCATCTGGGGGACGCTCGCGGTCGGGATCTTCGCCTCACCGCGGCTGATCGCGGACGGGGCGGCGCCGGGGATCTTCTACGGGATCACCGACGGCGGCTTCGCCGCCTCGCTCGGCCAGCTCGGGGTCCAGGCGCTCGCCGTGGTGGCCACGTTCGGGTTCGTCTTCGCGGCCTCCTACGCGGTGTTCGCGGCGATCAAGGCTACGATCGGCCTGCGGGTCTCCGAATCGGAGGAGCTCGCGGGCCTCGACATCTCGACGCACGGCATGTACGGATACCCCGAATCGTTCATCCCCCGCGAGGAGTACCCGGGTGCGGGCGCGTACGAGCCGAGCGTCGCCGGGACGCCGATCGCGACCCAGGCGTCGGCGCGCCCGCCGCGCGGGCCCGCGACCACGCCAAGCGCCTAGGAGGAATGAGGAGATGAAGAAGGTCGAAGCGTTCATCCGCCACGAGGCGTTCGAGCCGATCCGCCAAGAGCTGCTCGAGCGGGGCATCCCGTCACTCTCGATCTCCGAGGTGAAGGGGTCGGGCCGCCAGAAGGGCGTCGTCGAGCACTACAGGGGGGCGAGCCTGACGGTCAACGTGCGGCCGAAGCTGAAGATCGAGTGCGTCGTCGACGACTCCGAGAAGGAGCTCGTCGTCGAGACGATCCTCAAGCACGCCCGGACCGGCTCGATCGGCGACGGCAAGATCTTCGTCCTCCCGGTCGAGGAGGCGATCCGGATCCGCACCGGCGAGGAGGGCGAGGACGTCCTCCAGGCCCACGAGGGCCCCGAGGTCCCGGCGGTCTGAGGGATCCGGAGAACCAAGCCGGTTCCGCAATGGGGGTCGGCGCCGAGACCGAGCCAGGGGCGTCGTCGGCAACGCGGGATGAACGGGTCCGGCTGGCGCTCGTCGCGACCTGGCTGGCATTCGGGATCTCGTCGACTTTCTGGCTGCCGGTCTACAACGGCACTGCGAGCCTCGAGCCCCTAGCGCTGATCTACGTCGTGATCGCGGTGCTTGCCGGGCTCGCGATCAGGCAACGGGCACGAGACACGGCTCGGGCCGTGGCCTCGGCGATGCCGATCATCTGCTTCGTAGGGCTCGCGGGTCAGGCGGCAGCCCTCAACACCGATGCGAACGCAGGTGATCGCGGCGAGCCGCTCTACCTCCATGTCGGCGTCACCTTGCTCGCCTCCTGGGCGACGCTGACTCTGGCGACCGCGCTTGCAGCCCGGACGCTCTGGACCCGGCTCGGCGGCCTCCTGCTCACGCTGGTCGTGGCGTTCGTCGGCTTCTGGCTGATGACGGCCCGCGTCGACTGATGCCACGACCGACGCCAGGAGTGGGCGCGGTCCCCGGAACGTCACCAGCCCACTGTTCGGACATCGGTGCGGTGACGAAACCGGCGCCCCAGCACCGCTTTCGCAACCAGCGCCGGCCTGGAACGAGCGGCGCGTGACGTTGTTGGTGGTTCCGCGCGGCGGGCGCGCGCTGAGCACCCCCGATCGCTGCACCCCACCGCCGCCCGGGGCGCCGCGAGGCGCCCGGCGGCTCAGCCGAGCGCCTCGCGGCGGGCCCGCTCAGCCGCCTGCTCGGCCTCGCGCAACGCCCGGGCGCGGGCCTCGCGCTCGAGCTCCTCGCGGCGCTCGCGGGCCTCGGCCTCGGCCTTCTTCGCCAGCCGCGCGCCCTCGAGCTCGGCCTCGCGGGCGGCCCGCTGGCGGGCCTTCTCGCCGGTCACCGTCGCCTCGCGCTTCAGCTTCTCCATCTCGGCGGCGAGCTTGCGCTCCGCTTCCGCCTTCGTGCGCCGCTCGGCCTCGTCGGCGAGCCGCTCGGCCAGGGTCTTGAGCCGCGCCTCGGCCAGGTTGAGCTTTCCCTCGACCTCCTGCCGCGCCTCGACCTCGACGGCGAGCTTGCGGCGCCAGTCCTCGCGGACCCGCTCGAGCTCGTCCTCGAAGCCGTCCTCGCGCTCGGCGATCCGGGCGTCGAGCTCGCGGGCACGGTTCTCGATCCCCTCCTCGAGCTGCTTGCGGCGGGCGGCGATATCGGTCTCGGCCTTGCGCCGGCGCACGTCCATCCGCTCCTCGAGCTCGGACTTCCGCTGCTTCAACTCCGCCTTGATCCGCTCGGCCCCACGCTCCTTGATCCCGGCGATCGCCTCCTCGACCTGCTCCTTCGCCTTCGCGCGGAGCTCCGCCCGCGTCTCCTCCAGCTTCTCCTCGTAGCGGCGCTCGGCCGCCGTGGCGCGCTCATCGGCGGCCTCCTCAGCCCGCCGGGCGCGCTCGCCGGCGGCGTCCCGCTCGGCGACGGCGCGACGGGCGATCGACTCCGCTCCGGCCGCCCGCAGGGCCGACTCGCGGGCCTCGGCGGCGACCCGCTCGGCTTCGGAGGCGAGGGCCTCGATGTCGCCGCCGCGCGCGGCTTCGATCTTCTCCCGCAGCGCATCGGTGGCGGCGCGGGCGCGCCCGGTGGCGCTGTCGGAGGTCTGCCGGTCGGCGCTCGTCTCCATCACGTTCCTCCTTCCCTTCGCGAGCCTACCCCTTGCGCGCCGCCGAGGTCAGGCTCTCACCGCCTCGCCTGCGGGTTCGGGCCCTCGTAGCTGAACGAGACGACGATCGCCAGCAGCGAGCTGAGGATGACGAAGATGATCGCCGCCGCGAGCAGTCGTGGCATCCTCGCGGCGTGGGCGTAGACGCCGACGATGAACCCGGCGCCGATCATCAGCGCGTACGGCCCGGCGTCGTCGCCGAGCGCGAGCGCGAGCGTCAGGGCGGCGGCGGGGCTCACGGCGTCATTATCATCGACCCGAGTGAGCCCCCCGCCCGCAAGCGCGTCCGGCGCCGGCTCCGAGCAGGCGGTCGTGGACGGCCTCGAGGAGTCCCGCTCCGCCCTCGAGGAGGCCGGCTATCTGGCCGACGACGCGACCGCGCTCGTCTCCCACCTCGCGCGCCGCCTCGACAAGCCCGTGCTCGTCGAGGGCCCGGCCGGCGTCGGCAAGACGGAGCTCGCGAAGGCGCTCGCACGCGCCACCGGCCGCGAGCTGATCCGCCTGCAGTGCTACGAGGGCCTCGACGAGGCGAAGGCGCTGTACGAGTGGAACTACCGCAAGCAGCTGCTCCGGATCCAGGCGGAGGCGAGCGCCGCCGACCCGGACGGCGCGGCGCCCGGCGACGCGGTGATGGAGGACATCTTCGGCGAGGAGTTCCTGCTGACCAGGCCCCTGCTCGCCGCGATCGCCTCGCGCGAGCCGGTCGTCCTGCTGATCGACGAGATCGACAAGACCGACCAGGAGTTCGAGGCGATGCTGCTCGAGGTCCTCTCCGACTTCCAGATCTCGATCCCCGAGCTCGGCGTCGTCGAGGCGCAGACGATGCCGCTGGTGCTGCTCACGTCGAACAACTCGCGCGAGCTGACCGAGGCGCTGAAGCGTCGCTGCCTCTACCTCTGGCTCGACTACCCGGCGGTCGAGCGCGAGGTCGAGATCGTCCGCCTGCACGCGCCCGACCTCGACGAGCAGCTCGCCCGGCGCCTCGTCGAGGTCGTCGGCATGGTCCGCGAGCTCGACCTCAAGAAGCCGCCGTCGATCGCCGAGTCGATCGACTGGGCGCGGGCGCTGCTCCTGCTCGGCGTCGAGCAGATCGACGCCGACACGTTCGCGCGGACGATGAGCATCATCGTCAAGCACCGGACCGACCTCGACCTCGTCGCCGAGCGCGTCGGGATGCGGCTGCCCGCCGCCCCGCGCGCGGCGGCTCCCGGGGACGCCGCCACGGCGGGCTGAGAGCCGTGGCCGCGGCATCCGGCCCCAACCTCCTCGCCGGCCAGCTCGTCCGCTTCTGCGGCGAGCTCCGCGAGGAGGGGCTGGCGGTCGGCACCGCCGAGATCCTCGACTCGCTGGCGGCCGTCGAGCAGGTGCCGTGGAGCGACCGCGAGCAGTTCCGCGGGGCGCTCGCGGCCACCCTGGCGAAGTCACAGGAGGACCGGCGCCTCTTCGACCTCGTCTTCGATCGCTGGTTCTTCCGCGCGGCCGAGCTCGAGGCGATCGAGCGCGATCGCGAGGGGGCCGCGCGAGGCGAGGGGGCCGCCGGCGGCGAGGGCGATGGCGACCGGATCGACATCGACGAGCTCAGCGAGCTGATCCGGCAGGCGATCGCCGACGGCGACGACGCGCGGATGGGAGACCTCGCCCAGCTCGCGGTCGCGGCGTTCGGCCGCCGCGGCGAGGGCTCCGGCGTCGTCGGCGTCGACGTGCAGCGGATCCGCCGCTCGCTCGGGCTGACCCCCGGCTCCGCCCCGGGCGCCGGCGGCAGCGAGGACGTCGAGCTCGACCGCGAGGGCGTCCGCCGGTTCGAGTCCCACCTCCGTCGCGAGCTCGAGCGCGAGCTGATCGAGCGCACCGGCAAGCTGCCGCCGGCGCGACCGCTCGCCGACCTCGACCGGGCGCTGCCGACCAACCCCGCGCAGGACCTCGCCGCCGTCCACCGCTCGGTGGCGATGCTGAAGCGGCGGCTGGCGACGCTCGGCACCGAGCAGCGCGGCCGGCGCCGGGGACGCATCGTCGACGTGCGGCGGACGATGCGGGCCTCGCTCGAGACCGGCGGCGTGCCGCTGCGGCTCCGCTACCGGCCGAAGCGTCCCCGCCGGCCCGAGATCTACGTGCTCTGCGACGTCTCGACCTCGGTCACCTCGGCCAGCGTCTTCTTCCTCAGCGTCCTGCACGCCCTCCACGACTCGTTCCGCAAGCTCCGCAGCTTCGTCTTCATCGAGCGGATCAGCGAGGTCACCGAGATCTTCGAGCGCGAGCGCGACTTCACGAAGATCAGCGAGCGGATCAGCCGCGACGGCGGCGTCGCCGACATCTCCGGCTACACCGACTACGGCCGCGTCTGGCTCGAGTTCCTCGAGGAGATCTCCGCCGACCTCGACCCGCGCTCGACCGTGATCGTCCTCGGCGACGCGCGCACCAACGGCCGCGACCCCCACGCCGCCGCCTTCGCCCGGCTCACCGAGCGCGCCGGTCGTACCTTCTGGCTCAACCCCGAGCCGCGCCTCTACTGGAACTACGGCGACTCGGTGATGGCCGCCTACGAGCCGCACACGACCGAGGCGTTCGAGTGCTGGACGACGAAGCACCTGGAGCACTTCGTCGACGTGGTCGCACGGCCCTGACCAGGCTATGATCGGAGGCGTCAAGGGGTGCTCGCGGGCAGCGGGCTGAGATAGCGTCTCCGGGACCTCCCCGCCCGGCGCTGACCCTCCGAACCTGTGCGGTAATTCGCGCGAAGGGAAAGATCGTCATCGCCGAGAGGCACCCAGCCGCGGCCGCGGCCGCCGAAGAGGAACCGGGACCGCCGCCGGCGGCGATCAGCGTCGCCGGAGCCAAGCATCGCTACGGCCCGACCGCGGTGCTGGACGGGATCGACCTCGAGGTGGCGGAGGGCGAGACGGTCGCGCTCGTCGGGCCGTCGGGCTGCGGCAAGTCGACGCTGCTGGAGCTGATCGGCGGCCTGCGGCCGCTGCAGTCCGGCTCGATCGCGATCGGCGGCGCGACCGCCGTGCAGGCGCGGACCGCGACCTCGACGTGGATGCCGCAGCGTGACCTGCTGCTGCCGTGGGCGAACGCCGCCGACAACGCGGCGCTGGCGCTGCGGGCGGCGGGCGGAAACCGCGCCGACAGCAGGCGCCGCGCGAGCGAGCTTCTCGACCACATCGGCCTCGGCGACTTCTCCGCCGCCCTCCCCCGCGAGCTCTCGGGGGGGATGCGGCAGCGCGTCGCGTTCGCGCGGACGCTGCTCGCAGGGACCCCCGTGCTGCTCCTCGACGAGCCCTTCGCGGCGCTCGACGCGATCACCCGCGGCGGGCTTCAGGACTGGCTCGTGCGGACGCTGGCCGCGGAGAGGCGGACGACCGTGCTGGTCACCCACGACGTCGAGGAGGCGCTCTACGTCGCCGACCGGGTGACGCTGATGACGAGTCGGCCCGCCCGGATCTCGGCCCTGATCGATGCGCCGCGAAAGGCGGCCGGGGCGGGGCGGGCGGAGGCGATCGGCGCCTCCGCGTTCGTCGCCGCCAGGACCGAGGCGATGAGCGTCCTGGAGGCCGCGTGAAGCCCCGCGCGGCGATCGCTCGGCTCTGGCCGGCGGCGCTCGTCCTCGTCGCCCTGCTCGGGGCCTGGCAGCTCGCGGCCTCCAGCGGGGCGCTCGCCGACGGCCTCGGCCTCGAGCCCTTCCTCGTCCCCTCGCCGGCCGAGATCGGAGAGTCCCTGTGGACCGACCGAGACCTGCTCGTCGACAACGCCCGAGTGACGCTGGGCGAGGTCCTGCTCGGGTTCGGCGCCGCGCTCGCGCTCGGCGTCGCTACCGCGGTGGCGCTGCATCTGTCGCCGCTCGTGCGCCGCGTCTCCTATCCGCTCGTGATCGCCTCGCAGACGATCCCGGTGATCGTGATCGCGCCGGTGCTCGTCGTCTGGTTCGGGTTCGGGATCGGCCCGAAGGTCGCGATCATCGCGCTGATCTGCTTCTTCCCGATCGCCGTCAACACGCTCGACGGCCTCGGAACCGTCCCCGCCGAGCAGCGGCGGCTGCTGCGCTCGCTGGGCGCCGGCCGCTGGCGGCTGCTGGCGATGGTCGAGGCGCCGACGGCGTTGCCGTTCGCCCTCAGCGGCGCCAAGATCGCCGCCGCGGTGGCCGTGATCGGCGCCGTCTTCGGCGAGTGGGCCGGCGCCAAGGAGGGCCTCGGGCACCTGATGCTCGTCGACAACGCGCAGCTCGAGGTCGCGCGCCTGTTCGCCGCGATCGTCTGGCTGTCGGCGATCGCGATCGCGCTGTTCGCCTGCCTGAGCCTGATCGAGCGCCGGATCGCCTGGTGGGGCGAGGTGGCGGAAGCCGACGAGCGAGGGGGAGCCCGGTGAAAAGGACGACGGCGATCGCGCTCGCGACGCTGGCGACGGCGATCGCGCTCGCCGCCTGCGGCGGCGGAGAAGCTGACGACGGCGAACCGTTCAGCCTGACCCTCGACTTCTACGTCAATCCCGACCACGCCGGCGTCTTCACGGCGCTCGAGCGCGGCTACTTCGACGAGGTGGGCCTCGATGTCAACCCACAGGTCCCCTCCGACCCCGCGGCGCCGATCAAGCAGGTCGCCGCCGGCCGCACCGACCTCGCGATCTCCTACGAGCCCGAGGTGATCCTCGCCCGCGACCAGGGACTCGACGTCGTCGCCGTCGCCGCGCTCGTGAACGGCCCGCTGACCTCGCTGATCTCGCTCCCGGAAGCGGGGATCGAGACGGCCGCTGATCTCGCCGGCAAGACCGTGGTAACCGCCGGCATCCCCTACCAGGCCGCCTACCTGGAGACGATCCTCCGGCGGGCGGGCGTCGACCCCGAGTCGGTCGACCTCGTCGACGTCGGCTTCAACCTGATGCCACCGGTGATCTCGGGACGCGCGGATGCGATGTTCGGAGGCTTTCTCAACGTCGAGGGGGTCGACCTCGCCGAGCGCGGCCTCGACCCGCGGGTCGTCCCCGTCGATCGGCTCGGGATCCCGACCTACGACGAGCTCGTCCTCGTCGCCGATCGGGAGCGGGTCGAGTCCGACCCGGAGCCGATCCGCGCCTTCCTGGCGGCGCTCGAGCGCGGCACCTACGCTGCCGCGCGGAACCCGCAGGCGACCACCGACGCGGTCCTCGCCGCCGGCAACGGGCTCGACCCGGGGCTGACCGGAGCCGAGATCGACAAGACGCTGCCGCGCCTGCTGCCGCCGGGCGATCGGCCCTACGGCTGGATGGACACGGGACGCTGGCAGCGCTTCGCCGACTACCTGTACGAGGCCGGGCAGATCGACTCGCGGCCGGCCGCCGCCGAGCTGCTCACCAACGACCTGCTGCCGCCGGCCCGCGGCGACGAGTGACGGCGGCTTCAGGCCGCCTCGTACCCGGGGTCCGGCGGGTGGTAGCGGAGCGGCGGCGCCCCGGCCTCGCGCGGGCCCCCGACCAGGGTCAGCCGGGCCGCGAGGCCGCGCCAGGGGGCGTAGGGGGCGTAGAACCCCTCGACCTCGGCGACCGTCGCCCGACGGCCGAGCCCGGCGAGGCGCCCGACCAGCTTCAGGTACGCGACGTCCGCGGCCGGCAGCGAGTCGAGGTCACCGCGCCCCTTCAGGGCCAGGCACCGGATCGTCCACGGCCCGATCTCGCTGATCCGCAGCAGGCGCGCATCGCCGGCCGGGTCGGCGGGGTCGCAGCGACCGGCCGCGATCTCGCGGGCGGCCTTGACCAGCGCCAGCGCCCGCTTCGGCGCCAACCCGCAGGCTGCGAGCTCGGCCGGAGCGAGGCCGGCGATCACGTCGGGGCCGGGGACGTCGGCGAGCGGGCGCGCGCCCTCTGGGCCGCGCAGCTCCATCCCCCACCGGGCGACGATCCGGCGCTGGATCGCCGCCGCCTCCCGCGACTCGATGAGCTGCTCGGTCACCGCCCAGGCGAAGGCCTCCCAGGCATTCGGGCAGCGGCGAACCCGGTAGCGGGGCAGCCGCCGGATCAGCGGCCCGAGCAGCGGATCGCGGGCGAAGCGGCGCCGGAACGGCGCGAGGTCGTCGTCGACGGCGAGAGCATGGCGGATCCGCACGATCGCCTCCTCGAGCTCGGCGTCGCCGGCGGAGCGCCCGCAGGGCCGGGGAAGCCACGGCTCCGGCGCCGGCAGGGCGGCGATCGCGATCGCCCCGGTGCGCGGCTCCGCCCAGGCGCGGACGAGGACCGCGCATCGGTCGACGTGGAGGAAGCGCTCGTAGACCCGGCCGCGGTGGCGGGAGACCCGATCGGGGACGCGACCCCCGAACCGGTAGCTCCCAGGCGGGTTGACCGCGACCACCAGCGAGCGGCCCGGCCCACGGCGCGGCCGGGCCGGGGACGGCATCAGCGCCCGAGCAGGTGAACGTCGACGAGGAAGGAGCGGCTCGCGATCACGTCCCGATCGGGGCGGGAACGCCGCAGCGACCGCCGCCCGCGCCCGCCGGCCACCGACCTTGCGGCGCTGACGGCGGCGATCGTCGCCGCCCCGGCGGCGAGCCCGCCGGCGGCGACCACCGCGAGGGCGCGGACGTCGCCCTTCCAAGCGTCGAGCTCGGAGGGGGAGCGCCGCGCCGGCAGCGGCCGGACCTGCTCGTCGCCGCCCGGGTCCTCGCCGGCGGCGACCTGCTCCTCGACCGCCTCGGCCTCGACGACGGGTCCGCTGCTCATCGGAGCCAGTCTACGTATCGCCCCGGCGCCGCGGGGGCGCCAAGTGGGACACTTCGGGCATGAGCGAGCAGCTTTCCGCGCAAGGTCCGCGAATCGAGGCCGACGTCTTCGCAAAGGCACGCGACCACGACCGTCGCGAGCTCCTCGAGCTCGCCGAGCAGGCCGACATGATGCCCTACTTCCGCCTGCTCACCTCGCAGGCGGGCCCGGTGGTCGAGATGGAGGGGCGCGAGATGCTGATGCTCGGGTCCAACAACTACCTCGGGCTGACCGGCGACCCGCGAGTCGAGCGGGCCGCCCGCGACGCGCTCGACACGTACGGGACCGCGCTGACCGGTTCGCGCCTGCTGAACGGGACGATCCCGCTCCACGTCGAGCTCGAGGAGGAGCTGGCCGACTGGATGGGAACCGAGGCGGCGCTCGTGTTCACCACCGGCTACCAGGCGAACGTCGGCTGCATCGGCACGATCCTCGGCCCCGGCGACACCGTGATCTGCGACTCCGGCGACCATGCCTCGATCCTCGACGGCTGCCGGTTGTCGGGGGCGAAGCTGCGGCCGTTCCGCCACAACCGCATCGACAAGCTCGAGCGGATGCTCGAGCGCGCCGCCGGCGACGGCGGCGGCGTCCTCGTCGTCGTCGACGGCGTCTTCTCGATGGAGGGCGACATCTGCCCGCTCAACGATGTCGTCGCGCTATGCCGCCGCTACGGGGCGCGGCTGATGGTCGACGAGGCCCACGGCGTCGGCGTCCTCGGCGCCCGTGGGGCCGGCGCCAGCGAGCTGCTCGGCGCCGAGGACGCGGTCGATCTGCGAATGGGGACCTTCTCGAAGAGCTTCGCCTCCTGCGGCGGCTTCATCGCCGGGCCGGCCGAGGTGACCGACTACCTGCGGATCGCGGCCCGATCCTTCCTGTTCAGCGCCGCGGCGGTGCCGGCTGCGGTCGGCGCCGCGCTGGCCGCGCTGCGGATCATCCGCGACGAGGGCCCGGAGCTGATGGCGAAGCTCCTCGACAACGCCGCCTACCTGCACCGCGGGCTCAGCGACCTCGGCCTCCGGGTCGTCGAGCCGACGCCGCTGCCCGGCGGCGGCGAGGCGCTGACCCCGATCGTGCCGGTGATCGTCGGCGAGGACGTACGCGCGGCGATGCTCTGGAAGGCGCTCTACGCGGAAGGCCTCTACACGAACGTCGCCCTCCACCCCGCGGTGCCCCCGGCCGGGGCGCTTCTGCGGACGAGCCTGATGGCCACCCACGAGACCGAGCACCTCGACCGGGCCCTGGCGATCTTCGAGCGGGTCGTCGAGCGCTCCCCCGAGCTCCTCGGCGACTGAGCCCGACACCCCCCGCGAATCGGCGCGAGCGCCCTCGGGAAGCGCCTATGCGCCGGTTGATGGCCATCGTCCCGCGCGGGCGCGATTGTGCCGGGCCTCCTACCCCGGTTCGGGTAGTTTCGACTTGTCCGATCGTTCACAAGCGCCAATTCGGCCAGCCGGGGACGAAAAACCTGCTCTTAGCGGGCCGGCGAAGGGGGTTTCGGGGGCGTCTGCGGACACGCTCCGGCGGCGGTCACTAGGGTGCCCAACCACCGAACGCGACAGGGACAGAAGCGGCTCGGGAGGGTTTCGCCAAGGGAGCCTCCCGGGTCCGGATCGGAGCATCGATCACCCCCGTTCGGGCCGAAGACCCGTCATCACCACCGCACTCATCGCAGGAGGAGGAGTGAGTATGGAAGCTGCCTCGACGGCTGCGCCCGCCGCTGTGCCCCAACACATCCGTGCTCTCGAGCACGCCAACCGGGTCCGCCTCGCCCGCGCCGCCCTCAAGCGCGCAGTCCGGGCCGGGGACCTGGGGGCGGCGCAGGTCGTTCGCTCCTGTCCCTGGGAGACCGAGACCATGTCGGTCTCGGAGCTGCTGCGCAGCCAGTCGCGCTGGGGCCGGACCAGGACCCGCAAGTTCCTGGTGCCGCTCGCCGTCAGCGAGAACCGCCAGCTCGGAAGGCTGACGCTGCGCCAGCGCGAGGCGCTGGCCAGCGCCCTCGAGGAGAAGCTGGCCGCGCGCCGCTGAGCCCCCTGCCGCAAGCCGGGACGCCGATGCCCATCCCGCCGACCCGGCGGTCCGGCGGTCCGGCCGGTCGGCGCAGTCGAGCAGCCCGGAGGGTTGCGAGTCGCGCGGTTGGTTGTTGCCCGGGAGACCGGCCGGGGCGTGACCCGGCCGGTCGGCGCAGTCGAGCAGCCCGGAGGGCTGCGAGTCGCGCGGTTATCTCACCGGCGCCCGCGGAACGGCGCGAACCGGTAGCGCGCGCCCCCCGACCGGCGACTGAACAGCCGGACCAGCAGCGCCGCCGCGCCCGCGAACACGGCCAGGCCGATCGCGGCGCGGCCGAGCGCCGGCAGCCCCTCGGGGGCGAGGTAGAAGAGCAGCCCGAGGACGATCAGGGCCGGAACGCCGGCGAGCACCACCGTGTGCGAGCGGTACCCCGCCAGGTGCTCGCGGATGCTCAGCTCGAGCCCGCCGATCGAGCCCAGGGCGAGCCCCGCGGCGATCAGGATCGGCCCGCGGTCGCCGCCGACGACGAAGAAGCCGAGGATGAGCATGACGATCCCGGCGAGCACGCTGAGCTCGATCAGCGGGAAGCTCCCCCACGGCGGCGGCGGCGGCTCGTCGGCGGCGGCTCGTCGGCGGCGAGGCGGCGGCGCCGGGCGGGGGGTCGTCTCACCTTCCGGCGTCGGCGCGCCGGAAGCGCCCGCCCGCGCTCGGCGTCGGCGCCGCTTGCGCCGCTTAGCGGAGGCCATCCTCGGAGCTCAGCTCGGGAGCGGGACGCGCGGTCGGCACGCCCCGGAGGCTAAGGGACAGCCGGAGGAGAGCTTTACCCGCCACCAGCCGGCGATCATCCCGAGCAGGCCCCAGCGCGGGCGCGAGTGCCAGTGCTTGCAGCCGCGCTCGCCGACCTCCTCGCCGCGGACCCGCACCCAGCGGTGGCCGGCAGGGTCGGCGATCATCCGCTCGACGAGCGCCCGCTTCGCCTCCTCGCGCTCCGCGCGGCGGCCGATCTCGGCCCGGGCCTCCACGAGCCGCGTCGCGAGCGCGTCGCGGGTCCGCTCGAGGTCGGCGAAGCCCAGAACCCGAGGTCCGCCCCTGGCGCCGACCCGCCATTCGATCCCGGCACGCGGCGCGGTGCCCGCGAAGAGCTCGGCGAGCTCGCGCTCGAGGCGGGCGATCTGCATGCGCAGAGACCGGCACGCGGCCCGCTCGTCAACGCCGACCCTCGATCCCCGGGCGGCGCCGGGCGGCGGCATCGGATCGTGCTGCAGAAGCTCCCGCACCGGGGGCCCCTTTCCGGGTCGAGTCGGAGCATTGTAGCCGTGTTCGCCGCCCCGATCGCCCCATCCGGGTCATCCTGACCGCCGCATGTTGGGCTGGGATGGCCCAGCAGGGCGGCGGCCGCGGACGGAGGCTACCCGCCCTCGAGGACCTCGGCGACGATCCAGAGCGCCTCCTCGATCGCGATCGCGGGGACCCCGGCGACGCCGACGGCGACGAGCAGCGTCCGCGCGGTCGCCGGGCTGACGCCGCGACCGGAGGCGATGGCGCCGAACAGCAGCGCCAGCGGGCGCACGTCGTCGGCGAGGACGAGCGTCCCCGCCGGCAGCGGGGAGGGGCGGCCGTCGAGGCCCTCGCCGGCGGCGCTGGGGCGGATCCGCGGCGGGCCGGAGACCGCGGCTGCGTCGAAGGCGACGAGCGGCACGCCCGTCTCGATCATCGCGATCGTCAGCCCGTCGTCGAGCAGGCTCCGGCTGACGAAGCCTCCCTTCAGCATCCGCTCGAGCACCAGTGCCTCCGGACCGCTCGGCTGCTCGTCGGGATCGAGGCCGATATGCCGGTAGAAGACCCGGTAGGCGTGGGGGATCGGCCTCGCCCGGAACGCCATTGCCTGCGGGCCGGCGAACCGGTCCGACAGCGCCGCGAGCCGACGCTTCAGCTCCTTCGGGCTGCGCCCGGAGCCGTGCGGCACCTCGAGCCACCGCAGGTAGAGGCCGCGGAGCTCCGCCGCCACCGCGGGATCGACGGCGCCGCGCTCGGCGAGGCGCTCCTGATCCTCGCCGGGCATCGCTAGCGCACCGTCGCGGCCCGCCGCCGTGACGCCGCGAGCAGCCCGTCGACCAGCCCGTCGATTCCGGCGGCGTCGTAGTTACCCGCCCGGATCGCCGTGTCGTCGACGATCCCGCCGGGATAGGCGAGCACGATCGTCGGGCAGACGCCGACGCGGTAGAGGTTGGAGACGGCACCGTCGCGATCGAGTCCGACCGGGACCCGCCAGCCGCGCTCGCGAACGATGCCGGCGACCGTCTCGGGGTCGTCGCGGACGTTGATGCTGAGGAAGTTGACGCGGCCGGCGTAGCGACGGGCGGCCGAGTCGAAGGCGTCCTGGCTCGGCAGGCAGTCGCCGCCGCGCGTGAACCAGAACGAGATCGCGAGCGGCCGGTCGAAGAGGTCGCAGACGCGGATCGCGCCCGGCGCGGTTATCTCGCAGGCCGGCGTTCGCCGGTCGTCCTCGGGGCAGGGGTTGCGCGAGCTCTCGCAGTCGTCCTGGGCGATGTTGGCGTCGGCATCCGCGGCGCTCGGGACGAGCGCGTCGGGCACCGCGAACTCGGCCAGCGGCCGACCCTGCTCGAGCTCGATCCCGACATCCTCGGTGTTGAGCAGGTTGACGAGCGCGATCGCGATCACGACGATGAACGCGATCCCGACGAAGGCCGCGTAGCGCCCGCCCGGGCGCGGCCGCTCAGGGCTCGCCAGCCCCCGGGGGCGGTCCCGCCCGCGACGCTCGGGCTCCGCCGTCTCCTCCCCGGGCCACCAGCCGCCGCGATCGCGCTCGTCGTCGCCGGCCACGGTCAGGTCGGGACGTCGACGTCGCGCCGGGGCGCCCGGGCGGCGAGCCTGCGCAGCGCCGGCAGCGGATGGAAGCCGTGCTCGGCCCAGACGAGCGCCGCCGGCAACACCAGCATGACCCCGGCCAGGGCGACGGTGAGGTCGACCACGGTGACGACCCCGAAGTCGCGCAGCATCGTGATCCGGCTGAGCGCGAGGACGCCGAAGCCGGCGATCGAGGTGACCGCGGAGGCGATCACCGCGGCCCCGGTCCGCGAGTAGGTGGATCGCAACGCCTCGCCGACGCTCCGTCCCGTCCCCCGCTCCTCGTGATAGCGGGCGGCGAGGATGACGCTGAACTCGGTCGCGACCGCGATCACGAGCGCGCCGAGCGTCGCCGACATCGGGTTGAGCGGGATGTCGATCGCCGCGAGCACGAGCGCCGACCATCCGGTCGCGAGCACGATCGGCAGCAACGGCACGAGCGCGCGCCCGGGGGAGCGGTAGACGGCGAGCAGGACGAGGGCGACGGCGAAGAGCCCGGCAGCCGCCAGCCAGTAGCGCGAGCCGGAGAGCGCCGCGCTCGCGTCGGCGGTCAGGACCGGAAGGCCGACGACCTCGGCGCTCACGCCCGCGGGCGGGTCGAGCTCGGCGCGGATGCCGGAGACGAGTCGCTCCTGCTCGTCGAGCGGCATCACCGGGATCAGGAACGAGAGCGCGGCTACGTCCCCGCCCTCGGAGCGCGAGAGGATCGCCTGCGAGAAGTACTGCGGCACGGCCGCGAGCACGGCATCGACGCGCCGCTGGTCGAGCGGCGCCCCCGAGCTCAGATCGAAGAGATCCGGCAGTGCCGGCCCGGGACAGAGCTCTGCCGACTCGGCGAGGCAGTTCGGGGTGTCCGGGCCGAAGCCGTTGCGGGCCAACACCCGCTGCTTGAAGTCGCTCATCCAGGCGATCGCCTCGGGCGTGGTGACGTCGCCGGAGACGATCACGTCGAGCTCCTGCGAGATCCCGGTCGCGTCCTGGAGACGCTCGACCGACCGCATCGCCGGAAGGTCGCCGGGCACGAGCTCGCGGATGTCCGTCACGACCTTGGCCCCGGCGCCGGCCACCCAGCCGGACACGGCGAGCACCGCCGCGACCGTGAGAACCCGGCCCGGCCGCCGGATCGACGCCGCCAGCGCTCTGCTCCACGCCGTCGACCCGCGGCTGCGGAGGCCGGCGCGGGTCGCTCTGGCGCGCTCACCCAGGACGACGAGCGGGCGGGCGATCCGACCCCGCGGCGGCCGGCGCCGTGCCTCCGTGCGGGCGGGGGCCATCGAGAGCGCCGCGAGACCGGCGGTCAGCGAGATCGCCAGGGCCGCGGCGATGCCGGCGACGAGCGCGATCGCGAACTCGCGGACCATCGGGATCGGCGAGAGGATCAGGGCGAGGAATCCGACCGCGGTCGCGAGCGCGGCGGTCGCGATCACCGGGCCGCCGCGGACGGCGGCGAAGACGGCGGCGGCGGGCGGGCGGCGACCATCCGCCACGGCCTCCCGAAAGCGCGCCTGAAGCTGGATCGCGTAGTCGACGGCCAAGCCGATGACGACCGGGAGCACCGCGACCGAAGCCATCGTCAGCGAGCCGCCGAGGAGCGACAGCAATCCGAACGCGAAGCCGGCGGCGCCGATCGCGATCAGCAGCGGCAGCAGGCGCAGCGGCGGCCCGAAGCCGATCGTCAGTACCGCCGCCATGACGACGAGCGCGACCGCGAACAGGAGCGCGATCTGGCTGCCGAGCTCGTCGGCGAGGCCCTGCGCGACGACCGGGATGCCGGAGATCTCATAGCTGCCGTGGCGGAGGGCGAACCGCTGATCGCCGACCGCCGTTCGGATCAGCCCGACCGCCTCGCGGCGGTCGGCCTCGTCGAGGTCGGGCTCGAGCCGGATCGAGATCAGCGCGCCGCGATCGCTCGGGAACAGGTACCCGAACTTCGACTTCGGCGGCGCGCCCGGCTTCGTCCGGTCGAAGACGATCGAGGAGACGAACTGCTGGTTGTCGATCGAGAGGCCCGCGAGAACGGCTGCCGGGCTCAGGCCGCTGCTCAGGAACTGGCGCAGGAGCCGCTGCCGCTCGGCGGGCGATGCGTCCTCCAGCGACTGGACCTGGCGCAGGATCGCCTCGTTCGACCGCGCCGCCGCCTCGCTGAGGAACGTCGCGGGCCCGAACACGACACGGGTCGCGCCGAGCGCGGCGATCCGGCTGCAGACGTCGGTCGCGGCGACGGCGCTGCGATCGACGCGGCCTGCCAGGCACGCCTCGAGCCCGAGCAGCCGGTGGCTGTCGCGGGTCAGCAGGAGCTTCCGCAGGTCGCCCTCGGCCAGGATCACGATCGCGTCGTCGCCGAAGCGCCCCCGGAACCGCTCGGTGCCGACGAACGCAGCCGAGTCGTCGTCGACGAGCTTGTCGGTGCCCGCGTCGGGCGACAGCCGCAGCCCGCCGACGACCCCGACGATCGCGACCACCGAGACCACCGCGGCGATCGCCGCCGCCGGGTGGGTGACCGACCACTCTCCTATCCGACCGAGGAAGCGGCGCACGCGCCAGACACGATAGAGCGGTGACGCGCCGCAACGCCCGATCGGACCGCGAAGCCCGCCGCGGCCGCCGCAGGTCCATCGCGCCCGCTGAGGCGCTCCCGGTGACGCGGACGGGCCCTACCGGCCGCTGCTACGCCTCACAGCCGCGGATGCGATTGCGGCTGCCTCCCCCTCGGCAGCGGTCCCGTCGGCCGCCGCCTCCGTGTATTCGGTCGCGGCCGCCGTTGCCATCGAGGCGATCCGGCCCCAGGCCCCCGCGGAGCCGGTCGCCGCCGCCGTTGCCGCGGATGAGATCTCGACCGCCCTGCCCCTGGATCGCGTCGCGGCCCGGCCCGCCGCAGATCAGGTCACCGCCCCCGCCGCCGCGGATCGTGTCGTCGCCACGGCCGGCGACGATCACGTCACGGCCCGGGGTGCCGCGGAATCTGCCATCCCCGTCGCTCCAGGCCTGAGTGGCGGCCCTTCCCCGGCATCGGCAGCGGCTCTCACGCCCCGCGCAGGGACCGTTCCCCTCGAACCTCGACAGATCGGCCAACGGCAGCCTCTCGAAGCTCGAGCTCACCGGCATCTTGAGCATGGCCGGGTGGCGGGGACGCGAGAGCAGGGTGACGTCGTAGGGCGTCGTCACCGGATGATGCCAGGGGAAGCCCTTGATGTAGGTCGTGAGGTTGGTGAGCGTGAGGCGCAGGCGGCCACCGGGCTCCAGCGTCATCACCCGGCTGTCGAGCGGGATCCGCACGTCCACGACGCCGTCTTCCGGCAGCACCTTCAGAAACCGCATCCCATGCGTGAACATCCAGCCGGGCGAGCTCGACGGCAGGTCCGGCGGCAGGTACCAGAGCTGCGCGACGATCCCGGCGCCGGCGAAGCTCTCGTCCCGATCGATCCTGACCCTCGCGCGGAGGCTCGGTGAGCCGAGCAGGGTCACCTGCTTGCGGAAGGGACGGGAGACGAAATCGGTCGAGGAGCGGATCTGCTCGAGCTCCTGGATCCGCTGCCCGGCATCGGAGCCGCCCCAGCCGGTCTTCCCGCACGGGGCGATGATGCTGAACACCGGACAGACCCCGCCGGGCTCGTGCTCGATGACGGTCTTGGTGAACGCCTTCCGCCGCGAGGCGAGAACTCCGTCGCCGCGAAGCCAGAGGGTCTTGCGACCGGTCTGGGCGCCGCTGAGCGTGCGCACCGCCCGGTACGGCTCGCGCTGACCGCTCTCCTCGCCCTGCACGAGCGGGGTGACCAGCGCCGGCCCCGGTCGCCATCCGTCATCGTCGCCGGCCAGATAGGTCCGCGCCGCCCACTGGAAGACCTCCTTCTTGAGCATGCTCTCCGACCACGCCTTGAGCTCTTCGCTCCAGGTCGGGAAGAAGCCCCCGCCACCGTCGTAGCCGAAGGCCTCGTCGACCGAGGGATAGCGGGGGGTGACCCATTTGCAGGAGTGAGGGTCCGTCGAGAACAGCCAGAGGTCGTTCGGCCGCCTGTAGTCCCGCTCGAGCTGCTCCCAGAACTCCACCTGCCGGTTCACCGGCACGATGCAGTCCCGCCCCCCGGTGTGCATGACCAGCGCCCGCACCTTGGCGTCGAAGGTGTCGAGGCTGCCATCGCTGTCGTAGGCGGTGCGGTACGCCCAGTAGGCGGGCCATTGGGAGAAATCGCCGCTCATTGCCTCGATCACGCGGTCCTGCAGATCCGAGCCCGGATAGGCCTTGAGCTGAGAGATGACGCCGGGGATCGAGAGCAAGCCGATCCCGGTCACGCCGTCGAGTCCCTCCGTCGGATCCAGCGACCGCTCCATCCAGTCGCTCATGTCCGGCGAGCCGACGCTCGGCATGACCAGTGCGAACGGCTTCGGGAAGGCTGACTTGGCGGCGTAGATGAGCGACGTGATGCCCCCGTGGGAGCCGCCGCTGAGCCCGACGTGGCGGGAATCGAGCGCCGGTATCTCCGCGTGGAGATCGCCGGCGACCAGCCGCTCGAGCAGCGCGTCGTAGTCGGCGAACTCGACCGGGCCGATCCAACTCCCCGTCCCATACATCCCGTCCCCCGGCTCGTAGCACGAGCGATGCCCGCGAATCGCCAGCATCACCTGGGCGATACCTTCGCCCGCCAGCTCGATCCGCTTCGCCATGCCGGTGTCCGGGTCCGCCTCCAACCGGTCCCAGAAGGTCTCGCCACCTCCGTCCGGCGGGGTGAGGGGATCGCGCGTCGTGCAGTAGCCCGTCCCTGGGAAGGTGAGCAGCCCCGGCAGCGAGCCACGCCCTCCACGCAGGTCTCCGGCGGGCGGGGCGGGCGCGTCCTCACGAGGGAGGAGGAACCTCGCTTCCAGTCCCTGCATGCCGCTCTCGTCGGGGCGGACATCGACGCGGAGGTCGATCGCGCGGCAGGAGAACGGCGCCGGGCAGTCGACGGGCCCGGCGAGCACCTCGACCCCCTCGCCGTCGGGCGCCTGCGCCGCCGCGTTGGGGAGCCCGAGGCAGAGCGCGGCGAGGTTCACCACCGATATGACAATCAACCGCCTCATCGGAGCCCGAAGCTAGCCAGGGCACCGCCGCCGCGCAAGCGATCTGTTGGCAAGTGTTCGAAGTTCCCGAACCGCGGACTCACCGGGTGACAACCGGCCCCGAGGACGGCCATGCCGGTGCCGATTGGACGAGTGCCGCCGCCCGTCGGCGCGGTTAGCATCCTCCAGGCAAGCCCCCGCATCTCCGGGGATCGCGATGGCAGCGACATCGACCCCAGCGTCAGACCAGGAGCACCCGGGCCTGCGGCCGTGCCGCCACCCGCTGCTGCTCGAGCGGCTTCGCTCGGAGGCGGAAGTCGTCGGCGAGGAGATGATCAGGTCGATAGCCAATGAGGTCCCCCTGTACGGCTCGCTCGACCCGCCGCTGCTCGAAGACACCCGCCGGATCGGGATCGTCGGATTCCAGGCGATCCTGGGCCTCTGGGCGGAGGGCCGGCTGGCGCGGCGCCGGGAGCTCGCGCCCTACGCGGAGATGGGAGTCGACCGAGCCCACAGGGGCCGGCCCTTGCCGGCCGTCCTGCGCGCGTGGCGGGTCGGCGGCGCCGCCGCCTTCGACTACGTGATCCGCAGCGGTCGCGGCGTCCTCAACGCCGACGACGTCCACGACTTCGCGGCGATCATCATGCGCTTCCTCGACCAGATCTGCGACGTCGTCGCCGAGGCCTACCTGGACCGCGCGGCGCAGATGACGGAGCGACCCGATCACGCCGTCCGGAGGCTGTTCGCCGATCTGCTCGCGGGGCGCTTCACCTCGGGCGAGGCGATCGCCGAGCGGGCGCAGGCCCTGACGGTGAGCCTGCCCGAACGCCCCGTGATGATCGTCGCCGGCCCTCCCGGCGAGTGCGAGACGGCCGAGCTCGCGAACCGCGGGCTGGAGCTGCGCAAGGCCCTTCCCGAGCCGGAACGCCACGGCCGCCGGCTCGAGCTCGTCGGCGGTGGACGGCTGATCTTCCTCACGCCCGACGTCGATCGCGATCAGCTCGCCCGGGCCCTCCGCGGGCTCGACCTGCGAGCGGCGGCGGTCCAGGCGGCGGATGTTGCATCGGTACCCGAGACCTACCGCCTCGCCCGGATCGTCCTCAAGCTGCTGCTCGCCGGCGGCACCCAGGCGCCGGCCCTCGCCACCGACGGCGAGGCGCAGTTGCTCGGCTCCCTGGCGGGATCGCTCGAGCGCACGAGCGGGGCGGTGCGGGACGAGGTCCTCGGCTCTCTCGGAGACGAGGCCAACCGCCCGCTGATCGAGACCCTGACGGCGTACTTCGCGGCCGGCAACGCCGTGGCGGCGGCGGAAAGCCTCCACGTCCACCCGCAGACGGTCCGCTACCGGCTTCGCCGGGTCGCCGAACTGACCGGACGCGATCCGGCGTCGGGCTGGGACCGGTTCGTGCTCGAGCTGGCGCTGCGGGCGCGGGCGCTGGCGTGACCGCGAGACGCCGCCCGCCTCCCCTCGCGGCGGGCTACGGGCGGGCTCCCGCTCAGTCCATCGCCAGCGGGCCGTCCACCTCGGCGTTGAGGAACTGGCGTACGAAGTCGTTGTCGGAGTTGAACAGCTCCTCGCTTGGCCCGCTCTCGACGATCCGGCCCTTCCAGAGCACGGCGATGAAGTCGGCGATCCGGCGCGCCGTCCCGAGGTCGTGGCTGATCACCATGTAGCAGCCGCCGTTCTCCTCGTGGATCTCGCGGATCAGCTCGCAGAGCAGCGCTGTCCGCACCGGGTCGAGCCCGGAGTCGGGCTCGTCGAAGAAGACGATCGCCGGGTCGAGCACGAGCGCGCGGGCGAAGCCGG
Organism: Actinomycetes bacterium; assembly: GCA_016861045.1. Lineage (GTDB taxonomy): Bacteria > Actinomycetota > Thermoleophilia > Solirubrobacterales > 70-9 > RHKX01. The sequence goes on along the minus strand of BOKP01000001.1, from coordinate 510,237 downwards.
CCCGCTTCCGCATCCCGCCGGAGAGCTCGTTGGGCATCTTGTAGTGCGCCTCGGCGAGCCCGACCTCGCGCAGCCGCCGGTTGACGATCTCGGCGATCTCGTCCTCGGACTTGTCGGTGTGCTGGCGGAGCGGGAAGGCCGTGTTGTCGTAGACGTTCATCGAGCCGAACAGCGCGCCGTCCTGAAACAGCAGGCCGAACTTCTTCCGCATCTCGAAGAGCTCGTCGTCGGTCATGTTCGGCACCGAGTCGCCGTGGACGAGGATGTCGCCCGCGTCCGGGTAGAGGAGGCCGACGATCAGCTTGACGAGGACGCTCTTGCCGGTGCCGGACGGGCCGAGGACCATCGAGACCTCGTCGTTGGGCAGGCCGAGGTTGAGCCCGTTCATGATCCGGGTCGAGCCGAACTGCTTGACGAGGTCGATCACCTCGATCGCGTCCTCGCCTCCGTGGTCGCGCTTCTCGCCGGTGTGCCAGCGGTACGGGTCGGTGTCGTTGGCCTCGACGCCCGGAATCGAGTAGTCGACGTTGAGCTCGCCCAGCTCCGGCGCGGCCGAGTCGGGGTCGCCGCCGATCGGCCCGCTCGGGGGTGCCTGCGCCGGCGGCGTCGGCACCGGCCGGCCCTCGTACATCGGCTGCTCGCGGTTCTCTTCCTCGGTCACGCTCTCCTCCTCGTCGTCCGCATCATCCGCCGATCGGGGCCCTCGGGTTGGCGCCCCAGAAGACCAGCGTCCCCATCATCCCGATTATGTGCACGAGCACGATGTTGAGCACCATCGACTTCGCGGTCGCGGTGCCGACCCCGACCGGCCCGCCCGAGGCCGTGTAGCCGTAGTAGCAGCCGACGAGCACGATCGCGGTCGCCATGAACATCCCCTTGATGACGCTGAATAAGAGGTCGGGCGGGTTCTGGAACATCCAGAAGATCAGCAGGTAGCCGCCGGGGGAGGTGTCGCCGATCTGCTCGACGACCGCGAGGTAGGAGCCGACGAAGCCGATGCCGACAGCGGCGAGGTACATGAACGGGATCGTCATCCAGGCGGCGAGCAGGCGGGTCGCCGCGAGGAAGGTGACCGGCTGGATGCCCATCACCTCGAGCGCGTCGATCTCGTCCGAGATCCGCATCGCGCCGAGCTCGGCGACGATCCCGGTCCCCACCTTGGCGCTCATCATGTACCCGAACGCGTACGGGGTGACCTCGCGCAGGTCGCACCACGCCGCGAACACGCCGGCGTAGGAGGGCGAGCCGAGCGAGCGGTTGAAGTAGGCGCCCTCGATACCGCACTGGAGGCCGAGGATGAAGACCAGGCCCCAGATCACCATCGTCGAGCCGAGGATCAGGATGCCGGCCTGACGCAGGGCCTCGCCGAAGAACTGGAACACCCGGCCCGAGAAGACGAGCCCCATCGTCCGCAGGCAGAAGCGGGTGATCTCCCCCATCGAGGAGAGCCACTCCCTGGGCACGGCGAGCCAACCGGTCACTTGATCGTCTGGATCTCGGGGTGGGTGGCCAGCAGCGTCTGCGTGAAGACGTAGTTGAAGGCGAAGACGCCCATGAACGCGATCACGACCCCCTGGTTGACGGCGGTGCCGACACCCTGCGCACCCCCGGACGCATTCATCCCCTTGTAGGAGCAGACGATCGCGATGATCGCCCCGAACAGGGTCGTCTTCAGCACCGACCCCCAGAGATCGGTGACCGACGCGTTGTTGAAGAGGGTGGCGAAGAAGCCGCCGAGCGGCTGGCCGTAGGTGAGCTCCGCGAAGAGCCCGCCGCTGATCCCGAACAGCAGCGCGTAGATGTTCAGCAGGCCCGTCACCAGCATCAGGCTGAGGAAGCGCGGGACGACGAGGTTCTTGATCGGGTCGACGCCGAGCACCATCAGCGCGTCGAGCTCCTCGCGGATCTTGCGGGCGCCGAGGTCGGCGGTGATCGCCGTGCCCGCGACGCCGGCGACGACGACGGCGGTGACGACGGGGGCGAACTCGCGCACGGACGCGAGGATGAAGAAGCCGCCGAGGCGGTCGAGGGCGCCGAACAGGGAGAGGAAGTTCGCGGCCTGCAGCCCGGGCGCGCCGAAGCCGAACGCTACGGTGCTGATCAGCAGCGGGAACCAGCTGAGCTGAAGCGCGAACAGGAACTGGCTGACGAACTCGCCGCCGTACGGGTACGGAGGCTTGACGGTGGCGACCAGCGTCTTTCCGGTCAGGATCATCATGTTCCCGACCTGCTCGAACAGGTTCTTCGCGGGTAGGAACGCCCTGTCGGCTGCGGATCTGACCATCTCTCCGGCGGACGACGGTTCCCTGCGACTCGCCTCCGCGGACGAAACTTAGTCCATCGCGAGGCGCCGCGCCACCGGTACGGGCAGGCCGGCGCCGGCCTGCCGGGGGCGGAGGGACCCCGTGGTATGTTGCGCGCGCTTTGGGGTGGAGACCCGAAAGGCGAGGCGGAAGGCCCCGATCGGGACCGAGGCGCGGGCCCCAACGGCGCTGGCCCGGGGCCGCGCTCGCGGCTTCGCTGCTCGCCGTCGCCCTCGGCGGCTGCGGGGGCGACGACTCGACCAACCGCCAGGACGCGGACGAGCCTTCCGGCGAGTATCCGGTCGAGGTGACGCTCGCGCGCTTTCCGGCCGAGCAGCGGCTGGCCCTGACGTCGGACCTCGTGCTCGGCGTCAGGAACGTCGGCGACGAGGCGCTCCCTGAGCTCGCGTTCACGATCGAGACCGACGACGGCGACGCGGACGGCTCCTTCCAGACCCGGATCGACAACCCCGCGGCCTCGATCCCGAGCCGCCCGGTCTGGGTCCTCGGCTACAAGTACCCGCGGGAGATCGGTCAGCCGCCGCCGCAGGGGAACTCCGGCGGCCTGCGGGCGCAGACGAACACCTTCGGCTTCGGGCCGCTGGACGCCGGCGACGAGAAGACGGTCGTCTGGAGGCTGACGGCGGTCGAGGCCGGCACCTACACGCTCCACTACCGCGTCGAGGCCGGGCTGGACGGCCAGGCCCGGGCCGTGACCGCCGACGGCGGCGCTGCGGAGGGCGAGTTCGTGGTCACGATCGACGAGAAGGCGCCGAAGGCGAAGGTGAACGACAAGGGGCGGGTCGTGACGGAGGGTGAGTAGCGCGGAGCGTGCAGCACGGCAGGCAGCGCTCGCGCCGCTCGGCTGCTCGCTGCTCGCCGCCTGCCTCCTGCTCCTCGCCGGCTGCGGCTCGAGCGACGAGCACGAGACCGGCGTGGCGACCGCCACCGACGCCGGCCAGGGCCGGCCCGAGGTCGGCGACGGCCAGGGCGGGGTCGAGCTGACCGAGATCGGCAGCTTCGACGCGCCGCTCTACCTGACCCAGCCCGAGGGCTCCGGCGGGGACCTCTACGTCGTCGAGCAGGGCGGGATGATCATCCGCGTTGCCCCCGACGGGAGCGCGGAGACCTTCCTCGACATCTCCGACGAGACCGTCGCCGACGGCGAGCGCGGGCTGCTGTCGATGGCGTTCGCTCCCGACTACGCGGACTCGGGGCTGTTCTACGTCGACTACACCGACCTCGACGGCGACACCCGCGTGGTCGAGTACCGCGCCGCGGACGGCGAGGTCGACGAGTCGAGCGCGCGGCAGATCCTCTTCGTCGACCAGCCCTACCCGAACCACAACGGCGGGCTCGTCCTCTTCGGCCCCGACGGCAAGCTCTACATCGGCCTCGGGGACGGCGGGGGCAAGGGGGACCCCGAGCGCCGCGGCCTCGACCTCTCGACGCTGCTCGGCAAGATCCTCCGGATCGACCCGAGGCCCGACGGGGACGAGCCCTACACGATCCCGGCCGACAACCCGTTCGCCGACACCCCGGGGGCGCGTCCCGAGATCTACTCCTACGGGCTCCGAAACCCGTGGCGCTTCGCGTTCGACGCCGAGACCGGGGACCTGTCGATCGGCGACGTCGGCCAGTACGAGCAGGAGGAGATCGACCTGGTCGCCCGCGGCGAGGGCTCGGGGGCGAACTTCGGCTGGTCGGCGTGGGAGGGCGACGCCCGCTACAACGAGGACCAGGACCCCGACGGCGCGATCCCGCCGGTGCTGACGACCTTCCACGGCGACGGCAACTGCTCGATCACGGGCGGGCTGACGGTTCGTGACACCGACCTCGAGAGCCTGTACGGCCGCTACGTCTACGGCGACTTCTGCGCCGGCGAGCTGCGCAGCTTCCCGGCCCGACCGGACCGGCCGGCGAGCGACGACGTCGCGATCGGCCCCGATGCGGAGGTCGAGCGCCTGGCGAGCTTCGGCGAGGCCGCCGACGGCACCGTCTACGCCGTCTCCCTCGCCGGGCCCGTCTACAGGATCGATCCGGCGGGCTGAGCCCGCGGGGCGCCGCTCGACCGGCGTCGGCGCCCGCGGGCTCCGCTAGCCTTGCGGCGATGAGCAGGCGCCCGATTCCCCTCGCCGGGGGGACCGCGATGCTCGGCGCCCTCGTCGCCGCGCTGACGCTAGCCACCGCCGCGATCGCCGCCGCGCCGCCGATCGGGAACGGCGCCGGGGGAGCCGCGCTGACCAGGATCGCGAGCTTCGAGGAGCCGGTCTACACCGCCTTCGCCCCGGGACGCGCCAACCGCAAGCGGCTCTTCGTCGTCGAGCGTGAGGGCGTCGTCCGCGTGGTCAGCGGCGGCCGCGTGCTCCGCCGCCCGTTCCTCGACATCAGCGACAGCGTCGAGTCCGGCTTCGCCGAGCAGGGCCTGCTCTCGATCGCGTTCGATCCCGGCTACGTCGGCAACCGGCGCTTCTACGCCTACTACACGGCCGGGGACGGGGCGATCACCGTCGCCCGGTTCAAGCGCCGGAAGGGGGCCCTCCGGGCCGATCCCGGCAGCGGCAGGACCGTGATCTCGGTCCCCCACTCCGCCGCCCCCAACCACAACGGCGGCCAGGTCGGCTTCGGGCCCGACGGCCACATGTGGCTCGGCACCGGCGACGGCGGCGACTCCTGCGACCCGCAGGGCAACGCGCTCGACACCGGGTCCCTGCTCGGCAAGCTGCTGCGGATCGATCCGCGTCCCGGCGGCGGCTACACGGTCCCCGCCGACAACCCGTTCGTCGGGCGGGCCGGCGCCGACGAGATCTACTCCTACGGGCTCCGCAACCCGTTCCGCTTCTCCTTCGACGGCGAACGGATCGCGATCGGCGACGTCGGCCAGAACGCGTGGGAGGAGGTCGACTACACGACCCTCGCCGCAGCGCGCGGCGCCAACTTCGGCTGGGACGCGTTCGAGGGGTTCGCGCCCGAGCCCTGCGGCACCGAGCCGATCGCCGCCACGACCCTCCCGATCCACGCCTATCCGCACGAGAGCGGCTCCCCGGGCACCTTCACCGGCTGCTCGATCATCGGCGGCCCGGTCGTCCGCGACCGGCGGCTGCCGACCCTGTACGGCCGCTACCTCTACTCGGACTTCTGCGCCGGCGGGCTCCGCAGCCTCGTCCCCGCCGCCGGCGGAGCCGCCGGCGACCGTGACCTCGGACCGCGCGTCGCCAAGATCAGCTCGATCACGGCCGGCCGCCGCGGCCGCGTCTACCTGACCTCCCTGCTCGGCGAGCTCTATCGCCTCGACCCCCGCGAGGCCCCCGGGGTCGCGCGCACCGACGGGCGGCGCGGCGGCGGCCTGCGGGCGCGGCGGGTCGGCAGCTTCGACCGCCCCGTCTACGTGACCGCCCCGCGCGGCCCCAACCGCCTGCTCTACGTCGTCGAGCAGGGCGGGGTGATCAAGACGATCCGGCGCAACGGCGGCGGAACGCGGAAGTTCCTCGACATCCACGGGCGCGTCTCCGACGACGGCGAGCGGGGGATGCTCTCGGTCGCGTTCCCGCGCGACTACCGGAGCAGCCGCCGCTTCTACGTCTATTACACCGACGATCGCGGCGACATCGTCGTTGCCGAATTCCGGCGCTCGAAGCGGGATCCCCGCAAGGCGTCGAAGCGGAGCCGCCGAAAGGTGATCCGGATTCCCCATCGCATGGCCCCGAACCACAACGGCGGACAGCTCCAGTTCGGGCCCGATGGCTACCTCTACATCGGGACCGGGGACGGCGGCGGCGGTGGCGATCCGCGCGAGAACGCCCAGAGCCGGACCTCGCTGCTCGGGAAGCTGCTGCGGATCGACCCGCGCGGGAAGGGCGGCTATTCGGTGCCGCGCTCGAACCCGTTCGTGGGCCGGGCCGGCCGCGATGAGATCTACGCCTCCGGTCTCCGCAACCCGTACCGCTTCTCGTTCGATCGCCGCAAGCGGCGGCTCGCGATCGGCGACGTCGGCCAGGACCGCTGGGAGGAGATCGACCTGCTCGGACTGAAAGCGGCGCGGGGCGCCAACTTCGGCTGGGACGCCTTCGAGGGCTTCGAGCGGTTCCGAAGCTCGGACGCGAGCCCGGTCCCGCCCGGGAAGGTGACGCGACCGGTCGCCGTGCTCGGCCACTCCGACGGCAACTGCGCGATCACGGGCGGCTACGTCTACCGGGGGCGGACGGCCCCGAAGCTGCGCGGCCGCTACGTGTATGCGGACTTCTGCCGCGGCCGGATCCGCAGCCTCGCCCCCGGCGACCCCGATCGCGATCGACCGATCGGCCTCCCGCGGTTCAGCAAGATCTCGAGCTTCGGCGAGGACGCGCGGGGAAACCTCTACTTCGCCGACCTCGACGGCGGCGTCTACGAGATCGTCGGCGGGCGTCGCTGATCAGCCGCGCCGGACGTAGCCGGCGAACGGCCCGGCACCCGCGCGCTGGACCTCGGCGAGCGTGAACACGTGATCGCCGTCGCCCTCGAGCCGTGAGGGCGTTCCCTCGCCCTCGGGGACCAGCCGGGTGCCGTCGGCGAGCTCGAGGACGATGACGGCGCCGGCGCCGGGGTCCTCGCCTCGGGCGCGGCTCGCGCGGGTTGCGGTCGAGTCGACCATGCGGGCTCCCACATTAGCGAACGCTAACCGGAATCTTGCAATATAAATCGCAAGATCGCGGGGATTCTCGTCACAGATCACCGCGGCGGAATGCTCCGGGCCGGGCCCGTGCGCGGATCACCCGGCGGAATGCTGCTGCGCGTCCGCTTCCGCCGGGCTGCCGCCCAGCTACGGCGGCGCCCAGATCACGGCGGCCCTGTCGGGCTGCCGGAAACAGTGCGCCGCATAGAGGTGGGCCGGTACAGGGCTCATCAGGCCAGGCCCTCGGCCTCGTACTCGCGCAGGAACCCCTCGAACTCGCGCATGTGGCCCTGCTCGTCACGGAGGATCGCGATCATCATGTCCTCGGTGACGGGGTCGACGTCGGCCGCGAGCTCGCGGATCTCGCTGTAGTAGGAGATCGCTCCCGCCTCGGCCTCGATGACGCCCCGGATCACGTGCGGGATGTCGGTCTGCCGGCTCGGCGGCTGCAGGTAGTCCTGCTCGGCCGCGAACCCCTGCGAGCCGGGGACGACCCCGTAGAGCTCCTTGATCCGGGCGGCGAACTGCTGTGCGTGGCCAAGCTCCTCGGCGATGTCCGCCGCGAGCGACTGCTTGATCTCCTGGGCGCGGACCCCGTCGGGGTTGACCGAGTTGGCGACGTAGCTCATCACCGTCTCGATCTCCATCCAGTAGGCCCGCTCGAGCATCGCGACGAGCTTCTCGCGGGCCTCGCGGGCCTCCTCGGACATGATCCCTCGTGAGACTTCTGACAACTCGTGACTCCTCTTCCGGTTCGGGTGGCCCGTGCCATCGGCGGCGGGCGCTAAGAATGGTTGAGGATGAGTTCTACCCGACCGGCGACGTCGCCAACCGAGGCCCGGGGGGAGCTCGCCGGGGTCGCGACGCGCACGCTGGCCGTGTCCGGCGAGGGACCTCCGCTCCTGCTCCTTCACGGCTACGCCGACAGCGCCGACACGTGGCGGCCGCTGCTCGAGCGCCTCGGAGCAGCCGGACGGGCCGCGGTCGCGATCGACCTGCGCGGCTTCGGGACCGCGGCCCCCCTGGCAGCCGGCCTGCCGCTGCTGCCGCAGTGGGACGCGATGGTCGATGCCGCCCTCGCCGAGCTCGGCGAGGCGCACGGGGAGGCCTACGTCGTCGGCAACTCGCTCGGGGGCGCGCTGGCGCTGCGCGCCGCCGAGCGCCGCCCGCTGCCGATCGGCGGGATCGTCCCGATCGCCCCGGCCGGCCTCCACATGGCGGGATGGTTCTCGGCGATCGAGAGCGAGTGGCTGGTCCGGCTGCTGCGGTTCTCGCCGGTCCCGGTCCCGGATCGGATCGTCAAGCCGATCGTCGGCCGCGTGTACCGGACGCTCGTCTTCGGCGATCCCGCCCGGGCCGACCCCGCCGTCATCGACACGTTCTCGAGCCACCTCGCGAGCCTGGCGCGGAGCATGGGGGTGCTCGAGGTCGGCCGGCGCCTGCTGCCCGAGCTCGGCGACCCGTTCGAGCTCGGCCGGATCAGCTGCCCGCTGCTGCTCGTCTGGGGAGAGCGGGACCGGATGGTCTTCACGACCGGGGCCGAGCGAGTCCTCCGCACGGTCGATTACTCCGACATCGAGGTGATCCCCCGCTGCGGCCACTGCCCCCAGGTCGAGGTCCCCGACCTGCTGGCCGAGCTGCTGCTCGACTTCCCCGGCAACCTCGAGTACGCGCCCGCTTAGAACCCGCCCCGGCGCCCCGGCGCCCCGGCGCCACCGGCCCGCTGCGCTCGCCACCGGCCCGCTGCGCTCGCCACCGACCCGCTGCGCTCGCCTACGGCTCGCTCCGCGAGCGGGCTATGAGCCCTCAAGGGGTCAGAATCCAAACGGTGCCAAGGGGTCGGCTTTCGACCGGCCTTGACAGACACGACGGTTGCGTGGATCTCGACCCGCCCGGCGCCGCGAGTGCCACGAACGGGGGCGATATCGCCCCTTTTGTGGATCTCGACCCGCCGCAGCCGTCGAGCGCCACGAAATCGCCGCCGGAAGCCGCGGGCACGCGGCGCAATCAGGCCGAGGCCGGGTCGGCGGCCGGCTCGGCGACCTCGGAGTCGACGGTCCCGTCGCCGGCGGGGTCGGCTTCGGGGGGCAGCTCCCCGCCGCGCTCGGTCCCCGCGATCAGCTCGTCCGGCTTCGGCTCCTCGGGCACGAAGCCGGACTTCATGCCGAAGTAGACCGCCTGCGGGTGATGGGCGACGATCGCCACCGTCGACTGCTCGGGCTCGACCGCCCAGCCCCCCGACAGCGTCATGCCGAGCTCCTCGAGCCCGAGCAGGCGCCAGACCTTCTCGTGCTCGGACTGCTCCGGGCAGGCCGGGTATCCCCACGAGTAGCGCCGACCCTGCGAGGGGTCGATGCCGAGCGTCGCCCGCGCCCGCGCGTGCAGCCACTCGGCCATCCCCTCGGCAGACTGGACGCCGAGGCCGTGGACGAAGAGCTGCTCGGCGAACTCGCCGTCGCGCTCGAGCTGCTCGATCCGGCGCGTCACCTCGGAGCCAGCCGTGACCGCCTGGATGACCACGACGTCGCGCTCCCCGGTGTCGATCGGGCGGAAGTAGTCGGCGAGGCAGATCCGGTCGTGCCGCGGCTGGCGCGGGAAGACGAGCCGCTCGAGCTCGCGCTCGGGGTCGTCGGGATCGAAGACGACGACCTCGTTGCCGTCGGAGTTGCACGGGAAGTAGCCGATCCGCGCCCGCGGCTCGAGGTAGTCCTGCTCGGCCCACATGCGCTCGAGCCGCGGCCGGAAGCCCTCCTCGCCGTCGTGGCCCTCGACGATCCGCCGCCACTCCTCGCCCTTCTTGCCGCGCCCGCCCCAATGCAGCTTGAACAGGACATGACGGTCGAGGTAGGGGAACACCTCGCCGAGGTCGACGTCGACGTCCTCGACCCCGTAGGCGACATCGGGCACGGGGGTCGTGGTGCTGATCGCGGAGCGCACGGAGTCGTCGCTCGTCGGCGGGGCGTCGTCGGGCTCCACCGGCTTCTCGCGGAGCCTGCGGGCCTCCTCGCGGATCCGCGTGACGAGCGCCTCGCGGGCCTCGTCGTCGATCAGCGCATCGACGGTGTCGAGCCCGACGAACGCGTCCTTGCAGTAGAAGACGCCGGGCGCGTAGACGTCGTCGGACTCGCGCCCGTCCGGGTACAGCGCGCGACGGCCGAAGTCGCGGTTGATCGCGGCGCCGCCGATCAGGACCGGGAAGGCGAGGCCGCGCTGGTGGAGCTCCTGGATGCAGGCCGGCATCTGCTTCGAGGTCGAGACGAGCAGCGCCGAGAGGCCGATCGCGTCGGCGTCGTGCTCGACGGCGGAATCGATGATCTGGTCGATCGGGACCTGCTTGCCGAGATCGACCACCGTGTAGCCGTTGTTGGTGAGGATCGTGTTGACCAGCGACTTGCCGATGTCGTGGACGTCGCCGAACACGGTCGCGATCACGACCGTGCCCTTCGTGTGGCCCTCGATCCGGTCGAGGTACTGCTCGAGCTGCGCCACCGCGCGCTTCATCACCTCCGCCGACTGGAGCACGAACGGCAGGATCAGCTCGCCGGCGCCGAACTTGTCGCCGACCTCCTTCATCGCCGGCAGCAGCACCGTGTTCAGCGTCGGCACCGCCCCGATCTTCTCGACCGCGCGGTCGATCCACTCCTCGACGCCGTCCTTCCTGCGCCGCAGGATCTGGAAGTGCAGAGCCTCCTCCGGCTCCATCCCCTCGGTCGGATCGCCGGCGTCGGCCTCCTCCTCCTCGGCGCCCTTGCTCTCGAAATGGGCGATGAACCGCTCGAGCGCCTCGGCCGAGCGATCGAAGACGAGGTCGTCGGCGAGCTCGCGCTCACCGGCCGGGATCTCGCCGTACGGCGTGATGTGGTTCGGATTGACCATCGCGAGGTCGAGCCCGGCCTCGACGCAGTGGTGGAGGAACGCCGAGTTGAGCACGGCGCGGGCGCCGGGCGAGATCCCGAACGAGACGTTCGAGACCCCGAGCGAGGTCTTGACGCCGGGAAGCTCGGCCTTGATCCGGCGGATGCCCTCGATCGTCGCGACCGCCGACGGCCGCCACTCCTCGTCGCCGGTGGTCAGCGTGAACGTGAGCGCGTCGAAGATCAAGAGCTCGGGGTCGAGCCCGTGCTCGTCGCAGGCGAGGCGGTGGATCTCGCGCGCGACGTCGAGCTTGCGCTCGGCGGTCTTCGCCATCCCCTCCTCGTCGATCGTGAGGGCGATCAGAGCCGCGCCGTGGCGGATCGCCAGCGGCACGATCCGGTCGAGCTTCGCGCGCCCGGCCTCGAGGTTGACCGAGTTGACGATCGCCCGTCCCGGGATCCGCTCGAGGGCCGCCTCGATCACGCCCGGCTCGGTCGAGTCGACCTGGATCGGCGCCGGCTGGGTGAGCGAGATCCGGCTCACGGTCTCGCCCATCTGCACGTCCTCGTCCTGGCGCTCGGTGAGCGCGACGCAGACGTCGAGCAGGTGGGCGCCGCCGGCGACCTGGTCCTCGGCGACCTGGACGAGGCCGTCGTAGTCGTCGGCGAGCAGGAGCTCCTTCGCCCGCTTCGACCCCTGCGAGTTGACCCGCTCGCCGACCAGCGTCGGCGCCGGCTCCTGGACGAGGTCGACGGCGGTCATCATGCTCGCGAGCCGCGGCGGACCGGCCGCCGGGCGCGGCGCCGGAGCGAGCCCGCGGACCCGCTCGGCGATCGCCGCGATGTGGTCCGGCGTCGTGCCGCAGCAGCCGCCGACGATGCCGACGCCGTGGCGCTCGACGAACTCGCCGAGCAGCCCGGCGATGTGCTCCGGGGTCTCCGGGAAGATCGTCTCGCCGTCGGGGCCCTGCAACGGCAGGCCCGCGTTGGGGATGCAGTGCACGGGCACCGGCGACGCCTCGCCGAGGTAGCGGATCGCATCACGCATGTCCTCGGGCCCGGTCGAGCAGTTGAGCCCGACGATGTCGACCCTCATCCCCTCGAGGATCGCCAGGACCGCCTCGATGTCGGTGCCGAGCAGCATCTTGCCGCCCTGGGGGAGCAGAGAGACCGAGACCTGGATCGGGACCTCGCGGCCGACCCGCTCGAATGCGTCGCGGGCGCCGACGATCGCCGCCCGGACCTCGAGGATGTCCTGGGCGGTCTCGATGATCAGCAGGTCGGCCCCGCCCTCGACCAGCGCGCCCGCCTGCTCGTCGAAGACCTCGACGAGCGCCGCGAAGCCGATGTCGCCGAGGGCCGGATCGTCGCTGGCGGGCAGAAAGCCGGTCGGCCCGATCGAGCCGGCGACGAAGCGCTCCGACCCGGCCGCCTCGCGGGCGATCTCGGCCGCCCGCCGGTTGATCTCGACCGTCCGCTCGCCGAGCCCCCACTCGTCGAGCTTCAGCCGCGAGCCCTGGAAGGAATCGGTCTCGACGACCTCCGCCCCGGCGTCCAGCATCGCCTCATGGACGCCGGCGATCACGTCGGGACGGTGGAGCACGAGCGCCTCGTGGCATTTGCCGGGCAGCCCGCCGTAGTCCTCGCTCGAGAGGTCGAAGCGCTCCAGCGTCGCCCCCATGCCGCCGTCATAGACGATGACCCGCTCGCGGGCGGCGGCGAGGATGTCGCGTTCGGGTTGGCTCACTCGGGAGGTCACCTCCATCGATCCCGGCTGTCGCACCGTGCCCCGCCGATCGTCAGGCGCGCCGGTTGCGGCGGCGTCCGAGGTCCGGGTCCCTCAGCCGCTCTTGATGGCGAATGACCAAGGATAGCGGCGGCGGAAAGCACCCACGAGGGAGGCCGGTCAGGCGCCTACGCGCTCGTCCGGCCGGGCCAGCGGCCGCAGCCGCACCGGTGCCGCCGAGAGCGCCCGGAGGCGGACGTCGGACCAGCTCATGCCCTCGCGGACCAGCGCGGGCACTCCGAGGCCGACAGCGGTCGCGATCTCGACCGCCTGGAGGATGACGCCGTAGGCGAGGGCGTCGGCGGCGCCTACCCCGTAGCCGGTCGTCAGCACGCTGATCACCGCGAGCTGGAAGACACCGATGTTCGACGGCGTCGCCGGCACGACGGCGGTGACGTTGACCGCGAACAGGACCGCGGCGGCGCCGGCGATCCCCATCGCGCCGTCGAGGCCCATCGCGAGGGCAAGCGCCCAGCAGGCGGCGACCTGGATCGCCCAGGCCAGCATCTGCATTGCGCCGGCCAGCGGCCCGCGGCGCGGGTCGCGGAACACGGCGAGGCCGGAGCGGACCCGGACGAGGGCGTCGCGCGCCGTGCGGGCGAGGCGGGCGACGCGGCCGCTGCCGGAGCGGCGGACGGCCGCCGGCGCGGCGACGACCGCGGCCAGCAGCAGCGCCGGGGCGAGGCTGACCAGGAAGAGGTGCTCGGAGCTCTTGTGGAAGAGGTCGGTGGAGCTGACGATCACGACGCCGAGCAGGACCAGCGCGAGCACGTTGAACGCGGTCTGCGAGACGAGGGTGCCGAGCAGGACCGGGAACGTCTCGCGGAAGCGGCCGATCCGGCGGGCGATGACCATCGCCCGGGCCGGCTCGCCGAGCCGGGCCGGCAGCGTCGCCGACATCAGGACCCCGATCATCGTCGCCGAGGTGAAGTCGCGGCGGCGCAGGGCCGAGCCCGGCAGCGCCGAGCGGGCGGCCTGCAGCCAGGCGCCGGCGCGAAAGAACATCGACAGGCACATCAGCGCGGTCGCGACCAGGATCCAGGCGAAATCGGAGCGGACGGCGCTCTCGACGACCGAGTCGAAGCCGATCCGCCGCGCGGCCAGGAGCGTCAGGGCAACGCCGGCGACCGCGCCGGCCCCGAGCCCGATCCTGCGCGCGATCCGGCGCCGGCGCGGCATCGTGTCGATCGGCGCGGGCTCCGGCGAGGGGACCCGGGCGGCGGGGACGTAGGCGAGGCCGTCGGCGGGGATGAACCCGTGGCGGCGGGCGGCCCGGGTCAGCCTGTCGGCCGGAGCGGGGATGTCGATCGCCCGCTCGTAGACCTGCTCGATCCGGGAGGCGAGGCGAGGCCACGCGTAGCGCTCGGCGCTGGCGCGGGCGGCCTCCCCCATCGCCTCGCGGCGCCGCGGCTCGACGTGCAACCGCTGAAGCTCCTCGGCGAGCCGCTGCGGGTCCCCGGGCGGGATCAGGACGCCGTCGACCCCGTGCTCGACGACGTCCGCGTAGCCGGCGATCTCGGAGGCGATCACGGGCGTGCCGGCCGCGAACGCCTCGGTCAGGACCATGCCGAAGCTCTCGCCCGAGAGCGACGGCGCGCAGAGGACGTCGGCGGCCGCGAGCTCCCGCCAGAGGCGGTCGCGGTCGACCGCGCCGAGCGCGACGACGTGATCGAGGGCGTCCGGATCGGCGACCGCGCGGGTGATCTCCTCGCGGGCGGTGCCGACGACGACGAGACGGGCGGGAACGTGCTCGACGAGCGCCTCGAACGCGCGCAGCAGGACCGGCAGCCCCTTGCGCTCCTCAGCTCGACCGACGAACAAGAGCCGCAGCTCGCCGGCGGCGCCGGCGGCGCCGGACCGCTGGGAGGCGAGGCCCACGTCGACGCCGTTGGGGATGATCTCGTAGTTGCCGCCGTACCAGCGCCGCCCCGTCCACTCGGCCGCCTCGGAAACCGCGATCCGGGCGCTGAGCTGGTTGAACTTGCGCCGCGCGCCGAGCGCGATCGCGATCTGCTGCGGAGCCCGGCGGGGAGCGTAGGCGTGGAAGGTCCCGACGACGGGGGCGCCGCGGAAGCCGGTCGCGTCCCAGCCGAGGGTCGGCGCCGGCGGCTCCTGAACGTGGACGACGTCGAAGCCGCCGCCGCGGAGCTCGCGCCGCATCCTCGCGATCGGCTCGGGGAAGACCGAGAGGTTCGAGACCGCGCCGTTGGCGCCGAAGCCGACCGTGCGGCCGAGCGGCGTGAGGTAATCCGGCATCGGCCGGACCCGCGGCGCGGCGCCGCGGTGGAGCGTACGGCTGAGGCGGTCCGGCGGGTCCCAGGGCGCCAGCACCCTGACCTCGTTGCCCCGGGCGATCAGGTGCTCGGCGAGCGCCTGAGTGTGCCGGTTGACGCCCCCCTCGTACGTCCACGAGTAAGGCGTGACGAGGGCGATGCGCATGGTTGCCGGATCAGGTTAGCCGTTGCCCCGGCAGGCGGCAGCCCGGCTCGCCCAGGCGAGCCCGCAGAAGGCCGCGACGTAGCCGGTGCCGACCATCAGCAGCAGCGCCGCCGAATCGTTGGCGAGCGTGCCGACGACGGTCGCGACGATCGCCCCGGCCGTCCCGGCGAGCGCCGCCGGCCGGTCCCGGAACCAGCCGACGATCACGCGGCGAAAGCCGATCGCCACCGCGATCGCGACCAGGGTGGCGATGAAGAACGGGGAATCGATGTAGCGCGGGAAGCTGCGCGCCGCGAGCGTGATCCGGCGGTCGAAGACGTCGCCGAGCTCGTCGAGCCCGCCGGCCGAGAGCACCGAGCGGGTCAGGTGCGAGTCGCCGGGGACGGCGAGGTCGAAGAGCACCAGCGCCACGAGCGCGAGGATCGGCGCGGCGATCACCAGCGCCGCGCGCCGACGGGCGGGCCGGAGGGCAACGACGATCACGGCCGCCGCTCCGGCCGGGAACGTGATCGCGGCGCCGACGTCGGCGCCGAAGCGGCCCGGCGCGAACGCGAGCACCGCCGCGACGGTCACGACGGCCGTCGCGACGGCGACCGCGCGTCCCGGGTCGGCGGGCCGGGCGGCCGTGACCCCGGCGCCGACGGCGAGCGGCAGCATCGCCGCGATCGCCGCCTCGAGCTCGTTGCCGATGCCGAAGAAGCGGACGCCGAGGCCGGGATTGGGGCCGAGCAGCGAGAGCGGGGTGAACGGCGAGCCGGCGACCACGTCGATCGCCGTGGCGACGATCGAGATCGCGGCGGCGGCGGCGAACGCGCCGTAGGGGGCACGGCGGCCGAGCCTGGGGCGCAGCGCCAAGACCGCCAGGGCGCCGAGAAGCGGCGCGCCGACCCCGACCATCACCCGCTCGACGAGCTCGTCCGGCTCGAGCGCGGCGGCGAGGAGGAGGATCGCCGGCACCAGCGCCATCGCCGTCGCCAGGGTCGCCAGAAGCCCGCCCGCGAGCCGGCGCCGCCAGGCGGCCAGCAGGAGGCCGGCGCCGACCCAGATCATCAGGTTGACCCCCAGCACCTCCCAGCGCCGGCCCGCGACCTCACCGAGCCGCTCCTCGCGGGCGGCGACGGCCGCCGCGCCGCCGTCGGCGACGGCCGTGATCGGCCGCCCGTCGACGGCGTCCGGGGCCGGGATGCCGTAGCGGTCGAGGATCGTCGGCAGCAGGTCCGTCGCCGCCACGTAGCCCGCCATCCGGGTCGAGTCGGAGGTCAGGGTGCCGCCTTCGAACCCGGCTCCGGCGATCCCGACGGCGAGCAGGTCGCGGACGGGCGGCGGGCGCTCGACCACGATCAGGAGGTCGTCGGATCCGGGCCGGAGCCGATCGGCCAGCGATCCCAGCTCCTCCGGCCCGGCGCTGAGGACCGTCACCCCGGGGCAGCTTCCCGGCTCGCAGGAACGGGCCCTGTCGACGTGTCCGCCCCGGTCGGCGGCGATCAGCGCCGGCGACCCGGCGAGCGGCCGCGCCGCGATCCCGACCCCGGCCTCCTCGAGCGTCGCGGCGAGCAGGCCCGGCTCGATCTCGGCCGGCGCGTCGGCGGCCCGCTCGAGAACCCGGCTCCAGAGCCGGGGGGGCACGCGCGAGCCGGTCACGTACAGAGGCGGCAGCGGCTCCGGATAGAGGGATCCGAACAGGCGGTTGCCCTGGCCGATGTCGAGGTAGGTCTGCGCGGCGGGCACCCGGCCGAGGCCGGCGCTCATCACTCCGGGGGCGATAGTGGGCACCGCGGCGGAGATCCGGGCGACATCGGTGCCGGGCGGCAGCATCGCGATCGTGATCCGGGGTTGGTCTCCCGCGGCCGCGGGCGCGGGAGACCAGAGGAGGGCGAGCGCTAGCATCGCGGCCATGGCCGAGCGGACGTACATCAGGTTCACCTTCCTCGAGATCGACCCGGCCCGGCAGCGGCGCGCGGGCGAACCGGGGGCGGAGGATAGACGCGGGACCGTGACCGGCGCCGGTCACGATGTCGCGACCGGCGGCGTGCCGGCCATCCTCTGAGGCACGGGGCGGTGAGCGGCCGCGGCGACAGCGACACGCCCCTGCGGGTGGCCATAGTCGGCTCCGGCCCGGCCGGCTTCTACGCGGCCGAGGCGCTGCTGTCCCACCCCGAGATCGAGATCACGGTGGACATGATCGATCGGCTGCCCACCCCGTTCGGCCTCGTCCGCGCCGGCGTCGCCCCGGACCACCCGAAGATCAAGAGCGTGATCAAGCGCTACGAGAGGACCGCCGGGCACGACGCCTACCGCTTCTTCGGCCACGTGACCATCGGCCGCGACGTCGCGGCGACGGAGCTCGCCGGGCTCTACGACGCGATCGTCTGGGCCTACGGAGCCGGAGCCGACCGCCGCCTCGGGATCCCGGGCGAGGACCTGCCGGGATCGCACGCCGCCACCGAGTTCGTCGCCTGGTACAACGGCCACCCCGACTACGCCGACCGCCGGTTCGACCTCGGCTGCGAGCGGGTGGTCGTGATCGGCAACGGCAACGTCGCCGCCGACCTCGCGCGGATGCTCCTGCTGCCGCGCGACGAGCTCGAGGTGACCGACACCGCCGACCACGCGATCGAGGCGCTCGCCCGCTCGCGCGTCCGCGAGGTCGTCATCCTCGGCCGTCGCGGGCCCGCCCAGGCGGCGTTCACGAACCCCGAGGTCCGCGAGCTCGGCGAGCTCACCGACGCCGACGTCCTCGTCGATCCCGCGGCGGTCGAGATCGACGACGCCACCGCCGCCTTCCTCGAATCCGACGCCGACGTCACCAACCGCAAGAACCTGGAGATGTTCACGGCCTTCGCCGGGCGCAAGCCGACGGGGAAGCCGAAGCGCGTCGAGCTGCGATTCCTGCGCACCCCGCTCGAGATCGGGGGCGACGGGCGGGTCGAGCGGCTGATCGTCGCCGTCAACGAGCTCCACCGCGACGACGACGGCTCGATCAGGTCGCGTACGACCGACGCGACCGAGACGATCGAGTGCGGCATGGTCCTGCGCTCGATCGGGTACCTGGGAACCGGGATCGACGGCGTCCCCTACGACGCTGAGGCCGGCATCATCCCGAACGAGCGTGGCCGCGTGCTCGGCGACGACGGCGAGCCGCTCGCCGGCCAGTACGTGGTGGGCTGGATCAAGCGCGGGCCGTCCGGCGTGATCGGCACCAACAAGAAGGACGCCCAGGAGACGATCGAGTCGCTGCTCGAGGATGCCGCCGGAGGCCTGCTGCCCGACCGCGATCCGGGGCCGGACGGGCTCGCGAGGCTGCTCGCGGAACGTGGCGTCCGCTTCGTCGAGCTCGACGGCTGGCGGGCGATCGACGCCCTCGAGCAGCAGCGCGGCGCGGTCTCCGGCCGGCCGCGCGTGAAGCTGACCGCGTTCGAGGACTTGCTCGAGGCGGCGAGAAAGGATGGCGATGGCTGACCTGAGAGAGCTCGAGCGGATGATCGCCGAGGCGCTTCCGGGCGCCGAGGTCGAGGTCATCGACGAGGGCAACGGCGATCACCTGCGGGCGAACGTGACGGCGCCCCAGTTCGCGGGCCTGCGGCGGATCGACCAGCACCGGCTGGTCCGCGCCGCGGTCAAGGCACGGATGGACGACGGGACGATCCACGCCCTGTCGATCAGCACCGATACCCCCGGCTGAGAGGAGCCCTTGCGGCGCTAAGGGGTTCGCGCGGGGCTGTCGATAGCCGGGATGAGCGCCCGACCGGGCGCTCGATCGACCATGGAGCACCGGCGGATGGCCTCAGACGATCAGCGCTCGACCCGCAGGGCCAGGGGGCTCCTGAAGATCGCGGACGAGGCCGGCCCCGGCGCGGGAGGAGTCGCGGCCGAGCTCGGGGATGCCGCGGTGACGCTGCTCGAGGGCTCTCCGGACGGGACGGCGATAGTCGACGACGGTGGGCGGATCGTCTACTGGAACGCCGCGGCAGAGCGCCAGTTCTGGTTCGAGCGATCGCGCGCCCTCGGCGCCGATCTCGCCTCGCTCGTCTTCCCCGACCACCTCCAGACGGCGGTTCGCGGCGTCCTCCTGCGCGAGGTCGGCGCGCCCGGCGAGGGTCTCGACGAGCGCCGGCTCGAGCTCGCCGCCCGGCGCGCCGACGGGCGCGAGGTCCCCGTCGACATGGCGACCAGGCCGATCGAGGTCGCGGCGGGCCGGCGGCTCGCCGTCTACCTCCGGGACGCGAGCGAGCGCAGTGAGCGCGAGCGCGAGCTCCACGCCGATGCCCGCCGGCGTTCCGCGGTCCTCGATCTCGGCCAGCTCGCGCTCGAGGGGATGGACATGGACCGGCTGCTGCGGCAGGCGGTGAGCCTGACGGTGGACGAGCTCGAGGTCGACCGCTGCGAGGTCTGGCGCCGCGACGACGGCGGCACGACGATGACCTTGCGAGCGAGCCACGGCTGGCCGGCGGGCGGCGCCGGGACGAAGGTGCCGCTGGCGACCTCGAGCCAGCCCGGCTACACGCTGCTTCGGGGACAGGGCGCGATCGTCGTCGAGGACTTCCGCCGCGAGGGGCGGTTCGGGGCGGTGACGCCCGAGGGCGCGGCGCCGACCCAGAGCTCGATCTCGATCCGGATCCCGGGCACCTCCGGGGGCTTCGGCTCGCTGATCGCCGCCGCCGAGGCGCCGCGCCGGTTCGAGCTCAGCGACATCAGCCTGTTCGTCTCGCTGGCGCAGACGCTCGGCGCGGCGATCGAGCGATCGCGCGCGATCGCCTCCCTGGCCGACGCCGAGCGCCAGATCCGGACGCTGGTCGAGCGGCTGCCGTCGGTCATCTACCGGGCGGCGCTCGGCACCGGCGGCCACTGGTCGTTCGTCTCGCCCCAGGTCGAGGAGGTGCTCGGATACACGCCCGAGGAGTGGGTGGGCGACCACCGCGTCTGGGAGCGCGCTGTCCACCCCGACGACATCGACTGGGTCATCGAGGAGGAGAACACCTGCCGGCGCGAGCGCCGCCCGCTCGACATCGCCTACCGGATCCGCCGCCGTGACGGCGAGATGATCTGGGTCCGCGACCGCGCCTCCGCCGGAACCGACGACGGCGGCGGCACGCTCGTCGTCGAGGGCCTGATCACCGACATCACCGAGCAGCGGGCGGCGGAGGACCGGCTCCGCTACCTGGCCGAGCACGACGAGCTGACCGGGCTGATCAACCGGCGCACCTTCGAGACCGCCGTCGACGCGGAGCTCTCGTCCAGGCGGCTGCCGGGAGAGCGCGGGGCGCTCGTCATCATCGACCTCGACCACCTGAAGCGGGTGAACGACACGCTCGGCCGCAGCACCGGCGACCGGGTCGTCGCCGACATCGCGAAGATGCTCCGCGAGGACCTCGGCGGCGACCAGCTCCTGTCGCGGCTCGACAGCGACGAGTACGGGCTCCTGATCCCGGGCGTCGGCGAGGCGCAGGCGCTGGAGCGGGCCGGCAGCCTGCTGGCGATGATCCGGGCCCGGACCGGCGCCGCGAACCTGACCGCGAGCGCGGGCGTCGCCCTCGTCGAGCGCGGCATGGGGGTCAGCGCGACCGACCTGATCACCGCCGCCGACATCGCCCTGCACCAGGCGAAGGAGGCCGGCCGCGACCGGGCCGTCGCCTTCACCGGCGAGGACCGGAGCAGGCTCGAGTGGGTCGGCCACGTTCGCCACGCCGTCACCGAGGGCGGGCTGATCCTCTACTCGCAGCCGATCATCGACATGGAGACGGGCATCGCCTGCGCGGAGGAGCTTCTCGTGCGGATGGTCGACCCGGTCAGCGGCCGGCCGATCAGCGCCGGCGAGTTCGTGCCGACGGCCGAGCGCTTCGGGCTCGCCCGCAACCTCGACCACTGGGTCGTCGCCCGGGCGCTCGAGCTGATCACCTCGGGACGCCACGTGAGCGCCAACATCTCGGCGGCGACGATCGGCGACCGATCGCTGACGGACGAGGTGGCCGCGTCGCTCACGCGCAGCGGCGCCGACCCGTCGCTGCTCACGTTCGAGATCACCGAGACGGCGGCGACGCCGGCGATCGAGTCGCTGCGCGACTTCACCGGCCGGGTCGAGTCGCTCGGCTGCGGGCTCTCGCTCGACGACGTGGGGACCGGATTCGGCTCGCTCACCTACCTGCGGCACCTGCCGTTCACGGAGCTCAAGATCGACATGCAGTTCGTCCACGGCGTGGTCGAGTCGAACGCCGATCGCAAGATCGTCGAGTCGCTCGTGGACATGGCCGAGGGGCTGGGGATGAGAACCGTCGCCGAGGGCGTCGACAACCCGGCGTTGATCGAGCCGCTGCGCGAGATCGGCGTCACCTGCGCGCAGGGCTACCTGTTCGGGAGGCCTGCGCCGGTCGGGCTGATGGGCCCGGAGGGGGTGCCGCGGACTCTGGAGGCGAAGCGTGCGAGCGGCGCGTGAGCCGACGAGGACGCCGGCGCCGGCCTGACCTCGCCGTCAGCTCAGGTCTCGATCTGCATCGGCGGGCTCCGGTAGCCCTCCGCCGGCTGCTCGGGCGCCGGCTCCGGCTCCGCCTCGGGCTGGGGAACGCCGAGTGCCTCGGCGAGCTCGCCCGAGCCCAGCATCTCCTCCATCAGGTCGGCCCCACCGATCAGCTCGCCCTTGACGTAGAGCTGCGGGAAGGTCTGCCAGTCGGCGATCTCCGCCGTCACCTCGCGCAGCGGCTGCAGCGCCGGCAGCACGTCGATCGCCCCGTACTCGACCCCCATCCGCTCGAGGATCCCGACCGCCCGCATCGAGAAGCCGCAACGCGGGGCGTCGGGCGTGCCCTTCATCAGGAGCAGGACCGGGTTGTCGCTGATCGCGCTCTCGAGTTGCGAGCGAAGCTCGGGGTCGGCGGGCATGCGTTTCCTCCTCGGCGGGCTAGGCCGTAGCCGGTGCCTGCTCGTCGGCGTCCTCGCGAACCTGGAACGAGGAGCCGCAGCCGCAGGCGGCGACGACGTTCGGGTTGTTGACCGCGAACCCGGCACCCTGCAGGCCCTCGACGTAATCGACCTCGGATCCGAAGACGAACTGCATCGAGACCTTGTCGACGACGACGGCGACCCCGTTGTGCTCGAAGACGTGGTCGTCGTCCTTGCGCTTGTCGAGCGCGAGCGCGTACTGGAATCCGGAGCAGCCGCCGCCGCGGACGGCGACGCGCAGGACCTGGTCGGGCTCCTCCTGCGCGGCGAGCAGGTCCTTGAGCCTGCCGGCGGCGACATCGGTGATCCGGATCGCTGTCTGGGGCGTGTCCACGGCTTCAGATTGTATAGCAGGGCGGCGCGTCAATCCCGGGCCTCGCCGTAACGCCACTCGAGGTACTCGCGGATCCGCCTCGAGTCGTGGATGACCTCCTCACCGTCGATCAGCAGCGGCACCCGGCTCTGCCCGGTCAGCTCCGTGATCTCGGGCCGGTCGCGCCGGCGATAGGGCACGCGCTCGGTCCGGTGCTCGATCCCGAGCCGGCGCAGCTTCCGCGCCACCGCCCCGCAGGGACAGAGGAAGTCGGTCGGCGTCGGGCAGCGGTAGAGGACGACCCGCGGGCGCGGGGCGTCGCCGGGGCCGCTCACCGCGGCCACAACCGCCGCGCGATCCCGCCCAGCTGACCGGCGATCCCGAGCGCGGCGTCCGCCGGTCCGGCCCCGGCGACCTCCTCGGCCAGCGCCGCAACGGTCGCCTCGAGCGTCTCCTCGTGCGGGCGCGGGGCGAAGTCGAGCTCGCGCTTCGCCTTCGCCGAGGAGCAGGTCCACCAGAGCGATGCGGCGCGGACCTGGTCGACGCTGAGCCCGACGTCGAGCCCGATCGCCTCGATCGCCTGGGCGCCGCCGGCCGCGAGCCATGGGGTGAGCCGCAGCGGCGGCACCGGGGCGCCGCTGATCCGGGCGAGGTCGGCGAACAGCCGCTGCGTCGTGAAGTTGCGACCGCCGAGGATGTAGCGCTCGCCGCGGCGCCCTCGCTCGTCGGCGCTGAGCTGGGCCGTCGCCACGTCGCGGACGTCGACGACGTTGAGGCCCCCGTCGACGTAGGCGGGGATCCGGCGCTGCAGGAAGCGACGCACGAGCCCAACCGACATCGACCGGGTCGGCCCGAGCGGCGGGCCGAGGGTGAAGGCCGGGTTGACGATGACCGCGTCGAGGCCGCGGGCCGCGGCGCGGAGCACCTCGGCCTCGGCCTCGTGCTTGGAGTTGATGTAGGCGATCCCGAGATGTCCGACCGTGAACGGGTGCGTCTCGTCGGCGCGGCCACCGGTCGGGGCGGGGCCGATCGCGACCACCGAGGAGGTGTGGACGAACCGTTCTACCCCGGCGGCGAGCGCCTCCGCGGCGATCAGCCCGGTGCCGCCGACGTTGACCTCGAAGACGCGCTCGGAGTCGCGCGAGGACCGCAGCGTGCTCCTCGCGGCCAGGTGGAAGACGCGGTCGGCTCCCTTCACGGCGCGGCGCACGGCGCGACGGTCGGTGATGTCGCCGGTGACGCGCTCGTACTCGATTCCATCGAGCGACCCGGTGTCGGAATCGCGACGGACCAGGAGGCGGAGCTCGTCGCCGCGGGCGGCGAGGGCCCGGACGAGGTGCGAGCCGAGCAGGCCGGTCGCGCCGGTGACCAGGGTCGTGGCCATCGGGGCGATGGTAAGCGAGGGACGCTCCGGCGGTCCGGGGAGCCTTGATAGAACCGTCCCGCGTGAGCACCGGCGACGACATCGCGATCGTCTGCGACACGACCTCCTACCTGCCCGCCACGATGATCGGCGAGCGCGGGATCGGGCTCGTCAGCCTCTACGTCGCGCTCGGCGGCGAGCAGCGTCGCGAGCTCGAGATCGGCGACTACGGGGCGTTCTTCGAGCGGCTGCGGGCGAGCGATGAGGGGGCGACGACGTCGCAGCCCTCGATCGGCGACTTCGTCGACGTCTACGGCCCGCTGCTCGAGGCCGGGCGGCCGATCGTCTCGGTCCACCTCGCGGCCGGGATCTCGGGCACCTACGAGTCGGCCCTGCAGGCGCGGCGGCGGCTGATCGACGAGGGCCGCGGCGGCGAGCGCATCCACGTGATCGACAGCCGCACCGGATGCGGGGGCCTGGGCATGCTCGTGCTGGCGGCGTGCGCGGCCGCCGCCGGCGCGACGGCGGAGGCCGTCGTCGAGCGGGTCGGCGCGGCGCGCGAGGAGCTGCGGATGTGGTTTGCGATCGACACCCTCGAGTACCTGCGCAAGGGCGGCCGGATCGGCTCCGCCCGTGCCTGGCTCGGCTCGGCGCTTCAGATCAAGCCGATCCTGACGCTCGAGGACGAGATCGCGCCGGTCGAGCGCGTCCGCACCCGGCGCCGCGTCTTCGAGCGGCTCGTCCAGTACGCGGAGGAGCTGCACGCCGACGGCCGCGACGCCTGGGTCGTCCAGCACATCCGGGATCCCGAGAACGCTCAGCGCCTGGTCGAGCGCTGCCGCGAGGTGATGGGCTCCGACCCGGTCTTCGTCTCCGAGATCGGCCCCGTGATCGGGACCCACACGGGCCCGGGCCTGCTCGGCATCGGCGGGATGCCGGCGAAGTATCTCGAGCAAGCCGGGCGAGCGTAGTCCGGCGCCCGTCCCGCCGGCGCCCCAATGGCTGCCGGTCGGCGGACCCGGGTTTGGTAGCGAAGGGCCTCGCTGCGGGTCACCCGAGATGCGGATTCGGTCCCCGGCAGGGACCGAGATCGCATCTCAGCCTCCCCGCGAGGAAGGATCTCGGCGCCGCCGCCCGGGCCGGCGGGCCGGCGGAAGCGGAAGCGGAGCGGAGCATCCCGCCGGGGTCATCCACCCCGCCGCCGGAACGCCCGGAAGGCGATGACCGCGCCGACGACGAACCCGGCGACGGCGGCTCCCTTGACGAGCTGCTCGCGGTGGGCATCGATCTGCGCCCGCCAGTCGGTCAGCTCGCTCACCTTCTCGCGCAGGGCGACGACCGATCCCGCCAGCTCGGCCTGCTGGAGGTCGATGTCGCGGCGGATCTCGGCGGCGCTCCGGCCCGGCGCGCCCGGCCGCGGCGCGGCGCCCGATGTCCGCGGGTCGGCGCTCAAGACGTCTTCCCCAGGGTGTCCCTGGTCTCCTTCAGCTCCTCGATCGCCATGTCGGGAGTCGGGGACTCGACCTTCTCGAACAGGCCCTTGGCGACGAGCCCGGCGATCGCCGCGAGGACGAGCAGGACCGCCGCCTCGATCGCGAACCCGACCCAGACCGCGGTCTCGACGCCGAGCAGGTCGTTGATCAGCCAGGCGATCGCGAACATGATCATGATCAGCGCCGCCAGCACGAACACGCCGGCGGCAGCGGCGATGCCGGCGCCGCGGCCCAGGTTCGCCAGCTTCTCGCTGATCTCGGCCTTGGCGAGCGCGACCTCCTCGCGGACGAGGATGGTCACCCGCTCGGAGACGTCGAAGACGAGCTCGCCGACCGAGCGGTCGCGCTCGGGCGCCGGCTCCGGCGGTGGCGCGGGCTGGGGGTCTGCGGGCGGGTCGGCCATGGATCAGTCGGGAGGATCCTCGTCGAAGATGCGCCGGTAGACGATGCCGGCGACCCTCGTTGCCGCGATGCTTGCAAGCGCCCCGAAGGCGGCCAGCAAGCCGGACCAGACGAGCCGCTTGGTGATCTCGTTGTCCACTGGTGTCCCTCTGTCCCGACGGTCGTTGGCGAAACGTCGAGCGGCGACCTTATCGGGAACCGCTCAGGCCCGGTCGTGCCGCTCGAGGCCGCAGCAGAGGGTCTCGACGACCATCGCGCCGGCCCGCTCGAACTCCTCGTCGGTGGCCGGGATCAGCCCGAACACCCAGCCCGACAGGAGCTGCTCGATCGCTCCGTAGAACCACATGCCGACGAAATCGGGGTCGACCTCGGCCCGGAACACGCCGTCACGCTGGCCGTCGGCGACGATCCGCGACACCACGTCGTAGGCGCGCCTGATCTCGGGTAGGTGCGTCGCCCCGAACGAGTTCGCCGCGCGCGTGACCTCGACGATGATCACCTTCATCAGCTCGGGGTCGTGGCGGTAGGAGTCGATGATGAAGCGGGCGATCCCGGCGAGCTTCTCGCGCGGCCGCAGGTCGCGCTCGTACAGGGCGTCGGAGGCGTCGAGCAGCAGCGACCAGCGCTCGGTGAAAAGCTCGGTCATCACCGCCTCCTTGGAGCGGAAGTAGTGGTAGACGAGCCCGTAGGCGACGCCGGCCTCATCAGCGATATCGGCCACCCGGGTCGAGTGGTAGCCCTGGCGGGCGAAGACCCGGATCGCGGCGTCGAGAATCGCGCGCCGCTTGTCCGCCGGCGCGACCCGGACCCCGTCAGCCACGATCGCCCACCTCGACCGGCCAGCGGTAGGCGCCGGGGCGGCGGCTCGCCAGCGACGGCACCTGGGCACGGACCCGCTCGATCTCGGCGAGGTCGAGCTCGGCGATCGCGTGCCCTTCGCCGTCGGCGAGGACGTCGAGGACCCGTCCCCACGGATCGACGATCGCCGAATGGCCCCAGGAGTGGAACGTCGGGAGCGCCCGTCCGAACTGGTTGGCGGCGACGACGAAGAGCTGGTCCTCGATGGCGCGGGCGCGCAGCAGCACCTCCCAGTGGTCCCGCCCGGTCGCCGCCGTGAACGCGGCCGGAACGGCAGCCGCGGTCGCGCCGCGAAGCGCGAGGATCCGGTACAGCTCGGGGAAGCGGAGGTCGTAGCAGACGCTCAACCCGAGCCGGTGCCGGCCGGCGTCTGCGACGACGATCTCCTCCCCCGCCCGCTCGTGCTCGGACTCGCGGTAGCTGACGCCGCCGACGTCGACGTCGAACATGTGGATCTTCCGGTAGGTCGCGACGATCTCGCCGTCGGGGCCGATCAGCGCCGACGTGTTGGCGAGATCGCCGTCGTCCAGCCGCTCGCTGAAGCTGCCGGCCACGAGGACGACGCCGTGCTCGCGGGCCCATCCGCGGCAGGCGCTCATGATCCGGCCGTCGAGCGACTCGGCGAGCTCGCGCAGGACCTCGCCGGGAGCGAGCGCCGGCCACTTCTCGGGCAGAACCAGGAGCTCGGCCCCGGCCGCCGCCGCCGCCGCGACGAGCCGCTCCGCGGTCTCGAGGTTGCGGTCGACGTCACCGCTTGAGTTGAGCTGGATCGCGGCCGCGCGCATGCCTTCTCCTCGGACCCCCGCCGGACGACGGGCGCCCGGTGGTTGATTGACCAGTCAATCTACCGCACCGAAACACCCGGGCGGGCCGCGGCGCGGGCTGGGATCCGCTCGGCTGCCGGGCCCTACCGGGCGCCCGCCGAGCCCGGGGAATCGGTCCGGTGGGCTGCGATCTCGGCGCCGATCAGCTTCGAGTTCATCGCCGCGATCAGGTCCGCCAGCGGCTCGATCCCGGCCTCGATCAGCTCGGCGGCCCGGTCGGGCTCGAAGCGGCCGACGAGCTTCTCCGAGAGGAGCTCGACCTCGCGCCGGGCGAGCGCCCGCAGCGGCTCGAGGAAGCGGGCCGCGTCGTAGACGGTGAACCCGATCCGCTCGTCGTAGCCGCCAGCGCGGAAGCGGGCGATCGCGGCGACGATGCGGACGTCGGAGGGCGAGTAGCCGTCGGCGGCCGGGCTGAGGATCCCGATCTCGGCGAGCCGGTCGAGGACCGCGGCGGGGACTTCGTAGCGCTCGCTGACGGCCGCGGCCGGGGTGCGCTCCCGCTCGCTGGCGAGCGCGCGGTCGATCTCGCGGTCGGACTCGGCGAGCAGCGACCGGACCGCCTCGATGTCGCCGCCCTCGCGGTCGAGCAGCTCGCGGATCACCTTCAGGGGCATGTAACGCTCTTCCTGGAGGAGCTTGATCAGGCGGATCCGCTCGACCGTGGCGGCCGGGTAGTAGGCCATGTTCCGGCTCGTCTTCGTCCCCTCCGGAAGCAGGCCCTCGCGGAGGTAGTGGCGGACGGTCGCGACCGGGACCCCGGCGGCCTCGGCGAGCTCGCTGATCTTCAGCGTCGGCTCGCCGTCGTCCGGTGTCCGCGCGGTGGCGCTCACCCCGCAGCCTCGACCGGGAAGTTGACCGAGGCCGCCGGGCAGCAACGCTCCTGCGCATCGCGGTGGAGCTCGGCGAGCGCCGCGGCGCCGGGGTCGACCTCGAAGCGCGGGTCCGCCTTCGTCCTTACCCAGACAACCCGAGCGCGATTGGTCGCGGTCGCGCTCTCCGCTGGCGGGACGACCTCCCGAGCCACGCTCAGGCTCCCGTGTCGCGCCGCTCGCCGCTCGCCGCTCGACGCTCGCCCAATCCGAGCATCCGCCGGGCTTCGGCCACCGTCGCCGCGCGCCGGCCGACGTCCTCGGCCATCTGCCGGGCCTTCGCGATCAGATCGCCGTTGGAGCGTGCCATCGTCCCGTCCGGCAGGTAGAGGTTGTCCTCGAGACCGGCGCGGACGTTTCCGCCGAGGACCAGGGCGCCGGCGAGGAGCTTCCACTGGTCGCGCGAGACGCCGATCACCTGCCAGTTGTTCGAGCCCCCGGGGCCGCCCGGGATCTGCTCCGACATCAGCCCGACGTTGCGCGCGGTCGGACGGATCCCGCCGGTCACCCCCATCACGAGCGAGATCTGCAGCGGCGGCTCGAGCAGGCCCATGTCGAGCAGCGGGTCGAGGTTGGCGACGTGGCCGGCGTCGAAGCACTCGTGCTCGGGCTGGATCCCGTGCTCGCGCATCGCCTCGATCAGCTCGACGATCGTGTCGAAGCTGTTCTCGAAGACCGCCTTGAAGACGAAGTCGCGGCGGCGGCGCGAGTACTTCGCGTAGTTCATCGACGACATGTTCAGCGCCGCCACGTCGGGCCCGAGCTCACGCAGGTAGGCGATCCGCTTCTCCAGCGGCACCCCGATCGCGCCGGTCGAGTAGTTGATGATCACGTCGCCGACGGCGTCGCGGATCGCCTCGGTGATCGCCCGGAAGTCGTCGATCTCGTACGAGGGCGTCCCGTCCGGAGTGCGGGCGTGGATGTGGATCTGCGACGCGCCCTCGTCGACCGCCCGCCGCGCCTCCGCCGCGTACTCCGCCGGCGTGTAGGGGATCGCCGGGCACTGGTCGCGATTGGCGATCGCGCCGCTGATCGAGCAGCTGATGACCACCGGGTCGGAGAAGGAGCTCATCGGCGCCCGGGTCCTCCGCGCGAGCGGGCGGCGGGCGGCGCCTGCCGCACGCTCATCTCCCCCTCCACTGGGGGTCGCGCTTCTCGAAGAACGCCCGCACGCCCTCCTGGATGTCCTCGGTCGAGAACGTCAAGGAGAGCTGGCTGCGGAGGAACTCGAGCGCGTCGTCGAGCGCCATGTCCTGCTGGCGGTACATCGCGTCGTGGCCGAGCCGCATCAGGACCGGGCTCTTCGACGCCAGCCGCGCCGCCCAGTCGGCGACGGAATCGTCGAACTCCGGCGCCGGGACGACCCTGTTGGCGATCCCGTACTCGACCGCCTGCTCGGCGCTGATCCGCTCGCCGAGGAGCATCATCTCGTTGACCCTCTTCCGCGGGACGTTGCGGTAGATGATCGCCATGATCATGTAGGGGAACGCGCCGACGTTGATCTCGGGCGTCCCGAACGTGATCCCCTCCCTCGCGATCAAGAGGTCGCAGGAGAGCGCCAGGCCCATGCCGCCGGCGAGCACGTGGCCGTTCGCCGCGCACAGCGACGGCTTGCCGAGCCGCGGCATCAGCCGGAACAGCTCGAGGAAGCGGTCGGAGGAGAAGTGCTTGGCGACGAGGGGCGCGTCGGCGGCGAAGCCCCCGAGGTCGGCGCCGGCGCAGAACGCCTTCTCGCCGGCCCCGGTGAGGACGACCGCGCGCACGTCGTCATCGTCACGGACCCGCCGCATCGCGTCGACGAGCTCCTCGAGCATCTGACCCGAGAGCGCGTTGCGCTGCTCGGGACGGTTCAGGGTCACCGTCGCGACCCCGCCGGAGACGTCGTAGAGAAGCTGCTCGTAGGCCATCGGAGTGCGGCCCGGCGACCGCGTCCCGAGCCTACCACTGCATGAAGTGGGAAGTGACGCTGCCCACTTCCGGCGGCTGCGTCGCCGCAGGCGGGCCCGCGCTTCGCGAGGTGGCCGAAACCGGTCAGATGGGACGGTTTCGGCCGCCTCGAGCGAAGCCGGGCGGACGGGGCCGATGGGCGGGCGGGCGGGCGGGCGGGGCCGACGGGCGGGCGGGGCCGTTGCGGCCGCCCCGGGCCCGGCCTCGGTCTCCAAAGCCGCGTGACGGCCGGCGCCGCCCGCCTCACGGCACGAGCTCGGCCGCCCCCTCCGAGAGCACCTCACGGCCCTCCTGGGAGACGGCGCAGGCGACCTCGATCCGGTCGTCGCTCGCCGCCGCGACCGTGCCGGTGACGACGAGCTCGCGCTCGGGGACGGCGGGACGGCGGAAGCGGGCCTGCAGCGAGCGGAGGGCCCGCGGATCGCCGTCGAACGGCTCGAGCAGCCCGCGGGCGAGCTGGCCGTAGGTGTAGAGGCCGTGGAGGATGATCCCGGGCAGCCCGACCGCCCGGGCGAGCCCGTCGTCGAGGTGGAAGGGCGTGAAGTCGAGCGAGGCGCCGGCGTAGCGGTGCGGCGCGTAGCGGTCGGGCGCGATGCGGAGCTCGGGCCACGGGTCGCCTGCGGCGTAGCCGGCCGCCGGCCCGGCGCTCGCCGCCGCGGCGGCGGCCGACCCGGCGGCCCGCGCCGCCTCCCCGACCGCGCGCGCCGCCCCCGGCCTCCGCTTCGCGCCTCCCGCCGCCGGGACGACGCCCTCGTAGCGGCCTTCGAGCACGAGCTCGCCCGCCTGGTTGACCGACTCCGAGGCGAACGTCCGGTAGCGGGCGCCACCGGCGTCCTCGGCGGCGACGAGGCGGGCGACCGTCTCGATCCGGTCGCCGGAGCAGACCGGCTCGTGCCAGCGAAACCACTGCCGGCGCTGGACGAAGCGGTAGCCGGCGAGGCCCTCGGCCGGGTCGAAGATCCCCGACTCCGGGTCGAACATGGCGCCGGCGAGCGAGCGGGCGACGTAGACGGCGGCGAAAGCCGGCGGCGCGACCGCGGCGCGGTAGCCGCTCACGCGGGCGGCGTCGTGGTCGCGGTGGATCGCCGCGTCGATCGCGAGCGCGTCCGCATACTCGCGGATCTTCTCGCGGCCGACCTCGTAGGCGGTCGCCGGCCACCGCTTGCCGACCGCGGCGGACGGTTCGCCGTTCACGCTCAGACCGCGCTGCCCGCGACCGCCCGGTCGAGGGCCCGCACGAGGGCGTCGACGACGGCGCCGTCGAACTGGCTGCCGGCGTAGCGGCCCATCTCCGTGATCGCCTCCTCGCCGCTCATCGCCGGCCGGTAGGGACGCTCGCTCGTCATCGCGTCGTAGGACTCGGCGACGGCGAGGATCCGCGACTCGAGCGGGATCTCGTCGCCGGAGAGGGAGCGCGGGTAGCCGTGGCCGTCGGGCTGCTCGTGCCGGGCCAGCACCCATTCGCGGATGTCGGTCAGCTCGCGGGCGGCGAGGATCCGAGCCGCCATCTCCGGGTGGCGGCGGACCTGGTCCCACTCCGACGGCGACAGCGGCCCCGGCTTGTCGAGGATCGAGTCGGCGATCCCCACCTTGCCGATGTCGTGCAGGAGGCCGGCGAGGCGGAGACGGCGGATCCGCTGCTCGGACATGCCCATCTCACGGCCGATCATCTCGCAGTAGCCGGCGACGGCCGTCGAATGGCTGGAGCTGCGCTCGTCGCGCAGGTCGAGCACCTCGGCGAGGCTGAGCACGGTCCCGAGCTGGGCGCGTCCCTCGCCCGGGGTGCTCACGCCCTCACCCTCGATCGCGCCCTCGAGGTCGGAGCTGTAGACGACGACCCGATCGGAGCCGAGCGCGACCGCCGCGTTCGTCGCCGCGGTCGCCGCCTGCAGGAGCTCGTCGACGTTGCTCGCGTGCTTCGGGAAGACGGCGACCCCGAGGCTGGCGCTGAGCCTGAAGCCGCGCTCCCGGTAGGCACGGCGCATCCGCGTCAGGATCTGCTCGGCGAGCAGGAAGCCGGTGTGCTCGTCGGTCTGCGGGAGGACGACCATGAACTCGGCGGCGCCGGTGCGGCCGACGGTGTCGATCCGACGCGTCGACTCGTCGAGCATCCGCGCGAGCTGGCGCAGGACCTCGTCACCGGCCTCGTAGCCGAGCTCCTTGTTGAGCTGGCGCAGGCCGCCGAGGTTGACGGTGACCAGACCGACGCGGTGGCTGTTGATCCGCGCCCGCTCGATCTCGTTGGTGAGGATCTCGTTGATCCCGTGGCTGTTGACGAGGCCGGTGAGCAGGTCGGTGCGGGCGGCCGAGCTGAGCGACCCCCAGAGCCGGTTCACCCGGGTCCGCAGCGTGTGGATCATCAGCCCCCCCACCGCGAGGCTGCCGACCGTGACGACGAACTGGTAGGTGAGGGTGCCGGAGCCGGCGTCGACCGACTGCCCGGAGCCCGCCATCACGACCATCACGGCGCCGTAGCAGAGGCCGAGGAAGGCCACGTCGGCGACGGCGTCGATACGGGGCAGGAAGTAGAACGCGTAGAAGCAGGGCCAGAGGTAGAAGAGGCTGAACGCGCTGGTCGGGTCGTGGGTGAAATAGACGCCGGCGGTGACCTGGAGGATCCCCATCGCCGGCGCCAGCCGCACGAGCCACATCGGCACGCGGTTGGCGAAGGCGAGGAAGAAGGCGGCGTAGAGGCCGGTCGACGCCTGCGCCAGGAGCATCGCGCGAACGTCGAACGACTCCGGATGCGGGAGGATGACGCCGAAGACGCCGAGGCACATGCCCGCGAGCGACACGTAGGCGCCGGCGCGGGCGAGCGGCGCGACCTCGCGGCTGTCGGCTCGCTGCCCGTAGCCGGGGTCGAGCGCGGCGGCACCGGCGCCGGTGCCGGTGTTCGCGCCCTCAAATACCGCCAAGCCCACAGTCGAACCTTCCTGATCGCGTCACCGCCGGCACCCCCGCGGTCGGCGGCCGGACGCCTTCCCTATCGCCAGAACGGACCTGAAACCTGAATCCGCAAGCCATCTACCGAGCCCGGCTCGGCACCCCGCGCGCGACCGCCGTGCCCCGCCTGCCGCGGAGGACGGCGGTGGCGCCCCGCCCCGGGGCCAGCGTCATGTTGTTGCGGACGATGGGCTCCGGCTCGGGGTCGGCTTCGAGGACCGCACGCGAGAGGACGACCCTGATCACCGTCTTGATCGTCATCAGCGCCAGGTGGGAGCCGACGCAGTGGCGCGAGCCGGCCCCGAACGGCAGGAAGACCCGCGAGCTCGGCTTCGGCTCCTCGAGGAAGCGCTCGGGCCGGAACCGGTCCGGCTCCGGGAAGACCTCGGGGTCGTGGTGGATCAGATAGAAGCAGGGCATCAGCGTCCATCCGGCCGGGAAGGTGAACGCGCCGACCTCCTGCGCGCCGCTGATCCGCCGGGCCGTGATCGGCAGGACCGGGCGCTGGCGCAGCGTCTCCCTGACCACCGCGTCGAGATAGCCATCGTCCCCGCCGTCGAGCTCGGCGAGCAGGCGGTCATGGATGACGGGATGGCGGAGGAGGCGCTCGAACGCCCACGAGAGCGCGTTCGCGGTCGTCTCGTGGCCGGCGATCAGCATCGTCATGCACTCGTCGCGGATCTCGCGATCGCTCATGAACCCGTCCTCGTGCGGCGCCGGGCCGGCGAGGGCGGAGAGCACGTCGGCGCCGCGCTCGTCCGGGCGCAGCAGGCGGCGCAGCCCGATCTCTTCGTGGAGGATCGCCTCGATCCGCCGGGTTACGTTCATCACCTTGCCGAACGGCGTCCTGCCGCCGAGCTCGTACTGGAACTGCGGCATCAGCGCCAGCGGGTTCTCGGCGATCGCGAGCATCTCGCGGACCAGGTCGCGGATCTCCGCGTCGCGCTCCGGCGAGCAGACGCCGATCACGATTCGGACGATCGACTCGGTCGTGATCCGCCGCATCGGGCGCTGCAGGGCGAACGGCTCATCGACCCGCCAGCCCGCCATCTCCCGCGCCGCGATCTCCTCGATCAGCCCGGCGTAGCCGCGGACCGCGCGGGGATGGAACGAAGGCGTCAGCAGCCGCCGATGGTGCCTGTGCTCCTCGCCGTCGAGCAGGAACAGGGACCCCTCCCCCAGCACCGGCCGGAAGATGCGGTTGGTCGGCCCCATCCGGAAGCTCGCCGGATCGCCGCTGAGGACCTGCCACGCCACCGCGGGGTCGGCGATGAACGCGCACCGCTTCAGCGCCCCGAGCTTGACCGCGAAGACGGGGCCGTAGCGGTCGCCGTTGCCCTCCATGAAGCCGACCGGGTCGCGGAACCACTGGCGCATCTGCCAGATGCCGGGGCTGGACGGGCCGGGCGGTAGCACGGGACGAGCGTAGCCGAGGCCCTTGTGGCCGGGCGAGGTCTCGCGCCCGACCGCAACGCCGTGCCCGTTCCGGTCCCGCGCTCGGGAATCGTGTGAAGTAGTAAGTGCTACTGTCTACTTGAGTCCCGATCCCACGAGTCGATAGGAGCAGCGGCGGTGGCCACAGCAGCGAGCGACGTGCTCAAGCCGGACTACGGGTCCGGCCGCAGGCACCTGATCTTCACCGACGAGCACGAGGACCTGCGGGAGTCGATGAAGCGGTGGGTGCTGGACGAGCTGGCGCCGCACGCAGAGGAGTGGGAGGAGACCGTGTGGCCGGATTCGGTCCTGCACCGGATGGCCGAGCTCGGCTACGTCGGCCTCTGCTTCCCGGAGGAGTACGGCGGCCAGGGCGGCGACTACTTCTACTCGCTGGTTCGCGCCGAGTGCCTCTCCTACGCCGGCTCCGGCGGCCTCGGCATGGGCCTCGCCGTCCACACCGACATGGTCCTGCCGCCGATCGAGCTGCTCGGCACCGAGGAGCAGAAGCGGCGCTACCTCGTGCCCGGGATCAAGGGGGAGAAGATCGCCTGCCTCGGGATCACCGAGCCCGGCGCCGGCTCCGACGTCGCCGGGATCAGGACGACGGCCCGCCGTGACGGCGACGAGTACGTGATCAACGGATCGAAGACCTTCATCACCAACGGCGCCCGCGCCGACTTCATCCTGCTCGTGACCAAGACCGATCCCGATGCGGGACACGACGGCGTGACGCTGTTCCTCGTCGATCTCAAGGGCGACGACGGCGAGCCCGTCCCCGGCTTCACGGTCGCGCGGACGCTCGAGAAGCTCGGGATGCACGCCTCCGACACCGCCGAGCTCGCCTTCGAGGACGTCCGGGTCCCGGCCGCGAACATCCTCGGCGAGGAGGGCAAGGGCTTCTACCACATCTCCTGGGAGC
Organism: Actinomycetes bacterium; assembly: GCA_016861045.1. Lineage (GTDB taxonomy): Bacteria > Actinomycetota > Thermoleophilia > Solirubrobacterales > 70-9 > RHKX01. The sequence continues at coordinate 474,903 of BOKP01000001.1, read as the reverse complement.
TGCAGGGCGAGCGGCTCGTCGCGGCGGCCGGCTCGGTCGCCGGGGCCGAGCGGCTGTTCGAGAAGACGCTCGAGTACGCCAAGGGGCGCGAGGCGTTCGGCCGGCCGATCGGCAGGTTCCAGGCGATCCGGCACAAGTTCGCGGAGATGGCGACGAAGATCGAGGCCGCCAAGCAGCTCACCTACGCGACCGCCTGGCGCTTCAACAACGGCGAGTACCCGGTGCGGGAGATCACCGCGACGAAGCTGTTCACCTCGCGGGTGGCCTGCGAGGTCGCCGATGAGTGCATCCAGATCCACGGCGGCTACGGCTACATGAAGGAGTACGGGATCGAGCGCGCCTTCCGCGACGTCCGCCTGAACCGGATCGGCGCCGGCACCGACGAGATCATGCTCGAGGTGATCGGCCGCAGCTACGGGCTCTGATCGCCGGGCCGCGGTCACGCGCCGATCGCCGAACGCGACGCTCCCGGCACGCTCCAGCGATCCCGATCGACCGTCGCCCACCGCCCGCCGTGACATCGCGGCGGCGGTCCCTCCCGAGATGCCTCGACCCGCCGGTTTCAGGGCGGGCCGAGACGGGGGGATGGGTATGGATCGGACCTGAGCGAGCGCGGCGCCGGAAGGCGCCACGCCGGTTCTGGGACTCATAGGCCCTGTGCTCTCCGTCATCGGCGCCGGGCCCGGGGCGCACGATCCTCCGGTCGGTGGAATCGACGGTCCTATCGCGGCTCCTCCGATCCGGCGGATGTCGGGAACGAACGGAGGAAAGCCGCCTAGTCCATTCGTCCAATCGCTTTGCCGGTCCGGGGCCCGCTGCCACAATCGGCCGCCATGGACGCCCCGGCCGACAAGGGCCCGGTCACCGTCACGGTCGCCGACGGCAGCCCGCTGTTTCGGATCGGGCTCGTCGCCGTGCTCGAACAGGACGGCATCGCGGTCGGCGACCAGGCGAGCGACGCCGGGGCGGCGATCACCGCGATCGACCGCTGCCGGCCCGACGTGTCGGTGGTCGACCTCGACCTGCCGGAGCTCGGAGGGCTGGCGGTCCTCGAGGCGGTCCGGGGCCGGGCCGGGGCGCCGCGGATGCTGCTGCTCGCCCCCGGCGCCGAGAGCCAGCCGCTCTACCGGGCCCTCTCCCTCGGCGCCGCCGGCTACCTCGCCAAGCGCAGCGAGGCCGACCGGGTCTGCGCGGCCGTCCGCGCGATCGCCGCCGGCGCCACCGTGATCGACGAGCGCCTGCAATCGGGGCTGGCCGACGAGATCAGGCTGCGCGAGCACGGGGACCGCCCGATCCTCACCGACCGCGAGCGCGAGGTCCTGACGCTGGCGGCCGAAGGGGCGTCGGTCGCCGACGCGGCCGGCCGCCTCCATCTCAGCGACGCCACGATCAAGACCCACCTTCACCACGCCTACGCCAAGCTCGAGGTCTCCGACCGCGCGGCCGCGGTGGCGCGGGCGCTCCGCCACGGCCTGATCGAGTAGATAACCGCGCGACTCGCAGCCCTCCGGGCTGCTCGACTGCGCCGGACCGCCGGGTCACGGCCCCGGCGGCCCTCCCGGGGGATCAACCGCGCGACTCGCAGCCCTCCGGGCTGCTCGACTGCGCCGGACCGCCGGGTCACGGCCCCGGCGGCCCTCCCGGGGGATCAACCGCGCGACTCGCAGCCCTCCGGCCCGCGCTTTGGCGCCGGGCGCGAAGACGCGACGAGGGCGCCGCCGGGCGGCGCCCTCTGCCGTTCCGTTCCCCCTCGCCGGCCAACGACGAGGGATTGCAACCGTGTCTGGTCGTCGATCGACAGCGCGGCTCGCCGCCTCGATCGGGCAGACGGCTGATCGTCGGGATGATCCGTCGACCACCGTTCGATGGACCCCGTCGAGCCGAGCGGCCAAGGCGACCCGCGGCGGCGCGGCCCCCGGGGGGCGGCCGGAGGCCACGAGCGGGGAGCGCCGGCGCGAGCCCGGGGCCGTTCCGCGCGCTCCGCTCGGGACCCGCCCCGGCCCGTGCGAGAATCCGGCGCGGTGAGCGGCGGACGGCTGACGATCCTGATCGCGGACGACCACCCGGTCTACCGGCAGGGGCTCGAGCGGGCGATCAGCGAGCGCGGCGACCTCGAGCTGGTCGGCTCCACGGCGGACGGGCGGCAGGCGCTCGAGCGGATCCGTGAGCTCGAGCCCGACGTCGCCGTCGTCGACGTGCGGATGCCCGGCCTCGACGGGCTGAAGATCGTCGGCGCCGCCCACCGCGACGGGCTCCGGACCCGGGTCCTGCTGCTGACCGGCTACGAGGACTCGGAAGTCGCCTACAAGGCCCTCGCCGACGGTGCCGCCGGCTACGTGTCCAAGGCGTCCGACCATGCCGAGCTGTGCGAGTCGATCGTCGCGGCCGCGAACGGCGAGACCGTGATCGCGCCGCAGCTCGCGGCCGGGATCGCAACCGAGATCCAGCTCCGCGAGGCCGCGGGGAGGCCGGCGCTGACCGCCCGCGAGGGCGAGGTCCTGAGCCTGCTCGCCGAGGGTCGGACCGCGGCCCGCATCGGCGCCGAATTGCACCTGTCGGAGGCGACCGTCAAGACCCACCTCCACAACCTCTACGACAAGCTCGGGGTCTGCGACCGCGCAGCCGCTGTGGCGACCGCGATGCGATGGGGCCTGCTCGAGTGAGCCGTCCCGCCTCGATGCCGCCGGAGGATGAGCGCCGGTCGCCGCCGCCGGACGAGTCCCCGCTTCAGGTCATCGGCCAGCTCGCGGGCGGGATCGCACACGACTTCAACAACATCCTCGGGGTGATCATCAACTACGCCCGATTCGCCCAGGGATCGGTCCCTCCGGGCTCGCCCGCCGCCGCCGACATCGAGGAGATCAAGCGCGCCGCCGAGCGGGGCGTCGGCCTCGTCCGCCAGCTCATGATCCTGGCCCGCCGCGAGAGCGGCGCCACGGTCGTCTTCGACCTGAACGAGCTGATCACGGGCCTCGACGGATTCCTGCGCTCGACGATCGGCGAGCACATCACCGTCGAGCGCCGGCTGGACCCGGGGCTGTGGCCGCTCGCCGAAGACCCGGCGCGGATCGAGCAGGTCCTGATCAACCTCGCGGTCAACGCCCGCGATGCGATGCCCGCAGGGGGCACGTTGACCTTCGAGACCGGCAACGCCGAGCTCGGCCCGGCCGAGACCGCCGCCTATCCGGGAGCGGAGCCCGGGCGGTTCGTGCGGCTGCTCGTCAGCGACACCGGGGTCGGCATGGACAGCGAGGTCGCCGCCCGCGCCTTCGAGCCGATGTTCACGACGAAGGCGGCGGGCCAGGGCACGGGCCTCGGCCTCGCGACCGTCTACACGATCGTGACCCAGGTGGGCGGCCTCGTCGACCTCTCGTCCCAGCCCGGGCGCGGCACCAGCGTCGAGATCCACCTGCCGGCGAGCCGCAGCGCCCCGGCCGTGCCCACCCGGCCGACCCGGGCGGCCCCGGCGGGCCGCGGCGAGGCGGTCCTGATCGCCGAGGACGACGAGGCGGTGCGCCGCGTCGCGGAGCGGATCCTCGAGACGGCCGGGTACCGGATCAGCTCCTGCCCGGGGGGCGTCGAGGCGCTCGAGCTGCTCGACGATCGCGCCAACGGCTTCGACCTGCTCCTCGCCGACGTCGTCATGCCGGGGATGCGCGGTGACGATCTCGCCCGTCGCGCCGTGGCGATGCGGCCGGGCCTGCACGTCCTCTTCATGTCGGGCTACAGCGACGACACGCCGCCGTCCGACCTCGGGCCGACGGCCGGGCGGGTCGCCTTCATCGACAAGCCGTTCGACGCCGGGGCGCTGCTCGAGCGCCTGCGCGAGCTGCTCGGCGGCTAGGCGCCAACCGGTGCCGGGCGGCGGCGGCAGTACCGTGCAGCGGATGAGCGTCATCTCCGACAGCGGCGTGCGGGCGCCCTCCCCCCCGTTCACCGACGAGCACGAGGACCTGCGCGCCACCGTGCGGCGCTGGGTCGAATCGGAGATCGTCCCCGAGCAGGACACGTGGGAGCGGCGCCGCGAGTTCCCGCGCGAGCTCTTCGATCGCGCGGCCGAGCTCGGCTTCCTCGGCCTCAAGTACCCGGAACGGCTCGGCGGCCAGGGGGGCGACGCCGTCCACGACGCCGTCTGGGCCGAGGAGCTCGCGGCCGCCGGCGCCTGCGGCGGGGTCGGCGCGGGCCTCGGCGCCCACACCGGGATCGCCACGCCGCCGATCTTCAGCTTCGGCACCGCCGAGCAGCACGAGCGATTCCTGCGTCCGGCGATCGCCGGCGAGCGGATCGCCGCCCTCGGGATCACCGAGCCCGGCGCCGGCTCCGACGTCGCCTCGATCAGGACGACGGCCAAGCGGGTCGACGGGGGCTGGCTCGTCAACGGGTCGAAGACCTTCATCACCAACGGCGTCCGCGCCGACTTCCTCGTCTGCGCGGTCAGGACCCGGCCCGAGGGCGGACACGCCGGGATCTCCTTCCTGATCCTCGAGCGCGGGATGGAGGGCTACGAGGTCTCGAGGAAGCTGGAGAAGCTCGGCTGGCACTCCTCCGACACCGGCGAGCTCGCCTTCACCGACGTCCACGTCCCCGAAGAGAACCTGCTCGGGGCGGAGAACGAGGGCTTCAAGCTGATCATGGCCAACTTCCAGTGGGAGCGTCTGCTGATGGCGCTCGGCGCCGTCGGCGCGATGGACTGGTGCCTGCGCCGCTCGGTCGCCTACGCGCTCGAGCGGCGGGCCTTCGGCCGCGCGATCGGGAGCTTCCAGGCGATCCGCCACAAGATCGCCGAGATGGCGACCAAGCTCGAGGCGGGGCGGGCGATGAGCTACGCGGCGCTGCGGCTCCTGGACTCGGGGCAGGACGCGCTGCGCGAGGTGACGGCCGCGAAGCTGTTCACCCAGCGCGCCGCCGTCGAGACCGCCGACGAGGCGGTCCAGATCCACGGCGGCTACGGCTACATGCGCGAGTACGAGGTCGAGCGGGTCCTCCGCGATGCCCGCCTCGGGCCGATCGGCGGCGGCACCGATGAGGTGATGAAGGAGATCCTTGGGCGCGGCTTCGGCCTCTGAGCGGCCGCGGCGGCTCGAGCTCGACGACGCCGACCGGGCCGCCCGCGTGCTCGCCCGCGCGTTCGCCTGGCACGAGCCCTGGGGCGCGTGGGCGATGCCGGACCCGAGCGATCGCGAGGAGCGGATCTTCGAGCGCTTCCGGCTCGACCTCGTCCGGCGCTTCATCCCCGACGGCGAGTGCTGGACGATCGGCGGCCACGCCGTGACGATGTGGATCCCGCCCGGCGTGGGGTCGCTGCGGAGCCGTCGCAGCGCGGAGGACTACGCTGCTTTCGGCGAGGTGGCGGAGGCGATGCGCGCCGGCGACGAGCTGATCGCCTCGCTGAAGCCGGCCGGCGAGCACTGGTACCTCGACACGATCGCGACCGATCCCGATCTGCACGGGCGCGGCCTCGGCGGACGGCTGCTCGACCACGACCTCGCGATCCGCGACGCCGCCGGCGACGCCTGCGCCCTCGACACCCACACCGGGGAGAACCTCGACTTCTACCGGCGCCGCGGCTTCGACGTGATCGGCTCGGGATCGCTGGCGCCCGGCCTCGACGTCCACGTGATGTTCCGCCCGCCCGCCAGGAAATAGAGTCCCGCGGGCTTCATCCCACGACAAGGAGACACGCGACATGGGACTTCTCGACGGCAAGGCGGCGATCATCACCGGCTCGGCCCGCGGCATCGGCCGGGCGACGGCGGAGCTGTTCGCCGCCGAGGGGGCGAAGGTGCTGATCAACGACATCGACGGGGACGTCGCCGAGCAGGCGGCGAGCGAGATCGACGGCGAGACCGCCGTATTCAGCGGCGATCTGACCGCCCCCGGGGCGGCCGACGAGCTCGTCGCCGCGGCCGTCGACGCGTTCGGAGCCGTCGACGCGGTCGTCAACAACGCCGGCTACACGTGGGACGGCGTCGTCCACCAGATGACCGACGAGCAGTTCCAGGCGATGCTCGACATCCACACGATCGTGCCGTTCCGTGTCATCCGCGCCCTCGCCCCGCACTGGCGCGAGGCCGCCAAGGCGGAGCGCGAGGAGGGGCGCGAGGTGTTCCGCAAGATCGTCAACATCTCGTCGGTCTCGGGGACGATGGGCAACGCCGGGCAGGCCAACTACTCGGCGGCGAAGGCCGGCGTCACCGGCCTGACGAAGACGATCGCCAAGGAGTGGGGGCAGTTCAGGATCAACTGCAACGCGATCGCCTTCGGCTTCGTCGAGACGCGCCTGACGGCTTCGAAAGAGGCCGCGGGCACGATCGAGCGCGAGGGCGAGAAGATCGAGCTCGGCATCCCCGAGCAGATGCGCCAGATGGCGGCGATGATGATCCCGCTCGGCCGTCCCGCGAAGCCCGAGGAGGCCGCCGGTCCGGTCCTGCTGCTCTGCTCCGACTACGCCAACTACATCCACGGCCAGGTCATCAACGTCACCGGCGGCCAGTTCACGGGGATGTACTCGTAGGAGCCTCGCACGGCGGTTACCCGGCCGCGCAGACCAACAGGCGGCGCAGCGCTTCCGGGGGCCCGACAGGGCTGCCGTGACCTGAGCGCCGCCGCGGTTCGCCACGGGAGCCGGCCGAAGCGGACGGGCGAAGCCCGGAGCATCCGGTCGGATCTGTCTCGGCGAGCGAGAACGAGCGCGCGTCGAACGGATGGGCGATCGCGACGAAATCCTCGTCGTTATCGCCCACGCGTGAATGAGCGCAGCGCGCCGCCTAGGAAGTGGGCGGCGAGCCAGCCGGGTCCCGAACCCCGGCCGGGGTCTCCTCGGGGCTGTCGGTCGCCTCGGGCTCGGCGAGGATCTCGGCCTCGGGTGCCCTGCCGCGGGGAATCGTCGCCAGGGCGACGATGCCGGCGAGGAGCATCGCGATCGCCATGCCGTAGAAGATGATCTGGGTGGATTGGGCGAAGCCGTCCTGGACCGCCTCGAAGAACTGCTCGGCCTTGGCGCCCGCGTGCTCGAGCGAGTCGGACGCGCCGCCGCCGGACTGGCTGAGCGAGTCGACGACGGCATCGGCCTGCGACTTCGTCGCACCGAGGTCCTCGAACCGGGTCTCGACGTTCGACCTGTTCTCGGAGATCAGAAGCGTTCCGAGAACCGCGAGGCCGACGCTGGCGCCGACGTTGCGCATCGTCTGGGTGATCCCGGTGACCTCGCCGTAGCTCGTGTGCGGGGCCCTGTTGAGGGCGTCGGTGGTGACCGGACCGAGGACGAAGCCGGTGCCGGCGCCGGCGATCATGATCCGCCACCACTGGTCCCAGTCGGCGCCGGAGGCGACGTCGGGCATCGACTCGGCCCAGAGGTAGAAGCCGACGGCGGCGATCGCGCAGCCGATCACGACCGGCGTCCGGGCGCCGCCCCGGTCGAGCATCCGGCCGCCCCACTGCGCCGCGATCACGAAGCCGGCGAAGAAGATCCCGATGTAGAGGCCGGCGTTGCTGGCGTCGAAGCCGAGCGAGATCTGCGAGTACATGCTCGCGAACAGGAACATCGGCACGAACGCGATCGAGATCAGGAAGAGGACCGCGTTGTCGCCGGCGAACGCCCGGCCGGCGAAGATCCGGAGCTGCATCAGCGGCGGATCGGTGGCGAGCTCGACGCGGATGAAGACGGCGATCAGGGCGAGCCCGACCGCGATCGAGGCCCATGTCGCCGGGCTGTCCCAGCCCCAGGCGCTCGACTGCTGCAGGCCGAGCACGAGCAGGCCGAGCCCGAGCGCGGCGAGGACGGCGCCGCGGTAGTCGACCGGCGCCGGGCGCCGGGTGTCGTCGGGCCGGGCGCGCAGCGTCAGCAGCACCGCGGCAATCGCCACCGGAACGTTGATCCAGAAGATCGCCCGCCAGGACAGCTCGATCAGGTAGCCGCCGGCCAGCGGGCCGACCGCGGTCAGCCCGCCGGCGATCCCGAAGAACGTCGCCATCGCCCTGCCGCGCTCGTCGCGGGGAAAGGCCGCGACGACGATCGCGAGCGCCGCCGGGAACATGATCGCGGCGCCGGCACCCTGGACGACCCGCCAGAAGATCAGCCAGGCCTCGGCGATGCTGCCGTCGGGCGTCGCCCCGCAGAGGGCCGAGGCGGAGGCGAAGACCGCGATTCCGATCAGGACCATCCGCCGGTGTCCGGCGACGTCGGCGATCCGGCCGCCGAAGGCGAAGAGAGCCGCAAGTGCCACCAGGTAGCCGTTGACGACCCACTGGACGCCGGCCTCACTCAGACCGAGGTCCTCCTGCAGGTCGGGGATCGCGATCGAGACGATCGTCTGGTCGATGAACGTCATCGCGACGGCGCAGATCATCGCCGCCAGCGCCAGTCGCTTGTTGGTCTCTGAGCTCAAGCCCGCCTCCCGGTCCTATCGTCGACGGGGGCGGGTTCGCTGGGCACGGCTGGACTCCTGCCGCCGCTCAGCGCCGCTCCTCGACCGGAGGCTCTCCGGCCTCTCCGGTCGGCGCGGCGGGCGGCCAGGCCCCGAACCAGTTGTCGCGGGCGCCGTCGATCGTCAGCACCGCGCCGCTGAAGAAGTCACCCGCCGGGGAGGCGAGGTAGGCGACCAGCCAGGCGACCTCCTCGGGTCGGCCGAGGCGGCCGAGCGGGACCGTTCGCGGCGCCATCTCGACGAGCTCGGGTGGATACTTGGTGCGGAAGACCTCGGTCTCGAACTGCCCCGGCGCGATCGCGCAGAGCCGGATCCCGAAGCGCGACCACTCGATCGACAGCGTCCGCATCATGTTCTCGACCGCCGCCCGGGCGGCCCCGGAGTGGACCATCCCCGGCATCCCGTTGTGGGGCGAGAGGGTGATGCTGACGACCTTGCCCGAGCGCTGCGGGATGAAGGCCTTCGTCGCCGCAGCGTGGGTCATGTTCCAGGTCCCCTGCACGTTGAGCTCGGTCACGGTGCGGAAGCCCTTGCCGCTGATCGCCTCGGCCGGAGCGAGGAACTGGCCGCCGGCGTTGTTGACGAGCAGGTCGAGCCGCCCGTGCCGGTCGAGGGTGAGGTCGACGAGATCGGCGACCGCGCCCTCGTCGCGGATGTCGGTCGCGACGGCGTCCGCGGTCCCGCCGAGCGCCTCGACCGCGTCCCGCGTCTGCTCGATCGGCTCGGCCCGCCGTCCGCAGCCGACCACGGTCGCCCCGAGGCGGGCGAGCTCGAGCGCCGTCTCCCGCCCGAGCCCGGAGCCGGCGCCGGAGACGATGCACACCGATCCGTCGAGGAGCCCGGGAGCGAAGATCTCCGACGGTCGCGACGTCACCGCCGCCAGCCTATGCCAGCGCCCGTGCGGGCGCTGCCCGGAGGCGGGGAGGCGCAGCCTGCGGCGAGTAGCCTGCGGGCGGATGAAGGCAGAAGCGAAGGCGCTCCGGGAGCCGCTGCCGGGCGGCGGCGAGCCCGGCTCGACCGTCCGCGTCGAGCCGCTCCTCGGCGGTTCGATCTCCGGGCCCTCGGGGTTCTTCGAGAGCCGCGGCGGCCGCCTCGCGACGCTGCGGATGCTCGGCCTGGGCACGCCGCGCTCGCGCTGGTGGCGGGTTCCGGTCCCCGCCTACCTGATCACCCACCCGACCGCGGGCCCGATGCTCGTCGACACCGGCTTTCACGCCTCGGTGGCGGCGAAGCCCGCCGCCAATCTCGGCCGCCTCGTCACGCGCTTCGGACGGCCCGGGATCGAGCCCGGTCGCGACATCCCCGCCCAGCTCCGCGAGCGCGGCATCGACGCGGGCGGGCTGAGGACGGTCGTGCTCACCCATCTCCACTTCGACCACGCGTCCGGGATCGCCGAGTACCCGGACGCGACGTTCGTCCTCTCGAAGGCGGAATGGGAGGCCGCCACCAGCGACCCGCGGCCGTTTCTTCGTGGCTACAGGCCCGCCCACTACGACTACCTCTTCGACTACCGGACGATCGACTTCGACGGGCCCGGCATCGCCTCCTACGCGAGCTTCGGGCGCAGCTTCGACCTGTTCGGCGACGGCAGCGTTCGCCTCGTCTACACGCCCGGCCATTCCGCCGGCCACTGCTCGGTGGTCGCACGCCTGCGTGACCGCGATCTCGTGATCGCCGGCGACGCGATCTACACGCAGGCCCAGCTCGAGGGGGGCAACCCGCCGCCGCGCCCGCTCGACATGCACCGCTGGCGCCGGTCGCTGCGCGAGCTGCAGCAGTTCGCTCGAACCTATCCGCGTGCGGAGATCATCCCCGGGCACGACCCGGAGCGCTGGAAGACGGTGGCGAAGGGCTACGAGTAGCGCGGGGACGGCGCCGGCCTGCCCTCGCGGACCCGCTTGATCACCGACGCCCGGCCGTCACGCTCGATCTCGCCGTACATCTCGCGGACGTGGGTGAAGATCTCCGTGGCCGCCTCGAGCTGCTGCTCGCGGGTCGGCTCGGCGACGACGTCGAAGCTGATCGGCTCCCCATAGTGGATCGTGATCTTCGGGAACCGCAGGCGCCGCCAGCCGCGGATCCCCTTCGAGCCGTGGATCGCGACCGGGACGACCGGGACGCCGCTCTCGAGCGCGGCGCGGCCGACGCCCGGCTTCGGCTCGCCGAGCTCCCCGGTCCGCGAGCGCCCGCCCTCGCAGTAGATCATCACGCAGCCGCCGCGGGCGAGGATCGCGTGGACGGTCTCGAACGCCGCCTCGTCGGCGTGGCCGCGGCGGATCGGGAAGACCCCTCCGTACTTGTAGATGAAGTCGAGGATGCGGTTGTGGCGAAACATCTGCGACTTCGCCATGAAGCGGATCTTCCTGCGCAGCCAGACGCCGGCGAGGAAGTGGTCGTAGTTGGAGAAGTGGTTGGCGGCGAGGATCGCCGGCCCCGTCGCGGGAACGTTGTCGACCTCGATCTGCCGCGTCCGGTAGAGCGTCAGCGAGATCGGCGTCGTGACCAGGCGGACGAGCTCGTAGACGAAGACGGGGTCGCGGTCACGCGAGTACTCGTGGAACTCGTCGAACAGCTCGGCCGGCCGCTCGTCCTTGTATCGCTGTGGCTTGAGGTCGGACATCCCGTGGTCGCGGCGCGCGCGGCGCCACCTGTCCTACCCCCGCGACGAACGCCGGTTACCGGGACCTCGCCGCGGGCGCCAGCGCCGGGTCGCCCTCGTGCTCGCGGAAGTAGCGGACGACCGCGGGCGCGTACTCCGCGAACCGCGGGCAGCGCAGGTCGGAGGCCCCGAGCAGCTCGGTGGCGCGGCGGGTGTCGTAGCGGGCCGGGTGGTTGAGGTAGCGGACCGACTCGGCCGGGGTCCCGCCGTAGAGGCGGCGGACCGGTCCGAGCCGGAGGGCCGCCTCGACCAGGCGCGGCGGCAACCGCCACGAGGCCTGGCGGGCCGGATAGAGCTCAGCCAGCAGCGCGAACATCCCCGCCGAGCTGAGCGGGTCGGGATCGCAGAGGTGAACGGTCTCCCCGGCCGCATCCTCGCTGCCGCAGAGAGCGACCATCGCGGTGACGATGAAGTCGACGGGGACGACGTTGAACGGCGCCGCGCCGCGGCCGATGTTCGAGACCGGCAGGTCGCGCCCGGCGGACGCGGCGATGAAGCGGAGCATGTAGTAGGGGCCGTCGAACTTCTGCGTCTCACCGGTGCGCGAGTCGCCGACGACGATCGCGGGCCGCACGATCGTCGTCGGGATCTCGTCGATCATGCTGCGCACCCAGACCTCGGCCTGGAACTTCGTCGCCTCGTAGTGGTTCTTGAATCCCTGGCCGCGGTCGAGCTCGTGCTCGTAGACGACGCCGGTGCGATCGCCGGCGACGTACGCGGTGCTGGCGTAGCTGAGCCGCTCGAGCCGCTCCGCGTCGCGGCAGAAGGCGAGGACGTTGCCGGTCCCCTCGACGTTGACGCGGTGGGCGATCGCGGCCGGGACCGCGAGGTCGTAGACAGCGGCCAGGTGGTGGACGACCTCGACCTCGGCGGCGAGGCGCTCGTAGCGGTCGGCGCCGAGGCCGAGCCGCGGCTCGGCGATGTCCCCGGCGATCACCTCGATCCGCGGGCCGCCGTCGATCGCCATCGCCGCCTCGCGCGCGGGCTCGACCATGCGCGGCTCGACGAGGGCGATGACGCGGTCCCCGGCCTCACGCTCGAGCAGCGCCGCGACCAGCCGCCGCCCGATGAAGCCGGGAAAGCCGGTGACCAGATGGGTGCTCACGGCGGCATCATCCTACGTCGCCGGGCGGGCCCACTCGCGCGCCCGCGCGACCGCCTCGTGCCAGCGGTCGAGCAGCGCCCGGCGGCGGTCGGCCGTCATCCGCGGCTCGTAGGCGACCCGCTGCCTCCACATCGAGGCGACCTCCTCCCGATCCCAGATGCCGACCGCGAGCCCGGCCAGGTAGGCGGCGCCGAGCGCCGTCGTCTCGGCGATCTCGGGGACGACGACGGGCGCCCCGAGGACGTCGGCCTGGAACTGCATCAGCCACTCGTTGGCGACGGCGCCGCCGTCGGCGCGGAGCGCGCTCAGGCGAACACCCGACGCCGCCTCCTGGGCGCGCACGGCGTCGACCGTCTGGTAGGCGATCGCCTCCAGGGTCGCCCGGGCGAGGTGGGCCCGCCCGGTGCCGCGGGTGAGCCCGATCAGCATGCCGCGCGCGTAGGGATCCCAGTGCGGCGAGCCGAGGCCGGTCAGCGCCGGGACGAAGAAGACGTCGTCATTCGTGTCCAGCGAGGCGGCGAGCGCCGCCGTCTCGGCGGCTGAGTCGATCAGCCCGAGGCCGTCGCGCAGCCACTGGACGGCGGACCCGGTCACGAAGACGGCCGCCTCGAGCGCGTAGGTGGTGTGCCCGCCGATCCCCCAGGCGATCGTGCCGAGCAGGCCCTCGACCGGCTCCGGCGCCCGCTCGCCGCTGTTGAGGAGCACGAAGCTGCCGGTCCCGTAGGTGTTCTTGGCGTCGCCGGGGGCATGGCAGGCCTGGCCGAACAGCGCCGCCTGCTGGTCCCCCGCGATCCCGGCGACGGGCACCTCGCCCCCGAACTCGCTCGTGGTCCCATGGACCTCCGCGGAGCCGCGCGGATCCGGCAGCGAGCCGGGATCGATGCCGAGCAGGTCGCAGAGATCGGGGTCCCACTCCCCGCGGCGGATGTCCAGCAGCATCGTCCGCGACGCGTTCGAGAGGTCGGTGACGTGGACGCCGCAGAGCTTGTGGACGAGCCACGAGTCGATCGTGCCGAAGCGGGCGTCGCGGGCGCCGTCCACGTTGGCGAGCAGCCATTCGATCTTCGTGCCGGAGAAGTAGGGGTCGATGACGAGGCCGGTGCGCTCGCGGACGAGGCCCGTGTGGCCCGCTGCCGCAAGCTCGCGGCAGCGGTCGGCGGTGCGCCGGTCCTGCCAGACGAGCGCGTGATGGATCGGCTCCCCGCTCGCCGCGTCCCAGGCGACGACCGTCTCGCGCTGGTTCGTGATCCCGATCGCGTCGAGCTCGCGGCCCTCGACCCCGGCGTCGACGAGAGCCTCACGCCCGACCGCGCGGGTCACCTCCCAGATCTCGTTCGCGTCGTGCTCGACCCAGCCCGGATGCGGAAAGCGCTGGGTGATCTCCGCGTAGGCCCGGCCGGCGATCCGGCCCTCGCCGTCGAAGACGAGGCAGGTCGTGCCGGTCGTGCCCTGGTCGATCGCGAGGATCACCGCGGCGCGAGCCTAGATCACTGCGCGACTCGCAGCCCTCCGGGCTGCTCGACTGCGCCGGGCCGGGTCACGCCCCGGCCCGCCTCCCGGCAGGTCCGCGCGTGGAGCCGCTGCGGTCGCGGTAGGCGGCGACGAAGTCACTGAGCTGGCGGCCGCGGTGGAGGAAGCCGGCGAGGCTCCTGCCGGTCGCGCGGTGGGCGAGGTCGAGCTCGATCTCGACGACCCGGTAGCCGGCGCGGGCGGCGTCGACCGTCATCCCCAGCTCCATCCCGTAGCGGGGCGCGAACGGCAACAGCTCGGCGAGGGTGCTCGCCCGGAGCGCCCGCTGACCGGAGATCGGCGCCGTCGTCTCGACCCCCGACAGGCGGCGAATAGCCCAGCGGGCGTAGCCCTTGGCGAGGCCGAGCCCCCCGCCCGCCTTGCGCTCGAAGGCGGCGATCGCGAGGTCGGCCTCGTCGGCCTCGACCGCGGCGGCCAGCGGCATCAGGCGTCCCGCCGTCTCCGCGAGGTCGCCGTCGCAGAGCAGGACGACGGCGTCCGGGTCGAGGCCGTCGAGCGCGGCCGTCGCCGCGGCGGTGACGTTGCCGCCTTTCCCGTGCGGGCGGTTACGGCCGATCACAGTGGCGCCGGCGGCCAGCGCGGCGTCGCGGGTGCCGTCGCTGGAGGCGTCGTCGGCGACCCAGAGCTCGATCCCGGGGAAGGCTGCCGCGAGCGCCCCGAGCGTCGCCCCGATCCGGTCCGCCTCGTCGCGGGCGGCGACGATCGCCACCCGTCCTCCCCGCCCCGCACCGCTCTCGGGTTCCGCCGCCACCGGCGACTATTCTGCCGCCCCGTGCCGGACATCCCCGCCCACGTCACCGGAACCGTCTGGAAGATCGAGGTCGCCGTCGGCGACGATGTAGCCCTCGACGACACGGTCGTCATCCTCGAGTCGATGAAGATGGAGATGCCGGTCGAGGCCGAGGACGCCGGAACCGTCGCCGAGATCCGCTGCCAGGAGGGCCAGTCGGTGAGCGAGGGCGACGTCCTGGTCGTCCTGGAGTAGGCGGGCCGGCCGGGGTTGGGCCGTGCTTGGGCCACCAACGGGCGGCGCACCGTCTCCGGCATCTCGCAGGGCGAAGCCCGCGGAGATGCCGTGACCTCAGCGCCGCCGCGGATCGCCACCGGAGCCGGCGGAAGCGGACGGGCGAAGCCCGGAGCGTTCCGCCGGAGTCATCTCCAGGCGCCGCCGCGGACCGATGATCCGGGAAGGGATCCGTCGGCACCTCTTCCCCCTGCCCGCGAGCGAGAACGTACGAATGTGGGCGCATGGCGCCCCCGATCGTGCATTCTCGGCGGCCGTCCGGTCGGGGCGTCAGATCGTGATCGAGCCGTCCTCGGCGATTTCCCAGCGCGGGTTGTGGGCGACCTCCCAGGGGTGGCCGTCGGGGTCGATGAACAGGCCCGAGTAGCCGCCCCAGAACGTCTCCGCGCCGGGGCGGCCGATCGTCGCGCCGGCGGTCTCGGCCTCGGCGAGCACGGCGTCGACCTCGGCCGGCGAGCGGACGTTGTGGGCGAGGGTCACCCCGCCCCAGCCGCCCGGGTCCTCGACCGTGCTGTCGGCGGCGAGCTCGTCGCGGCCCCACAGCGCCACGGCCATCCCGCCCGCCTGGAAGAACGCGACGCCCTGGGCCCGCCAGTCGTTGCCCGGCGCCCAGCCGAGCGACGCGTAGAAGCCGACCGCGCGCTCGAGGTCGGCGACGCCGAGCGTTACGAGGCTGAGCCGCTGCTCCATGCCCCCAAGGATCGCAGCCGGGCCACGACCGGACGCTCAGCCGCCGGTGGCACGGATTGCGCAGCCCATCGCAGGAAGATCCGTGCCACCCCCGGGTATTCGGATCACACTGCGATCAGAAGTCCTCGTCGCCCCACCAGCCGGGGAACATCTCACCGTCGCTGGTCGCCTCCTCGCCGGCCTCGCGCGGGGCGCCGAAGGCGAGTAGGTCCATGCCATCGGGACCGGCCTCGAAGTTGCGGATCACCGCTGGGGCGACGCGGATCGCGTCGAGCGCGCCGACTGCGATCACCTCGTCGTCGAGCCTCATCCTGCCGCCGCCGGCGATCACGACGTAGATCTCCTCCTGGACGTTCTGCCGGTGCCCGAACGGGATCCGCGTCCCCGGCTCGAGCCGCTGCAGGCTGATTCCGGTCTGCTGCGCCTCCAGCGGCTGCGCGGCGAAGTGCGCGCTGACGCCCTCGACGCCCATCGCGGCCGCGACGTCGGGGACGTCGGCGGCGAGGTTGGCTTTCGTGTAATCCGATGCCATCTCGTTCCCCTCCCGGCTCCTAGTCCCGCTTGCCGCGGCCCCAGAGCAGCTTGAAGCCGCGCCCGAGCAGCTTCGTCTTCCGCGGCGAGTCGTAGGGGAGCATGTGAACGTCCTTGTCGGTCGGTGCGAACCGGGTGACGAGAAGGGTCTGCTGCCTGGTGTACTTGCGGATCCCGCCGGCGCCGTGACGGGAGCCGATGCCCGAGGCCTTCCAGCCTCCCATCGGCAGCTCGAGCGCGACGTAGTTGAGCTGGGCGTCGTTGACGCAGACGACGCCGGACTCGATTCGGCGCGCGATCTGCTCGCCGCGCTCGACGTCCTTGGTCCAGACCGAGGCCTGCAGCCCGTAGGGCGAGTCGTTGGCGAGCTCGATCGCCTCCTCGGCGTCCTTGACCTTCATCACCGGCAGCGTCGGGCCGAACGTCTCCTCCTTCATCGCCTCCATCGAGTGGTCGACGTCGAGCAGCAGGGTCGGCTCGAAGAAGTCGCCGGGGCCGGGGCCGCGGTGCCCGCCGACCACGGCGCGGGCGCCGTGGGCGAGGGCGTCGTTGACCTGCTCCTCGACGAGGTCGGTCTGCCCCGGAGAGGTCATCGCGCCGACGTCGACCTGGGCCGGCCCGCCGGGGACGCCCTGGCGCAGCGACCGCATCTTCTCGGTGACGCGGGCGACGAAGTCCTCGTAGACGGGCTCCTCGACGTAGACGCGCTCGACCGAGATGCAGGTCTGGCCGCCGTTCTGCATCGAGTAATGGACGGCGGCGTTGGCAGCGCGCTCGAGGTTGGCGTCGCGGAGGACGATCATCGGGTCCTTGCCGCCGAGCTCCATCGCGGTCGGCGTCAGCGTCTCCGCCGCCCGCGCCATCACCTTCTTGCCGACCTCGGTCGAGCCGGTGAACATGACGAAGTCGACGGCGTCGATCAGCGCGTTGCCGATCGCGCTGCCCTCGCCGACGGCGACACCGAAGACGTCCTCGGGGAGGCCGCACTCGCGCAGGCCCTCGGCCATCAGAAGCGACGTCATCGGCGTCAGCGTCGCCGGCTTCAGCACGACCGCGTTGCCGGCCGCGAGGGCAGGGATGCAGTCGCCGAACGAGTTCGTCAGCGGGTAGTTCCACGGGCCGATCACGCCGACGACGCCGACCGGCGCGTAGCGGACCTTGAGCTTGCGGCCGAGCACGAACGGCGAGGCCGACTTGATCCGCTCGTCGGCGAGGAACTCGGGCGCGTTCTTTGCCCAGAACCCGAACGCGGAGGCCGCGTAGGAGACCTCGGCGAGCTGCGCGTCCTCGTAGGTCTTGCCGTTCTCGGCGACGATCGTCGCGATGATCCGCTCGGCGTTGTCGAGCGTCCACTTCTGGGCGCGGCGGAGGATCCGCCCGCGCTCGGCGAAGCCGGCCGCCTCCCAGGCGGGCTGAGCGGCGCGGGCGCGCTCGACCGCGGCCGCGACCTCGTCGGGACCCATCGCCGGCACGGTCCCGATCAGCTTGCCGGTCGCGGGGTTGTGGACCTCGACGGTACGACCGGAGGCTTCGCCCGACTTCCCGTTCGTGGACGCTTCTGCTTGGGCGGTGGCGGTGGGCTCCACTTGCTGCTCCTGGTTCGCTGCTCGGATCGGGCTGAGCACGGGACGTTAGCGCGATGCGCCCACCGGACGGGACCCCCGGCCGCCCGGCCGGTCGCGCTCGCGTACCCTGCCGGCGATGACGGGCGCGGAGGGTGCGAACCGGGGATCGCGGGAGCTGGCCGGCGGGGAGGTGCTGCTCGACTTCCCCGCCGACGCGGTCGCGCGCCTGACCCTGAGCAACCCGGAGAAGCGCAACCCGCTCTCCCACGCCGTCCTCGACGCGATCACCGAGACCCTCCCCCGCCTCGACCACGGGATCGACGTCCGCTGCGTGATCGTCACCGGCGCCGGCAAGGCGTTCTCGGCCGGCTACGACATCGGCGCGATCCCCGAGGAGACGTTCGAGCGCGACGCCGAGGCGCTCGTCGCCCACCCGTTCACGGCGGCCATGGACGCGGTCAGCGCCCATCCCTACCCGGTGATCGCGGCGATCAACGGCCACTGCCTCGGCGGCGGTCTCGAGCTCGCCGTCCGCTGCGACCTCCGGGTCTGCGCGGTCGAGGCGAAGCTCGGGATGCCGCCGGCGAAGCTCGGGCTGATCTACGGCCACACCGGTCTCGAGCGCTTCATCGACACGGTCGGCGTCCCGCGGACGAAAGAGCTGTTCCTGACCGGCCGCCTCCTCGACGGCGAGCGGGCCGAGCGGATCGGCCTCGTCCACGAGACCTGCCCCGCGGCCGAGGTCGAGGCGCGCTCGCTCGAGCTCGCGTCGCAGATCGCCGCCGGCGCGCCGCTGTCGCTGCGCGGCAACAAGCACGCGATCGAGACGCTGACCCGGTTCCCGCGGCTCAGCCCCAAGCAGGTCGACGAGCTCGTCGCCCTGCGCGAGTCCTGCTTCGCCTCCGAGGACTTCCGCGAGGGCGTCCGCGCCTTCGCCGAAAAGCGCGATCCGGTGTGGAAGGGACGCTGAGCGAGATGGCCGCCGCACACGAGGAGCTCGCCGCGCTCGATCCGAAGCTCGCCCGGGTGATCGCCGCCGTGGACGCCGAGTTGATCGCCGCGCGGCGTGCCGACCGCGACCGCGACCGGTTCGTCGCGCTCTGCCGGATCATCGTCGGCCAGCAGGTCTCGACCGCGGCGGCGCGGACGATCTGGGGTCGGGTCGAGGAGGCCTTCGACGGGCCGCCGACGCCCGGGCAGCTCGTCAAGCCGGACGCGGAGGAGCGCCTCCGCGCCTGCGGGCTGAGCGGTCGCAAGGCCTCCTACGCGATCGGCATCGCCGAGGCGGTCGTCGCCGAGGAGCTGCTGCTCGACTCGCTCGACGCGATGTCGGACGAGGAGGTGGTCGAGGCGGTCGTCGCGATGCGCGGCCTCGGCCGCTGGAGCGCCGAGATGTTCCTGATCTTCGACCTCGGCCGCCCCGACGTCTTCAGCGGCGGCGACCTCGGCCTGCGCCGCGGGATCCAGATCGCCTACGAGCTCGACGAGATGCCCTCGCCCGATGAGGCGGTGGCGATCGCCGAGCGCTGGAGCCCGCACCGCAGCCTCGCCTCCCTCTACCTCTGGGAGGCGGTGCACGCCAACCCGCGCTGACCCCACGCGCTCCCGCGACGTGGGCAATCCTGCCCCCGCTATGCAGGGGTGAGATGACCCAGGCCGGCGAAGAGGCGCCGCCCGCGGCAGGGTGGGTCATCTCACCCCTCCTGCTCAACGGTCAGATGACCCAGGGGCGGGCGGGCCCGGGGGCGGGCGTGAGCTCAGGGGGCGGCGGAGCAGAGGCCGGGCGGAAGCGGGAAGCCGAGCTCGCCGAAGAGCTCTTCGAGGTCGGCGCAGAGGTCACCGGGCAGGGCCGGCGGGCCGGCGGGGCCGTCGCCGAGGATCTCCGCGAGGCGGTCCAGCACCTCGTCGAGATGCTCGGCGACGCGGTCGAAGGCGACCTCGAGCTCGTCCAGGGCCCCCGGCGGCAGCAGCTCCTCGAGCTCGTCGAGGTGTTCGCAGATCGAGTCGGTCACCTCTCCCACCAGCTCCCCGAGCCGTTCGCGGACCGCCGCGATCACGTCCGGGTCGCCGAGGGCGTCGACGAGGGCGTCGAGGTCGCCATCGGCCTCGAAGCGCGAGATCGCCGCGAGCACCTGGTCGCGAACGTCGGGCGGCAGCGAGTCGACGAGGCCCGTCAGCTCGGCGATCAGCTCGGCGCGGAGGCCGTGCAGGCGCTCGAGGGCGGCGGCGATCTCCTCCTGAAGCTCTGGCGGCGCCTGGCCGAGGACCGGCGCGAAGCCGTCGATCCCGTGGTCGATGCCGGACGCGGCCCGGCGCAGAATCCGGGCGCCGGCGACGGCGCCGCGCGAGCCGGCTGCCCGATCCGCGAGCCGGGCGGCGCGCGCGTCCTGCCGCACGGCGCGGCGGAAGGCCCGGACGGCGTCGGCCCCGGCGGCGTCGGCGGCATCGACGGCCGCGACGTTGGCGGCCCTTGCCTGTGCGACCGCGGCGCGGACGTCCTTGGCCGACGGCGCCGCCACGGCGCCGCCCGCGAACGCGAGCGAAACGAGGAGGGCGAGGGCCGAGAGGGCCACGGTCGGTCGGAGCAAGGGGATTCCTTTCCTGGAGCTTCTGCCGGCGCTGGATGAGCCGCTGGATCAACCTTCGGTGCGGGCCCGGGCCGCCATTAGCGGCGTCCAGCCGGACCGGCGGGAACGCGATCGAGGAAGCACCCTGCCGGACCGGGCGCGGCCGGACGATCCGTCCGATCGTGGCGATTGCGCGGCGCGGCGTCCGCGGCGATCAGCGCGGCGCGGCGTCCGCCGGATCGATCACCGCGAGCGCGGCGCCGGCGTCGACCTGGTCGCCCTCGGCGACGTGGAGGGAGGCGACGGTGCCGGCGGCCGGGGCGAGGAGCTCGTGCTCCATCTTCATCGCCTCGAGGACGGCGACGAGGGCGCCTTCCTCGACGTCGGCGCCCTCGGTGACCGCGAGGCGGATCACCCTGCCGGGCATCGGCGCCACGAGGGCGCCCTCGGCGAGCGCGCCGCCGGACCCTGGGTAGCGGGGCAGCTCCGTGAGGTCGAGCTGGCCACCGGGACCGTTGACGTGATGGGAATCGCCCGACCGGCGGACGCGGTAGCGGCGGCGGATGCCGGCGATCTCGAGGTCGACCCGGTCGGGAGCGAGCGAGTGGATCCGGACGCCCTCCAGCGCCTCGCCCCCAACCGCGATCTCGGGACCGTCGCGGCGCAGCGCGTAGGCGACCTCGACCTCCCCACCCTTCGGGATCGCGAATGAGATCCGCTGAGGCTCGGAGAAGTTGTTGCGGAAGCCGGGCGGCGCGAAGCCGAGGACCGGCGCCTCCGCCCGGCGCTCCGCCATCGCCGCGAGCGCCGCTGCGGCGAGATGGCCGGATGCGGCGGCCGCCTCGACGAGCGGCTCGCCGAGCTCCGGCTCGCGGTCGAGCAGGCCGGTGTCGGTGGCGCCGGCGGCGAACGGATCGGAGCGAAGCAGGCGGACGAGGAAGTCGCGGTTGGTGACGAGGCCGTCGAGCTCGGCGGCGGCGAGCGCGGCGGCGAGCCGGGCGGCGGCGAGCTCCCGGTCGGGCGCCCAGGCGATCAGCTTCGCCAGCATCGGGTCGTACTCGGGCCCGACGACGGTGCCGTCCTCGACCCCGGAGTCGAGCCGGAGCGCCGCCCGCCCGCCGCCGTCCGGAACCGCGAACGGCTCCGCTCCGGGCACCTCGATCCGCTCGACCGTCCCGGTCTGCGGGAGGAAGCCGGCGGCGGCGTCCTCGGCGTAGAGGCGAACCTCGATCGCGTGGCCGTCGATCCGCGGCTCGCGGGCGCGATCCGACATCGGTCCGCCGGCGGCGATCCGGAGCTGCTCGGCGACGAGGTCGACGCCGAGGACGAGCTCGGTCACCGGGTGCTCGACCTGAAGCCGCGTGTTCATCTCGAGGAAGAAGAACTCCCCGCCCTGGTCGAGCAGGAACTCGACGGTGCCGGCGCCGACGTAGCCGACCGCATCGGCGGCGGCGATCGCGGCGGCGCCGAGGCGCTCGCGCAGGTCGGGGTCGACGGCGGTCGAGGGCGCCTCCTCGAGCACCTTCTGGTGGCGGCGCTGGACCGAGCACTCGCGCTCGCCGAGGCTGACCGTGGCATCGGCGTCGGCGAGGACCTGGATCTCGATGTGCCGCGGGCGCTGCAGGTGGCGCTCGCAGAAGACGGTCGGGTCGCCGAACGCGGCCCCGGCCTCGCGGCGGGCGGCGGCGACCGCGTCCTCGAGGTCCCCGGGACCGGCGACCGGTCGCATCCCCTTGCCGCCGCCTCCGGCCGACGCCTTGACCAGCAGCGGGTAGCCGACCTCCGCGGCCGCGCCGGCGAGGTCATCGCCGTCGCCGAGCGCCCGCCCGGGCACGACCGGCACCCCGGCGGCCTCCATCAGCTCGCGCGCCCGGACCTTCGAGCCCATCGCCGCGATCGCCGCCGGCGGCGGGCCGATCCAGGCGAGGCCGGCGGCGATCGCCCGCTCGGCGAACCCGGCGTTCTCGGCGAGGAAGCCGTAACCGGGGTGGACGGCGTCGGCGCCGGTCCGCGCCGCCGCGGCGAGCAGCAGGTCGATGTCGAGATAGGTGTCCGCCGCGGCCGCCCCGGCGAGCGGCACCGCCTCGTCGGCCTCGCCGACGAACGGCGCCCCGGCGTCGGGCTCGGAATGGACCGCGACCGTCGCGAGGCCGCGGGCCCGGCAACCGCGGATCACCCGGCGGGCGATCTCGCCGCGGTTGGCGACGAGCACCTTCGAGAACGGTCGCGCCATCGCCGCTACATCCTGAAGACGCCGAAGCGCCCCGATCCCTCGCAGGCCGCGCTCAGCGCCGCCGACAGCGCGATCCCGAGCACCGTCCGCGTGTCGCGCGGGTCGATGATCCCATCGTCCCAGAGCTCGCCGCTGGCGACGAACGCGTCCGACTCGGCCTCGATCTGCTCCTCGACCGCCTTCGTCCCGGCCGCGAGCGCCTCCTCGTCGACCTCGATCCCGCGACGCTCGGCTCCGGCCCTCATCACGATCTCCATCACCCCGGCGAGCTGCTTCGGGCCCATCACCGCTGTCTTGTGGTTCGGCCAGCTGAAGATGAAGCGGGGCTCGAAGCTGCGCCCACACATCCCGTAGTTGCCGGCGCCGTAGGAGCCGCCCATCATCAGCGTCAGCTTCGGGACGCCGGCGTTGGCGACCGCGTTGATCATCTTCGCGCCGGCTTTGACGATGCCGCGCTGCTCGTAGTCCTCGCCGACGATGTAGCCGGTCGTGTTCTGCATGAACAGAAGCGGCGTGTCGACGCGGTCGGCGAGCTGGATGAAGTGGGCGGCCTTCTCGGCGTCCTCGTTGAAGATCACGCCGTTGTTGGCGAGGATCGCGAGCGGCCAGCCGCAGAGCTCGGCCCAGCCGGTCACGAGCTGGGTCCCGTAGGCGGGCTTGAACTCGTCGAAGCGCGAGCCGTCGACGACCCGGGCGATCACCTCGCGGGCATCGAAGGGCACCCGGAGGTCGTGGGAGGCGATCCCGAGCAGCTCCTCGGGGTCGTGGACCGGCTCGGCGCCCTCGCCCCGCGGCTCGGGGCCGTGCTTGCGCCAGTTCAGGTTGCGGACGATCTCGCGGCCGATCCGGGCGGCGTCACGCTCGTCGGCGGCGATGAACTCGGAGACCCCCGAGACGCGGGTGTGCATCTCGGCGCCGCCGAGCGCCTCCTCCTCGGCCTCCTCCCCGGTCGCCATCTTGACCAGCGGCGGCCCGCCGAGGAAGATCAGCCCCTGCTCGCGGACCATCACCGTGTAGTCGGACATGCCGGGCAGGTAGGCGCCGCCTGCGGTCGAGTTGCCGGTGACGAGCGCGACCGTCGGGATCCCCGCCGCCGACTTGCGGGTGATGTTGCGGAAGTTGGCTCCGCCGGGGACGAAGATCTCCTTCTGCCGCGGCAGGTCGGCGCCGCCCGACTCGACGAAGCCGATCGCCGGCAGCCGGTTCGTCATCGCGATCTCCTGGGCACGCAGGTTCTTGCGCAGCGTGTAGGGGTTCGAGGTGCCGCCGCGGACGGTCGGGTCGGAGGCGCCGACCATGCACTCGACCCCCTCGACGACGCCGATCCCGTTCACCTGCGAGGCGCCGACCTCGTACTCGGATCCGTAGGCGCAGAGGGCGCCGATCTCGAGGAACGGCGAGTCGCGGTCGAGCAGCAGCTCGATCCGTTCGCGCGGCAGCAGGCGCCCGCGCGAGTGGTGGCGCTCGATCCGCTTCTCGCCGCCGCCGAGCCGGGCCTTGCGCTGCTCGTCGGCGAGCTTCTCGAGCCGCTCGAGCATCCGCTCGCGGTTCACCGCGTAGGCCTCCGAGCCCGTGTCTATGCGGGATTGCAGTACCGGCAAAGTAGGAAGTAGAACTTACTACTTTCTACTCGCGGCAGCCCGGGCGCAGCGCCCGTGCACGCCACCGCTCAGCGCCGCGCCCGCGCCGACCCGGGTGCCCGCTACGGTCGCTGTCGTGAGCGACCCCGAGACGCCGCCGTCCGAGCAGACCGGTCGGGCGATCGCGAGCTCCCCCCACCCGGCCGGGGCGATCGCGCTGCGCGTCCTCGCGGCGCTGCTCGTGATCGCCGCCGCTTTCGCGACCGAGCGGCTCTGGCTCAGCGACGAGCCGGCCCGGGCGACCTTCGGCGCGAAGGTCCACAAGATCGACATCGACAGCGACCTGCTCGAACGGACACTGCCCGTCCGCGTCGTGGTGCCGCGCCGGATCCCCGACCACGGCCGCGGCCTGCTCGTCTTCCTGCACGGGCGCGGCGAGGACGAGCGCAGCTACCTCGTCGGTCCGATGTTCGAGGCTCTCGCCGACCTCCGCGACCGGGCGCCCGTCGTCGCCCTCCCCTACGGCGGCGTCAGCTCCTACTGGCACGACCGCGAGAGCGGGCCCTGGGCGAGCTACGTCCTCGACGAGCTGATCCCGAAGCTGGTCCGCCGCTTCGACATCGACCCCCGCAAGGTCGCGGTCGGCGGCATCTCGATGGGCGGCTTCGGGGCGTACGACATCGCCCGCCTCGCGCCGCTCCGCTTCTGCGCGGTCGGCGGCCACTCGCCGGCGATCTGGGAGTCCCCGTCGGAGACCGCCGAAGGCGCCTTCGACGACTCCGCCGACTTCGAGCGCAACGACATCATCGCCGCCGCCGGGCAGGAGCCGAGCCCCTACCGGCGCACGCGGCTGTGGATCGACGCCGGCGACGATGACCCCTTCCTCGCCGGCGACGAGGCCTTCGCGGACGCGCTGCGCGCGAGCGGTCTCGACCCGGTCGTCCGCGACGGCCCCGGCGGCCACGATCCCGACTACTGGAACGGCAACTGGCGCGAGTACCTCGGCTTCTACGCCCGCGCGCTCAACCAGTGCAGCCTGAGAACGCGGGCGAACGGAGCCCGCCGGCCGGGCCGCGGGACGGTCGGCGCCGGCGCCCCGACCGTCCCCGGGGCCGGCGGTGACGGGTAGCTTGTGCGGTGGAGGCGAGAGGAGCCGGTTGCGGCGATCGCGGACATCGAGAGGACCGGGAACGAGTCGCAGGGCGGTCGTCGCGCTGGCGGCCGTGGCGGTCGTCGCCGCGGCCGCGCAGCTCGCCGTCGCGGCCGGGGTCGGACACCGTCCGATCGTCGGCACCGATCGCGGCGAGACGCTCACCGGCACCCGCGGCCCGGACACGATCATGGGGCGCGGCGGCGAGGACCGGATCGTCGCCGGGGCGCGGGGGGACGCCGTCTTCGGCGGTCGCGGCCACGACGTCGTCCGCGGCGGCCGCGGCGGCGATGAGCTCGTCGGTGGGCCCGATGGCGCGACCGCGATCGGCGGCAGCGGTCGGGACGGGTTCAACATGCGCTCCGGGGTGGCGGTCGCGGGCGGCGGGCGCGATGTGATCCGGGCCCGCGACGGCCGGCCCGACGAGATCAACTGCGGGCGCGGCGACGACGTCGCCTACGTCGACCGGGTCGAGGACGGCGTCTACGACTGCGAGCGCGTGATCGCCCCGGGCGAGGGCGGCCCCGGATGACCGGCGGCGGCAAGCACGGCCCCGGGGACGAGTCCGAGGAGCTGGCCGAGGCCGAGCACCCCGAGGAGTTCTGGCGCCGGCGCGAGTTCCTCGCCCGCACCGCCGCGACCGCCGGGGTCGCCGGCCTCGCGACGGTGCTGCCGACCGACACCCTGGTGGCGCTCGCGGCCCGCAGGCAGCGCCGACCGTTGCCGAGCGCCCGCAACATGCCGCTCGACACCGTCGTCGTTCTGATGATGGAGAACCGCTCCTTCGACCACTACCTCGGATCGCTGCGCGGAGCCGACGGCGTCAACGCGGGCCTCGGCTTCCCCGATCCTGGCGGCGGCCGCCACCGCACCCACTACCTGCCGCCCGACTACCAGGGGTGCGGCTTTCAGGACCCCGACCACAGCTGGGACGGCGGCCGCCTCCAGTTCGGCGAAGGCAGGCTCGACGGCTTCTACCTGGCGAGCGACAGCTACGCGCTCGGCTACTACCGCAACCGCGACCTCGGCTTCCTCGTGCCTGCGATCCGCGAGTACATGACCTACGACCGCTACTTCTGCTCGATCCTCGCCTCGACCTACCCGAACCGCCACTACATGCTCGCCGCCCAGTCCGGCGGCCAGAAGAAGAACGTCCTGCCGAGCCTGCCCGACGGCAACACGTGGGAGACGATCTTCGATCGGGCCTCCGCACGCGGCGTCGAGGCCGCCTACTACGTGGTCGACCTGCCGGTGCCGGCGCTCTACGGCACCCGCGGGCTCGGCTGGATGCGCCCGATCGAGCGCTTCTACGAGGACGCGGCGGCGGGCAGGCTTCCGCCGATCGCCTTCGTCGACCCACCGTTCATCGACGGCGGCGGCGGCGACGGGCTGAGCGGCGACGAGCACCCGCACGGCGACATCCGGATCGGCCAGTCGTTCATGGCCGAGGTCGCGCACGCCTTCATCGAGTCGCCGCAGTACCGGCGCGGGGCGATGTTCGTCAACTACGACGAGTGGGGCGGGTTCTTCGACCACGTCGCGCCCGTGCGCGTCCCCGACGACCGCGCCTCCCGCGACCTCGACGAGGACTTCGGGATCACCGGCTTCCGGATCCCGAACGTGGTGATCTCGCCGTTCGCCCGACGCGGGGGCGTCAGCCACATGACCGTCACCCACGAGTCGATCCTGAAGCTGATCTCCTACCGGTTCCGGCTCGGCCACCTCAACACCCGCCACCGCTACGCCTCCCAGATCGGTCGCAGCCTCGACTTCGAGCACCCCGACCGCGAGGTCCCCGACCTGCCGCGGCCGGCGCCCCCGGAGGTGCTCTCGTGCTCAGCCCAGGGCGCGACCGGCGACGCCGGGGTCGAGCGCCACAAGCGCGAGCTCGAGGGTCCCGGCCTCGAAGCCCTCGGCACGCTCGCCGAGCGGCTCGGCCACGAGGTCCGGCCCGCGAGCGCCGAGCGGGTCTTCCGCGAGCCCGACAGGGCACGGCGGGCGCTGGGCAGAGCCTGGCGGTCGTCGATGCGCTGACCGGGCCGCCGGCGTCGCGGCGCCGGTCGAGCCGTCCGCCGCCGCTGCAAGCATCGACCCGGTCAATGCGATGCGGAGGGGCCGAGGGCCCCGGGCCCGAGGAGGATCCTTGCCACCACTGATCACCTTCGACGAGGCGCTGGCGCTCGGGGGGCTGACCGACCGCGATGAGATCGGCGACCTCGTCGAGCGGGCCTGGGAGGTCCGGACCGTCAACTTCGGCGACGCGACCGACATGTGCTCGCTCGTCAACGCGAAGTCGGGCGGCTGCGCCGAGGACTGCGGCTTCTGCGCCCAGTCGCGCTACGCCGAGGCGGACACGCCGATGCACCCGATGATGGAGCCCGAGCAGATCCTCGAGCACGCGAAGGCGGCGGAGGCCGCGGGCGCCCACCGCTTCTGCATGGTGACCCAGGGCCAGGGACTTTCGAAGCGCGACTTCGAGAAGGTCCTCGAGGGAGCGCGACTGGTCGCAGGGCACACGAGCCTGAAGCGCTGCGCGTCGATCGGCCACCTCTCCGCCGACCGCGCGCGCCGGCTCGCCGACGCGGGCGTCCAGCGCGTCCACCACAACGTCGAGACCGCGCGCTCCCACTACGACGAGGTCACGACCACGGTCCGCTACGAGGGGCGGCTCAGGACGATCGACGCGGTCCGGGAGGCCGGCATGGAGGCCTGCGTCGGCGGCATCCTCAACCTCGGCGAGTCGCCGCGGCAGCGGGTCGAGATGGCGTTCGAGCTCGCCGAGATCAACCCGACCTCGCTGCCGATCAACCTGCTCAACCCCCGCCCCGGCACGAGGTTCGGCGACCGGTCGCTGATGGATCCCTGGGAGGTCGTGAAGTGGATCGCGATCTTCCGGCTGATCCTCCCCGACGCCCTGTTCCGGATCTGCGGCGGCCGGGTCGAGAACCTGCGGGAGCTGCAGCCGCTCGCGGTCAGGGCCGGCCTCAACGGAGTGATGATGGGCAACTTCCTGACGACGCTCGGCGCCGAGCCCGCCGACGACCGGAAGATGTTCACCGACCTCGGGCTCAACGTCGCCCGCCAGCCCGACAACGGCGCCAACCCCCGCCCCGACAACCGCAGCGGCTGGCTCGACGGATCGACGCCGAGGACTCCGATCGAGGACCTGATCGACGGTCGCGACGAGGCCGCCCTCTGGGACCCCTCGACCCAGCTCCGCGTCGTCAAGAAGAAGCGCAAGCCTCCCGCCTACCCCACACCCAACCGGAACGAGGCCGCGTGAGGTCGCCCGCCGACAGGGCGGCAGGGCCGGCCGGCAGCACGATCCCGAGCGACGGCGAGAAGGCGCCAGGGGGAGGCGGCAGCGGAGCCGCCACCCGACCCGCGGCGAAGCCGCGGGCTCCGATGACGCCTCCCCCTGGCGCCGCCCCGGCCACTCCGCGGGCTCCGATGACGCATCCCCCCGGCGCCCCTGACGCGCTGCGCGCGGCCACCGTCGCGGAGCGGCTCGAGGCGATCCGCGCCGACGGGCTCTTCCGGCGGATGCGAACGGTCGGCTCGGCCCAGGGCCCGCGGGTCGAGCTCGACGGCCGCGACGTGCTGCTGCTCTGCTCCAACGACTACCTCAGCCTCGCCTCCCATCCCGACGTCGTCGCCGCCGCCGTCGACGCCACCGAGCGCTGGGGGGTCGGCGCCGGGGCGTCGCGGCTGGTCTCCGGCAACATGGAGCCACACGATCGGCTCGAGCGGGATCTCGCGGCATTCCACGGCACCGAGTCGGCGCTCCTGTTCGGCTCCGGCTACCTCGCCAACACCGGGATCATCGCCGCGCTCGCACGACGCGGCGACGTCGTCTTCTCCGATCAGCTCAACCACGCGAGCATCGTCGACGGCTGCCGGCTCGCGGGCGCGGAGACGTTCGTGTACCGCCACCGCGACCTCGAGCACCTCGCCTGGGCCCTCGACCGGCTCCCCGGCCACTGCGGCCTGATCGTCACCGACGGGCTCTTCTCGATGGACGGGGACGTCGCCCAGCTCACCTGGCTGCGCGAGCTCGCCAGCCGCCACGGCGCGAAGCTGATGGTCGATGACGCCCATGCGATCGGCGCGCTCGGGCCCGGCGGGCGCGGCTCGGTGGCCGAGGCGGGCCTGGCCGGCGAGGTCGACGTCCTCGTCGGCACCCTCGGGAAGGCGCTCGGCAGCTACGGCGCCTACGCGTGCGTCTCGCGCCCGACCCGCGACCTGCTCGTCAACACCGCACGACCGCTGATCTTCTCGACGGCCCTGCCCCCCGCCGCCGCCGGGGCGGCGGGGGCGGCGCTCGCCATCATCGCCTCCGAGCCGGAGCGGGTCGCCCGCCTGCGCTCCAACGCATCGACGCTGCGGGCGGCGCTCGCCGCCGCCGGCCTCCGTCCCGGCGGCGCCGGCGCTCACATCATGCCGCTCGCCGTCGGCGACCCCGACCGCGCCGTCGCGATCTGCCGGCGTGCGCTCGATGCCGGCGTCTACGCGCAGGCGATCCGTCCCCCGACCGTCCCCGAGGGCACCTCGCGCCTGCGCCTCTCGGTCGCCGCCGGCCATGACCGCGACGACCTCGTGGTGGCGGCGACGATCCTCGCCCGGGCCCATCGCGCCGTATCGGCCGCGGGCGACTGGTCGATCGATCTGCCCGAGCCCGAACCGGGTGAGCTCCGGGTCGAGCGGCATGGCTGGCGGGCCGGACCGGCGCCCCAGCAGGGCGCGGGCGTGACGGCCGCCCCCCGCGACCGGGCGCCCGCGACGCGAGCCGGCTGAGGCCGGCGTGCCGGCCCGTGGCGTCTTCGTCACCGGAACCGACACCGGGGTCGGCAAGTCGGTCGTGGCCGCCGTGATCGCGGCCGAGGCGGCGGCCGCGGGGCTCGATGTCGCCGTCTTCAAGCCCGCCGTCTCCGGCCTCGAGCAGGAGGGCGAGCCCGACCATGAGCTGCTGGCGCGAGCGTCCGGCACCTCCCAGTCCGCCGACGAGATCGCCCCCTACCGCTACGGACCGCCCCTCTCGCCGCATCTCGCGGCCGCGATCAGCGGCGAGGCGATCGACCCGGGCCTGCTCGCGGCCGCCGCCGCCGACGCCGCCGACGCCGCCGACGCGATCGTCTGCGAGGGGGTCGGCGGCCTGATGGTCCCCCTCACCCCCGACTACCTGGTGCGCAACCTCGCGACCGAGCTCGGTCACCCGCTCGTGGTCGCCGCCCGCCCCGGGCTCGGCACGATCAACCACACCCTGCTCACGATCGAGGCCGCCTGGGCGGCCGAGCTCGAGGTCGCCGCGGTCGTGCTGACGCCGTGGCCGCCGGAGCCGGGCGCGCTCGAGCGCTCCAACCGCGAGACGATCGCGGCGCTGGCCGGAATCGAGGTCAGGACGCTGCCGAAGCTCGACCTCGCGGCTCCGGACACGTGGCCCGCGCTCGACCTGCTCTGAGCGGCTGGACGTCTCCGGATCCCTCGGAGGAGTGGCGATCCCGCCGTGATCGCCAGCCGCGGGTTTCGAGGGTCCCGGCTTCCGACCGGTGGCGGGCATAGCTTGCGGGGCCGTGGATCGGATCGCCGAGCTCGACCATCGTCACCTCTGGCACCCGTTCACCCAGCAGCGGGGCTGGGAGCGCGAGGCCCCGCTCGTCATCGAGCGCGGTCAGGGGACCGACCTGATCGCCGCCGACGGCGGCCGCTACATCGACGGCACCTCGTCGCTCTGGTGCAACGTCCACGGCCACCGCCACCCGGCGATCGACGCCGCGATCCGCGACCAGCTCGGCCGGATCGCCCACTCGACCATGCTCGGGCTCACGCACGAGCCCGCCGCCGACCTCGCGGCCCGGCTCGTGGCGATCGCCCCCGACGGCCTCAGCCGCGTCTTCTATTCGGACGCGGGCTCGACGGCGACCGAGATCGCGTTGAAGATGGCCTTCCAGTACTGGCGGCAGCGGGGCGGGCAGCATGCCCGCCGGACCTCGTTCGTCGGGCTCGCCGGCGGCTACCACGGGGACACGATCGGGGCCGTCTCGGTCGGCGGCATCGACCTCTTCCACGGCGCCTACGAGCCGTTGCTGTTCGCGAAGCGGACCGTCGCCCCCGGCGACGCCGACGCGCTCGCGGGGCTCCTCGACCGGCACGGCGAGGAGACGGCGGCCGTGATCGTCGAGCCCCTCGTCCAGGGAGCGGGCGGGATCCTGATCCAGCCCCCGGGGTACCTGCGCCGGGTCCGCGAGCTCTGCGACGAGCACGACGTGCTGCTGATCTGCGACGAGGTCGCGACCGGCTTCGGGCGGACCGGAACGATGTTCGCCTGCGAGCTGGAGGGGGTCGCGCCCGACCTCCTCTGCCTCGGCAAGGGGCTGACGAACGGCTATCTGCCGCTCGCCGCCACGCTCGCTACCGAGCGCCTGTACGACGGGTTCCTCGGCGAGCCCGAGGAGCACCGGACGTTCTTCCACGGCCACACGTTCACCGGCAACCCGCTCGCCTGCGCGGCGGCGATCGCGAGCCTCGACGTCTTCGAGCGCGAGCGCACGCTCGAGCGCCTGCGGCCGAAGATCAGCCGCCTCGCCGAGCTCCTCGCCGACATCGCGGCGATGGATGAGGTGGCGGAGGTGCGCACGCTCGGCTTCATGACGGGAATCGACCTCGGCGAGCACGATCCGGCGCTGCGGCTCGGCCATCGCGTCACGCTCGAGGCCCGTCGACGCGGAGCGATCGTCCGGCCGCTCGGCGACACGGTCGTCCTGATGCCGCCGCTCGCGATCAGCATCCGGGACCTCGAGCGGCTCGTCGCGATCACCGCCGCCTCGATCGGCGCGGCGGTGGCCGCCACCCGTCCGGCCGGGCTCCGGGGGCTTCCGGCCGGCGGCGGGCGCCCGGCGGCGGGCCGCGCCGCCGCGTGAGCTCCGGGGCCGTGCCGGGCGCGGCCGAGGCACCCCGCCCCTCCTGACCCGCGCGCCCCGGGCTGTGACGAACCGCGGGCGGGATCGTAGTAGTGGTGTGCAGCAGGTGGCAACGGCACCGACACGGAGGGTCCCGGCCGGGCGCGCGCTCGCGTTCGACGATCTCTACCGCTCCTGCTGCGACGACGTGTATGCCTACGTCGCGGGGCTGCTGCGCGACGAGCACGCGGCCGAGGACGTCACCGCCCTCGCCTTCGAGCGCGCCTACCGGCGGCGGCGGCGCTTCGACCCGCGCCGCGGCAGCGGCCGTGCCTGGATCTTCGCGATCGCCCGCAACGCGGCGCTCGACGAGCTGCGACGGCGGAGGCGGACCGCGGCCCTCGCAGCCGATCCCGGGGACGTCGCCGCGGCGACGCCGGACGAGGGCGCCGAGCTGGCAATGCGCCGCACGGCGCTGAGCGCGGCGATCGGCCGTCTCGACCCGCGCGAGCGCGAGCTGATCGCGCTCCGCTTCTTCGCCGGGCTGGGCCACGCCGAGATCGCCGCGGTGCTCGGGATCAGCGCTTCGAACGCGGGCACGCGACTGCACCGGGCCGTCGACAAGCTGAGGAGGGATCTCGATGAGGACGCGTAGCGACGAGCCGCTCGACCCGCGGGTCGAGCACGAGCTGACGACGATCGGGCGGGCGCTCGCCGGGCGGGCCACCGATCCCCGCGACGCCGGGCTGGCCGAGCTGGCGCTGCGGCTCCGCGACGAGCGGCCCGACCCCGACCCCGGCTGGGCCTCGCGTCTGGACGAGCGCGCCGCCGCGGGCTTTCCCCGCGGCGGTCGTGCCGGCAGGCGTCGCGCTGGCGGCACCGGGGGCTGGATGGTGCCGGCCGGCGCCCTCGCCACCCTGCTCCTCGTCGTGGTCGTCGTCGCCGTCAACCGGGGCGACGGCACCGGAGGCGGCGGTGCGACGTCGCTGTCGGAGCCGGCCCTAACCGCCACGACGGCGCCCGACGCACGCGAAGGCCAGGCCGGAAATGCGCTCAAGCTGGACGAGCAGGCCACCCTCGAACGCGCCGGCGTACCCGGCGAGATCGCACCCGGCACCGAGAACCGCAAGCTCGACCGCGACGCCCAGCTCAGCCTCGCGGCGCGGCCCGAGGACGTCCGCGACGTCACCGACGAGGTGATCTCGATCACGCGCTCGCTCGGCGGCATCGTCGCCTCCTCGCAGGTCAGCGAGACCCCCGAGGGCGCCACGGCGACGCTGGAGCTGACGATCCCGTCCCGCAACCTCGACACGGCGCTCGACCGCATGACCGACCTCGCCGACGTCGACTCGCTGAACGAGACCGCCACCGACATCACCAAGCCCGTCGTCAGCGCCAAGGACGAGCTCCGCGACGCCGAGGCGCGGCGCCGCGCGCTGCTGCAGGCGCTCGGCAACGCGACGACCGAGGTCGAGGCCGACGCGCTCGAGGCGAAGATCGCCGACGCCCGCCGCGAGATCGCCCGCGCCGAGGCCGCCTACGAGCGGCTCACCGCCCGCGCGCGCCTGTCGGAGCTGTCGGTGACGGTCGCCAGCGACATGGCGGCGAGCGGTCACCGCGACCTCGGCGACTGGCTCGATGACGCGATCGACGTCCTGCGGACCGTCGCCGGGGTGCTGCTGGTCGCCCTCGCGGTCGTGGTCCCGATCGGGCTCATCGTCGCGCTGGTCGCCTGGATCGCCGCCGGCATCCGGCGGCGGCGGCGCGAGCGGGCGCTCGACGGCTAGGCCGGCGCCGGCTCAGTCGAGCGGCTCGAACTCCGCCTTGCGAGCGCCGCAGACCGGACAGAACCAGTCGTCGGGGATCTCCTCGAACGCGGTGCCGGCGGGGATCCCGCCGTCGGGATCGCCCTCGTCGGGGTCGTAGACGTAACCGCAGGACGTGCAGATCCACTGCTGCTTGACGATCGTCTCGCTCATGGGGCCGGGAGCCTAACGTAGAGTGGGAGCCGTGGATCAGGCCCCCATCCCGCGACCCGCGGCCACGGTGATCCTGCTTCGATCGGCCGCCCGCGGCCGCTTCGCGATGGAGGTGCTGATGCTGCGGCGGGGGTCGGGGGCCCGCTTCATGCCGGGCGTCTGGGTGTTCCCGGGCGGCGCCGTCGACCCGGCCGACCACGCCGCCGCCTCCGCGGGCGGGCTCGAGCTCGAGCCGGACGAGCTCGCCCACCGCGTCTGCGGGGCACGCGAGCTCGGCGAGGAGGCATCGATCGCGCTCGAGCCGGCGGCGCTTCGGCCCTGGTCGCGATGGGTGACGCCGGAGGTCGTCCCGATCCGCTTCGACACCCGCTTCTACGTCGCCGCGGCGCCACCGGGGGCGGCGCCGCGACCGGACCGCAACGAGGTCGACGTGGCTCGCTGGATCAGCCCGGAGCAGGCGCTCGCCGACCACGCCGACGACCGCTTCGAGCTCTCCTTCCCGACCCTGAAGCACCTCGAGGAGCTCGCGGGCTTCGCCGACGCCACCGCGGTCCTCGCCGAGGGCGCCCGCCGCCACATCGAGGCGATCACCCCCCGTGTCCGTGGCGACCGCGGCGACTTCGAGGTCCTGCTCCCCGGCGATCCCGGCTTCGCCGACGAGTAGGGGGTGCGGCCGGCGGCGCTCCGCGCCGGGGGATCGCCTACGCCGGGAACGGCTCCATCCCGGCGTGCCAGGGACCGGCCGGATAGGTGGCCACGTTCGACTCCTCCATCTCGAGGCGGACGCGGCGGAAGAGCTCGCCCGCGTTGTCGAGCGCGAGCTCGAGCTCGGGGCGGCTGCGCTCGCGCAGGCGCCAGAGGAAGTAGAGCTGGCGCTCGGAAGCGCCGAAGCCGACCTGGCGGTCGATCGACGTCGCCCACTCGAGGAAGCCCGGGCTGAAGAGCTCGCGGACGGCGACCGGGTCGTGACCGGACGGCACCGTCGCGATGAACCGCCGGTTGAAGTCGATGCTCTCGAACTCGACCCGGAGGCGGCTCAGGCGCCGCAGCTGCTCGTCCGGGGCCCGCTCGATCGACTCGACGTCGAACGCGGGAACGACCTCGGTGAGGTCGGGCATGTGGGCCTTCGCGAGCACGGCCGCCGGCAGCACGACCTTGCGGAGCATTCTTCCGGCCTCGAACTCGTCGGCGTCGCAGCTCGAGCCCCAGAAGCCGGGCGCGAGCTCGCCGGTGAGCCGGTTGGCGCCCCCGGGGCACAGCGCCGCGGGCGCGTCGCGCGGGTTGATCCCCCCGACCTCCTCGTAGCGGAGGCCGCGGTCGGAGGCGACGGCCTTGACGGCCGCGATCCAGGCCTCGCGCTCGGATCCGGCGCCCATCGCAGCATCCTATTCGCGCCGCGCGCCGCGACCCGCCCCGGCAGCGGATAGAGTGTCGGCCGA
This sequence comes from Actinomycetes bacterium, assembly GCA_016861045.1. Lineage (GTDB taxonomy): Bacteria > Actinomycetota > Thermoleophilia > Solirubrobacterales > 70-9 > RHKX01. The sequence continues at coordinate 439,529 of BOKP01000001.1, read as the reverse complement.
TGGCCGTCGCACTCATCGTCATCGCCGCCGTGATCCTGCTCGGCGCCCTGATCTGGATCCTGATCAGGAACTCGATCATCGGCAGCCGCAACCGGGTCGACGAGGCCTGGAGCGGGATCGACGTCCAGCTCAAGCGCCGCCACGATCTCGTCCCCAACCTGGTCGAGACCGTGAAGGGCTACGCGACGCACGAGCAGGCGGTGTTCACGAAGACGACCGAGGCACGCGCCGAGGCGATGAAGGCGGGGACCGTCGAGGCCACCCGCGAGGCCGAGGCGAAGCTCTCCGGGGCCCTCGCCGACCTCCGTGCCGTCGCCGAGAACTACCCGGACCTGCGCGCCACGGAGAACTTCCAGCAGCTCCAGCGCGACCTGAACGAGATCGAGGACGAGATCCAGGCGGCGCGCCGGATCTACAACTCGAACGTCCAGGCCTACAACACCAAGATCCAGATCTTCCCGAACTCGATCGTCGCCAACTCCGGCGGCTTCACGGCCCGCGAGTTCTTCGAGATCGACGACGCGGCCGAGCGCGCGACCCCCGAGGTCAAGTTCTGATCCGGGTGCAGCCTTCGGCCGCCTGACGCGGCGGCTCGCGTTGATCGCGGAAGCGCGCGCCGCCTCTCGCTGACGAGCATCCGCCGTCGCTGCCCCAAGAAGTGCGAAGACGCCAAGGATGCCGCGGTCCAATCGGCGTTTCTCGATGGCAGGGATCGACCCACGGGCCCTCGATCTCCCTCCTCGGCCGCAACCCACGCTCGCCGGCGATGCCGGGCCGGGCGCGAGCCCGCACCGGCCAGGCGCCTCGCCCGGGCGGCCTCTGGCCAGCCCGGGGCGGAGGGCGCCTACGCGACCGCGTCGTAGCGGCGGGCCACCTCGCCCCAGTCGACGACGTTCCAGAACGCGTCGAGGTAATCGGGACGCCTGTTCTGGTACTTGAGGTAGTAGGCGTGCTCCCAGACGTCGACGCCCAGAAGCGGCGTCTGGCCGCTCGAGATCGGCGAGTCCTGGTTCGCGGTCGAGGTGACCGCGAGGCCGGAGCCGTCGTGGACCAGCCAGGCCCAGCCGGAGCCGAACCGACCGATGCCGGCCGCCTTGAACTCCTCCTTGAAGGCCTCGAAGCTGCCGAACCTCGCCGCGATCGCGTCGCCGAGGGCGCCCGCCGGCTGACCGCCGCCGTCGGGGCTCATGATCTGCCAGAAGAAGCTGTGGTTGGCGTGGCCGCCGGCGTTGTTGCGGACCGGGCCCTGCTTGTCGGCGGGGAGGCTGTCGAGCGCGGTCAGCACCTCCCCGACGTCCCGGTCGGCCCACTCGGTCCCCTCGAGGGCGGCGTTCGCCTTGTCGACGTAGGCCTGGTGGTGCTTGTCGTGGTGGATCTGCATCGTCCGCTCGTCGATATGGGGCTCGAGCGCGTCGTAGCCGTAGGGCAGGTCGGGTACCTCGTAGGCCATTCCCTTGTCTCCTTGTCGATCTCGGTGGCTTGCGGAATCTATACCCCGCGGGCGGCCATCCCATTCCTCCGCATACGATGGCCGCGATGCCGCATGCCGTCCCGAAGCAGCTCTGGACACCCTCTTCGGAGCGGATCGAGCGGGCGCAGATCACCGCGTTCGCGCACGCCCACGGGCTGCCCACCGACTACGGCGAGCTCTGGCGCTGGTCGGTCGCCGACATCGAGCGCTTCTGGGCCCTGATCTGGTCCCATTTCGACGTCGCCGGCAGCTACGACGAGGTCCTCGCGGAGCGCTCGATGCCGGGCGCCCGCTGGTTCCCGGGCGCGGCCGTCAACTACGCCGGCCACGCGCTCGCCGGCCGCGACCCGGACGCGATCGCGATCCGCCACGCCTCCGAGCTTCGCGGCCTCGAGGCCTGCGGCTGGGGCGAGCTCGCCTCCGAGACCGCGAGGATCCGAGCCGGGCTGATCGCCGCCGGGGTCGGCCGCGGCGACCGCGTCGCCGCCTACATGCCGAACATCCTCGCCACGATCCCCGCCTTCTTCGCGACCGCCTCGCTCGGCGCCGTCTGGTCCTCGGCGGCGCCCGAGTTCGGCGTCCGCAGCGTCGTCGACCGCTTCGCCCAGATCGAGCCGAAGGTCCTGCTCGCCGTCGACGGCTACCGCTACGGAGGGCGCGACTTCGACCGCTCGGCCGAGGTCGCCGCGATCGCCTCCGGGCTCCCCGGGCTCGGGCGCACGGTCCGCTACGGCCACCTCGACGGCACGGGCTGGCAGGAGGGGTTCCTCGGACCGGCCGACGCCGAGCTCCGGTTCGAGCCGCTGCCGTTCGACCATCCCCTCTGGGTCCTCTACTCGTCGGGCACGACCGGCCTGCCGAAGCCGATCGTCCACGGCCACGGCGGGATGCTGCTCGAGCACCTGAAGAAGATGAACCTCCACGTCGACGCCCGGCGTGGCGACCGCGTCTTCTGGTTCACGACGACCGGCTGGATGATGTGGAACTTCCTCGTCGGCATCCTGCTGACCGAGGCCGAGATCGTCCTCTACGACGGCAGCCCCGGCCACCCTGGCCTCGGCCGGCTCTGGCAGCTCGCCGCCGACGCCGGCGTGACGACGTTCGGGACGAGCGCCAGCTTCATCTCGAGCTGCATGAAGGCCGGCGTCGAGCCGGCCGCCGATCGCGACCTGTCGCGGCTCGAGGCGGTCGGCTCGACCGGCTCGCCGCTCGCGCCCGAGGGCTTCGACTGGATCTACCAGCAGCTCGGCGCCGACACGTGGCTCTTCTCGACCTCGGGCGGGACCGACGTCTGCACCGCGTTCGTCGGCGGCGTCCCGACCCTGCCCGTCTACGAGGGCGAGCTGCAGGCGCGCGCGCTCGGCGCCGACCTGCATGCGTTCGGCCCCGGTGGCGAGGACCTCGTCGGCGAGGTCGGCGAGCTCGTGCTGACCCAGCCGATGCCCTCGATGCCGGTCTTCTTCTGGGGCGACGAGGACGGCCACCGGCTGCGCGAGAGCTACTTCGACACCTATCCCGGCGTCTGGCGCCACGGCGACTGGATCGAGATCACCGATCGCGGCACAGCGATCATCTACGGGCGCTCGGACTCGACGATCAACCGCGGCGGCATCCGGATGGGAACGAGCGAGATCTACCGCGCCGTTCTCTCGCTCGACGAGATCCTCGACGCCCTCGTCGTCGACGTCCCCCGCGAGGGCGAGGAGAGCTGGATGCCGCTCTTCGTCGTCCTCGCCGACGGCGTCGAGCTCGATGCCGGCCTGACCGGGCGGATCGCCGCCGCCGTCCGCGAGCAGTGCTCCCCACGCCACGTCCCGAGCGAGATCAGGGCGATCGCCGAGGTCCCGCGGACGCTCTCCGGCAAGGCCCTCGAGGTGCCGGTGAAGCGGATCCTCATGGGCACGCCGCCGGAGCGTGCAGCGAGCCGCGAGTCGCTCGCCAACCCGGCCGCGCTCGACTACTTCGCCGAGCTGGCCGCCGGCACGGGATAGGGCCCGGCGCCGCCGTCGGCCTTCGCGCCGGGCGCCGCCGGCGGCGGGCGACGGATCCCGGGCTCGCCCCCGCCCGCCCCGACCGGCGGGGCGGAGCCGCCCGCCCCGCCGCCGTGCGACCCCGGAGCACGCCGACCCCGTATTCGTGTAGGTTGCCGGCCTGCTGGCTGGTTGGCCAGCAAGATCGCCGTGAGGCTGTGGCATCCCCGAGGATGCGCAAACCGCAATTGGGAGGAGAGTCGATGAAGCGTCTGATCGTCCTGGCCGGAACCGTCCTGCTGGCCCTCGCCATGGCCGTGCTCGCCGTTCCGGGCCAGTCCGTCGCCGCGAAGAAGAAGACCCTCGTGGTCTGCAAGCACGGCTGCAAGTACCGGACGATCCAGGCGGCGGTCGACGCGTCGGGACGCAACGCGACGATCAAGGTGCGGCCCGCCGTCTACAAGGAGGGCGTGATCGTCGAGGGCAAGAAACACGACGGCCTGACGATCACCGGGACCAGGAAGATCACCCCGAAGCTCGCCGAGCGGCTCGAGGTGGCGAAGAAGGCGCCCCCCGTGGCGGTCCTCAACGGCAAGAACGCCAAGAGCCCGACCGGGCTGGCCCAGAACGGGATCGAGGCGATCGACGTCAAGAACATCACGATGAAGAACATGTGGGCGAAGAACTACGCGACCAACGGCTTCTTCGCCCGCGACTCCCATCCCGCCGACGACCGGCCGCTGAGCAAGATCCGCTGCCGCGGCTACCTGATGAAGAACCTGGTCGCATCCTTCAACCGCGCCTACGGCCTCTACGGGTTCGGGTGCATCGGCGGGCACATGACCCGGTCCCGGAGCTGGGGCTCCGGCGACTCCGCGTTCTACGTCGGCGCGACGCCGACGCAGACGAAGAACCCGGTGTGGTCGAAGCTCGACCACCTCGATGGCCACGAGAGCGTGCTCGGCTTCTCCGGCACGAACGCCAAGTACGTGAAGATCACGAAGTCGGCCTTCTACAACAACGGGATCGGCCTGGTCCCGAACACGCTCGATTCGGAGCCCTACATGCCGGCGGCGAGCGGCAAGATCGTCAACAACGACATCTTCTGGAACAACTTCAACTACTTCCTGCCCGCCTCGCGGGTCGAGACGATCTCGAACGGGATCGGGACCATCGGCGGCTTGACCGTCCAGTTCCCGATCGGGACCGGGATCGTCCTGCTCGGCGCCGACGGATGGGAGATCGAGGGCAACCGGATCTTCGGCCACAACATGTGGGGAGCGGCGCTCGTCTCCAACCCGATCGTCGAGGCGATCAGCCAGGACAACGTGCTCGCCGGCAACGAGATGGGGCGCGGCGGCACCGACCCCAACCGCTGGGACTTCTTCGCCGACGGCTCCGGCACGGGCAACTGCTTCGCGGACAACAGCAGCTCGGTCTTCGACGAGGGCTCGATCGTCGACCCGGGCCTCGATGTCTACCCCGATTGCCCGGCCCCCGGCAGCTCGGGCACCGGCACCTTCATCGGTGACGGCGGTCAGTTCGGAAAGATGGTCGGCTACGCGACCACCGACCCCTCCTACGCCCAGGAGTGCCACTGGGCCCGACACCCGCATCCGAGGTTCAAAGGGTACGAGGAGCTCGTCGTGACGCCCGGTCCGGATTGCGACGCCTGAACGGGAGCGGGACGATGCGCGCAGGACTGATTGCCCTGGCCGTCGGAGCCGCGGCCGCGATCGCCGTGCCGGCCACGGGAGCGACGGGCCCGCTCGCGCCGCATGCCGAGCGGGCGAAGTCGCCGCGGGTGACGGTCGCCGACTACTACTACTCGCCGACGAGCCTGACGATCAAGAAGGGCACGAAGGTCAGGTTCAAGTGGGCCCCGACGAACACGGACCTCCACGACGTCTGGCTGACGAAGGGGCCGAAGAAGCTCACGAAGAAGCAGATCAGGCGGGACTTCCGGTCGGCGACGGGCTCGATCGGGGTCAGGTTCAACCCGACTTTCGAGCGGAGAGGCAGCTACAGCTTCGTCTGCACGCTGCACCGTTCGGCGATGCGGTTGACCGTCGAGGTCAACGGCGGCAAGAAAGCAAGAGGGGGAGAGGAGAGGGAGCGGTGAAGGTGGGCAAGCGATCTCGAGCCGGCGACAGCGATCTCCAGGCTGACGATCCCCTGGGCATGCGATCGATCGGACGGCGGGAGCTCGTCGCGGACGCCGGCGCGCTGTTCCTCTGCGGGCTGGCCGGCAAGCAGATCCTGCTCGATCAGCCGGCCGACGTCGAGGCGCTCGCCAAGGACGTCGAAGTGCCCCCGAAGGTGGAGGCCGCCCGGGCAGGCGGCGCCCCCGAGGCGCGGACCGTGCTGGCTGCCGCCGGCGGGACCCGCGAGTACTGGATCCGGGCCGAGAAGGTGCGCTGGAACGTCGTTCCCACGGGGCGGGATCAGATGATGCGGCACAAGGTCAAGGGCCGGACCACCTTCACCGCATACGCCTACCGCCAGTACACGGAGGACTTCGGCGAGCCGCTCGGCAAGGCGAAGATCCCCGGTCCCCTGATCGAGGCCGACATCGGCGACGTTGTGATCGTCCATTTCGAGAACAGGCTCCCCGTGCCGGTGACGATCCACCCTCACGGGATCCAGTACTCGGCCGACATGGACGGCTCGTACAAGGGTCCCTTCACCGACCCCGGTGGCTTCGTGCAACGCGGCGACCGGGTCGACTACATGTGGGAGGCGATCCCCGGCAGCGAAGGTGCCTGGTTCTACCACGACCACGGGCCGGTGACCCCGATCCCGCTCTACAAGGGCCTGTTCGGGCCGATCATCGTCCGCGATCCCGCCAAGCCTCGGCCCGACCGGGAGTTCTTCGTCGGCTTCCACGCGTTCCCGCCGGCCGCGACGGGGATCAAGGGGCAGATGTTCTCGTGCGTCAACGGGCGGGCCTTCACGGGCAACACGCCGAACTTCCAGGCCCGGGTCGGCGAGGACGTCGCCTGGCACGTCTACGTGCTCGACAACTACTTCCACACCTTCCACCTGCACGGGCACCGCTGGCGGGACCCGAGCGACAGCCGCAACATCGACAACTTCACGGTCGGGCCCGGGGACGTCGAGTCGGCGCGGTTCATCGAGGACAACCCGGGCCGCTGGTTCTACCACTGCCACGTCTTCAGCCACCTGGAACACGGGATGATCGGTTGGTACCGGGTCGAGTAGCGCGCCATCGGCGGCACCCCTGCTCCGCCCTCGTCGCCACGCTCGCCGCCGCTCTCGCGGCCACGCTGCTCGTCGCGGCGCCGGCCGACGCCGCCAACCGGAGGATCTCGCTCAGCGACTACCGCTGGTCGGAGCCCGAGGTGCACATCGACCTCGGTGAGCACGTGACCTGGTACTGGGTCGGTCCGGATCTCATGCACTCGATCACCGGCGACTCGGACAACGCAAGGCGGTGGGACTCCGATCCGGAGACCAACCAGCCGCATCACGATCTCGGCTTCGACTACACGGTCGGCTTCGACCAGCCGGGCGTCTACGAGTTCCGCTGCAAGCTGCATTCGAACGTCCGCGGCGAGGTCGTCGTCTCCGGCGATCCGGGCGATCCGGCGAGCGAGCCCGATCCGGTGCCGAGGATCCAACTCGACCTGACGCCTCCCCGGCTCAACGTCATGACGAAGAAGCGGTTCGCGGCTGGTCGCCGCGGCATGGCGGTGACCTATGCGCTCAGCGAGCCGGCCGCCATCGACGTCGAATACTGGCGCTACGAGCGGCGCGGCGGTCGGACCGTGCGGCGATACGCCGGCTGGACATCCTGGCGCGGGCGCATCGGCTACAACGACGCCCGCCTCGGGGCGGCCGCGTCACGGTTCCGGCCACGGCCGGGCCGCTATCTCGCCGAGCTGTGGGCGGCCGACGCCGCGAACAACAACGCCGGCGTGCAGCGTGTCCGGTTCGCGATCCGCGGACGCTGAGCGCGGCCGGGACGCGGCGCGGGCAATCGGCAGCCGCCGGCGAGAGCGGCCCGGCGCCAGTCGCGCCTGAGCCAATCGGGGCGCCCGGATTTGAACCGGGGACCTCACCGACCCGAACGGTGCGCGCTACCAGGCTGCGCCACGCCCCGAGGGCGATGGAGTATGACTAACCGACGCGCTCGATGGCGGCCTCGACCTCGTCGAGCGTGGGGGCGCCGTCGAGCTCCTCGCTGCCGCTCGGGCCGGTGACGACCACGGCGGGGTCGGCGGGGATCTCGAGCTGGGTGGCGAGATCGTTGCCGGCGCGGGCGGCCTGCTCGGCCTCGGTGCCCGCCATCGCCTCCTCCCAGTCGGTGACCTCGAGCTTCGGCACCGCGGCGGCGATCTCGCCGAGGAACTCCCGGGTGACCCCACGCTCGGGGACCTGGCCGAGGTTGCGGACGAAGAGCTCGATGAACTGCCACTGGCGGTCCTGCTCGCCGGCCGCCTCGGCGGCGACGCCGCCGAGCGTCACCGGCTCGCCGCCGAGCGGGTAGTGGCGGAAGGTCATCTGCGCCCCGCCGGTTCGCACGTGGTCCCGGATCAGCGGGTCGACCACCTCGAGCTGGTAGTCGGCGCAGCGGGTGCACTGGACGTCGTTGAAGACGTCGATCGTGATCGGTGCGTCGGCGGCGCCGAGGCGGTCGCCGAGCTGGGGGATCCCGGCGATCAGCGCCTGCACCTCGCCGGCGCCCTCGACCGCGAACTCCTCCTCCGCGTGCTCGCCGACCGACAGCGAGACGATCGCCCCGCCGAGCGCGATCGCGGCGACGCTGAGCAGGATGAGCGGGATCCAGCGGCTCTGCAACGGTGGGATCGCCCCTAGCCGGCGACTGCCTTGTAGTAGCGCACCGCAAGCCCGGTGAGCAGCATCCCGAAGGCCTCCTCGACGTCGATCCCGCTCTCCGCCGCGTAGGCGGAGAGGCCGGCTCGCTCGATCTCGGCGCTGCGATCGACGACCTCGTCGACGAGCTCAGGATGCTGGTCGCTGAAGAACGCCCCCATCGAGTAGAGGTCGGTGTCCATCAGCGACTCGACGAACTCGCCGGCGCCTCGACCGGTGGCTGCGGTCTGCTCGATCGTCACGGCGACCATCGTAGAGCGGCGGCGCGCCCAGCCCCGGAAAGGCGTCGACCCCGCTCGGAAGCGGGGTCGACGATGACCAGGAGATGTGAACGCGGCAGAAGGTCTCCGCGCTCGCAATCCTGGTTCGGCCCCGGGAGCGGGCCGGTCCAGCGACGGAGCCGACCCTGGACGGATGGACTACGGCCGCTCCGTGGCTTGACACGTCGCCGGCAGCCGATATACATCCTGCACGCGATCCACGATCAGGAGGAGTGCCTTGGCCAATCACCTGACGCCCACGGAGCTTGCCGACGAGTTCGACATGAAGCGGCAGGAGGTGATCGCCAGATGCGTCCAGATGGGGATCCCGATCCTGCACGGGCGGATCGACAAGACGCTCTTCATGGCTTCGCTGCGCCAGCTCGACAAGGAGCCCGGCAAGCGCGCAGCCTGACTCCCCGGCGGCCGTTTCCGGTCGCTCGGGTTCCATAGAATCCGCCACCGAGGCCCGGATCGGGCCCGATCCGTTGCGATTGAGAGGAGCGACAGCGTCATGGAGGCAGCCGCGGTGACCGGGGCGGCGACCGCCGGGGGGACGGGAAGCAGGACGATCGCCGACCTGCTGCCGCTGGCAGCCGCCCGTTACGGCGACGCGCCGGCGGTGCGCTGGAAGGAGCCCTCCGGCGCCTGGGTCAGCCGCACCTTCACGGAGGTCGGGGAGATCGTCGAGCGCCTCGCCCTCGGCCTGATCGACCTCGGGATCGAGCCGAGCGAGAAGGTGTCGATCCTCGCGAACACCCGTCCCGAGTGGACCTTCATCGACTTCGCGGCGCTCGGCATCGGCGCGACCGTCGTCCCGATCTACCAGACCAACTCCGCCGAGGAATGCCACTACGTGCTCGAGAACTCGGACGCGAGAGTCGTCGTCGTCGAGGACGAGCAGCAGCTCGCCAAGATCCGCGCGGTGCGCGACCGGCTGCCGAAGCTCGAGCAGGTGGTGATCATCGAGGGGACCGCCGACGACGCCATCGACCTCGATGAGCTGCGCCGTCGCGGAGCCCGCCGCGACCGCTCCGAGTGGGAGGCGCGCTACGAGGCCGTCACCCCCGACGACACCTGCACGTTCATCTACACGTCGGGGACGACCGGCCCGCCGAAGGGCTGCGTGATCAGCCACGGCAACTACCGGGCGATGCTCGACATGACCCTCTCGGTCTCCGTGGTCGAGCCCGGCGACGTCGTCTACCTGTTCCTTCCCCTCGCCCATTCCTTCGCGCTGCTGCTGCAGCTCGGGAGCTTCGACGTCGGCGGGTCGATCGCCTACTGGGAGCGCGACCCGCTGAAGATCATCCCCAACCTGAGCGAGGTCCGGCCCCACTACTTCCCGTCGGTCCCGCGGATCTTCGAGAAGATCTACATGGCCGCCACGGCCAACGCCGACAAGGAGGGCGGGGTCAAGAAGCGGATCTTCTGGTGGGCGATCGGGGTCGGGGCGAAGGTCCGCGACATCGAGCGCCGCGGCGGGAAGCCGGGATTCCTGCTCGCGCGCCAGCACGCGTTCGCGGACGCCCAGGTGCTGTCGAAGATCCGCAACCTGTTCGGGGGCCGGGTCCGCCAGTGCGTCAGCGGCGCCGCGCCGATCAACAGCGACATCCTCCGGTTCTTCGACGCGGCCGGCGTCCTCGTCCTCGAGGGCTACGGGATGACCGAGACGTCGACCGCGGCGACGATCTCGACGCCCTCGCACTTCAAGTTCGGGACCGTCGGCAGGCCGTTCCCCGGTTGCGAGGTGAAGATCGCCGACGACGGCGAGGTCCTGATCAAGGGACCGAACATCTTCCAGGGCTACTACAAGAACGAGGAGGCGACCTCGGAGACGATCGTCGACGGCTGGCTCCACACCGGCGACATCGGGGAGCTCGACGGCGACGGCTACCTGTCGATCACCGGCCGCAAGAAGGACATCATCATCACCGCCGGGGGCAAGAACATCACCCCGGCCAACCTCGAGGCCGAGATCAAGCAGCACCCGCTGGTGAGCCAGTGCGTCGTCATCGGCGACCGCCGCCCCTACCTGGTCGCGCTGGTGACCTTGGACCCCGAGGCGGTATCCGCCTACGCGGCCGAGCACGGCGTCGCCGACGATCCCGCCGCGCTCGCCGCCGACGCCGGCGTCAAGGCCTCGATCATGGCCCACGTCGACCGTGTGAACGCGAAGTTCGCGCGCGTCGAGCAGGTCAAGAAGATCGAGATCCTCCCCCACGACCTCTCCCAGGAGACCGGCGAGCTGACGCCGACGATGAAGGTCAAGCGCAACGTCGTCGCCGAGAAGTACGAGAAGGAGATCGAGGCCCTCTACGCGTGAGACTTCTCGCGGCGGGTCCCCCGCGGCCCGTGAGCGGAGGGCGAGGGGCAGAGGCAACGCCTCCGCGCCGGCTTCGCTCGCGCTGAGTGTCGGCGGCACCTCAACCCCTCGCCCCTCAGATCGCTGTGAGCAGCCGGAGCGCCAACTCGGATCTCCCCGGGCGGCGGGTGCCGCGGGGAGGGAATCCCACCGTGGCGAGCAATGCCGGTGGCGCAGCCCCGATGGGAAACCCCCCGCGAGGGGACCCGAGTGGACCCCGGGGTGGCGAGGACTAGCGCAGCAGCACGCCCGTCGTCTGCTCGAAGACGCGGCGCCAGGCCGGCGTCTGGTCGCGCTCGCGCTCGACCTGGTCGAGCACGTGGCGGATGCGGCGGGCGGAGATCTCGATCCCGTGCCGCTCGGCGATCTCGCGGTAGCGGTCGTAGTCGCGGGCCAGCCGCAGCGTCACCGACTCGAAGCCGTGCTTGGCGATCTGCAGCCGCGCCTTGTAGTCCATGATCGAGGTCGCGAACATCAGCTCGTCGCCGAACTCGGGCTCGATCAGGATGATGTCGACGCCGGGGTACTTGACCGACCACTCGTCGACGGCGCGGTGGAGGCGGTCGTGGGCGATCATCCGCATCGCCTGGTTGGCGAGCGCGACGAAGCCCATGTCGGAGACGCGGCGGACGCGGCTGCCGAAGATCGTCGGGACGCGCTTCTTGAAGTCGTTGACGAAGGGGACGATCGGGTTGACGACGACGATGAACCTCGCGCCCTTCTCGACCGCGATGTCGATGTTCGTGGTCGAGCGGATGCCGCCGTCCATCATCTCCCGGCCCTTGATCTCGACCGGCTCGTAGACGAGCGGCAGCGCCGTCGAAGCGGCGACCGCGCGCGAGATCGGCACGTCGCTCCACTCGCCGTCGCCGAGGACGATGCGCTCGGTGGTGTCGATCTCGGTCGCGCACAGGTAGAGCTCGTTGCGCAGCATCCGGAAGTCGTCGCTGCGGTCGGGGTCGGCGAGCATCTCGGCCACGTACTCCTCGATCCCCGAGCCGCTGTAGAGGCCCTTCGGAAGGCCCGCGGCAAGGCCGGTGGCGACGTCCATCACGGACGTTTCGGCCAGGGTCCGGGCGAGGTCGCGCGCGATCCCCGCGACCCGGAACGGCAGCTTCAGGCCGGCCGCCGCGAAGCCCTTGTAGTTGGGCCGCAGCAGCATCCCCAGGTCCATGTCGCGAAGCGGCGACGGCAGATGCCTGTTGAGCACCCGCATCATCTCCTCCGGGGTGACCCCGTTGGCGACGGCGCTGCCGACGAAGGAGCCGGCGCTGGTGCCGACATAGACGTCGAAGTCGTTGACCGTGCGGTTGACCGCGAGCAGGTCGAAGGCACGGAGGGCGCCGATCTCGTAGACCGCTCCGGTGAAGCCGCCGCCGCCCAGGACGAGCGCCGTCTTCGAGTTGCTGCCCCGGCGCCGACGTGCCCGCTTGGCGCGGCTCGCCGGGTCGAGCTGGACCACTTCGCTCATCGGCCCGACTGATTATGGCAGCGCCAACAGCGCCACCGCGCCGTTGCGCGGCGGGCCGGAACCCGAGCGCGAACGCCCCCTCCGCATCTACACTCGCCCGTCGTGCGCGGGAGAAAGCACTCCGATCTCCCCGCCGAGCGGCGATCGAGGGCCGGCGACCGGTCGCTTCCCGCCGCTCGGCGGGGCGCCGCGGCGGCGGTCGCCGTCGCGCTGCTCGCGGCCGCGCCGGCGCCGGCGAGCCCCGTCGCGGGCGCACGCGGGCAGGCTCTGGCGGGGCCCGATCTGCCGTTCCGCGCCGCCGCGCCGACCGGGCTCGCCGATCGCAGGTCGATGGGCCGCGGGGCGCTGCGGCGCAAGCTCCGGCGCCTCGCCCGCCGGGCACCGGGGTCGAGCGGATACTTCGTGGCCAGGATCGGCGGCCGGTCGAGCAAGCCGATCTTCGACCGCAACGCCGGCCATTCGCGAAAGCTGGCCTCGAACGAGAAGCTCTTCACGACGGCGACCGCCCTGCACCGGCTCGGCCCGAAGTGGCGGATCCCGACCAGGGTCAAGATCGGCGGCAAGGTCCGCAGGGGCCGGCTTCGCGGCGACATCTACCTGATCGGCGGCGGCGATCCCTCGTTCGGTGCCGACGGCGTCCACGACCTCGCCCGCCAGGTGCGCAGGGAGGGCATCCACCGGATCAGCGGTCGCGTGATCGGCGACGACAGCGTCTTCGACCGCCGCCGCGGCGTCCCCGACTCGAACTGGGGGCCGAGCCCCTACATCGCACCGCTCAGCGGCCTCGTCTACGGCGGCTCGACCTACTCGGGCGACCCCGCCAAGGAGGCCGCGAAGGCGTTCCGGAACGAGCTTCGCGACGCCGGCGTCAGGGTCGGCGGCAAGGTCAGGGTCAGACGGGCACCGGGATCGGTGCGGTCCCGCGAGGCGATCGCCGAGCACGAGTCCGCGACGATCGCGTCCCTCGTCCGCGCGACCAACAAGGACTCGATCAACTTCTACGCGGAGATGCTGCTGAAGCGCCTCTGGGCGAAGGGCGGCCGCAAGGGCACCACCAACGGCGGCGTCAAGGCCGTCGAGCGGTTCGCCGGGAGCGTCGGCTCGAAGGTCCGGGCGCGCGACGGGTCGGGGCTGACCGCCTCGAACAAGGCATCACCCCGCGACGTCGCCCGGCTGCTCGCCGCCGCCCAGCGCGACGACGAGCTCGCCAAGCCGCTGTTCAGGTCACTCGCGATCGCCGGCAGGGACGGCACCCTGCGCTCGCGCATGAACGGCAGCTCCGCCGCCGGGCGCTGCCGCGGCAAGACGGGCACGCTGACCGGCGTCTCCAACCTCTCCGGCTACTGCAAGTCGAAGCGCGGCCTCGTCGTCTTCTCGCTGCTGATGAACGGGGTCTCCGACCTCGACGCCGCCCACCACATCCAGGACGAGATGGTGGTGGCGATCTCCAGGCTGGGCTCTTGACGCCGCACCGGGCAGGGACCTCCGGTACCCCTCGCAAGGCCGCGACCGGTGGCCGGCGGCGCTCCCGCATGCTGTCAGCCGGCTGACGATCGCAGCATCCCTCGACGCCTTCCGGGTAGCGGATCCGTACCCGGATCAAGCGATCGAAGGAGCGCGCGATGGCAACGAGAGAGAACCCCGAGCCCGGCCCCGGAGGCCCGCAAAGCGGGAGCCCCTCCGCCGGGACGGAGCAGGGCGGCCGCCTGGACCGGGGGAGTGATCATCGCCCTGATCGTCGCCGGAGTCGTGGTCTGGATCGTTCTCGCCGCGACCGAGGAGTCTCCCGGTCCCGAGGAGGGTGCGACCGTCGGGACGATCCTCGACGAGCCCGAGGAGTATCTCGGCGAGACGGTGACGATCAGCGGCGAGGTCGCGGATGCGTCGCAGGTGCCCGGAGCCTTCACGATCGGCACCCTGGACCGCGAGGGCGCGATCGTCGTCCTGCCGACCGACCAGGTCGATCTCGACAGGGCGGAGATCACCGAGAGCGACCCGATCCAGGTCACCGGCACGGTCGAGCGGGTGACGGGCGACATCGAGGACGAGGGGGAGTTCGTCTTCGAGGACGACGATCCCGACGAGGACGAGTACATCGAGCTCTTCGACGAGTTCGAAGGGCTGCCGGCGATCGCCGCCACGGACGTCAGCTACGACGTGCCTGCGGACGAGGAGTAGCGGCGCACGAGGAGGAGTAGCGGCGCACGAGGAGGAGTAGCGGCGCACGAGGAGGAGTAGCGGCGCACGAGGAGGAGTAGCGGCTCTTGGGCTCCGAAGAGCATCCGGGCACGGACCCGGCTCCCGCCCCGAGCGGACGCCGGGGCTCTCGCCCCGCCGGCACGCCTCAGCTCGAGAAGCTGCTCGTCCGGGACTGGGGCGCCCCCTTCCTGCGCGACCCGGTCGACCTCGTCCGTCTGTCGTTCATGGTGGGCGCCGCCGCGTTGATCGTCGCCGGCGAGCTGGGGCAGGCCGTGCGGCTTGGCCTGACGATGGTCCTCGTCCTGGTCCCAAGGCTCCTGAGGCTGCCGCGGCTGTTCGACCTCGGGTTCATCCTCGGCATGTCGCTGCAGGCCTGGGGCAACGTCTTCGGCCTGTTCGAGAGCATCTCCTGGTGGGACATGCTCACGCACTTCGTCCTGACCGGGCTGGTCGCGGCCACCGGCTACATGGCGCTGGCCCGCCTCGAGGTGATGCCGGCGACCGACGAGCAGAAGCCCGAGGCGCACCACTTGGTCGGGATCTTCGTAACCGTGCTCTCGCTCGGGCTCGCCTTCGAAGCCCTCTACGAGATGTACGAGTACGCGGCCGACCAGTGGCTCGGCACGAACCTGCCGAAGTCGCTCGCGGACACGATCACCGACATGCTCGTCAGCGGGCTGGGATCCCTGGCCGGGGCCCTGGGCGTGGTCGCCTGGACTGCGCGCGGGCCCGGCTCGCTGGTCCGGATCCCCGCCGAGTCCTCCGCCGGCGACGAGTGAGCCTCACGACCCGAGCAGCGCGCGCAGCCCCGCCTCATCGAGGATCTCGACGCCGAGCTCCTCGGCCTTCGCGAGCTTCGAGCCGGGGCTGTCGCCGGCGACCACGTAGTCGGTCTTCTTCGAGACCGAGCCGGTCACCTTGCCGCCGGCGTCCCTGATCAGTGCCGTCGACTGCTCGCGGCTCAGCTCTGGAAGGGTCCCGGTCAGGATGAAGGTCCCGTCGCTGAGCGGCCCCGGCCCGGCCCGGCGCTCGGACTCGTCGATGCTCCCCGAGATCGAGCGGGACCTCGATAGCGAGACCGGTGCCCTGGGCTGGCTCGGCGGCGGCCTGCTGATCAGCCGCGCCGAGGTTCTTCGACGCGCCGCCGGGGCCGGCATCGAGGGACGACTGCAGGCATCGCGGCTGGGCTCGTTACGGGTTCCGGAACCGGTGCAAGTGCTTCAAGTTCGTCAAGCATGCGCACGAGTAAGCGACCCGGCCGGCGAGGATCAGCTGGGCCGCCGTCGATCAGCTACCCCCAGGGAACTGGCCCGGGCTGACAACACTCCGTCCCTGTCGGATGATGTGAATCAGTTCGTCCACTCGTTCCGGTGTCGGACAGCCGTTCGCATAGACCGTTGGCTGCCACTTCGGTCCGATGCCGGCCTCCTCAAATGCTGCCGTCGCCTCGGAACATTTGCTGCGAATCACTCCGGCGGCGGTTCCGCCCTCAGTAGTGACCTCAGCTTCGACACCGTCATCCGTCACCGACTTGCCGACGGCGTAGGCACCGGGTAGTGCAACGAGCGCCGCCAGAACGGCGAGCCATCGCACCAAGGTCGGTGGCAGGCCACGATCGGCGTCGACGCCCTGCCCTAGTGAGTTGAGCGATTTGCGGCGCACGGCTTCGCGCGTCTGTCTGTCGCCGGG
Organism: Actinomycetes bacterium; assembly: GCA_016861045.1. Lineage (GTDB taxonomy): Bacteria > Actinomycetota > Thermoleophilia > Solirubrobacterales > 70-9 > RHKX01. Next base: position 423,247 of record BOKP01000001.1, on the reverse strand, counting down.
AGCGGAATTCTGGGCCGGGTCCGCCTGCCGAAGACTCAGGATGAGCTCATCGTTCTCGTAGCCGTTCATCTTGCCTCCTCGAGCGTCGTCGGATCACTGACGAGTAGCTGCGCTTGGCTGTCGACTGCTACCTTGGCCGCGAGCGAAACCCGCGCCCGGTGCAGACGGACTCGAAAAGCCGCCTCGCTGCAGCCGAGGATGGCTGCCGCCTCGGCGGTGTTCAAGCCATCCCACGCAACGAGACGAAGAACCTCTCGCTGACGTTCTGGCAGTCCAGAGAACGCTTCTCTGATCTCACTGCGCTCCTCGTGAATCTCCGATGGATCCCGGCTCGCTTCCCGAGGCGAGCTGGCGAGCCGGCTCCACAACCGCTGCCGGCGTCTGGCGCCACGTCGATGATTCTTGATGACGCGACGGCATACGCCGAAGACGAACGCTGGGCCGATCTCCTCCGCGTCTTGCCGCCGGCTCCAGAGGACTACGAAGGTCTCGGAGAGGACGTCGTCGATGGAATCCCGCTCTGCGATCCGCCGACCCACGAATCGCCGCAGGGCTTCGTAGTGAGCGTCGAAGAGCTCGTTGAAGGTCTCCTCATCCACACTGCGGTGCTCGTAGGCGTCCATCCACTTGGTTCATGTCCGGATGTCGTCAAGAGTTACATGACGGTTCCGATCTCATCGCCCCCGGCCTCCACCCGGCCCGCATGGCGAATTGAAATCGCGGCGTGCCAACCCGCGCCTCAACCGAAGCGCGGACAAAGGTCATTCGGGCCGCGGGGCGACGTTTCGCCTTCGCTACAGCCCTGGAACCTTGCTACTGGTGGCGCTGCGCCTCGGCGGGCGAGCCCGAAGAGCTCGGCCCGAGCAGCTCGTTGGCGGGGCGGCAATCGAAGGACTCGATTAGGCTCCCATCTCCCGTCGATTACGACAGCAGCGCCCGCAGCCCCGCCTCGTCGAGGATCTCGACGCCGAGCTCCTCGGCCTTCGCGAGCTTCGAGCCGGGGCTGTCGCCGGCGACGACGTAGTCGGTCCGCTTCGAGACCGAGCCGGTCACCTTGCCGCCGGCCTCCCTGATCAGCGCCGTCGCCTGCTCGCGGCTCAGCTCCGGAAGGGTCCCGGTCAGAACGAAGGTCCTGTCCTGCAGCGGCCCCGTCCCGGCCCGGCGCTCCGACTCGTCGAGCTCGAAGCGCAGGCCGTGCCCGCGCAGCTCGGAGATCAGCGCCAGCGTCCGCTCGTCGGCGAGCTGCTCGACGATCGACTCGGCGACGATCGGACCGATTCCCTCGACCTCCTCGATCCGCTCCTCGCCGGCGGCGAGAAGCTCGTCGATCGAGCCGAAGCGGCGAGCCAGCGCCTCGGCGGTCACCGCGCCGACGTCCTCGAGCCCGAGCGCGAACAGGACCCGCGGGAACGGCTGGCGCTTCGACTCCTCGATCGCCGCGAGCAGGTTCCGGGCCGAGACCTCGCCGAAGCCGTCGAGCTCGGTGAGCTGCGCGGCCTCGAGCTCGTAGATCCCGCCGGCGTCCTCGATCAGCCCGTCGGCCAGGAACCGCTGCACCTGCTTCTCGCCGAGCCCGTCGATGTCCATCGCGCCGCGATGGACGAAGTGCTTGAGGTGCTGGAAGACCTGCCCGGGGCAGCCGGTCCGGTTCGGGCAGATCGTCCACACCCCCCCTTCCGGCTTGACCGTCGGGGTGCCGCAGGCCGGGCACTTCGCCGGCGGCTTCGGACGTCGCAGCCGCTTGCCCTTGCGGCGCTGGATCAGCGGCGCGACGACCTGGGGGATCACGTCGCCGGCACGGGTGACGATCACCTCGTCGCCGACCCGGATGTCCTTGCGGGCCAGGTCCTCCTCGTTGTGGAGGGTCGCCGTGCTGACCGTGACGCCGCTGACGTGGGTGGGCTCGAGCATCGCGAACGGCACCATGTGCCCGGTACGGCCCACGTTCCAGGCGATCTCCCTCAGCGTCGTCGTTGCCGTCATCGGCGGGAACTTCCAGGCGATCGCCCAGCGAGGCTCGCGGCCGACGACCCCGAGCTCGCGCCACAGGCCGCGGTCGTCGACCTTGACGACCGCCCCGTCGATCTCGTAGTCGAGACCCTCGCGCTCCCGCTCCCACCAGCGGCAGCGATCGATGACCTCGCTGTCGCTCTCGTGGACCGCGATGCCGTCGTTGACCCGGAAGCCGCGCTCGCGAAGCCAGTCGAGCTCCTCGCTGTGGGTGGTGTGGTCGACCCCGCGCCGGAAGCCGATCCCGTAGGCCCAGACCTGCAGCGGCCGGGCCGCCGCCAGCGCCGGGTCGTGCTGACGGATCGTCCCGGCGGCGGCGTTCCGGGGGTTGGCGAAGGTCGCCAGGCCGGCCTCGGCGCGCTCGGCGTTGAGCTGCTCGAAGCCGGAGCGCGGGAAGTAGATCTCGCCGCGGACCTCGATCAGCCCGGGCGGGTCGGGGATCCGCAGCGGGATCGAGCGGATCGTCCGCAGGTTGTGGGTGACGTCCTCGCCGATCCGGCCGTCGCCGCGGGTCGTGCCGCGGACGAAGACGCCGTCCTCGTAGGTGAGCGAGATCGCGAGGCCGTCGATCTTCGGCTCGGTCACGTAGCTGATCGCGCCGGGCTCGATGTCGAACCGCTTCAGCAGGTTGTGGATCCGTCCCTCCCATGCCTCCAGCTCCTCGGCGCTGCGCGCGTTGGCGAGCGAGAGCATCGGCTCCAGGTGCTCGTGCTGCTCGAAGCCCTCGACGGGCTCCCCGCCGACGCGCTGGGTCGGCGAGTCCGCTGTCACGAGCTCGGGGTTGGCCTCCTCCAGCGCCCGCAGCTCGTCGAGCAGGGCGTCGTAGACGTCGTCGCCGACGAGCGGGTCGTCGAGCACGTAGTAGGCGTGGTCGAGCTCGGCGATCCGCTCCCGCAGCTCGGCGCTACGGGCCGCGTCGCGGGCGGCGCTCACGCTTCCACTGTCTCCAGGATCCGCTCCAGGGCGCCCTCGAGATGGAGCTCGCGGACCGCATCGAGGCTCGGATGCGCGGTGAGGTCGAAGTGGATCGGGGTGATCGCGACCTCGCCGCGGGCGACCGCCGCGAGGTCGGTGCCCTCCTCGTCCTCGAAGTCGGGGTCGAAGCCGTAGATCTGGAACCGGCGGCGACCGTTGCCGTCGTCGTCGACCTGCTTGAGCTCGTCGTTGTAGAGCCGCTTGCCGAGCCGCGTGACGTCGATCCCGCGCGGGCTCCCGGCGGGACAGTTGACGTTCAGCAGCGTCCCGGGGGGAAGGCGCCCGTCGGCGACGATCGCGGCCAGCGCCGCCGCGAGCGGGGCAGAGACGGAGAAGTCGAAGCGCCGGTCGAGCCGGAAGCCCATCTCGCGCGCGAGCGACTGCTGGGAGACAGCGATCGAGGGAATGCCGAGGACGATGCCCTCGAGCGCGGCGGCGACCGTCCCCGAATAGGTGACGTCGTCGCCGAGGTTGGAGCCGTGGTTGATGCCGGAGACGATCAGCTCCGGCCGCTCGCCGAGCAGGCCGAGGTCGGCGAAGCGGACGCAGTCGACCGGCGTCCCGTCGGTCGCGTATCCGACGGTCCCGTCGTCGAAGCGGACCTCGTCGACCCAGAGCGGCGCACGGGTCGTTATCGAGCGCGCCGTGGCGCTGCGGTTCGAGTCGGGCGCGATCACGTGCAACTCGACGCCGTCGATCTCGAGCAGCGCCCGGCGCAACGCCTGCAGGCCGGACGCCCCGATCCCGTCGTCGTTGGTCAGCAGGACGCGCACCGGACCGATTCTACGAGCGCCGCGGCGTCGCGAGGGGCCGCCGCCTCAGTAGCGGACGGCGATCAGGTAGAGGCCGTGCGGCGGCGCCGTCGGGCCGGCATCGCTGCGCGGGGCGCCGCCCAGCAGCCGCCGGAAGCCGTCCCGGTCGCGGCGGCCGCCGCCGACCTCGAGCATCGTCCCGACCAGCACCCGGACCATGTTGCGGAGAAAGGCGTCGGCCTCGATCTCGAAAGCGAGGATCCCCTCCCCGTCCGCGCGCCAGCCGGCGTCGAGGACGTTGCGCTCGAAGCGGACGTGCTCGGTCTCGGTCGGCGTGAACGCGGTGAAGTCGTGCGTCCCCGGGAGCAGCCCCGCGCAGGCGTCGAGCGCCTCGGCGTCGAGCTCGTACGGCCAATGGAGCGCCCGGCCGCGCTCGAACGGGCTCGGCGGGCTCCGCGTCTCGACCCGGTAGCGGTAGCGCCGCGAGCGGGCCCCGCGGCGGGCGTCGAAGCCTGGAGCGGCCGCCAGGCCCGTGACCGTCAGGTCGGGCCCGGTGAGCGCGTTCAGCGCCCGTGCGAGCGCCGGGGGCGGCTCGCGGTAGAGATCGAACGACGCGACCTGGGCGAGCGCGTGGACGCCGGCGTCGGTGCGGCCGGCGACGGTCAGCCCGACCGGCTCGCCGAGCACGCGCGCGAGCGCGTCCTCGAGCTCTCCCTGCACCGTCCGCAGCCCCGGCTGGCGGGCCCAGCCGCGAAACCGCGATCCGTCGTAGGCGAGGTCGAGCCGGTAGGTGCCCATCGCGGCCGAGCGGCTGCCGGTCAGCCGCGATGCGGGATCGGTCAGACGAGCTCCAGGAAGACCATCTCGGTCGAATCCGAGCGGCGCGGGCCGAGCTTGACGATCCGCGTGTAGCCGCCGGGGCGCTCGCTGTAGCGCGGAGCGATCTCCTCGACCAGCTTGTGGACGGTGAACTTGTCCTGGCCGAGGCGGGAGAGCAGCAGCCGGCGCGAGTGCAGATCGCCGCGCTTGGCGATCGTGATCATCCGCTCGACCTCGGGCTTGACCGCCTTCGCCTTCGCCTGGCTCGTCCTGATCCGCTCGTGCTCGATCAGCTGCCGCGAGAGGTTCTTGAGCAGCGCCTTGCGATGGGCCGCGTCACGGCTCAGCTTGTGTCGGTTTCGCCTGTGGCGCATCGGTTCCCTCCGGTCCTCGTCGAGCCCGCTCTACTCGGCGCGGAGATCGAGCCCGAGCCCGTGCATCGCCTCGATCACCTCTTCGATCGAGCGCTCGCCGAAGTTCGGGATCGCCTTCAGCTCCGACTCCGACTTGGCCTGCAGGTCGCCGATCGTCTGCACGCCCGCCCGCTTCAGGCAGTTGTAGGCGCGGACGCCGATCTCGAGCTCCTCGATCAGGCGGTCGTCGCCGCCGCCCGCGACCGCCTCGTCGTCGGCCTCCGGCTCGGCGCCGTTGCGCTGCGTGAGCTCGTCGACGCGATCGGCGTCGGTGAAGATCGCGAGGCTCGCGATCATCAGCTCGGCCGCCTCGCGCAGCGCCGCTCCGGGCTCGATCGAGCCGTCGGTCTCGAGCTGCAGCGAGAGCTTGTCGAAGTCGGTCCGCTGGCCGACGCGGGCCGCATCGACCCGGTAGGAGGCCCGCCTGATCGGCGAGAAGATCGAGTCGATCGGGATCACGCCGATCGGCTGGTCCTCGGTCTTGTTGTCCTCGGCGGGCGAGTAGCCGCGGCCGCGGCCGACCGTCAGGTACATCTCGAGCTTCGTCTTCTTCTCGAGCGTGGCGATCGGCGCCTCGGGGTTGAGGACCTCGACCCCGGCCGGGAGCTCGAGGTCGGCGGCGGTGACCTCGCCGGGACCGGTCGCGACCAGCGGTACCTCGACGACGTCGGCGTCGGTGTGCATGCGGACGACGATGTCCTTGAGGTTGAGGATGATGTCGGTGACGTCCTCTTTGACCCCGGCGATGGCCGAGAACTCGTGGGCGACGCCCTCGATCCTGACGCTCGTGATCGCCGCGCCCTTCAGCGAGGAGAGCAGGACGCGGCGGAGGCTGTTGCCGTAGGTGTAGCCGAAGCCCTTGTCGAGGGGCTCGATCGTGAACGTGCCCCTGTTGTCCTCCACCTCCTCGGCGGAGATCGTCGGGGTCTGGAAATCGGGCAGGGTGGTCATGGCGCTTCCTTCCGTCGCTGGGTCTTGGGAGCCCCTACTTCGAGTACAGCTCGACGATGAGCTGCTCGGAGATCGGCGCGTCGATCTCGTCCCGCTCGGGGAGGCGCAGCACCTTGGCGGTGAGCGAGTCGTGATCGGCCTGCAGCCATGGGGGCACGGTGGAGATGAGCTCGGTGGCGACGCGGACGGTCGTCTCGGCGTTGGAGCCGGACCTGATCGAGACGATGTCGTCGGGCTTGAGCTGGTAGCTGGGGATGTCGACGCGGCGGCCGTTGACCTGCCAGTGGCCGTGGCGGATCAGCTGCCGGGCCTGGCGGCGCGACGCCGCGAAGCCGAGGCGGACGAGGACGTTGTCGAAGCGGCGCTCGAGCAGCCGCAGCAGGTTCTCGCCGGTGACGCCGTCCTGGCGCGAGGCCTTGTCGTAGTAGGAGCGGAACTGCTTCTCGAGCACCTGGTAGTAGCGCCGCGCCTTCTGCTTCTCGCGGAGCTGCTGGCGGTACTCGGAAGCGCGCAGGCGGCCGCGGCCGTGCTCGCCCGGCGGGTAGGAGCGGCGCTCGACGCCACACTTGTCGGTCAGGCAGCGCTCGCCCTTCAGGAACAGCTTCTGTCCCTCGCGGCGGCACTGCTTGCACTGCGGTCCGGTGTCCCTCGCCATCGCCTCAGACCCTCCGTCGCTTCTTCGGCCGGCAGCCGTTGTGGGCCTGCGGGGTGACGTCGCGGACCGAGGTGACCTGCAGGCCCGCGGCCTGCAGCGCCCTGATCGCCGTCTCGCGGCCCGAGCCGGCGCCCTTGGCGTGGACCTCGACCCGCTCGAGGCCGTGCTCCATGCCCTTGCGGGCCGCGTTGTCGGCGGTGACCTGGGCGGCGAACGGGGTCGACTTGCGGGAGCCCTTGAAGCCGGCGCTGCCGGCCGACTCCCAGGCGATCACGTTGCCCTCGGGGTCGGTCAGGGTGACGATCGTGTTGTTGAAGCTCGTCTTGATGTGAGCCTGCCCGAACGGGACGTTCTTGCGCACGCGCCGCTTCGAGCGGCCGCCGCTTCGCTTCGGCTGCGGCATCTAGCGGACCCTCACTTCGGCGCCGGCGCCTTCTTCTTGCCGGTCACGCTCATCTTCTTCGGGCCCTTGCGGCCGCGGGCGTTGGTCTTCGTCCGCTGGCCGCGGACGGGCAGGCCGCGCCGGTGGCGCAGGCCCCGGTAGGAGCCGATCTCCATCAGCCGCTTGACGTTCTGGGAGCGCTCGCGCCGCAGATCGCCCTCGACCGGGTGGGCCTCGACCGCGTCGCGGAGCTTGATCACCTCGTCCTCGGTCAGATCGCCGACCCGGGTGTCGGCGTCGACCCCGGTCTCGGCGAGGATCTTCCGCGACGTCGAGGCGCCGATCCCGTGCACGTAGGTGAGGCCGACCTCGACGCGCTTGTTGAGCGGCAGGTTCACGCCCGCGATCCGCGCCATCTAGCCCTGCCTCTGCTTGTGGCGGGGGTTCGAGCAGATCACGAGCACGCGGCCGCGGCGCCGGATCACCTGGCATCGCTCGCACATCGGTTTTACGGAGGCTCGGACCTTCATCGCTTCCGGCTTTCTATCTGACTCGAGGTGGCCCGCGTCATCCCAGGAACCGGATGGCAGGCGGCATCGGACGGCCCTTGGGCCGAACGGGCATGCTAGCACGGGCGGCGGGGCGCACAAGCCCGCGGACCCCGGGCCACGGGACCCGCTCGAGCGCGGGCGCGGCCACCGCGGAGGGATCTAGCCGTCGCCGGCCCGCAGCTCGGCGGCGACCCCGGCCGCCCAGGCCCGGATCTGGTCCCAGTCGCGGCGGTCCCGGTACTCCTCGGGCATCCCCTCGGCCATCGTGCGCTGCATCCTGCCCCCCTCCGGGGAGACCCGCCCCCCGAAGACGACGTGGTCGCGGGCGCCGAGCTTCTCGGCCCTGGCGATCGTCCGCTTCGGCTCCTGCCAGGCGACATCGTCCTCGGCCGGGTCGCCGGTCGGGCCGGAGCTGAACACCCAGAAGGGCCGCCCGGCGAGCGCCTTGGCGTGGACGCGCAGGAAGTGGCGGGCGTCGCCCTGCCAGCGCTTCAGGTAGACGGCGCTGCCGAGCACCACGGCGTCGTAGCGCTCGACGTCCGCGACCTCGCCGGCCGCGACGCAGTCGGCGCCGAGGCCGTGCTCGCGGATCTCGGCGGCGACGGCCGCGGCGATCTCGGCGGTCGAGCCGTGCTTGGAGGCGTAGGCGACGAGGACTTCCACGCACGCAGGATCCCGCGGCGGCGGCCTGCGCGGATGCGTGGTCAACGCGGATTTCAGCGCCGTAGCCCTGCTCTAGGTTGGCTCGATGCCGCGTCCCGACCGAGACGGCAGCGAGCCCCTGATCGACCTCCGCGGCGTCAGCCGCCACTACGAGATCGGCGGCGGGACCGTGAAGGCGCTCGACGAGGTCGATCTGCGGGTCCACCCGGGTGAGTTCGTGGTCATCCTCGGTGCTTCCGGAAGCGGCAAGACGACGCTTCTGAACGTGATCGGCGCGCTCGACACGCCCACCGCCGGATCGCTCTTGATCGGCGGTCGGGAGATCACCGGCGCCTCCCGGCGCGAGCTGTTCGCGCTGCGCCGTCACGAGATCGGCTTCATCTTCCAGAGCTTCAACCTCTTCCCCGGGCTGACCGCGCTCGAGAACGTGCAGTTCGGCGCCGACGTCGCCGCTCGCCCCGACCCCCGGGCGGCGGCGCGGGACGTCCTCGAGCGGGTCGGCCTCGGCGACCGCGCGCCGCACTTCCCGCACGAGCTCTCCGGCGGCGAGCAGCAGCGGGTGGCGATCGCCCGGGCGCTGGCCGCCGGCAACCCGATCGTGCTCGCCGACGAGCCGACCGGCGAGCTCGACTTCGCCACCGGGGTGCAGATCCTCGAGCTGCTCCACGACGTCACCCACACCGCCGGGACGGCGGTGCTCGTGGTCACCCACAACCGCGAGATCGCCCGCGTCGCCGACCGCATCGTCGAGCTCTCCAGCGGCGGGATCGTCGCCGACGAGCCGAACGTGCCGGCGGCGATGAGCGATCTCCGCTGGTGAGGCGGTGGCCCGCGGCCCCCGCTTCTGGCTGCGCTGGTCCTGGCGCGACCTGCGGACGAGATGGCCGCTGGTGGTCGCGATCGGGCTCCTGCTCGCCGGCGGGATCGGCCTCGCCGCCGGTCTCGCGAGCATGCGCGACTGGCGCATCGGCTCGAACGACGCGAGCTTCGGCGCCCTCCGCGTCCACGACCTCCGGGTCGAGGCCGAGGAGGGCGCCTACGCGCCGGCGGGCGCGCTCGAGCGCGCGGCGAGCCGGATCGCGGGCGCCGACGGCATCGCGGCGGCGACCGAGCGGCTGATCTCGCCGACGCAGATCGACGCCTCCGCCGCCGGGCGAACGGTGATCACGCCGGGACAGATCATCGGGGTCGAGACGGAGCCGGCCCGCGAGGTCGACGGCGTCGAGGTGAGCGGCCCTTCGGTCGACTCGATCGCGATCCGCGACGGCAGGGGGCTCCCGGCCCGCGGCGACGAGCCGGTCGGCGTGCTCGACCCCCAGTACGCGGACGAGAACGGCATCGAGGCGCCCGCCAGGATCCGCGTCGCCGGCGGCGGCACCGTCGCCGTGAGCGGCCTCGGCAACTCGCCGGAGACCTTCATCGTGATCGGGCCGGGCGGCAGCTTCAGCAGCGAGGCCGACTTCGGGACCGTCTTCGTGCCGCTCGCCGCCGCCCAACGGCTGACGGGCCGGCGGGATCAGGTCAACGACCTCGCGATCGCGCTCGAGCCGGGCGCGGACCCGGAGCGGATCGCCGCCCGGCTCGAGCGGCGGATCGGCCGCGAGCTGCCCGGATTCGCGATGAGCGTCACGACCACGGCCGACATCGACGGGCGGAGGATCCTCTACGACGACGCCGACAACGACCAGCAGCTCTTCGACGTGTTCGCCTTCCTGATCCTCGCCGGGGCCGCGTTCGGCGCGTTCAACCTGATCAGCCGGACGGTCGAGGCCCAGCGGCGCGAGATCGGGATCGGGATGGCGCTCGGCGTCGAGCGCCGGCGGCTGGCGGTGCGACCGCTCCTGCTCGGCCTCCAGATCGCGATCGTCGGCGTCGCCCTCGGGGTGCTCGTGGGCATGGCCGTCAACGCCTGGCTGCGCGGGCTGCTCATCGACCAGCTCCCGCTCCCCTTCGTCGACTCCGACGTGCGCTGGGGGCGCTTCGCCGCACGCGCCGCGATCGGGTTCGCCATCCCCCTCCTCGCCGCCGGATGGCCGGTCTGGCGCGGGCTCCGGGTCACGCCGATCGAGGCGATCCGCGTCGGCTTCCGCACCGCCCGCGGCGGCGGGCTCGCGCCGCTTCTCGCCCGGCTGCCGCTGCCCGGCGGGAGCCTCGCCCAGATGCCCTCCCGCAACGTCATGCGGGCCCCGCGGCGGACGCTGCTGACGGTGCTGGCGAGCGCGGCCGTGATCTCGGTCGCCGTGTCGATGTCGGGGATGCTCGACTCGTTCCGGGCAACGGTCGACCGCAACGACGCCGAGGAGCTGCGGATGGCCCCGGACCGCCTCGCCGTAAACCTCGCCGGCTTCATGCCCGCCGACGCGCCGGAGCTGCGCGGGCTCGATGACCCGGCCGTCGCCGAGCGCACGGCCGGACGGCTGGCGCTCCCGGCGACCCTCCGCAGCCCCGGGGGCGAGGAGATCGAGGTGGTGGTCGAGACGGCCCCCGCCGGCACGCCGATCTGGTCGCCGCGCGCGTCCGCGGGCTCGCCTCCGCGCGGCCCACGCGAGATCCTGATCGCGGCGAGCGCCGCCACGGACCTGGACGTCGAGCCGGGAGGGCGGCTGACCCTGATCCATCCCGAGCGGATCGGTCGCGACCGCTTCCGGACGGCCGCGACGCCGGTGACCGTGAGCGGCACCCACGCCGACCCGTTCCGCTTCCCGGCCTTCATGAGCGCCGCCGGCGCCGCCACGCTCGGGCTCGACGGCTGGATCAACGCGATCGATCTCGTCCCGCCGCGGGGCGTCGACGAGGACGCGGCGAAGCGGGCGCTGCTGACCAGGCCTGGCGTCGCCACGATCGAGTCGGCGTCGGCGCTCGGCGACGCGCTCGAGCAGGGGCTCGACGAGTTCGCGGCGGTCATCCGCGTCGTCGTCGCGATCGCGATCGTGCTCGTGCTGCTGATCGCCTTCAACGCGACCGCGATCAGCTCCGACGAGCGCGCCCGCGAGTACGCGACGATGTTCGCCTACGGCGTCCCGGTCCGGACCGTGTTGCGAATGGCGGTGATCGAGAGCCTGATCATCGGCCTGCTCGCGACCGCCGCCGGCATCGGCCTCGGGCTGCTGATCCTCTCGTGGGTGATCAACGTCAGCCTCGAGGAGGTCCTGCCCGAGCTCGGCATCGTCGGCTCGCTCTCGTTCGGGACGCTGGTGCTCGCCGCGATCGCGGGGGCCGGAGCGATGGCGCTGGCGCCGCTTCTGACGGTCCGGCGCCTGCGGCGGATGGACGTCCCCTCGACGCTGCGGGTCGTCGAGTAGCGGTCGGGAACTCTAGTCGCGCGCGGGAGCACGCTCAGCTTCGTCGACGCACACCCAATATTCTCGGGTTAGGGGGCCGGCCAGCCTGTCCGGCAGGATGCGGCCCGCCGAGACCATGGACGAAGCACGGCTCCGCACATACGACGTCGCCACCGCTCTCGTCGCGATCCGAGCGAAGCTCGTACCGATCTTGCTGGCCGGGGTCGGCCTTGGCCTGATTGGTTTGATCTACGCGCTCAGCCTCCAAGGGACGTTCAAGGCGGAGGCCGTCATCTATCCGCGCGTACCGGCCTTCTCCGACGATGCCTTCGATCCGCGCGTTCTCGTGGACACCGTGCCCGACCCCCTGACCTCATACGCTGAACTCGCCGATCTCGATCAGATCGCGAGGGAGACGTCGCGGGCGCTCGGGGGAACGCCCGATCCGATCGAGGTCGATGAGGACGTGACCATCAAGAGCACAGGGGGATTGATCTCGATCGAGGCGGAGGCGGAAAGCCCCGAGTTGGCCGCTGAACTCGCCAACACCTACGCTCGCGCTGCCATCGCCAGCCGGCGCCGGGCGGCGATCAGCGACGTCGACCGGGTCCAGCGGAATCTGCAGGCGAACCTGCAGGATGCTCCGAGAGGATCACCCCAGGCGCGGGACCTACAACGCCGGATCGACGATCTGAACGCCTATCGCGATTTCCAGACCGGCAACACCGAGCAGGCCCAGAAAGCAGTGGCACCCGCCGCCTCCGGGGGACGGCCGATCGTGTCCAGCACCATCGGCGGCGCGGTGGCCGGGGTGCTGATCGCGATCGCGGCGGTCCTTATCGCCGATCGGATCCGCCCGAGGATTCGCGATCGTCGTTCCGCCGAAGCGGCTTTCGGCGCGCCGGTACTAACGACGATCACCGGCGATGGCGATCGAGCGGCAGTCGAGACGCTGCGGGCAAAGCTCCTGACCCGTCCCGGGCACGACCCACCGCGGACGCTCGTCCTGGCGCCGCTCGAGAACGAGCCGGCTGATCGCGTCGCTCGCCGACTGGTGGCCGCGGTCGCCCTCAGCGGTCGTCGCGCGATATCGATCGACGCTGATCTCGCCTCGGCCGGGAACCCACCCGGCCCCGGTCTCGCCGAGGTTCTCGAAGGCGAGGCCTCCCGCGTCGCGGTGACCGCTGCCCTCGCCGACAACGCCGATTCGATGGGCCCCGGCGAGTCGGCACGCGGCGTCGGCGACACCGCGGCGCTCCTCCACCGCCCCGCAATGAAGGCGCTGCTCGACGATCTCACGAGTACGTACGAGCTCATCGTGATGACCGTTCCGTCGCCCGTCGCCTCCGCCGATGCCATCCCGTTGGTCGGCGAGGCCGAGGTTACCCTCGCCGTGGTGGCGCTGGGATCGCTGGAGAGCGACTGCCGTGCGCTCGCGGAGGAGGTCAGGAGCGTCACAGGATCACTTCGCGGGGTGGTACTGGTCGAGAGCTGAGCAGCGCCGCGACCCATACGGCCCGGCCCGCTCAGGAGACCACTGGTTGGCCGAGCCGCCTCCCGGCGAGTGCCCCGGAGCAGACGACGGCGAGGAAGACGAATCCGGGGAGCATCACCTCGGGGTGGGTGAACAGGTTGTTGATCAGCGAGACGGCGATCAGGCCGAGCAGCCCACCGACAAGGAACCGGTCGGGGAGGCTGCGGCGGCGAGGCCGACGCCAGATCGCGAGGCAGAAGAAGAACGAGAAGACGAGCGACATGAGCAGGCCGGCGATACCCGCTTCAGCGAACGCGAGAATCCAGATGTTGTGAGGGACGACGCTGGTCGGGCCCGCCGGGGTCTGCTGGTAGCGCGAAACCTCCGCGACGCCCTCGGCGACCCCTGCGTTGCCAAGTCCGCCGAGCGGATCATCGAGCCCCATCCGGACTCCCGAGATCCAAGTGGCGACACGATCGAAGTCGGTGATCCCGCCCCGCCAGTCGAGTCGCTCCGACCAGAGACCGGAAACCTGCGGGATCGTCGTCAACGCGACCATCAAGACGGCGAGCGCCGCGACCGTCGCGATCCGGGCCCGTGCGTCCACCCCTGTTAGGACCACGTAGGCAACGCCGATGAAGACACCGACCAGACCGCCTCGAGTCGTGGCGACGGCGATGATGGCGAGCGCCGCTACCGCGGTCACGATCCCCAGCGAACGGAACCGCCGGGCGGTCGATCCCGACCGTAGCGAGAGGCCGGCGAAGAACCCGAGCATCGCCATCGCGCTGAGGAAGTTGGCGCCGACGGTCCCCTGCGCCCGCGTGATCTGCCGAACCGGGTCATAGGCCGCTCCGGTGGCGAGCCCGGCCACCACGACGATCGCCTGGCCGAGGATCGCGATGCAGACCGCGGCGAGGAGGCGCTCCCGAGCACCCTCTCGGCTCTGAAGCGCGGCTGCAACGGCAACGATCAAGAGTGCGTAGATCAGCGGCTGGCCGGCCCCGTGCGCTGCTTCCGCGAGGAACCCGACAGAGCTCCCTCCGTTCGTGACGGCCGCGAACATCCCCGCCCCGGCGAGAGCGACGAGCGATCCCGTCACACCGATCAGGACGCGCGGGAGCCTCGGGACCCCGCGCGGAAAGCAGGCGAGGTACACCCCGAGCAGGAGTACGAGCAGGACGGCACGGAGCTCACCCCACTGGCCCCCCAGCCCTCCAGCCGCGAAGCCGATGGTGGTGTTCGGGATCAGCGGCACGATCACGATCGCCCCGAGCAGAGGTGCCTCCGCGCCCCAGAGGTAGACCGCACCGGCCACGACGACGAGCAGGAGACCCAGTCCCATGATCGGCAGCGACGAGCCCGTCGTCAGGAACGAGCCGGCAGCCAGAACCACGGCGAGAAGCACCCCGAGGGCCGCGACGACCACCGGCGGGACGATCCGGGCTGAGGTGGAGTTCATCGGCTACGCGATCCTACGTCGGCGTCCCGGAGCGCGACCGCGTTGCGGCCGTACCTGACGACGAACACGAGGACGACGAGCGCCGCGACGAGGGCAGCCACCACACCCGCGATGCTTAGGGACGTGAGCGCGCCGCAGGCAAGGTAAACGATCGACGTGACAGCGACCGTGGTGACCAGCAGCCCGAACGCGTAGTCACGCGTTCGTGGTTCGGACAGCACGGTGACACGCGGGTCACCACCGAGTAGAACGAGGAGAAGAACGAGCTGAGCACTCATCCCCACGAAGACTCCGATCGGCCTGCCGTCGACTCCGAGCAGGGCCACGAAGGCGGCCGAGGCGACCATGTTGACCAGCAGCCCGGCGAGCACGCGCATGAGCACCTCACGCGCCCGCTGCGACGCGTAGAGGATGGCCTCGAGCGCCCAGACGAGAGCGATCACGCAGATCGACGGCGCGTAGATCCGCATCAGCTCACCGATCTCCCGAGCGTCGGCCGTGGTCAGCTCGCCGCGGGCGAGGAGGAGCTGGGCGAGGCCCGGGCCGCAAATCGCGAACACGGCGGCAGCGCCGAGCGAAAGCAGCAGCGGCACCACGACGCCGATTCGTGCGTCGGCGTCCGAGCCGTCGTCCCGCCGACGGCCGACGACGAGCAACGCGAAGGCCGGCCCCTGTCCGCTGATGAACACGGCGAGAAGCATGATCCGGCTGGCGTAGGTGAGCTGAGAAACGGAGCCGGCCTCCAACAGTGATCCGAAGAGAGGATCGAGCAGCAGGCCGACGCGGCTGAGCAACGTCGCCCCGAGCACCGTTGCGGCGGCCGCCATCGCCGCCTGCGAGATCCGAAGCCTGCGCGTAATGGGCCACGGCACAGCGCCAGGCGAAGCGGCAAGGGCGAACGCCGACGTGACCTGCACGATCGTGGCGAGAACGCCGGCTACTGCTACGCGCTCAACGCTCTCGGTGAAGGCGGGCACGAACAGCAGGCCAAGCCAGGCAAGGGCGTACAACGTGCCGGATGCTCCGGAGACGTAGGAGCGGTCGATCGAGTAGGCGAATCCCGAGAAGACAAAAGCGACGCACGTCGGAGGAATCGTGATCGCGTAGATGCGGAGGACGGCGGCCGCCTCCCGAGCCGTGTCCCCATCGAGCCCCGGAGCGATCACATCCACGATCGGTGCGGCGGCCAGGGCGATCGCCGCCGTGACGAGGGCGCCCGACGTGGCGGCGAGCGCTGCGAACCGGCCGGCCGCGGCTGCGCCGCCGGGCCCCTCCGGCAACCGGGGGATGACGATGTTGAAGATCGCTCCGGCGCCGACGGCGAGAAGGACCGAAGGCAGGGCGGCACCGACGAAGAACGCGTCGAGCTCGGCTCCGGTTCCGAACAGGGAGCCGACCCGGATCTGAACGACCGCCAGAGCCGCGGCTGCGACCGCACCGCTGCCGCCGATGATGAGGATTCGGCGGAGCATCATCCGCTCGCATGCCCCCCCGCGCCGGCAGCTGCCGGCCCCGTGACACGCTCCAGCTCCGCCGCGAGCTTGGCGACGACCCGCTCGGCCCAGTACCTGTCGGGCAGATCCGGAACGCGTCCGGATCGACCAGCGGGCGGGGGCCAGTCACCGCTGACCACCCGCTCAAGCGCCGAGCGAAGTGCACGGTCGTCGCCCGCCGGCACCAGCAGCGCCCGGTCGTAGCCATTGAGCACATCCACCACGCCGCCGACGGCGCTCGCCACGACCGGTGCTCCGGCCGCCCGGGCTTCTATCAACACCCGGCCGAACCCCTCGAAGCGGGAAGGAACGACCAGGGCGGTGGCGGTGGCGAGCTCGGCCGCTTTGGCTGAGAGCGGGATCCAGCCGCCGATCACCACGTTGTCGGGCGGCAGCGCCGCGAAGGTGTCCTCGAGCCAGATGCGATCGCCGTTGCCAAACAAGCGGACCTCGTAGCCGGCCGGGGGAGCCGTGGTCAGCGCGGCGGCGATGCGATCGGGACCCTTGACCGGAGACCAGCGCCCGTAGTAGAGGAGAACCGGGGGTCCGGTCGACTCGGTCGAAACTGCCGCAGCGGCCGCCGCCAGAACCTCGCGCTCATGAAGGGACAGTGCGTTGGGCAGCACCAGAACCTCCTTCCCCCCGATCCGGCGAGCCAGCCCGACCCAACGCTCGGAGACGACGGCGGTGATGGCCGCGTTCGAGAACAGCAGGCGGGAGCACGTTCGGGCGATCGTGTTGTGCGCCACCCACTCCTCGTACTGACCGGAATGGATCTGGGCTACGTAGGGAACGCCAAACAGGCGAGCGAGGATCGCCGCCGCCAGCTTCCGGAGCAGGCTTCCGCCCGTGCTGACGTGCAGGTGGACGACGTCGGCCTGCCGGCGTCCCAGGACCCAGAAAAGCGCGATCAGCGCGGCGACCGCATGGACCGCCTGACGAGGCCACGGGTCGTCCAGTCGGCTCGTGTGGATCTCGCGCAAGCTCACGAGGTCCCCGAGCCCTCCCTCTCGCCACGAATCAACGACCTTGGTGATCCCGCCGGGATGCTCGGGGCTCGGGCCGAGCATCAAGAGCCGGATCCGCCCGGCGTCCGATCGTTGTCTGCTACCCATGAGAACCTCGGCCGGAGCAGAACGGCGCCTCGCCCCAGACTCACCGATCCGGCTGATCCAGCGCCGGACCTTAGCGGCAGCTCCCGGGTGGCTCCGGCGTTGTGGCCATTACCCGGATCGGCCCAGCGTCGAGGTCAATCGGTACCTCATGGGGGGCGGCACTCAACGCCAGCCCGGCGAACGCCGCCAGCGAAGGCTTCGGCGAGCCGTCGATCCGGAGCAGCCCCGTGTGCTGACAGAAGATGCAGACCGGCTCGGCCGCATCGCGCCAGGAATACCAGACAACCCCCCGCAGCCGCCATCGCGAGCGGTTGGCGTGGAGCATCTCGTAAGCGGCCTCCAACGCCTCCGCCTGGCCGGCTTCGTCCCTGGAGAGCTCCGCGTAGACGCCTCCAGCAGACTCATCGATCGGAACCGAAGACCACCCGAGCTCGGTGATCCAGATGTCTTTGCCATGTTCACCGAACAGGTTCAACAGATCCCTCACCTCCTCGATCTGGGAGGCGATCCCGGCGTTTCCACGCGCATAGGGATGGACGGCCGCAATGTCGAAATCGTCCCCCGCTCCGGAAATCGCGTAAAGCTCCCGGAGGAACACGGTGGCGGACATCCCTGCCGCGTACTCATACATGCCGCCGAGCATCACCTCAGCACGTGGGTCCGCGGCCCGGATCGCGGCGGCGCTTGCATGAAGGAGCTTCGCGTACGCCTCGGGTGATGGCTCCGGATTCCAGAACCGACGGTTGTTCTGCTCGTTCCACACCTGCCAGACCTCCGGGGGACGCGGCGCGAGGTCCGGATGCTCAGCCGAGAAACCCTGCCAGAAGGTGCCGCCCGCACCGTACCTGGCAACAGCGGCATGGACGAACCTGGCCCACTCAGGGAGCTCACCGGCGGTCGGAGGGCCTTCTCGGCCAGGCGAGCCGATGAGCTGCGGGAGCACCGCTGCTCCCCGCTCCGCCAGCGACCCGACCCGGTGGTCGAGGCCCCGCCAATCGATCGGGCCCGATCCTCCTGGTTGCAACCCCGGCCAGGAGATCACCAGCCGCACGACATCGACGCCGGACTCGTCCATCGTTAGGATGTCCGCCTCCGTCAACTCGCCGTCGGGCGTCACACCGTAGAACGCTCCGCCCGGAACCTCGCCCGCCACGTGATCCTGCTCCGCGAGCCGCTTGAAAGCGCGGAAGCTCGGCTTGACCTTGCCGGTGCGGTCGAGCAGGCCCGATCTCCGGCACCAGCGGCAACCTCGGCCGGGCCGATCCCGCCACGCCGACCAGATGACCGTCTCGGCCCCCCAGGCGGAGGCGCTGCGATCGATCCTCTTGACGCTGCGACGGAGGTGATCGGCCTGCCCCTGCCGACCGGCCCACCGCCGCCGCGGACGGCTGCCGGATGACCAGCCGATCGGAGCGATCACGATGCTCGCGTCGTCGAGCCCACCACGGTCGAGGCTTCGCCGAACGCGGGCGATCCCACGGCTCAGCCGAGGTCCCGCTCTGGCCGGCGGGCGAACGGTCACGGTATCGATGAACTTGCCCGCCTTCGTCGCTACCAGGCGATCGAGGGTGGATGCTCCGGGGCCTCGCCGTCGCGACTGGGCCACGGTGACGCTGGCGGCGACCTCGGCCCCCCGATCGATCCTCCTGGCGGCATGGCCCGCCATCCCAAGCAGCCGCGCGTAGCCCCGGAGCTCCGTCCCGGGGAGGTGCGCCGGACCGCCGGAGGACCCGGGACCCATCCGCACCTCCCAAGTCGTAATCGCGATCGGAGTTGCCACATCGCCGCCACGGTTCCCCCAGACCCTTCCCCTGGTGCCGTAGCGGGACATCGCGTGGGACACGAACCGCTTCCACTCCCAAAGGCCCGGCCGAGCGTTCGATCCGCGCCGTCGAAGATCCCGAGCGCTCTCCGCCGGCGCCACCCGTAGCCAGCGACGGACATCCAAGTAGGGAATGACCTCGATGCCATGATCGACGGCGCCGAGAACGGTATCGTCGACGCGGCGCCAATGAAAGCGACTCCCGGAGTCCGAGGCGATCCGAGACCAGCTTAGCGGCACCCTCAGCACGTCGACTCCGGCGGCATCCATCCGTGCGAGCTCGACATCGGAGAGGGGAAGCCTCGAGACTACTCCGAGGTCCGGTGAAGCAGCGGCGGCCGGCGCCACCGCCATCAGCACGGCAAACGTCAGACAGCCCCCGCCGGCGCGCCAAGCGCGGCCACGATGGCTTCTCACGACGCGCCGTCCGAAAATCTCAGCAAGAAGCCGGACCCGAAACCACCCCACGATCGAGGCTAGCAAGGGATGGCCCCGCCCCGGCGCAGTCGCCGAGGGCAGGTCCCGGCCCCGGGAGCGAAGGCTTCAGGAGCTGGAGCTTGCTCAAGAACGACCGGTGCGAGAGCTCGCAGGGCGATTCGCATCACACCAGGGGCGCGAACCGGGAGCGGACCGCGAGACGGTCCTGGCGTGCGGGCGATTCGCCGGCGGGCGGTCACCGCCGTAGACGATCGGGACGCCAATCGGCGGCCAGTTCAGCGAGGCCCGGGCCCGGGGGAGTTCGCAGCGCGGCGGCCGTCAGGAACCAGAGGCGCCGGCTCCGATCGCGCGCCGACCGCCTCGCCGGCTCCCGAACCAGCGCGGTCAGCGCACCGACCGCGTAGGCGACGGCGTAGACACCGCGGATCGCGACTCGTTCCAGCGCCGAATGATGCTTGCGCCAGTAGGTCGAGCGACTGCGCCACTGCTCCACATCGCGGCGACGCTCGTGTCCTGCGGTCGACGCCTGACCGATGTGACTCGCCGTCGCGGCGGGGACGAGGAGACGCCGCAGGCCGCGATCGGCAAGGCGCCGGCAAAGATCGGCATCCTCGCTGAACATGAAGAACTCAGGGTCGAACCCGTCGAGCTCATCGACGAACGTCCCCCGACGAACGAGCAGCGCGGCCCCACTGAGTACGTCGACCGGCGTCGTCACCTCGACTCGAGACTGAATCCATGGAGGGCCGTTCCGCCTGAGAGCGAAAGCGATCACGCCGGTCAAGCTAGGGAAGCGCCATGCGGACGGGGCGGGGCTGCCCTCCCCGTCGACGATCCGCGGCCCGGCAGCGGCGACCCCGGGATCGTCGAGGACGGTGACGAGGGCGTCGATGGAGGCGGCGTCGATCCGGGCATCGTCATTGAGCAACAGCAGCAACTCGGCGGGCGAGGCGCGAGCCGCCAACGTCGCGTTCGCCCCGAACCCCTGGCGGCAAGGAGCTGGAAGAACCACCACGCCCCCGCTCTGCTCGAGGTTGTCCAGCTCTCCCGTAGGGCCGTTGTCGACGACTGTCACCCGCGCCGGGCCGACCGCCTCCAGCCGGCTCAGCTGCGCGAGCTCATACGCGACGCATTCACGGGTCGAAGCAGCATCGGAGTGATGGACGACGATCAGATCCAGGGATCGAGTTGCTCGGGTCTGCCGCACCGGCCGAGACGTCCGCTACCGGCTCCGATGCCCCTCGTGCCCGTGGTGCCCCCGGTGCCTCTCATGGCGCGCCCCGCGCCTTCCGGCCTTCCGGTTTCGCTTCCCTGCCTTCCCTTGGACCCAAACCGAGCTTCGCTCGCCGCCGACCGTTGCCCGAAGCTTCAGCCGGCCACCGGGTGCGCGCAGCCGGTCGGTGAACACCTTGCCCTCGCTCACCCGCTTCGCGCCGACCTGCTGATAGCCGCCTCGCCCTCGTTTGGCCTCGATGATCAACTCGCCCGACTCCGGCGCGACCCCCCATGCGCGGAGCTTGTTGCCGCTGCCCTCTCGCTCGGTGACGAACGGGAATCTGACGGCATCGTAGCTGGGCTTCTTCTCGCCGCCGTAGGTGTAGACCCCGGTCTGATAGCTGGCCAGAGCATGCTCACCGCGCCGGTACTCCGCATCGCGGAACTGCAGGAAGATCACCTTCGAAACGCCTTGCTTCCACAGCAGATAGAGTCCCTCGGCAGTCCATCGGGCATGCTTCTCGAGCGTGATCCCTTCCTTGCGATCGGGTGGATCCGTCTGCCACCACACCTCGTCGGCCCAGAGCGGGTGCTTTCCGGGAGTAGCGATGGTGTTCAGCTTCTCGGCCTTGCGGACCGCCTCGGCCAGCAGATGGACGTCGGCGATCTCCACATCGCCCTTGAAATCGGCCTTCTCGCGTGGCGGGTCCTCGCGATTGATCGGATGATGGGCGAAGATGTCCGCCTTCGGCTTACCCCCCTTCGGGCACTTCCCCCGCCTGTTCCGCCGGTCGAGGCAGAGCATCTCCTGGAAGAAGCGCAGGGGTTGAGTTCGCCTCGGCCCCCCCGGCGGATCACCATAAGGCGCGGTTCCGGCCGCGACGACCTCGGCCTCCGGATTAACCGCCTTGACCTCATCATGGAACTCGTTCAGAAGCGGTACGTAGATGTCCGCGGATCTGTTTCGCTTCCCTTTCCACTGCGGCGCGAGATAGGTGTCCAGGTTCGTCTCGTTCCAGGCCTGGTAGTACTCGACCACGGGCAAGGGCGCCGGGCTCGCGGCAGGGAAGGCGCCCGAATACCGGACCGCGACCGCGTGGGCGAAGTCACCGTAAGCACGCGGGTCCGGCTTCCAGGTGCCGGGCTCGGCCTTGCGCGGCCGCCCCCCTCCCTCCGCCCACGGCGGAGCGCTGAGTACCGTCAACTCCACATCCAGACCGCGCGCCTCGGCACCACGGACGGCGTTGTCGATCATTTGGAAGTTGTAAGCGGGATCGCTGGGATCTCGCGGGGCTGACGGCTTGCTCGTCGCCACCGAACTCCAGTAGAGGTTGACACGCACGATATCCGCGTTCGCGTCCACCGTGCGGTCGAGCCAGAGATCCCGCTCCTGCTCGTTGATCGAGCCATAGAGATAGTCCGCGAACCCGACGTCGAGGTCTCGAGCGGCGCTCGCCCGTTGTGCGAGTGCCAGCCATGCGGCGCAGAGAACGGCAAGCGCCAACAGGCCTGAGAGAACCTGATGCCTACGGGCGCCGGACACGTCACTCACGGATGACATCGAGGACGTTCTCATCCGGTCTGATGCACCCTCGCAGGCGTGGGTGAACATTGAACTCTCCGCTCGGGCGCATCCGACCTCAGGTCGGTACGCCAGCAGAGCGGCCGGTGAGGACTAAGCATCGACATCGAACGTAACAAGGCTGGTGGAGGGAAGTTGCGCCCGGATCACTCTCTGGGGATCCGGTCACCATGGTGCCGCCTGACACCCAGGACTGCCGCCCACACCAAGCTCGCCCCGAGCAAGACCCAGAAGAAGCCACCCATGCCCGGGTCACCCCCGGCCGCACGCACGAGGCTGGCTGCCGACTGGTCGCCGGATCCGGACTGCCCGCCCGCAGCCACGATGCCCTCGTCAAACACCGCCTGGCCTCCCCCCGGAGCGAGGCCATTCCTTCCCTGGCCGCCGACACGACCCGCGTCAGCCTCGCCGGCGGCTTCTAGCCCGGCCTGTGCGCCGGGCAACTCGGAGGTTTCGCCCAGGGCCGGGCTTGCCGCGGCGGCCGAGCCCCCGCCACCCGAGCTGCCGCCGACCAGCGGCGCCGGGCCGCCACCACTCGGGGCAACCGGTGTGTACTGGTCGGCGCTGGGATTCTGCGCCGGGGCATCGACCACCATCAGCAGCGTCACGGCCACTGCGACGGCTATCGAGGTCGGCCATCTTGATGCCATGATGGGGCGTCCCTGGCGCTCTCAGGTGTCTCGCTGGATCGCGGCAGAGGAGGGTCGCTTTCCCCGCCGTGCGACATGACAGGTCCACGGCGAGTCTAACATCGACTCGCCCGGAGCCAACCCCTATCCTCCCATCGGTGCGGGTGCGGCAGCCGACGCGCGACCTCATGGCGCCTGACTCCAGCCGCGGGAAGCCAACCGACCACGGCGGGCGTCGGCGTCTTCGGAATACTCCCGAACCGGGGGCGGCAGCACGCTTTCTGGTGCCGTTTGCGGTCGTCGTGTACCTGGGGATGGAGAGCGGCGGGTTCGACACCCTGGTCCGCGGCCAGGTCGGGATCGCGGCTTGGTGGATCGCCCTGCTCGGGCTGATCGCGGGGATCAACCCAGCGGTCCGAATAGGGCGAACCGGATGGATCGCGACCACGCTTCTCGCCGGGTTCGTGGTATGGACGATCACAGCACTGGCTTGGTCGAGCAGCGCCGAGCAGACGATGATCGAGGCTGGCCGCGTGGCGTCCTACCTCGGGATCTTCCTCCTCGCGATGCTGATTGCCGGTCGCGATCGGCTCCGGCCGATGCTGGCCGGCGTCGGAACGGGCTGCGCAGCGATCGCGACCGTTGCGCTGCTGTCGCGACTGGAGCCGAACTGGTTCCCGGAAGTTCGGATAGCCGACGCGTTGCCCACGACGCAGAGCCGGCTTGCCTACCCACTCAACTACTGGAACGCCCTCGCCGGCCTGACCGCGGTCGGGTTGCCGCTGATCGTCTGGCTGTCGGTCACGGCACGTTCCCTTCCGGTCCGCGGCGGTGCGGCGGCCCTGGCTCCGATGATGGCTCTAACGGCCTACTACACGTTCTCGCGCGGCGGAATCATCGCATGCTTCGTCGGAGTGGTCGCGCTCGTGGCGCTGTCGGAGCGACGGCTGTCCCTCATCCCGACGCTGAGCGTTCTCGCGGTCGCGAGCGCGGGCCTGATCTGGGCGGCTGAGCAACGTCCCTCCCTGCGATCCGGGCTCGTCGATCAGACCGCTTTGGCAGAAGGCGATCAGATGCTCGTGGCGGTCATCGGGGGGGGCGTGGTGGTGGGCGTGCTGATCGCCGGGATCGGCTGGGCCGTTCGGCGGGGCAGGCTTCCCGAGATGCCCGCGGTGTCCCGCCGCGTCGCTGTCGGCGCGGCGGCGATCGCGATGGGAATCGCGATCTTGGGCTTTCTCCTTGGGGGTGGCCCCCAACGTCTGAGTGAGGACTGGGAGACCTTCAAACAGCCAGACCATCCGGGCGCACAGGCCGACCGGCTCTCGAGCGCGAGCGGCAACGGCCGTTGGCAGTATTGGTCCGGGGCGGTCGAGGCGTTCACGAGCGAGCCGATCCACGGCATCGGGCCGGGCACGTTCGTCTACTTCTGGAGCCAGCACAAGGAGATCCCCGGCTTCATCCGCGACGCGCACTCGCTGTTCGCCGAGGTCCTCGGGGAGCTCGGGATCGTCGGCCTGACGCTGATCGGCGGATTCGTCCTGCTCGCCCTCGTCACGGGCGTGCGCAGGTCCTTCCTGGTCGAAGGCCGTGAGCGCCAGGCAATGGCCGCCGCGACCGCGTCGGCACTCGCGTTCACGATCGCGGCGGGGATCGACTGGCTCTGGGAGATCGCGGTGATCCCGATCGCGTTCCTGTGGATCGCGGCGGCGATCGTCCGGGCTGGCGACGAACGACCCGCGCCGATTGGCTCGAGGGCCACCCGGATCGCAGTCGCCGGCATCGCGACGATCGTCGCCGCCGCAGCCATCGCCGTGACCGCGATTCCGATGTACGGATCGAGGATCGTTGCCGAGAGCCAGGCAGCGTTCCGAGCCGGGGATTTCAACGAGTCGCTGTCACGGGCGAAGGAAGCCACGGGCCTGCAGCCGTATGCGGCCACCCCGCTTGTCCAGCAGGCGTTCGCCTATGAGCGACTTGGCAATCCCGCCGCGGCGACGGCCGTGGCCCATGCCGCCACGGATGCGGAGCCGACCAACTGGGAGACTTGGTGGGTGCTCAGCCGGCAGCGGGCCCTGCTCGGCAGAGCGAGTGCGGCCCGGGCGGCACTTCGAAGGGCACAGGAGCTCAACCCGATGGCGACCTTCCTCGACATTGAAGGCGCGAGCCACGGAGGTCGGGGTCGCACCGAGCGAGAACCCTCGAGGAGCGAGGACGGGAAGTCGATCGCGCTCAACTCGGCGACCGACTTCGATCCGGCGAGCTCAGGTGGGGACGGCGATGAGCACGCCGCCGATACGAGCATGGCGATCGACGGCGATCCGAACACCGCTTGGAGCACCGAGGACTACTACGCGGGGCTCGACGGGATCCCAAAGGACGGCGTTGGGATCTACGTCGATGCCGGTAAGCCCGTCACCCCGAGCCGGATGCAGCTCCGAACCGGCGGTGGTGGCCGGACCTACGAGATCCACGGCTGGAACCTCGACACCCCTCCGGCGGACCTGCCCGCGTGGGGTCCCCCGCTGACCCGCGAGCTCGTGTCTCGGGGGAGGCAGATCGTCGACCTGAATGCGGGCGAACCGCATCGCTACTTTCTGATCTGGATCACCGGCATCGACCGCGGGCGGGCAACGATCTACGAAATCCGCCTGCTGGAGTAGCGATCGACCGATGCCGCCTCCGGCGTTGACCGGGGGGCGCCGGGTCCCAGGCCACGCGGCACCGAGAGCAAGGCACCCAAACGCCGGTGCTGCGCAGGCGCCGCCGACCGGACGGCTGGCTGACGACCACCGATCGGGCAGCGATCGAGCGTCGGGCGCCGGTGCTGGCGGTCGCAGTCGACACACACGGCACGCTCGCGCCCAGATCTGTGGCGCCTCGACGCGGCCGACACCGCTTGGAGCAGCTTGAGGCGTCCGTCACGAAAACGGCTCTACCCGCGGCGCACGCTCACCGCCCCGCATCACCGACGGACTCGAGCAGAGCGTCCGCTGCTCGCTCGACCTCCGAACGCGTGATCCCGGGGAACATCGGTAGGGACAGCTCACGCGCGGCCCAGGCCTCCGCCACCGGGAACTCACCAGCCCGATCCTGCCCGCCGAACGGCGGCTGCATGTGGACGGCGGGCGTGTAGTGCAGGCCAACCCCGATACCTCGCCCCCTCATCCGCTCGGCCACGCGATCGCGATCTGCAACGAGCACCGGGAACAGGTGCCAGACGTCGTCGGCACCGGGCCGCCGTGGAAGCACCCCCACGACGCCCCCGAGACGCTCGCGATAGATCGTCGATGCCTCGCGACGGCTGGCATTCCACCCATCCAGATACCGGAGCTTGATGCTCAGAGCCGCTGCCTGCAAGGTGTCGAGGCGAGTGTTGAACCCGGCCTCGACGTGCTCGCCCTTGGCGCGCTGGCCGAGGTTCCGCCACCGCCGGGCGGCAGCGGCGACCTCCTCGTCGTCGGTCAGCACGATGCCACCGTCACCGAGGGCGCCGAGGTTCTTGGACGGGTAGAAGCTGAAGGCAGCCGCGTGCCCGAATGAGCCCGCCTTAGCGCCTCGCCAACTCGCGCCATGGGCCTGTGCGGCGTCCTCGATCACGACCAACCCGTGACGCTCGGCGAAAGCCGCCACCTCGTCCATCGGGCAGGCCTGGCCGTAGAGATGAACCGGGACGACCGCCGCGGTTCGGCCCCCGACTGCGGCGGCCGCGGAATCGAGGTCGATCAATCCGGTCACGGAATCGACCTCGCAAAAAACGGGTACCGCACCTGCGTGCATCACGCCTAGCGCAGTCGCGATGTAGGTGTGCGCGGGAACGATCACCTCCTGGCCGGCCTCGATGCCGGTGGCGAGGGTAGCGACCGTCAGCGCGGCCGTTCCGGATCCCACGCCGGTGCCATGGCCGACCCCCACGAACGAGGCAAACGCCCGCTCGAACCGTTCGACGGCGGAGCCGAGGATGAAGTCTCCGCTATCGACCACCGCCTCGATGGCGTCGAGGATGTCGCCGTTGATCGCGTCGTGCGTGCGGCCGAGATCGACGAATGGAACTACGCGATCATCCATCGAGCGCGCCCGCGGCTGCTGTCGCCTCGATGAACACACGCTGGATCGGCTCGGCGGCACTTCGCAAGCGCGCGAGATCGGCGGCCCGATTAGCTCGCGGACGTACCCGGTCGAGTTGATCGGGACGCTCGAAACGGGCCATCCGACCTTGGCGCTCGAGCCAGCCATCCACGGCGGCGGGGCGGCCGGCGAACATGCTCAGCGTCGGCACGCCGAGCAGCGCCGCCTCGCGACACATCGTGCCGCCCGCACCGATGAAGAGATCCGCGGCGCACAGCAGCGAGCGGCCGTCCACAGCCCTCTTGGGGATTACGCAGTTGGGCAGGTCGAGCCCTTCGATCTCCTGTCGCTGGCTCTCATGCCGGGCAAGGACAACGCAGCGGACGTGCTGCTGCGCAGCGAGGTACCGCAACCCGTCCACGAAGCGGGGGTTCTCGTCGGGGTGATAGGCGGAGCCGACGGGAGCGGAGCGCACCACCACGACCGCCTCTCCCGCCTGACGCGATACTCCGACGACATCGAGGACCCCCGGGTCCGGCTCGAAGTCGGCCAGGTAGAGCTCCTCCTTGAGACCCGGGTAGCGGATGGTCTTGGCTCCGGTTGCTCCCTGCCTCCGAATCACACCAGCCGGAACGGCCTCCGGGACGAGGATCCGGCTTGCACCGCGAAAGGCGAGGTGGTTCATTGGCTGGTGCTCGTAGTCCATCCCGGTGACCACCGGCACGCCAACCAAGCGAGCGGCGACGATCTGCGCGTAGGAGTTGTGGGACAGCGCAACATGGGGGCGGCGACGTCGGGCCCAAGTCCGGCATTCCGCGACCCGGCGTGCCAACGAGCCGAGCTTTCCCAGTCTGCCGTCTCGGCCCGGAGCCCCGAGGATCTCGGCCTCGGGCCAGCGCTGGCGCGTCAGCTCGAGCGTCTGCGCGTGATTCCGTACGGTGATGAGCACCTCGGCCCCTTGCTCAACCAGACGCCTCGCCACCGGGGCGAACAGCAGCGGATGCGGGGAGTTGGCCATGTCGATCCAGACCCTCACCGGGCGCGATCCGCTTCGACCCCGCCGACGCTCGCATCGAGCAGCGAACCCATTGCGGCAAGCATAGGCGCCTGCACCCAGCGGACGTGAGGAACGCGATTCGTCCACAGTCGGTGACGCTGGAAGACGAAGGTGCCGTCGACCCGGCGCATTCTCCGTATCGCGAAGTCGAATGCCCTCCACGCCGCCCCGAGGAACCCGGGCTCGATCGCCGAGGCTCGCGAATAGGTCTCGATCGCCTGGGCAACGCATTGGCCGTCGATCGGATAGCGCCGCGCCATCGTGGCCCGTGGGGCGCCGTCGGGATCGAACAGCCCCTTCGTATAGAGGTCAAGGCCGCGCCGCCAGGCGGCCAAGGCTCGTTCTCGAAGCCTGGGCGACAGCACCGGGACGCAATCCAGCAATGCATCGAGGACGTAGCCGGTGTGGAAGTTGTCGACCCATCCGCCGATCGCGGCCTCGGCGTACGGCCAGGAGCCATCCGCACGCTGATGGGCGAGGGCGAAGCCGACCCCGGCCTCGACGGCGTCGGCCATCCGCCGCTCATCACCGCCGGCGCCGCCGGCGGCAAGCAGGCGAGCGAGCAGGCGACAGGCGAGCAGGCTCGCGTTGTGGATCGGTGAGCGATCTCCCGGGAAATAGCCGAAGAACGCACCCCCTCTGCCCGGGGTCTGCTCGACTGAGTCGAGGAAGAAGCGCCCGGCGGATGCGGCGAGCCCCATGGTGTCGCCCTCCACACCCGCCGCGTGAGCATCGAGCAGCGCAAGGCCGGTGAAGGCGGTCGCGATCGTGTTCGGTGTCGTCTTGGGGTAGAAGAAGAACCGGGTCTCCACATCGAAGTGGTAGCCCCAGGAGCTCTCGGAGCTGAACGGCGTGCGCAACTCGACCAGCCGGTCGACGCACCAACCGATTCGTGCACGTCGGACCCGCTCGTCGGCGAGCAGGCCCGGTCGCACGTAGGCCGACAGCACTTGGGCGATGGCGGCGGAATCGCGACGAGGGTGGATTCCAAGCGGTCGGCGGAGGTCAATGGGAGCGCGCTTGATGGCTTGGATGACGACTCGGCGTCCACGCCCGCTCCGCGGCACCGGCACCCGGGTCCCGTTCAGCGCCTCGTATGGATCGGGGCCGATCCAGCCGCGCTCCCAGCCCCAGGCCTCAAGCGCGCGCGCCGCCCCCAGCAACGCCGTTCGGCGCACGGGACGGTCATCGTCAGCGGCTAGAGGGCCGATGACGTTCCCCTATCCTCGGGACACCCATGCAGGGATCCCCGGCCAACGAGGCCCCTCATCGCATGATCCGTGAGTGCCGGTTCGGCGCCGATGTCGTTGTCCACCCGTTCACGAACCTCTACGGATGCGCGGTCGGCGCCGGCTCGCGCATCGGCACCTTCGTCGAGATCCAGACTGGCGCGGTGATTGGAAGACGATGCAAGATCCAGAGCCACACATTCATCTGCGACGGGGTCACGATCGGTGACGGGGTCTTCATCGGCCATGGGGTGATGTTCGTCAACGACAAGCTCCCGCGGGCCACCAACAGCGATGGGGAGCTTGCGAGCTCCAACGACTGGACGCTGTTGCCGATCGACGTCGAGGATGGCGCCACGATCGGCTCGGCGGCAGTGATCTTGGGAGGCGTCACCATCGGCGCCGGCGCGCTCGTCGGCGCCGGCGCGGTCGTCACCCGCGACGTTGAGGCGGAAGCGACCGTGGTCGGAGTCCCGGCGAGAGCCTCCACGGGCCGCCAGCTCAGTTGACCCCGCGCCGCCGCAGCATCGCCGGCAGGGTTCGCATCAGCAGCCTCATGTCCATCCAGAGGGTCCAATTGGCTACATAGACGTAGTCAAGCTTGACCATCTCCTGAAAGGGGATCGACGTCCGCCCGAGCACCTGCCACAGGCCGGTGATGCCCGGTACCAGGTCGAGCCGGCCACGATCCCAGCCCTTGACGTTGGCGTCCTCCGACTCCGGCAGCGGCCGTGGGCCGACGAGGCTCATCTCGCCGCGAATGACATTGATCAGCTGTGGCAGCTCATCGACGCTAATGCGGCGCAGGAACGAACCGACCCTGGTAATCCGCGGGTCGTCCCGGAGGTGCAACCAGTTCGGGTCCTTGCTCTCCTTCATCAACTCGGCGCGCTGCCTGTCGGCGCCATCCACCATCGTTCTGAGCTTCAACAGGGTGAAGACCTTGGAGCGGTGACCCACCCGGGCCTGCCGAAACAGGGCGGGACCGGGGGAGTCGAATCGGATCGCGATCGCCGCCGCCGCCATGACCGGCGACGTCAGTACCAGGATCGGCACCGCCACGGCGAGGTCGAAGCCGCGCTTGAGGATCCGGGAGGTGCGGCTCAAGACGGGTGGGGTGACGCCAAGGACCGTCAGCCCCTCGATCTCATCCAGCTCGAGCGACGGACCGAAGGCATCGGTGGCGCTGGGGATGACCCCGATCTTGACGCAGTAGCGTCGGCAGAGGTTGATCATCGAGAGGACTTCCGCCGCCGGGTAGTCGTCACGAGCGACGATGACCCGATCAAAGCGGCCGGTGGCGATTCTCCGCCCGAGCTCTGCCGCCCCGCCCACCCACGGCTCGGCAATGCGGGTAGCGGCCCTGGGGATGGCGCCGCCGTCGGCGGGAACGAGGAGCGCCTGCGGGTGCTGTCCGTACTCGGGGTGGGCGTTCAGCTTTCGCGCAACGATCTCGCACCGGATGCCGTTGGCCGCGATCAGGACGTTCTCGCCCCCCAGCGCAGCGAGAACCGCACGCCGGGTCAGCGCCCGCATGGCGAGGATCAGGGGTAGGGACACGATCGCGAATCCCGCCACCTCCGCGAAGAGCATCTGCTCCGACGGTGCGACCTTCATGATGTACCAGAAGGCTAGGGTCCCGACGATCAACGCATGGAAGGCCGCGGGAATGTCGTCGATGCCGGCGTGGCTGATTCGCTTGATATCGCGGTCATACAGGCCGTAGACCTTGAACAGCAACGCCCAGACGGGAAGCATCGCTAGCCCGTAGAGCGCAAGATCCATCGGCTCCGGCCTCTCGCTCGCCGCCAGGCCCGCAACGAGAAGGGCGATCTCGATCGATAGGAGGTCGGAGACCAACAACGCCCAGCGGGTAAGCGAGTCCCGCCGTGGCCGAGCACTCGAGACCAGCGCCTCAGCCTGGAACGGATCGGCGAGCGTGAGCTCCGCGGCGGCGTGACGGTATCGACCCTGATCGCGCCCGTCGGAACAATGTGGCACTGAGGGTGAGTCGTCTCCGCTCACCGAGCCGGATCTCCGACCTGCGACGCTTCTACCCGCACGACCTCTCCATCCCTGGTCATCGACGCCTCAGCGGCTTCGACGGTGCGTAGGACATCGACGGCGACTTCGCCGTTGGCGAGTGGCTGATGCCCGTCGATCACCGAACCGGTGAAGTCGCGGAGCTCGGCGGCGATAGGCTCGGTCGCCTCGACCCGCAGCGACACGATGTCCCCTGTGCGGTATGAGAGCTGGTACTCACCGAACGTCTCCGGATCCCGATACTCGATCCCGCTGTCATAGAGGCGCAATGGCTCCGGACTGCCGTCCTCGTAGACCAGCATCTTCTCGCTTCCGATGATTACCGTCCGGCGAAGCTTGCTCGGCGCCAGCCAGCTCAACTCGACATGGGCGATCAAGTCGTCGCGGAAGTCGAGATGGACGAAGGCGACGTCGGCTACCCCCGGTGAGATCGCGTCGAGCCCGATCGCGCTGACCGTCGCCGGGTTACGCTCGATCCAGTAGCGGAGGATCGAGAAGTCGTGCGGCCCGAGGTCGAAGATCGCGCTGACATCGCTGCGATAGGGGCCGAGGTTGACGCGGCTCGATGAGACGTAGTGGATCGCGCCGAGATCGCCGGCATCGATCATCGCCTTCGCCGCCTGCACCGGGGGGCTGTGCAGAAAGGTGTGGCCGCACGCCAGCACGAGATCACGCCGCTCGGCGAGCTCGACGAGGCCGGCGGCCTGGGAGCACGATGCGGCCAGCGGCTTCTCCACGAAGACGTGCTTGCCCGCCTCCAGCGCCTTGGTCGCAAGCTCCTCGTGAGCGAACACGGGTGTGGCGATGATCACCGCGTCAACCGCGGGATCAGCAAGAGGCTCATCGATGTCCGCGGTCGCGCGCGCAAGCGGGTTTCGCTCCGCGTGATGCGCGAGGCGTGCCGGCTCCAGGTCGCAGATCCAGCCGACCTCAGCCTCATGAAGGTCGTTGATCACCCGAAGGCGATTCGGGCCCCAGTAGCCGAGGCCGACGACAGCCATCGTCAACTTCTCGGATCGCATCTGAGTACGGCCCCCTTCCCTGAGGCTCGTCCACTACCGCCGATCGAGATACTAGCCACGATGCCGGCGACGGGCCGGCGTGGCCTCCGCCGCTCGGAGCCGACGAACGCTCGGACGCGAGCTCCTCGGCCTCAGAGCAAGGGGAGGGCTTCCACCTACCCCTCGTGCCAGGGGGTGAGGATCCGCGGACCGTCGGCGCCGACGGCGACCGTGAACTCGAAGTGGGCGGCGAGCGAGCCGTCCTCGGAGTAGACCGCCCAGTTGTCGGAGCCCATCGTGATCTCGGGCGAGCCGATGTTGACCATCGGCTCGATCGCGAGCGTCATCCCCTCCTCGAGCACGGGCCCGGTGCCGGGCTCGCCGAAGTTCGGGATCTGCGGGTCCTCGTGCATGCGCCGGCCGATCCCGTGCCCGACGAGGCTGCGGATCACCGCGAGCCCGTCGCGCTCGACCCGCTCCTGGATCGCCGCCGAGACGTCGCCGAGCCGGTTGCCCGCCTTCGCCTCGGCGATCCCGCAGAACAGCGAGTCGCGGGTCGTCTCGAGCAGCTGCAGGGCGGGCTCGGCGACCGGCCCGATCGGGATCGTCATCGCGGCGTCGGCGACCCAGCCGTCGAGGGTCACGCCGACGTCGAGCGCGATCACGTCGCCGCGCTTCAGCTCGTAGGGGCCGGGGATGCCGTGGACGACCATCGAGTTCGGCGACGCGCAGATCGATCCGGGAAAGCCGTTGTAGCCCTTGAACGCGGCCTCGGCGCCCTGCGAGCGGATGAACCGCTCGGCGGCGAGGTCGAGGTCGAGCGTCGTGACGCCGGGGCGGGCGCTCTTGCGCAGCATGCGCAGGCAGCGGGCCAGGATCTCGCCGGCCGCCGCCATCTTGTCGACCTGCTCCGGGGTCTTCGCGACGATCAAGGGCCGGTCAGAGCTCTTCTTCCATCCGCAGCGTCGCCAGCAGCGCCCTGATCCGGTTGCCGACCTCCTCCGGCTCGAGCTCCCCGTCCACCCGCTTGAGGACGCCGAGCTCCTCGTAGTAGTCGACGAGCGGCATCGTCTTCTCGCGATAGGTCTCGAGCCGGTGCCGGATCACCTCCGGCCGGTCGTCGTCGCGGACGATCAGGCGCGACCCGCAGACGTCGCAGACGCCCTCGTGCTTGGGCGGGTCGAAGTCGACGTGGAAGACGTGGCCGCTCTTGGCGCAGGTGCGGCGCCCGCCGAGGCGGCGGACGACCTCCTCGTCGTCGACGTCGATCAGCACGGCGACCGTGATCGCGCGCCCGAGCCCCTCCATCTCGGCGGCCAGCGCCTCGGCCTGGCCCACCGTCCGCGGGAACCCGTCGAGGATGAACCCGTCCGCGGCCTCGGGCCTTTCGACCCGCTCGGCGATGACGCCGATGATGACCTCGTCGGGAACGAGGTCCCCGCGATCCATGTACTCCTGCGCGGCCCGGCCGAGCTCGCTGCCCTCGGCGACCGCGGCTCGGAGGATGTCCCCGGTCGCGTAGTAGGGAAGCCGGAAGTCCTCCTGCAGGCGCTCGCCCTGGGTGCCCTTGCCGGACCCAGGCGGTCCGAGGAGGATCAGGTTCATCTCAGCCACGGGACCGTGCAGGCTACCGAGCGCCCGGCGATCGGGGATGGCGGGCCGGCGCCCGCCGCGACCCGCGCGCTCGCTTCCGGCCGCCTCGCCGGTCGCGGGCGTCGCCTACTCCGCCGGCTTGCGCTTGCGCGGGTCGACGAACGGGAGCGAGGCGGTCACCGCACGGCGGCGGGAGCCGTCGGGCAGCTCCAGATCGAGCTCGTTGCCGGGATCGGCGAGCTCGATCGGCACCCACACGTAGCCGATGTTCTTCTCGAGCCCCGGGGAGCGGATCGCGATCGTCGCGTGGCCGACCCGGTCCCCGTCGCTCCACGCGGGCCAGAACTCGGTCAGCTCCCATGCGAGCGGCTCACCCTCGATCTCCATCCCCACCAGCTTGCGGCTGACGCCCTCGGCGCGGATCCGCTCCAGCTCCTCCTTGCCGATGTAGTCGGCCTCCTGCTCCTCGACCAGCCGCTCCAGTCCGGTGACCTCGAACGGGTTGTCGCCGAGCGTCATGTCGGAGCGGTAGTTGAAGATCCCGGCCTCGATCCGCCGGGCCTCGCACGGGGCGATCGGGCGGATGTCGTGTGGGGCTCCCGCCTCCATGACCCGCTCCCAGAGATCGTCGCCTCGATCGGGATCGCGGAGGTAGATCTCGTAGCCGATCTCGCCCGTCCAGCCAGTGCGGCCGAGGACGACGGGGGTGCCGTCGAGCTCGGCATGCGTGCAGTAGTAGTAGGGAACCTCGAGCACCTCGTCCCCGAACAGGGAGCTGACAACGTCCTTGGCCTTCGGCCCCTGGACCTGGACCGGGTACACGGGCGGGTCGGAGATCTCGACGTCGAGATCGCTGCCCCAGGCCACGCCGCGGGCCCAGAGCCCGGCGTCGCTGTCGGCGAGCGCGAGCCAGAACGTGTCCTCCTCGGGCCGGAGGAGGACCGGGTCGTTGACGATGCCGCCGTCAGCCTCGATCAGCGGGGCGTACTTGCACTGCCCGACGGCGCACTTGGTCAGGTCGCGGCAGGTGAGCAGGTTGGTGAACTCGAGCGCGTCG
This sequence comes from Actinomycetes bacterium, assembly GCA_016861045.1. Taxonomy (GTDB): domain Bacteria; phylum Actinomycetota; class Thermoleophilia; order Solirubrobacterales; family 70-9; genus RHKX01. The sequence goes on along the minus strand of BOKP01000001.1, from coordinate 388,520 downwards.
GGGCCCTTGATCTGGACGATGTGCTCGACGCCGACGTCCCACAGGGTGACGTGCTCGAGCAGGTGCCAGTACTCGTTGACGGGATCGTCGTAGTAGGCCGGGATGAAGCGGTGGTTGTAGACGTCGTAGGCGGAGCACCCCGCGCGCAGGGTGGCCTTGAAGTACGGGGATCGCTCGTACCAGGGACCGAAGTACAGGGTGGTGGAGTCGGGGATCGTGGTCGTGTCTGAGGAGGCTGCCATCGCGCGATCCTATCCGAGCGGTCGCGCCCGCCGTCGCGCCGACCGCCGCAGCGCGGGCGCCTGCCGCTACGGCTTCAACCCGGCGAGCGATCCGTAGTGGTGCACGGCCGTGCCGCCGTAGCCGGGACGCGCGCCGAGCCGCGCATCGATCGCCGCCAGCGCGGCCGCGAGCGCGGCCCGGCCCTCCTCGAAGAAGGTGATCGACGGCGGGTCGTGGTCGCCGGTCTCGACCCCCACCGTCGCCCGGCTGCCATGCCTGCCGGCGATCCGTACCTCCCGCTCGGCGAGGTCGATCACCCGGTCGGCGGAGTCCCGGTAGGCCATGACCGTGACCGCGTCCGTGGCCCTGATCGCGGCCGCGGCGAGCGACATCCCGCCGAGGCGGATGCCGTCGAACCAGAACGGGATGTCGGCCGCAAGCGGCAGTGGGCCAGCCGCGCGCCGGGCCGCTCGCAGCGCCGCGAGGTATTCACGCCGGACGCGGCGCGGATGCCGGTCCCAGGCCCGCAGCGCGTAGGGCTCGACGTCGACGTGGACGCCGGCAAGCCGGGCGTCCGCGGGGGCCCGGCGCTGGTAGCGGCGCGCGGAGCGGACGAACCCGATCATGCCGCCGCGCCGGACGGTCGCCCAGCGCCGCTCGCCGCCGAGCGCCTCGACGGCGACGCCGGCGGCGCCGAGGTCGGCGATGGCCGCGCGAACGTGCGGGCCGAACCCGCCCTGCGCGTACAGGTAGACGCGCTCGAACCCGGCGGCGACGGTGAAGTCGGTCAACGACCCGGAGCCCTCCCAGGACCAGACCCAGAGCGCATCCGCGTCGAGCTCGGTGGGCGTCCCGGCGGCCGCCGGGGCCGGCAGCGCGGAGATGACCAGCGCCGCGACCAGCGCCCCGGGGAAGCTCAACCGGCGAAGCATTGCGGCCGGGGCGGCCTACTTCAGAAAGCCCTCGTAGTTGCGCATCATCAGCTGCGCCTCGAGCTGCTTGACCGTGTCGAGCGCGACCCCGACGACGATCAGGATCGAGGTCCCGCCGAAGTAGAAGTTGGCCGCCGTCTGGCTGATCAGGATCGTCGGCAGCGCCGCGACGAGGCCGAGGTAGAGGGCGCCGGCGAAGGTCAGCCGCGAGAGGATCCGGTCGAGGTACTCGGCCGTCGGGCGTCCGGGCCGGACGCCGGGGATGAAGCCGCCGTACTTCTTCAGGTTGTCGGCCTGGTCGACCGGGTTGAACGTGACCGCGGTGTAGAAGTAGGTGAAGATGATGATGAAGAAGACCTCGCCGACCACGTAGGCCCAGCGGTCGGGGCTGAAGAACGCGGCGAAGTCGAGCGCCGCCGGGGTGTTGAGGAGCTGGCCGACGGTCGGCGGGAAGGCCATGATCGAGGCGGCGAAGATGACCGGGATGACCCCGGCCATGTTGACGCGCAACGGCAGGTAGCTCGAGCCGCCGGTCGTCATCTTGCGGCCGACGACGCGCTTGGCGTACTGCACCGGGATCCGCCGCTGCCCCTCCTGGACGAAGACGATCCCGACGATCACCGCGACCGCGAGGAACGGCATCATCACGACGAAGACCTGGTCGGGGTTGTTCCACCAGGCGGAGATCCCGCCCGGCAGCCCGGCGACGATCGAGGCGAAGATCATCAGCGAGATGCCGTTGCCGATCCCGCGCTGGGTGATCAGCTCGCCGAGCCACATCAGCAGCACGGCGCCGGCGGTCAGCGAGATCACGATCAGCATCAGCTTCGCGAAGGTGAGCTCGCCGACGACGCTCTCGCCGGACGCGCCGAACGACTGGAAGAGGAAGACGTAGCCGGTCGACTGCAAGAACGAGAGAACGACGGTCAGATACCGCGTGTACTGGGTGATCTTCTGCTGACCGACCTCGCCCTCCTTCTGCAGCTTCTCGAGCGCCGGGACGACCACCGTGAGGAGCTGGAGGATGATCGATGCCGTGATGTAGGGCATGATCCCGAGCGCGAACAGCGAGAGCCGCTCGAGCCCGCCGCCGCTGAACAGGTTCAGGAAGCCGAGGATGTCGGAGCCGGCGAAGTTGTCCTGGATGCCGTCGAGGGCGTTGGCGTCGACCCCCGGCGCCGGGATGTAGGCGCCGAGCCGGTAGAGCGCCAGCATCGCCGCGGTGAAGGCGATCTTGCGCCGGATCTCCGGGATCGCGAAGGCGTTTCCGAGGATCGCGAGCATCGATCACTCGATGACTTCGACGCTGCCGCCCGCGGCCTCGATCTTCTCGCGGGCGACGGCGCTGAAGGCATGGGCCCGGACCGTGAGCTTCTTGCTCAGCTCGCCGTTGCCGAGGATCTTCACCGGGTGCTTTCTGGTCGCCAGCCCGGCCGCCCGCAGCGACTCGGGCGAGACCTCGGCGCCCGGGTCGAAGCGCTCCTCGAGCGTCGCCACGTTGACCGGCTGGGTGTGCGTGCGAAACGGCTCGAACGGCATCGACATCTTCTTGTTCGGACCGCGCAGCTTCCGCATCCGCATGTGGATCGGGTTCTGGCCGCCCTCGTGCGCGACCTTGCGCTTCGCGCCCGCGCGCGCGCCGGCGCCCTTGTGGCCGCGGCCGGACGTCTTGCCGGTGCCGGACCCGTGCCCGCGCCCGACCCGCTTGCGGTCCTTGCGGGTGCCCGGCTTCGGCGTCAGGTTCTCGAGCCCGACGTCCTTCGGATCGACGCGCGCCATCAGGAGCCCCTCCCGGCCGCCTCGACGGCGACGAGATGCTCGACCTTCCGCAGCAGCCCGCGGGTGTGCTCGTCGTCGGCGCGGGTGACGCTCTTGCCGATCCGGCCGAGCCTCAGGGTCCGCAGCGTGTCGCGCTGGCGCGGGCTCGACCCGTTCGCCGACCGCACCTGCCTGATCACGAGCTCGGCCATCAGGACCCGTCCCCGCCCGCCGCGGCCTGCCCTCCGCCGTCGCTGCCGGCTGCCCGCTGCTCGCCGCCCGTTTCCCCGGCGACGGCGACCGCGGTCCCGCCATCCTCCGGCGTCTCGTCTTCGGAGCCGCCCTCTGCCCGCTGCCCGCCGCCCGCTTCCTTCGGCACCCCGAGCACCTGCTTGATCGTCAACCCGCGCAGCTCGGCGACGTCCTCGGGCCTGCGCAGGCCGCGCAGGCCCGCCATCGTCGCCTTCACCTGGTTGATCGGGTTGTTGGTGCCGATCGACTTCGTCAGCACGTCGCGGACGCCGCCGAGCTCGAGCACGGCGCGGACGCCGCCGCCGGCGATCACGCCGGTCCCCTCGCTGGCCGGGCGGAGGACGACGTGGCCGGCGCCGTAGCGACCGATGATGCGGTGCGGGAGCGTCTGGCCGTACTTGGGGACCCTGATCAGGTCCTTGCGGGCGTTCTCGACGGCCTTCTGGATCGCCAGCGGCACCTCCCGTGCCTTGCCGTAGCCGATCCCGACGACGTCGTTCTCGTCGCCGACCGCGACCAGCGCCGTGAACGAGAACCGGCGGCCGCCCTTGACGACCTTGGCCACCCGGTTGATCTCGATCACCCGCTCCTGCAGGTCGAGTCCCTGCGGGCTCACTCTTTCGACGTCTCTGCTCATCTGCTCCTTGTTGCTCTCTGTCTCGAAGTCCCGGCCCCGGCGGAAACGGTCAGAATCGCAGACCGCCCTCGCGGGCGCCCTCGGCGAGTGCCGCCACCTGCCCGTGGAACCGGTAGCCGCCGCGGTCGAAGACGCAGGCCTCCACTCCGGCCCGCTTCGCCCGCTCGGCGATCAGCTCGCCGGCCCGGCGCGGTCGCTCGGAAGCACCGAGCTCGCGGAGCTCGGCCTCGTTCCAGCTCGCCTGGGCGATCGTGTGGCCTCGATCGTCGTCGATCAACTGCGCGTAGAGCCCGCGGTTGGAGCGGAACAGGGCGAGCCGCGGCCGCTCCGCGCTGCCGCGGACCTTGGCCCGGACGCGGCGGCGGCGGCGCAACCTACGCTGCTCTGCTGTCTTCACTGCCATCGGTCTGCTCCTATGCGCGCTTGCCGACCTTGCGGCGGACGTGCTCGTCGGCGTAACGGACGCCCTTGCCCTTGTACGGCTCGGGCGGCCGGTGGCGACGGATCTGGGCCGCGATCTCGCCGACGAGCTGCTTGTCGATGCCGCGAACCACGACCTCGGTCGGCTGCGGGACCTCGAAGTCGATCCCCTCCGGCGCCTTGACGCTGACCGGATGGGAGAAGCCGAGCGAGAGCTCCAGCGACTTGCCCTGCGCCTTGGCCCTGTAGCCGACTCCCTGGATCACGAGCCGCTTCTCGAAGCCGTTGGTGACCCCCTCGACCATGTTCGCGATCAGGCTGCGGGTGAGCCCGTGCAGGGCTCGGTGCTCGCCGCGATCGGTGGGCCGCGAGACGGTCAGGACGCCGTCGTCGATCCCGATCCCGATGTCGCGGCTGACCGCCTGGGTCAGCTCGCCCTTGGGGCCGTTCACGGTCACGCGGCCGGGGGCGACGTCGACCGTCACGCCGGCGGGGATCTCGATCGGCTTGTTTCCGATTCGGCTCATGGCGTCTGCCTGCTCATCGAACTACCAAACGTACGCGACGACCTCGCCGCCGACGCCCTTCTCCCTCGCCTCGTGGCCGGTCATCACGCCGGCCGAGGTGGAGATGATCGCGGTGCCCATGCCGCCCTGCACCCGCGGCACCTCCGAGCCCGACACGTAGCGCCGGCGCCCGGGCCGCGAGACCCTCCGCATCCCGTGGATGACCGGGTCGCGGTCCTCGGTGTACTTGAGCCGGATCCGGATCGTCTCGCCGACCCTGGTCGGCTCCACGTCGAAGCCGTCGACGTATCCCTGCTCGACGAGGATCCGCGTCATCTCCTTCTTCAGGCGCGATGCCGGGATCTCGACCTCGGGATGGTCGGCGCGGAGCGCGTTGCGCACGCGGGTCAGGTAATCGGAGATCGGGTCGGTGAGCATGCTCAGCGGGTCCTCACCAGCTCGACTTGGTCATGCCGGGGACGTAGCCCTTGTGCGCGGCCTCGCGCAGGCAGATCCGGCAGAGGCCGAACTTGCGATACACCGCGCGGCTGCGGCCGCACTTGCGGCAGCGGTTGTAGTTGCGCGTCTTGAACTTCGAGCCCGCTGCCTGCTTGACGCGCTGTGAGGTCTTCGCCATCTACTCCTCTTCCTTCTCGTCGTCGTCCCCACCGGCGTCCTCGCCCTCGGCGTGGCGCTCCGGCTTCTCGTACGCCTCCGGGTTCTCCTCCTTGAGCTGCTCGAGCGCGGCCCGCTCGGCCTCGGCCCGGGCGCGCGCCTCCTCCTTGCGGTGCTCCTCCGCCTCGGCCTCGATCTCCTCGGCGCTCTTGCCGCCGGGCCGGCCCTCCTCGGCGAACGGGAAGCCGAGCCCGAGCAGCAGCTCGAACCCCTCCTCGTCGCTCGCGGCGGTCGTCGCGAAGGTGATGTCGAGCCCGCGCGTCTCCGAGATCGAGTCGTAGTCGATCTCGGGGAAGATGAGCTGCTCGCGGATCCCGAGCGAGTAGTTCCCGCGACCGTCGAACGAACGCGGGTTGAGGCCGCGGAAGTCACGGATCCGCGGGATCGCGATCGTGATCAGGCGATCGGTGAACTCCCACATCCGCGCCCGGCGCAGCGTCGCGGCGACGCCGACGGGCATCCCGTCGCGGAGCTTGAAGGCGGCGATCGACTTCCGCGCGCGGCGCACGTTCGGGCGCTGCCCGGTGATCGTGGCCAACTCGGCGCTCGCGTCGTCGACGACCGAGCCGCTGCGGCTGGCCTCGCCGATCCCCATGTTCACGGTCACCTTGACGAGCCGGGGCACTGCCATCGGGGTCGAGTAGCCGAACCGAGCGGTCAGGGCCGGCATCACCTCGGCCTCGTAGCGCTCGCGCAGCCGCGGCGGCGGAGCCGCCGGGCTCGTCGCGCTCTCGGATGTCCTCGTCGCCGCTTCCATCGTCGCCCGGGCGGTCAGTCGAGCGCCTTTCCGGTGCGCTTCGAGTAGCGCACCCGCCGCCCGTCGTCGCCGATGCGGACGCCGACCCTGGTCGGCTGGTCGTCGGCGGGATCGAGGAGGACGACGTTGGAGACGTCGATCGGCCCCTCCTTGTCGATGATGCCGGCCTGGCCGGTCTGGGCATCGGTCATCGAGCGCGGGCGCTGGTGGCGCTTGACCATGTTCACGCCCTCGACGTAGACGCGGCGGCGCTTCGGCTCGACGCGGATCACCTTGCCCTGCTTGCCCTTGTCCTTGCCGGAGGTCACGCGCACGTGATCGTCGGTGCGGATTCGCATTGACTTCGCCATGCCTAGAGGACCTCCGGGGCGAGCGAGACGATCTTCATGAACGAGCGGTCGCGGAGCTCACGGGCGACCGGCCCGAAGATCCGTGTGCCGCGCGGGTTGTTCTGGGGGTCGATGAGCACGGCGGCGTTCTCGTCGAAGGCGATGTAGGTGCCGTCGGGACGGCCGATCTGCTTGCGCGTGCGGACGACGACCGCCTGCACGACCTCGCCCTTGCGGACGCCTCCGCGCGGCGTCGCCTGCTTGACGGTCGCGGTGATGACGTCGCCGACGCTCGCGTAGCGGCGGTGATGGCCGCCCTTGACGCGGATGCAGAGGATCTCGCGCGCGCCCGAGTTGTCGGCGACCTTGAGCCTGCTCTCCTGCTGGATCATCGCGCCGCCCTACTTCGCCTTCTCGAGGATCTCGGTCAGCCGCCAGCGCTTCGTCTTCGACATCGGCCGCGTCTCGACGAGGCGCACGGTGTCGCCGGCGCCGGCCTCGTTGCGCTCGTCGTGGGCGTGGTACATCTTCGAGGTCCGGATCACCTTCTCGTAGGCGGGATGGCGCCGGGCGCTCTCGACCCGGACGGTGATCGTCTTGTCCATCCGGTCGGAGACGACGACGCCCTGGCGAACCTTCGGGTTGCCGGTCTCGCGGACGGCCGGCGGGGTGCCGGTCCCCGACCCCTTGCCGGCGGCCTTCGCTCGCGCGGCCCCCCGGCCCTTGCGGTAGCGGCGGCGAGCCTCGGCCTTGCGCTTGCGCTCGGCCTCGCGGCGCTGTTGCCGCGCCGCCGCCGTCAGCTCGGGGCCGGGCTCGCCGGCATGGGTCGAGCGGGCGAGCTTGCGACGCTGCTTCGGGCTCAGCTCCGCGACCGGCTCCTCGTCTCCGCCCCCATCGGTGGCGGGGGCGGTGCCATCGCCGCCCTCGTCAGCGACGGCCGGCTCGGCCGCCGCCTGCTGCTCGCCGCCCGCCGCTTCGTCGGCAGCGGAATCCTCGGCGGCCGCCTCTTCGGCGCTCTCGGCCTCGGCCGCCGCCGGCTGCTCGTCGCTCGCCTGCTCCTCTGCCGCCTCATCCTGAGCGGACGGCTCGATCCGCTCCTCGGCTTCGTTCTTCTCTTCTTCAGCCATCTACTTCAGTTCCTTGTCGAGATCGATCCCGCGCTGGCGGGCGACGGTCAACAGCCGGGCGACCTCGCGCCGGCTGAGCCCGAGCCGGGCCGTGTTCTCGAGCTCGCCGGTCGCGTTTCGCAGGCGCAGGTTGAACGCCTCCCGACGCGCCTCCTTCAGCGCCTCGACGAGCTCGGAGTCGCCCATCTGGTGCACGTCGGAGCCCTTCATCGCCCGCCCTTCGTGACGAACCTGGTCTTCACGGGCAGCTTCGTGCCGGCCAGCTCCATCGCCTCGCGCGCGAGGTCCTCGGAGACGCCGGAGAGCTCGAACATGACCCGTCCGGGCTTGACCACCGCGACCCAGCCCTCGGGGTTGCCCTTGCCGGAGCCCATCCGCGTCTCGGCGGGCTTCTTCGTGTAGGGCTTGTCGGGGAAGATGTTGATCCAGACCTTGCCGCCGCGCTTGATCTTCCGCGTCATCGCCACGCGGGCGGCCTCGATCTGCCGGTTCGTGATCCAGCCGCGATCGAGCGCCTTCAGGCCGTACTCGCCGAACGCCACCTGGGTGCCGCCCTTCGAGTGACCGCGCATGCGGCCGCGATGCTGCTTGCGGTGCTTGACCCGCTTCGGGCTCAGCATCAGGAGCCTCCTCCCTGACGCCCGCCCTGGCCGCTCCCGGCCTCCGCGCCGGCCCGGCGGGCGCCGCGCTCGCCGGGCCGGCGGCCGCGGCCGCCGAGCTCCTCGTTGTCGCTCGCGCCCGCGTAGCCCTCGGGCATCACCTCGCCCTTGTTGATCCAGCACTTGACGCCGATCCGGCCGGTCGTCGTCCGCGCCTCGACGAAGCCGTAGTCGATGTCGGCACGCAGCGTGTGCAGCGGCACGCGGCCGTCCGAGTAGCCCTCGGTCCGTGCCATCTCCGAGCCGCCGAGCCGGCCCGAGACCTGGACCTTCACGCCCTTGGCGCCCGAGCGCATCGCCGAGGTCAGCGCCCGCTTCATCGCCCGGCGGAACGCGACCCGGCCCTCGAGCTGCTCGGCGATCGACTGGGCGACGAGCTTCGCGTCGAGCTCGGGGCGCTTGATCTCGCGGATGTTGACGCGGACCGGCTTGCCGGTGATCTGGTGCAGCTCGCGACGCAGCGCGTCGACCTCGGAGCCCGACTTGCCGATCACGATCCCGGGCCGGGCGGTGTGGATGTCGACGGTGACCTCGCCCCGCTGCTTGCGGATCTCGATGTCGGACAGGCCCGCGTGCGCGAGCTTGCGCTCGATGTGGCCGCGGATGTTGACGTCCTCGACGAGGGCGTCGGCGAAGTGCCGCTCGTCGAACCAGTTCGACTTCCAGTCGTGGATGTAGCCGACGCGAAAGCCCTCGGGGTTGATCTTCTGTCCCATGCTCCTGGCTCCTCTAGTCGGCGTCGGGGATCGGGGTCAGGGCGATCGCGATGTGGCAGCTCCGCTTCTCGATCCGGGTCGCGCGGCCGCGGGCGCGGGGACGGTAGCGGCGCAGCGTCGGGCCCTCGTCGACCGAGATCGCGTCGATCCGCATCTCCTCGGGATCGAGGCCGTGGTTGCTCTCGGCGTTCGCCGCCGCCGAGCGGAGCAGCTTCAGGATCGGGATCGAGGCTCCGCGGGGCGAGAACTCGAGCAGCGCGATCGCGCGCTCGACGTCGAGGCCGCGAACTTGATCGGCGACGACCCGCGCCTTGCGCGGCGAGGTGCGCACGTACCGCGCCTTCGCGCGAACGACGGGGGCATCCGTCGTGACCGCCATCAGCGCTCCTCCTTCTTGCTGCCGGAGTGGGCGCGGAAGGTCCGGGTCGGCGCGAACTCTCCGAGCTTGTGCCCGACCATCGACTCCGAGACGAACACCGGCACGTGCTTGCGCCCGTCGTGGACCGCGATCGTGTGCCCGACCATCTCCGGGAAGATCGTCGAGCGCCGTGACCACGTCTTGACCATCTGCTTGCTGCCGGACTCGTTCATCGCCTCGATCCGCGCCAGCAAGCGCTCCTCGACGTACGGCCCCTTCTTGGTCGAGCGACCCATGACCGGTGCCTACCGTCCCTTCTTCTTCCCGCGGCGGCGGCCGCGAACGATCATCGCGTTCGACTGCTTGTTCTTCTTCCGCGTCCGGTAGCCGAGCGTCGGCTTGCCCCAGGGGGTCTTCGGGTGGCCGCCGGGCCCCTTGTGGGCCTCGCCGCCGCCGTGCGGGTGGTCGACCGGGTTCATCGCGATGCCGCGGCTCTGCGGTCGCTTGCCCTTGTGGCGGCTGCGGCCGGCCTTGCCGACGGTGACGTTCTGGTGCTCGGCGTTGGAGAGGGTGCCGACCGTCGCCCGGCACTCGGCCCGGACCATCCGCATCTCCGACGAGGGCAGGCGCAGCGTCACCAGGTCGCCCTCCTTGGCGACGACCTGGATCGCGGTCCCGGCGGCCCGGCCGAGGCGGCCGCCCTGGCCCGGGTTCAGCTCGACGTTGTGGACGACGGTGCCGGTCGGGATCTGGCCGAGCTCGAGGGCGTTGCCGGCGCGGATGTCAGACCCCGGGCCCGAGGAGACCGAGTCGCCGACCTCGATCCCGGCGGGCGCAAGGATGTAGGCCTTCGCCCCGTCGGCGTAGTGGAGCAGCGCGATGTAGGTCGTCCGGTTCGGGTCGTACTCGATCGTCGCCACCTTCGCCGGGACGCCGTCCTTGGTGCGCTTGAAGTCGATCTTGCGATACCTGCGCTTGGCGCCGCCGCCACGATGGCGCGCGGTCACGCGGCCGTGCGCGTTGCGGCCGCCGCTGCGCCGCTTGCCCTTCGTCAGGCGCTTGCTCGGCTCGGCCGCGGTGAGCTCGGTCCGGTCCTGATAGGTCGCGAACCGGCGCCCGGGGCTGGTCGGCTTGGTCTTGCGGATCGCCATCGCTACTCGGCCGCCCCTTCGAACAGCTCGATCTGATCGCCGGGCGCGAGCTCGACTATGGCCTTCTTCCAGGCCCGCGTCCGGCCCGCGTGGACTCCGCGCCGCTTCGGCTTCGAGCGCACCCGCGAGGTCCGGACGTCGCGCACCTCGACGTCGAAGATCTTGGCGACCGCGTCCTTGATCTGGGTCTTGTGGGCGCGGTCGTTGACGCGGAACGTGTACTTGCCCTCCGCCATCAGCGCGTAGCTCTTCTCGGAGACGACCGGCTCGATGATCACCTGACGCGGATCCATCAGGCCTCCTCCCCGCCCCCGCGCACGACCGCGCCGGCGCGCTCGGACAGCGTCGCGAGAGCGTCCTCGGAGGCGATCAGCGAACGGTGTCCGACGATCTCGGCGACCCCGACCGCGGCCGCGGTCACGACCGAGACGCGGGGAAGGTTGCGAAAGCTCTTCGCCGCGGCCGCCTCATCGGCGCCGACCACGACCAGCGCCGGAAGCTCGCCGCCCCACTTCGAGATCGCCTCCGCGGCCTGCCCGGTGGCGGGCTCGGAGAACGTGTCCGCCGGTAGCACCGCGACCGAGCCGCGCGCCGCATGGACGCTGAGCGCTGAGCGCAGCGCCTTGCGCCGTGCCTTGCGGTTGACCTTGACGGTGTAGCTGCGCGGCTTGGTCGCGAACGCGTTGCCGCCGCCGCGGCGGTGCGGCACGCTGAGCGCCCCGACCCGGGCGCGCCCGGTCCCCTTCTGCCGCCACGCCTTGGCGCCGGTCATCGCCACCTCGCCGCGCGTCAGGCTCGAGTGCGTCCCCTTCCGGCGGGCGTTGAGGTCGGCCCGGGCGGCCTCGTGGACGAGCGACTCGTTGTAGGGCTCGGAGAAGAGCTCCGCGGGGAGGTCGGTCTTCGCCTGCTTGCCGATCGTCGCCGCCTTCGGCTTCGCCGCGCTAGCCATCGCTGCGAACCTCCACCGCGCCGTTCCTCGGGCCGGGAACGGAGCCGCGCACGAGCAGCAGGTTGCGCTCGACGTCGACGCTGACGACCTCGAGCCCGCGCTGGGTGACGCGCCCGCCGCCCATCCGTCCCGGCATCCTCTGCCCCTTGAAGACCCGGGCCGGGTCGGCGCTGGCGCCGATCGATCCCGGAGCGCGGACGTTGTGGGAGCCGTGGCTGACGGGGCCGCGGCCGAAGTTGTGGCGCTTGACCGTTCCCTGAAAGCCCTTGCCGATCGCGACCGCCGAGACCTTGACGCGGTCGCCCGCCTCGAAGTCGGCGACCGTGACCTCGCCGCCGACCTCGGCCTCGCCGTCGTAGTCGCGGATCTCGACGAGGCGGCGCAGCGGCGGCGCAGCGGTCTTCGCGAGGTGGCCGAGCTCGGCCCTGGTGAGCTTGCGCTCGGCGACCTCGTCGGCCCCGAGCTGGATCGCCGCGTAGCCGTCGGCGTCCTCGGTCCGGACCGCGGTCACCCGGTTCGGCGCCGCTTCGATCACGGTCACCGGCACGCTCTCGCCGTCGTCGGTGAAGAGCTGGGTCATGCCGACCTTCGTGCCGAGGATCGCGGGCATCAGAACGCCCCCGGCGTGCAGGCTGCAGCATGCAGCGAGCTGCGCTCGCCGGCGATGGTCCGCCGCGGGCGGACCGCTGCTCGCTGCTCGCTGCTCGCTGCTCGCCTCACAAGCGGATCTCCACGTCGACGCCGGCCGGCAGGTTCTCGATCCGCTGCAGCTCGTCGATCGTCTTCGGGGTCGGGTCGTTGATGTCGATCAGCCGCTTGTGGGTGCGGATCTCGAAGTGCTCGCGCGAGTCCTTGTCCTTGAACGGCGAGCGGATCACGCAGTAGACGTTCTTCGAGGTCGGCAGCGGGACGGGACCGGAGACGGTCGCGCCGGTGCGCTGCGCGGTCTCGACGATCTCGCTGGCGGCCCGATCGATGGCGTCGTGGTCGTACGCCTTCAGGCGGATCCTGATCTTGCTTGCGGTGATCGCTGACATCGCTTCCGTGGCGCTAGGGCGGAATCGGGGCGGCATGGTGCCGCCCCGTTCACGCCTGCCGACCTGCGGTCGGTCGCTGCTCGCTGCTCGCTGCTCTTCGCCTTCCCTACTCGATGATCTCGGTGACCACGCCGGAGCCGACGGTGCGCCCGCCCTCGCGGATCGCGAACCGCAGCCCCTGGTCCATCGCGATCGGCTGGATCAGCTCGATCGTCATCTCGACGTTGTCGCCGGGCATCACCATCTCCGTGCCCTCGGGCAGGTTGGCGACGCCGGTCACGTCGGTCGTCCGGAAGTAGAACTGCGGGCGGTAGCCCGAGAAGAACGGCGTGTGGCGGCCGCCCTCCTCCTTCTTCAGGCAGTAGACCTCCGACTTGAACTTGGTGTGGGGGGTGATCGACCCGGGCTTGCAGAGGACCTGGCCGCGCTCGATCTCCTCGCGCTTGGTCCCGCGCAGGAGCGCGCCGATGTTGTCGCCGGCCTGGCCCTGGTCGAGCAGCTTGTTGAACATCTCGACGCCGGTGACGGTGGTCTTCGCGATCTCCGGGTGGATGCCGACGATCTCGACCTCGTCGCCGGTGTTGACGATGCCCTGCTCGACGCGACCGGTGGCGACGGTGCCGCGGCCGGTGATCGAGAAGATGTCCTCGATCGGCATCAGGAACGGCTTGTCGAGGTCGCGCTCGGGCTCGGGGATGTAGCTGTCGAGCGTCTCGGCGAGCTCGAGGATCGCCTTGACCGCCTCCTCGTCGCCCTCGAGCGCCTTCAGCGCCGAGCCGCGGATGATCGGGGTCTCCTCGCCCGGGTAGTCGTAGGAGGTGAGCAGCTCCTTGACCTCCTCCTCGACGAGCTCGATCAGGTCGTCGTCATCGACCATGTCGACCTTGTTGAGGAAGACCACCACGTAGGGCACGTTGACCTGGTGGGCGAGCAGGATGTGCTCGCGGGTCTGCGGCATCGGGCCGTCGGCGGCGGAGACGACGAGGATCGCCCCGTCCATCTGCGCGGCGCCGGTGATCATGTTCTTGACGTAGTCGGCGTGGCCGGGGCAGTCGACGTGCGCGTAGTGGCGGTTGTCGGTCTCGTACTCGACGTGAGAGGTCGCGATCGTGATCCCGCGCTCCTTCTCCTCGGGAGCGTTGTCGATCTCGTCGAAGCTCTTCGCCTCGCCGCCCGTCTTCTCGGAGAGGACCTTGGTGATCGCAGCCGTCAGCGTCGTCTTGCCGTGGTCGATGTGACCGATCGTGCCGACGTTGACATGGGGCTTGGTGCGCTCGAACTTCTCCTTGGACATCTTTCTCTCTCGTGTTCCTCTCTCGGGGCGTCCCGATCGTGCGTGTTACGTCTACGCGGCTGGCTAGGCTCCGAGTCGGGCTCGGTGGAAGGTCGGGGAAACCGGGGTTTCGGCCAACCGGCCCAATATAGGTGAAATCCTCATGAGGCCGCCCCCACGGGCTCGCCCGCCTTGTGCTCGACGATCTCGTCGGCGATGTTCGGCGGGACCTCCTCGTAGCGGGCGAACTGCATCGTGTAGGAGGCGCGGCCCTGGGTCGCCGACCGCAGGTCGCCGACGTAGCCGAACATCTCGCTGAGCGGGACGGTCGCGGCGACCGCGAGCGCGTTGCCGCGCTGCTCTTGGCCCTCGACCTTGCCGCGCCGCCGCGAGAGGTCGCCGATCACGTCGCCGAGGAACTCCTCGGGGGTCACGACCTCGACCTGCATCACCGGCTCGAGCAGGACCGGCTTGGCCCGCTTCGCGGCTTCCTGGACCGCCATCGACCCGGCGATCTTGAACGCCATCTCCGAGGAGTCGACGTCGTGGTAGGAGCCGTCGATCAGCTCGACCCGGACGTCGACCATCGGGTATCCCGCCTTGACGCCCGAGGCGAGCGCCTCGACGATCCCCTTCTCGACCGAGGGGACGTACTCGGTCGGGATCGCGCCGCCCTTGATCTTGCTGTCGAACTCGAAGCCCTCGCCGGGGTTCGGTGAGAGGTTGATGACGACGTCGCCGTACTGGCCGGAGCCGCCGGTCTGGCGGACGAACTTGCCCTGGACCTTGCTCGCGTCCTGGCGGATCGTCTCGCGGTAGGCGACCTGCGGCTTGCCGACGCTGGCCTCGACCTTGAACTCGCGCAGCATCCGATCGACCAGGACCTCGAGGTGGAGCTCGCCCATGCCGCGGATCACCGTCTGGCCGGTCTCCTCGTCGGACTCGACGACGAAGGTCGGGTCCTCCTCGGCGAGCCGCTGCAGCGCCGTCGCCAGCTTCTCCTGGTCGGCCTTCGTCTTCGGCTCGATCGCGACCGCGATCACCGGCTCGGGGAACTCGATCTGCTCGAGCATGATCGGCGCGTCGGGGGCGCAGAGGGTGTCGCCGGTCGAGGTCTGCTTGAGGCCCACCCCGGCGAGGATGTCGCCCGCGTAGCACTCCTCGATCTCCTCGCGGGAATTGGCGTGCATCATCAGCAGCCGGCCGATCCGCTCGGACCGACCGGTGGCGCTGTTGAGGACGCGACCGCCGGCGCTGAGCTTGCCCGAGTAGACGCGGAAGTAGGTGAGCTTGCCGACGAACGGGTCGGTCATGACCTTGAACGCGAGCGCGGCGAAGGGCCCGTCGTCATCGGCGGGCCGCGTCGCCGGCCGTCCCTCCGCCTCGCCCTTGACCGGCTCGACCCCGGTCACGGGCTTCACCTCCAGCGGCGAGGGCAGCAGGCCGATGATCGCGTCGAGCAGCGGCTGCACGCCCTTGTTCTTGAAGGCGGAGCCGCAGAGGACCGGCGTCAGCGCCAGCTCCAGCGTCGCGGCGCGAAGCGCCTCGCGGAGCCGGTCCTCGGGGATCTCGGCCTCCTCGAGATACATCTCCATCAGCTCGTCGTCGGCGTCGGCGCAGGCCTCGACCAGGTGGTGGCGAGCCTCCTCGACGGCGTCCGCCATCTCCGCCGGGACGTCCTCGGTGTCGAACTCGATGCCGAGGTCGTCCTTGTAGACCAGCGCCTTCCGGCTGACGAGGTCGACGACGCCCCGCAGGTCGTCCTCGGAGCCGATCGGAAGCTGGATCGGGATGGGGTTGGCGCCGAGCCGCTCGCGGATCGTCCGCACCGACATCTCGAAGTCGGCGCCGACGCGGTCCATCTTGTTGATGAAGGCGATGCGGGGAACGCCGTACTTGTCGGCCTGGCGCCAGACGGTCTCCGACTGCGGCTCGACCCCGGCGACGGAGTCGAAGACGGCGATCGCGCCGTCGAGGACGCGCAGCGACCGCTCGACCTCGACCGTGAAGTCGACGTGGCCGGGCGTGTCGATGATGTTGATCCGGTGGTCGTTCCACTCGCACGCGGTGGCGGCGGACGTGATCGTGATCCCCCGCTCCTGCTCCTGCTCCATCCAGTCCATGACCGCGGCGCCCTCGTGGACCTCGCCCATCTTGTGGGTGCGCCCGGTGTAGTAGAGGATGCGCTCGGTCGTCGTCGTCTTGCCGGCGTCGATGTGCGCCATGATCCCGATGTTGCGGGTCTTCTCGAGGGGGAAGTTGCGGGGCATGAGGTGTTGCTGTCGTACGTCTGTGGGTCGTCGGGGGCCGGCTGTGCGGTTCTGGCCCGGGCACAGAAAAGGCCCGATTCGGGCCCAGACGAAGTCTCGCTTGGCGCGCCCGAAGGCCCTTGTCTATGTGGACCGCGTCTCCATCTGGCCTGGAGCATCGCCCGCCGCGGCACCGAGGCCCGCGAGCGACGCGGGATCTTAGCAAAGGGTCGGCCGCTTTCAAGCGGCCCGAGAGGGGCGCCCGGCGGGCGCGGCGGGCGGCTCCCGAACCGGCCTCTAGAGTGTCGGGGGACGGCGCCGGATGGCGCCGGCATCCCCCGGGAAGAGGGAAGTTGACCGATCGCACGCAGATCCGAACGCACCCGCGCGCGGAGCGCGGCGGACGCCCGTGAAGCGCTTCCGCCGCCGCGGCGGAGAGCGCGACGACGTCCCCGAAGGGGAGGACGGGGCGGACGGCGAGGGCGCGGGCGGCGAGGAGGCGACCGCGGATTCGGGCGAGCGGTCGGCGCGGGCGCGGCGCCGCCTCGCCGACCGGGTCGGCGAGGCGGGCGCGCCGGAGCCGGGCCCGGCGGGCGCCGAGAAGCGGGAGAAGCCACGCCGCAGGCAGCCCCCCGGCGGGGCTGATGGCGCGCGGCCGACGGCGGGGCCCGGCAAGGCCGGCGGCGGGGGTCGCGGGAAGCGGGGGCGGAAGGAGGCGTCCGGCGCCGGGAGAGGCGGGCGCCCGGCGGCGAAGCCGCTGCACCGCCCGCGACCGCAGCCGCGCGAGCGCGACGGCGTCGAGAAGCGGAGACGCTCGGCGGCCGAGCGGGCGGGTCGCGACCGCGATTCCTCGCGACGGCGGCGCGCCCGCCCGGGCCGTCGCCGGGCGAGAGCTGCGGCCGGCGGCCTCGCCCGGGCGCTGGGGCGGGCGGCGGGCGGCGCCCGCCGCCGCGTCGCCGCCGCGGCCCCGAAGGTGGGACGGGGGCTCCTCGCCGCGCTCGGCGCGGCCTTCGCGCTGCTCTTCGCCCTCCTCGGCGTCGTCCTCACGGTCCTGATCGCGGCCGGCCGCTTCGTCGCCAGGCCGGTCGGAAGGGCCCTACGGGCGCTCGAGCGGGCGGCGCGAGCGGCCTCGCGCCGGGTGACCCCCGTGGGCGTCCTCGCCCTGGTCGTCGCCGGCGCCGCGATCCTGCTCGCGCTCTCCCAGTACGCCGACTACCGGATGATCTCGATCGGGAACGACGCCTACTCGGGCGTGGAGACGGTCGCCCCGGCGCCCGAGACGGGGCGCCTGGAGGCGGGAAGCCCCCACTCCTACGCCTTCGTCCCCGTCGCCGCCGCCTGCCTGCTGCTCCTCGCCGCCGCCGTGATCGGCGGCCGCGGGCGGCTCCTGTGGCCGGTCGCGGCGGCCGGCATCGCCGCGATCGCGGTCGCCCTCGTCATCGACCGGCCCGCCGGGCTCGATCCCGGTGACGCGGCGGTCTCGTTCGAGGGCGTGCGGGCAACCCTGATCGGCGGCTTCTACGCCCAGATCGCCGCCGGGGTGCTCCTGATCGGCTCCTCCTCGCTGCTGGCCCGCGAGCTCCGCCTCGCCGGCATCCGCCGGGCCGTTCCCGACCGCGTCGCGGGAGCGAATCGCATCGCCGTGCGGCGCGGGGCCGGCGCGCGGGTGTGAGGCGCCCGCCCGCCACCGCGGTCCTGCTTCCGATCGCGATCGCCGTGGCGGCGCTCGCTCTCGCCGCGTCCGAGCTGATGACGGCCTTCGCGCTCGAGCCACCCGGTGGCGACCCGCTGAGCGGGCAGCTCGGCGGCGACCGGCACGGCTACGCGATGCTGCTCCTCGCCGTCTGCGCGCTGGCCACGCTCGCGATCGCCGTCGCGACGGGACAGCGCGCGCCAGCATGGGCGACCGCCGGCCTCGGGATCGCGGCGCTGGCCCTGTTCTTGATCGTCGACCTCCCCGACGCGGGCGCCGTCGGCGACGTCGCGCTCAGCGATCCCCGGCTCACGACCGTCGAGGCGGTCCCGCGGCCCGGGTTCTGGCTCGAGGCCGCCGCCACCGTCACCCTCGCCCTCGCCGGCATCGCCTTCGCCACCCAGGACGCCGCCGAACGACAGGCGCTCCGCCGCCGCCGGGAATCCCGCGGGGACCGGAGCGCGGCCGGCCCGGCCGATTCGGACCGGAGCCCGACCTGAGCGGGCGGCTCCGGCGAAGGACCCGCCGAGAGCGGGATCGGAGGAGAGCGGCGAACGGGTCTCGGCGGCCCACCGGGCGTCACCGGCCGGGTGAGATGCGAATCGGTGCCCCCCAAGGGACCCGATTTGCGGTTGACCCCCGGTCAACCGGGCCGGCGAGGGCGGGAGCGTCCTGATCGAGGACGCAGGAGGCGAAGCGGCCGAGAGGTCCGTGAGCCGACGAGGACGAAAGAGCGGGGCGCTCCGAGCCCGCCGGCTACCAGCGGTAGTGGGCGAAGGCCTTGTTGGCCTGCGCCATCCTGTAGATGTCGTCCTTGCGCTTGAACGCGCCGCCCTGCTGGGACGCGGCATCCATGATCTCGCGGGCGAGGCGCTCGGGCATCGACTTCTCGCCGCGGCTGCGGGCGAACTCGATCAGCCAGCGCACGGCCAGGGTCCGGGCACGCCGCTGCGGGACCTCGACGGGGACCTGGTAGGTGGCGCCGCCGACGCGGCGGGAGCGGACCTCCAGCACCGGGGTGAGCTCGTTGATCGCGTCGTCGAGGACGTCGGTCGGGTTGCGGCCGGTGCGCTCGCCGACGATCGCGAGCGCGTCGTAGACGATCCGCTCGGCGGTCGACTTCTTGCCATCCAGCATCACCTTGTTGATGACCTGCTGGACGAGCCGGCTGCGGAACCTGGCGTCGGGCGCTACGGCCCTGGGGGTGGCGCGGTTTCGCCTCACGTCAGGACGCCTTGACGCCGTACTGCGAGCGGGACTGCTTGCGCTCGGAGACGCCGGAGGCATCGAGGGTGCCGCGGACGACCTTGTAGCGGACCCCGGGCAGGTCCTTGACCCGACCGCCGCGGACGAGGACGACGGAGTGCTCCTGGAGGTTGTGCCCCTCCCCCGGGATGTAGGTCGTGACCTCCATGCCGTTGGTCAGCCGCACGCGCGCGACCTTGCGGAGGGCGGAGTTCGGCTTCTTCGGGGTGGCCGTGTAGACGCGGGTGCAGACGCCGCGCCGCTGCGGGGCGGCGGTCCTCGCCTTGCGGCCCTGCCCGGACTTCAGGCCGGGGGTCGAGACCTTCTTGCGAGGGGCCTTCCGGCCCTTGCGGATGAGCTGGTTCGTCGTCGGCACGGCGCGGAATGGTAGCGGTAACGACGCGAGCCGTGACAGGCGGACGATAATCCCGCCCCGATGACTCGCGCAGGACCCGAGGACCCGCCGATCCTCGCCGTCGACGTCGACGGGGTCATCAGCCTGTTCGGCTTCGAGGAGCCGCCCGACCGGGCCCCCTGCCGGTTCCAGCTCATCGACGGGATGGCCCACTGCATCTCGCACGCCGCCGGCGGCCGGCTGCGGCGGCTCACCCCCTACTACGAGATGGTCTGGGCAACCGGCTGGGAGGACCGCGCGAACGACCACCTGCTCGGCCTCCTCGGCCTCGAGCGGATGCCGGTCATCCGGTTCGGCGGGGACGCCCGCTTCGGCAGCGCCCACTGGAAGCTCGGGCCGATCGCCGCCTATGCCGCCGGCCGCCGCCTGGCCTGGATCGACGACTCGCTCGACGACGAGTGCCACGCCTGGGCACGGGCCCGTCCCGAGCCGACCCTGCTGGTGCCGACCGACCCGACCCGCGGGCTCGAGGAGCCACAGGTCGATCTGCTGATCGAGTGGGCAGCCGGCGCGGAGGCAGCTCCGGGATAGCCCGGAGATGCCTCGGGATAAACTACGGAGCGAATGGACGTCGGGCTCGAGATGTTCATCTTCATGGGCGTGATCCTGAAGATCCCGGTGCTGGCCGCCTGCTGGCTGATCTGGCATGCCGTCCGCGCCGAGCCGGAGCCGGTCGAGGGCGGCGAGGAGAGCGGCGACGAGCGTGGCCGCTTCCGGCGCGAGCCGCGGCCGAAGCGGCCACGCGGCCCCCGCCGCGGCCCCCACGCCCCCGACGCCCTGCCGCTCCCCTGCCCGGTCGGCTCGGATGCGCTCCGCGCCACCCGGCGTCCGGCCCACGCCGCCCTCACGGGCTCCGCCGAGCGCCGCTGACGCGCCCGGCGCCGCTGCGGGCCCCGCCGCTCCGGGCGGCAGCGGATCGAGCCGTCCCGCCGCCGCGGGGCGATCGGGTCGCCGAGCGGCGGGACGCCTGCCGTGAGGTCGGGCCGACCCTCGCCGGGGAGGCGACCGGGGCCTCGGTCGCGGCGGGCTTCCGGCGGGGCCGCGCCGGGGCTACTCGTCGGCCTTCGCGGGCTCGGCGGCGGCGCCGTTGCCGCTGCCGTCGCCGACGACCTCGATGTCGGCGGCGAGCTCCTCGAGCTCGTCGGCGAACGAGGCCCCAAAGCCCTCGACGTCGGCGCCCCGCGGCTGCTCGAGCTCGCCGCTGAGCCCGAGCTCGGCGGCGAGCGCCTCGTCGTCGAACTGCTCGTCGGGACGCTGCGGCGGCTCGACCGGATCGATCTCGACCGACCGGTAGTGGCGCAGGCCGGTGGCCGCCGGGATCAGCTTGCCGATGATCACGTTCTCCTTGAGCCCGACGAGCTTGTCCCGCTTGCCCTCGAGGGCGGCGTCGGTCAGCACCTTCGTGGTCTCCTGGAACGAGGCGGCGCTGAGGAACGACTCAGTCGCCAGCGAGGCCTTCGTGAGCCCGAGGATCACCTCCTCGGCCTTGGCCTGCTCGCCGCCTTCGGCCTTGACCTCCTTGTTGGTCGCCTGGAGCCGGATCCGGTCCTCGAGCTGCCCCGGCAGCAGGTCGGTCGAGCCCTTCTTCTCGATCCGGACCTTGCGCAGCATCTGCCGCACGATCAGCTCGATGTGCTTGTCGTTGATGTCGACGCCCTGCGCCTTGTAGACCCGCTGCACCTCCCTGACGAGGTAGAGCTCGGTCTCGGTCCGGCCGCGGATCGCGAGCAGCTCCTTCGGATCGAGCGACCCCTCGTTGAGCTGCCTGCCGCGGTCGATCCGCTCGCCGTGCTCGACCATCAGCACCGTGCGCGGCGGGAACGAGTAGGCGTGGTCCTCGCCCTGGGAGTCGGTGACGACGACCTTGATCCCCTTGTCGGTCTCCTCGACCTGGACCTTGCCGCCCTCCTCGGCGAGCTGGGCGAGGCCCTTGGGCTTGCGCGCCTCGAACAGCTCGACGACGCGGGGCAGGCCCTGGGTGATGTCGAGGCCGGCGACGCCGCCGGTGTGGAAGGTCCGCATCGTCAGCTGCGTGCCCGGCTCGCCGATCGACTGCGCGGCGATGATCCCGACCGCGTCGCCGAGCTCGGCTTCGTTGCCGGTCGCCATCGAACGCCCGTAGCAGGCCTTGCAGACGCCGGTCTCGAGCTCGCACTTGAGCGGTGAGCGGACCGGGATGGTGACGCCCTCGTCGCCGCCGTAGGCGTCGGCGATCTCCGCAAGCTCATCCTTGTCGATCGTCTGGTTCCGCTTCAGCAGCTCACGGCCGCGCTTGGTCTCGAACTTCTTCGCCGCCCGGCGTCCGATCAGGTTCTGGTTCGGCTCCCCGTCCAGCAGCAGCGGCATCTCGACAAAGTCCTTCGTCTTGCAATCGTCGGTGTTGATGATCACGTCCTGGGCGACGTCGACGAGCCGGCGCGTCAGGTAGCCGGAGTCGGCGGTGCGCAGCGCCGTGTCGGCGAGGCCCTTGCGGGCGCCGTGGGTCGAGATGAAGTACTCGAGCACCGACAGGCCCTCCATGAAGTTGGACTTGATCGGCCGCTCGATGATCTCGCCCTTCGGGTTCGCCATCAGCCCGCGCATGCCGGCGAGCTGGCGGATCTGCTTGAACGATCCGCGGGCCCCGGAGTTGGCCATCATGTAGATCGGGTTGAGCTCGTCGAGGTTGCGCTCCATCGCCCCGGCGACCTCGTCGGTCGCCTGGTTCCAGAGGTCGGTGACCGAGTCACGCCGCTCCTCGGCGGTGATCCAGCCCTCCTCGTACTGGCTGACGATCTCAGCCGCCTTGTCCTCGTAGCCCTCGAGGATCTTCTCCTTGTCGGGAGGCGAGATCACGTCGTTCTTGGAGACGGTGATCCCCGCCTGGGTCGCGAAGTGGAAGCCGAGCTCCTTGAACGCGTCGAGCACCCGCGACACCGCGGAGGCGCCGTAGACCTCGACGAGGCGGGCGACCATCTCGTTGACGTCGCGCTTCTTCAGCGAGTGGTTGACGAACTCGAAGCCCTTCGGGTCCCAGTCCTCCTCCAGCGCCTCGGCGAGCGCCCGCTCGATCCGGTCGTTGAAGATGATCCGGCCGACCGTGGTCAGGAAGTGCTCGTCCTCCTGGCGCCGGTACTCGGCGAGGTCGTGGAGCTGGACGAGGTCGTTCTCGAACGCCAGCTCGGCCTCCTGGGCGGAGCGGAACGAGCGCGGGCGCCCGCCGTCCTTCTTCTCGTCCCAGTCGCCGGACTTGAGCCGCTCGTCCTTGGCGGCGAGCTCCTCCCCCGTCGCCCCGTAGGTGATGTAGTAGATCCCGAGGACCATGTCCTGGGTCGGCGTCGCCAGCGGCGCGCCGTGGGCGGGGCTGAGGATGTTGTTCGAGGACAGCATCAGGACCCGCGCCTCGGCCTGCGCCTCGGCGCTGAGCGGCACGTGGACGGCCATCTGGTCGCCGTCGAAATCGGCGTTGAACGCCGAGCAGACGAGCGGGTGGACCTGGATCGCCTTGCCCTCGACGAGCTGCGGCTCGAACGCCTGGATGCCGAGGCGGTGCAGCGTCGGCGCCCGGTTGAGCAGCACCGGGTGCTCCTGGATGACCTCCTCGAGCACGTCCCAGACCTCGGGGATCATCGAGTCGACCATCTTCTTCGCCGCCTTGATGTTCTGGACGGCCTGGCGCTCGACCAGCCGGCTCATGATGAACGGCTTGAACAGCTCCAGGGCCATCAGCTTCGGCAGCCCGCACTGGTGCAGCTGCAGCGACGGGCCGGACACGATCACCGACCGGCCCGAGTAGTCGACCCGCTTGCCGAGCAGGTTCTGGCGGAACCGGCCCTGCTTGCCCTTGAGCATGTCCGAGAGCGACTTCAGCGCCCGGTTCCCGGGGCCGGTGACGGGACGGCCGCGGCGGCCGTTGTCGAACAGGGCGTCGACGGCCTCCTGGAGCATCCGCTTCTCGTTGTTGACGATGATCTCGGGGGCGCCGAGGTCGAGCAGCCGCTTCAGGCGGTTGTTGCGGTTGATCACGCGGCGGTAGAGGTCGTTGAGGTCGCTCGTCGCGAACCGGCCGCCGTCGAGCTGGACCATCGGCCGCAGCTCCGGCGGGATCACCGGGACGACGTCGAGGATCATCCACTCGGGACGGTTCGAGGAGTTCTTGAACGCGGAGGCGACCTTGAGCCGCTTCACCGCCCGGGACTGCTTCTGCCCCTTGCTGGTGTTGATGACCTGCTCGAGCTCCTCGCACTCGGCGTCGAGGTCGATCTGCTCGAGCAGCTCGCGGATCGACTCCGCGCCCATGCCGCCGCGGAAGTACTCGCCCCAGCCGAACTGGGATCCGAAGCGGTCCTTGAGCTCGCGGAAGGCGGCCTCGTCGGCGATCACCTCCTTGACCTTCATCTCGCCGAACAGCTTCCAGACGTACTCGAGCCGCTCGATCGCGTCGTCGATGTAGGCCTCGGTGTCGCTGATCTCAGCGTTGAGCTCCTTCCGGGTCTCACGCTCGAGCTTCGCCTTGTCCTCCTTGTTCAGCTTCTTGACCGAGCCGACGCCCTCGGCCCAGAGCTCGTCGTCGTCGGAGAACTTCGCCGGCTTCTCGCCCGCCTCGATGTAGGAGAGCCGGCGCTCGAGCGACTCGGTCAGCTCCTGGACCCGCTGCTCGCGCTCGGCCCGGTACTTGTCGAGGTCCTCGTTGACCTTCTTCTCGAGCTTGCCCATGTCCTTGGCGCGGGCCTCCTCGTCGATCGAGGTGACGATCGAGGCGGCGAAGTAGAGGACCTTCTCGAGCTCCTTCGGCGCCATGTCGATCAGGTAGCCGATCCGCGAGGGGACGCCCTTGAAGAACCAGATGTGGGATACCGGCGCCGCCAGGTCGATGTGCGCCATCCGCTCGCGTCGGACCTTCGAGCGGGTCACCTCGACGCCGCAGCGCTCGCAGACGATGCCCTTGTAGCGGACCCGCTTGTACTTGCCGCAGTAGCACTCCCAGTCCTTGGTCGGACCGAAGATGCGCTCGCAGAAGAGCCCGTCCTTCTCCGGCTTCAGCGTCCGGTAGTTGATCGTCTCGGGCTTGGTGACCTCGCCCGACGACCAGCTCCGGATCTTCTTCGGAGAGGTGAGGCCGATCTCGATTGCGTCGAAGTTGTTGATGTCCACGTGTGGGCTCCTAGCCGTGCTGGTGATTCGTCGCGTCCCGGATGCGCTGAGCTTGCAGCGAGCAGCTTGCAGCGAGCAGCATTCCGGCACGAGCGCCGCATGCAGCCCGCTGTTTGCTGCCTGCTCTCACGTCTTCGCTTCCTCGGTCTCCTCAACCGCCGCTTCCTCGTCCGACCCCTCGGCCTCGGCCTGGGTCTCGTCCGCCGCCTCGCCGTCGACGGCGCGGACACCGGAGAGGTCGATCCCGAGCTCCTCGGCGGCGCGCAGGAGCTCGTCCTCCTCCTCCTCGATCCCGACCCGGCCCTCCTCGGCGACGAGGGTGGCGTCGAGCGACAGCGCCTGCATCTCCTTCAGCAGCACCTTGAACGACTCCGGCACCGACGGCTCCGGGATGTTCTCGCCCTTGACGATCGACTCGTAGGCCTTGACCCGGCCGACGGTGTCGTCCGACTTGACGGTGAGCATCTCCTGCAGCGTGTAGGAGGCGCCGTACGCCTCCAGCGCCCAGACCTCCATCTCGCCGAACCGCTGCCCGCCGAACTGCGCCTTGCCGCCGAGCGGCTGCTGGGTGACGAGCGAGTAGGGACCGGTGCTGCGGGCGTGGATCTTGTCGTCGACGAGGTGCAGCAGCTTGAGGATGTACATGTAGCCGATCGTCACCGCACCCTCGTAGGGCTCGCCGGTGCGACCCGAGAAGAGCTGGGCGCGACCGGCCGAGCGCGAGCCCTCGGGCTTCTTCTCGTCGAGCCCGAGCTCGATCCCGCGGTCGGCGTTCTCCTTCTCCCACCGCACGAGCGCGTTGTCGACATCGGCGACCGTCGCGCCGTCGAAGACCGGCGTCGCGACCTTGACGCGGCCGTCGATGAGCATCCGCCCCCGGTCGTATGACTCGGAGCCGTCGTCGTACCAGCCGTTCGCGGCGACCCAGCCGAGGTGGGTCTCGAGGATCTGGCCGATGTTCATCCGGCTCGGAACGCCGAGCGGATTGAGGATGACGTCGACGGGGGTGCCGTCGGCGAGGTGCGGCATGTCCTCCTCGGGCACGATCTTCGAGATCACGCCCTTGTTGCCGTGGCGGCCGGCGAGCTTGTCGCCCTCCTGGATCTTGCGCTTGGTGGCGACGAAGACCCGGACGAGGTCGTTGACGCCGGGGCTGAGGTCGTCGCCGTCGTCGCGGTTGAAGGTCTGGACCTCGAGGACGACGCCGCCGGAGCCGTGCGGGACCTTGAGCGAGGTGTCACGGACCTCGCGCGCCTTCTCCTTGAAGATCGCGCGGATCAGCTTCTCCTCGGCGGTCAGCTCGGTCTCGCCCTTCGGGGTCACCTTGCCGACGAGGAGGTCGCCGGCGGCCACCTCGGCGCCGACCCGGACGATGCCGCGCTCGTCGAGGTTGCGCAGCGACTCCTCCGAGCGGTTCGGGATGTCGCGGGTGATCTCCTCGTCGCCGAGCTTCGTCGTGCGGGCGTCGATCTCGTACTCCTCGATGTGGATCGAGGTGAGCTCGTCGTCCTTGACCAGGCGCTCGGAGATGATGATCGCGTCCTCGAAGTTGTAGCCCTCCCAGGACATGAAGGCGACCAGGCAGTTCTTGCCGAGCGCGATCTCGCCGGCCGAGGTTGAGGAGCCGTCGGCGAGGACGTCGCCGGCCTTCACCTTGTCGCCGATGTCGACGATCGGCCGCTGGTGGATGATCGTCCCCTGGTTCGAGCGCTGGAACTTGTTGAGCGCGTAGCTGTCCTTCTTGCCGCCGTGCGAGACGACGATCCGCTCGGCGTCGAGCTCGGTGACCTCACCGGCGCTCTCGGCGATGACCACGTCGCCGGAGTCGATCGCGGCCCGGCGCTCCATCCCGGTGCCGATCAGCGGCGGCTCGGGCTTGAGCAGCGGCACCGCCTGCCGCTGCATGTTCGAGCCCATCAGGGCCCGGTTGGCATCGTCGTGCTCGAGGAACGGGATCAGCGCCGTCGCGACCGACCAGATCTGGGTCGGCGAGACGTCCATGTAATCGACCTGGTCGGGGGTCGCGGCCATCACCTCGGCCTCGTCGCGGACCCGGCAGAGAAGGGTGTCGCCGAGCAGCCTCCCCGTCTTCGGGTCGAACTCGGCGTTCGCCTGCGCGATCACCTTGTCCTCCTCCTGGGTGGCGTCCAGGTGGACGATCTCGTCGGTGACCTTGCCGCTCTTGACCACCCGGTAGGGAGTGGTGACGAAGCCGTACTCGGAGATCTGCGCGTACGAGGACAGCGAGCCCATCAGGCCGATGTTCGGGCCCTCCGGAGTCTCGATCGGGCACATCCGGCCGTAGTGGGTCGGATGCACGTCGCGGACCTCGATCGGCGCCCGCTCGCGGGTCAGCCCGCCGGCGCCGAGCGCCGACAGGCGGCGGCGATGGGTGAGGCCGGTCAGCGAGTTCGTCTGGTCCATGAACTGCGAGAGCTGCGAGGAGCCGAAGAACTCCTTCATCGCGGCGACGACCGGCCGGATGTTGATGATCGTCTGCGGGGTGATCGCGTCGGCGTCCTCGGTGGTGAGGCGCTCGCGGACCACCCGCTCCATCCGGTAGAGGCCGATCCGGAACGCCTCCTGGATCAGCTCGCCGACGGTGCGAAGGCGGCGGTTGCCGAAGTGCTCGTACTCGTCGAGGTGATCGGCCACCGGCTCGCGGCCGTAGGACAGCGCCTCGGCGGCGTAGTCCTTGATCGGGTTCTCCTCGTCGATCTCCTCGGGGACGCCGAGCAGGCGCGGCAGGCTTACGAGCTCGCGGATCAGGGCGACGATGTCGTCCTTGGTCAGCGTCCGGGTGTCGGCGTCGATGTCGAGGTCGAGACGGGCGTTCAGCTTGTAGCGGCCGACCGCCGTCAGG
Source organism: Actinomycetes bacterium (assembly GCA_016861045.1). Taxonomy (GTDB): domain Bacteria; phylum Actinomycetota; class Thermoleophilia; order Solirubrobacterales; family 70-9; genus RHKX01. Next base: position 361,164 of record BOKP01000001.1, on the reverse strand, counting down.
TCGTAGCGCTTCGGGTCGAAGAAGAGCTGCTCGAGCAGAGCCGTGGCGGCGTCGACCGAGGGCGGCTCGCCCGGGCGCTGCTTCTTGAACAGCTCGATCAGGGCGCCCTCCTCGGTCTTGGTCACCTCGGTGTCGGCCTCGATCGTGTGGCGGATGTAGACGGAGTTGTCGAACAGCTCGAGCAGCTGCTCGTCGGAGACGAAGCCCATCGCGCGCAGCAGCACGGTGACCGGCAGCTTGCGCTTGCGGTCGATCCGGGCGAAGACCTTGCCCTTCTTGTCGATCTCGAGCTCGAGCCAGGAGCCCCGGGCCGGCATCAGGTTGGCGATGAAGACCTGCTTCTCGGGGTCCTTGGGCGCCATCACGTAGGCGCCCGGCGAGCGGACGAGCTGGGTGACCACGACGCGCTCGGTGCCGTTGATGATGAAGGTGCCGCGGTCCGTCATCCACGGGAAGTCGCCCATGAACACGGTCTGCTGCCGGATCTCGCCCGTCTCCCGGTTTTGGAACTCGACCTCGACGTTGAGCGGGCGCGAGTAGGTGATGTCCTTCTCGCGGCACTCCTCGATCGTGTGCTGCGGCTCCTCGAAGCGGAACTCGCCGAAGACGATGCCGAGGTTGCCGGTGTAGTCGGTGATCGGCGAGACGTCGTCGATCGTCTCGCGCAGCATCCCGCCCTTCGGGACGGTGAGCCGCTCGAAGGAGCGACGCTGGATATCTATGAGGTTTGGTACGTCGAGCGGGGTCTGAAGGCGGGAGAAAGAGCGGCGAACGGCAGCGTCGGAAGGGGCCAACTGGGCGACTCCTCGGGAGGTCTCAGGGGTGGTCGGAAGGCGCGCGACCCAGTGGCCGGGCAGCGAAACGGGCCGGCGCGCGACCAGTCAATATAACAAAGGGCGGACGCAGGGCGCAAGGCACCGGGAAGCCGCATGAGCAAGCAGCCCGGCGCCTTGCAGCGAGCAGCTTCCTGGCCGGAGGGCTGCCCGCTGCCCGCTCTACTTCAGCTCGACCTCGCCGCCGGCCTCCTCGAGCTCGGCCTTGAGCTTCTCGGCCTCCTCGCGCTCGATCCCCTCCTTGACCGGGCCGGGGGCGCCATCGACGACCGCCTTCGCCTCCTTGAGGCCGAGGCCGGTCGCGGCGCGGACCGCCTTGATCACCTGGATCTTCTTCTCGCCGGCGCTGGTCAGGACGACGTCGACCGTCCCGCTCTCCTCCTCGGCGGCGGCGCCGTCACCGCCCGCGGCGGCGGCCGGGGCGGCGGCCGCGACCGCGGCCGCGGAGACGCCGAACTCCTCCTCGAGCGCCTTGATCCGCTCCGAGAGCTCGAGCACGGAGATGCCCTTCAGCTCCTCGATCCACTTCTCGGTCGTCATCGTGTCTGCCATCAGTCCTCCTTTTCGTCCCCGGGCTCGGCACCGGCGTCGCCGGCACCCCCCTCCGGGGTCTCGTCAGCTACGTCCTCGGAAGTCGTCTCGGCATCGGCGTCCGCCTCCGCCACTGCCGGCTGCTCGCCGCCCGCCTCCGGCCCGCCGTTCGCCTCGCCCTCCGGCGCCTCCGCCACCGCGTCGCCGACCAGCCCCCGCTCGGCGACCTGGCCGAGCTGTCGGGCGAGGCCGGCGAGGAGCCCGTTCAGGGTGCGGACGACGCCGCCGAGCGGGCTCGACACGAGCCCGACGAGCTGTCCGCGCAGGGCGTCGATGCCGGGCAGCCTCGCGATCGCGTCGAACTGCTCGGGGGCGAGGGCGCTCCCGTCCATGATCCCGCCCTTGTATGCGAGGACCCCGTTCGCCTTCGCGAACTCGGCGATCGCCTTCGCGGCGACCACCGCGTCGCCGCGGACGAAGGTCAGCGCCGTCGGGCCGACGAGGTGATCGTCGAGCGCCGCGGCCGCCTCGGTGCCCTCGGTAGCGCGCTTGGCGAGGCGGTTCTTGACCACGCTGAAGGTGGCGTCGCCCTCGCGCAGCTTGCCCCGGAGCTCCGCCGCCTGCGGCACCGAGATGCCGCGGTAGTCGATCGCGAAGACGGCGCTCGAGCCCTCGAGCTCGCCGCTGATCTCTGCGACCGCCGCCTGCTTCTCGTCTCTGTTCATCGCTTCCGCCTCGCTGGCCTGGTGAAGTCCGGTCCCCGGAGATCGAAGAGCCCGCACGGAGGCGGGCTCGAGCTTCGGGCTGCGGGCTCCACCTCGGCCGGCCACGTCGGATGACGGTTATGGGGCTGGCGCCCCGCCGGCGGTCTTCGGCTTCGGGACGCGGCAGTTTAGATGATCGGCTCCGGGCTCGCGCATCGGCGGGCAAGAGAACGCCCCGGGCGTGTGGCGCCCCCGCACGCCCGCTCCCAGCGCCGCCGCGACCGGCGCGGCGCCCGGCGCCGGTCTGCTTTGATGGCCCCCCGAGCAGGCTTGAATTGCCGGGCCGGACCGTTCCCCGCCCGTGAAGATCCACCTCTGGAGCATCTACTACGAGCCCGTGCCGATGGGTATCGGCCCGGTCGCCGCGATGCTCGCGAAGCAGCTGCAGGCGCGCGGCGACGACGTCACCGTGATCGCGTCCCACCCGCACTACCCGAGCCCCGCCTGGGGACCCTCGTTCCGGCCGCGACGCCGCGTCCGCGACGGGATCGACGTCGTCGAGCTACCCGTATTCACGGGCCGCTCCAGGGGCTGGCAGCGGATGCTGGGCGAGCTCTCCTACGGCGCGGGGCAGACGATCGCGGCGCTGGCCCCGTTCAAGGCCGACGTCGTGATCGCGACCGTGCCCTCGCTGATGGTCGTCCCGGGGGCGTCGATCTACTCGCACACGCGCCGGGTCCCCTGGGTCGTATGGCTGCACGACATCGTCTCCGGCGCGGCGGCGGCCACCGGCCTGCTGGGCGAGGGTCCGGCGCTGCGGACGGTCAGGAGGATCGAGCGGTTCGCGTTCCGCGACGCCGACCGTGTCGTGACGATCTCGAAGGCGTTCGAGAAGCAGCTCATCGCCGCCGGGGTCCCCGCCGCCAAGGTCGAGCAGATCTACGGTGGCGCGTCGCTCAGCCTCGGCAAGCCTCGGTCCGGGCCCGTCGCCGGCCACTCGGTGCTCGTGATCGGGAACATCGGGCTGACCCAGAACCTGGCCGAGCTGGCGCGTGCCTTCCAGCGCTCGGCCCCGCTGCGCGAGCTCGGAGCGGAGCTCCGGGTCACCGGCGACGGCGTGGCGGCGCCGCAGGTGCACGAGGTGGCCGCCGGCGGCGCCGTGACGATGCTCGGGGTCGTCTCCGCCGAGCGGCTCGCGGGCGAGCTCGACGGGGCGCGGATCGCGCTCGTCAGCCAGCACCCCGACGTCCGCGACTTCAACCTGCCCTCGAAGATCACCACCTACATGGCCCGCGGCGTCCCCGTCTTCGCGGTCGTCAACCCCGGCACCGAGGCGGCGGAGCTGGTCGCCTCCAGCGGCGCCGGCTGGGTCGCGGACAGTCGCGACCTCGACGGCGCCTGCCGGCGCCTCGCCGGGCTGCTGGCCGACGACGCCGAGCTCGCCCGCGCCTCCGCGGCCGGGCTCGGGTTCGCGGCCGAGCACTTCCAGTCCGCGGCCGTCGCGTCGCGGTTCGGCGAGCTCTTGGAGGAAACGGTCGGGGCACGGGGCGGAGCCCGTGCCTGAGCGTGCGGCATGCCGCCGGGCCGCCGTCGCTACGCTGCCCGGTGCCGCGCAGGAAGGCGCGAGCATTGGCTCAGGACGAGGAGGAGAATCGGTGGCTGACGGAAGGCGGATTCGATGAGCGGCGACGGGCAGGTGCTCGTCGCCGGCGCCGGCGGCTTCATCGGCGGGCACCTCGTGTCGCGGCTTCTGACCGAGGGTCAGGTGGTCCGGGCGGTGGACGTCAAGCCGCAGGACGAGTGGTTCCAGGTCCATGACGAAGCCGAGAACCTGATCCTCGACCTGAGGTCGGCCGATGCCTGCGACCGCGCCGTCGCCGGCACGGCGGACGTCTACAACCTCGCCGCCGACATGGGCGGGATGGGCTTCATCGAGAGCAACAAGGCGCTCTGCATGCTCTCGGTGCTGATCAACACGCACCTCCTGATGTCGGCCCGCAACCTCGGCGTCGAGCGCTACTTCTACGCGTCCTCGGCCTGCGTCTATCCCGATTACCGGCAGCGCGAGACCGACAACCCGGGGCTGAAGGAGGGCGACGCCTACCCGGCGATGCCCGAGGACGGCTACGGCTGGGAGAAGCTGTTCAGCGAGCGGCTCTGCCGCCACTTCCGCGAGGACTTCGGCCTGACGACGCGGGTCTTCCGCTACCACAACGTCTATGGCGAGAACGGCACCTGGACGGGCGGTCGCGAGAAGGCGCCGGCGGCGATCTGCCGCAAGGTGGCCGAGGCGGTGATCGGCGAGACCGGGCGGATCTCGATCTGGGGCGACGGCAGGCAGTCGCGCAGCTTCATGTACATCGACGACTGTGTCGAGGGCACCCGCCGGCTGATGGACAGCGACGTCGCCGAGCCGCTCAACCTCGGCAGCGACGAGCTGGTGACGATCGACGAGCTGGTCACGATCGTCGAGGGGATCGCCGGCGTCAAGCTCGATCGCGACTACGACCTCTCGGCGCCGCAGGGCGTCCGCGGACGCAACAGCGACAACGAGCTGATCACCGAGCGGCTCGGCTGGGCGCCCGCGATCAGCCTCCGCGACGGGCTCGAGCGCACCTATCGCTGGGTCTACGAGCAGGTCGCGGCGAACGCGCCGTCCCGGGTCGGCTGAGGCCGGCTCGGCCGGCGCCCGGTCGCGGCGCTAGGCGACCGCCGGCTCGGCGGCCGCCTCGTCCCCGGCGCCGCCGGCACCGAGGATCTCGGCGTCGCGGGTCCGGGTGGAGTCGACGCGGATGCCCGGTCCCATCGTCGTCGTCAGCGTGATGCTGATGATGTAGCGGCCCTTCGCGGCCGCCGGCTTGGCGCGGACGATCTCGTCGACGACCGCCGCGTAGTTCTCGAGCAGCGCCTGCTCGGAGAAGCTGGCCTTGCCGATCGCGAGGTGGACGACCGCCTGGCGGTCGGTCCGGTACTCGATCTTGCCCGACTTCGTCTCGCTGACGGCCTTGGTGACGTCGTCGGTGACGGTGCCGACCTTCGGGTTCGGCATCTTGCCCTGCGGGCCGAGGATGCGGCCCAGGCGCCCGACCTTCGGCATCTGGTCGGGGGTGGCGATGACGACGTCGAAGTCGGTCCAGCCGGCCTCGACGCGCTCGGCGAGGTCGTCGGAGCCGACGAACTCGGCCCCGGCCGCGGTCGCCTCGCGCGCCTTCTCGCCCTCGGCGAAGACGGCCACGGTGACGTCGCGGCCGCCGCCGTTGGGCAGGGCGAGGGTGCCGCGGAGCTGCTCGTCGGCGTGGCGGACGTTGACGCCGAGGCGGATGTGGACCTCGACGGTCTCGTCGAAGCGGGCCGATGCGGTCTGCTTGAGCAGGGCGACCGCCTCGGCCGGCTCGTAGTGGTGGCTTCTGTCGACCCGCTCGTAGGCGGCGCGGAAGCGCTTGCCTCGCTTCGCCATGGTCAGCTCCCCTCCACGTCGACGCCCATCGAGCGGGCGGTGCCGGCGATGATCCGCGAGGCGGCGTCGAGGTCGTTGGCGTTCAGGTCGGGCATCTTCTTCTCGGCGATCGCGCGGACCTGGGCGGCGCTGATCGTGCCGACCTTGTTGACGTGCGGCTCGCCCGAGCCCTTCGGGATCCCGATCGCCTCCCTGATCAGGACCGCGGCCGGCGGCGTCTTCGTGATGAACGTGAAGCTGCGGTCCTCGAAGACGGTGATCTCGACCGGGATGATCGTCCCCGAGTCCTGCTGGGTCTGCGCGTTGAACGCCTTGCAGAAGTCCATGATGTTGACCCCGTGCTGGCCGAGCGCGGGGCCGACGGGCGGCGCCGGGTTGGCGGCGCCGGCCGGGATCTGCAGCTTGATCAGGGTGAGGACCTTCTTCGCCATCAGATGATCCTTTCTCGTTGCGATCGAGGGCCTCCATGACCAAGCAGGTCGAGGACGCAGGAGGCGAAGCGGCCCAAATCGACGTTGGGGCCGTGAGCCGACGAGGACGAAGAGATGCGCAGCGTCATGGGGGCCTCAGACCTTCTTCACCTGGTCGTAGCCGACTTCGACCGGCGTCTCGCGACCGAAGATCGAGACGAGGACCTTGAGCTTGGCGGCGTCGTCGTTGATCTCGGCGATCTCGCCGGAGAAGTCCGAGAGCGGCCCGGAGATGACCTTGACCGTCTCGCCGATCTCGTACTGGGCGCGGGGCTTGGCGCGCTCGCCGGCGCCGGGCTGACCCGGGGCGGCGGCGACGCCGGGGGTCTCGGTGTGGAGCAGGTTGTCGACCTCGCTCTGCGACAGCGGCAGCGGCTTGTTGCGGGAGCCGACGAACCCGGTGACGCCGGGGGTGTTCTTGACCAGGCCCCAGGCGTCGTCGGTCATCTCCATCTGCACCAGCACGTAGCCGGGCATGGTCCGCTTCTCGACCGAGACCTTGCGACCCTCCTTGATCTCCTGGACCTGCTCGGTCGGGACCACGACCTGGCGTACCTTGCGCGCCTGGCCCATCGTCTCGACCCGGTGCTCGAGGTTGTGCTTGACCTTGTTCTCGTGGCCCGAGTATGTGTTGATCACGTACCAGCGAAACATGCTCTGAGGGTTCTTCCTTGGTCGGTGGGGGCGCTGCCGATCAGATGGCCTAGATCAGCAGGTCGATGAGGCGGCTGAAGATCGCGTCCAGCACCCCGAGGTAGGCGGCGGCGATCGCGACGAAGAGAAGCGTGACGGCCGAGGCCTGGACCAGCGTATCGCGATCCGGCCACTGCACCTTGCGGAGCTCGGCGATGACGGAAGCGAAGAAGCTCATGATCGCGCCGCGCTCGCGCTGCCGGGCGGGCTCCTTGGCCGTGCGGCGCTCGGCCTGCTCCTTGGCGCGGCGCTCGGCCTCCTTGCGCTGCCGACGCTCCTCGCGGCGGTCGCGCTTCGCCGGCGCGGGGGCCTCGAGCGCCTCCTCGGGCGTCTCCTCGGCGCCGTGCTCGATTGCCAGCTCCGCCTCCACCTCGTAGGCCGACTCGGGGACCTGGGTGTCGTGCTGCGCCTTCGATTCCTCGTCGCGCTCGGCGGCGATCCCCCGTTCGGCGAGCCGGCGCTTGCGCGCCGCCTCGGCCTTCCGCTGTGCCCGGCTCTTCGCCATCGCCGCTCAGCGGGTCTCCTTGTGGGCGGTGTGGCGCCCGCACCAGCGGCAGTACTTGCGCAGCTCGACCCGGTCGGGCGTGTTGCGCCGCGACTTGTTCGTCTGGTAGTTGCGGCGCTTGCACTCCTCGCAGGCGAGCGTCACCGCTATGCGTACGTCTCCACGGGCCATCTATCCATCCAGGCAGCGTCGGTGTTGGACCTCTCGTCGCTCCCCGCCCGGTGCGGCTCGCGACTCCCTCGCCCCTGCGGACCGTACCTGCCGGGCTCCCGATCGGGGCCGTCGAGGCTGGAACCGAATCCCGGTCCCGGTGGCGAGGTGGCCGGGAAGGATAGCGCGGCGCCAGGGCCGCGGCACGAAGGCCAAGCCCGGAGTGGGACTTGAACCCACGACCCCCTCCTTACCATGGAGGTGCTCTACCGCTGAGCTATCCGGGCAGTTGTGAATTGCGCGGAGGTTAGCGCCAGGACGACCGCGCCGAGGCGCAGGGTCCGCCGCCCGCCGTTCCGTCCGGGGCAAGTATCAGATCACGACACGTACCGGCCCAATCGGGGTAGCCGACCCGGTAAATTCCGCAAATAGGTCGGTTGCTTAGGCCGATGTGTAGTCCCAGGGCTTTTTACAGGGACTACGCCTGGTATCGTCGTCGGCGACATGAAGCTAGACCTCACACTCCCGTCCGGGCTCCAGATCTTCTTCGAGGGTGAGCCAGATGACTTCGCAACCCTCGTCGAGCAGCTGCGGCTGTCCGAAGCGGTCGAATCGGGGCAGGCCGCCGCGCCGCAGCTTCCCCCTGGTCAGTCGCCGCCTCCCGGCACGATCGATCCGCCAGCCGAAGATGACCCGCTCAACCCGAAGGTTCTCCAGGCGCGGCTGAACCGCGTCGAGGCCAAGAATCACATAGAGCGCGTGACGGTCATGGCCCAAGCCGCGGTTGAAGCAGGCATGGAGGGGATCGACTTCCCGACCGTCGAGCGCCTGTACGGCGCGCTTGCGATCCCGAAGCCCGGAAAGTGGAAGTCCACCTTCTCGAACGCGCGGACCCGAGGATTCGTCGTCAATGTCGGGCGCGGCTCATGGAAGCCGACGATCCCCGGCGAGAACTACGCGCTGTATGGGCGGGAGGCATCCCCTCCACCAGCGCGTCGGCGGTCGCAGGCCCGACCGCAAACCCTGGAACTGCAATCAGGGGGTGATGACGATTCGTAGGAGGTGAGAAGCGAGGCCGGTCGCTACTGACATGAAGCTCTGACCGGCCTCGCTATCCCAACCGATGAGGGCGATCCTTGAGCAAGATCGCCCTCATCTCACTTTGACGGGGCAGGTTCCTGGTAGGACGGGTATGGCCTTAGCATCCTCACCCGAGGGTTCGATCCCCTCCTGCTCCATCCTTCATTTCCGGCATCGAGTCTATCATCAGCACCGGAAGTCCTGATGGCTGAACGCAAGCGCCCAGAAAAGACGAAACCGACACCGCCGGGTGAAGATGTCGTCGCCAAGCTCGACCCTGAGCATTCGGATGACGACTTCCTCCGCGACCTGGAGAAGGCAACTTCTGACCGGGCGCGACGCAAGCTCAACCTGCCTTCCGGACGCGGCCGAGGATGGTCCAGAACATCGGAGTAGACGAGTCCCGTTCGTTGTACCGGAAGGCGTACTCGTCGAGGTAGCTCTGCAAGTAGCGGCTGCTGACGGAGTGGTAGACGCCCCGGATGCCGTTCTTGAGGAGCCCGAAGAAGCCCTCGACGGTCTGCGTGTGGACGTTGCCCTGGACGTAGACCTTGTCCTCGTGCCGGATGCGGCGGTGGCCCTTGAAGTGCCGGGCCAGATGCTCGGAGCGGTAACTTAGCCACTCGTCCGTGAAGATCATCGATGACGGTAGGACGTGCTCGTAGATCGGCGTCTCGACGTCCGCGGTACCCCGCGACTTGACGACCATCGAACGGACCCGACCGCCGCGCTCGACCGCTGCCCAGATCGTCGGGCGGCGGCTGACCTTCGCCCGGACGAACGCCGGCCCCTTGCGGCTGTCGGAGGCGCGGATGCGACCGCCACCCGCTGACTCGTCTACCTCGACCTCGCCGGTGAGCGGGTCCGCGTCGGAGTCCTGAGAGAGCAAGGTCCGGATCAGCTTGAACATCCGGTGCGCGGTCGGGTAGCTGACCCCAATCTCGCGCTCCAACTGCTTCGCACTGATCCCGCAGCGTGTCGAGGACATTAGGTAGATCGCCCAGAACCACATCTGCAAGTTCGTGGTGGACTTGTGGAAGATCGTTCCAGCGGTCGGGTAGACTTGGTGGCCGCAGAACTGGCAGCCGTAGGCGGCGCGGCTCTTGATCCGGTGGAACTTGGTCGTCTTGCCGCAGCCGGGGCACTCGGAGCCGTCCGGATGGAACCGCTCGCGCAGGTAGTCGAGGCAGGCGTCGTGGTTCGGGAACAGCTCCATGAATCGCGTGTAGGTCATCTGCGATTCGCTCGACGGGCTCGCCGCTAGTGAGTTTCGCTGCCGTGCTGCCATCTGGCGATAGTAAAGCAGATGCACGTACGCTTGTCAAGGGCCTACGTGTTCTCATTTGACAGTTGCCCCGTCCGGGAGCGAACGTATGTTCCCTGAATGACTTCTCACTTGAACCCGCGTCGGCAAGGTGAGCTCGGCGAGCTGTCCGCCGTCGAGTGGCTGTCGTGGCAAGGCGCTGTGGTGTTCGCACCGATCGGCCACAGCCCGGACGTCGACCTCGTCGCCGATTTCGGCGACGGACCGATCAGGGTCGAGGTCAAGACGGCTTCAACGCACGATGGGAAGGTGGAGGGTGATGATCGCGACGATGGGTGGCAACCAGAGCTGGGACGGGCTCGTGAAGCATTTCGATCCGAATCGCTGCGACTACCTCTTCGTTCCACGTCGGCGACGGCCGTCGATGGTTCGTCCCCACTCGCGCGATTGATTGCCGCCGGGCGTTGTCACTGGGCGGACCAAAGTACGCCGAGTTCGAGATCTCGCGCGGCCGTGCGCTCACGGAGGCGGTGCCTCTAAGATCACGCACCCGCCTGGGGGAGTGCCAGAGCGGTCAAATGGAACGCGCTGTAAACGCGTCGGCTATGCCTACGCAGGTTCGAATCCTGCCTCCCCCACTGCCGATCCCTGGGATGCCCGCGGAGCTCGAATCAAGGCCTGAGGCGCAGGCAACGATCTGGGGCAAGCGCCGCATAACCCTGCCTCGCAAGGTCAGCGAAGCGGCCGGACTCAAAGTTGGCGATCGCCTGCAGCTCCGGGCCGATGGCGTCGGGCGGGTTGTCATGGAGAAAGCGGCTTCTGACTCAACCGAAGACGCCGGCGCTCTAGACGTCGTCGCGTAGCGACTGGGCCTGAGGGAGGCGCTTGAGCTTGCGCAGCGAGTTGGTCTCGATCTGGCGAACCCGCTCGCGGGTGATGCCGAGGTCGCGGCCGATCTGCTCGAGCGTCATCGGCTGGGCGTCGCTGAGGCCGTAGCGCAGCTCGATCACCTTGCGCTCGCGCTCGGTGAGCAGGCGCAGTGCCCGGTCGAGACCCTCCCGCTGCAACGAGTCGGTCGCGCGCTCGAACGGGCCCTGATCGCTGTCGTCGGGGACGATGTCCGCTACGCGGCCGTTTCCGTCCTCTCCGATCGGCGCCTCGAGCGAGACCGGCGCCGCCGCCAGGCCCATCAGCTCGCGCACCTCGGCCGGGTTCAGCCCGACCTCGCGGGCGACCTCGCCCGGATCGGGTTCGCGGCCAAGCTCCTGCACGAGGCTGCGCTCGGCGCTCCGCACCTTGCTCAGCTTCTCGTTGACGTGAACGGGGATCCGGATCGTCCGGCTCTTGTCGGCGACCGCGCGCGTGACCGCCTGGCGGATCCACCAGGTCGCGTAGGTCGAGAACTTGTAGCCGCGTCTGTAGTCGAACTTCTCGACGGCGCGGATCAGCCCGAGCGATCCCTCCTGGATCAGGTCGAGGAAGCCGAGCCCGCGGCCGACGTAGCCCTTCGCGATCGACACGACGAGCCGCAGGTTCGCCTCGACCATCTGCCGCTTGGCGTCGATGTCACCGCGCTCGATCCGCTTCGCCAGCTCGACCTCCTGCTCGGCCGTGAGCAGCTGGACGCGACCGATCGCGTGCAGGTAGAGGCGCAGCGAGTCGACGCCCGGCTCGACGGTCAGGTCGGGCGCGACGATCGCGGGCGTCGAGTCCTCCCCGCCGAGCCCGCCGCCGTCCTCCTCGTCGAGCGCGATCTCGATCCCGGCGTCGACAAGGCGGCCGTGCAGCTCGCGGATCCCCTCGGCGCCGAGGTCGACCTCATCGACCGCGGCCTTGATCTGCTCCCCGGTGAGGCGGCCGTGCTCGCGCCCGAGCGCGAGCAGCGTCGCGACGGGATCGTCGCCGGAGGGTCCGGGGCGGGGTGGATCGGTGAGTTGCAGATCGTCGGCCATCTCGAGCTGTCTCGCGCTCTCCTCCGAGCGGGCCCGCCTCCCCTCTCCCGAGGGCACCTCGCGAGTATGTCACGCGCAGGCCGGAGAGCCCGCCACCGGTAGCCTTCGCGGGTAGCGAGATCCCATGAGCCGCCCCTCGACCCTGATCAGTCCCGATGTGCAGGCCCGGCGCCCGCGAACCGAGGTCAGCCTCACGCGGGTCGGCGTCTGCGGCGTCGAGAAGGTGATCCGGATCAACCCGCGGGGGCGGGACGGCGACGGTCACGGACAGCTCTACTTCGCGGAGTTCGAGTGCTACGTCGACCTCAACCCGCGCCAGGCCGGAGCCCACATGTCGCGCTTCGAGGAGGTCGTGAACGAGGCGATCGACGACGCCGTTCTCGCCGAGTCGCTCAAGGCCGAGCACCTGGCCGCGGCGATCGCCGAGCGCGTCCGCGATCGCCAGGGCGGCATGCGGTCCGAGGTCTCGCTCGCCGCACGCTACCCGGAGACGATGCCGGCGCCCCGCAGCGGCAAGCCGACCCAGGAGATCTACACGCTGCTGGGGACCGCGGTGGCTTCGACCGCGGGAACCCGCACGCTGACCGGCGTCCAGGCGCAGGGGATGACCGCCTGCCCGTGCGCGCAGGAGCTGCTCGCGTCCGGCGCCCGCGAGCGTCTCGCCGCCGCCGGCTACGAGGCCGGTCGGATCGACGAGATCCTCGAGCTGGTCCCGGTGGCGACCCACAACCAGCGCGGCATCGGCACCCTCTTCCTCGGCCGCTCCGAGGACTGCCCGACCGAGATCGACGCGCGCGAGCTGCTGGCGATCGTCGAGTCGTCGATGTCGTCGGAGATCTACGAGTTGATGAAGCGCGAGGACGAGCGCGCCGTCGTCGAGAAGGCCCACGCGAACCCCCGCTTCGTCGAGGACTGCGTGCGCGAGATGGTCCACCGCCTCGCCGGCGCCCACCCCGACCTCGACGGACGCAACTTCATCCTCGCCCGCCAGGAGAACCTCGAGACGATCCACCGCCACAACGTGATCGCCGAGCGCTCGGGCGAGCTCTCCGAGGTCCTCGCCGAGCTCGAGACCGGCGAGCATTCGACCAGCCACATGACGATGCGCGAGTGGCTCGACGCGCCCGCAGCCGCGGTCTAGCCTCGCATCAGACCGGGTCGGCCTCGGCCTTGCGGCGCTTCGACTCCCGACCGTCGAGCCGGCGGCGGACGCCGAAGAAGTAGTCGGCGCCGGAGATCACGGTCGCCGCGACCGCCGCGTAGACGAGGACGTCGACCGCTGTGGTGGCCGGGGCGACCGCGATCAGCGCGATCACCGCGGCGACCTGCAACGCCGTCTTCACCTTGCCGAGCCAGCTCGCCGCGATCACCACGCCCTCCTCGACCGCGACCGCGCGGAGGCCGGTGACCGCGAGCTCGCGGGCGATGATCACCATCGCGATCCAGGCCTGAAGGCGGTCGAGAGCAACGAGCGAGACGAGCGCGGCGACGATCAGCAGCTTGTCGGCGAGCGGGTCCATCAGCTTGCCGAACGTGGTGACGTCGTCGCGGCGGCGCGCGATGTAGCCATCGAGGCCGTCGGTGAGCGCGGCAAGCGCGAAGACGATCCCGGCCACGAGATCGCCATCGGGGATCTCGGCGAGGAGCGCGACGACCACTACCGGCACCATCAGGATGCGAAGCATCGTCAGCGCGTTGGGGATGTTCAGCGGGACCATCGGCCTGCTCCCGATACTAGGGCCAGGGCCGCGATTCGCGCGCATCGCCGCGAGCCCTGCCCAGCTATATGGGATATGGTCTTCATATGGCATCGGTGAAGGCCACATTCACGCTCGACCCGCAGACGATTGCCCGCCTGAACGAGACGGCGGAACGCCAGGAGCGCTCGAAGAGCGCGGTGGTGCGGGCAGCGATCCGCGACTACAGCGAGCGCGCCGAGCGGCTCAGCGAGCGCGAGCGGCAGCAGCTTCTCGCTCGCTTCGACGAGCTCGTGCCGAGGATTCCCGAGCGCCCCGCGGCCGCGGTCGACGCCGAGCTCGGCGCGCTCCGCGCCGCCCGGCGCGGCGGCGGCCGTGGTGGCCGGTCGTGATCATCGTCGACACCTCGGTCCTGGTCGATTCGCTCACCGGCCCGCGCCGCTCCGCAGCCGGATGGCGGGAGGCGGTCGAAGCCGGTGAGCGGATGCTGATGCCGGCGCTCGTCCTCTACGAATGGCTTCGCGGGCCGCGCCTGCCCGAGGAGCTCGCGGCCCAGGATGCGCTGCTGCCCGCCGCCGCCGCGCTGCCCTTCGGGCCCGTCGAGGCCGCGGCGGCAACGGAGCTCTACCGCTCGGCCTCCGAGCCGCGCGGTCGCGAGGTCGACATCGCCATCGCCGCCCACGCGATCGTCCGCGACGCCCCCGTCTGGACCCTCAACGTGGCCGACTTCGAGGACCTAGCCGGCGTCGCCCTGCACCGGCCCTGAGCCGAGCGCGACCGCGCGAGCGAGGACCGTGTCGAGCATCGCCTCGGTGAGCCGGCCCGTGAACGTGTTCTGCTGGCTCGGGTGATAGCTGCCGAGCAGCGTCATCCCGTCGATCGCGACCTCGGCGCCGTGACCGAACCTCGGCTTCGGGCGGGGGACCTCGCGCCCGCCCGCCGCCAGCGCCCGCTGCGCCGCATCCCAGCCGAACGAGCCGAGCCCGACCATCACCCGAGCCGCCGGCAGCAGCGCCAGCTCGCGGTCCAGGAACGGGCGGCAGCGGTCGCGCTCGTCGACGGTCGGCTTGTTGGCGGGCGGGGCGCAGCGCACCGCCGCGGTCACGTAGGCGCCGGACAGCTCGAGCCCGTCGTCGCGGGCGGTCGAGGTCGGGCGGGAGGCGAGCCCGGCCCGGAACAGCGCCGCGTACAGCCAGTCGCCGGAGCGGTCGCCGGTGAACATCCGCCCCGTCCGGTTGGCGCCGTTGGCGGCCGGCGCGAGGCCGACCAGCACGATCGTCGCCGCCGGGTCGCCGAACCCCGGCACCGGCCGCGCCCAGTAATCCTGGCCGCGGAAGCGCTTCGGCGGGTCGGCGGCGACCTGCTCCCGCCAGTCGACCAACCGCGGGCAGGCCCGGCACGAGGTGATCTCGCGCCCGAGCCGGTCGAGCTCCACGCCGGAAAGGGGTCCGGGTGCCATGCTGCGCGAGGCTAGAGTCTCCGCGACTGCGAGGGTCGGCGCGGTACCTTTGTTCGCCCGGACGGCAGCCCGCCACGCTGTCCCCGGCACCGGATCGATGGCCGCCGAAGAACCGCAAGAGCTGCGCCTGCTGGCGATCGTCCCCGCCTACAACGAGGAGGGGATGATCGGTCGCGTCGTCCGCGACATCAAGCGCCAGGCGCCCGGCTTCAACGTCCTCGTCGTCGACGACGGCTCGACCGACGCGACCGTGGTCGAGGCCGAGGACGGGGGCGCGATCGTGCTTCGCCATCCGTTCAACCTCGGGATCGGCGGCGCGATGCAGTCGGGCTACAAGTACGCGCTCGCCCACGGCTACGACGTCGCCGTCCAGGTCGACGGCGACGGCCAGCACAAGCCCGAGTACCTGCCGCAGATGCTCGCCGCCCTGCACACCGGCGACGCCGAGGCCGACATGGTCTACGGGACCCGGTTCCGGGGCGATCCCGGCTACAGGGTCCCGCTCGGGCGCCGCCTCGGCAACCTGATCTTCTCGCTCGTGCTGACGGCGATCACGCGGCAGAAGATCACCGACCCGACGTCGGGGTTCCGGATGGTCAACCGCCGCGGGATCGAGCTCTTCGCGCGCGACTACCCCCACGACTACCCCGAGGTCGAGGCGATCCTGATGCTGCACAACAACCGGCTCCGGATCCACGAGGTCCAGGTGCGGATGAACGCCCGCGGCTTCGGCCGCAGCTCGATCGACTACCCGCGGGCCGCCTACTACATGGTCAAGGTGATGCTGGCGCTGTTCGTCGGCCTGCTGCGGCGCCGGCCGGACGCGTTCGAGGGCGCGCCGCCGCCGGCCACCGGCGAGTTCGCCGCCGTCGAGGCGAAAGCCGAAGGAAGCGGGGGCACGGCATGAGCCTCCTCCTCCTCGCCGCCGCGGAAGCCGAGTCCGTCCTCGGCAAGAAGCCGCAGATCCTGGCGATCATCGGGACGGTCCTGTTCCTGGTCTTCGTGATCGAGCTCGTCCGTCGCCGGCGGCTCGTCGAGCGCTACGCGCTGCTCTGGATCGCCGCCGCGATCGTCCTCGTGATCTTCGCCGCCTGGGAGGGCGCGCTCGAGGCCGTGGCGGACGCGCTCGGGATCGTCTCGCCGCCGAACGCCCTGTTCCTGATCGGCCTCGGGACCGTGTTCGTCCTCGCCCTGCACTTCTCGGTCGCGTTCTCGCGGCTGAGCGAGGAGACGAAGATCCTCGCCCAGGAGCTCGCCCGCCTCGACCGCGAGCAGCGTCGGATCCGCAAGGGCGGGCTCGGCGGCGAGCGCGACGTGGTGATCGAGACAGCCGAGACCGGGTCCGCGAACGGGGACCCCGGCGGCGACGCCTGAGCCGCGGCGGCGCGACCCCCGGCCGGGACCGGCTCAGCGGCCGCAGGAATGCCCGGCCAGTCGGGTCAGATAGCGATGCAGCCGCTCGCGCTCGGCGGCCGTCAGCGGCGCGAGCATCTCCGCCTCGGCCTCCCGGGCGGCGCGCTCGGCATCGGCGAGGCGGCGGATGCCGTCGTCGGTGAGCTCGAGCAGGTAGCGGCGGCGATCGTCGGGGTCGCGCCGGCGGATAACGAGGCCGTCGCCCTCGAGCTGGTCGATCATCGCGACGAGGTTGGAGGCGTGGATCCGCAGGGCGCGGCCGAGCTCCTGCTGGGAGATCGGGCCCTCGCCGTAGAGGTGGTGGAGGATCGCGAACTCCGGCGCCTTCATGTCGATCGCCGCGAGGGCACCGCCGAGCCCCTCGCCGGAGGCGCGCGAGAGCCGGAAGAGGAGCACGCCGCAACTCGGCTTCGCGGGCGGTGCCTGCCTGCGGGCGGAAGTCATGGGCCCGAGGATAGCGGCGACCACTGCGGATTCATAATCGTTTGCATTCATAATCGTTGTTGATACCCTTGCACCCGCAACGAAACCCGACCCACGGAGAGAGGACCGCGATGGGCCCGAACAGCGCCATGAAGACACTCCCCCTGATCCCGCTCGACGACGTCGTCGTCTTCCCTGGGATGAACCTCACGCTCGCGATCGATCCCGGCGCCGAGGAGGAGGTGCTGCTCGTCCCCCGCTCCGGCGACGACTTCGCCGCGGTCGGCACGGTCGCCCGCGTCGACGAGCAGGTGCGCCTGCCCGGCGGCGGGCTCGCCACCGGCTTCGAGGGCCTCCATCGCGGCGTCGCCGGCGCGGCCCGCACCGACCTCAACGGGACGCTGCGGATCGAGGTCACCCCGTGGGAGGACCCGACCGACCGCGACGAGGAGATCCGCGGGCTCGAGCGCGAGTACCGCGCGATCGTCGAGGAGATCCTCGAGCTTCGCAACGCCGGCGACGCCATCCGCGCCTTCCTGCGCTCGATCTCCGAGCCGGGCGCGCTCGCCGACACCGCCGGCTACTCGCCCGATCTGACCCACGAGCAGAAGGTCGAGCTGCTCGAGACGCTCGACGTCCGCGAACGGCTGACCATGGCCGTCGCGCTGCAGCGCGAGCGGCTCGCCGAGCTCCAGGTGCGAAGCCGGATCCGCGAGGACGTCCAAAGCGGCGCCGAGCAGCAGCAGCGCGAGTACTTCCTGCGCAAGCAGCTCGAGTCGATCCGGAAGGAGCTCGGCGAGGACGACACCTCCTACGCCGACGAGTACCGGCGGAAGATCGAGGAGTCGGGGATGCCGGACGAGGTCCGCGAGCAGGCCGAGCGCGAGCTCGGACGCCTCGAGCGGATGGGCGACGGCTCCGGCGAGTCCTCGATGCTCCGCACCTACCTCGACTGGCTGATCGCGGTGCCCTGGGGCGAGCGCTCCGAGGAGCGCCTCGACCCGCTCGGCGCCCGCGAGGTGCTCGACGCCGACCACGCCGGGCTCGAGGACGTCAAGGAGCGAATCACCGAGTACATCGCCGTCCGCAGGCTGCGCGCCGAGCGCGGCGTCGCCGACGACGGCGGGGGGAAGGGCTCGGGCGCGATCCTGACCCTGATCGGCCCGCCCGGTACCGGCAAGACTTCGATCGGGGAGTCGGTCGCCCGGGCGACCGGGCGCGAGTTCGTCCGGATGTCGCTCGGCGGCGTCCACGACGAGGCCGAGATCCGCGGCCACCGCCGGACCTACATCGGCGCCCTGCCGGGCCGCCTCGTGCGGGCGCTCCGCGACGCCGGGACGATGAACCCGGTGATCATGCTCGACGAGGTCGACAAGGTCGGCGCCGACTGGCGCGGCGACCCGAGCTCGGCGCTGCTCGAGGTCCTCGACCCGGCCCAGAACCACTCGTTCCGCGACCACTACCTGGATGTCGAGCTCGACCTCTCCGGGGTCCTGTTCATCGCCACCGCGAACGTCGCCGAGACGATCCCGGGCCCGCTGCTGGACCGGATGGAGGTCGTGCGCTTCGACGGCTACACGACCGAGGAGAAGGTCGCGATCGCGCGCGGCTACCTGTGGCCGCGCCAGCTCGAGCGCAACGGGCTCGAGGCCGGCGAGGTCGAGATCGCCGACGGCGTACTGCGCGCGATCGTCACCGAGTACACGCGCGAGGCCGGCGTCCGCGGCCTCGAGCGCGAGCTCGGCAAGCTCCTCCGCAAGACCGCGACCCGGATCGCCTCCGGCGAGGTCGAGGGCCCAGTGGCGATCGACGCGGCGGAGATGCGCCGGGCGCTCGGGCGCCAGCGCCACTTCCAGGAGGCCGCCGAGCGGACCGCCCTGCCGGGCGTCGCCACGGGCCTGTCGGTGACCGGCGCCGGCGGCGACGTCCTGTTCGTCGAGACGACCTCGATGGACGGGATGAAGGGCGGGGACGAGTTCGTCCTCACCGGCCAGCTCGGCGACGTGATGAAGGAGTCGGCGCGGATCGCGCTCTCCTACGTGCGCGGCCACGCCGATCGGCTCGGGATCGACCATGACGCCCTCGAGGGGCACGAGTTCCACGTCCACGTGCCGGCCGGAGCGATCCCCAAGGACGGGCCGAGCGCCGGGATCACGATCACGACCGCGCTGACGTCGCTGCTGACCGGAAGGCCCGTCAAGCACACGGTCGGGATGACCGGCGAGGTGACCCTGCAGGGCCGGGTGCTGCCGATCGGCGGGCTCAAGCAGAAGGTGCTCGCCGCCCACGCGGCCGGGCTCACAGACGTCGTCATCCCCGAGCGCAACCGCGGCGACCTCGAGGACGTCCCCGCGGAGGTCCGCGAGGCGATGACCTTCCACCCGGTGTTCACGGTCGATGAGGTGCTGGAGGTCGCGCTCGAGCCGGAGCGGGTGCCGGCGGTCGCCTGATCGGCCCCCGGGCCCGGCGGGCAGCGGCCCCGGCGGCGCGATTCGCTTCGCGAACGCTGACTGCCGCCGGGACCGCAACCCGCCGGGCCCTCCGAGGGAGCGTCAGAGCAGGCGCTTCACGATTCGCCAGTAAGCGCGGAGGAGAGCGTGCAGCGGACGGGATCTCGCGGCGCCGCCCAGGAAGTCGCTGTCGAGGTCCGGGGTCAGGACGGCCGCGAACGCAGCGGCGCTGACCTGCGCCCCCGCCTGGATCGCGCGGCGCTCGCCGAGCAGGCGGGGCAGCGCCCGCAGCGCGTCAAGGTCGGCGCGGAGCTTCTGGCCGAGCCAGCCGCCGGCGAGGGCGACCGCGTGCAGGGCCAGCTCGGTGGCGAGCAGCGCCGGCAGCAGGAGCAGGAGGAGGCGGCGCGGGTAGGTGCGGAGGATCGTCGCCCAGCGGTTGCGCTCCAGGTGACGCCACTTCGCCGGGCCCTTGTCGAACTCGTAGTCGTGCTCGCAGACGGCGTCGGGCTCGACCCCGACGGCGAGGCCGGCGAGGCGGAGGCGGAGGCCGAGGTCGGTGTCCTCGTGGTAGAGGAAGTAGGGCTCGCTGAAGCCGCCGAGGCGCTCCCACGTCGCGCGCGGGATCGCCAGGCTGGCGCCGGAGGCGAAGGCGACCTCGCCAGGGCCGTGGGGAGCCCGGTCGCGCGGCCGCCCCGCGCCCCCCGCCCAGGCGATCCCGGTGAAGTGGACGACCCCGCCGCCGCTGTTGATCGCGCGTCCCTCCTCGGCGGTGACGAGCCCCTGCCAGGCGCCCCATCCCCGCCCGTCCAGGAGCGGCAGCTCGATCGCGTCGCGGAACCCCGCGGCGACGACGACGTCGGGGTTGAGGAACAGCAGCAGCTCGCCGCCCGCGGTCGACGCCCCGGCGTTGCAGGCCGCCGCGAACCCGTCGTTGACCGGTCGGGCGATCAGCCGCGCCGCCGGCGCGAGCTCGGCCACCAGCTCGCGGGTCCCGTCGGTCGAGGCGTTGTCGGCGACGACCAGCTCGTCGCCCGCGCGGAGCTCGGCGCCGATCGCCGCCAGCGTCCGCGGCAGCGCCGCCGCCGAGTCGTGGGTGACGATCACGACCGAGAGCGACGGCCGTCGGTCGGGTCGGGCGTCTCCGTTCAAGGCCGCCGATTCTAGGTTCGTCGCGGCGGCCGGCACCGCTCCGCCGCAGCGCGGGCGGCCCCGGGCACGTTGCGCCTCGCAACCACGACCGGCGCCTGGGGGCCCGAGGCGGCTGACGGCGCTCGCCCGGCGCCGCAATGATTGGCGGCGATGGCCCGCTGCGTCATCACCCGCAAGCTCCCCTTCGATGCGCTCGAGCGGCTCCGCTCCGCCCACGAGGTCGTGGCCTGGCGGGGGGCGCTGCCGCCCGAGCCGGCGGAGCTCCGCGAGCTCGCCCGCGACGCCGAGGGGATCCTCGCGATGCTGACCGACGCGATCGACCGCGAGCTGATCGACGCCTGTCCGAGCCTGCGCGCTGTCGCCAACCTCGCGGTCGGAACCGACAACATCGACCTCGCCTACGCCCGCGAGCGCGGGATAGCGGTCGGCAACACCCCGGGGGTCCTGACCGAGACCACGGCCGACCTGGCCTTCGCGCTGATCCTCGCCGTCGCGCGGCGCGTCGTCGAGTCCGCCGACTCGGTCCGCGGGGGCGAATGGTGGACCTGGGAGCCCGCCGGCTGGCTCGGCCACGACGTCCACGGCGCGACGCTCGGGATCATCGGCCCAGGGCTGATCGGCGAGGCCGTCGCGCGACGCGGAGCGGGGTTCGGCATGCGGATCCTCCGCAGCGGGCGAAGCCCGGGCCCCGACCGCGTCCCGCTTGGCGAGCTCCTCGCCGAGTCCGACTTCGTCAGCCTCCACTGCCCGCTCACCGAGGAGACCCGCGGGCTGATCGACGAGCGGGCGCTGATGGCGATGAAGCAGAGCGCAATCCTCGTCAACACCGCCCGCGGCGAGGTCGTCGACTCCTCCGCCCTCCGCCGCGCGCTCGAGTCGGGCTGGATCGCCGGCGCCGGCCTCGACGTCACCGACCCCGAGCCGCTGCCCGGCTACGACCCGCTGCTCGGCGCCCCCAACCTCACCGTCGTGCCCCACATCGGCTCGGCCTCGCACGCGACCCGCGGGCGGATGGCGGCGATGGCGGTCGACAACCTGCTCGCGGCCCTCGCCGGCGAGCCGATGCCCTCGCCGGTCGGCTGAGTGCCGCGCCGGCGGGGCGGAAGCCCCGCGCCCGCGCACGCCTCCATGCAACCGGGCCCGGCCGCGCATCGAACGGGGGCCTGGGTGGGACACCGGAGGCCGGCGGGGCCGCCGCGGCGGGCGTCGCGGCGGCCCCGGCGATCCGGACACACGGCTCGCTAGGAGCTCCTGCCCCCGTCGCCATTCTCGGCGCCCTCGCCCTCGATCACGCCGGCATCGATCTCGACCCGGTGCGGCTTGGGATCGGCCGGCTTCGGGATGCGCACCTCGAGCACGCCCTTGTCGAAGCTGGCGCTCACGCTCGCCGGGTCGACGCCCCGGGGCAGGGTCAGCGACCGCGCGAACGAGCCGTATGAGCGCTCGATCCGGTGGTAGCCCTTGCGCTCGTCCTCGTGCTCGTCGCGACGCTCACCGGAGACGGTGAGCACGTTGTCCTTGACCTCGATCGACACGTCCTCGCGATCGAGCCCGGGCAGGTCGGCCCGGAGCACTAGCGAGTCGTCGGCCTCGGTCAGGTCCATCGCCGGCGCCCAACGCCTCGATCCCGCGACCGGACGGCCGAGGAACCCCTCGAAGAGCCGGTTGAAGTCCGACTGGAGCGATTCGACCTCGCCCGCCGGTTCCCATCTGATCAGCGTCATCTCACAAACCTCCTCAGGCTGCTAGGAAGAAAATCTAAGTGCCAAGGCAGCAGATAATAGCGCGATCCGGCCTCGCGTCAAGGGGCTGGGCGAGCCGCCTCCCGGTTACGGCCGCTGAGCAGGAGGAGTTCGAACGGGCGACCTGGCTCGACCGGGCCTACCCTGAATTGGACCCTCCGGAGCTCCCTGCCGCGATCATCGAGGGCTTCTGTTCGCTGTCTCTGATCGATGCGCTGCAACGGTCGGCGTTCCGCGTCGATCCCGAAGAGGCGTACGGCTTCAACTACGGCCTGGAGCGCACCCGCTTTCCCAGCCCGATGTTCGTCGGGGACCGGATCATCGCCGGCTTCGACGTCACCGACGTCTCCCCGCGCGGAGACGGCTTCCTCGTCACCACGCACTGCGAGTTGCGTGTCGAGAGCGCCGAACGTCCCGGGCTGGTGACGGATTGGCTCACCCTGATCCTCCCGCGGCACGAGGAGGCCTGACGTGCCGCCGGCGCCGACGCCGCCAGCCCCCCGTTCACCGGGGACTTCGGGACGCCAGCCGGTCGTTGGCCCATCCCCGGAGTGAGTAGTCGCGGGCTCCCCGGGGCGGAGCGGTCGCTGCGGAGCCGCCGCCCTCCGCGCTCCTTCTTCGCCCGCCGCTGGGGAGGCTCGACGGCCGCCCGTGGGAGAAACCGATGGCCCTTGACACCCGGCGCTCTGGATTGCCCCGGCGACACGGCGGCCGCCGGGGTGGCTTGCGTGGGAAGCCGACGCCCGGATTCGAACCGGGGACCCCTTCATTACGAGTGAAGTGCTCTACCAGCTGAGCTACGTCGGCGCTGCCCCGATTCTAGGGCCGAGCCGGGGCCGAGCGGCAGACCGGTCGAGCCCCCGGGGCCGAGCGGGCTGAGATCGTGCTGTCCGGCCGGATTCGTCCCGCTCGGCGCCGGGCGGCGGGCGGCGGGCGCTAGGAGACCACGCCGGCGAACCTGGTCGGCTCGCGCGGCAGCCGATCGGGGTCGAACCGGGCGAGGAGGTCGGCGAGCGTGACCTGCTCGGCGGGAGCGGCGAGCTCGAGCGTGCGGGCCATCCAGGCGAGCGCGTGGGCGGGGGTCAGGCCCTCGGCGGCGAGGTCGGCAAGGGTGATCGCGCCGTGGCGCTTGGCCAGGCGCGCGCCGTCGGGGCCGAGGACGAGCGGGACGTGGGCCCACGACGGTCGCGGGATCCCGAGCAGGTCGCAGAGCAGCGCCTGCGCGGCCGTCGCCGGCAGCAGGTCGTCGCCGCGGACGACCTCCTCGACCCCCTGGTCGTGATCGTCGACGACGACGGCGAGGTTGTAGGCGACGACGCCGTCGCGGCGGCGGAGGACGACGTCGTCGGCGATCGCTGAGCGCTCGCCGTGGAGGCGGTCGTCGAAGGCGACCTCGGCGCAGACGGCCCGCAGGCGCAGCGCGAACTCCTCGCCGGCGGCCGCGCGGCGGTCGGACTCGGCGGGGTCGAGCGCCAGGCAGGTCCCTGGATAGTGCCCCTCGGGCAGCTCCCCGTGCCGGGCGGAGGCCGCCTCGCGGACCTCGCGCCGCGAGCAGAAGCAGCGGTAGAGGAGGCCCTCCTCGCGGAGCCGGTCGAGCGCCGCGCGGTGGGCCCCGGCACGCTCGGTCTGGCGGACCGGATCGCCGTCCCAGTCGATCCCGATCGCGTGCAGGTCGCCGAGCTGGGTCGCGATGTGCCGGGAGCGCGAGCGGTCGGGGTCGAGGTCCTCGATCCGCAGCAGGAACCGGGAGCCGGCGGAGCGGGCGAACAGCCAGGCGAGCAGCGCCGTCCGCAGGTTGCCGAGGTGGAGCTCGCCGGTCGGGGACGGCGCGTAGCGCCCGATCATGGCCCCGGCGCGACCGGGAGGACACCGATGCGTAAGTCTCGCGCGGCGGCCCGGGAGCCACCGGCAGGGCGATCGGGCCGAGCGGCGGCCTCCCGGCCCCCCGCCGGCATCTACTCGGGTTCGACGAGCTTGTAGCCGATTCCGCGCACGGTGACGACCAGCTCCGGGTCCTGGGGGTCGCGCTCGATCTTCTGCCGCAGGTTGGAGATGTGGACGTCGCAGGCGCGGACATCGCCCGAGAACTCCGACTGCCAGAGCTCCTCCATGATCTCGAGCCGGCTGAAGACCTGGCCGGGCCGGTCGGCGAGCAGTCGCAGCACCTGAAACTCGGAGCGGGTCAGGTTCACCGGCTCGCCGCGCACGGTCACCAGGTGGCGGGCGAGGTCGATCGAGACCTCGCCGGCCTCGATCGTGCTCGAGCCGCCCTCGGCCGTGACCGCCCGGTCGAGCTCGCGGCGACGAAGCTGGGCACGGACGCGGCCGAGCAGCTCGCGGACGCTGAACGGCTTCGTCACGTAGTCGTCGGCGCCGACCTCGAGACCGACGACCTTGTCGACCTCCGCGTCCTTGGCGGTGAGGAGGATGATCGGGACGGCGCTGCGGCCGCGGACGTCGCGGCAGAGGTCGAGACCGCTGCGGCCCGGCATCATGATGTCGAGGACGAGCAGGTCGAAGGGGACGTCGCCCTCGCCGATCTTCTCGTCGGCGTCGTCGCCGTCGATCGCGATCGTGACGTCGAATCCCTCCTGCTCGAGCGCGTAGCCGACCGACTCGCGGACCGAGGGCTCGTCGTCGGCGACGAGGATCCGGCCGCTGCTCACGTCGTCCTCTTCATCAGTTCACTCCGTTGCTCGTGGGGTTCGGGGTCGGGTCACGACGGTCACGCTATCGGCGTCGAGGTCGGCTCCGCGGCGCGCAACTCGACCCGGAAGGTACTGCCCCGGCCCTCCTCCGAGTCGACGCTGATCTCGCCCCCCATCACGTCGACCATCCGCTTTGCGATCGCGAGCCCGAGCCCGAAGCCCTCGCGCTCGAGCGAGCCGCTGCCGCGATAGAAGCGGTCGAAGACGCGATCCCGCTCGTCGGCCCGGATGCCGGTACCGGTGTCCTCGACCTCGATGACGACTCTGCCCTCGCCCTCCTCGCTCTCCAGGTGGGCGCGAAGCGTAACCGCGCCGGGGGCGGGAGTGTGCTTGAAGGCGTTGGTCAGCAGCCCGATCAGGATCTGGCGCAGCAGGACCGGATCGGCCTTGGCCACGAGGTCGGCGTCGACGTCGGTCCGCAGCTCGACGCCCTCCGGGTGCTCGACCGCGGCGACCGCCTCGGATACGGAGATGTCGACGCTGACCACGTCGGCCTCGCCCTCGCCCACCGCCTCCATCCGCGCCAGCGTCAGCAGCGCCTTGGTCAGCCGGCTGACCCGATCGACGTCGGACGCGAGCCGGTCGAGGAAGTGCTCACGCGCCTCCGGATCGTCCTTGGCGCCCGACCGCAGCACCTCGATCGCCCCCGACATGCCGGCGATCGGGTTGCGCAGCTCGTGCGCGGCATTCGAGACGAACTCGCGCTCGGCCTGGTCGCGGCGGAGCTCGTCGGTGCGGTCGCGGACGACCAGCAGCGCCGACCGCTCGGCCGGCAGGTAGCGGGCCCCGATCGCGAACACCCGCTCCCCGATCTGGACGTGGTCGCTCTCGGCGCTGCCGCGGTGGGTGGCGCGCCGGATCCACGGCCGGAGGGCGTCGACCACGGAGCCGTCCTCGCCGATCAGATCGGCGGCCGCCGGATTGGCGAAGCGAACGTCGCCGTCGGGGTCGACGACGATCACCGCCTCGCCGAGCGAGGTGAAGATCGCCGAGAGCCGGTCGCGCTCGGAGGAGAGCGCGTCGAATGTCTCGGCGAGCGCGATCCGCATCGAGTCGAGGGTGCGCCCGAGGTCCCCGATCTCGTCGCGGCCGCTCGGATGGACCGGGGTGTCGAGGTTTCCCTCCGCGAGCTCGCCGGCCGCGGTCGCGAGCCGCTTCACCCGCGAGGTGATCAGGCTCGCGGCGAGAAAGCCGATCAACCCGGCGACAAGCACAGCGACGACCAGCGCGGTCAGGCGCTGGCCGGCGAGGGCTTGAAGGGCCGACTGCACCTCCTCGGGGCGCTCGGAGATCGACAGCAGCACCCCGCTGACGCCGCCTGGGCCGACGAGCAGGACCGAGACCATCGTCCGGTCCTCGGGCAGGTCGGTGTTGACGTAGAGATCGCCGTCGAGCGCGGTCGCGACCGCCTCGGCGCGGCCGCGGATCGTGGCGATGTCGAGCCCGGCGACGGTCGGCGGGCTGACGAGCCGGGAGGGGCCGGACGGAGGGTTGTTGTAGAGCCAGCTGCGGAAGTCCTCGGGAGACTGGTCCTCGCGAAGCACGTCGACGGGGGCGTTGGCCTTCGTCATCCGCCCCTCGGGCAGCTCCGGCTCGATCTTCTCCCGCAGCCGCAGCGTCCGGCCGACGGCGAGGTCGGCCGAGCGGCTCTCCGCCGCCCCCTCGCTCGACCCGGCGACGACGATGTAGACGGTGGCTCCGGTGAGGATCCCGATCGCCGAGAACATCAGCCCGAGCCAGAGGCGGACACCGAACGGGCGTCGACGCCGGATCGGCTGGATCGCGGGGCGGTCGGCGGTGACCGGCAGCTCGGGCGGCGGGACCTGGGTCGAGGGAGGAGGCGCTGGGGCGTCCATGTCGCTCCCTTTCTAGACCACCCGCTTGGACGCGCCAAGGAGGGCGGCGGCGCGGTGGAAGAGCGCGTCGAGGGCGAGGCCCTCGTTGACGTTGACGCGGAGGCGCCGCCGGGCATCCATCGCCAGCTCCGCGGCCCCCCGGGCGGCGATCGGATCGGCCCGGCTCGCGGCGGCGCCGAGCTGATCGCGGCGATCGGCGTTGCGGATCGCCTCCCCCGCCCCCTCGCCGATCGCCGCGATGTCGAGAAACCAGCTCGCCACCAGCGCCAGGGCGAGGTCGATCGCCTCGGTCCGGGCGCGGCGCTCGGCGCGCTTCGCCGCCTCTTCTCCCTCCCTGCGGGCCCGGGCGGCTTCGCGACCCTCGCCGAGCCCGGCCGCGCGCTCGGCGGCGGCGGCGCGGACGGCGGCGCCCCGGGCCTCGCCGGCCTCGGCCGCAAGCTCGAGGATGTCGGCCCAGGGGCGCTCGGCGAGCTCGCCCGCGACCGCGGCCCCCGACCCCTCCTCCGCGCCGGCGCGGAGCCGCGCACCGGCCGGCGAGCCGAGCATCAGGGCGCGGTCGAGATCGCCGGCGGCGAGGGCGGCGAGGGCGCTCAGCTCGGCCGCGGGCCGGTCAGGCAGCCCGGCGGCGAGCCGGCGCTCGAGCGTCGCCGCCGGGAGCGGCGCGAAGGCGACCGTCGCGCAGCGGCTCCGAACCGTCTCCAGCAGCGCCGCCGGCTCGGCGGTCACCAGCAGGATGTGGGCATAGGACGGCGGCTCCTCGAGCGTCTTCAGCAGGGCGTTCTGGCTCTCCTCGGCCATCGCGTCGGCCGCCTCGACGACGAAGACGCGCCGCCCGCCCTCGAACGGGCGGTAGGCGACGGCGCCGATCAGCCCGCTGCGCACGTCCTCGACGAGGTGCTGGTTGCCGGGCGGACGCAGCCAGGTGAGGTCGGGATGGGGCGAGGGGTCGGCAAGCGCCCGGCGCCGCGCCTCGGCCGGGCCGGCGGCGGCCGCCGCCAGGAGCTCGGCCGCGAAGGCCCGGGCGGCCGCACGCTTGCCGCTGCCGGCCGGGCCGACGAACGCGTAGGCGTGAGCCGGGCCGGCGCGGAGCGCCGCCGCGAGCGCCGCCCGCGCGCCCGGCTGCTCTTTGGTCGCGTCCGCGATCGCCTCCGGAAGCTGCTCGCCGCTCGCCGCTCGCCGCTCGCCGTCCCCTGTCACCTGTCCTCCGTCCTCCTCGGCCCCAGCGCCGCCAGCACGCGCGCGTGCACCTCCTCCACGATGCCGCTCGCGTCAACCACCACGACCCGTCCCGGCTCGGCCGCCGCGATCCGCTCGAACTCGGCCGCGATCCGATCCTGAAAAGCGGGACCCTCCGATTCGAACCGGTCCGAGATCGGCGATCCGCAGCGGCCGGCGGCGCGGCCGGCGGCGAGCGCCCCGTCGAGCCGGAGCACGATCGTGCGGTCGGGCATGCAGTCGCCGACGGCCGCGGCGTTCAGGCTCCGGACCAGGTCACGGTCGATCCCGCGAGCGCCACCCTGATAGGCGACGGTCGAATCGACGAAGCGGTCGCAGACGACGTCGCGGCCCGCGGCGAGCGCCGGGCGGATCACCCGCTCGACGAGCTCCGCCCGGGCCGCGCAGAACAGCATCAGCTCCGCCCGCGGGGTCAGGTCGACGTCGGCGTCCTTGAGCAGCCCGCGGAGGCGTTCGCCGGCCGGCGTGCCGCCGGGCTCTCGCAGCAGCAGGGTCTCGGGCCCGAGCGCCGCGGCGAGCAGCTGCGCCTGCGTGCTCTTGCCGGCGCCGTCGACTCCTTCGAGGGTGACGAACACTGCCGCGAGCGGACGCTCAGCCGACCGATTCCATGGGATCGTGCGCGCGAGGGCGCACGGCGCCGAGCCGGGCGTGGCCGGGCGACGGGCGCGTGCCCGGAAGGCACGGGCGAGGAGCACGGGCGCGATCCGGCGATGTGTGTCCGTGCGGCATTCGCGCGTGCGAGCTCATGGGGCTGGTCATCTCAGCCGGAGCGCGTGCGCGAGGCCGGCTTCGAGGCGGAGGACGCTCGCGCCCGCTTCGTCCGCGTCGTCGTCGTCGGCGGCTTCTTGCGGCCGCGGCCCTTGCCGTTCGCGCCGGACGCGGTGCTCGCGCCGGCCTCCGCCTTGCGCTTGGCGGCCTCCTCCCGGGCCTTCTCGCGCTCGGCCCGCTTCTCGCGCATCTCGACCATCGAGGGGCAATCGTCGTTCAGGCAGAGGCTCCAGGGGCGCCCGCGGAAGCCCTTGACCTTGAGCCGCGGCGTCTCGCCGCAGATCGAGCAGCGCTCCTCGAGTCGCCAGAGCTCGTAGCCGCGCCCCGGCAGCGGCCGCGAGAAGGTGCAGGAGTCGGGGTCGTCGGGGTCGTCGCGGTCGTAGCCCTCGCAGCCGACGAACCGCTTGCCGCCGCGCATCTCGATGATCCGCAGCCGGTTCGGGGAGCCGTCCTCGTGGGCGCGGCCGGCCTCCTCGCAGACCTTGCAGGGGCCGATGAACTTGTCCTCGTCCATCCCCGCCCAGATCACCTTCGCGAGCTCCTCGCGCCGGGCGAAGAGGTCGTCGTAGGTGCCGTGGAGCATCTCGCGGCTGATCTGGAGGACCTCCTCGCGCGACGTCTTGCCGGCCGCGATCTCGTCCATGTCGCGCTCCAGCTCGGCGGTCATCTCCGGGGTCGCCATCCGCAGCACGTGCTCCTTGAACGCCCTGTACATGGCGATCCCGGTTTCCGACGGCTCCGGCGGGTTGTTGAAGACGTAGCCGCGGTCGTAGAGCTTCTGGATGATGTCGGGCCGGGTCGCCTTCGTGCCGAGGCCGAGCTCCTCCATCATCTCGATCAGCTTGCCCTGGCTGATCCGGGCCGGCGGCTGGGTCTCCTTGTCGACGAGCCAGGGTGCGCCGTCGAGCTCGAGCTTCTGCCCCTCCTCGAGCGCCGGCAGCTCGCTGTCGGCCGAGCGCGCATAGGTGTAGATCGCGGCGTAGCCGGGATCGACCACGATCGAGCCGCGGACGAAGTAGGACTCGCTGCCGGCCTCGATGTCCGCCCGCGCCGACTCGGTCACCATCGGCGGGCTGAAGGTGGCCAGAAAGCGCCGCGCGATCAGCTCGTAGACGCGGCGATGGGCCCCGTCGAGCGCGTTCGGGTAGACGGCCTGGGTCGGGTGGATCGGCGGATGGTCGGTCGTCTCCTTCTTGCCGCGCGTCGGTCTCAGCTCGCCGTCGAGCAGGCTCGACGCCGCGGAGAACTCGGGGATCCGGGCGAGCGAGGCGACGAGCTCGCGGAGCGGCAGCGAGGGCGGATAGACGGTGTTGTCGGTACGAGGGTAGGAGATGAACCCGTCCATGTAGAGGTCCTCGGCGATCCGCATCGCGCGTGAGGGCGGGATTCCGAGCCGGCTCGAGGCGTCGGTGGCGAAGGCCGTGGTGTTGTAGGGGGCCGGTGGCTTGCGGGTGTTCCTCCGCTTCGACAGTCCGGTGACGACGCCGGGCGAGTCGGTCGCCGCCAGCGCCGCCTCGGCCTCCGGCTTCTCCCAGAACTTGTCGGTCTTGTGGTGCGCCTCGAAGGAGCCGTCGGGGTGGGCGAACTTGGCGAAGACCTCCCAGTAGGGCTTCGGCACGTGGGCGCGGCGCTCGAGCTCGCGCTCGACGATCAGCCCCAGGGTCGGGCTCTGGACGCGGCCGACCGAGAGGAAGTTGGAGCCGAAGCGGCGCGTCGCGAGCGAGACGGCCCGGGTCAGCGTCGCCCCCCAGATCAGGTCGATCTCGCCCCGCGCCTGGGCCGCGTGGGCGAGGTCGTGGGAGAGCTCGTCGAGCTCGGCGAAGGCGCGCTCGATCTCGTCCCTGGTCAGGGCCGAGTAGCGGGCCCGCTTCACGGTTCCCTCGACCCCCGGGTTGACGGCGAGGATCTCGCGCAGGGCCTCGAGCCCGATCAGCTCCCCCTCGCGGTCGAAGTCGGTCGCGATGACGATGCTGTCGGCCTCCTTGGCGAGCTTCTTGACCGCCTTGACGACGTTCTTGTCGGTCGGCTCGCTGACCAGCTCGGCGTCGATCAGCGACTTCGGGTCGGTTTCCTGCCAGTTCGAGTAGCCCTCCGGGAAGGCGGGGTTGAGGACGTGGCCCTTGAGGCCGACCGTCATCTCCGCGTCCCCGTCGCGGCCCCAGGAGTAGTAGGGGACCTTGTAGGTGGCGTCGGCCTTCGCCGCGCCGCCGCTGAGGATCTCGGCGATCTTCTTGGCGCTGTTGTTCTTCTCGGTGACGATCAGTCGCATCTGGACGTCCCCACTATGGCCTGGCCCCGGGACGGAGGCGATGAAGGGCCGGGACGGTAGCACCCGCTCCAAACCGCTCCGGCGGCGGCGTCACCGCGGCTCCCGGGGGCCGATCCATCTACTCTTGACCGCGATGCCCGCCCAGAGCTATCCCGGCAAGGAGTGCGTCTGCCAGCACCGCAGGGGGATCTGCGACCAGTCCTGCGTGCGCGGCATGCTCGAGACGCCGTTCTACATCGCCTGCCTGCGGCTCAGCGGCCGCAAGTGCCTGGTCGTCGGCGGCGGCGATGTCGGCCTCGAGAAGATCGAGGGGCTGCTCGCCTGCGACGGCGACGTCGTCTGCGTCGCGCCCGACGCCTGCGACGAGGTTCGGGCGCTCGCCGCCGAGGGCTCGATCGAATGGGCGCAGCGCGGGTTCGAGGCCGGCGACGTGGCCGGCAGGTTCATGGCGATCGCCGCCACCGACGACACCGACGTCAACATCGCCGTCTACGAGGCGGCCGAGGAGCGGGCGATGCTCGTCAACGTCGTCGACGTGCCCTCGCTCTGCAACTTCATCCTGCCGGCGATCGTCCGGACCGGGCCGCTCGCGATCGCGATCTCGACCGCCGGCGCCTCGCCGGCGCTGGCGAAGCGGATGAAGCGGGAGGTATCGGAGCTCTTCGGCCCCGACTACGCCGAGCTCGCGGCGATCCTCAACGGGGCCCGCGGCTGGGCGAAGGGGACGCTGCCGACCTACCAGGACCGCAAGGCCTTCTTCGAATCGATCGTCAACGGCGAGCCCGACCCGATCGGGCTGCTCCGCGACGGCCGGCGCGAGGACCTCGAGGCGCTGATCGCGGACGCCAAGCAGCGCCACGGCGACCGGGTCGCCACCACCGCCGCGCGTTAGCCCGGGCCACCGAGCGGCGATCGGCGGCCGTCACGCGGGAGCGGGCCCGTCGGAGTAGGGCCTTCGGGCGGGGGTGATCTCTCTGAGGCCGGCGCGCGGACATGGGTTCTCAGAGGCCGGCGCCGCGAATGCGTCCTTCAGAAGCCGGCGCGCGGGAACGGCTCCGTCAGCGGCCCTTCGCGCGAAAGCCGGCACACCTCCGCCGGCCTGCGCCACACCCGCGTCTTGATCGCTGACGGGGACGGGCCGACCCTTCCCCACATGGCGGGTGAGATGCAGATCACTGACCACAGTAGTCACCAATCTGCGGTTCTGCTCGCGAGCGAGCTCGCGGGGCGGCAGTTCGGGGCAGTCTCCCGCCGGCAGCTTCTCGCCGAGGGGATCTCGACGGCCCGAATCCGGAGCTGGCTGCGCTCCGGTCGGCTTCACCGCCGCCACCCCGGCGTCTATGCCTGGGGCCGCGCCGATCTCGGCACCGAGGGAGAGCTGGCGGCGCAGCTGCTCCTGGCGGGACCTGACGCGGCGCTCGCATCCCTGACCGCGCTCTGGTGGCTGAACCTCCTGCACCGGCGTCCTCGGCCGTCCCTCGTCGCCTCGCCGCACCGGTGCGCGCCCCGGCGCGATGTGCGGGTGATGTACGTGCCCAACCTCACCCGACGCTTCCACCGGGGTCTGCCCGTCGTCCCGCTCTGCGAGGCCCTGCTCGCCGCGACGGCGGAGCTGGCTTGCGACTCGCTCCGCCTGGTCCTCGCCCGTGCCGAGTTTGAGCGTCTGCTCGACCGGCGCGAGATCGAGACCGTCATCGGCAGCGGCCGCCCGGGCACCGCGGCCCTGCGCGCCGCCGTCGACTCCCACCTGCCCGCGCTCGCCCGCTGCGCCAACGGCTTCGAGCGGGACTTCGTCCTGCTCTGCGAGCGGTGCAGCGTGCCGATCCCGGAGCCGAACGTGCGGATCGGCCGCTACCGGCCGGACATGCTGTGGCGGGGGGCGATGCTGATCGTCGAGCTGGACGGGCGAGGCGCCCATTCGACACCGGCCCAGCTCGGCGCCGACCATCGCCGTCAGGTCGAGCTCGAGCGCCGCGGCTTCACCGTCATCCGGTTCACGCGAGAGCAGCTGACCGGCGATCCCGCGGGCGTCGTGGCGGAGTTGCGCCGGCGATTGGACCGGACGCGATGATCGCGCTACGCTCGCTGGGAGTCATCCGGACCCCGCAGCAAAGGGGGTGACCATGCAGGACACGCTCGCAAGGCATGGCCTTCTCGCGATGATCGCGGTGCTCGTCGCGGTCACGGCGGTGACGCTGATCGCGGCGCCGGCCGCTGCCTCGTTCCTGTAGGCGAGCGGCCGAATCGACCCTGGCGTCTCAGACCGAGCGCTGGTAGGTCCGGAAGGCGCTCACCGCAAACCAGCCGCAGAGGACCAGGAACGCGACCAACAGCCCGGCGCGTAGCGCGATCTCGCCCCAGTCGGGCGATGCCGTGACGGCGGCGCGCCCCGACTCGACCGCCCAGTTGAGCGGGTTGTAGTCGGAGACCGACTGCATCCAGGCGGGCATCAGGTCCTTCTGCATGAACGTCACCGAGGTGAACGACAGCGGCAGGAGCAGGAACTGCACCGCCGCGATCACCGTCTCCTCGCGGCGTACGAGCAGCGCCAGCCCGATCGAGAGGCACCCGAACGCGGAGCCGACGAGCACGGAGACGAGGATCAGCACGACGATGCCGCCGATCCCGTTGTCGAAGCTCGCGCCGGTGATCAGGGCGAGTCCGATGATGATCAGCGACTGGATGAGGATCGTAAGCGCGCCCTGGCCGAGCCGGCCGCTGATCAGCGACGTGCGCCGCACCGGGGTGACGAGGAAGCGATCGATGACGCCGCGGTCGATGTCCTCGATCACCGGCATCCCCGCCCAGCCCGCGGCGAAGAACGCCGTCATCACGACGACCCCGGGAGCGAGGAACTGGATGTAGTTGTCGGACCCGAACCCGGGGATGGCGGTGACGGCCTCGAACAGCGCCCCAACAGCAGCAGCCAGATCACCGGCTGGACGAGCGAGACGGCGATCCACCACGGCTGGCGCCAGAGCGCCATCAGGTGGCGGACGGTCATGTGGCGGGTATCCCGGATGACCCTCATCGCGATTCCTCCTGGTCGTGGTCGGTGTCGCTCTCGGCGGCGCTGAAGGTGCGGCCGGTGTAGCGGAGGTAGACGTCGTCGAGCGACGGCCGCGAGACGGTCACCGACGCGACCGCGACTCCGGAGCCCTCGAGCGCCGCGAGCAGCGCCGGCAGGCGGCGGCCGCCGTCGGCGGCGCGGGCGTGGAGGGCGCGACCCTCGAGCTGCGGCTCGCCGACCCCGTCGATCCCGGCGAGGATCGCGGGGACGTCGGCGGCGGAGCTCTCGCCGTCGAGCTCGACGGCGATCGCGTCGCCCTCGAGCTCCCGCTTCAGCTCCTCGGGGATGCCGGCGGCGACGACCCGGCCGCGATCGACGATCGCGAGGTTCTGGGCGAGCCGGTCGGCCTCCTCGAGGTAGTGGGTGGTGAGCAGCACCGTCAACCCGGCGCTGGCAAGGCGGGCGATCTCATCCCACATCTCCGCCCGGACCTCGGGATCGAGCCCGGTCGTCGGCTCGTCGAGGAAGAGGACCCGGGGCTCGTGGACGAGGCCGATCGCGATGTCGAGCCGCCGCTGCATCCCGCCCGAGTAGGTGCGGACTAGCCCGTCGCCGGCGTCCCCGAGCTTGAATTGGGCGAGGAGCTCATCGACCCGGCGCTCGAGCGCGGCGGCGCCCATCCCGTAGACCTGGCCCTGCAGGCGCAGGTTCTCTCGCCCGGTCGCCTCGCGATCGAGGCCGCCGGCTTGCGAGATCACGCCGATCGCCTCGCGAACGCCGGCCGGGTCGCGGTCGATGTCGCTCCCCGCGACGGTCGCGCTGCCGCCGTCGGCATGGGCGAGCGTCGTCAGGATCTTCACGGTCGTCGACTTGCCGGCGCCGTTGGGGCCGAGCAGGCCGAAGATCGTGCCCTCGGGGACGACGAAGGAGAGGCCGTCGAGGGCGCACACCTCGCCTTAGCTCTTCTCGAGGCCCTCGACCTCGATCGCGTTGGCGGTCATCCGCCACCTCCTTGCCGGCCCTGCACCGGCATCGGATAGGATCAATTCAACCCGCCAACCCGGGCAGGATCGCGGCTGAGCTCGGCCTCACCGGTGGCGCGGTGACGGTGATGGTCGGCCGGCTCGAGCGGGCCGGCTTCGTTCGCCGCGGCGATGATCCCGGCGACCGCCGCAAGGTGATCGTCGAGCTGACCGACCAAGCCCGCGAGGTGCTCGACCGGATCTGGGGGCCGATCGCGGCCGATTTGCAGGCGATCGCCGCGCGCTTCACGATCGCCGAGCTCGAGACCCTGGAGCGGCTGTTCGATGCGAGCGCCGGCCTCAACGCGCGCCACATGGAGCGGGTCGCCGAGCTGGACCTGATCCTGCCGCGCGAGCGGCGGGACGGTTAGCCGGCCAGCGGGCGCTCCATCAGCCAGACCGGTCCGCCGGCGGGGCGGAGCTCGCGGAGGACCGCGCAGCCGGCCGACCCGTGCCAGGCGACGTGAGCGGTCGTCCCGGTCTCGAGATGGGTCGGAACCGCGTCGGCGTCGGCGCGGCGGTGAAGGTCGGCGGGCGGCGCCCGGCGGGCGGCGCCCGGCCGGCGCCGCGACCCTGCTCGGCCGGAGCGATGGCAAGAAACCAGAGGTGATGGTGCGGGAAGCTCACGCGGGCGTCGCGGATCGCGCGGGCGAAAGCGAGGCCGCGCCGCACCGGCAGCGGCCCGGCGGCGAGCGCCCAGGCGAGCTCGCGGAGGACGGCGCTTCCGCCGATCGGCCACAGGCCCGGATCGAAGGCGATGCTGATGCCGACCACCGCGCCGGAGCGGCGAGCGGCGAGGACGCGGGCGCCGTGGCGGCGGCTCGCGGCGACGATGCCGGCGAACGACAGCGGGTTGATCGCGGCGCGGTGGCGGCGCCGGCGCGGCCCGATCGCGCGGGTCAGGGGATCGTCGAGGAAGGCGGCGTTGAGGACCCGGGCGGCGGCGGTCTCGCGGCGGGCGACCGGTCCGAGCTCGAGGGCTTCCGGACCGGCCCCCCCGGCGCTCAGCCGATCGGGCCGGCGTAGATCGCCACCGCCGTGAAGTGGGCGACCGCGGCGGCGACCACGAGCACGTGGAAGATCTCGTGGTAGCCGAACACCGCCGGCCGCGGGTCGGGACGCTGGAAGGCGTAGACGACCGCGCCGATCGTGTAGAGGATCCCGCCGGCGGCGATCAGGGCGCCGGCGCCGGCGCCGGCGTTGGCGACGATCGACGGGAACGCGATCGCGCCGATCCAGCCGACCGCCAGGTAGACGAGGGCCGAGACCCACTTCGGCGAGCTCGTCCAGACCGTCTCGACCGCGATCCCGGCCGCGGCCCCGACCCAGACCGCGATCAGCAGCGCCGTTCCGAGCGAGCCGCCGACGACGAGGATCGCGAACGGCGTCACCGTCCCGGCGATCAGCAGGAAGATCATCGAGTGGTCGAGCCGGCGCATCCACATCCGCACCGAGGGCCGCCTCCAGTCGACCCGGTGGTAGAGGGCGCTGGTGCCGAGCAGGGCCGAGAGGGAGGCAGCGTAGACCGCGAGCGCGAGTTGACCGCGGGAGGCGAAGAGGACGAGCAGCGCACCGGCGAGCAGCGAGACCGGGAACGAACATTCGTGGACGACGCCGCGGAGCTTCGGCTTGACCTTCTGCTGGAGGTCGACGGCAGCCGCCCGGGCGGTCTCGACGCGCTCGCCGGCCGCGGCCTTCACCGCCCCGACCCGCTCCCCGGTCGCCTCGCGGGCGGCGTCGAGCCGTTCGCGGGCCGCGCTCGCGCGCTCGCGCCCGGCCTCTGCCGCCTTCCGCATCCCGTCGGTCATGGGACGATTATCGCGCGTCGCCGCCCCGGCCTCCGTTTTCGCCGCGACGCGCGCGGCCGGCGCCGCGTCGAGGGCTGGTGCCGGCGATCCGGACCCCGTAAAATGCGGGGTCCGCCGGGGCCCGGGTCGAGGTTCGTTTCGCCCCGTTTGCGGAATGCCACCGGAGCCCGTTCGCGGGCCGCCCCTACCCTCCGCGCAGACTCCCATCGAGGTCTCGGCGGGGTCGTTTCGGCCCTTGTTACGTCCGACTCAATCGCAACCATCCGCTGTTACCACTTGAACGCATCCGGAGGAGAGGAAAACGATGACCAAGGCAGCTTCTGAGACCCCGATCGACACGGCCGCGCGGGTCGCCGAGGGCGGGCTCAGGATCGGGCGGAAGCTGACGACCCCGGGCGCTCATCCCTTCGATCAGGTCGAGTGGGAGACCCGCGACGCGATCATCGGCGACCCCGCCGACCCCGCCTTCGAGCAGCGCGGCGTCGAGTTCCCGACCACCTGGTCGCAGAACGCCACCAACATCGTCGCCCAGAAGTACTTCCGCGGCCCGCTCGGCTCGCCGGAGCGCGAGCGCTCGGTCCGCCAGATGATCGGCCGCGTCGCCGGCACGATCGCCGCCTGGGGCCGCGAGGGCGGCTACTTCGCCTCCGATGCCGACGCCGACGCCTTCGAGGCCGAGCTCACCCACATCCTCCTCCACCAGAAGGCCGCCTTCAACTCCCCGGTCTGGTTCAACCTTGGATTTGAGGAGCATCCGCAGGCGAGCGCGTGCTTCATCCTCAGCGTCGAGGACACGATGGAGTCGATCCTCGATTGGAACACCAAGGAGGGGCAGATCTTCCGCGGCGGCTCCGGGTCGGGGATCAACCTCTCGAACATCCGCGCCTCGACCGAGCAGCTCAGCAAGGGCGGGCTCGCCTCGGGCCCGGTCAGCTTCATGCGCGGGGCGGACGCCTGGGCGGGGACGATCAAGTCCGGCGGCAAGACGCGGCGGGCGGCGAAGATGGTCGTCCTCGACGTCGACCATCCCGACATCGAGGACTTCATCTGGTGCAAGGCGCGCGAGGAGGAGAAGGCCCTGGCGCTGCGCGACGCCGGCTTCGACATGTCGATCGACGGCGACGGCTTCACCTCGATCCAGTACCAGAACGCGAACAACTCGGTCCGCGTCACCGACGCGTTCATGGAGGCGGTCGAGGCCGGCTCCGACTGGGAGCTCACCGCCCGCAACGGCGGTGCCGTGATGAAGACGGTCCCGGCGCAGAAGCTGCTCGACCAGATCGCCGAGGCCGCCTGGCGCTGCGCCGACCCCGGCGTCCAGTACGACACGACGATCAACCGCTGGCACACCTGCCCCGAGTCGGGCCGGATCAACGCGTCCAACCCGTGCTCCGAATACATGCACGTCGACGACTCGGCCTGCAACCTGGCGTCGATCAACCTGATGAAGTTCCGGCGCCCGGACGGCAGCTTCGACACCGCCGATTTCGAGCACACGGTCGACATCGTCCTGCTCGCGCAGGAGATCGTCGTCGGCCCGTCGAGCTACCCGACCGAGCAGATCGGCCGCAACGCGCGGGCGTTCCGCCAGCTCGGGCTCGGCTACGCCAACCTCGGGGCCTACCTGATGTCTAACGGGATGCCCTACGACTCCGACGAGGGGCGGGCGACGGCGGCCGCGATCACGGCGCTGATGACCGGCCGCGGCTACCGCAAGTCGGCCGAGGTCGCGGCGGCGATCGGCCCCTACGAGGAGTACGCGAAGAACCGCGAGGCCCACAACGGCGTGATGCGGATGCACCGCGACGCCGCCTACGAGATCAGCGACGGCCAGATCGCCGACGCCGAGCTGCTCGCCGCGGCGCGGCGCTCCTGGGACGAGGCGGTGGCGATGGGCACCGAGCACGGCTACCGCAACGCGCAGGCGACGGTGCTGGCCCCGACCGGGACGATCTCGTTCCTGATGGACTGCGACACGACCGGGATCGAGCCCGACTTCTCGCTCGTCAAGTACAAGGAGCTGGTCGGCGGCGGGCAGATGACGATCGTCAACCGCTCGGTGCCGCTGGCGCTCGGGACGCTCGGCTACACCGATGAGGCGATCGAGCAGATCGCCGCCTTCGTCAACGAGAAGGGCACGATCGTCGGCGCCCCGGGGCTCGAGGACGGTCACCTGCCGGTCTTCGACGTCGCCGTCGGCGAGCGGGCGATCAGCCACATGGGTCACATCCAGATGATGTCGGCGACCCAGCCGTTCCTGAGCGGGGCGATCTCGAAGACGGTCAACCTGCCCGAGTCGGCGACCGTCGGCGACATCGCCGAGGCCTACACCGAGGGCTGGAAGGGCGGTCTGAAGGCGCTCGCGATCTACCGCGACGGCTCGAAGACCGCGCAGGCGCTCCGCACCGACGCCCAGCGCTCCGCCGACGCGGAGGAGGAAGCCGCGGCGCCCGCCCCGGTCCGGCGCCGGATGCCGGCCGAGCGCGAGTCGATCACCCACAAGTTCTCGATCGCCGGCCAGGAGGGTTACATCACCGCCGGCAAGTACGAGGACGGGTCGGTCGGGGAGATCTTCCTCACCGACATCGGCAAGGAGGGCTCGACCCTGCGCGGGATGATGAACGCGTTCGCGACCTCGGTCTCGATCGGCCTCCAGTACGGGGTGCCGCTCGAGGTCCTGGTCAACAAGTTCAGCTACATGCGCTTCGACCCCGAGGGCATGACGAAGAACCAGGAGATCCCGTTCGCCAAGTCGATGCCCGACTACATCATGCGCTGGCTGGCGAGCCGCTTCATCGACGACGCCGACGTCCACGAGGACCTCGGGATCCTCACCGCGGAGGTGCGGGAGCGCAAGAACGCCCAGCAGGCGCTGTTCAGCGCCGACACCGCGGCGCCGTCGAACGGTCACGGGAACGGCAACGGGAACGGCTCTCCGGCGCCCGAGCCGGCGCCCGAGCCGGTGCCGGCCGCGGCGGCGCTCACCGACACCCCGCCGGTCGTCCCGGCCCGTATGTCGCGCGAGCTCGACCTCGGCCCCGCCTGCGACCAGTGCGGCGGCATGATGCAGCGCACGGGCTCCTGCTACACGTGCATGAGCTGCGGCAACAACACCGGCTGCGGCTGATGTAAAGCGACATCGGGATGACAGTGGATCGGTCGCCAGATGACAGCTGCTGATCCTCGCGGGTGGGGGGCCCAACCGCTGCGCGCCGGGTCTGCCTCAAGGCGCTCAGGGCCCTGGGTCGCAGGTGCCTCCGCTCGCCTCAGACCGCGGTCGCCGATGACGGCTCGGAGCCCGCAACCGGTGGCGCCCCGGTCGGCTCGGATCCCCTCTCCTCCTCGTCGGGCAGCCGCAGGCGCTTCAGCATCAGCGCGTTGACGGCGACGATGAAGCTCGAGCCCGACATCGAGAGGGCGGCGATCTCGGGGCGGAGGACGAGGCCGAGCGAGGGCTCGAAGACGCCGGCGGCGATCGGCAGCGCGATCGAGTTGTAGCCGACCGCCCAGCCGAGGTTCTGGCGCATCTTGCGCAGCGTGCCGCGGCCGACCAGCAGGGCGGTCGGGACGTCGAGGGGGTCGGAGCGCATGAGGACGACGTCGGCGGTCTCGATCGCGACGTCGGTGCCGGCGCCGATCGCGATCCCGAGATCGGCCTGGGCGAGCGCGGGGGCATCGTTGACGCCGTCGCCGACCATCGCCACCCTGCTGCCGGCCTCCTGCAGCTCCGCGACCTTGGCGGCCTTGTCGCCGGGAAGGACCTCGGCGATGACGCTGTCGATCGCGAGCTGATCGGCGATCCGCTCGGCGGTGGCGCGGTTGTCGCCGGTCAGCATCACGACCTCGACCCCGGCCTCGTGCAGCGCCCGAATGGCGTCGGCCGAGGTCTCGCGCGGGGCGTCGGCGATGCCGAAGACGGCGACGGCGCGGCCGTCGACGGCGGCCAGCACCGCCGTCCGGCCGCCGGCGGCGATCGCGTCGCGGCTTGCGGCGAGGTGATCGAGCCCGATCCGCTCGCGCTCCAGCAGGCGCCGGTTGCCAACCACGACGCGCCGCCCGGCGACCATGGCGACGGCCCCGTGGCCGGGGACGTTCTCGAAGCCCTCCGCCGCGACCACCGCGACGCCGGCCTCTTCGGCGCGGCGCACGATCGCCTCCGCGAGCGGATGCTCGGATGAGCGCTCGACCGCGGCCACCAGCCCGAGCAGCTCGCGCTCGTCGAGGCCGTCGACGACGACGTCGCTGACCTCCGGCTCTCCCTTGGTCAGCGTCCCGGTCTTGTCGATGACGACGACATCGATCCGGGCCGCGGTCTCGAGCGCGAGCGCGCTCTTGAACAGGACCCCGCGCTTGGCGCCGAGGCCAGTGCCGACCATGATCGCCGTCGGGGTCGCCAGGCCGAGCGCGTCGGGGCAGGTGATCACGACGACGGTGATCGCGAACAGGATCGCGTCGGACGCAGGCTTGTCGCTGAAGATCATCCAGGCGGCGAAGGTGACCGCTCCGCCGATCAGGGCAACGAGGACGAGCCAGAAGGCGGCCCGGTCGGCAAGCTTCTGACCCGGCGCCTTCGAGTTCTGAGCCTCCTGGACGAGCTTGACGATCTGCGCCAGCGCCGTGTCGGCGCCGACCTTGGCGGCGCGGACCCGGAGGGTGCCGTTGGCGTTGATCGTCGCCCCGATCACCTCCGAGCCCGGCCCCTTGTGAACGGGGAGGCTCTCGCCGGTGACCATCGACTCGTCGACCTCGCTCTCGCCCTCGGTGACGACGCCGTCGACCGCGATCTTCGCGCCGGGCCGGATGAGCAGCTCATCGCCGACGACGACCTCGGCGGTCGGCACCTCGACCGTCTCGCCGTCGCGGACGACGAGGGCGGTCGAGGGCGCCAGGTCGAGCAGGGTGCGGATCGCGTCGTTGGCGCCGCCGCGGGCCCGCATCTCGAACCAGTGGCCGAGCAGGACGAACGAGGCGAGGACGCTGGCGGCCTCGTAGAAGACCTCGCCGCCGCCGGTCAGCGTGATCGCCAGCGAGTAGAGCCAGCCGGCGCCGACCGCGACCGCGACCAGGACCATCATGTCGAGCGTCCGCTGCCGCAGCGCGCTGACGGCGCCGGTGAAGAAGATCGCGCAGGAGTAGAAGATCACCGGCAGGCTGAGGATCAGCGCGAAGACGTCCTCGCGCAGCCCGAAGGGCGCGGCAACGTCGAAGCCGAAGACATCGCTGCCGATCGGCGACCAGAGCACGATCGGGATCGAGAACAGCGCCGCGACGAGAAAGCGGTTGCGCATGTCGCGGGCCATGGCGCCCATCGACATCCCCTCGTGACCGCCGCCGCCCATCGCCTCCTCCGGGGCGGACATCGCCTCCTCACCCTCGGCGGTTTCGATCGCGGCGGCCGGCGCCACGCCGGCCATCAGCATCGGATCGCAGACGTGATCGGGGACGGACTGGCCGGCGCAGTGATAGCCGCAATCGGTGACCCAGTCGCGAAGGTCCTCCAGCGACGCCTCGCCCGGGTCGAAGGTGACCGTGGCGGTCTGGTTGACCGGGTTCGCCTCGACCTCGATGACGCCGGGGCGGCGGCCGATCGCCGCCTCGACGACGGCCTTCTCGGAGGCTCGGAGCATTCCAGCCGCCTCGATCACGACGGTCACGGGTGCTTCTGCGGTGATCGTCATCTGCCCTCCTGTTGCCTTTGATGCATCCTGGTCGAAACCCTAACATACCCAGGGGGGGTATGCACCGCCCGCCGTCCTGGCATCTGTGTAAGCTTCTGCTCACAAATCACC
The DNA here is from genome assembly GCA_016861045.1 of Actinomycetes bacterium. Lineage (GTDB taxonomy): Bacteria > Actinomycetota > Thermoleophilia > Solirubrobacterales > 70-9 > RHKX01. The sequence continues at coordinate 318,726 of BOKP01000001.1, read as the reverse complement.
AACACCTGCCTAATCCGGCCCGAGCGACCTCGAGCCGGAGTGGGGGAACCAAGAGGAGGGGTCGGACAGAGACCCCAGGGGCGAATCGGCCGGTTCCCGTAGCGCGCTCTTTCCGCGCGAGCCCGACAGCTAACCCCGCAGGCGCACTGAAAGAGAGGCACGATGAACGGACCTGTGGGACGGGGCGCGCTGCTCGCGATCGCGCTCGTGGCGACCTTGGGACTGGCGGCGACCGCGCTCGCCTCCGGCGGGCTTTCGACCGGCGGCAAGGACGGCGACGGCGGCAAGCGTGGTGGTGGCGGGAGCGATGATGCCGCGTTCCCGATCCAGGGCCGCCACAGCTACGGCGACGGAATCGGCGCCGGGCGCGGCCACCAGGGCCAGGACATCTTCGCCAAGTGCGGCAAGAAGGTCGTCGCGGCGCGACCGGGACGCGTCCGGTGGGTCGACTACCAGGCCTCCGGCGCCGGCCACTACGTCGTCGTCAAGGGCAAGAAGTACGACTACGTCTACATGCACATGCTGAAGCGACTCTCGGTGCGGCGCGGCGAGCGCGTCGGCGCCGGTGAGCAGATCGGTCGTGTCGGCTCGACCGGACGCGCGACCGGCTGCCACCTGCACTTCGAGATGTGGCGCAGGCCGGGCTGGTACCGGGGCGGGCAGCTGGCCAACCCGACGCCGTTCCTGAAGCGCTGGGACCGCGGCCGATGAGCACGGCGGGCAGGCACGCGGGCGATCGTGACGAGCCGCTGCCGCCGCCCTGGCCCGCGCACGGCAGCGGCCGCCTCGACCTCCGCCAGAGCACGATCGCCTGGGTCGCCGGCGGACTGGTCGGGCTGCTGGTCGCGGCGGTGCTGATCGCCCTGATCACCGGCCGGCTCTGAGCGACGCCGGTGCCGCTCAGGCGCCGGCCAGCGCCGGAACCGCAGCCGCCTCGCCGAGGATCGCGCGCAGCGCGGCCAGCGCCTCCTCCCGATGGGAGTCGAGCTCGGTGACGAGCCGGTCGGCGTCGCGGTCGGCCACCGCGGCGAGGATCCGCTCGTGGGCGGCGAGCGAGCGCCGCCGCTCCTCCGGCGCGCTGTAGTAGAGCGCCCGGTAGGGCTCGGTGGCGTCCCAGAGGAGGCGGATCAGCCGGATCGTGTGGGGACGACCGGGGGCGTCGAGGAGGGCGAAGTGAAAGCGGCGGTTGGCGTCGAGCTCGGCGGCGATATCGGCCGCGTCGGCGGCGGCAGCGCAGGCCGCGGCCGCGGCGCGCATCCGCTCCAGCGTTGCCGCGTCGGCGCGCGGCAGCGCCAGCCGGGCGGCGCGGGTCTCGAGCACGCGCCGCAGGTCGTAGATCTCCTCGAGGTCGGCGACGTCGAGCTCGGCGACGAAGTAGCCGCGGCGTGGCGCGTAGCGGACCTGGCCCTCCTGCTCGAGCACGGTCAACGCCTCGCGGACCGAGGCGACGCTGACGCCGAGCTCGCTCGCGACCTCCTCCTGGCGGATCCGGTCGCCGGGGCGGAGCTCGCCGGCGACGACCGCGCGGCGCAGGTGCTCGAGCGCGTGCTGCGGGGTCGTCTGCGGCCCCGCGGTCACCCGACGCCTCGATCCCGGCGGTCGCCTGTGCATCGGCGACGGCCGGCGATCACCGGAACGCCTCGATCCCGGTGACCGCCTGGCCGACGACGAGGGCGTGGACGTCGGCGGTCCCCTCGTAGGTGACGACGGACTCGAGGTTGTTCATGTGACGGATCACCGGATACTCGAGCGTGATCCCGTTCGCGCCGAGCACCTGGCGCGCCGTGCGGGCGACCCGGAGGGCGGCGTCGACGTTGCCGAGCTTGCCGAGGCTGACCTGCTCGGGGCGCAGCCGCCCCTCGTCCTTGAGCCGGCCGAGCTGGTGCGCGATCAGCGTCGCCCTGCTCACCTCCAGCGTCATCTCGGCGAGCTTCTGCTGCTGGATCTGAAAGGACGCGATCGGGCGCCCGAACTGCTCCCGCTCGAGGCCGTAGGCGAGGGCGGCCTCGAGGCATGCCCGGGCGGCGCCGGCGGCACCCCAGGCGATCCCGTAGCGGGCCTCGTTCAGGCACGACAGCGGCCCCCGCAGCGAGGTCGCCTCCGGCAGCATCGCGCTCGCCGGCAGGCGCACGTCCTCGAGCAGGAGCTCGGAGGTCACCGACGCGCGCAGCGACAGCTTGTGGTGGATGTCCTGGGTCGTGAAGCCGGGCGTCCCGCTCGGGACGAGGAAGCCGCGGACGCCCTCGTCGGTGCGGGCCCAGACGACGGCGACCGCGGCGAGCGAGCCGTTGGTGATCCACATCTTCTGCCCGTTCAGGATCCAGTCGTCGCCGTCGCGCCGCGCCCGGGTCCGCATCGAGCCGGGGTCGGAGCCGGAGTCGGGCTCGGTCAGCCCGAAGCAGCCGATCGCCTCGCCGGCGGCCATCGGCGGCAGCCACTGCTGCTTCTGCTCCTCCGAGCCCCAGCGATGGATCGCGAACATCGCCAGCGATCCCTGGACCGAGACGAGGCTGCGGATCCCGCTGTCCCCGGCCTCGAGCTCCATGCAGGCGGCCCCGTAGGCGACCGCGCTGGTGCCGGCGCAGCCGTATCCCTCGAGGTGCATCCCGAGGACGCCGAGCGCACCGAGCTCGCCGGCGAGCCCGGCCGGCAGCGTCCCCTCCTCGAACCAGGTGCCGACCTCGGGCAGGATGCGGTCGGCGACGAACTCGCGGACGGTGTCGCGGATCAGGCGCTCCTCGTCATTGAGCAGCGAGTCGGGGTCCAGGTAGTTGCCGGCGGGAAGCGTGGTGGGAGCGGTGACAGCCAAGGGGGTCCTTTCTTCGATCTTCGAAAATCGAATACTATCGGGATATGGATGACGACGACGCGAGCCACGCCGACGACGCGAGCGGTGCCGAAGCCGGGAGCCAAACCGAAGCCCGGATCGACGCCCGCCGCGAGGCGGTCCCGGCCGAGCCCGGCGGCGAGTCCCGAGCCGACGCGCTCGGGCGGGTCAGGGTCGTCGACTTCTCGCGCATCCTCGCGGGGCCGTTCGCGACGATGATCCTGGCCGATCTCGGGGCCGAGGTCACGAAGGTCGAGCGGCCGGGGAGCGGTGACGAGACCCGCGCCTGGGGGCCGCCCTGGGACGACCGCGGCGAGGCGACCTACTTCGAGGCCGTCAACCGCAACAAGCGCAGCATCGCGCTCGACCTCCGCGACCCCGCCGGGCTCGCCGCCGCCCGCGAGCTGGTCGCCGCCGCCGACGTCCTCGTCGAGAACTTCCGGCCCGGGGTCATGGACCGGCTCGGGCTCGGCTGGGAGGATGCGGCGGCGCTCAACCCACGGCTCATCTACTGCTCGATCAGCGGCTTCGGCAGCGGCGCGGGCGCCGGACTGCCCGGCTACGACCTGCTGCTGCAGGCGCTCGGCGGGCTGATGAGCATCACCGGCGAGCCGGACGGCGAGCCGCAGAAGGTCGGAGTCGCGCTCGTCGACGTGCTGGCGGCGCTGTTCGCGACGACCGGCATCCTCGCCGCGCTCCACCACCGCGACGCCGGCGGGGGCCGGGGGCAACGGGTCGAGATCGACCTCCTCACCTCGCTGCTCGCCGCGCTCGTCAATCAGGGCAGCGCCTACACGATCGCCGGCGCCGTCCCCGGAAGGCTCGGCAACGCGCACCCGAGCATCGCCCCCTACGAGCTCCTCGCCACCGCCGAGGGCGAGCTCGTCCTCGCGGTCGGCAACGAGCGCCAGTTCTCCGATCTCTGCGCCGTGATCGGCCGTCCCGGGCTGGCCGGCGACGAGCGCTTCGCGACCAACGCGCTGCGCGTCGAGGCGCGGTCGGAGCTGCGCGCGGAGCTCGAGGCGGCGCTCGCCGGCCGCCCCGCCCGGGACTGGGCCGAGGAGTTGACCGCGCGCGGGGTCCCGGCCGGGACCGTCAACGACGTCGCCGCGGCGTTCGCGCTCGCCGAGGAGCTCGGCCTCGAGCCGATCGTCGCCGTCCCGCGCGGGGACGGCTATGCCACGCGGCTGACCCGGAACCCGATCGGGCTCTCGGCCACCCCGGTCTCCTATCGCTCGCCGCCGCCGCCGCGACCGGACGCCTGATCCGGCGCCGTATTGGCCTGCTACCCCCCGGGGGTATGATAGGGTGAGCCGGGACGGACCCCTTCCGCATCGGAGGCAGACGAGATGAGCGAGCCGGAGACCAGGATCTACGAGGTCAGGGGCATGACCTGCGGGCACTGCCGTGCGGCAGTGCACGAGGAGGTCAGCGCCGTCGCCGGCGTGCTGAGCGTCGAGGTCGACCTTCCGTCGGGCCGGCTCGTGGTCAGCGGCGAGGCGCTCGACGACGACGCGATCGTCGACGCCGTCGAGGCCGCCGGGTACACGGTCGCCGCCGGCGCCGTATAGATGAGCGCCCCGGTTCGGCTCGCCGCCTTCGTGCTCGTGCTGGCGGCGCTCTTCGCGGCCGCGTTCCTGGTCGGGGCGGCGGTCGATCCCGACGTCGGCGCGCAGGAGAACGAGCACGGGGAGCCGAGCGGGACGTGGCGCCCGGATCGGAGCCTCCGGATCGCGGGCTTCGCGGAGATGCCCGATGGCTGAGGCGGCGAAGGTCGAGCTCGAGCTCGAGGGGATGACCTGCGCCTCCTGCGCGAGCCGGATCGAGCGCAAGCTGAACGCGCTCGACGGGGTCGCCGCGAGCGTCAACCTCGCGACCGAGCACGCGAGCGTCGAGTTCGACCCGGCGGAGACGAGCGAGGGCGACCTGCTCGGAGCGGTCGAGGCCGCCGGCTACTCGGCCCGGCTGCCGGCCGTGGGCGAAGCCGATGCCGTCGACGACCGTCCCGAGCCGGGCGCGGCGGAGCTCGAGCTGCGCCGGCCACGGACCCGCCTGGTCGTGGCGGCAGCGCTGTCGGCGCCGGTCCTGCTGCTGTCGATGGTCCCGCCGCTCCAGTTCGACTACTGGCAGTGGCTGAGCCTGCTGCTCGCGACCCCGGTCGTCTTCTGGTGCGGGCGGGGCTTCCACGAGGTCGCCTGGCGCAACCTGCGCCACGGGACGGCGTCGATGGACACGCTGATCTCGCTCGGAACCCTGGTCGCCTGGGCCTGGTCGGTCTATGCGCTGTTCCTGGGCGGAGCCGGCGTTCCCGGCATGCGGATGGAGTTCACGCTGCTGCCCGAGCAGGGAGCCGGCACGAGCGAGATCTACCTCGAGATTGCGGCCGTGGTGACTACCTTCATCCTCGCCGGCCGCTACTTCGAGGCGCGGGCGAAGCGCCGCGCCGGCTCGGCGCTCGAGGCGCTGCTCGAGCTCGGCGCCAAGGACGTGGCGGTCCTCGCCGACGACGGGACCGAGACGCGGGTTCCGGTGGAGAAGCTCCGGGTCGGCGACCGGTTCGTCGTCAGGCCGGGAGAGAAGATCGCGACCGACGGGGTCGTCGAGGTCGGGCGCTCGGCCGTCGACGCGTCGGTGCTCACCGGCGAGTCGGTGCCGGTCGAGGTCGGCCCCGGCGACGAGGTCAGCGGCGCCACTGTCAACGCCGGCGGGCGGCTCGTCGTCCGTGCCGCCCGGGTCGGCTCGGAGACGGCGCTCGCGCAGATCGCGCGCCTCGTCACCGAGGCGCAGAGCGGCAAGGCCGAGGTGCAGCGCCTCGCCGACCGCGTGTCCGCCGTCTTCGTGCCGATCGTTATCGCCCTCTCGGTGGCGACGCTCGGCTTCTGGCTCGGCGCCGGTGCCGGAACCGCCTACGCGGTCACCGCCGCCGTCGCCGTGCTGATCGTCGCCTGCCCGTGCGCGCTCGGCCTCGCGACCCCGACGGCGCTGCTCGTCGGCACCGGGCGCGGGGCGCAGCTCGGGCTTCTCATCAAGGGGCCGGAGATCCTCGAGTCGACCCGTCGCGTCGACACGATCGTGCTCGACAAGACGGGGACGGTGACGACCGGCGCGATGAGCGTGGCGGCTGTCCATCCGGCGTCCGGCCTCGGCGAGGACGAGGTGCTGCGAGCGGTCGGCGGGCTCGAGGATGCCTCCGAGCATCCGATCGCCAGGGCGATCGCCGAGCACGCCCGCGAGCGGGTCGGCGCGCTGGCGGCCCCGGAGGGGTTCGCGAGCAGCGAGGGGCTCGGGGTCGAGGGGATCGTCGCCGGCAGCCACGTCGTCGCCGGCCGGCCCGCGATGCTCGCCGATCGCGGGCTGGGCATCCCCGATCCGCTCACGGCGGTCGTCGAGGAGGCGCAGCGCGCCGGCCGCACCGCCGTGCTCGCCGGCTGGGACGGCGAGGCGCGGGCGGTGATCGTCGTTGCCGACACGCTGAAGCCGACGTCCGCCGGCGCCGTCGCAGGCCTCCGCGACCTCGGCCTGCGCCCGATCCTGCTCACCGGCGACAACCGCGCGACGGCGGAGGCGGTGGCGGCCGAGGTCGGGATCGACGAGGTGATCGCCGAGGTCCTGCCCGCCGGGAAGGCGGACGTGGTCGCCCGGCTCCAGGCGGAGGGCCGAACGGTCGCGATGGTCGGCGACGGGGTCAACGACGCGCCCGCCCTCGCCCGCGCCGACCTCGGCTTGGCGATCGGGACCGGGACCGACGTCGCGATCGAGGCCTCCGACCTGACGCTCGTCTCCGGCGACCTGCGCGCCGCCGGCGACGCGATCCGGCTCTCGCGACGGACGCTGGCCACGATCAAGGGCAACCTGTTCTGGGCATTCGCCTACAACGTGGCGGCGCTGCCGCTGGCGATGAGCGGCTACCTGAACCCGATCGTCGCCGCCGCCGCGATGGCGCTCTCGAGCATCTTCGTCGTCAGCAACTCGCTGCGGCTGCGCGGGTTCCGCCCGCGGCGCTGATCCGGTCGCGACGGGCGCGACCCACCGCGATCAATTACCCGAAAGCGGGTCCGGAATTGCGCGATTAGCTACCCTGTCCGTGTACCGCGAGCGAAGGAGCAGCAGACATGAGCTTGAGGATCGGAGACACCGCCCCGGACTTCGAGGCGGAGACCACCGAGGGGACGATCAGCTTCCACGATTGGATCGGCGACTCCTGGGCGGTGCTGTTCTCGCACCCGCGCAACTTCACGCCGATCTGCACGACCGAGCTCGGCTATATGGCCTCGATCAAGCCGTCGTTCGACGAGCGCGGGACGAAGATCATCGGCATCTCGGTCGATCCGATCGAGAACCACCGGAGGTGGGCGGTGGACATCGAGCGGTCGCAGGGCACGGCGCCGAACTACCCGATCATCGCCGACCCCGAGTACGCGGTCGCGAAGGCGTACGGGATGCTGCCGGCCGACGTCGAGGGCGATCCCACCGAGCGGACGCCCGCGCAGAACGCGACCGTCCGCAACGTGTTCGTGATCGGGCCCGACAAGAAGGTCAAGCTGATCCTCGTCTACCCGATGACGACCGGCCGCAACTTCGACGAGGTGCTGCGGGTGATCGACTCGCTGCAGCTGACCGCGAGCAGCAAGGTGTCGACGCCGGCGCAGTGGCAGCCCGGCGACGACGTGATCATCTCCGGCTCGGTGTCCGAGGAGGAGGCGCGCGAGCTCTGGCCCGACGGCTGGGAGTCGCCGCTGCCCTACATCCGGATCGTGCCCGAGCCCGGCCACAAGCCGGTCGAGGCCTGACCCCAGGCCGGCGCGGCCCCCGAACGGCCGCCGCGGCTCAGCCGGCCCCGGCGAACGCAATTCCGAACGCGACGGCGCCGACTCCCAGCGTCGGCAGGAGGACGCGCCGGTAGGCCGTCTCGAGCCGCGGCCTGGTCAGAAACCAGGTCAGGGCCGCGGTGCAGGCCGTCATCGAGATCACCGACGCGGGCGCGAAGACGGCGAGCGCGACGACCGCCTCGGCGGTGCCGGGAAGCGCCGCCAGGAGCAGTAGGACGACCGCACCGGTGCCGGCGAGCCCGTGGAGCGCCCCGATCGCGAACGCCTGCCCCGGGGTGCGGCGCCGATGCCCGTGCACCCGATCGCGCCGGACGTGACGGTGCTCGCCGCCGGGCGGGTGCGCGTGGGCCGAGACCGAGTAGCCGCCCCGGAGCCAGCGCCAGACGACGCGAAGCCCGAGGGCCACGATCACGAGCGCGACCGCCTTCTCGGCCCCGCCCTCCAGCCACGCCGGCAGCCGCGCCCCGAGGACGATCAGCGGCACCCCGAGCGCGATCAGCGTCGCACCGTGGCCGAAACCCCACCAGGCGCCGAGCCGGGCGGCCTCGCGCGTCGCGCCGCCGTCGCCGGCGACGAGCGAGGTGACGGCGACGAGATGGTCGGGGTCGGAGGCATGGCGCATGCCGAGCGCGAGCGCGGCCACGAGCACGAGGCCCAGGCCGGCCCCGTCGAGCAGCGAGCCGAGCAGGTGGTCGAGTCGCTCCGCCGGGGCGTAGAGCGGCTCGAGATCGAACATCCTCCTCCTCTCCCGCCCGCCGCCGGCCGGCGAGCGCACCTGCCGCGCATCCTAGTCGCGACCCCTCGAAGCGCCGCTCGAGGCCGACCGCGGCCGTCGCGGAGCCCGCCGGAGGCCCACACCGGCGAGAGCGCACTGCAAGGATTCTGTGAGCAGGACTTCATCCGGGGAGGGGATCGTGTAGCCTGCGCGAACCCTGAAATTGGTAATGCCGAGTCCCGTCCATCGAAGAGGCGGGAGCGGGGGAACCAAGAGTTGGGGCGAATCCGCAGACAGCGGAGGCGCAAGCTCCTTTAGCGCCAGCCCGTCAGCTAACCCCGTAGGCCGAAGAAGGAGTCCTACGTGCGCTCACACATCACTTTCCCGCGGATGGCCGTGCTGGCCGTCCTGGCGGCGCTGGCGCTGCTTCCGGCCGCCACCGCGACCGCCGGTGGCGGCCTTTCGACCATGCCCAGCGAGACGGTGAAGGGGTCGAAGGCGAAGCTCGTGGACGGCAGGGCGATCGCTCCCGCCGACGCCCCGCGGCGCGTCCAGCGCGTGATCGCGGCCGCCAACCGGATCCGCAACAAGCCCTACAAGTGGGGCGGCGGCCACGGCGACTGGAGGGACAGGGGCTACGACTGCTCGGGCGCGGTCAGCTACGCGCTCCACGGCGGCGGGCTGCTCGACACGCCGCTGGACTCGACCGGCCTGTCCCGCTACGGGAGCAGGGGCAAGGGGCAGTGGATCAGCGTCTACGGCAACCCCGGCCACGCGTACATGGTCGTCGCCGGCCTCCGCTTCGACACCTCCAACACCCCCGGCAACGGCCCGGGCTGGAGCCGCAGCAAGCGCTCCACCTCCGGCAGCTTCAAGGTGCGCCACCCGAGAGGCCTCTAGCGACCGGCCGCCCTCGGGCGGGCACCCTCCCCCAGAGGGCCGTTCCGGGACCGACCCCGGGGCGGCCCTCTCCCCGTTCCGGCGTCCCGCGGCCGGTTCCGCCCCGCCCGCTCCGTCACACTTCCGGGTCGCGATGAGCGACAACCAGCCGCCCACCGACCCCCGCCCGACCGCCCGGGCCAACGGCGGCTCCGGCCGGTCGCGACACCCGGGCGCGAGCGCATGACCGGGGCGCCACGGGTCTCGATCCTCCGTCCGGATCCCGAGGAGGTGCGCCCCCGCGGCGCCGTCAGCTCCGTTCAGGAGGCCGAGATCGTCGTCGGCCGCGACGTCCTCGACCGGATCTGGGGCCCCGACAACCTCGAGCTGCTCGCGCGCGCCTACTGGGCGTTCCTGCGCCGGATGTCGCTCGGGGTCATCCGCGTCCACTACTCGGCGACGGCACGCACGGTGACGGCGTTCGGGCGGATCCCGCTGCTCCGCTTCGGGACGCCGCTGTATGAGACCGGCGAGGGGCACGGCCGGGTCACCTGGCCGATCGAGAGCGGCATCCTCGTCGCCCGGGAGGGACGGGGACGGGGATCGCTGCGGGTGTCGGTCGAGCGCCTCGACCGCGACGGGGCCGACTCGGCGAGCGGCCGCGTGCGCCTGATCGCCCGCGTCGAGGTCGAGAGCTTCTACCCGGGGCTGCGCGGCCGCGGCCGCTTCTCGCGCTTCGGCGCCCGGCTCTACGAGCAGACGCAGCTGCGGATCCACGTTCTCGTCTGCAACGCCTACCTGCGCTCGCTGCCACGCCTCGATTTCCCCGCGATCGATCGCTCCGGCCTCCCGTCGGGGGCGGCGTGACGGCGGCGGGCGACGCCGCGCCGACCTACCTGGTCGCCGGCGCGACCGGCGTCGTCGGCCGGCGCCTCGCCGCCGCGCTCCTCGACGACGGCGCCGCCGTCCGCGCGCTCGTCCGCGACCGCGCCCGCGCCCGCGCCATCCTCGGCCCCGACGTCGAGCTCCACGAGGCGGACCTCGACCGGGAGCCGGACCTGAGCGCCGCCATGGACGGGGTGGAAGCCGCCTACTTCCTCGTCCACATGCTCGGCCCCGGCGGCGACTACGCGCGTCGCGAGGAGGCCGCGGCCGAGGCGTTCGCCAGGGCCGCCACCGCCGCCGGCGTCAAGCGCCTCGTCTACCTCGGCGGGCTCGGGCCCGACGAGGGCGGCTCCCCGCACCTCGACAGCCGTCATCGCACGGCCGCGGCGCTGCGCCGGTGGGGACCGCCGCTGACCTACTTCCGCGCCGCGATGATCATCGCGCCCGAGAGCGAGTCCTACGAGCTGCTGCGGTCGATCGCGGCACGGCTGCCCGCCGTTCCCGAGCCGGAGTGGCTGCGCTCGCACACCCAGCCGATCGGGATCCGCGACGTGATCGCCTATCTCCGCGCGGCGCCCCGGACCGCCGCGGCGGCGGGGCGCGAGATCGAGATCGGCGGGCCCGACGTCCTCCGCCACCTCGACGTCATCGCCCGCTTCAGCCGGGAGGCGGGGCGCCGGCCGCCGCTCGCGGTGCCGCTGCCCGGCCGGATCGTCAGCCCCGGCGTCGTCGCCGCCGGAGCCGCGGCGGTCACCACCGGGACCGCCGAGGTGGCCGCCGAGATCAGCCGCGGACTCGCCGTCGAGACGTCGGTCGGCGATCGCGGCGGCGCCGAGCTCTTCGACATCCGCCCGGAGCCGCTCAACGTAGCGATCCAGCGCGCTCTCGCGGAGGAGGAGACCGATGTCTGACGTCGTCCGCCGATCGATCGTCGTCGATGCCCCGATCGAGTCCGTCTGGGACCTGATCATGGATCCCCGGCGGCTCGGCGAGTGGGTGACGATCCACCGGGCGGTCAGCGACCTGCCGGCGGGCGAGCTCGAGGCCGGCAGCAGGTTCCGGCAACGGCTCCGGCTGCGCGGGGTGCCGCTGAAGGTCCGCTGGGAGGTCGTCGAATGCCGGCGGCCGCGTCGGGCCCGCTGGCACGGCGAGGCGGGAGCCGGAGCGACGGCCGAGATCGTCTACGAGCTGAGCGAGGTCGCCGGCGGCACCCGCTTCGACTACGAGAACCGCTTCGCGCTGCCCGCCGGCAGGGTCGGCAGGCTCGCAGCGAGCGCGTTCAACGCGGTGTCGGGCGACCGCGAGGCGCGGCGGACGCTGACCCGCCTGCAGGCGCTGCTGGAGAATGGCCACGATGATCGTTGAGGACCGCACCCGCGACCGTGTCCGGATCGCCGACGCCGGCGGCGGCATCGGCATCGCCTACGAGAGCTTCGGCCGGCCCTCGGATCCGACGATGCTCCTGATGATGGGGCTCGGCATGCAGATGCTCGGTTGGGACGAGGAGCTCTGCGAGCGGCTCGTCGATCGCGGGTTCCGCGTCGTCCGCTTCGACAACCGCGACATCGGCCTCTCGACGAAGGTCGGCGGCGGCACTCCGAACGTGCTCGCCGGGGCGCTCGGCTTGACCGGATCCCCGCGCTACACGCTCGCCGACATGGCCGGGGACGCGGTCGCCCTGCTCGATCGGCTCGAGGTCGAGCGGGCCCACGTCGTCGGCGCCTCGATGGGCGGCATGATCGGCCAGACCCTCGCCGCGCGTCATCGGAGCCGGGTCCTCTCGCTGTGCTCGATCATGTCGGGTCCGGGCGGCCGGCGTCCGAGCGTGATGCCTCGCCCGAGCGCGATCGGGGCGCTGCTGGCGCGGCCGCCCCGGGAGCGCGAGGCCTACGCCGACTTCGTGGCGCGGCTGTTCGCGCGGATCGGCTCACCCGCCTTTCCGGCCGACCGTGAGCGGCTCCGCGAGCGGTCGCTTCTGATGTACGACCGCTGCCACTACCCGACGGGGACGGCGCGCCAGCTGATGGCGATCATGGCCTCGGGCGACCGCACCGCCGAGCTCCGCCGCATCGACTGCCCGACCCTGGTCATCCACGGCCGCGAGGACAAGCTGATGCCGCCGCGCGCCGGCGAGGCGGTTGCCCGGGAGATCGCCGGCGCCCGGATCGAGCTGATCGAGGGGATGGGGCACGACCTGCCGCGGGAGCTGTGGCCGCGGATCACCGACGCGATCGCCGCCAACGCCGCCCGGGCGCGGCCGGCGGCGACGCCAGTTCGGCGCTGACCGACGCCGACGGACCTCAGGGCACACCAGCCAGTTGAGGGCCGCGTGGGAGGCCGCCCCGGCGTCCCACGAAAGCGCGATTGCAGGGAAGGATCGGCGGAACGGGTCTCGACCGTCCCTTTCGTTGCACTCGACGGCGCCGGACTGCCGAGATCAACGAACGGGTCCCTATGCACCCCTTTCGTGGACCTCGAGTTGCCGCGAAGCTCGAGATCCACGTTTCGGACATCGGAGAGGCAGACCACCGCAAGGCCCACCCCAGCCTCGCGACGCCGAAGCCCATCCCTTTCCCAAGCCCCCAGGCACGTCGAACGCACGGGCACGTGCAGACCTGCGACACGCGCGAACCTCGCCGACGCCCTACCGCGGCGCGACCAGGAGCGTCTGCGCCGCCAGCCCGATCGGGCCGCGCTCGTCGCGGAGGACGGTGTCGGTGAGGCCGATGCCCTCGCGCCCCGGGACCGTCACGGAGTCGAGGCAGACCCACTCGCCGTCCGGCATCCGGCTGAGATGGACGGTGAGATCGACGTTGACGAAGATCCAGCGCTCGAAGTCGAGCGCGGCGGAGATGCCGTTGCCGGAGTCGGCTGCGATCAGGACCCGCTGCAGTGGCGTCGGCTCCTCGCCCGCGACGAGCGGGTGGCGCATCCGCACCCAGGCCGTCGCCGGGCCGGGCTCGAGGAACGAGCCGGAGGCGAACCGGCCCTCCATCGCGGTGTGGTAGCCGACGTCGTGCCCGGACGGGAAGAAGCGGTCGTTCCGCTCGAGCCCTTCCGGCGGCGGCGGCTCGGGGTGCGATCGCGGCGCGAGCCCCGCGGGCAGCGGGATCGAGCGCCGCAGCAGGCGCCAGCCGCGAGCCCTGATCAGCGGTTGTCCGTCCGCGTCCCGCATCGTCGCCTCGACGAGGTCGATGCGGCGCCCGGGCCGCACCACCTCGGCGCTGACGGCGACCGGCGCGATCGGGATCGGGGCGAGGATCTCGAGCGTGATTCGCCCGACCAGGCGTCGCTCCGGCTCCGGACCGACCCCGTCGAGGCGCTCGATCGCGCGACCGACGAGCGCTGCCGCCGGCCCCGCATGCTGAGCGCCGGCGTCCCAGGGACCGCGGGTCAGCGCGGTCGCCTCGAACCCCTCGCCCGAGCGGACGTAGAAGGCCGAGCTTGCGCGATCGCCGTGGGGAGGTCGGGAAATGGCGTCGATGGGCAGGAGTATCCTGGACCCGGAAGTCGCTTCCACACCCAGGCACGAGGGCCCGGACATGGAGAAGCTCGAGAAAACCGAGCAGCAGTGGCGCGAGGAGCTCACGACGGAGCAGTACGAGGTGCTCCGCAACCAGGCCACCGAGCGACCGTTCAGCGGTCGCTACGTCGAGAGCAAGGAGGACGGCACCTACCGCTGCGCCGGCTGCGGCAGCGTCCTCTTCGACTCCGGCACGAAGTTCGACTCGGGGTCCGGCTGGCCCAGCTTCTTCGAGCCCGCGGACGGCGACGCGGTCGAGACGCGGCCGGACGACAGCTTGATGATGCGGCGCACCGAGGTCGTCTGCGCCCGCTGCGGCGGCCACCTCGGTCACGTCTTCGACGACGGACCCGCGCCGACCGGCCGCCGTTACTGCATCAACTCTTGCGCCCTCGAGCTGGACGCCGCGGGCGCGCGAGGCTCCTGACCAGGAGGGGGAACCAGAGGTGGCGTGGGAACGGCACGCCACCTCCTTCCCTGCCTGGAAGCGGGCGCTGAGCCGCTCGCTCAGCGAAGCTCGCCGGGGGCGCCGGCCGCGACGAGCGCGGGCGGGATCGCGACGCTGCCGTCGGAGCGCTGCCCGTTCTCGATGATCGCGACCAGGGTCCGGCCGACCGCGACGGCGGTCCCGTTCAGGGTGCTGACGTGCTCGGGAGCGGCGCCGTCGGCCGGACGGAACCGGCAGCCGAGGCGGCGCGCTTGGTAGTCGGTCGTGTTCGAGGTCGAGGTCAGCTCCCGGTACCGCCCCTGGCTCGGGATCCACCCCTCGCAGTCGAACTTGCGGGCCGCTGGGGCACCGAGGTCCCCGGCCGCGATGTCGACGACGCGATAGGGGATCTCGAGCGCGCCGAGGATCCGCTCCTCGAGCGCCAGCAGCCGCAGGTGCTCCTCGCGGGCCGCGTCCGGCTCGACGAACGAGAACATCTCGACCTTGTCGAACTGGTGGACGCGGAAGATCCCGCGGGTGTCCCTGCCCGCGGCGCCGGCCTCGCGGCGGAAGCAGGTCGAGATCCCGGCGTAGCGCAGCGGGAGCGCTCCGGGCTCGATGATCTCGTCGGCGTGGAGAGCGGCGAGGCTGACCTCGGAGGTGCCGACGAGGAAGAGCTCGTCGGCGGGGACCTCGTAGATCATCTCCCGCTCCCCGGGGAAGAAGCCGGTCCCGAACAGCGGGCCCTCGCGGACCAGCACCGGCGGCACGACCGGCACGAGCCCCTCGGCTGCGAGGAGCTCGACGGTGAAGCGGATCAGCGCCAGCTCGACGAGGACGAGATCGCCGAGCAGGTAGGCGAAGCGGGAGCCGGAGGCGGCGGCTGCCCTCTCGGTGTCGATCAGGCCCAGCGCCCGACCGATCTCGAGGTGGTCGCGGGGCTCGAAGTCGAGCGCGGGGCGCTCGCCGACCTCGCGGAGGACGACCGCGTCCTCCTCGGTGTCGCCGTCCGGCGCCTCCGGGTCGGGCGGGTTCGGGATCGTCGCGGCGAGCTCCGAGCGATCGGCCTCGACGGCCTCGAGCTCGGACTCCAGCGCCTTGATCCGGGCCGAGACCTCGCGCATCCGGGCGATCGCGGCGTCGGCATCGTCATCCCCTCCACCCCCGCGCTTGGCCGCCCCGATCGCGTCCGAGGCGGCGTTGCGCTCGGCTCGCAGGCCCTCGACCTCGGGCAGCAGCTCGCGCCTGCGGGCGTCGAGCTCGAGCAGGCGATCGAGATCGCCCGCGGCGCCGACGCGGGCCAGGGCCGCGCGGATCGGCGCCGGGTCCTCGCGGATGCGCCTGAGGTCGAGCAGGGCTAGGACCCGCCGGCGGTCGAGCCGCCACCGCCCTGCGACGAGGGCTGCGGAAGGTCCTCGACCTCGGTGCCCGAGTACTCGTCGATGAAGCGGGCGACCGCGTCGGCGTCGTCGCCGACGACGATGTTCTGCGGCATGACCGCGCCGGAGGCGCCGCCGTTGCGGATCGCGAAGAGGGCGTCCTCGTAGGGGACGGCGCGCTGGTCGAGGTTCGGGCCCTGGACGCGCAGCGACCGGTTGCCGGAGCCCTGCGTCCCGGCGGGGGTGAGCGTGTGACAGCCGGCGCAGTGATCTGCGAACAGCACCGCCCCGGCCTCGTCGTCGGGGCTCGTCACCGACACGTCCTCGGTTCCGCAGGAGGCCAGCGGCAGGGCCGCGACGGCGATGGCGATCGGGACCAGGAGTCGGCGCACGGGTCGGCATCATACTTTTCAGCCGCACGGCATGGCTGCGACCGATCCACCCGAATCTCCCGCCGCGCCCGGGCCGCGGCGCTTTCGCGAGGCGATGTCGCGCCTGCCGACCGGAGTGACCGTGATCACGGCGCTGACCGGCGCCGGCCCGGCCGGACTCGCGGCCAACGCCGTCAACTCGCTGTCGCTGGAGCCGCCGTTGATGCTGGCCTGCCTCGATCGCGGCTCGCGGACCCTGCGGGCTCTCGAGGAGGCGGGGCGGTTCGGCGTCAACGTGCTCGGGGCCGGCCACGCCGAGCTCGCCGCCGGCATGGCGTTGAAGATCCCCGTCGAGGAGAAGTGGAACGGCGTCGGCTGGCGCGAGCGCGACGGCATCCCGCAGCTCGACGCGGCGATCGTCTGGATCGGCTGCGCCCTCCGCGACGTGATCTCCGGCGGCGACCACGTGATCGTCACCGGCGACGTCATCGGGGTCGACGAGCGCGAGGGCGACCCGCTCGTCTTCCACGCGGGCGCCTACCGGCCGCTCGCCTAGATGCCCGGCGAGCGAGCATCGCCGCCCACGGGCGGCGATCCGCTCCCGCCGCCGGGCGCGACGCGGCGGGCGCCGCAGCCCCTAGAGCGGCGAGGTGAATGCCGCCCGCAGCGCCAGCCCGAAGATGACGAGGGCCGAGACGGCCATGATCCCCGTCTCGCGGCGGGTGATCGCGGCGGCGACGGCCGCCCGGCGGTCGCGCGGCAGGGCGTCGAAGTCGAGCCCCTCGAGCTCGTGCTCGGTGGCGACGAGACGGGCGCCCTCGGCGAGCAGCGCGACGACGACCGGAAGCAGGCCGTACACGTAGTGGAGGCCGTCGGGCGCCTCGCGGCCCTCGAGCGTCAGCAGCGCGCCGAGGGCGACCTGGACCACCACCGCCACCTGGGCCACCCGGAGCAGGTACCAGAACCCGACCGAGGGCCTGCGCGAGTACCACGACGCGGCGCCCCAGAGGCCGGCGGCGAGGTTGGTGGCGAGGACCGCGATCCCGACGATCAGGTGGAGGCTCAGCATCCGCGGGGGGTTGATAGCAGGGCGCCGCCGCGCCGTGATCACGGCGCGGCGGCGGCGGGGTATAGATTGACGGCGGTGTCAGCGGGCTGACCCAGGGACCCAGACGTGCTTCAGAGCTACCTACCCGTGATCGTCTTCGTCGGCCTCGGCGTCATCGTCGGAGGCGCGTTCACCGCGCTCAACCACGTGCTCGGCCCGAAGCGCCCGAGCCGGGTCAAGAGCGAGCCGTACGAGTGCGGGCTGCCGACCGAGGTGACCCGCACGTTCCGCTTCGGCATCAGCTTCTACATGGTCGCGATGCTGTTCATCCTCTTCGACATCGAGGTCGTCTTCCTCTACCCGGTCGGGGTCCTCCTCAACGCCTCCGACAGCGTCTTCGTCCTGGTCGAGATCGCGCTCTTCGTCTTCCTGCTGCTGGTCGGGTTCGTCTACGTCTGGCGCCGCGGCGCCCTCAACTGGCGATGAGGCCGGCGTGGAGGTAGAGCGGACGAAGCTGCGCGGGCTGAGCCCGCTCGACCGGCCGCGCTCGCCCGCGGAGCTGCGGGTGCGCCAGCTCAGGGCCCGGGACATGCTGCGCGGCGACCTCGAGGGCGCCGACCTCGACGAGTACGTCGAATCGCGGGTGTTGACGACGACGCTCGAGCGGGCCCAGAGCTGGGCGCGCGGCAACTCCCTGTTCCCCGCCACCTTCGGGCTCGCCTGCTGCGCGATCGAGATGATGTCGATGGTCTCGGCCCGCTACGACACCTCGCGGTTCGGCGCCGAGGTCTTTCGCGCCTCGCCGCGCCAGGCCGACATGCTGATCCTCTCGGGCCGGGTCTCGATCAAGATGGCGCCGGTCGTCCGCCGCATCTACGACCAGATGCTGGAGCCGAAATGGGTGCTCTCGATGGGCGCCTGCTCCTCCTCGGGCGGCATGTTCGCCAACTACGCCGTCGTCCAGGGAGCCGACAAGTTCCTTCCGGTCGACATCCACATCCCCGGCTGCCCGCCGCGGCCCGAGGCGCTGATCTACGGGATCCTGAAGCTGCAGCGCAAGGTCTTCGGCGACCCGGACCTCGGCTGGCGCGAGCGCTACCGCGCCGGGGGCACCGAGGAGGGTCGGCGGCCCTGGAAGGCGGGCGCGCTGCCGGTCGAGCGGGTCGGGTCGGCTCCCGCGGCCGGGATCGTCACCGGCCACGGGCAGCCGGGCGCCGCGCAGCTCGACGCCCCGGTCGGGCATCCACAGCTGACCGGGCACGAGGCGCGCGATGCCTACGAGGAGGCGGAGGAGGACGAGCCGGCCGCGGGCCCGCGGCCGGCCGTCGGATGGAGGGACGATGCCTGACGCCCCCGGCCTCGAGCTGATCGCCCACGAGATCAACTCGCGCCACGAGGGCGCGATCGTCGGCACCGCGTTCGAGCACGGCCAGGCGGTCCTGCTCGCCGACCCCGGGCTGATCCGCGAGACCCTGGGATTCCTCCGGGACGAGCCCGCGCACGCCTATCGCTTCCTCGCCAGCGTCCATGGTGCCGACTACCTGCCCGCCGCGCCGCGCTTCGCCGTCCACTACGAGCTCCTCAACATGCCGCGGGTCGAGCGCCTGCGGGTCAAGGCGCTGCTGGCGGATCCCGGCGACGACGGCCTGCCCGAGCTCGATTCGGTCGTCGACCTCTTCCCGACCGCCGACTTCCAGGAGCGCGAGGCGCACGACTTCTTCGGCATCGTCTTCCGCGGCCATCCCGACCTGCGCCGGATCCTGATGCCGGAGGACTACGTCGGCTGGCCGCAACGACGCGACTTCCCGATCGGCGGCGAGCCGGTGATCTTCACCGCCACCGAGGACACGGTCCCGGGCTGGACGCGGTGAGGGCGGCGCGATGAACCCGACGACGAGAGCTCCCGACTACGCCGACACGGTCCGAACGCCCGAGGAGCTCGGCCGCGACGCGATCGGCCGGACCGAGGCGCAGGTGATCGGGACCTCGCCGATCGAGCGGACCGCGATCGAGCGCGAGGAGGAGCTGTTCACGATCAACATGGGCCCGCATCACCCGGCGACGCACGGGGTGCTGCGGCTGCTCGTCAGCCTCGAGGGCGAGGTCGTCCGCGACCTCAAGCCGGTGATGGGCTATGTCCACACCGGGATCGAGAAGTCCTGCGAGGACAAGAGCTACTGGAAGGCGATCCCGTTCATCGAGCGGATGGACTACCTCGCCTACTACTCGAACATGGCCGCGTTCTGCGGCGCCGCCGAGACGCTGCTCGATCTCGAGATCCCGCCGCGGGCCGCCTGGTTGCGGATCCTCCACCTCGAGCTGAACCGGATCCACTCGCACCTGGTCGGGCTCGGCACCTCGGCCCTCGACCTCGGCGCGATCTCGATGTTCTGGTACTGCTTCCGCGAGCGCGACACGATCCTCGACCTGTTCGAGATGTCCTCGGGCCAGCGGATGCACACCCGCTACTTCCAGGTCGGCGGCGTCGCCGAGGACATCCCGGTCGGCTTCGCCCGCAAGGTGCGGGAGTTCTGCGCGCTGATGCCGGGGCGGATCGCCGAGTACGAGGCGCTGCTCGACCACAACGAGATCTTCCTGCAGCGGATGAAGGACGTCGGGATCGTCCCGCGCGAGCGGCTGCTCGAGCTCGGCGTCACCGGGCCGCTGCTGCGCGCCGCCGGCGAGCCCTGGGACCTGCGCAAGGTCGAGCACGCGCTGCCCTACGCGGACTTCGAGTTCGACGTCCCGATCGGCACCGTCGGCGACAACTGGGACCGCTACCGGGTGCGGCTCGCGGAGATGCGCGAGTCGGTGCGGATCATCGAGCAGGCGGTCGACGGGCTCCCCGAGGGGTCGTGGATCGCCGACGAACGCCACGTCGTGCTGCCGCCGCGGCACGAGCTAGCGACCTCGATGGAGGCCCTGATCCAGCACTTCAAGCTCGTCACGGAGGGCTTTCGGGTGCCGCCGGGAGAGGCCTACTTCCCGGTCGAGGGCCCGCGCGGCGAGTACGGGGTCTTCCTCGTCGCCGACGGCTCGGCGAAGCCGGCCCGCGTCCACATGCGCGACCCCTCGTTCGTCAACCTGCAGGCGCTGCGGGAGATGTGCGTCGGCGGCTACGTCGCCGACCTGATCGCGAACCTGGCGATGCTCGACCCGATCCTCGGCGGGATCGACCGATGAGCGAGGGGGCGGGCCGAGGCCCGGTCGGGACCCCGGCCGACCACGAGGTCGAGGTGCCCGCCGAGCTGCGGGCGGAGATCGAGGAGATCATCTCCCGCTACCCGCAGAAGCGGTCGGCCTCGATCCCCGCCCTGTTCGCGGTCCAGCGGCGCTACGGGTGGTGCACGCCGGAGGGGATCCGCCAGGCCGCGGCGGTGATGGGGGTGAGCGCCCCCTACCTCGAGTCGGTCGCGAGCTTCTACGACCTCTTCCATCTCGAGCCGGCCGGCCGTCACCGGATCCTCGTCTGCACCAACATCTCCTGCTGGATGCGGGGCGGAGATCAGCTCCTCGACGCCTTCTGCGAGGCGACCGGAGCCGACCGCGAGGCCGCCGGCCACGGCGGCGCCCTCTCCGCCGACGGCGAGATCCACGTCAGCGGCTTCGAGTGCCTCGGCGCCTGTGACCTTGCCCCGATGGCCTCGATCGACGAGCGCTACTACGGCCCGCTCGAGGACGCCGACGCGGCGGCGGTCGTCGACGCGCTCCGGAGCGGCGCCGAGGTCCTTCCCGACCGGGAGATGGCGAAGCGCCCGCTCGCCGGCGGCCCCGACGGCGATCCCGACCCCCGCGTCGCCGGCTCCGGCTGAGCCGCCCCGCCCGGCGCCCCGGCCGCCTCCCCGCGGCGCGGGGGTTCCCCCGGCCGCGCTCTCCGCCCCCCGCCGGCCTTCCCCGCCCCGCCCCGCTGCCGGCCCGGGCACGACATCGGCGATCGCGCTGCCGGCGGGCCGGCCCCGAGCGGTGGCGAAAGCGATAGCGCCGATTCGCACCAAGTGGCTCCGGAAGCGGGTTCCGGTAGGTTTCGCGGGGTGTCGGGAGCCGGAGGAAAGCTTGCCTGAGAGCCTCGAGACCAGGGTCCTGTTCCGGCACATCGACGAGCCCGGGCTGTGCCGGCTCGAGACCTATGAGCGGTACGGCGGCTACACCGCCCTGAAGCGGGCGTTTCGCGACTGCGAACCCGGTGAGCTCGTCAGCGAGTTCGAGGCTTCGGGCCTGCGCGGTCGCGGCGGCGCCGGGTTCTCGATGGGCAAGAAGGCGAGCTTCCTGCCGCACGGGGACATGGCCAAGTACCTGTGCTGCAACGCCGACGAGTCCGAGCCCGGCACCTTCAAGGACCGCGAGCTGATGCTCAAGAACCCGCACGGGCTCGTCGAGGGGGTCGCGATCGGGGCGATGGCCGCCGGGGCGACCCGGGCCTTCATCTACATCCGCGGCGAGTACGCGGAGATCGCCGACCGCCTCGATGCCGCGGTCGCCGAGGCATACGATGCCGGCTACCTCGGCGAGGACGTGCTCGGCACGAAGGTCGACGTCGACATCGTCGTCCACCGCGGCGCCGGCGCCTACATCTGCGGCGAGGAGACGGCCCTGCTCGACTCGCTCGAGGGCAAGCGCGGCAACCCGCGGCTGAAGCCGCCCTTCCCGGCGATCCAGGGCCTCTACGACGGCCCAACGCTGATCAACAACGTCGAGACGCTGATGAACCTGCCGAACGTCGTCAACAACGGGCCCGACTGGTTCAAGGGCTTCGGCACCGAGCAGTCGACCGGAACCAAGGTCGTCTCGGTCTCCGGCTGCGTGCGCCGCCCCGGCAACTACGAGATCGAGCTCGGGATCCCCTCCCGCGACATCATCTACGGCCTCGCCGGCGGCCCGCCCGAGGGCCGCGAGCTCAAGGCCTGGTATCCGGGCGGGTCCTCCTCGCCGGTCCTCGGCCCCGAGGAGCTCGACCTCCCCTACTCGTTCGAGGCGCTCGCCGAGGCGGGCTCGATGCTCGGCTCGGGGGCGATCATCGTCGCCGACGACACCGTCTCGATCCCGGAGATGGCGCTGCGCACCGCCCGCTTCTACCGGCACGAGTCGTGCGGCAAGTGCACGCCCTGCCGGGAGGGGACGAACTGGACCGTGAAGATGCTCGAGCGCGTCGTCCGCGGCGAGGCGACGCCGATGGACCTCGACATCATCGCTTCGGTGCAGGAGAACATCATCGGCCACTGCCTGTGCGTCCTCGGCGACGCGATGGCGATGCCGGTCAGCTCGATGGTGCGGCGCTGGCGGCACGAGTTCGAGGAGACGATCGCCCGCGCCCGCGAGGTCGCCCCGGCGCCGCTCGAGCCCGGGCCCGCGGCGGTGGTCTCGGGGGCGGGCGCATGAGCGCCGCCGACCCGAAGCCGATCACGATCGTCATCGACGGGGTCGAGATCGAGACCGTCGAGGGAACGATGCTCGTCGACGCCGCCAAGCACGGCGACGTCGAGATCCCGGTCTTCTGCTACGAGCCGAAGCTCGGCGACCCGGTCGGCGCCTGCCGGATGTGCCTGGTCGAGATCGAGGGGATCCCGAAGCTGCAGACGTCGTGCTCGACCCCGGTCCGCGACGGAATGGTCGTCTACACGCAGAACGACCGCGTCAAGGAGGCCCAGAACGCGATCGTCGAGTTCCTGCTCGTCAACCACCCGCTCGACTGCCCGGTCTGCGACAAGGGCGGCGAGTGCCCGTTGCAGGACATCTCGACGGGCTGGGGGACGGGTCGCAGCCGGGTCGTCGACCCCAAGCGCCACTTCGAGAAGCCGCTGCCGCTCTCGCCGCTGATCAGGATCGACCGCGAGCGCTGCATCATGTGCTACCGCTGCGTCCGCTTCAGCCAGGAGGTCGCCGAGGACGAGCAGCTGCAGCTTCTCGAGCGCGGCGACCGGACCTTCGTCGGCACCCATGAGGACCGGCCCTACATCGGCCCGTTCCACGGCAACATCATCGAGCTCTGCCCGGTCGGGGCCCTGACCTCGCAGGCCTACCGGTTCCGGGCCCGCCCCTGGGACATCGAGGACGCGGGCTCGGTCTGCACCCTCTGCCCGAGCCAGTGCAACGTCAAGCTCACGGTCCGCGACGAGCAGGTCGTCCGGACGCTCGCGCGCGACAACTCCGAGGTCGACGACGGCTGGCTCTGCGACAAGGGGCGCTTCGGCTTCCAGATGCTCGCGAGCCCGGAGCGCCCGCTCGGGCCGCGGGTCAGGTCCGGCGGCGGCCTCGAGGCGGCGAGCTGGGAGGAGGCGCTCGAGGCGGCGGCGCGCGGGCTGGCGCCGGCAATCGGCCGGACGGCGGCGATCGTCGGCGGCTCGACCTCGAACGAGGAGGGGTGGCTGATCCAGCGCCTCGTCCGGGGCGCCCTCGGCTCCGCCGACATCTGCTCCACCCCCCGCCCCGGCCTCAGCCGCGGCGCCCGCGCCCGCCTCGCCGACCCCGGGCTGACGGCCCCGACGGCGGCGATCGACGACGCCGGTGCGATCCTCGTCCTCGGCTGCGACCCGATGCACGAGATGCCGATCCTCGAGCTACGGATCCGCAAGGCGGTGCGCAGGGGCGGCGCCAAGCTCCTCGTCGCGGGCGAGCGGCCGACGGCGCTCGACGGCGGCGCCGCGATCGGATCGAACGGCTGCCTGGAGGCTCATCGCTACGCCCCCGGGGAGGCGGGCGCCTTCATCGCCGGGCTGCGGGCGGCGATCGCTGCGGGCTCCGGCGACGGCGGCGTCGGCGAGATCGCCGCGGCGCTCCGCGACTCGGGTCCGGTCGTGGTCGTCTGGGGCGAGCGCATCCTCGCCGGCGACGATCGCGAGCAGGTGGCGGAGGCGCTGCTCGGGCTCGCCGACGTCCTCGGCCTCGACGGGGCCGCGGGGGCCGGCCTCTACGAGATCCCGCTGAGCGCCAACGGCCGCGGCCTCCGCGAGGCCGGCTGTGCCGAGGGGATCGGCCCCGGCTACGCCCCGGCCGAGCGGGGCCGCTCGGCGGACGCGATCCGCGCCGCGCTCGAGGCCGGCGAGATCGACGCGCTGATCCTCGCCGACGCCGACCCGGTCCGCGACTTCGACGACCCCGAGGGCTGGAAGCGGGCGCTCTCGGCGGCCCGCTTCACTCTCTCGATCTCGATGTTCGACGGCGCCTCGACGGCGGCCTCCGACGTCCACCTGCCGGCCGAGGGCGACGCCGAGAAGGAGGGCACGGTCACCCATCCGGACGGGCGCCTGCAACGGGTCCGGCCCTCGGTTCCGCGCCCGGGATCGGTGCGCCCGCTGTGGCAGGCGCTGAGCGAGCTCTCGGCCCGTCTCGGCGCCGATCCGGGCGCCGGGACCGCGAGCGAGGTCTTCGACCTGCTCGCCGCCGACGTCGCCCCCTACGCGGGGATCACGATCGACGAGATCGGCGGCCTCGGCCTGCGCTGGCAGGATCGCAACGACCTCCGCCTCGACGGCCTCGAGGCGCCCGCCGAGGCGCCCGCCGGGGCGCCCGGCGACGTCGCCGGCGCCGGGCTGCGGCTCGGCACCCACCGCGACCTCTGGGCCGATCACGTCGCCGAGCGGAACCCGGCGCTGCGCTTCCTCGCCGCCCGCCAGCGGCTCGAGATCTCGCCCGCCGACGCCGAGCGGCTCGGGCTCGGGGACGGCGACCCGGTCGCGGTCAGCGCCGGGGGGCGCTCGCTGCTCGCCACCGTCGCGCTCCGCGAGCGGATGCTCACGGGGACCGCGTTCCTGCTCGAGGGGACCGGCGCCGAGCCCGCCGGGCTGCTCGCCGGCGCCCGCCGGGTCGAGGTCGCGCCGGCGCCCGAGCAGGAGCCCGGGCCGGAGGGAGCCGGGAGCGCCGAGGATGGCGCCGCCGCCGAGGCCCGGGAGGGATCGGGGGCGCCGGCGCTCGTCGTCACCAAGCGGGAGCCGGTGAAGTGGTAGCGGCCGACGTCGGCTTCGCCGAGGCGAGCTGGATCATGGTCGTGAAATCGCTCGTGATCTTCGCCGTGATCCTCGGCCTCGTGCCGATGATCCTGCTGCTGGAGCGCAAGCTGCTCGGCCGCTTCCAGGCCCGCTACGGGCCGAACCGGGTCGGGCCCAAGGGCCTGCTGCAGCCGCTCGCCGACGTCGTCAAGCTGCTCAGCAAGGAGGCGTACAAGCCGGATGCGGCGGTGCCGATCCTCTGGGCGATCGCACCGGCGCTGGTCATCCTCAGCGCCACGGCGACGCTGGCGATCATCCCGTTCGGCGACGTCGCCGACGGCAACGTCGGCCTCTACGGGATCGACGTCTCGATCGGCATCCTCTACGCGTTCGCCTTCGGGTCCATCTCCTTCTACGGGCTCCTGCTCGGCGGCTGGTCCTCGGGCTCGAAGTACAGCTTCATGGGGGCGATGCGGTCGGCCGCGCAGCTGATCAGCTACGAGATCTCGATGGGGCTGGCCCTGCTCGGGGTGATCATGATGGCCGGCTCGCTGAGCCTCGTCGACATCGCCAACGCCCAGGCCGACACCATCTGGTACGTCATCCCCCAGTTCGTCGGCTTCCTGATCTTCATGGTCGCCGGCTTCGCGGAGACGAACCGGCCTCCGTTCGACCTGCCCGAGGCGGACGCCGAGCTCGTCGCCGGCTACAACACCGAGTACGGCGGCATGCGCTTCGGCTCCTATTTCATGGCCGAGTACATGGAGATGGTCGTCGTCTCGGGAATCGCCGCGGCGATGTTCCTCGGCGGCTGGCACGGGCCCGGGCCCGACTGGCTCGGGCCGATCTGGATGCTCGCCAAGATCATGGTCCTGATCTGCCTCTTCATCTGGGTCCGGGCGACCCTGCCGCGGCTCCGCTACGACCAGCTCATGAGCCTCGGTTGGAAGGTGCTGCTGCCGCTGGCGACGCTGAACGTCCTCGTCACGGCAGTACTGGTGGTCGTGACATGAGCGGGCGGCGGGCGGCGGGCAGCGAGGGCCGGGAGTCGTTCCCGTACCTGCCCGACGACTCGGTCGTGTCGGTCCAGCGCGGGCCCGAGCCGGGCGGGGTCAGGGGCGCATACCGGGCTTTCGGCGAGACGCTGCGGGGGCTGAAGACGACGATGGCCAGGATCGTCGAGGGGCCGGTGACGATCGAGTACCCCGAGGAGAAGACCCCCGTCTACCCGCGCTTCCGCGGCCGCCACAAGCTCCACCGCTTCGAGGACACCGGCCTCGAGAAGTGCGTCGGCTGCTCGCTCTGCGCCGCCGCCTGCCCGGCCGACTGCATCCGCGTCGTCGCCGCCGAGAACGACCCCGACAACCGTGTCTCGGCCGGCGAGCGCTACGCCGCCGTCTACGAGATCAACCTCGCGCGCTGCATCTTCTGCGGCTACTGCGAGGTCGCCTGCCCGTTCGACGCGATCACGATGGGCCACGAGTACGAGATGGCCGACTACAACCGCAACGACCTGATCTTCACCAAGGAGATGCTGCTCGCCGAGCCGATCGTGAGGACGCCGCTGCGCAACGAGGGCGAGTGACCCGGCGCCCGGCGCCGTTCCGCGGGGGGCTCCGGGAAAGCGGCGGCCGGCGGTCCCGGGCACCGGCCCGGGTCAAGGGAGCGGCGGTCGCCCCGGCCCCTCGCCGCAAGCCGCGCGGTAGGCGGCGATCTCCCCCGGCTCGAGCCCCCACGCCGCGAGGGCCGCACCGGTGTCCGCTCCCGGCTCCGGCGGCGGGGCGGGAGGGTCGGGCGGGGTCCGGCCGAAGCGGGGCGCCGGCGCCGGCTGCGGGTGTCCGCCGACCGTGACGAAGCTCCCGCGGGCGTGGTTGTGGGGATGGCTCGGCGCCTCCTCCAGGCTCAGCACCGGGGTGGCGCAGGCCTCGGCGGGCTCGAGGATCGCCGCCCACTCGTCGCGCGTCTTCGTCCGGAAGACGGCGGCGAAGCGCTCCTTCAGCTCGGGCCAACGTGCCCGGTCCATCTGCGGGAACTCGGCCGGGTCGAGCTCGAGCAGCTCGAGCAGCTTCGCGTAGAACTGCGGCTCGAGCGCGCCGACCGCGATGAAGCCGCCGTCGGCGCACTCATAGACCTCGTAGAAGTGGGCCCCCGAGTCGAGCAGGTTGGTGCCCGGCGTCCCGCTCCACATCCCGATCGCGCGCAACGCGTGGATCAGGGTCATCATCACCGACGCCCCCTCGACCATCGAGGCGTCGACGACCTGCCCGCGCCCCGATTCGCGCGCCTCGATCACCGCGGCGAGAACTCCGAGCGCGAGCAGCATCCCGCCGCCGCCGAAATCGCCGACGAGGTTGAGCGGGAAGAGCGGGCGCTCCCCCGCCCGGGCCATCGACCCGAGCGCGCCCGACAGCGAGATGTAGTTGATGTCATGGCCGGCCGTCGCCGCCATCGGCCCCTCCTGCCCGTAGCCGGTCATCCGCCCGTACACGAGCCTCGGGTTGCTCGCGGCGACGTCCTCCGGCCCGAGCCCGAGCCGCTCCATCACGCCCGGCCGGAACCCCTCGACCAGCGCGTCGGCCCGCTCGCACAGGCGCAGGGCGAGGCCGCGGCCGGCCTCCGTCTTCAGGTCGCAGGCGACCGATGGGCGGCCGCGGTGCATGAAGTTCCACGATCCCGAGCCGAGGCCCCTCTCGCCGCCGGCGCGCTCGAGCCGGACCACGTCGGCGCCCATGTCGGCCAGCATCATCGCCGCGAACGGCCCCGGCCCGATCGAGGCGATCTCGACGACCTTCACTCCGCCCAGCGGTCCCATCGGCCAGGCAAGCCTAATCGGGCGGGAGCTCCGCACGGCCTTCGTTGCCGATCTGACACCGAGTCGTGGTGAATCGCGCGCCGGGACGGGTCACCGCATGGCGATGCCCGGCGAATCCAAGCAGACGCTCGCATCGCGCCGAGATCATGGTCGAGGGATCGACCCTCAAGCCCTGTCGAGCGGGTGGTGGCAGGCGGCGTGGTGGCCGCCGCCGTGGTCGATCAGAAGCGGCTCCCCGGTCGAGCAGACGTCGGTCGCGCGCGGGCAGCGGGTGTGGAAGCGGCAGCCGGCCGGGGGATCGGCGGGGCTGGGGACGTCGCCCTCGAGGACGATCTGCCTGCGGGCGGCGTTGGCGCGGGGGTCGGGGATCGGGACGGCGGAGAGCAGCGCCTCGGTGTAGGGATGGATCGGGGTGTCGTAGACGGCCTCGGCGGGGCCGATCTCGACGATCTTGCCGAGGTACATGACCGCGATCCGGTCGGCGACATGGCGGACGACGGAGAGGTCATGGGCGACGAAGACGTAAGTGAGCCGGTACTCCTCCTGGAGGTCCTCGAGCAGGTTGATGATCTGGGCTTGGATCGAGACGTCGAGGGCCGAGACGGGCTCATCGGCGATGATCAGCTTCGGCCGCAGCCCGAGCGCCCGCGCGATCCCGATCCGCTGCCGCTGGCCGCCGGAGAACTCGTGCGGGAAGCGGTTGTAGTGCTCGGGGTTGAGCCCGACCGTCTCGAGCAGGTCCTGGACCACCGCCTTGACCTCGCCGCGCTCGACGATGCCGTGGAGGAGCATCGGATCGCCGATGATCTGCGCGATCCGCTTGCGCGGGTTCAGCGACGCGTACGGGTCCTGGAAGACCATCTGCATGTCGGCTCGCAGCTCCCGCGCCGCGCGCCGGCCGAGCCCGGCGACCTCGCGGCCCTCGAAGCGGACCGAGCCCGAGGTCGGCGCGATCAGCTGCAGGATCGAGCGGGCCAGCGTCGACTTGCCGCATCCCGACTCCCCGACGAGCCCGAGCGTCTCGCCCCGGTCGACCGAGAACGAGACGTCGTCGACCGCCCGCACGGCGCCGATCTGGCGGTCGATCAGGATCCCCGCCTTGATCGGAAAGTGCTTGACGAGTCGCTCGACGACGAGGATCGGGCCCTCGGCGCCGACCCCGGCGCCGGCCGGGACCGGACCGCTCTCGGCGAGGCTGCTCATGAGGCCGGCTCCTTCGCCGCCTCGAGCCCGATCGCGCCGGTGCTCGCGATCACCCTGGCCTCGCGCTTGCGATCGGGCGCCAGCCAGCAGCGGTCCCGGTGGCCGGCGTCGCCGCCGCGCCGCTCGAGATCGGGGTGCTCGGTGCACTTGGCGAACTCGTGCGGGCAGCGGTCGCGGAAGTGGCAGCCGCCCGGCGGGTTGATCAGCGACGGCGGCTGGCCGGCGATCTGGGCGAGCCGGGCGAGCCGCGGCTGGTCGACCCGCGTCAGCGACCCGAGCAATCCCCACGTGTAGGGATGCTGGGGGTCGTAGAAGATCTGCTCCAGGGTCCCCGCCTCGACCGCCTCGCCGGCGTACATGACCATCACCCGGTCGGCGACCTCGGCGATCACGCCGAGGTCGTGGGTGATCATGATCACCGCCATCCCGAGCTCCCGACGGAGGCGCTCGATCAGGCGCAGGATCTGCGCCTGGGTCGTCACGTCGAGGGCCGTGGTCGGCTCGTCGGCGATCAGCAGCCTCGGGTCGTTGGTGAGCGCCATCGCGATCATCACCCGCTGCCGCATGCCGCCCGAGAGCTCGTGCGGGTACTCGCCCATCCGCCGCCCGGGATCGGGGATCCCGACCAGCTCCAGCAGCTCGACGGCGCGGGCGCGGGCGTCGGCGTCGCCGACGTCCCGGTGGACCTGGATCGCCTCGACGAGCTGGTTGCCCACCCGGTAGAACGGATGAAGCGCCGAGAGCGGGTCCTGGAAGATCATCGCGATCCCGTTGCCGCGGATCCGCCGCAGCCCTTCGTCGTCCATCGCGGTCAGGTCCTGTCCCTCGAAGCTGATCTGGCCGGTGATCTCCGCGTTCGCGGCCCGGGTGAGGCCGAGGACCGTCAGGCTCGCGACCGACTTGCCGGAGCCGGACTCGCCGACGATCCCCAGCATCTCACCCTCCGCGATCTCGAGCGAGACCCCGTCGACCGCCCTGACGACGCCTTCGTCGGTCGAGAAGTGGACCCGCAGGTCGTCGATCTCGAGCAGCGGCGCGCTCATTCGTAGCGGACCCTCGGGTCGAGGTAGGCGTAGACGATGTCGACGACCAGGTTCAGGGTGACGATGAAGAACGCGCCGAATAGCGTGATCCCCTGGATCATCGGCAGGTCCGAGCGCTTGATCGCGTTGAAGGTCTCGGCGCCGATCCCGGGGATGTTGAAGACGGTCTCGGTGAGGATCGCGTTGCCGGCGAGCAGCACGGCGACGTCGAGCCCGAGCAGGGTCACGATCGGCGTGATCGCGCTGCGGAGGACGTGCTTGCCGATCACGCGCTTCTCCGGCAAGCCCTTGGCGCGGGCGGTGCGGATGTAGTCCTCCTGCATCACGTCGATCATCTGCGAGCGCAGGTAGCGGGCGTAGATCGCCGCCGTCGCCGCGGCGAGGACGAGCCACGGCAGGATCATCGAAGCGCACTTCGACAGGAAGGTGTCGGCGGTCGCGTAGCTGCCGATGCCGGGGAAGACCGGGATGACGCCGACGTCCTGGGCGAACAGGTAGAGGGCGACGAGCCCGAGCCAGAAGACGGGCGCCGAGATGAAGACGAGTGTCGTGATCATCGTCGAGCGGTCGAGCAGCGAGCGCTGGCGGATCGCGGAGATGATCCCGGTCGGGATCGCGACCGCCATCCAGATGATCACGGCCCCGAAGACGAGCAGCGCGGTCGCCGGCAGGTCGGAGACGATCACGTCCTTGACGTCGGCGTTGGACTGGTAGCTGTGCCCGAGATACAGCGGCCCGGTGGAGTCGGTGCCGGGGAGGTCGAGCGGCGTGAACACGCCCTTGAGGTAGATCCAGAACTGCTCGAGGACGGACTTGTCGAGCCCGAGCGACTCGCGGATCGCCTCGATCTGGTCCTCGTTCGCCTGGCGCCCGGCGCGGAGCTGGGCCGGGTCGGCGGACGGGAAGACGTAGAAGAGGATGAAGACCACCCCGCTGACCGCGATCAGCATCAAGAGCGCCCAGATCAGTCGGCGGACGATGTAGCGGGCCATCTGCGGGTTCGGGTCTGGTCGGTGGTGCGTTCGGTCGGGGCAGGGGGCCCGCCCGCGGGCGGGCCCCCTGCCCTTCAGCCGCTCAGTGCGCCGGCGGTCACGGCTTCAACGAGGTGAACGCCAGGTCCCAGTTGGCGTTGAACTTGTTGATCACGCCGGCGACGTCGGCCGACTGGATGTTCGCCTGGTCGTCCCAGATGTAGGGGATCGCGGGCGCCACCTCGGTGATCATCCGATCGACGTCGCCCCATGCCCGGGCCCGCTCCTCGGGATCGTCGATCAACGTGGCGGCGTCGATCGCCTCGTTGATCTTCGGATCGTCCAGCTGCGGCCAGTTGGAGTTGTTCTCCGGGATCACGTTCTGCCCGTTGAACGTCGGATCGAGCATCGACTGCCCGTCGTTGAAGTCCTTCAGCCAACCCACGTTCGGACACACCTCGGGCGCGTTCGACGGGGTGCTGCAGAACTTCGTGTACATGATGTCGTGGGTCACCTTCTGGAAGTTGACCTCGAAGCCGAGCTGCTCGAGCTGGTCCTTGACGACCGCCGCGGTGTCCGAGCCCGGCGGCGAGTCATCGCCGACCATCGTGATCTCGCACTCCGAGCCCTCGCACTTCCCGCTCGAGAACCCGGCCTTCTTCATGTACTCCGCGGCCAGCTCGGGATCGCCGTCCGGGTTCGCCATGAAGTCGAGGTCGGGGCCCTCGAGCCCGCCGGCCTGCTCGAACCCGGGGAACTCCGGCGGCAGGTAGTGGCTTGCGACCGGACCGGTCAGCTCGCCGCCGCGGGTGTTCCGCAGGTCGGTCCGGTTGGCGTTGGCGACGACCGCCTTGCGGACGTTGACGTCGTCGAAGGGCGGCCGCGACGTGTTCAGCGCCACGTAGCGGTTGCCGCCGCTCGGGGTCAGCGTGAGCTGGCCCTCCTCGCCGCTCGTCGCCGCCTGCTTGATCGCGCTCGGCGGGGTCGTGAAGTCGCCGTTCACGAGGCCGCTTCCGTCGAGCACCTTCTTCGAGGCCGACACCGTGTCGGCGAAGCCCTCCTGGATCGTGATCTGGTCGAGGTAGGCGGGACGGAAGTCCCAATCGGGCGGCGATCCGGCCTCGCCGCCCCAGTTCGGGTTGCGGACCAGGTGGATCTCCTTGTTCGGCGTGTAGCCGGTCAGCTCGCCGTCGCACTTCGGATCGACCACCTCGCCGCTGTCGTCGACGCAGGCGTTCTGGATCATGTACGGGCCGGTCGCGACCTGGTGCTCACCGTACGTCGAGGGGTTCTCGGCGTCGTACTGCTTCGCGTACTCCTCCGGCACCGGAGCGCTGACCGGGAGGGTCAGGGCGCCGATCACGCCGATCGAGGTCGTGTTCTCGAGCTTGATCTCGAGCGTCGTGTCGTCCGGCGTCGTTATCCCGCTGATGTCGGGAGCGCCGCCTGTCGGGTCGTCCTGGGCCTCCTCGATCGCCTTGTCGATCCCCTCGACGCCGGCCAGGTAGGTCTGGACGTAGCCGTTCGGGACGCCCGGCAACAGCGAGCGCTCGATCGCGTACTTGACGTCGTCGGAGGTGACCGTCCGGCTCACCGGCGGCGAGTACTCGACGTCGTCGTGGATCGTGTAGGTGATCGTCTTGCCGTCGTCGGAGACGGTCGGCGGCTCGGTCGCCAGCTGCGGCGTCGCGTGCTCGACGTCGGCCGGCGCGTAGCCCTCGAGCTGCGAGAGCGTGGCCGAGGTGATCATGTAGGTGAACTGGTAATAGGCCGCGCCGGGGTCGATGTAGTCGACGTCTGATGCCGCGATCACGGTCAGCTCGCCGCCGGTCCGGGCGTCGGACGGGGCCTCGGTCGGCGCCGCGTACCGGGCCTTCGCCGCGTCGCTGCCCGAGCTCGTGCCGTCCCCGCCGCCGCAGGCGGCGAGGACCGGCGCCGCAACCAGCAGCGCCCCGCAGGTCAGGGCCATCAGGGCCTTCTCTCGCATCGTCGTTCCTTTCGATCTCGACGGGTTCGTCTCGGTCGATGTGGGCTCGTTCGTCTCGGTCAAGATGGGCTCCTTCGTCTCCTGCTTCATCGAGTCTCCCGATCAGCTCCGACGCTTCCGCGGGTTGAGGGCATCCTGCATCGCGTCGCCGACGAAGTTGAAGGCGAGGACCGTGAAGACGAGCGCGAGGCCGGGGAACAGCATGTACCACCAGGCGTCGGCGAAGACCGGGGTCGCCTCGGAGATCATCTGGCCCCAGCTCGGCGTGTCGGAGCCGACCCCGACGCCGAGGAACGAGAGGGCTGCCTCGTAGAGGATCACCTGGGGGATCAGGATCGAGGCGTAGACGATGATCGGGGCGGTCAGGTTCGGCAACAGCTCGCGGAACACGATCCGCATGTCGGAGGCGCCCATCGAGCGCGCCGCCTCGACGAACTCCTTCTCGCGCAGCGACAGCACCTGGCCGCGGACGATCCGAGCCATGTAGGTCCAGCTCGTGAACGCGATGACGAAGATGACGACGCCGAGCCCGGGCTCGATCAGCCCGCCGAGGCATCCGGCCCCGCCCCCGCCGCTGGTCTGCCCGAGGGTGCAGGCGGCAGCGAGCCCGGTGGCGAGCAGCAGGTAGGGGATCGCGAGCAGGACGTCGACGAAGCGCGAGATCACGGTGTCGGTCCAACCCCGGTAGTAGCCGGCGAGCAGCCCGGCGACGACGCCGAAGACGGTCGCGAGCGCGGTCGCGGCGAAGGCCACGACCAGCGACACGCGGGCGCCGTAGACGGTGCGGCTGAAGACGTCGCGTCCGAGCTGGTCGATCCCGAACCAGTGGTCGGCGGACGGCCCGGTCGGCGTCGCGAACAGCGGGTCGAGGGCGGCGGTGTCACGAGCGTTCGGGTCGGGAGCGCCGAGGATCGAGACGATCGCCGGGGCGAGGATCGCGACGAGGACGAGCAGGCCGATGAAGGCGAGCGAGAGCAGCGCGAGGCGGTCCTCCCGGAACCGGTCCCAGAAGAGCCGCCACGGCGATCTCAGCGGGACGACGAAGTCGGAGCCGACGAGCTCCGCGGAGCCACCGACCGGCGCTTCCCTCTCCTCACGGAATTGGCTGGCTTCCAATCTGCCCCAATCGGGTTGGACGGGCCCGGAGCCGTGCCTTCGCGGCCTCCCTGCGGGCGGCCCCACAGTAGCGCGCCGGAGCGGACGGGTCGGCGTCCCGGCCCGGCCGGCTCATACCCCTGTCCACCCGGCGGCGGCCGCCGGAGCTCAACCGCCGGCGGCCAGGCGCCGGCGCAGGAAGGAGGCGATGTCGTCGAGAGCGCCCCGGGCGGTCGGCAGCAGCCGCGCGAACACCTGGAAGTCGTGGAAGAGGCCGTCGAAGCGCTGCAGCTCGACCTCGACGCCGGCCGCGTAGGCGCGCTCGGCGAAGCGGGTCGAGTCATCGAGCAGGATCTCGTCGGTGCCGACCTGGACGAGCGTCGGCGGCAGCGTTCGCAGGTCGGCGAACAGGGGAGACACGCGGGGGTCGTCGAGGTGGAGGCCGGCGGCGTGGCCGCGGGCGGCGCGCTCGAGCCATTCGCGCCGCAGCATCGGATCGCGGCGGCCGACCAGCCCGACGCTCGCCCCCGAGAGCGACAGGTCGAGCCAGGGCGAGATCAGGACCATCGCCGCCGGTCCCGGGAGGCCCATCTCGCGCAGCGTCCGGACCGTCGAGACCGCGATGCCGCCGCCGGCGGAGTCGCCGACGACCGCCGTCCGCCCGGGGTCGTGCCCGAGCTCGAGCACCGCGCGGTAGGCAGCGAAGGCGTCGTCTGTGGGAGCGGGCTGGGTGTGCTCGGGCGCGAGGCGGTAGTCGGGGAGGTAGACGTCGGCCCCCGTGATCGCCGCGATCCTTGAGGCGAACCCGACGTACATCTCGCCGCCGCCGATCTCGAACCCGCCGCCGTGCAGGTAGAGGACGGCCTCGCGGCCCGACGGATCGACCGGCCCGACCCCGGCGTCGGCCCGGCGCAGCCGCTTCATCGCAAGCTCGCCGGCCCAGATCTCGCTGCGCTCGACCCCTCTCGGCCCGCCGGCGATCCGGGTCAGCGCCGCGGCCCACCGGCGCTGGAACCCGATCGGCAGCCGCGAGCCGATCACCGGCCGGAAGAGCAGCCGCAGCGTGATCCTGGAGGCGGCCCGCATCAGCGTTTCCATCACCGGGGACTCTATGCCCGGTGAGGGCCGCCGGGGCGTGATCCCGTCGGCCGGCGCGGCCGCGCGGCCCAGAGGGCTGCAAGTCGCGCAGTTACCTAGGATGCCCGGCAATGGAGCAGGTCGCATTCTTCGCCGGGGCGATCGGCGCGCTGGGGGGCGCGATCGCGGTGATCGCCCTGCGCAACCCCTTCTACAGCGTGCTCGCCCTCGTCGTGCACCTGTTCTCGCTCGCGGGGCTGTTCCTGCTGCTGCACGCCGAGTTCGTCGCCGCCGCCCAAGTCGTCGTCTACGCCGGGGCGGTCATGGTCCTCTACGTGTTCGTCGCCGCCTATGTCGGAGGCGTCGAGGAGCCGCTCTGGGACGCGATCCCGGGCCAGCGCATCCTCGCCCCGCTCATCGGCGCGGCGCTCTTCATCGAGCTCTCGATCGCCGTGCTCGGCTCCGGCCTGAAGTCGCTCGGCGACGAGGGCGAGGTGATCCCCGCGGGCTTCGGCTCGCCGGAGGCGGTCGGGCGCCTGCTGCTCGAGCGCTTCCTGATCCCGTTCGAGGCGGCGTCGCTCCTGCTCCTCATCGCCGCGGTCGGAGCGGTCGTGCTCGCGGCCCGCAGGCCGGCGCCGGTCGATCGCGGGGGCGCCGCCTGATGGGCACCACCTGGTACCTGGTCCTGAGCGCGCTGCTGTTCGCGATCGGCGCCGGCGGGGTCCTCGTCCGGCGGAGCCCGCTGGTGATCCTGCTCTGCCTCGAGCTGATGCTGAACAGCGCAAACCTCGCCCTGCTCGCCTTCGGCCGCAACCTCGGCAACGCCGACGCCCAGGTCTTCGCGATGATCGTGATGGTCGTCGCCGCCTGCGAGGTCGTCGTCGGCCTCGGCCTGATCGTCGCCATGTACCGGCGCCGGATCCCGCTCGACGTCGACGAGGCCCGGGAGCTGCGCGGGTGAGGGCGCAGGGCGCAGGCCGCAGGCCGGGGCCGCGGCCTCACCGCCGCGGTGGTGAGGCCACGCCTGCTCCGGGCCGCGGCTCGGAGGCTCGTCAGCGGCGGGCGGGGTCCCCGTGAGCATCAGCACCTGGGGTTGGCTCGTCCTCGCGTTCCCGCTCGCCGGGTCGCTGCTGATCGCGCTGCTCTACCGCGTCCTCTCGGCGAAGGCCGCCGGGTGGATCGGGACACTGGCGATCGCCCTCGCCTTCGCCTGCTCGGTCGGCGCCCTGCTCGGGCTGCTCGACCGGCCGGCCGACCAGCGCGAGATCGCGAGCACCCTCTACGACTACGCCGGCGCCGCCGGGATCCCCTTCGACCTCGGGATCCTCGTCGACCCGCTGTCGGTCTTCATGGCACTCGTCGTCACCGGCGTCTCGGCCCTGATCCACCTCTACTCGGTCGCCTACATGGGCAGCGACCGCGGCTACCGCCGCTTCTTCTCCTTCCTCAACTTCTTCGTCTTCTCGATGCTGCTCCTGGTCCTCGCCGGCAACTACGTGCTGCTGATCGTCGGCTGGGCGTTCGTCGGCTTCGCCTCCTACGCCCTGATCAGCTTCTGGTACCGGCGGCGGACGGCGACCGACGCCGGCATGAAGGCGTTCGTGATCAACGTGATCGGCGACATCGGGCTCGTCTTCGCGGCGATCCTCCTGATCAAGGAGCTCGGCGTGACCGACTACGGCGCGGTCTTCGAGCTCGCCCCCGAGGCCTTCACCGCGAACGAGTGGACGGTGGTCGCGATCTGCCTGCTGCTGATCGTCGGGGCGATCGCCAAGTCCGCGCAGGCGCCGCTTCACACCTGGCTCGCCGACGCGATGGAGGGCCCGACCCCGGTCAGCGCGCTGATCCACGCGGCGACGATGGTCACCGCCGGCGTCTACCTGATCGCCCGCTCCTACCCCCTCTTCGACCTCGCCCCGACCGCCGCCGACGTCGCCGCCTTCATCGGCCTGTTCACGCTGCTGATGGCGGCGACGATCGCGCTCGTCGTCACCGACCTGAAGCGGATCATCGCCTTCTCGACGATGAGCCAGATCGGCTACATGATCGTCGGCGTCTCGATCGGCGCCTACAGCGCCGGCCTCTTCCACCTGATGACCCACGCGTTCTTCAAGGCGCTCCTGTTCATGGCGGCCGGCTCGATCATCGCGGCGATGGCGGCGATCCAGGACATCGACCGGATGCGCGGCTTCCGGCGCGCGATGCCGTTCACCTGCGGGGCGCTGATCGTCGGCGCCCTCGCGCTCGCCGGCTTCCCCGGCACATCCGGCTTCTTCAGCAAGGACGAGATCCTCGCCTTCGCCGCGACCCGCGGCGGCATGTACTGGATCTTCGCGGTCGGCGGCTACATCGGCGCGATCCTGACCGCCTTCTACTCGTTCCGGATCGTCTTCCGCGTCGTCTACGGCGAGCCCTGCGAGGAGGCGAAGGAGCTCGAGGGCGGCCACCTCGCCCACGCGGAGCCCGTCAACCCGGCGACCGGCGAGGTCGAGGACACCGACGTCGGCTTCCCCGGCCCCGACCACCACATCGCCGAGCGCGAATGGCCGATGAAGGTCGCGATGGCGGTCCTCGCCTTCGGCGCCCTGTTCGGCGGGCTGATCCAGATCCCCGGGGTAACCCACGTCCTCGAGAGCTTCCTCGAGCCGGTCTTCGAGGCGTCCCCGATCGCCGCCACGGTCCACGTCTCGACCACCGACGCCTACATCGGCATGGCCGTCGGCGGGCTCTGCTCGCTGCTCGGGATCGGCGCGGCCTTCTACCTCTACATGGTCGCCCCGGGATCGACCCTGCGGCTCCGCGACCGCTTCCGCCGCCTGCACGACTTCCTCTTCAACCGCTGGTACTTCGACGAGCTGCTGAACGCCCTCGCCTACCGGCCGGTGATCGCCTGCGGGCGGTTCGCGTCCGGCACCTTCGAGCGCGTCGTCGTCGACGGCATCGTCCGCGGCGCCGGCGACGGCGTCGGCGGGCTCGGGACGGTCGTCCGCACCGCCCAGTCCGGCTTCGTCCGCTTCTACGCGCTGCTCGTCGTCGCCGGCCTCGCCGGCCTCGGGCTCTACTTCCTCCTGGCGGCGTCCTGATGCTGGTCGCGATCTTCGCCATCCCCGTCGCCGTCGGCCTGATCGG
Source organism: Actinomycetes bacterium (assembly GCA_016861045.1). Lineage (GTDB taxonomy): Bacteria > Actinomycetota > Thermoleophilia > Solirubrobacterales > 70-9 > RHKX01. The sequence goes on along the minus strand of BOKP01000001.1, from coordinate 280,604 downwards.
GTTCCTGCTGCCGGCGCGGATCGTCGGCTGGTGGGCGACGCTCGGGGCGCTGGCGTCGCTCGCCCTCGCGGTCGTCCTCGTCGCCGGCTTCGACGCGACCGGCGGCGTCCTGCGGGACGTCGTCGACGAGAGCTGGATCCCGCAGCTCGGCGTCCGCTTCCAGCTCGGCGTCGACGGGCTCAGCGTCTTCCTCGTCCTGCTCACCTCGCTGCTCTGGGCGGCGGCGGTTCTGTGGTCGGCGCTACAGGCTCCGGACCGTCCCCGCAACTACTTCTTCATGCTCGGGCTCGCGCAGACCGCGACGCTCGGCTGCTTCCTCGCCCAGGACCTGCTGCTGTTCGTCCTCTGCTTCGACCTGATGCTGGTGCCGCTCTACTTCCTGGTCGGCGCCTGGGGAACCGGCGATCGGATCCGGGCGACGATCAAGATGATCGTCTACACCCTCGTCGGGTCGCTCCTGATGCTGGTCGGGGCGATCGCGACCGCGGTGCTCAGCGCCGACGCGACCGGCGGGATCACGTTCTCGCTCGAGGTCCTCCGCCGGTTCCCGCTCGCCGACGGCACCCAGTACTGGATCTTCTGCTTCTTCGCGGCCGCCTTCCTGGTCAAGATGCCGGCCGTCGTCGTCCACGGCTGGGTCGTCGACGCCTACCGCTCCTGCCCGCTGCCCGTGCTGATCCTGCTCGGCGGCGTCCTCTCGAAGGTCGCCGCCTACGGGTTCCTGCGCATCGTCATCCCGGTCTTCCCCGACGCCTCGATCCACTTCCAGGAGCTGCTTTTGATCATCGGCCTCGCCTCGATCCTCTACGGCTCGGCGATGGCCTTCACCCGCACCGGCCTGCGCGACATCGTCGCCTTCTCCTCGATCGCCCAGATGGGGTTCATCACGCTTGGGATCTTCAGCCTCAGCGGCGCCGGCGGCGACGGCTCGGTGCTGCAGATGGTCAACCACGCGCTCGTCGTCGCCCCGATCTTCCTGATCATCGCGCTGCTCGCCGAGCGCACCGGCACCGAGGACATCCGCGCGATGGGAGGGATGGCGAAGCGGGCACCGGTTCTGGCGGCCCTCTTCATCGTCGTCACGATGGCGCTGCTCGCGATCCCGGGCTCGGCCAACTTCGTCGGCGAGCTCTTCATCCTCAAGGGGGTCTTCGAGACCAAGGTCGCGATCGCGCTGATCGCCTCCTCCGGCATCGCCTTCGCGGCCTTCTACGCGCTGCGGATGTACCAGCGGACGATGCACAACCCGCTCCCCGAGGGCGCCGACTCGCGTGAGCTGACCTTGCGCGAGGGAGTCGTGCTGGTGCCGCTCGTCGCCTGCATCGTCGCCCTCGCGCTCTACCCGGGGCTGATCACCACGCGCGGCCAGGACTCGGTCGATCGCAGCCTCGCGTCGCTCTGCGAGGACCCCTACGGGATCGCCGGGGAGCCCGCGGCGGTCGTCGAGGCCGACTGCCCGCCGGGCATCGAGCCCGAGCCGGCGCCGGAGGCGGTCGCCGGCCGCGGCGGATTTGACGCCTGGACGGGCTACGGGCCCGCGGCCGCGGCGGGGGTCGCGCCGTGATCGAGACGCCCGCCATCGACTACGGCGCGCTCTCGCCGATCATCGCCCTGGTCGCGGGGATCTGCGTCGTCCTCCTCGTCGGCCTGATCGGGCCGCGCGGGCGCCGCGGGCTCTCCTCGGCGCTGACGCTCGCGACCCTGGCGGCGGCGGCGGGGCTGCTCGTCTGGCAGCTCGGCGAGCCCGACGCCGATCTCGTCGCCGGGGCGCTTCGCAGCGACGGCCTCTCGATCACGATCGGGCTGATCGTGGTTGCCGCGGCGGCGCTCGTCGTGCCGCTGCAGCTCCGCGATCCGGCCGCCGAGGAGGCCGGCTTCGGCGAGACCCACACGCTGCTGCTCGGGTCCGTGCTCGGCATGCTCCTGCTCGCCGAGGCGCAGAACCTGATCTCGTTCTTCGTCGCCCTCGAGCTGCTCTCGATCCCGCTCTACGTGCTCTGCGGCTCGCACCGCTCGCGCTCGAGGTCGCTCGAGTCGGGGCTCAAGTACCTGATCGTCGGCTCGATCGGGTCGGCGACGCTGCTCTACGGGTCGGCGTTCATCTACGGCGGCTCCGGGGGGGCGACCGACTTCACAGCGATCGCGCAGGGGATCGGCGCCGACCTCGCCGACGACCCGCTCGTCCTGATCGGGATCGCGCTCGTCGCCGTCGGCCTCGCCTTCAAGGTCTCGATCGCCCCCTTCCACCAGTGGACTCCGGACGTCTACGAGGGCGCCCCGACGCCGATCACGGCCTTCATGGCGGTCGCGACCAAGGCCGCCGCGTTCGCGGTCTTCGCCCGCTTCTTCATCACCGCCCTCGGCCCCTCGGCCGACCAGTGGCAGCCGGCGCTCGCGGCGCTCGCGGCGGTCACGATCGTCGTCGGCAACGTCGGCGCGCTCGGCCAGGACTCGCTGAAGCGGCTGCTCGGCTACTCCGGGGTCGCCCAGGCCGGCTACATGCTGACCGGCCTCCTGCTCGGCACCGTCAAGGGAATCGACGCCCTCGTCTTCTACCTGGCCGCCTACATGCTGATCAACATGGCGGCGTTCGCGGTGATCGCGGTCCGCGAGCGCGAGACCGCCTACGGCGACGACATCACCGCCGTCCAGGGGATCGGCAAGGACCGCCCGGCGCTCGCGTGGTCGCTGACGATCTCGATGCTGGCGCTCGCCGGCCTGCCGGGGACCGCCGGCTTCATCGGCAAGCTGTTCCTGATCGAGGCGGCGGTCGCCGGCAACTACACCTGGCTCGGCGTCTTCATCGTCGTCGGCTCGATGATCTCGCTGGTCTACTACCTGCGGGTCGTCGCCGCGATCTGGATGCGGCCGGCGCCGCGGCTGGCGCCGGCGATGGCGGGCGCGTCGACGGAAGCCGCGGGCGAGCCGGGGCTGCCCCGGCGCACGGGCGAGCCGGGCCGAACGCCGAGCGGCGCGCCGAGCGGCGGCCGCTGCTGGCTCGTCCTCGGCGCGATCCTGGCGGCGACGGCCGCCACCGTCGCGTTCGGCATCGTCCCCTCGCCGCTGATCGACTTCTCCGCCCACGCCGGCGAGGGGCTCGCGTCGATGCTCGGTCCCGGATGAGCGGGCCGGGTCCTCCGCCCCTCCTCCGGCCCGCGCCGGCCGGGGCCCGTCGGCGCGCCGAATGCGCCGGCGCCGCGCGGATCCCCGTTACAGTGGCCGCCCAGTGCAGAGCCCCGAGCCTCGTGGCCGAGCCGCATGAGTGACCGCCGACCGGAGCGGTTCCTCTACATCGCCGGCACCTCCTTCACCGGCTCGACCCTGCTCTCGTTCCTCCTCAACCTGCATCCGCAGATCGTCGCGGTCGGCGAGATGACGGGCCCGTTCCGCGGCGTGACCGACCGCCGCGAGTACCCATGCTCCTGCGGGGCGAAGCTGTCGGAGTGCCCGTTCTGGGCTGCGGTGGGCGTCGAGATGGCCGGACGCGGGCTGCGCTTCGACCCCGAGCACTGGGACCTGCGCTTCGACCCCGAGAACGCCCTCAGCCGCCGGGCGCTCACGAGCTCGCTGCGCAGCAACCGCGCCGACGCCCTCCGCGACAGCGTCGCCGAGCACGCGCCGGTCCTCGGCAAGCGGATCCGGGCGATCTCCCGCCGCAACGAGGCGGTGGTGGCGAGCGCCCGGGCGATCACCGGCAAGCCGGTGTTCGTCGACGCCTCGAAGAACATCAACCGGGCGCGGCAGCTCGACCGCACCACCTCGCTCTCCCCCCACGTCGTCCATCTGGTCCGCGACGCGCTCGGGTTCGTCGCCTCGAAGAAGTCCCGGGCCGGGAAGAGCGCCCGCGCCGCCCGGGCCGGGCGGGTCGGCGACGCCTCGCGTTACTGGAGCCGGCGCAGCGCCCAGGCCGAGCGGCTGTTCGCGGCGCTGCCCCCCGAGCGCCGGCTGCGGGTCCGCTACGAGGACCTGTGCGCCGATCCCGAGCGCGAGTTCGGGCGGGTCTGCGCGCTGCTCGGGCTCGAGCCGCTCCCCGGGCCCTACGAGTTCCTGGCCGGCGAGCACCACATCATCGGCAACCGGATGCGCCTGTCGAGCTCGAGCGAGATCGTCCTCGACGAGCGCTGGCGCGAGATCCTCACCGCAGAGGAGGCCGAGGCCGTGCGACGCTCCACCGAGCGCCACCGCCGGGCCTTCGGCTACGCCTGAGGCCCGGCGCGGGACGGGCGAGCACCGTCGTGCCCGCCCGCCGCCCCGACCCTTAGCATCGACGCCCTTGCGTTATCCGGTCGAGACCTTCAGCGACGAAGAGCGGCTGCTGCTGGAGCCCCACTTCAGCAACCTCGACCGGCCCGTCTTCACGCTCACGAACCTGCCGGAGACGGTGAAGGGGGCGCTGTTCGCCCGCTACTCGCGCTATCAGGGCACGCTGCGACGCCTCTACCTCGACGAGTTCGCCGCCGACGTTCCGGCTGGCGGCCGGCCCTTCGACGGCGCCGCGGGTGAACGCGCGGCGCAGCTCTACGAGCGCGTCTTCATCGGCTACGGGGACGACTCGGTGGCCCAGCTCGGCGGCGCCCACCTCGCCTGCGAATGGGTCAGCAACGTCCTCACGAAGGTGCTGCAGCGCGGCCGCCTCGCCGCCTACCTCGAGCAGTCCACCCGCTACATCCCCTACGACGCGCCGATCGAGCCCGGCGCCGAGCCCGGCTCGCCCGGGAGCTGGCGCTACTGGCGCGACGAGGAGCTCGGCCCCGCGTTCGGGCGGGCGATGGACGAGATCTTCACGATCTACTCGCGGACGCTGGCCGGAGTCGGGGCCTGGGCGGAGCGGCGCTGGCCGCGCGGCGAGGAGCCGCGGGCAGCATGGGAGCGGTCGATCAGGGCGAAGGCGCTCGACCTGCTCCGCGGGCTGCTGCCGGCTGCGACGCTCTCCCACGTCGGGATCTACGCCTCGGGTCAGGCCTACGAGCAGCTCCTGCTCCGCCTCGCGGCCTCGCCGCTGCCGGAGGCCCGCGCGGTCGGTGCGATGGCGCACGAGGAGCTCGCGGCGGTGATCCCGAGCTTCATCTCGCGGGTCGGCCGCCCCGAGCGCGGCGGCGAGTGGATCTCGTATCTCGAGCGGCGCCGCGAGGCGACCGAGCGCTGGGTCGCGCGGCTCGGGCTCGACCGCCGCGAGGGGCCCGACGCGCCGGCGGTCGAGCTCGTCCACGTCGACGGCGACGAGGACCTGCTCCTCGCCGCCTCGCTGTACGAGGCGACCGGGCTCCCCGAGGCCGAGGTCACGCGCCGGATCGGCGCCCTCGACCCGATCGAGCGCGAGCAGATCCTGGCCGAGCTGGCCGACGGGCGCGGCAACCGCCGGCACCGGCCCGGTCGCGGCTGGGAGGCGGTTCGCTACCGGTTCGAGATCGTCTCCGACTACGGCGGGTTCCGCGACCTGCAGCGGCACCGGATGCTGACCTGTCAGTGGCAGTCGCTGTCCCCGGATCTCGGGGCGGGCGTGCCCGACGAGGTCGTCGCCGCCGGCGCCGGCGGCGACTACGAGCGGGCGCTCGAGGTCTCCCGCGCCGAGTTCGAGCGGCTCGAGGACGAGGGCAGGCAGGAGGAGGCGCCCTACGCGCTCTGTCTCGGCTACCGGATCCGCTACATCCTCGACATGAACGCACGCGAGGCGATGCACGTCTGCGAGCTCCGCTCCGGCCGCGAGGGCCATCCGACCTACCGCGCGGTCGCACAGGCCATGCACGAGCAGATCAGCGCCGTCCACCCGGCGATCGGAGCCGCGATGCGCCACGTCGACTCGAGCTCGGAGCCCAGGCTCGAGCGGATCATGAGCGAGATCCGCACCCACCGCAGGCGGGCGGCCCTCTCCGGGCGGCCCTGACCGGGCGGATCGGGGCTGCGGAAGCCGAGCGGCCCTCGGCCGCGAGCCGGCGGGGATGCGGAGATGCGAGGCGTCAGCGACGGACGGCGGCGCCGCGCACCCGCTTGTAGAGCCTCTTCGCGGTCCGCGACATGTAGGGCCCGAAGAGCTTGCCCGGGGCCGACTTGTAGCCGTAGCTGGTCACCGAGAGCAATGTCCCCCCGGCGATCCAGCCGCCGCCGCTCGCCCCCCGGGTCATGTCGCAGCCGAGGCTCATGGTCTTCGGCCCGGGACCGCCGGGCAGATCGGCGCCGCGGTAGCGACTGTCGCAGCGGTACTCGCGCTCGCCGTCGAACGGGTCGATGGCCGGATAGCCGAAGACCGAGTAGTCCCGCCTGCGCGGCTGGTCGAAGCCGATCCCGCGGGCGCCGACCACCGCCTGCAGGGCGATGCCGTCGCGGCGCCGCACGATCGCGGCGCCGACGTCGAAGCGCAGGTTGCCGTCGCGGCGCCAGCGCCCCGTCGTCGCGAGCTTCCTCGCAGGCCAGGTCCCGTACGGCGTCTCACCGCGGTCGTAGGCGGGGACGAACGCGAAGTTCACCACCCGGCCGCCGCGGTCGTGGTGGTCGAAGACGCAGTGGCCCGCTGTCCAGACGAGGCTGCGGTTGCGGCTGTTGACCGCCGTTCCCGAGCAGACGTAGTCGCCGGGCGCATTGCCCTTGGTGACGGTGAAGAAGACCTTGCCGTGGGCGCGGACGTCGCTTGCCGCCGGATCGGCGACGGCGACGGCTCCGCGGCCGGCGATCGCGCCCCTCGCCGTCACGCCGCTCCGCAGCCGCGGCGTCGATGATCGACCCGGGGCGGCAGGGGCGACGTAGCTCGGCGCGCCCGCCGGCTCCGCCGGCCCGGCCAGCGTTGCCGGCGGCGCCGGCGGCGCCAGGGGTCGCGCCTCCCGCATCCGATCCTTGGTCCAGTAGTCGCGGATCGCGGCCGCCGATCCGGGGTTCTGCAGCAGCGCCGGGGATGCCTCGGCGGCGCCCGGGAGCGCGATCGCCAGAAGCAGCGCGGCGGCCAGCGTGGCTCGTGTCGGTCGTGAGCGGCTCATCGGGTTCAGGACGGCGGCGGCGGACCGGCGTCGCTGGAACATCGAACACGGCGGCCCGGCGAAAGCTGCGGCCGGTTGGCTAAGTTAGGCCGGTCAGCGGCGGATCGACCGGAGGGAGCGCGATGAGCGAGGAGCAGGCCACGGCGGCGAGCGGGGGCATCGACGTCCTCCTTCACACCGAGCGGACCTTCCCGCCGCCGCCCGAGTTCGCGGCCCGGGCCAACGCCTCCGACCCCGGCATCTACGAGCGCGCTGCCGCCGACCCCGAGGCCTGGTGGGGCTCCTGGGCCGAGAAGCTCGACTGGATCGAGCCCTTCGACGAGATCCTCGACTGGTCGAACCCCCCGTTCGCCCGATGGTTCACGGGCGGACGGCTCAACGTCTCCGCCAATTGCCTCGACCGCCACGTCGCCGCCGGCGCCGGTGATCGCGTCGCCTACTTCTGGGAGGGCGAGGACGGCACCCGCAAGGAGATCACCTACGGGTGGCTGCTCGAGCGGACCCAGCGGGCCGCGAACGCACTCCGATCGCTCGGGATCGGCAAGGGCGACGTCGTCGGCATCTTCATGCCGATGGTCCCCGAGGCGGCCGTTGCGATGCTCGCCTGCACGCGGATCGGGGCGATCCACAACGTCGTCTTCGGCGGGTTCTCGGCAGCCTCGGTGGTCGAGCGGATGGAGGTCTCCGGGGCGAAGGCGTTGATCACGGCCGACGCGACGCTGCGGCGCGGCAAGCCGACGCCGATGAAGGCCGCAATCGACGCCGCGATCGGCGGGCTCGACTCGCTCGAGCACGTGATCGTGGTCGACCGGGCGGGGACGGACCCGCCGATGACCGCAGGCCGCGACCACCGCTGGGAGGAGCTCATCGGGGCCGCCGACCCGGTCTGCGAGCCCGAGCCGATGGATGCCGAGGATCCGCTGTACATCCTCTACACCTCGGGCTCGACCGCGAAGCCGAAGGGGATCCAGCACACGACCGCGGGATACCTGACCGGGATCACGGCCACGCACAAGCTCGTCTTCGACCTCAAGGACGATGACGTCTACTGGTGCGCCGCCGACATCGGCTGGGTGACCGGGCACAGCTACATCGTCTACGCGCCACTCGCGAACGGCGCGACCTCGGTGATGTACGAGGGGGCCCCGAACTACCCGGCCGAGGACCGCTGGTGGGAGATCGCCGAGCGCTACGGCGTGACGATCCTCTACACGGCGCCGACCGCGATCCGCGCCTGCATGAAGTGGGGGGACGAGCACGTCGACAAGCACGACCTCTCGAAGCTGCGCCTGCTCGGCTCGGTCGGCGAGCCGATCAACCCCCGGGCCTGGCTCTGGTACCACGAGCGTGTCGGCGGCGGCCGCTGCCCGATCGTCGACACCTGGTGGCAGACGGAGACCGGCGCGATCATGATCACGCCGCTGCCGGGCCTGACGACGACCAAGCCCGGCTCGGCGACGATCCCGTTCCCGGGGATCGAGGCGAAGATCCTCGACGACGAGGGCAACGAGATCGCCGAGGGCGGCGGCAACCTGGTGCTGACGCGGCCGTGGCCGGCGATGGCGCGAACGCTCTACAAGGAGCCGGAGCGGTTCGTCGAGACCTACTGGAAGCGGTTCGGGCCCGAGACCTACCAGGTCGGCGACGCCGCCCGGGTCGACGAGGACGGCTACTTCTGGATCGTCGGCCGCACCGACGACGTCATCAACGTCTCCGGCCACCGCCTGTCGACGATGGAGGTGGAGTCGGCGCTGGTCAGCCATCCGAACGTCGCCGAGGCGGCCGTGATCGGGGTCGCCGACGAGGACACCGGGCAGGCGATCTTCGCGTTCGTGACGCCGGCCGGCGGTGCCTCCGGCGACGGCGCCCTCGAGGCCGACCTGCGCGACCACGTCGCCGCCAAGATCGGCAAGCTGGCCCGGCCGAAGCGGATGGCGTTCGCCGACGATCTGCCGAAGACCAGATCGGGGAAGATCATGCGGCGCCTGCTGCGGGATATCGCCGCCGGCCGGGAGCTGGGCGACGTCAGCACCCTTCGCGATCCCGAGGTCGTCAAGGACCTGAAGCGCCAGCTCTCGGCCTGACGAGCTGGTGGGGCATTCTGAGCACCGTATGCGGCCGGAGATTGCCCCACCTCAGGGCTACGAGGAGGGTGGGGCATTCTGAGCACCGTATGCGGCCGGAGAATGCCCCACCCTCGGCGGCGGGCGGAGCGGCTGCCGGACGAGCGTTCAGGATCGGCGGGCGGCGCGGGCGCGGAGGCGGCCGGCCGGCGAGCGGGCGTCGCGCAACACCTCGCGGGCGCAGTTTCGCCCGTTGGCGCCGCTGACGCCGCCGCCGGGGTGGGTGCCGGCGCCGCAGAGGTAGAGCCCCTCGATCGGCGTCCGGTAGTCGGCGTGGCCGCGAACCGGGCGCAGGGTGAAGAGCTGGTCGAAGGACATGTCGCCGTGGAGGGCGTGGCCGCCACTGATCCCGAGCAGCGACTCGAGGTCGACCGGGCTGAGGACCTGGCGGGCGAGGATGGAGTCGGCGAGGCCGGGCATGTAGCCGTCGAGGGTGGCGATGGCGCGGTCGGCGACGGCGTCGCGGTGCTCATCCCAGGTTCCCTGGTCGGGCGCGAGCGTGTAGGGCTGGGAGTTGACGTCGATCGTGATCACGTGCTTGCCCTCGGGGGCCAGGCTCGGATCGTGGAAGGTCGGAATGCACGCCTCGACGTGCGGGTCCGTGCCGAGCATCCCCGAGCGGGCCTCGTGCTGGGCGCGGTCCATGGCGGCGATGAAGCCGCCGAACTCCATGATCCCGCCCAGGTAGGGCTCGCGACCCGGCGGCATCCCGACCACCTCCGGTAGGCGGTCGACGGCGAGGTTGATCTTGACGCTCGTCCCCTCGCAGCGGTAGTTGCGGAGCGAAGCCACGTAGCCGGCCGGCAGCCGCTCGGCGCCGACGAGGTCGAAGAACGTCCGCAGCGGGTCGGCGTTGGACAGGACGCGCGCGGCGCCGATGACGGTCCCGTCGACGAGCTCGACCCCGGTCGCGCGTCCGCCCTCGACGACCACACGCTCGACCTCGGCCCCGGTCCGCACCTCGGCCCCGGCCTCACGCGCGGCGTCGGCCATCGCCGCGGTGACGCGGCCGATGCCGCCGCGGACGAAGCCCCAGCTCCGCAGACCGCCTCCGGCCTGCTCCGCGGCGTGGTCGTGGAGGAGGACGTAGGCGGTCCCCGGCGTCGACGGTCCGGCGATCGAGTCGTTGATCGCGTGCCATCCCATCGCCGCCTTGACGACCTCGGATTCGAAGAACTCGCCGAGGTACTGGGTGCAGGAGGTGGCGAAGAGGTAGAGCGCGTCGTTGATCCGGGCTCGGTGCCGGCGGGCGGTGCCGGCGAGCCGCAGCAGCGCCGGCAGGTCGCCGGGGCGCACCCGCGCCGGGTCGGGCGGCGTCATGTCCATCAGCGGCCCGACGACCTCGGCGAGGCGTCCGAGAGCCGCCTCGAACACCGGCAGCGCGCGGGCGTCGGCCGCCGAGAAGCGCCGGATCTCGTCCTGGGAGGCGGGGATGCTCTCGCCGAGCAGCAGGCGCTCGCCACCCGGGAACCCGTACAGGGACGGTCCAGCGGGGTCGATCAGGATGCCGCGCTCGGCCAGCCGCATGTCGCGCCAGACCGGCTCCCGCAGCATGCTGACCACGTAGGCCCCGGTCGAGGCCCGAAAGCCCGGTGCGAACTCCTCGGTGACGCAGCAGCCGCCGACGATCTCGCGGCGCTCGAGGACGAGCGGCTGCAGGCCGGCGCGGGCGAGGTAGAACCCGGCCACGAGCCCGTTGTGGCCGCCGCCGACGATCACGGCGTCGTAGCGCTCGCCGCCGCCCATCAGCTCTCGAGTCGGTTGATCCGGGCGAGCCGGTAGGCGACGAGCGCGAACAGCGCCGAGAGGACGAGCATGATGATGCTCATCGCCGCGCCACGGTTTAGATCGCCCGACTCGAGCACGAGGTCGTTGACGACGTTGCCGAGCATGTAGCCGCTCGTGCCGCCGACCAGCGCCGGACTCGCGAAGTCGGTGAACAGGGGGATGTAGACGAGCAGCAGCGAGACGAAGATCCCGGGCGCGATCAGCGGCAGGAGCACCCGCCGCGTCGTCGTCCACCAGCCCGCGCCGAGGTCGCGGGCCGCCTCGAAGACGTTGGCGTCGATCGCCTTCATCGCCCCATAGATCGGGATCACCGTGTAGGTGATGTAGCTCGTCGCGAGCACCAGCGTCACCGCGAACTGGCTGAACAGGAGCGCGTCGATCGGCTGGTCTGTGATCCCGATCCGCATCAGGCCCTCGTTGATCAGCCCCTCGCGGCCGAGCAGCATCCGCCAGGCATAGATCCGGACCATCGGGTTGAGCTCGTCGGCGAGGACGAGGAACAGCAGGATCGGCAGCTGCCAGCGGCCGGCCTTGAAGGCGATGACATAGGCCAGCGGCACCGCGACGAGGAGCTGGGCGAGCATCGCCGCGGTCGCGATCTCGAACGTGGTCACGGCGACCTCGCGGTAGAGCGGGTCGGTGATCACGTCGCTGAAGTTGGTCAGCGTCAGGTTGAACGCGCCCTGGCCTCCGTCGAGGAGGCCGCGGTCGAACGCCACCCCGAGCATGACCAGCATCGGGCCGAGGAAGAGGACGAGCAGCAGGGCCGTAGGGGTGCCGAGGAAGGCCAGCGGCCGCAGCCAACGGTGGGCGCGGGGGCGCCGCGGCGCGGGGGCGGGGATCGTCGCCGACTCCATCAGCGCGCCCCGCCCGTCAGCAGCCCGGTCAGCGTCTCGCTCCCCTCGCCCTCGCTCCGGGTCAGCCGCTTCATCAACGCCCAGGCGCCGAACACGGCGAGGATCTGCGCGGCCGCGATCACGGTCGATACCGCGTTGACGACCGGCAGGTTCTCGGACTGGCGCAGGATCGAGAAGACCCAGACCGGGAACGTCTGCTCGAAGCCGCCGTTGAAGAACGAGATCTCGAAGTTGTTGAACGACCAGGCGAAGGCGAAGATCGACGCGGCGGCGATCGACGGTCCGACCTGCGGCAGGACGACGTAGCGCAGCATCTGCCGCTGGGTCGCGCCGAGGTCGATCGCCGCCTCCTCGAGCGAGCGCTGGAAGCGGACGAGCCCGGCGGAGACGATCGCGACGACCAGCGGGAAGGTGACGACGAGGTGCATCAGCGTGATCGTCTCGAGCGACAGCGATACCCCGATCTCGCTGAAGAAGATCAGCCCGGCGACGCCGATGATCAGCCAGGGAACGACGAGCACCGCCCCGTTCAGCCCGGCGATGAAGCCGCGGCCCCGGAACCGCAGCCGCGTCAGCCCCCAGGCGGCGAGCGTCCCGAGGACGACCGAGAGCACCATCACGATCGTCGCCACGATCAGCGAGTTGACGACCGCGTCACGGGCCTGGCCGTTGCTCCAGGCCTCCTCGTACCACTTGGTCGTGAACCCCTCCCAGGGCAGCGAGATGATCGAGGAGTCGTTGAACGAGAACAGCGCCAGCATCAGCACCGGGCCGAACAGGACCACCATCACGAAGGCGACCAGAATCCCCCCGGCGAGGCCCGGCAGTCGCCGCCGCAACCGATGCGCGAGCGGGCGCACGACCGGCGCCGGCGCCGCGTCGCGGGCCGGCGCCGGCGCCGCGGCCGCTACTCGGCCTGGACTTCCTGCCATGCGCGCTCGTAGACGTCGGCGTTGTCGGGCTCGGTCTGCGGGATCGCGTTTTCGAGGTTGCGCGGGTCGGCGCTCCGCTTGAACTCGGGGCTGACCATCGACAGCGCCTTCGGGTTCATCGCGACGAACCCCATGTCGCCCGAGATCGCCTGCGCCTGCGGGGAGGCGTAGTAGTTGATCAGCTTGTAGGCCGCGTCGATGTTCTGCGCCTTCGACGTGATCGCGAGGCCACAGACCCACGACAGCGCGCCCTCCCCGGGCGAGATCCACTCGACCGGCACGCCGTCGTCGACCATCGCCTGCGTGGTGCCGCGGCCGCCGTCGGCGATCACCACCTCGCCCGACTTGAACAGGTTCACCATCGACGCGTCCGACTCGGCGAACGCGCGGAAGTTGTCGCGGTGGTCGAGCAGGTACTGCTTCGCATCCTCGACCTCCTCGTCGCTGAGGCTCATCGGGTCCTCCATCCCCATCGCCAGCGCGGCGGCGCCGATCGCGGTCAGCGGCGTCGCCTCCAGCGCCGCCCGGCCGGCGTAGGCGTCGTCGAACAGGTCCTGCCAGGAGGTCACGTCGGCGGGATCGACCTCGTCGCTGTTGACGATCAGCCCCTGCGGTCCGGCCGAGGCGGGCACGAAGAGCACGTCGCCGTTCTCGTCGCGAACCTCGGGCGCGTCCGAGAAGGCGAGCTCGTCGAAGGCCGGTATCGCCTCCTCGTCGAGCGGCCGCAGGAGCCCCCGAGCCAGCAGCGGCTCCATCTCGTCGGTGCAGACCTCGACGACGTCGGCCTCGAACCCGCCGGCCAGCTTCGCGGCCGCCGCCTTGTTCGAGTCGAACGTCGCGGTTTCGAGGTCGACGTCGGGGTTCGCCTTCTCGAACGGCGCGATCATCTCGTCGGGGACGGTGTCGCCGTAGGCGAACACCTTCAGCGTCCCGCTCACCGGCGCGTCCGGGTCGTCGGGCGCCGGAGCCACCCCGGTGTCGCCGCCGCCACCGCCGCACCCGGCGAGCGCGATCAATGCCGTTGCCGCCATGAGCGCCGCCAACATCTGTCTTCTCATCCTGACCTCCTCCCGGGTCACTGTGCCTGGAACTCCCGGAACGCCCTGACCCACTCCTGGTAGTCGGGGGGCTCCGTCTCTGCGATTGCGTTGTCGATCGAGCTCGGGTCTGCAGTCTTGCGGGCGCCCGGCGGGGCCAGCGGGATCGCCTTCGGATTGGTGACGACGTAGCCGTTCGCAGCGCGGATCGCCTGCGCCTCGGGCGAGGCCTGCCAGTTGATCAGCTTGTAGGCCGCGTCGACGTTGGTTGCGTCGCTCGTGATCGCGAGGCCGCAGACCCAGGAGAGCGGCCGTTCGACCGGCGCGACCCAGCGAGCGTCGACGCCGGTGTCGCGGATCCGCTCCGTCAGTCCCGGGCCGCCGTCGGCGAGCGCGATCTCGTTCGACTTGAAGAGGTTGACGACGTCCGCGTCGGAGCGCCACAGGGAGCGGAACTGGTCGCGGCTGTCGATCAGCTTCTGCTTGACCTGCTCGAGCTGCTCCGGCGTCAGGCTCATCGGATCGTCGAAGCCGAGCGCGAGCGCGGTCTCGGCGATCGCGGGCAGCGGGTAGTCGGCCTCGAGAGCGGTGCGATCGGCGTAGGCGGGGTCGAAGAGGTCGGCGAATGAGTCGATCTCGCCCGGCGCGATCTCCTCGGCGTCGTAGATCAGCCCCTGCGGCCCGGCCGAGAGCGGCACGAGCATCACGTCGTCACCGTCGCGGACGCCGTCGGCGTCGCGAAACACGAGCTGATCCCAGTCGGCGATCCCGGCCGGGTCGATCGGCCGCAGGAGGCCGCGGTCGGTGAGCGCGCTCATCTCGTCGAGGCAGACCTCGACGACGTCGGCCTCGAAGCCACCCGCCATCTTCGCGGCCGCCTCCTCGTTGGAGCCGAAGCTCGCCGTCTTCACCTCGAGCTCGGGATTCGCCTCGCGGAACGGATCGAGCATCTCGTCGGTGATCGTGTCCTGGTAGGCGAAAACGGTCAGCGTCCCGCTCACCGGCGCGTCGGGGTCGGACGGTGCCGGGGCGGGCTCGGCGTCGCCGCCTGCGCCGCCGCAGCCGGCGATCGCCGCCACGGCGATCGCCGCGAGGGCGGCGAGGGCCGGCCGCGGCGTCATCGCCCTCCCTCCTCGCCGACCACGAGGCTGTGGCGGGCCGGCCAGCTGAGGGTGACGGCGTCCCCGGGCTCGATCGACGATACGTCATCGTCGTTGAGCTCATGGACCGCGAGGCGCTCGCCGCCCGGGAGCTCGACCACCGTCTGCGACACCGACCCGAGGTAGACCCGCTCGACGGCGACGCCGTCGACCCGGCAGTCGCCGCCGTCACCGTCGCCACCCGCGACGATCGAGATCTTCTCGGGTCGGATGCTGATCTGCAGCGTCTCGCCGACCGCGGCCGGGGCGGCGACCGCGACCCGGACGCCGGGACCGGGCTCCATGATCGCGAGCTCGCCCTCGCGCCGGTCGACGCTGAGCGCGAGGGCGTTCGAGGTGCCGATGAAGTCGGCGACGAACGACGTGTCGGGACGCTCGTAGAGGGTCTTCGGGTCGGCGAGCTGCTGGACCCGGCCACCGTCCATCACGGCGATCCGGTCCGACATCGTCAGCGCCTCCTCCTGATCGTGGGTGACGTAGACGAACGTCGTCTCGGTGGTCTTCTGGATCCGCTTGAGCTCGAGCTGCATCTCGCGACGGAGCTTCAGATCGAGCGCCCCGAGCGGCTCGTCGAGCAGCAGCGCCGCCGGCCGGTTGACGAGCGCCCGCGCGAGGGCGACGCGCTGCCGCTGCCCGCCCGAGAGCTCGGCCGGCCGCCGCTCGCCGAGCCCCTCGAGGCGGACGACCGCGAGCATCTCCTCGATCCGGGACCGCGCCTCATTCCGCGGGACGCGCTTCAGCTTCAGGCCGAAGCCGACGTTCTCGGCCACCGACATGTGCGGGAACAGCGCGTAGTCCTGGAAGACCATGTTGACGTTGCGATGGCGGGCCGAGACGAGTGTCACGTCCTCGCCGTCGAGCAGCACCCGTCCGGTCGTCGGCTCCTCGAATCCGGCGATCATCCGCAGCGTCGTCGTCTTCCCGCAGCCGCTCGGGCCGAGCATCGAGAAGAACTCGCCGCGGGCGATCCCGATCGAGACGTCGTCGACCGCCGGCGCCTCGCCGAAGCGCTTGCTGATTCGCTCCAGCCGGATCATCGGCTCGGCGATCGCCGCCATCAGCGGGCACCGCCCCCGATCGCGACCGCGAACAGGTCGTTGACGTTCGTGTGGGTGGGCCCGGTGTCGATCCCGTCGCCGAGCGCCGCGATCGCCGCGCCGGAGCGGTGCCCGGCGAGCGTCGAGCGGAGGTCGATGCCGGCGGCGGCGGCCCGCTCGGCGGTGAGCCCGTCGGCGATCGCCCCCGCCAGCTCGGTCCCGCCGTCGGAGCCGTCGGTGTCGATGAAGGCCGCGGCGACGTCGCTGCCGGCCAGCCCCGGCGCGGCGGCGAGCGCCGCCTCCTGGTTGGGGCCGCCGCTGCCGAACTCGTCACCCGGCCCGAGCCTGACCGTGCTCTCGCCGCCGCAGCCGATCAGCACCGCCGGCGGCGCGAACGGCCGGCCGAGCTCGGCGCTCTCGAACGCCAGCCGCGCGAGCAGGCGACCGATCGGCCCGGCCTCCTCCTCGAGCCCGGTCGAGAGGATGACCGGCTCGGCCCCGGCGCGCCGCGCCTCGGCCGCCATCGCCTCGCATGCCGTCTCGCCGGTGACGAGCAGGACCGAGTGGATCTCGACCGCGCTCAGGTCCGGGACCTCGAGCTCGGGGCTCTCGAGGTGGGCGCGGATGCCGGCGGCGACGTCACCCCAGAGGTCGCGGCTGCGCAGGATCGCGGTCGCGTCGGCGGGCGTCGAGTCGTTGGGGACGCTCGGGTCGGTGATCGCGTCGAGGGCGTCGCCGGCGACGTCGGAGACGGTCAGGTTGATCAGCCTCGCCGGAGCCACGGCGATCGCCAGGCGACCGCCCTTGAAGCCCGAGACCTGCTTCCGGACGGTGTTGATCTCGGAGATCGGCAGGCCGGCGCCGAGCAGGAGCCGATGGAGATCGCCCTTGTCGGCGGCCGAGACGCCCGCCGGCGGCAGGCTGGTCAGGGCCGAGCTGCCGCCGGTGAAGCAGGCGATGACGATGTCGCGCTCGCCGAGCTCGCCGGCCCGCTCGAGCAGCCGCACCGCCGCGGCGACGCTGCGCTCGTCGGGGATGGGATGCGCCGCCTCCAGCAGCTCGATCCGCTCGGGCCGGGCCGCGGCGCTGCCCTCGCGGACGACGACGGTGCCTCCGTGGAGGCGCTCGCCGAGGATCCGCTCGAGCGCGAGCGCGATCTTCAGGGTCGCCTTGCCGGAGCCGAGGACGACGATCCGGCCGTCCGGATGGAGGGCGTGGCGGCGGCCGGCGACGACGAGCTCGTCACCCTCGACCGCGACCATCCGCTCGACCGCGAGGCCCGGGTCGCATGCCGCGAGCCCAGCCTCTGCCACCCGCAGGGCGAGCTCCCGGGGGGCGTGCAGGCCGTGGTCGAGCAGCTCGGCGCGGTTGCGGATCGCGGGTGGATCGAGCGTCGCCGCGGCTCCCACCCGGGACGCCTCCATCTCAGCGGCCGGGGCCGGGTCCATCTCAGGCGGCGACGGGAGCCCGGAAGACGTCGCCGGGATAGGCGGCCGTCGCGCCGAGCCGCTCCTCGATCTCGATCAGGCGGTTGTACTTCGCGGTGCGCTCACCCCGGACCGGTGCCCCGGTCTTGATCTGACCGGCGTTCAGCGCCACCGCGAGGTCGGCGATGATCGGGTCCTCGGTCTCGCCCGAGCGCTCGGAGACGACGACCGTGTAGGCGCTGCGATGCGCGAGCTCGGCGGCGTCGAGCGCCTCGGTAAGGGTGCCGATCTGGTTGACCTTCCACAGCAGCGAGTTGGCCGCGCCCGCCTCGATCCCCTCGGCGAGCCGCTCTGGGTTGGTGACGAAGAGATCGTCGCCGACGATCTGGATCCCGGAGACGCGGGTCAGCTCGGCGAAGCCCTCGAAGTCGCTCTCGTCGAGCGGGTCCTCGATCGTGACGACGTCGTAGTCGCGGATCAGCTCCCGGTACAGCTCGATCATCGCCTCGGTGTCGCGGGTCTCGCCGGCGAGCGCGTAGTTGCCGCCGTCGTGGTAGTGGGTCGCCGCGCAGTCGAGCCCGTAGCGGAAGCGGCCGCCGTGGCCGGCGTCGGCGACGGCCTCGTGGAGCAGGCCGAGGGCCTCGTGCGGGCTCGAGATCGCCGGCGCGTAGCCGCCCTCGTCGCCGGTGTTGAGGGCGCTCTTGCCGTAGCGCTCGAGCAGGATCTCGGCCAGCGCCAGGTTGACCTCGGTCGAGATCTGCAGCGCCTCGAGGATCGAGTCGGCCCCGACCGGGATCACGATGAACTCCTGGAAGTCGAGGTCGTTGGAGGCGTGCTTGCCGCCGTTGATCAGGTTGACCAGCGGCACCGGCAGGACGTGGCCGTTCCCGTTCAGGTGCGCGTAGAGCGGCTGCCCGGCGGCGGCGGCGGCGGCGCGGGCGGCGGCGAGCGAGACGCCGAGGACCGCGTTGGCTCCGAGCCTTCCCTTGTTCGCGGTGCCGTCGAGCTCGATCAGCGCCGCGTCGAGCGCCCGCTGGGAGGAGACGTCGAAGCCGCCGAGCGCGGTGGCGATCTCGCCGTTGACGGCCGCGACGGCATCGCGGACGCCGAAGCCGCCGAAGCGGTCGCCGCCGTCGCGGCGCTCGTGCGCCTCGTTCGAGCCGGTCGAGCGGCCGGAGGGGACGTCGGCCCGCCCGCGGGCGCCGCCGGCGAGGACGACATCGACCTGCACCGTCGGCAGGCCGCGGCAGTCCAGGACCTCGCGGGCCCGCATCGAAGTGATCTCGAGACCGCTCACGCGGTCACCTCCTCTCGCGCCTGAAGCGCATTGGTCAGGTTCTCGCTGGCATCGCCGAGATGCCGCCGGAACAGCTTCTCGACCTCGTCGGGTTCGCCCGCCTGCAGCGCCTCGAGCAGCTCGCGGTGCTCGGCGGCGACCTCGTCGGGCCGGTCGTAGTGGGGGCGAAGCTGGGCCATGCAGAGCAGGATCTCCGACTGCACGCCGGCGTAGGCGCGGCTGATCCGCTCGCTGCCGGTGGCGTCGATGATCGCCCGGTGGAAGTCCATGTCGAGGTCGACGACGGTCCGCCACGAGGCATCGTCGTCGAGCGCGTTGAAGCGCTCGACGGCGAGGGCGGCGTCGGGGATCTCGGCGCCGGCCTCGACCACGAGTCGCGTCGCCTCGATCTCGAGCGCCTCGCGGAGGCGGAAGATGTCGACGATGTCGCCGGCGTCGAGGACCGACAGCTGGACGCCGCGGTTCGGGGACCGGCGCAACAGCCCCTCGTTGATCAGGATCTGGGCGGCCGCCCGGAAGGTGTGGCGGGCGATGCCGAGCCGGCCCGCGAACTCGGTCTCGCGCAGGCGCGTGCCGGGCTCGATCGTGCCGTCGAGGATCATCTCGCGGAGCGCGTCGGCCGCTGCCTCGACGACCGATACGGTGCGGAGGCGGATCTCGCGGCCGGGCGGCCGGGCGGGCGCGCCGGGCGGGTCGGAGTCCTCGGGAGTGGTAGATTGTTCCACAATTCGACGATAGCACAGA
Organism: Actinomycetes bacterium; assembly: GCA_016861045.1. Classification (GTDB taxonomy): domain Bacteria; phylum Actinomycetota; class Thermoleophilia; order Solirubrobacterales; family 70-9; genus RHKX01. The sequence goes on along the minus strand of BOKP01000001.1, from coordinate 261,234 downwards.
AACGGAAGGGTGAGGCAGATGGCAGTCAGCACCGCTGAGACCGGCCGCGTGAGGGAGCTGCTCGAGCGCGAGCGCGAGCGCTTCGAGGAGCTCCACCCGCGCTCCCGCAAGATCTACGAGGCGGCCGCCGAGGACCTGCTCTCCGGCGTGCCGATGAACTGGATGACCCGCTGGCCCGGGCGCTTCCCCGTCTACGTGCAGCAGGCGCGCGGTGCCGAGGTCGTCGACGTCGACGGCAACGCCTACGTCGATCTCTGCCTCGGCGACACCGGCGCCATGTGCGGGCACGCGCCGGCGCCGACGGTCGCGGCGATCGCGGCGCAGGCCGAGCGCGGGATCACGACGATGCTGCCGAGCGAGGACGCCGGCGCGGTCGGCGGGCTGATGGCCGAGCGCTTCGGCCTGCGGCACTGGCAGTTCACCGTCTCGGCGACCGACGCCAACCGGTTCCTGGTCCGCCTCTGCCGGCAGGTCAGCGGGCGGTCGAAGATCCTCGTCCACAACCACTGCTACCACGGCTCCGTCGACGAGACCGTCGTCGAGATCGGGCCCGGCGGCGGGCCGGTCCCGCGCTACGGCAGCGTCGGGCCGCCGGTCGACCCGGCCGAGACCACCCGCGTCGTCGAGATCAACGACGTCGAGGCGCTCGCGCGCGAGCTCGCCCACGAGGACGTCGCCTGCGTCCTCGTCGAGCCGGCGCTGACGAACATCGGCATCGTCCTCCCCGACCCCGGCTACCACGACGAGCTGCGGCGGATCACCCGCGAGACGGGGACGCTGCTGATCATCGACGAGACCCACACGCTGAGCTGCGGTCCCGGCGGCTACAGCGCCGCCCACGGGCTCGAGCCCGACGCGCTCACGATGGGCAAGCCGATCGCCGGCGGCATCCCGACCGGCGCCTACGGGCTCAGCGACGAGCTCGCCGAGCGGGTCATCGGCTCCACCTTCTGGGACGCCGCCGACGTCGGCGGGGTCGGCGGCACCCTCGCCGGCAACGCCCTGCAGCTGGCGGCCGTCCGCGCAACCCTCGGCGAGGTCCTGACGCCGGGGGCTTACGAGCGGATGATCGGGCTCGGCGAGCGCTACGAGGCCGGAGTCAACGACGCGATCGAGCGCCACGGGCTCGACTGGAGCGCGGTCCGGCTCGGCTGCCGGGTCGAGTACATGTTCGCGCCCGAGCCGCCGCGGAACGGCGCCGAGGCGGCGGCGGTGATCGGGGGGCCGCTCGACGAGCTCATGCACCTCTACATGCTCAACGAGGGGATCCTGTTCACCCCGTTTCACATGATGGCCCTGATCTCGCCGGCGACGACGACCGAGCAGATCGACGCCCACACCGCCGCGTTCGACCGGATCGCCGGCGAGCTGGCGGCCGGATCGTGAGCCGGTCGATCGTCGTCGCCCGGCCCGGCGGGGTCGCGCTCGCCGAGTCCGAGCTCGATCCCGCCACGGTGATTTCCGGATCGCCGCGGACCTACGAGGGCGAGATCGCGACGTCGCCGCTGCCCGGAGGCGATGCCCTCGCGACCGGCGTCTGGCGCTGCACCGAGGGGACGGTCACCGACGTTGAATCGGACGAGGCGTTCGTCGTCCTCTCCGGCCGGGCGACGATCGAGCATGCGGGCGCAGCCCACGAGGTCGGGCCCGGCGACGTCTGCGTCCTCCCCGCCGGCGCCGAGACCCGCTGGACGATCCACGAGGCGCTGACCAAGGTCTACGTGATCCACGAGCCGGGGTGAGGGGCCCCGGCCCGGTGGCGCGTCATGGCGGCCGTCGCGGCGTCGCCATCACGTCGAGCCCGCGGCGGCCCGCTCGAGCGACGTGGCGGGACCTCCTCGCCAGGGGCGGAAGCGGAGCAGCGAGAGGATCGCGAAGGCGGCCACGTTGACATACCGGGGAGACCGCGCCTCGGCCGTGTCGCGGAAGCCGCCGGTCCGGCGGTCGAAGGGAACCCGCAGCAGCCAGCGCCGCGAGCGCGCGGGCCAACGCCGATCCGATCCCTGCGCGGCGAGCCCGAGCATCGCCGCGCTCAGCGTGTAGGCCCGCCCGGGGGTCCAGGGGACGACCGCGCCGCTTCGCCTCACCCCGTCCCGGAGCCATGCGAACGCATGCCGGCTGGCCCTGCCCGGCCCGAGGATCCAGGGCAGGTAGCCCTGCGGGAAGATCCCGTCGAACCCCTCCCGGCTCATGTCGCGCGCGTTTCCCTCCCGTCCGAGCGCGTAGCGGCCCCGGGCGGAGCTGAAGAAGGCACGCGGGATCCGGCGGGTCAGAAACGCCCCGGCATCCGCGTAGCCCGGGTGCCCATAGAGACGGGCGCCGGCTCGCAAGCCGAGCAGCACGTCGCCCTGATCGGCCGCGTACTGGAAGCGCCACAGGCGCCAGGCATCGCCGTGCAGCTGCCACGAGCTGGCGAAGAAGCCGCTCCGCAGGCGGTTGCTCGCGAGGACGAAGTCGAGCGCGGCACGGGCATTCGGCTCGAGCTCGGCGGCGAGGGCGCCGTTTCCCGCCAGGCGCCGGTGGAGGTCGAGGAGGTAGACGAACAGCGACGAGGTGGCGTCCACGCCGCGCACGTCGGCGATCCCGCGACCGGGCGAGACCGCGAGGGGCCGATACGGGGGCTTGGCCGAGTAGGCGTAGCGCCAGCTCCCGCGCCAGCGGGGGTCGTCCATCTCCTCGCGGGCCGCCAGCCAGCGGATCCCCTTCTCGACGCCCGCGAGGTAACGCTCGCGGCCGCTCGCCCCGTAGGCGGCGGCGAGCCCGACCAGGGCGTACTCCATGTTGGAGTCCTCGTTGACCGTCCTCGCCCTTGGCGAATCGGGGATCGCTCCATGCCGGTCCTGCGCGGAGAGGATGAAGTCCGCCGCGCGCAACGCCACCGAGCGCGGCGAGCCGATCGCGGTCGCGGGTGCGATCGCCAGGGCCAAGAGCACCGTGACCGCGACCCGGCCGGCCCGAGGTGACTTCCCGCTGCCGCCCAACGCGGCACCCATCGTACCTTCGGCAACGGGCGCGGCGTTAGCGTCGGAGCGCCCGGGCGCGGTCGAGCGCCTACGCCAGCCCCCGCTCCTCCGCCACCGCGGCGAATGCCGCGACGGCGCGGTCGACCTGCTCGTCGCCGAGCGCGGCCGACATCTGGGCGCGGACCCGGGCCGTGCCCTCGGGAACGACCGGGTAGCCGAAGCCGATCGCGAAGACGCCGCGCTCGAGCAGGGAGTCGCTCATCGCGATCGCGTCACGGGTCTCGCCGACGATGATCGGCACGATCGCGCTCTCGCCGTCGAGGGGCTCGAGGCCGGCGGCGCTGACGCCGGCGCGGAAGCGGGCGACGTTGGCGCGCAGGCGCCGCAGCCGGCCCGGGTCGTCCCGGAGCGCGGCGAGGGCGGCCCGGGCCCCGCAGGCGACCGACTGCGGCAGCCCGTTCGAGAAGAGCTGGGCCCGGGAGCGCTGCTCGAGGATCGAGCAGACCTCGGCGCCGGCGGCGACGAAGCCTCCGGCCGCCCCTCCGAGGGTCTTGCCGAGCGTGCCGGTGGTGATGTCGACGCGATCGGCGAGGCCGAAGTGCTCGGCGGTGCCGCGCCCGGTCGGTCCGAGGACGCCGAGGCCGTGGGAGTCGTCGACGATCAGGGTCGCTCCCCGCGCCTCGCAGAGGGCGACGATCTCGGGCAACGGCGCGAGATCGCCCTCCATGCTGAAGACGCCATCGGTGACGACGAGACAGCGAGCGTCGGCGGGGACCCGGTCGAGCTCGGCCTCGAGGGAGCCGGCGTCCGCGTGCGCGTAGATCGCCTTGCCGCCGGGCCGGGCGAGGCGGATGCCGTCGATGATCGAGGCGTGGTTGAGCTCGTCCGACAGCACCCAGGTGCGCTCGTCGCAGAGGGTGTCGAGCAGCGCCTGGTTGGCGTTCCAGCAGGAGGTGTAGGTGACGGCACGCTCGGTCCCGAGAAAGGCGGCCAGGTCGCGCTCGAGCTCGGCGTGCGGGGTGAACAGCCCGCAGATGAAGCGGACCGAGGCGGTGCCCGCCCCGTAGTCGCGCAGGCCCGCGGCGGCGGCCGCGACGACGGCCGGGTCGGCGGCGAGGCCGAGGTAGTCGTTCGAGCAGAGGCAGATCGCCTCGCCGCCATCGGCGAAGCGGACCTCGGGCCCCTGGGGCGAGGCGATCTCGCGCATCTCCTTCAGCGCGCCGTCGGCACGGAGCGCGGCGAGCTCCTCGCGAAGCTCGGCGGCGAGGCCCGCGCTCACCGGGCGTCCCCCGAGAGGGCCGCGCCGATGCTCTCGGCGACGAGGTCGTAGGCGACCTCGAGCGCCTCCGGCGGCATCAGCAGCGACGGCTGCAGGTTCAGCGACGCGGTCGAGGAGTCGGCGAGGATGCCCCGCTCGAGCGCCAGCCTGGCGACGGCGCCCTGGAGGACGGGGTCGCGCTCCTTGCTCGCCCGGTCGCGGACGAACTCGATCGCCTGAAAGCAGCCGATCGCGCGGACGTCCCCGATCCGCTCGTGGCGGCCGGCGAGCCCGGCGAGCCTCTCGGCCGCCACCGCCTCGAGCGCGGCGACGTTGCCGAGCACGTCCTCGCGCTCGTAGGCATCGAGCGTGGCGAGCGCGGCCGCGACCGATCCCGGCAGCCAGGACCAGGTGCTGCCGGTGCTGAGGTCGTCGACGGCGCCGAGCACCGCCTCGGTGCCGAGGACGGCGCCGATCGGCATCACCCCGCCGCCGAGCGCCTTGCCCATGCAGATCAGGTCCGGCTCGACCTCCCAGCGCTCCACGGCGAGCATCGTCCCGCCGCGGCCCATGCCGGTCTTGACCTCGTCGGCGCAGAGCAGCCAGCCGTGCTCGGAGCAGAGCGCGGTCAGGGCGCGCCAGAACGAGTCGGGCGGAGCGATGCAGCCGCCGGACCCGAGGATCGGCTCGATCACGACGCCGGCGACGAGGCCGGGGTCGACGAGGTGGAAGAGGAGCTCGTCACGGATGTAGTCGACGGTGGCGTCGCCGCTTCCGCCCGGACGGGCGGGAGCGAGCGGCGAGCGATACGGGTTCGGGTAGGGGGCGTGGAAGAAGCCGGTCCCGAGCGCGCGGTCACCGGCGCTGATCGAGGCCGCCTCGGCGCCGAGCGTCGCGGTCGCGGTCGACTCGCCGTGGTAGCCGCCGTGAAAGGCGAGGACCAGCGGGCGGCCCGTGGCCCGCCGCATCAGCCGGACCGCGGTCTCGACCGCCTCGGTCCCGTTCAGCGCGATGTCGACGCGGTCGATCGAATCCGGCGCCAGCTCGACGAGGCGGCGCGCGAGCTCGAACATCGGCGGCGAGGAGAGGGCGTGGCTGTCCTCGTTGCCCCAGCGGCGGATCGCCGCCACCGCGGGCTCGATCAGGTCCTCGCGGCAGGCGCCGAGCGGCACCGAGGCCGAGGCGGACGCGAGGTCGTAGAAGACGTTGCCGTCGACGTCGGTCGCCGTGTAGCCCCGCTTGCGATCGAGGACGAGCGGCGCCAGGTCGGCGGCCAGCCCGGCGTAGAGCAGCCCCTCGCCGGACTCCAGGAGCGCCCGCGACCGCGGGCCCGGGAGCGCGGTCCTGACGGCGGGGGCCGGCACGTGATCGGGAGACGCCACGATCTGATTATCGGCGCGCGTCACGGGATCCGCCCGTCCGCGGACCGGTTGGTCGGCGCGTCCCACGGCAACCGGCGCCTTTTTTGGGAAAGTTCGATACGATTGGCGGAATTGTTCCACAATTCTACCTTCTGGGGTGGTTGAGAGATGGCATCGAAACTCGTCCAAGGCAAGCACAGCCTTCGCAACCGGCTGCTGATCGCGGCCGGCGCGCTGGCCGCCCTGGCGGCCGGGATCCTGGCCGCCGAGCGGCCCGGCTCGGCCGACGCGGCACCGTCCACCGGATACAGCGTCGTGATCATCAGCGGCGACGGAATGGGGCCCGCGCAGCGAACCGCGACCCAGCTCGCCAAGTACGGCTACAAGACCCAGCCGATGGACGCGCTGCCGGCCGGCGGCCTGCTGAAGACGAACTCGATCCTCCCGGTCACCGACTCGGCGGCGGGGGCGACGGCGATGGGCACGGGCCACAAGGTCAAGAACAACCAGGCGGGCCTCGCGCCGAACGGCAAGAAGCTCGAGAACCTGGTCGAGCTGGCGCGGAGCCTCGGCAAGTCGACCGGCCTGGTCGAGGACCACGACGTCACCAACGCGACGATGATGGGCTTCGCCGCGCACGTCAAGAACCGCGACAACAAGGCCCAGGCGGCGCGCCAGTACCTCGAGGAGACCCACCCCGACGTGATCTTCGGCGGCGGCGAGGAGGTCTGGTACCCGGAGGGGCATCCGGGCAAGCTGCCGGACGTGATCTCCGACGACAAGTCGACCGGTCGTGAGAACCTCGTCAAGAAGGCGATCGACCAGGGCTACCAGTACGCGTGGAACCGGAAGACGTTCGACGAGCTCACCGGCCCGCAGGCGCTGGCGCTGGTCCAGGACGACGCCTACATCCGCGGCCACGAGATCAAGGGCTACAAGAAGGACGAGGACCCGCACTTCGTGCCCGAGCCGGTGCTGATGGAGAAGGCGCTCGAGATCCTCGGGCAGAACCCCGAGGGCTTCTTCATCGCCGCCGACGTCGACGAGCTCGACGACGCCGGCCACGAGCATGACGGCAAGTCGATCATCCAGTCGGGGCAGATCGTCAACAAGATGGTCGAGGTCGTCCAGGAGTACCGGGAGACGAACCCGAACGTGCTGTTGATCGTCACCGCCGACCACGAGACCGGCGGGATGACGGTCGAGACGCCGGCGATGAAGTCGACCAACAGCGGCCCCGACGGCGACGTCCCCGCCTACGGCACGCCGCAGAACGTGCCGCTCCCCGGCGGTGAGACGCCGAAGCGGTCGGGCCCGTTCAAGGTCAAGGGCAAGGACGCGAAGTTCAAGGTCGACTGGACGACCCCCGGCCACACCGGCCTGATGGTTCCGGTGACGGCGGCCGGGCCCGGAGCCGAGCGCTTCTCCGGCGTCCATCCGAACACGTTCGTCCACGAGGTCGCCAGCGACGTGCTCAACGGCACCCCGTAGATCGGGCGAAAGCGCGGCCTTCCCTCCCCGCCGCGCGAGCAGGCGCCGGCACCCCCGGCGCGGGATCGGAACCCCTGACCGTCCCGCGCCCGGGGTGCCGGCGCTCGTTCGTCAGGATGCCGCTTGCCGTACCCCCGCCCCGACCCCAGGGCGCGCCACTTGATCCTCATCATCGCCGCCATCGTCCTCGCCACCGCCGCCGGCATCGCGGCGGAGCGGCGCTGGCCAGGGCGCGCCGGGCATGACTCGCGGCGGGCGCTGGTCTGGATCCTCTACCTGGTCCTGCCGCCGGTCACGTTCTTCAACCTCGTCGGCGTCTCCTTCGACGCCGACCTCGGCGGCGGCATCGGGCTGGCCTGGATCGCGACCGCGATCGCCGCCGGGGCGGTCTGGCTCGTCGGCGCCCGCGTCCTCGACCTCCCCCGCCCCGAGGTCGGCGCCGCGATCGCCTGCACCCTCGTCGCCAACACCGCCTACCTCGGCTACCCGCTGACGATCGCGCTGCTCGGCAGCGACCAGCTCGGCGAAGCGGTCGCCTTCGACGTCGCCGTCGGCGCCCCGGCGCTCCTGATCGGGGCGTTCGGCGCCGGCGCCGCCTTCGGGACCAAGGCCGGGGTCGGGGCACGGCAGCGCACCGGAGCCTTCTTCGCCCGCAACCTGCCCCTCTACGCGGCGATCATCGCCCTGCTCGCGCCCGCCTCGCTCGCGCCCGACGTGCTCGTGGAGATCTCGCGGGTGATCGTGATCGCGATCCTGCCGGTGGGCTTCTTCGCGGTCGGGGCGGCGCTGAAGGAGGACGCCGGCGCCGCCGGGCTGCGGCTGCCGCCGCCGCTGACCCGCTCGACCGCGCTGGTGATCGGGGGCAAGCTCGTCCTCCTGCCCGGCCTGCTCTGCCTGCTGGCGCTGCCGCTGATCGAGCTCCCCGACACCTACCTGCTGATGGCGCTGATGCCGAGCGGGCTCAACTCGATGATCGTCGCCCACGCCTACGGGCTCGACCTCGCGACGACCGCGGAGGCGGTGACGTGGACGACCGCGATCGTCGTCGCAGTGGCCCTCGCGGCGAGCCTGCTCTGAGCCTCAGCCGGCCCCGGATCGGCCGCGCGCCGCGCGCAGCATCGCGACGAGCAGGACGAGCGGGCCGATCACCGTGAGCAGCAGCGAGACCGCCTCGGCGATTGCGTCTCCGGTCGAGATCCCGTCGAGGTTGAACAGGTGATAGGTCGTGTGCGGCACCGAGAAGGCGAGGAAGGACACGAGCGCGACCAGCACGAGGCGACGCTCGAGCCAGATCGCGGCGGCGGCGAGGACGACCGCAGTCGCGAGGAACAGCCCGCCGACGTCGCGAACGAGGTGCTCGCTGTAGGCGGGCAGCGCCTCGACCCAGCCCCGGCCGGCCGGGAAGTCCTCGTAGAAGGACCGCGGCGCGAGCAGCGCGTAGACCCCGTCCACGGCCTGCACCGCCGCGAGCAAGCCGAGGATGACCCGGAAGGCGGCGCGCGGTGCGCCGAGCGGGGTCATCTAGTCCCGCTGCTTGCGCTTGCGCCGGCGCGGCGGGGCCCCGGCCGCCGGCTCGGACTCCGGCCCGAGCTCGGTCGCGACCCCCTCGAAGTCGGCCGGCTCGGCGGGCTCGGGCTCGCTCGACGGGGGCGCCGACCGCGAGTCGGGCCAGGGGACGGCGACCCCCCGCTCCCATGCGGGGAGCGGCCCGCCCGGCCATTTGCCGCGCGGCTGCAGCCCGACCTGGAGGAACCAGACGAGGACCCCGAAGAGGCCGAGCGGGCCGAGGAACATCGAAAGCAGGAAGGCCACCCCGAACGCCATGCCGAGAGTCCCCCAGAACCTCGTCTGCAGGCCGACGCGCATCGCCTGCAGCGACGTGTAGATCACCCCGGCCGCGAACGCGAGCACACCGGCCAGGCCCATGAAGAGCCCGACCTGAAGGACCGACGAATCGCTGATCATCTGCTTGGCGAGCTCGACCGCCTCGTCGCCGGAGGTCGTTCCGGCGGCAGCGAAGTCCGATGCCGCCGAGTCGTAGCCGAACGTCGTCAGCACGTTCGAGACGAGGATCAGCGCGGGGCCGACCACCGCCAGCGGCTTGTAGACGGGCGCGACCGCCGAGTTGCGCCGCCGGACTGCGGCGAACAGGAACCGGAGCGTCAAGCCCAGCAACACGAAGCCCAGCCCGCTGATGATGGACCCGGCGAGGATCTGGCCGAACGCATCGGAGCGCTCGAGAAGCTGCTCCGCCTCGTCGGCGTCGACGGTCAGCCCGGAAGCCTGGACGACGTTGCCGGCGAGGACGGCGAAGATCCCGACGACGGTGCCGATCGCGATCGCGAGGGAGCGCTCGGTCTCCTGCGCCACGGCTTCTTCATTGCGTTCATCCACGGTCACGGCTGCGGGCGACCATCTTAGGCGGGCAGGCCGGATCGCCGCCGCGCCGGGTCAGCCACCGCTCCCGGGCGAGGCCGACCGCTCGGGCAGGCCGCCGTCGCCCTCGTAGCCGGGCTCGCCCGGGAGCGGCACCCGCCCGCCGCTGCGGATCGGGTAGTAGTCGTCGTCGGCCGGCTCGGCGATACGGCTGACCCGATCGCCGATCGCGAGGACGAGATCGAGGAAGGGCGCCGCGAGGCCGATCAGCGACTCGATCCGGTCGCGCCTGGCGATCTGGGCGGGCGTCAGCGGGGCCACGGGCGCTTCAAGCTATCCGACCGGGGCCGGGCGGCGGGCCGGCCGCCCGTGCCTGGATCTAGCATCCGGCGGCGATGAGCGCGAGCGGAGCGAAGCGGGACCGCAAGGCCCGGGCCGAGGAGCAGCGGGACGCGCATTACCCCTGCCCGGCCTGCGGCTCGCCCCTCTACGGATGGACCGCCGCCCACGATCCGCTCGACCGCGGCCGCAAGATCGTCCTCGACCGCTGCGAGGAGTGCGGCCTGGTGGTCACCCGCGGCCCCGACCCGCCCGACGCCGACGCCGAGATCGACGAGCTGATCGCGCCCGGAGCCGGAGGGCCGGTCGTGATCGTCGCGCCGAACCGGCGCAGCTGGCAGGCGGCCCTCGGCGGGGCGCAGTGGGCGGGCCTCGAGCCCGGGGTGCGGCGCCTCCACGTGACGCCCGAATCGCTGCGGCAGCTGCTGGCCCGCCGCGGGCTCGAGGCGACCGAGATCGGGACGCCGTTCCGGAACCGCGCCTTCGGGTTGATGTGGCAGACCCTGGTCAACGCGTTCACCTACCGCGACGACTTCATCCGCAACCGGCGGGCCGGGCGCCTGCCGAAGCCGGAGGGCGGGCGCGAGCGCTTTCTCTACGGGCTCGACTGGCTGGTCAGCGTCCTCGTCGCGGTGCCCGCGGCGATCCTCGCGCTCCCGCTCGAGCTGCTCGCGACCGCCTTCGCCCGCGGCGGCGTCCTGACCGTGTCGGCGCGACCCTCACGCCGCTGAGCGGCTCTCGACCGGCGACGGCGAGTCCCTATCCTGTCCGGAGATGGAAGGCGGCTTCGGAATGTTCGGCGATCCCGACGAGCTCCAGGCCCGGCTCGGCGAGCTGGCCGAGTCGATGCAGGGCGCGCAGAAGGTCGCGTTCGCCGACCAGGCGATCCAGCTCGCGGTATCGATGACCGTCGCCGCGATCGGCCAGGTCGAGCTCAGCGGCAGCACCGACGAGCAGGCGAGCCAGGTCCGCGACGTGATCCGGCTGATCTTCCCGGAGGCCGTCACGCTCGTCTCCGAAGCCCGCCAGGGCCTCAGCTGACGGCCGGGGCGCTCGGCCTCCGGCCCGGCTCACGGGTCCCGTCCGGCCTGTCGCCCCGCCGTCCCCGATCGGCGGCCTCCCGGCCCCGTCAGAGCGCGGGCGCGGGGCGCGTCAGGCCGCGGCGAAGCGCTTCTCGGCTCGGGCCCGGCGCTTCGCCGCCTCGACCTCACGGTCCTTCGGCGGCGCCTTTGTCACGAGCCCGTCGAGCAGCCGCCGGGTCGCCGCGGCGATCTCGGCCACGGCCCGGTCGAACGCCTCGGCGTTCGCCTTCGACGGCCTGTTCGAGCCGCTGATCTTGCGCACGTACTGGAGGGACGCGTCGTGGACCTCCTCGCTCGTCGCCGGTGGCTCGAAGTTGTGGAGCTGTCTGATGTTCCGGCACATGAGCCGATCGTAGCCACCCCGATCCACCGATGGCGAGGACGCCGCCGTCCGCTCGCAGGAGCAGTGGCCGGGATCCGGCCGGCGATCGGGCGCAATCCCGATCGCCGGCTGCATCGCGCCGGTCTCGGGGGTCGCCGCTCCGCGGCGCGAGTCACGGCAACGACCCCAGCGCGTGATCCTCCGGCACGAAAGCGGCGCCACTCGTATGCCGGCAGCGCCTACGGTCGCGGCATGGACCGGGAGCGGGGATCGGCGAGCGTCGAGCATGCGGCGCTGGTGCTGCTGGCGGCGCTCGTCGCCGGCGCGGTCGTCGCCCTCGCCCTCGCCGGGCCCGAGCGCCGCGACGGTGCCCTCGCGAGCGCGATCGCGTTCAAGCAGCGCTGCGCGGTCCGCTACCCGGACCCCTGCTGGCAGGACCCGCTGACCGAGGCCTACGGCCGCTCGGTGGCCGGCGCCGTCCGCGCCCTCGCGCCGCCCCCCGAGGCCCGGGTCGGACCGGACGGGCTCGCGCTCGTCGGCGTCGACTACCGCCGCTGCCGGCAGCCGGGCTGCGCGGTGCCCGCGGACGGACGCCTGACGACGTCGAACCGGCTGATCACCGCCTTCACCTCGATCCGCGACGAGCGCCGAGGGGCCGGCTCGCTGACGATCGACTACTGGGTCTACCGGCCGTCGATCGGGTGGGAGCAGGTCAGCCGGACGGTCGATGCGGACACGGTGTCCGGCTACGCGACGACGCCGTTGCTGGACTCGGCAAGCCCGGCACTGGTCCCGCTCGAGACCCTGCTCGGCCGCGATGAAGCCAGCTTCGCGGCCGGCGAGGACCCTCCCTGGCGGGGGCAGGTGAAGAGCAGCTGGGGACGCTGATCCAGCTCGCCGCCCGGTCGCGGCCGGTGACCCCCTGGAGACCGAGGAAACACTCCGATGGGGAGGGAAGGCTCGGCCTCGGCGGGCTTGGGGCTACCAGACGGCGTCCTGGTGCTCCATCACGCCGATCCCCTCGGCGAGCTCGATCCCGTCGAGCGAGCCCGAGAAGCGGCCGAACGGCTGCCGGTAGCTGTAGCGGACGACGAGCCGGCTCTGCTCGGCGCTGCGCTCGGCGTCGGCCTCGAAGCCGAGGCGGGAGCCGTCGGCGAAGCGGATCGCCTCGAGGCCGTCGAAGCTGACCTGGCCGGGCTCGCGCGGCTCGTCGACGCCCTCGATCCAGATCGCCCGCTCGCTGCCCGCCTCGGGGTCGTTGACGCCGGCGACCAGGTTCCAGGCGAGCTTGCGACCGTCGGCCGCCGTGCCGACCCCGGCCGACCAGCTCCACTCGGTGCGGCGGGGGTGGTATCCGGCCGACTCGTCCTCGATCCCGCGCAGGGTCTCGCGAACCCGGCCGCGCTCGCCGAGGTCGAGGTCGAGGTCGATCGTGGAGGGGCGCTTGCGGGTCCAGACGTAGGCGCCGTCGCCGTTCGGGCAGACCGACTCGGCCCAGACGCCGGTCTCGGCGAAGCTGAGCTTCGCGGTCGCCTCGTCGGCGTCGATCCGCGTCCGCAGCCGCTCGCCGGAGACGCCGAGCCGCCAGATCTCGCCGCCGGCGCGCTCGGTCCAGACCTCGCCGCGCTGGGCGGGCAGGAGCTGCTTCGTGTTCTCGATCAGCTCGCCGCTGCGGCGGTCGAGGACCGCCCAGAACGTCTGCCCGAGCGGCCCGATCCGGACCGAGGCGGCGCACAGCATCACCTGCTCGCCGAAGGCGCCGACGTAGCGCCAGCGCTTGCGCCAGGTCCCGGCGAGGCGGACCGGCATCTTCGCGGGCGGGATCGGCAGAGCCGGGCGGTCCTCGGTCGGGCCACGCCACGGCAGCGCGTTCAGGGCAGCGGTCCGGTCCTTGGCCACGCCGGGAATCTAGAGCCCGGAAGGCGCGCTCGGCAACCGGTGAGCGACGGATTGCGTCCCCGCATGCGAGCGGAGGTCGCCGCTCGCCCCGGCTACTCGATCGTGGCGATCGGGTCGCCGGTGTTGATCGACCCGCCGACCTCGACGGCGAGCGAGCTCACCCTGCCCGCCTTGTGGGCGGTGATCTCGTTCTCCATCTTCATCGCCTCGATGACGACGAGCAGGGCCCCCTCGGCGACCTCGTCCCCCTCGGCGACCTCGACCTTGAAGATGCTTCCCTGCAGCGGCGAGACGACGTCGTTGCCGGAGGCGGCCGCCCCGCCCGCCTTGCGCTCACGGCGCGGTGGGCGCCTCGCTGCCGCCGGCGCGGCGCCGTTCGGGCTCGCGGCGACGCCGATCACCTTGACCGGGAAGAGGCGTCCGCCGACCTCGACCTTGTACTCGCGCGTCACCTGCTCCGGCGCCTCCTCATCGCCCGCCTCGGTCCCCGGAACCCCGGGACCGGAAGCGGAGGAGGCCTCGGGCAGCGACTTGATCCACGCGGGATCCTCGAGCAGGTCGCGGCAGGTCTCCCCGCGGGCCCACTGCTCGGTCGCGAGGATCGTCTCATGGAAGGGGATCAGGGTCGTCAGGCCGTCGATCCGGTACTCGCCGAGCGCGCGGATCATCCGCGCCGTCGCCTTCTCGCGATCGACGTCCCAGACGATCAGCTTCGCCACCATCGGGTCGTACAGCGGGGTCACCTCGCCGCCGGCCTCGAGGCCGGAGTCGACGCGGACGCCGGGGCCGGAGGGCTCGCGGTAGGCGCCGACCCGCCCCGGCGCCGGGGCGAACTTCTTGTGCGCCGCCTCGGCGTTGATCCGGCACTCGATCGAATGGCCGCGCATCTCGACCCCGTCCTGCGCGATCGAGAGCGGCTCGCCGGCGGCGATCCGGACCTGCTCGCGGACGATGTCGATCCCGGTGACCATCTCGGTCACGCAATGCTCGACCTGGACGCGGGTGTTCATCTCGAGGAAGAAGTAGTCCTCCCCCACCTGCATGCCCTCGACCGTGCCGGCGCCGCGGTAGTCGACCGCCCCGGCGGCGTCGGTCGCGATCTTGCCGATCCGCGCCCGCATCTCCCCGTCGACGTGCGGGGCCGGCGCCTCCTCGATCAGCTTCTGGTGGCGGCGCTGGATCGAGCAGTCGCGCTCGCCGAGGTGGATCACGTTGCCGTGGGCGTCGGCGAGGACCTGGACCTCGACGTGGCGGGGATCCTCGAGGTAGCGCTCGAGGTAGACGGTGGCGTCGCCGAAGAACTTCTCGCCCTCGCGGGCGGCGCCCTCGAAGGCGTCGGCGAGGTCATCGGGCGTCATCGCGACCCGGAAGCCCTTGCCGCCGCCGCCTCCGGCCGCCTTGCAGGCGACCGGGAACCCGATCTCCTCCGCGAGCCCGGCCGCGTCCTCGACGGTCGCGGAGGGCTCGGTGGCGCCGGGGACGATCGGGACGCCGGCGGCCCGCATGATCTCGCGGGCCCTCGTCTTCGAGCCCATCGCCTCGATCGCATCGGCCGGGGGGCCGATCCAGGTGATGTCGGTCGCGCCGATCGCGCGGGCGAACGCCGCGTTCTCGGCGAGGAAGCCGTAGCCGGGATGGATCGCCTCGGCGCCGGACTCGGATGCGACCGCGAGGATCCTCTCGATATCGAGGTAGCTCTCGGCCGGGACCGCCGGGCCGAGCAGGTAGGCCTCGTCGGCCTCGCGCACGTGCCGGGCCTCGCGGTCGGCCTCCGAGTAGACGGCGATCGCGCCGATCCCCATCTCCTTCAGGGTGCGGATCACCCGGATCGCGATCTCGCCGCGGTTGGCGATCAGGACCTTCTCGAACATGCGGGCCGGGAGGATAGTTCACCCCGAGCGGCTCCTCCGCTTCGCGTCCGGTCCGGTCGGCCGCGAGGCCGGACCGGTTGGCGGCGGGAATCGGTCCGCCACGCGCGCCGACGCCCTTGGGCCGACGCCCGCCGGACGCCGTCCGGCTACCCGCCCCTCCCCGCACCGGCCCGGGCCGCGTCGAGCTCGGCATCGAGCTCCAGGCCGAGCAGGAGGCCGCAGTTGGCGATCCAGAGCCAGAGCAGGAAGACGATCACTCCACCGAGCGAGCCGTAGGTCGCCGAGTAGGAGCCGAGGTTGGCGACGTAGACCTCGAAGCCGGCCGAGGCGACGATCACGACCAGCACCGCGAAGGCGCTGCCGGGCGTGATCCAGCGGAAGCCCTTCGCGTCGGGGCCGGGCGCCCAGGAGAAGAGGATCGCCAGCATCACGATGACGATCAGGACCAGGGCCGGCCATTTCGCGACGCTCCAGGCGTGGACGGCGGTCGCTCCGGCTCCGATCGCGTCTCCGACGGCCGCGGCCAGCGAACCGCTGACGACGAGCCCGATCGCGACCAGCGCCGCCATCACGAGCAGGACGACCGTGACGAGCAGCTGCCGCAGGCGCATGCTCCAGAGCGGGCGGCCCTCCTCGACGCCGTGGATCGCGCTGGAGGCGCGGGCGAAGGCGCCGACGTAGCCCGAGGCGGCCCAGATCGCCGCCAGCGTGCCGATCCCGAGGAAGGCGCCCGCGGTCCCGGCGGCCCTGGTGACATCCCCGATCGGCTCGGTCAGCGCGTCGACGGCGGAGGGCGCGAGGTCGCCGACGATGCTGAGCAGGGCGTCGGCCGTCTCCGGATAGGAGCCGAAGACGCCGAGCAGCGAGAAGAGAGCGATCGTGCCGGGGAACAGCGAGAGGATCCCGTAGAAGGTCAGCGATGCCGCCCGGTCGGTCGCGTCGTCGTCGCGGAACGCCCTGACGGCGCCCCTCAGCGCCTGCCACCATCGCCGCCTGCCCGGGTCGGGCGGGCGCGCGGACGCATCCGCCGGCGCCGCGGCGCCGGGGTCGGCATCGACGGCCATCGGGCCGCTGCCCCCCTAGCCGCGGGGCTCGTCGCCGGGCCAGAAGCCGGTCGCGCGCTCGAAGCCGATCGCGCCGCCGCGGCGGACCAGCGCCTGGACGACCTTGATGACCATCCCGCTGACCGCGGCCGAGACCAGGACCTCGGTCCAGGTCGCGTCGCGGTCGTCGGGGTCCGACGGGTCCTCGTCGGCGATCGCCTCCCAGACCCGCTCGAACGCCTTCTTGCTGAGGATGCCGGCGAGGACGGCGACCACGATCGCAAACGGCTTGTAGATGAGCCTCATTCGCCCTCCGTCGAATCGGCGGCGACGAGCGCCGCCTGCCTTCCGTCGCCGGCCCAGACCACCTGGTCGCGGCCGGGACCGACGCCGACGGCGGTGACCGGGACGCCGACGAACTCGGCGATGTGGTCGAGATACCCGCGCGCGGCCGCCGGCAGGTCATCGAGGCTGCGGGCCCCGGTCACGTCCTCGTCCCAGCCCGGCAGCTCCTCGTACTCGGCGATCGCGCGGTGCAGGACCGACTGGTGGTAGGGGAACTCGTCGAAAGTCGCCCCCTCGGGATGGCGGTAGCGGACCGCGACCTGAAGCGGCCCGATCCCGGTCATCACGTCGAGCTTGGTGATCACGAGCCCGGTCATCCCGTTGAGCCGGACCGCGTACCTGAGGGCGACCAGGTCGAGCCATCCGCAGCGCCGGGGCCGGCCCGTCGTCGTGCCGAACTCGCCGCCGTTCTCGCGCAGGCGGTCGCCGGTCTCGTCCTCGAGCTCGCTCGGGAACGGTCCCGACCCGACCCGGGTCGTGTAGGCCTTGGCGATCCCCCAGACGTCGTCGATGTCGGTTGGACCGACCCCGGCGCCGACGCAGGCCGCGCCGGCGATCGGGTTCGACGAGGTGACGAACGGATAGGTGCCGTGGTCGAGGTCGAGCAGCGCTCCCTGCGCGCCCTCGAACAGGACCGGGCGGCCGGCGTCGAGCTGGTCCCAGCAGAGCCGCGCCGTATCGGCGATGTGATGCTCGAGGCGATGGCCGTAGGTCACGTACTCCTCGGTCATCGAGTGCAGGTCGAGCAGGGGATCCTTGGCGTGCGGGCGCAGGAGCTGCCGCTTCGGCTCCATCGCCGCCATGATCTTCTTGCGGAGGATCTTCTCGTCGAGCAGGTCCTGGACCCTGATCCCGAGCCGCGCCGACTTGTCGGCGTAGCAGGGCCCGATCCCGCGCTTGGTCGTGCCGATCATGCTGCTCCCCAGCCGCGCCTCGCCGGCCGTGTCGAGGAGCACGTGGTAGGGCATGATCATGTGCGCGTTGGCCGAGATCCGCAGGTTCGAGGCCGGGACGCCGCGCCGCTTCAGCGCCTCGATCTCCTCGGTGAGGATCTTCGGATCGATGACGACGCCGTTTCCGATCGCGCACAGCGTCCCCGCGTGCAGGATGCCGGACGGGATCAGGTGGAGCTTGAACTCCTCGCCGTCGCGGACGATCGTGTGGCCGGCGTTGTTGCCGCCCTGGAAGCGGACGACCAGATCGGCCCGCTCGGCGAGCAGGTCGGTCACCTTGCCCTTGCCCTCGTCCCCCCACTGGGCGCCAACGATCACCAGTCCCGGCATCTCGCCGCGATTATGAAGGTTGCGGCGGGGCCGCCGCCGGCGCGAGCTCGACCCTGCGGTCCTCGCCGAAGAGCGGCAGCGGGTTGCCGTCGCAGAGCTCGACCAGCCGCGACACCGTGCGGGCGCCGACCTGCCGGGTCAGCTCCGGCTCCTCGAGGTTGGTCGTGAAGACGATCGAGCGCTCGTCGTTGTAGCGGCGGTCGACGATCGCGTAGAGCTGCTCGAGGACCCATTCGGTGGTGCGCTCGGCGCCGAGGTCGTCGAGGTGGAGGAGGTCGACCGAGACGAGCCGGTCGAAGAACGCGAGGTAGCCGTCCTCCCCGCCCTCGGCCGCGAAGGTCCGCCGGATCCGGGCCAGCAGCGCCGGGGTCGAGTAGATCGCAACCGTCCGCCCGGCCTCGATCGCCGCCTTCGAGGCGAGCATCGCCAGCGTCGTCTTGCCGGTCCCCGGTCCCCCCATCAGCCAGAGGCCGCGGCCGGCGTCGAGCTGCTCGCCGATCGTCTCGCAGTAGCGGCGGACGGCGCCGACCGTCGCGCTCAGCCCGGGCTGCCGTGCCATGTCGGAGACCGGCGGACGCTCGAAGGAGACGCCGCGATACCGCTTCGGCAGCGAGCCGACCAGCCCGCTCGTTCGCGCCCGCTCGATCCGCCGCCGCCGGCACTCGCACGGCCGCGCCTCGTCGTCTTCGTCGATCAGCCAACCGGAGCCGTCGCAGGCGCCGAGCGGGCAGCTCGCGGCCGGGCCCGTGCCCGCCCCGGGATCCGGCACCGCCACCGGACCGCCGCGCGGCAGCACGGGGGCCAGCGGATCAGCCGCCGGCGCCTGCTCCGGCAGCGCCGCCCGGACACCCCCGAGCGGACCCCGCTTCGGCTCCTCCGGGCTCACGCAGCCTCACCGGGCTCCGCCTCGGGCTCGCCCGCGTAGGCCTGCGAGCTCGCCAGGTTCACGAACTTCGGGAACTGCTCCTGGAACGCGAGCGCCACGGTCCCGATCGGGCCGTTGCGGTGCTTGGCGATGATCAGGTCGGCCTCCCCGAGCCGCTCGGTCTCCTCGTTGTAGTACTCGTCCCGATAGATGAAGGACACGATGTCGGCGTCCTGCTCGATCGAGTTGTGGACGACGATGTCGTCGGCGACGAAGTTGTGGAGACCCTCTACGGTCAGGTCGAAGACCTCCTCGGCCCCGTCGGGCTCGATCGCGACGACCGGATCCCAGTAGAGGTCACTTTCGGCGAGCCGTGCAAGCACCGGCGATTCGACTGCTTCGGCGACGGCGGCGGCCCGGCCCCGGCTCCTGCCCCGGCCCCGGCCCCGGCCGAGGTTCGCCCGGTAGAGCGTCGAGCCGCAATACGCGGTGCCGATTCGTGCCTGCATCTCCCGGGCGCTCACCCCGGCGGCAGCCATCGCCGGCTTCACCACGGTCGTCCACGCGGACCTCGGAATCACGTCGCGATTCGTGTTGGCGACTGCGTTCTCGCGTAGATGCTCGATGATCGCGTTGGCGGGACCACGCTTCGCTGCTCCGCTCGCCCCGACGAACTGCAGGAGCCTGATCGTCTCCGCGGCGCCACTCACATCGACATGCCACTGACCCTTCTTGTGGGTGGCCGCCCGCCGGACCGTTGAGTTGATCCCCTGTCTCAGCAGCTGACCGAGGCGCGCCAGCTCATCGCCCCGCATCGTCGCCTCGCCAGGCGCAGTCGGAAGCTCCCGGGGCAGCGCCAGCGAATCGCCGACCTCGAGCTCGTCCAGCCGGTGCCAGCCGCCAGTCGTGCGAAACCGGTGATTGCCGGTGGCGCGGATCGTCCGGCCCAGCTTCGTCCGCAGCTTGTAGAGCGGCTTGACGCCGGTCGAGAACGCATTCGTCAGCCGTCGCGGCACGAGCTTCATCCGCTCCTCGTCGAGTGCGAGGACCCGGACAACGGCCGGGTCCGCCAGGGCAGCCAGCTCCCGCATCGTCGTCCAGCCGCCGCTATCGGGGAGGAATACACGGGTCTCGCCGGCGAGACAGCCCGACTCACGAAGGTCGCTCAGGATCGGCCGCTTATCCGGGCGCTGCTCGGGAGCGCGGGAGAGCTGCGAGATGCCGATCACCGGGACCTCGAGCTCGCGGGCGAGGATCTTCAGGCCGCGGCTCATCTGGCCGACCTGCTCGACCCGGCCGGCCCGCGGGTCCTCGCTGCGCATCAGCTGGATGTAGTCGACGATGACGAGGCCGAGGCCGCCCTGCTGGGAGTGCAGTCGGCGGCACTTGGCGCGCAGGTCGAGCAGGCTCAGGTCGGATGAGTCGTCGATGAACAGCGGTGCGTCGGCGAGCTCGTTGGCGGCCTTCAGGACCTTGTTCCAGTCCTTCTGGATGTTGCCCTTGCGGAGCCGGTCGGACGGGATCCGCGCCCGCGAGGCGATGAACCGGTGGGCGAGCTCGGTCTCCGACATCTCCAGCGAGAAGAAGGCGACCGGGCGCTTCGCCTTCCAGGCGACGTTCTCGGCGATGTTGCAGACGAGGCTCGACTTGCCCATCGCCGGACGGGCGGCGAGGACGACGAGGTTGCCGGGCTGAAAGCCGCCGGTGATCTCGTCGAGCTTCTTGAACCCCGACGGCGTCCCGGTCATCTGCGCGTCGCCGCTCGCCAGCTTGTCGAGCTTGCTGAGCTCGACGTCGAGGATCGCCTCGAGCGAGCTGAAGTCGCCCGCCTGCTCGGCCCGGGCGACGTTGAAGAGCAGGACCTCGGCCTGCTCGACGAGGTCCTGGGGCTCGCCTTCGCGCGCCTGCACCGACTGCTGGATCCGCTGCGCGGCGCCGAGCAGCCGCCGCAGCATCGAGTTCTGCTTGACGATCTGCGCGTAGTGGCCGGCGTTGCCCGGCACCGGCGTCGTCGCCGCCAGCGAGTTGATCACGTCCTGGCCGCCGACCTCCTCGAGCTTGCCGAGCGCGCGCAGGTGCTCGGCGACGGTCAGCGCGTCGACCGGCTCGTTGCGCTCGTAGAGCTCCTGGATCGCCGCGTAGATCGTCGCGTGGCGGCCGCGGTAGAAGTCCTCGCCGCGCAGCCGCGCCTCGCCGAGGACCGGGTCGAGAGCCGCCAGCGAGACCATCATCGCCCCGAGCACCGACTGCTCGGCGTCGAGGTTGTGCGGCTGCAGGAGCGGCGCGGCGCCCGCCTCCGGATCCCCTCCGATCAGTCCGTTTCCGCTCGCTTCCATCGGTCCGTCGAAGAAAGCACACGCGGCGGCGTGACGCGGGTGCTGAAGGGCCTATTTACGGAAAAGAGCCGATGCCGTGCGGGATCTGGCACGAACCGCCGGCAAGCCGTCACCCACGGACGGCTGCGGGGCAGGGAAGGTGGCGCCCTTCGCCGGCCGCGCGGTCCCTTTCGGACCCGTCGGCTAGCGCTGCTCGGCGACGATCGTCTTGACCGAGGCCGTGGCGCCCCCGGGCACCTCGATCTCGACCATGTAGGTGCCGATCTCGCGGATGCCCTCGTCGAGCTTGATCCGCTTGCGGTCGATCTTCAGCCCGCGCGCCTCCTGGATCGCCTGGGCGATCTCCTTCGAGGTCACGGAGCCGAACAGGCGCCCGTCCTCGCCGGCGCGGTGGCTGATCGTGAGCACCGTCTTCGACAGCAGCGCCGCCGTCTCGCCGGCCCGCTCGAGCGCCTCGCGGGCCGCCTTCTCGGCGGCCTCGCGGCGCCGCTGGGCCTCCTCGAGGGCGCCCTTCGTCGCCGGCTGCGCGAGCTTCCGCGGAACCAGGTAGTTGCGCAGGTAGCCGGGCGCGACCTCGATCGCCTCGCCGGCCTCGCCGAGCCCCTCGACCTCCTTGAGCAGGATCGCCTGCGCCACCGTCAGCCCCGGCTCACCGGTCGCCGACGTAGGGCAGGAGCGCGACCTCGCGGGCGCGCTTGACCGCCAGCGCGAGCTGCTGCTGGTGGCGGCGCGAGAGCCCGGTCACCCGCCGCGAGCGGATCTTGCCGCGATCGGAGATGAAGCGGCGGATCAGCGCCAGGTCCTTGTAGTCGATCGTCTCGACCGGGATCCGCGTGTACTTGCGGGGGCGGTTGCGGTCGGCGCCGCGCCGGCCGCGTCGCGGCGGTGCTGCGGCGGCCATCAGCGCGCGGGCCTGCTCTCGGATGCGGGATGCTTCACGGGCGGCGCCGGATGATAGGGGGCCGGCCCGGTGGGCGCGTCGCCGGGCGCACCCGCCATCCGCCGCCGGGCGCACCCTGCCGGCGCGGGCATCGCGGCGGGGTCGGCGCTAGCCGGTCAGAACGGGATGTCGTCGTCGCCACCGCCGCCGGCCGGCGCTCCGACCGGCTCGGCGAAGTCGGACGTGTCGGCGGGCACGTCCGACTCGGCCGCGAAGCCCTGCTCGGGCTGCGGGGCCTGGCCGCCGCCCTCGCCGCGGCCGCCGAGGAACTGCACGGTCTGGGCGACGATGTCGACCTTCGAGCGCCGGCCGCCGCCGTTCTTGTCCTCCCACGAGCTCCAGCGCAGGCGCCCGTCGATGGCGACCGGACGTCCCTTCGAGAGGTACTGGGCGCAGTTCTGCCCCTGGGCGCCGAAGACCGTCACGTCGAAGAAGTTCGGCTCCTCCTCCCACTGGCCGGTCTGCTGGTTCTTGCGACGGCCGTTGACGGCGACGCCGAGCTGGCAGACCTCGGTGCCGCTCGGCAGCGCCCGCAGCTCCGGGTCCCTGGTCAGGTTGCCGGTGATGATCACCCGGTTGATGTTGGCCACTTTCGGCTCCTCCTCGATGCTCTTCGAAGTCACTTCCGAGTCTAGGCAACCCCGGGGTCGGGAAATCCGCCCCGGCGGCAACGAAGCCGGAACCAGCGGGGAAAGAGGTCCGCTACTCGGTGCGGGCGCCGGCCCGGCCCGACTCGGAGGACCCGCGATCGCTCCCCGAGTCATCGTCGTAGCGGCGTCGGGGCCCGCGGCCGCGACCGCCGCGCTCGCGGTCGTCCTCGTCGCGACGCATGATCTGCTCGGTATCGGGCGGCACCATGACCGGGGAGTCGGGCTCGGCTCGGAAGATCCGGAACCGGAGCACGCCGTCGGTGATCTTCAGCGAGTGGTCGAGGTCGTCGAGCAGCGCCTTGTCGCCGCTGAACTTGAAGAAGCGGTAGTCGGCCGACTCCCGCTTCTCGATCTCGTAGGCCATCTTGCGCAGGCCCCAGTCAGCCTCGTGCGCGATCTCGCCGCCGGCCTCCAGCTTCGACTTCACCTCGGCCGCGATCTCGGCGCGCCGGTCGTCGCCGCTCTCGGGATCGAGCATCAAGACCATCTCGTAGGTGGAGCCGGGCACGGGCGGCGCAGGACTATAGCGGGACGCGGCCGCTCTCTTCACCGGGCTCGAGCCGCCCCGGGCGCCTTGTGAGAAGCTCCGCTCGTGATCGCGCTGCACGTTCTCGACACGGGCCGTGTTCAGATCCACCGACGCCAAGTCGATCCGCACCCGCGGGACCGGCTGCGCCTGCCGGCGACGCTCCTCGACCGGCGGTGGACCGACTGGCTCTCCGTCTGGAGCTTTGCGATCGAGCACCCGGAGGGCGTGGTGGTGGTCGACGCGGGCCAGGACCCCGACCTCGTGAAGCCGCTCTGGGACGTCTACCTGCGGCACGCCGTTCGCTTCGACGTCGGCGAGGGAGACCGCCAGGCCACCCGCCTGCGGAATGCGGGGCTGGATGCCGGAGCCGTCCGCTACCACGTGTTCACCCATCTGCACGTCGACCACGTCGGGACCGGCCCGCTGCCGGGCGCGACGGTCGTGCTTAACGCCGACGAATGGAGGGCGGGGACGGCGCGGGGAGCGCGTCTGCGCGGTTACATGCGACCGGGCATCCATGATCCCGAGACGGTCGAGGGAGACCACGATCTCTACGGCGACGGCACGATCAGGCTGATCGCGACACCGGGGCACACCGCCGGGCACCAGTCCGTGCTGGTGACGCCGCCGGAGGGCCCACGGATCCTGATCACGGGAGATGCCGTCTACAGCGAGGCCGCCCTGCTCAGCCGGACGATCGACGGGGTCGCGGTTGCCCCGGACCGCTCGCGGGCGAGCATCGACCGGCTGCGCGGGCTCTGCGCCGAGGCGCCGACCGTCGTCGCCCCGACCCACGAGCCCGCCGCCGCGCGGCGGATCGCCGACCGGCTCGTGACCTCCGTCTGAGGGCCGCGGGCGTCGATCCCGATCGGCGGCCGTCCGCCCCGGAGCACGGGTCACCCCGCTCGCCGGGATCTCCCCGGCCCGCCATGTGGCATGGGAGCCGGGGGCGGTGGCCCGGCGGGCGGGATTGGCGGGGCATGGCCGGCATGAGCGTGAGTTGGCGGCAGGCCGCGCGGGCGCTCGCGACGGTGGCCGCCGCCGTCCTCGTGCTGGCGCTCCTGCCGTCGCTGCTGCGGGCCCCCGAACCGCCCCCGCTCGATCCCGACATCGGGCTCGCCGGCCTGGCCGGGGGGTCGCCCCTGACGACGCCCGCCGCGCGGGGACGGGTCGGCGCGGGAGGATCGTTGGGAACTCCTGCTCGGGCCGGGCACCGGCGAGCCCACGACCGCCGGCGCCGGGCCGCCGGCGGCGCCCCCGAGGCGGCGGCGGGGGGTGACGGGCGGCCGGCGGCAAGCGGCCGGCGCGAGCGGCGGGACGACCCCGAGGGCCGCAAGAGCACGGTGCGGTCGCCGGAGCCGCCGTCAACGGCCCCACCCGCCGCGTCACCGCCCCCGCCTGCCGGGCCGCCGCCGGCCGCCGCGCCGGTCGCCCCCCCGCCGGCGCCCGTCGCGCCTCCGCCGCCGCCGGGCGCACCTGCGGAGCCGCCGCCCGGACCGCCGCCCGGCATCCGCCAGTTCGGCCCCTGACCCCGGGGGTGGGGCATTCCGAGCACCGTATGCGGCCTGAGAATGCCCCACCCCGAGGTGCTCGGCGGGGGTTGCCTCCCGCCTGCTCGGCGCCCGGGCGGCGCGCCTGCCCGGGCGGCGAGGGACCGAGGCGACGAGCCGTCGCGCTTGGTGTGGCGGGATCAGCCGTCGCGCTTGGCGCGGATGTCGGCGAGCTGGTCGTCGACCCAGCCGCCGGGGTCGCGCGCGTCGACGATCTCGCGCAGCCTGTCGGCCCGGCGGCGGCGCTCGATGAAGTCCATGCTGAGGGCGCGGTGGATCGCCTCTGCCTGCTCCTCGATGTCGAACGGGTTGACGCTGAGCGCGCAGGACCCGAGCTCCTCGTGGGCGCCCGTGTTCTCCGACAGCATCAGGACGCCGTCGCGGGTGTTGACGGCCGGCGCCTCCTTGGCGACCAGGTTCATGCCGTCGAACAGCGAGTTGACCATCAGGAGGTCGAAGTGCTTGTAGCGGGCGACCGCCTCGTGGAAGTTCTCGTAGATCCGCAGGTCGATCGGCATCCAGTCGGTCGTCCCGTGACGGTGGTTGACGACCGCGACCAGGGCCTCGATCCGCTCCAGGTACTCCTGGTACTCGGGGACGTCCTGGCGCGACGGCTGCAGGTGGGCGATGAAGGTGACCCGCTCGTGGAACTCCGGGTGGTCGGCGAGGAACTGGTCGAAGGCGGTGAACCCGCGCAGGACGTTCTTGGAGAGGTCGGCGCGATCGACGCGGATGATCAGGTGCTCGCGCCGGCGCGCGAGCAGCTCGCGCTCGTAGTCGGCGACCTCCTCGGTCGCGGCAACCCGACGCAGCCGCTCGGCGTCGATCCCGAGCGGGTAGGCCCGGACCCAGATCTCGCGGTCGCCGTAGCGGACGACCTCGTTGCGGTAGTCAACCTCGCAGCCGACCAGCTCGCGGCAGCAGTCGAGGAAGTTGTGCACGTAGGCGGCGGTGTGGAAGCCGATGATGTCGTTCGAGAGCAGCCCGTCGAAGATCTCGTCGCGCCACTCGCGCGGCAGGATCCGCCAGGCGTCGGGATGCGGCCAGGGGATGTGGACGAAGTGGTGCAGGAAGGCCTCCGGGCGCCCGGCGCGGACGATCGCGGGGGCCGTGTAGAGGTGGTAGTCGTGGAACATGACCAGCGGCCGCTCCTCGCCCTCGAGCCGCTTCAGGACCGCGCGGGCGATGTCGTCGTTGACGACCCGGTAGCCGCCGCGCCAGGCGGCCTTCTCGTCGACGCGGATGTCGGGCGCGTTCGAGAGGTCCCAGAGGTAGTGCTGGGTGAACCAGAGCAGCGGGTTGGCGATGACGCTGTAGAAGAGCTCGTAGGCGGCGGCGGCGGAGGCGACCAGCTCGACCTCGTAGGAGCCCTCCTCGAGCTCGATCTCGGCCGGCCCGCCCGCCTCGCGGGCGACGACGGCGTCCTCCTCGGTCATCGCCGAGGCCACCCAGAGCACCCGGCGGTGGGTGGCGAGGCCGGTCAGCGCCGTCACCAGGCCGCCGCCGCCGCGGCTGATCACCCGGTTGCCGTCGGCGTCGCGGTCGAACTGTGCCGGACCGCGGTTGGAGACGATGATCAGCGGCGGCGCTTGGTCGGTGGGCTGATCGCTCGTCACGGCCGGGAGGCTATCGTCGCGCGACGCCGCGCGATCAGGGCGGACCGTCCGCGAGCGGGCTGGAAGCCGGCGGGCCGGCCTTCCGGAGCCGCTCGATGCCGGCGTCGAGCGCGGCGACGATCGCCGCGTGCAGCTCGGCGTTGGCGGCGCACACGCACGACATCTGGAACTCGTGCCCGGAGCCGAGCAGCGGCCGTCCGCCGAGCGGCGACCCGCGGGCGTCGGTGACGACCGCCCCAGCCTCGTCGAGGATCAGCGCCGCCGCCGCCAGGTCGTAGGGAGAGTTGTTGAGCACCGCGCCGCGGCCGATCCGCTCGAACTCGGCCCGCATCCAGCCGACCTCCTCGATCATCCGCGGGCCGGGCTCCACGTAGGCGTCGAGCTGGCCGGTGACGATCCTCGTCATGTCATAGGTCGCCGAGCCGAGGTCGAAGGTCCCGCCGGCGACCGAGGAGCCGTCGATCAGCTCCTCGAGCACGATCGCGGTCGCGACCGCCGGCCGGCCGCGGAAGCCGTAGGTCCAGAGCATCCGCTCGACGCTGGACTGGCCGGAGAGCCGCGGCCGGGGCTCGACTCCGGCGCCGCGAACGGCGACGAACCGCGATCCGGTCTTGATCTCGACCACGCACCCGACCTCGACGTCGGCCATGGCCGGCTCCCCGTCGAGCGGCGCCGCCGCGACCGACACGCACGCCGACTCGAGCCCCGCCATCGCCGGCCGCGTACCGTCGATCGGGTCGACGACGAGCACCCAGCGCGGCTCGCCGGCGGGGATCACGAGGCCGCGGTCCTCGGAGTAGAAGGCGACGTCGGGCGCGTGCTCGGCCAGGTGCTCCTCCATCCGCGCCTCGGCCCGCTCGTCGATCGCGAAGGTGACGTCGCCGCCGGCGCCGGCGCCGGCGTGGGCCCGCCCCCCGGCGCGACCGAGCTCGGGCAGGACGACCTCGCGCACGTCCCCGGCGAGCTCGGCGACGAGGCCGGCGAGCGGATGCGACCCGGCGGTCAGCGGCCCACTCTCGGATCAGGACTCGGGACGGGTCCCGAGCGTGACGTCGACGTCCATCAGCTCGCCGTCGCGGATGATCTGCAGGGTCACCTCGTCGCCGGGCTCGTAGGCGGCGATCAGCCGCGAGAGATCGTTCTCGGCGACCAGCTTCTCGCCGTCGACGGCAACGATCGTGTCGCCGCCGACGACGACCTTGCGGCCCTGGAACTCGATCTTCGGCTCGTCCGAGCCGCCGCTCAGCCCCGCCTCGTCGGCGGGCCCGCCGGGGACGACGGACGAGATCAGCGAGCCGGTGGGAGCGTCGATCCCGAGCTTCTCGGCGAGCTGCGGGTAGAGCGGCTGGCTGCGGACGCCGATGTAGGCGTAGCGGACCTCGCCGCTGTCGCGAAGCTGGTCAATCGAGCG
Organism: Actinomycetes bacterium; assembly: GCA_016861045.1. Classification (GTDB taxonomy): domain Bacteria; phylum Actinomycetota; class Thermoleophilia; order Solirubrobacterales; family 70-9; genus RHKX01. The sequence continues at coordinate 233,704 of BOKP01000001.1, read as the reverse complement.
CTTGACGAGGTTGATCGGGACCGCGAAGCCGACCCCCTCGTCGCCACCCGAGGTCGTGTTGATCTGCTGGTCGACCCCGATCACCCGGCCGTCGGCGCCGATCAGCGGGCCGCCGGAGTTGCCCGGGTTGATCGAGGTGTCGGTCTGGATCGCGCCGTCGATCCGGAACTGGGTCAGCGATTCGATCGAGCGGTCGGTGGCGGAGACGATCCCGACCGATATCGACTGCTCCTGGCCGAAGGGGCTGCCGATCGCCGCGACCGGATCGCCGACCCGGATCGAATCGGAATCGCCGAGCTCGATCGGGTCCAGGGCGAGCCCCTCGGGATCGACCTCGATCAGCGCGACGTCGGCGTTGGGGTCGGTTCCGACGATCTCGGCCGGGACCTGGTTGCGGTCGCCGAACTCGACGTAGACCTCATCGGCCTCGTTGATCGGATCGGCGCCGCCGACCTCGGTCGCGTCGGTGACGACGTGGGCGTTGGTGACGATCTCGCCGGCGTCGCTGATCACGAATCCCGATCCCTGCCCGGCCGCGGACGGACTCGAAGCGTCGCCCACGAAGGAGATGATCGTGACCACGCTCGGCGCCGCCTCGGCGTAGATCGCCCGGGGGTCGAACTGGGTCGTCCCCGCCGCCGGCCTGCCGTCCCCGACCGCCGCCGTCGTCGTCACCGTCGCCGGATCGGTCGAGTCGCCGCCGCCGCACGCCACGACCCCGAGGGCGAGGAGCAGCACCGTCGCCCCGGCCGCGAGCAGCGGCCCGATCCGCCCCGTTGTCACGCTCACGCCGGAGCCCCCAGATGCCCGCGGGGGCTGGCCTCGGTGGCGCCGGCGGGCGGCAGGATCACGCTGAAGGAGGCGCCGCGCCCGCGGCGCGGGTCGAGGATGACGTCCCCGCCCATCGCCCGGGCGAGCTCGCGGGCGATCGCGAGCCCGAGCCCGGAGCCGCTGACGGAGTCGGCGGTGTAGAAGCGGTCGAAGATCCGATCGCGCGATCTCGGGTCGATCCCGGGGCCGTCGTCGCTGACGGTGACCCGGGCTTCGGTGGCTGTGCTGGCGGGGCTGATGGCGATCTCGGTTCCGGGCGCCGTGTGCTTGAGCGCGTTGTCGACGAGAATACGCAAGATCTGCGCCGCCCTCGCGCGATCCGCTTGCGCATGCGCCTCGCCGCCGCCGGCGACGACCTTGACGGTGGCGTCGTGGCGCTCGGCCGCCGCCGCGAACTCCATCGCGACCTCGCCCGCGAGTCCGGTCAGGTCGATCGGCTCGTCACGCAGCGTCAGCGCGTCGGCATCGAGTCGCGAGAGGTCGAGCAGGTCCGTCGAGAGCTTCGTGAGCCGCTCGATCTGGCCCCGCATCGTCCGCACGAACTCGCGCCGGCTGGCGGCGTCGGGCTCGGGGTCCTCGTCGAGCAGCTCGACGAAGCCGCCGAGCGAGGCGATCGGCGTTCGCAGCTCGTGCGAGGCGTTGGCGATGAAGTCGCGACGGGCGCTCTCGAGGCCGCGCAGCCGCCTTCGCATCGAGTCCAGGGTCTCCGCGAGCTGGCCGACCTCGTCGTTGCCGCCGGTCGGGATCGGGACGCTGAAATCGCCCTCGGCGACGCGCGCCGCCGCCGACTCGAGCCGGCGCAGGCGGCGGGCGTGGTAGCCGGCCGCGACGTAGGCGGCGAGCAGCGACAGGGCAAGTGCGATCCCGCCCGCGATCAGCGTCCGGCGGCGGACGAGGGCGACGTTTGCCTCGACGTCGTCGAGCGGCGCCGAGAGCACGATCACCCACCCCGGCTCCCCGCCGCCCGCCCGGGCCCGGCCGGCCCCGGCGCGGTCGCGCCCCGGCACCGCGCCCCCGACCGGGAAGGCGGCCTCGCCGATCCTGCTGCCTCCGACCGTCTCGACCTCGGAGCGGACGTCGTTGGCCGCGGCGGCCCCGGCGGCAGCCGGGTACTCGGGGTCGAGCGCCTCGGACTCGAGCTCGGAGTCCGCGATCACGAACGCAGGCTCGCCCTCGCGGAGCCCGAGCAGCGTGATCCGCGAGTCGACGTCGGCGGCGGTACGGCGCACGAGCGCCGCCAGCTCCCGCTGCTCGAGACCGCGACGGGCGGCGCTGCGAAGCCGGCCGAGCTCCTCGCCACCCTGCCGCTCGAGCCGCTCGAGCCGCTCCGTCTCGAGGCGCGAGCTGAGCTGGGGGACCACGTACAGGTAGACGAAGGCGATCGCCGTCGCGGTGATCGCGAAGAACAGGACGACGAGCCGGGTGCGGACGCTGTCCAGCCACGAGACCGGTCGCCGGCTCAACTCAGCCCACGTCCTCGTCGCGGAACCGGTAGCCGACGCCGCGCACCGTCAACAGGTATTCGGGGTCCTTCGGCTCGGCCTCGATCTTCTCGCGCAGGTGACGGATGTGGACGTCGATCGTCCGTGGATCGCGGTATGTGCTGTCGCCCCAGATGCGCTCGAGCAGGGCCGCACGGTCGAGGACGCGGCCCGGGCTTCGGGCCAGGGCCGCCAGCAGCTCGAACTCGACGTAGGTCAGCTGGACGCGCTCGCCGCGGACGCTGACCTGCCGGCGGCCGGGATCGATCGTCAGCTCGCCGGCGCTGATCGCTCCCTCGTCCGGCTCCTCGCCCGACATCCGCGTCCGCCGCAGCGCCGCCTTGACGCGGCTGCGGAACTCGCGGACGCTGAACGGCTTCGTGATGTAGTCGTCGGCGCCGATCTCGAGCCCGAGGACCTTGTCGACCTCGTCGTCGCGGGCCGTCAGCATGATGATCGGAACCTGGCTGCGCGAGCGCAGGCGCCGGCAGACCTCGATCCCGTCGATCCGCGGCATCATCACGTCGAGCACGACGAGATCGAAGCGATCGTCCGCGAAGCGGTCGAGGCCCTCGCGACCGTCGCGGGCGACGACGACCTCGTAGCCGTCCCTGCGGAGCGGGTACGCCAGGAGCGTCTGGATCGACTCCTCGTCATCGACGAGAAGGATGCGAGCCGAGGCCTCGGCCATGCGGAGAGGTTAGTTTCACCGCCCCACCGATGTTCGACCCGAGGATCTATCGCGCCGCCCTGGTCCCCGCCGTGGTCGCCCTCGTGATCCTGATGTTCTCCTTCGAGCCGGTCCCGAACCCGCTGCCGCCGCCGGTTGCGACGCCGACCTTCGACGGCGTCGAAGCGGCCCGGACCGCGCGCTCGATCGTCGAGCTGGCGCCCGAGCGCACCCCCGGGTCCGCCGGCGACCGCGCCGTCGCCGACCTCGTCGAGGAGCGGTTCGCGGCGATCGAGGGCGGTCAGGTCTCGACGCAGACGTTCGATTCGAGCTTCGAGGGCGAGGACGTGAGGCTCGAGAACGTGATCCTGACCCTGCCGGGAAGCTCCGATCGCGCGATCCTCGTGGTCGCCGCCCGCGACTCGCCGCGGGGCCCGGGAGCGACGGACTCGGCGGCGGCCACGGCGGCCCTGCTCGGCCTCGCCGACGACCTCGGGCGCTCACGCCGCGAGCGGACCCTGATCCTCGCCTCGACCGACGGGATCGACGGGGCCGAGGGCGCTGCCGAGCTGGTCGAGGCGCTGCCGCGCCCCGGCGACGTGGAGGAAGCGCTCGCCATATCCGAGCCCGGAGTGGCCCGCCCGCGACCGCCGTTCGTGATCGGCTCCGGCTCCGGCCCCGACAGCCCCTCGGCCGAGCTGATGGCGACCGCCCGCGAGATCGCCTCGGCGCGGTTCGAGCAGCGCGACCCGGCCCCGGGACCCTGGGTCGGCCTGGCGCGGCTCGCGTTCCCGGCCGGCCTCGGGGAGCAGGTCGCGCTGCGCGAATCCGGGATCGAGGCGGTCGCGATCAGCGCCGCCGGGGAGCGACGCGTCGGATCGGCCGAGGAGGCGCCCGAGGCGATCTCCTCCACGACCCTGGCGGCGGCCGGGGGGACGCTGCTCGAGCTGGTCCTGACGCTCGATCACGCCGACCGCCCCGCCGACGCCGGGCCCGACGACTACATCCGCATCGGCGACAACCTGGTCCCGGGCTGGACGCTGTCGCTGCTCGCGCTCGCCCTGCTTGCGGCGCCGCTGCTCGCCGCCGGCGACACCTGGCTGCGCGCCCACCGCGCCGACTGGCGCGCGCGGCGAACGGTCTTCTGGGCCGGGGAGCGCATCCTGGTACCGCTCGCGGCGCTGCTCGTCGTGTACCTGCTTGCCCTCGCCGGGCTGCTCGACCGCCCGGGCTTCCCCTACGACCCGGCACTCCACGGCCCGGGCATCGCCGGGCCGGTCGCCTTCGCCCTGCTGGCCGCCGCGATCGCGGTCACGGCGCTGCTGATCCGGCCGATGCGGACGCCGGTCGACGCCGAGCCGCAGACGCTCGCCGCCGCCGCCGGGCTGCTCACCGGGCTCTCGGTCCTCGGGATCTGGCTCGTCAACCCGTATCTCGCCCTGCTTCTGGCGCCGACCGCGCACGTCTGGCTGCTCGCTGCCCGCGCCTCCGGACCGCCGCGACCGCCGACGCTGGCGATCGCCAGCCTGCTGTCGCTCCTCCCCGCCCTGCTCGGATTCGCGATCTTCGCAGCCGAGCTCGACCTCGGCCTCGCGGCCCCGTGGCACGTGCTGCTGATGATCGCCGACGGCCAGATCGGAATCCTCGAAAGCCTGCTCTGGTGCGGCGTCATCGGAGGCTTGATCGCGGTCGTCTCCGCCGCCGGCGCCGAGGCCGGAACCGTGCTCCGCGCCGGCCCGCAGGCGAGCATCCGCGGCGCCGGAAGCCACGCCGGCCCGGGCGCGCTCGGCTCGACCCCGCCGGCCGAGCGTCGCCACCGCTGAGGCCGCGGGCGACGCCCTGGACGCGGATCTGGACGCCGCGCTGGACGCTCGTCCGAAGCAGCTAAAGGGGGCCGGCGCCGGGTCGATGGCCAAGTAGCAGTCCACCCCGAGCAGAGTCAGGAAGACGAGCGAGGTTCAAATGCGTGCCACCGATGAACAACTCGCAGTCGTGCAGAAGCAGGTGTCCCGCGGCACCTACGAGGTCAACTCGCAGCGTGTCGCGGTCGCCATCCTCGAGCGGATCGGCGTGATCCAGAGCCGCGACCCGGTCACGGGCGGCGGAGGTGGTCATGCCCTGCTGCACGAACTGAGCGCCCGCCGGGCAGCCTGAGCCGGACGGCCGCGCCGGGCTCGACGCGACCGATCTCGGTCAGGGCGGTCCCGCTCGCCGCGACCGCCTCGCGGCCGGCTTCGAGGTGGGCGCGGGGGATCGCGCAGAGCAGCTCGTAGTCCTCGCCGCCGGCGGCCGCGAGCTCGACCGGGTCGCGTCCGGCGGCTGCGGCGACGGCCGCGACGCCGGCGCCGAGCGGGACGCGGTCGAGCTCGATCTCGATCCCGACCCCGGAGGCGGCGGCGAGATGCTCGGCGTCGCCCCCGAGGCCGTCGGAGACGTCGATCATCGCGCCGGCGCCGGCCGCCGCCAACGCCCGCCCCGCGGCGGTCCGCGGCTCCGGCCGAAGCTGCCGTCCGCGGGCGCCGTCGGCCTCGGCGCCGGGCACCGAGGCGGCGAGCTCGGGGTGCTCGAGCAGCACCAGCCCGGCGGCGGCGGCGCCGAGCGTCCCGGTGACGCAGACGGCGTCGCCGACGCGGGCCCCGGCGCGGCCGACGAGCCGCTCGCCTGCCGCCGCGCGGCCGATCGCGGTCACGGACACGGCCAGCACGCCCGACGCCGTCAGATCGCCGCCGAGGAGCGCAGCCCCGGCCCGGGCGCCGACCTCGGCGAGGCCGTCGCAGAGCTCGAGCGTCGCGTCGCGGTCGAGATCGTCGGGGACCCCGAGCCAGGCGTAGAGCTCGGTCGGCTCGGCGCCCATCGCCGCAAGATCGCTGAGGGCGGCGGCGGCAGCCTTGTGGCCGATCGCCCGCGGCGGGCACCAGGCACGGCGGAAGCCGACGCCGTCGACGAGCGCATCGACGGTCACCGCCCGCGCCGAGCCGTCCGCGGCGACGGTGACGGCGGCGTCGTCGCCGATCCCGATCCGGACGTCGACGCCGGAGTCGGCGGGATCGCCGAGGCGCTCCCTGATCGCCGCGATCAGGTCGAACTCGGGGGATCTGCGCATCGATGGCTCGCTCATGGGCTGACCGCGACGCCGTTGACCGCCTGGAACGCCGTCAGCAGGATCGTCGCACCGATCAGCGCCCGGTCGCGCGAGATCGCCGCCGGCGGCAGCACCCAGAGCACGTACCAGGGGACGATGTAGGCGGAGGCGACGAGCACGCCGAGCGCCGCCCAGCCCGCCGCGCGGACCCAGTCTAGGCCCCGGGCGACCGCGACGGCGAGGCCGGCGAGGGCCACCGCGAGGCCGATCGCGAGCAGCGTCCGGATCGGGTCGACGTCGATGCCGCTCACGCGGGCGGCGGTCGCGGCCACGCTCCAGCGGCTGATCCGGTCCTGGTTCTCGCCCGCGACCGTGAGCGCCGCATCGATCGCGGGGCCGAACGCCGCCAGCGAGATCGCCCCGGCGAGCGCGGCGCCGAGGGCGGCGCCGGCGAGCATCCGAGCCCGGCTCCGGGCCGGAGCCGCCCCGAGCAGCGCGAACGGCGCGTAGAGCAGGCCCGAGACCTTGACCGCGGCGGCGAGGACGAACCCGGCGCCGGCCAGCGCCGGGCGCGAGGTCAGGGCCGCGGCGACCGCAGCCGTCGCGATCGCGACCATCAGCGCGTCGTTGTGGGCGCCGCCGACGAGGTGGACGAGGACGAGCGGGTTGAGGGCGACGAAGGCGGTGGCGGCGGCGGGATCGACCCCGCGGCGGCGGGCGAGGCGGGCGACGATCCCGGCGGTCGCGGCGATCGCGGCGGCGGCGATCGCCTTCAGCGACCAGAGCGCGAACGGGACGCCGGCCGCGGCGAGCGGATAGCTGAGCAGCGTGAAGACGGGACCGTAGACGGAGACCGCCTCGCGATAGTCGACGACGCGGCTCGCCGCCGCATCGCCCGGGATGGCCGCGGGCGCGTGCTGGTAGGGGTTGAGCCCGTGCTCGACGCCGAGCCGGCCGTAGGAGATGTAGCTGAACACGTCGAGCGAGAGCAGCGGCGGGGCCAGCGCGAACAGGACGATCAGAGCACCGGCCGTCGTCGCCACGAGGCGGAGGCCGAGCTCGCGGGCGAGCAAGAGGACGGCGATCCAGAGCGCGATCGCGAGCCAGAGCAGACAGAGGTAGGCCGCCGGTCGCGAGACGAGCCCGTAGCCGAGCAGGCCGGCCACCCCATCGGCCCAGCCCTCGCCGCCCCCCGGAACGAGCCGCGGATCCGGCGACGGCGCGGCGAGCGGCACCGACACGGCGACGAGCGCCGCCGCCGCGAGCCGGGCCGCGAGCCGCCGCCGCGGCGTCGCGACGGCCCTCGCAGGGGTGGTCGGGCGCTGCTCCATCCGCTCGGTGAGAATGTATTCGTGCCCGCCCCCTACCGCGCCTGCCTGATCGACGCCCTCGGGACGATGGTCCGGCTGCTGCCGCCCTGGGATCGGCTCGGCGGGGCCGTCGTCGACGGGATCCCGCCCGAGCGCGTCCGCGCCGCCTTCAGGGCGGAGATGGCGTTCTACGCCGCCAACGCCGACCGCGGCCGCGACGCGGCCTCGCTCGCCGGGCTGCGGGTCGAGTCGGCGGCGGTGCTGTCGGCCGGGCTCGGCCGCGAGATCGGCGTCGAGGCGATGATGGACGCGATCCGCTTCGAGCCCTATCCCGACGCGGCGCCGGCGCTCGCAGCCCTGCGCGAGCACGGCCTGCGCACCGTCTGCGTCTCGAACTGGGACTACGAGCTGCCCGCGATCCTCGAGCGGATCGGGCTGGCGGACGCGATCGACGGCGTCGTCACCTCCGCCGCCGCCGGCGCCCGCAAGCCGGACCCGGCGATCTTCGCGCCGGCCCTCGCGATCGCCGGCTGCACCGCGGCCGAGGCGCTGCACGTCGGCGACAGCGACGAGGACGTCGCCGGGGCCCGCGCCGCCGGCATCGACGTGCTCAGGATCGACCGCGACGGCGGCGCCGACGTATCCTCGCTCGCCGAGATCGTGGAGCGAATGGATCCCAGCGACCGATGAGCGACCAGGACCAGGAGGCCGAGCGCGAGCGGGTCGGATCGACGCCGCCGCCGGCGTCCCCGCCGAGCCGCCCCTCGGTGCCGCCGCCGGACGCCGCCACCCCCTCGACGCCTCCTCCGGGCGGCGAGGAGCCCGACCACGCCGCCGGCGGCGGGCGCTTTCTGACCGACTACGCGGGGCTGCCCGAGGTCGGCTGGCGGGGCGGCATGGTCGCAGTCGGCGTGCTGATCGCGGCCGGCGCGATGCTGGCCGGGACGATCGCGGTCGCCATCTTCGACCCCGATCTCGACACGCCCGCGGCCCGCAACGCCGCCCAGCTCGTCGTCGCCTCGAGCCTCGCCGGGACCGCGCTCGGTTTCGCCCTCGCCGACTCCGGCGGCCGCCTCAAGGAGGCCTTCGCCAAGCTCGGGCTCGGCGGCCGGATCGCGCTCGCGGCGATCGGGCTCGCCGCCCTCGCCTGGTTCGCGTACATCCTCTTCTCCGGCTTTCTCGCGCCGCTGCTCCAACCGGACCAGCAGGACGTGACCCGCGAGCTCGGCACCGACAGGGACGAGCTCGGCAGCGTCGCCGCCGCCGCGTTCCTGATCGTGATCGCGGCGCCGCTGTCGGAGGAGATCTTCTTCCGGGGCTTCATGTTCGGTGGCCTGCGACGCTCGCTGTCGCTGCTGCCGGCGGCGGCGATCTCGGCCGCGGTCTGGGGGGTCCTCCACCTCGGCGCCGGGAACCTCGGGGTCGCGATCCAGCTCACCATCTTCGGGGTGATCCTCGCCTGGCTCTACGAGCGCAGCGGCACGCTGTGGGCACCGGTGCTGGCGCACGCGATCAACAACACGATCGCGTTCGTGCTGCTCGTCACCGACGTGGTCTGACCCGTCGCCGCGAGGCCGCCTGCACGCGGGGTTGCGGGCGGCGCCCGGCCGGGCCGTATGATTCGCCTGCAAATGAGCCTGCGAGCCCGTTTCGTCCTCGTCCCGACCGCCCTCGCCGTCCTCGCGCCCGCTGTCGTTGCCGGGGCCGCGCCGGCCGCCGGCACCGACGTCACCGCGATCGCGGCTCCCGAGGCCGCCGACCCGGCGAGCGCGGGTCTCGGGCAGGCCGGGGAGCCCCCCGCCGGCGCCGGCGAGGCGGCCCGCGGCGAGCGGGCGCGGGACGCGGGGCCCGAACTTCAGCCGACGACGACGAAGGTCCGGCTCAAGGGCGTCCGCAGGGGCCGGGTCACCGCCGGTGAGCGGGTCAAGGTCGCCGGCACGGTCCGGCGCTTCCGCGCCGGCCAGGAGGTGACGATCATCCTCAGCCGCGGCAAGCGGACCGTCAAGCGCGAGAACGTCCACGTCCGCGCCAAGGGCGCGGGCTCGGAGCTCGGGCGGTTCCACTGGTCGCGGAAGATGGTCGCGCCGGGGATGTACCGGGTTCGGGCGATCCTCCGCAAGGGAGCGGCCTGGGCCTCGTCGAAGGACGGCAGCCGCAACTTCAGGCTCCGCTACCCGAGCCTCAACAAGGGCGACAGGGGGTCGTCGGCGGCGACGCTGAACGACCTGCTGAACGAGCTCGGCTTCGTCTCCAGCCGCGGCTCCAGGTACTCGTCGGCGACCGGCCGCGCCGTCCTCGCCTACCGCAAGGTCAACAACATGGCCCGGAAGGAGAAGGCGACCGGGAGCATCTTCAAGAAGCTCGCGAAGGGCAAGGGCGGCTTCAAGCTCGAGCATCCGGGGGCGGGCAAGCACGTCGAGGCCGACCTCTCGCGCCAGGTGATGGTCCTCGCCAACAACGGCGAGGTCGACGAGATCTACACGATCTCCTCGGGGGCGCCGGCGACGCCCACGATCCGCGGCAAGTTCCGCTTCTACCGCAAGGACGCGGGCTACAACAGCCTCGGCATGTACTACTCGGTCTACTTCATCCGCGGCTACGCGACCCACGGCTACCACAGCGTCCCCACCTACCCGGCGAGCCATGGCTGCCTGCGCAACCCGATCCCCGACTCGGTCCACATCTACAACTGGATCGACATCGGCGACCCCATCTACGTCTACAAGTGATGGCGGGTCGAGGAAACGCTGGCCTTTGTCCTCGTCGGCTCGCGTGCTAAGCACGCGTCGCCTCCTGCGTCCGCGGCCAGCGTCCCCTCGATCTCGCCATCTCGACGGCTTGTGAACGCTCGCGAAACGCTCATCCGGGAACTGCGCGAGCACGCGCTGGTGATCGGGGAGGTGACGCTGACGAGCGGGGCGACGGCGTCCTACTACGTCGACGCCAAGCGGGCGATCCTGCGCCAGCCCGGCTTCGGCGCCGTCGGCGAGCTCGTCGCCGCCGAGGCCCTGCGGCGGGAGGCGGCCGCGGTCGGCGGCATGACCATGGGCGCCGACCCGATCGCCGGCGCCGCGATCTCCGACCCGGCGGGCCGCGAGCTGCTCGCGTTCTTCGTCCGCAAGGAGAAGAAGGCGCACGGGCTGCAGCGCTGGATCGAGGGCCCGCTGCTGGAGCCGGGCACGCGGGTGCTGATCGTCGAGGACGTCGTCACGACCGGCGGCTCGACCGTGCGGGCGATCGAGCGCTGCCGCGAGGAGGGCCTGGAGATCGCCGGCGTCGTCGCCGTCCTCGATCGCCTCGCCGGCGGCCGCGAGGCGATCGAGGCCGCCTCCGGCGCCCCCTACCGGCCGCTGGCGACGATCGACGACGTCTATCCGGAGCGCGACGGGTAGCCCGCCCGGGGCGCGAGCTCCGGCGCGAAACGGCGCTCACCGCCCCGCTGTGCGTCGATGACCGCGGCGAGCTGGCGCTCGCAGATCGCCGCCGCGAGGTGCTCGTCGGCGGCGCGGATCCGCCCCGCCTCCCACTCGCCGTCGATCCAGTGCAGCGCCCGCCCGATGATCTCGCTCTGGAGCGTGATCGGGTCGATGCCGGCGACCATCGCACCCGTGATCACCGCCTCGGCCAGCTTCGCGTCGCCGGCGACGAGCGCCCGCCGGAACGACTCGCGGGCATCGCTGAGGGCCGCCGTCTCGGTCGTCCGGTTCGCCGTGAGGGGGCCGGCTGCGACGAGCCCGGCGACGTCGGTGGCGAGGCCGGGCCGGGCCAGCATGTAGCCCTGCCCGGTCCGGTAGCCGAGCGCGAACAGGTGCGCGAGCTGGGCCTCCGTCTCGATCCCCTCGGCGACGACCTCGATCCCGAGCGCGCGAGCGAGCGGCAGCACGCCGGCCGCCAGGGCGGCGTCGGCCGACGCCTCGCCGAGGCCGGCAACGAACGAGCGGTCGAGCTTGATCTGGTCGATCGGCAGCGAGCGCAGCTGGGCGATCGACGTCGAGGCGGTGCCGAAGTCGTCGAGCGAGACCCGCACACCGAGCTCCCGGAGCTCGCCGAAGCGGGCCCGGTACGAGTCGGCCGCGCCGCTCAGCGCCGACTCCGAGATCTCGACGATGATCCGACCGGGCTCGACCCCGACCGCCACCGCGAGCTCGCGGATCGCCCCGACGAGCGGCTCGGAGGCGAGCTGGCTCGCCGAGACGTTGATCGCGAGCGCGAGCGATCCGGTCGGGTCGGCGGCGGCGATCGACGGGAACTGGGCGGCGGCATGCGCGAGCAGCCGCTCCAGCAGCTCACGGCCGCAGCCGCTCTCCTCGGCGATCGGCACGAACAGCTCGGGCGAGATCGCGCCGCGGTCGGGGTGGTGCCAGCGCGCCAGCGCCTCGACCGCAACGATCCGGCCCGAGGCGATGTCGACGATCGGCTGATAGCGGAACGCGATCCCGTCGGCGACCAGGGCCGCGGCGAGCTCGCGGCCGATCTCGGCCCGGTAGCGGATGCGCTCGCGAAGCTCGGCATCGAACACCTCGAACCGCCTCGTCCCGGAGCGGTCGCGGTCGAGCGCTGCCTCGGCGTCGCCGACGAGCGACTCCGCCGACGTGTCCTCCTCGCCGGCGACGACGAGCCCGACCGAGGCGGTCGCGGTGAGCTGCTCGAATCCGAGGTCGAAGGGATCGTCGAACGCGGCGATGACCGCCCGCGCGAGCTCGGCGACCTCGGAGCTACCGCGGACGACGCTCATCACCACGAGCTCGTCGCCGCCCGCGCGAGCGACGAGGTCGCCGTCGCCGACCGCGCTGAGCAGGCGCCGGCCCGCCGAGAAGAGGAGGCGGTCGCCGGCGGCGTGGCCGTGGTCGCGGTTGACGCGCCGGAACCCGTCGAGGTCGACGAGGAGGACCGCGATCGACCCGGTGCGATCCCCGGCCGCGGCGATCTCTTCGCCGAGCCGGTCGAGGAACTGGCGGCGGGTCGGAAGCCTCGTCACCGGGTCGGGGTCGCCGGCACCCGCAGGCGGGCTCGCGACCCGCTTGGGGGACGGAGAGATCACCCCGCCCCCTTCGCGGCCCACCTTCCCGTTCCTGCCGCCCCCACCGGCACCTGGGTCATCCGACCCCCAAACATGGCGGGCCAGATGACCCTGGGGGGATCAGCGGTGCTTGCGCTTGCCCTGGACCCGCACGGTCAGCGCCCGCTCGACGCTGCCGCCATCGTCGCTCGTCAGCTCCACGGTCACCTCGTAGCGGCCGGCGGCGCGGCGCTTGGCGCGGATCGGGATCCGGGCCACCTCGGGCTCGCCCGGGACGACCCGTCCGCGCTTGCCGCAGCGACCCGGCTTGACCCAGCGCGCCGCCCCGCCCTTCGCGGTCGCGCAGGCGAGCGTTCCGTGCATGTCGAGGTTTCCGGCATTGGCGACGCCGACCTCGACGACGACCCGCCGGCCGGCCCGGACCTCAACCCGCCCCGGCTCGGGGTCGGCCCCCTCGAGGATCGGGCGGATCCCGGGCATCGCCGGGTTCGGCGCGCAGTGGCTCGACCCGTCGGGGCGCGGCACGGCCCGCTCGCAGAGGAACTGCGAGAGAAGCTCAGGCTTCTGGGCGAAGAAGCCCTGGACGCCGACGTCGAGCATGTGCTGGTAGAGGTTCGGCCCCTCGGGCTCGGCGTCGGAGCCCCAGACGTGGAGCGCGTAGGAGTCGCCGCGCTGCTCGGCGATCGCCTTCAGGAAGGCGGGGGCGTCGATCAGGGTGCCGCCGAGGTCGTAGACGTCGGGCGGCTGCAGGGCCTGCGCGGGCGGGTCGATCTCCTCGCCGTCGAGCGCGTAGCCGCTGGTCGCGTCGAGGCTCGCCGACAGCGAGTCGTGTTCGGGGAGGGCCTCGTGGAAGGCCTCGAGCTCGCCCTGCCCGAACGAGGAGACGAGCACGTTCTCGTCATCGCCGCCGGGCTGGGCGGCGAGGATCGCCGCCAGCTCCCGGGCCGCCGCGGCGCCCTCGGCGTCGTGCCCGGCCTGGTGCTTGATCTCGATATCGATCCTCGTGTCGGGGAACTCGGCGAGCACCTCCTCGAACGTCGGGATCCGGAAGTCGGAGGCCGCGTAGCCGGCGGGCGGCGGCTTGGCGCCGTCGGCGACGCCGCGAAGCACGTAGTCCCCGGCGGGGCGGCCATGGTCGTACTGGCCGGTCCCCGGGGCGAACCAGTAGGCGGCGTCGAGCTTCTTCAGCTCGGCCACGGTGTAGTCCCAGATCTCGTCGGAGCTGCCGGGGCCGAACGGCGCCGGGGCGCCGGGCTGCTGCGAGTTCGTGGTGCCGTTCAGGGTGCGGTCGTGAAGGACGACGAGCTCCCCGTCGGCGCTGACGTAGGCGTCCATCTCGATCCCGTCGGCGCCGGCCTCGCGCATCGCCCGTTTGAACGCGTACATCGTGTTGCCCGGGGCCTCGAGCTCGCCGCCCTGGTGGGCGAGGTTGATGAACTGGTCCGGCGGCGTGAGCCACGGGTTCGTCTCCGCCGCCGCCGGAGCGGGCGCGAAGCCCGCCGCCGCGGTGACGGCGAGCAGGATCGTCGCGGTCGCAGCTCGGATGCGGCCCATCGCTTCCCTCCCAGTCCTCGTGTCCCGACCCTTCATCGCGAGGAGGCGACCCTACCGATCCCGGCGCGGAGGGGGCGCCGGGCGGGTGGGTGGCTCAGCGCCCCGAGCGGGCGAGGCCGAGGCCGCCGAGGATCATCAGCAAGCCCCCGGCCGCGGCCGCGAAGATCCCGGTCGAGGGATCGGCGGCATCGGTGTCCAGGGGCTGGCCGGCGCCGAGCGTGCCGAAGTCGGGCGTGACGTCGAGGCCGGCCGTGCCCGCGTAGACGGCGATCGCGAGGATCACGACGCCGAGCAGGATCGGCAGCCAGCTCGCCGCGCCCTTGACGTAGGACCAGATCGCGATCGCGGCGCCGAGGGCCGCCGCCGCGATCACCGCGATCCCGTAGCCGGCGGCGACCATCGTGTTGTCGACGAGGTCGATCGAGGTCCCGCCGAAGTCGAGCTTCGCCGCCGGCAGGAACGCGCCGACGGCGGCGACCACCGCGCCGAGGACGCAGAGAAGCATCGACAGGGCGCTGGAAGAGCCCTCTCCGCCCCGCCCGGAAGCGGCGGCGGCCGGGGTCGCGGTGGCGGCTTCGGGGGTCTGAGCGGCGGCCGGCGCCGGGGTCTGAGCGGCGGCCGGCGCCGGGGTCGCGGCCGCAGGTGCCGGGGTCTCCGCAGCGGCCGCGGCCGGGGCCTCCGCGGCGGCGGATGCGGCGGCTGCTTCCGGAGCGGCGGTCGCCGCGGCGGCGCCTTCCGGCGCGACGCGACCCCCGGCCGGCTCCTCCGGCGCGGGCCGCTGGGCGGCGGCGGGCCGCTCGGTGGCGCCCTGCGCCGCGGCCTCCTGCGCGCCGCCCTGCGCTTCAGCGGTCGGCGTGGCCGCCTGCTGTTCGACCGTGGGCGCGGCCGGCGCCGGTCCCGATGCGGGCCGGGTCTCGGCCCCCCATCCCGTGCCCGTCCAGTAGGCCTCCCAGCCGGGGGCGGTCGGATGGGGATACCAGCCGGCCGGGACCTCGGGCTGGCCGGTCTCCGCCGGCCGGGAAGTCGGTGGTCCCTCGCTCATCTCCGCGCCTAGCGTCGCACATCCGGCGGCGTCACGGTGAGAGGCGGCGACCGCTCCGGGCCCGGCTGACCGGGGCACATGCGCCCGGCGAGAGGCTTCGGGCCAGGCACCCGAGCTGCCTCTTGGCGAGCGGCCGGGGGCCGGGGGCGCCGGCCGGCAGCGCCGGGGGCACACCCGCACCGAGCGAACCCGACCGGACGGGTGGCGAGCGGTCGGCGGCGGCGGGCGGAGCCCGTCGCCCGGCCGGGAGGCGGACGGGCATCCGCGGCTCGCGCCTGCGAGACTGCGGAGGCGATGGAGGCGACCGTAGCCGCGGGGGAGACGACCGAGGAGCTGGTCGAGCACGTCGACGTCCTCATCGTCGGCGCCGGGATCTCGGGGATCAGCGCCGCCTGCCACCTGCGCGAGCTCTGCCCCTCGAAGAGCTTCGCGATCCTCGAGGCGCGCGATGCGATCGGCGGCACCTGGGACCTCTTCCGCTACCCGGGGATCCGCTCCGACTCCGACATGTTCACGCTCGGGTTCTCGTTCCGCCCCTGGGAGGAGCAGGAGGCGATCGCGCCGGGGCCGAAGATCCTCGACTACCTCGAGGCGACGGCGGCCGAGCACGACATCAGGGACGAGATCCGCTTCGACCACCGGGTCGTTCGTGCCGCGTGGGCGAGCGAGGACGCGCTCTGGCACGTCGAGGCGGTGCGCGGCGGGCCCGACGGCGTCGCCGGGGCTCGCCGCTTCACCTGCCGCTGGCTCAGCGGCTGCACCGGCTACTTCCGCTACGACGAGGGCTACACGCCCGAGCTCCCGGGGGTCGACCGCTTCGGCGGCGAGGTCGTCCACCCCCAGCACTGGCCCGGGGACCTCGACCACGAGGGCAAGCGGGTCGTCGTGATCGGCAGCGGCGCGACCGCGGTGACGCTGATCCCGGCGCTGAGCGAGCGGGCGGCGAAGGTGACGATGCTGCAGCGCTCGCCGACCTACCTGATCGCGCTCCCGGGCGAGGACCGGATCGCCGTCGCGCTGCGCCGGCGGCTCCCCGCCCGGCTCGCCTACGCGCTGACCAGGGCCAAGAACATCGCGCTGCAGATGTTGAGCTACCGCTTCAGCCGCCGGTTCCCGAAGCTGACCAGGCGCCTGCTCCGCCGCGGGGTCAGCGACAACCTGCCGCCCGGCTACGACGTCGACACCCACTTCAACCCGAGCTACGACCCCTGGGACCAGCGCCTCTGCCTCGACCCCGACGGCGACCTGTTCAGGGCGATCTCCTCCGGGCGCGCCGAGGTCGTCACCGACCGCATCGAGTCGTTCACCGAGGCCGGGATCAGGCTTGAGTCGGGAGCCGAGCTCGAGGCCGACATCGTCGTCACCGCAACCGGCCTGCAGCTCCTGTTCCTCGGCGGGATCGAGCTCGAAGTCGACGGCCGCCCGATCGATCCGGCCGCGGCCGTCACCTACAAGGCGATGATGCTCTGCGGCGTGCCCAACCTCTCGTTCTCGGTCGGCTACACGAACGCCTCCTGGACGCTCAAGTGCGATCTCGTCGCCAGGTACGTCTGCAGGCTGCTGAACCACATGGACGCCGGCGGCTACGCCTACTGCACGCCGCGACCCCCCGGGCCCGGCGTCGAGCTCTCGCCCGTGATCGACCTCGACGCCGGCTACGTTCGACGCGCGGTCGACCGGCTTCCCAGGCAGGGCGCCCGCGCACCCTGGCGCCTGCGCCAGAACTACCCCTACGACGTCGCGATGCTCCGCTGGGGCTCGATCGACGACGGAGTCGACTTCGCCGTCGCGCCGCGGCCTGCACCGCCCGGCGCCGCCCGACCGACGCCGCCGCTCCCGGCCTGATCGCCGGGCCTCCCGCCGGCTCCGGGGAACCGCACGCCTCTCACCTCGGGGCAGAGGCCGATGCCGCCGGCCGCGCCACGCACGATCCGCGATCGACCCGTGACGTCGCGTCCCCGGCCCCGCGACAGCCGAGCCCTAACGCCCCGACCTGGATTCGAACCAGGGGCCTACTCCTTAGGAGGGAGTCGCTCTATCCGGCTGAGCTATCGGGGCGTACGGGCAAAGTATCGCCGCAGCGCGCCGCCTTCGGGAGATCGCAGGGTCGGGCGCCGGTGGGGCCGGCCGGGCGCGGGGGCGACGATCGGGGCGAGGCGGCGTCCCGGCAGCGGGCGGGGAGGCCGCGCGCCGGTCGGCTGAATCGGCCCCGGGAGGCCGCCGGCGTGGCTCCCTCGCTCGAATCAGCGTCTACCCTGAAGGCGGGAGATGGCATCAGGGGACCTGCATCGGGCGCCGAGGAACGTGCGGACCTGGCTCGGGAACGTGGTCGGGGCGGGTGACAGCTACGCGGCACAGGTCCGGCGCCGGTCCCTTCAGAAGGCGGCGCTCGCCCTGGCCGTGATCGTCGCCTTCGTCGCGGTCGCGATCGCGGGCTACGCGATCGGGGCCTCGCAGGGGAACGACGCCGGCGCCGCTCGCGAGGCCGGGACGGTCGCGGGCGAGGCGCGCGGCACCGCGGTCGGAGCCCTCGACGGCTACAAGAGGGCGTTCGGGCCGGCCCGCGGGCGGGCCTACGATGCCGCCTACGACGAGGCGTTCAGGGCCGCCTACGTCGCCGAGTTCGAGCGGGCCGACCTGGCCCTGCCCCGCCCGGTGGCGGTGAGCGGGCCGTGAGCTTCCCCGCCGCGAGCGACGCGACCGGGCCGATCCGCCGCCGGCTGCCGTGGCGGCTCGACCGCCGCGCCGCCCTCGCCGTCCTCGTCTGCTGCCTCGCCGCCGTGATCGGCATCGCCGCCTACCTGCTCGCGAGGTTCGAGGGCGTCGATGCGTCGCAGGCCGAGACGATCGAGCGGCAGGCGTTCCGGGCCTCGTTCGACCAGGCCCGGGCGGAGGCGGCCCGAGACGCCGCCGCGGCGGCGCGGCGAGCCGGCGAGCGGGCCGGGGCGCGAGCCGGCGAGCGGGCCGGGGCGCGAGCCGGCGAGCGTCGCGGCGCGGCGGCCGTCGAGCGCAGGCAGCGGCTGATCGCCGAGCGGCAGGCCGCCGCTGCCGCCGCTGCCGCGGCCCGGCGAAGGCCCGACCGGTCGCAGGTGACGGTGCCGACGACGCCGGAGCCGGTGACCACGCCGCCGCCGGTCGCCGAGCCGACGCCGGCTCCGGAGCCGGCGGCACCTCCCCCCGCGCCCTGCTTCGACGCGGCCGGCCACCCCTGCTGAGCGCCGGCTAGCTCGAACGCCCCTTCTCGTTCTCGTCGGTGAGCGTGAAGCGGACCCCCTGCGCCTTCACCCGGAAGCGGTAGGAGAGCCGCTTGCGCATCTCGACCTCGCCCCTTCCCCGCAGCCGGTAGCCGCGGAACCGGCTCGAGAACCGGCACGTGAACGCGGCCCGGCCGCGCCGGCGGCAGTCGATCCGCACCGATCTCCAGACCCGGCGCGCGAAGCCGTGCCGGCGGAGCGCGGCGACGACGGTGCGCTGCGCGACCGGGGCCCGCAGCCGCGGGGCGCGCTGCACCCTGAAGCTGGCCGCCGCGGGGTCGCCGACGTTCCCGGCCGAGTCGGCCGCCCGGACCGAGATCGTGTGCCTTCTGCCCTTGCCTCCCCTCGCCTTCGCCTTGACGGTCCAGGGGGAGGTGCAGGGCCTGTACCTGCCCCCGTCGAGCCTGCAGGTGAAGCTCGCGCCCGGCTCGGACCGGAAGGAGACCTTGACCTTCGCCCTCTTGCCCTTCGTCCTGATCTTGCCCCTCGGCCGCTTCGTGATCGTCGTGTCGGGCGCGGTCGTGTCCGGAGGCAGCGAGGTGTCGACGGTGAAAGCCTGTGCCGCCGGGGTCGGATCGGGGTTGCCGGCAGCGTCCTCGGCGCGGACCTCGAAGCTGTGCGCGCCGTCGGCGAGCGCCGCCGTCGTGTGGCTGTCGCCGGGGCCCGAGCAGGGTGCGAACGGGTCGGAGTCGACCCTGCATTCGAAGCCCGCGCCGTCCTTGCTGGAGAAGGTGAAGACGGGAGTCGGATCGGAGACGGTCCCGACCGGGCCGGAGTCGATCGTCGTGTTCGGCGGGGTCGTATCGACGGTGAAGAGGCGCTGCGGGGGATTCGGGTCGCGGTTGCCGGCCGGATCGGTGGCGCGGACCTCGAAGCTGTGCGGGCCGTCGTCGAGGGGGGCGGTCGTGTGGGAGTCGCCCGGGCCGGAGCAGGGCCCGAAGGTCTCTCCGTCGACCCTGCACTGGAACGTCGCGCCGGGCTCGTCGGCGGAGAAGTCGAACCTCGGCGTGTCGACGTTGGTGAGCCCGCCCGGGGTATCGATGCTCGTGCCGGGATCGTCGGTATCGACGGAGAAGGCGCGGCTCGCGGCGGCGCCGGTGTTGCCGAGCCCGTCGGTCGCCCGCACCTCGAACGCGTGCGGGCCGTCTTCGAGGGGCGGGTCGACGATGTGGGAGCTGCCGGGCCCCTCGCAGGGCGCGAACGGATTGCCGTCGACCCGGCACTCGAAGGTCGATCCGGGCTCGGCGGAGAAGTCGAACCTCGGCGTCGTGTCGTTCGTCGGCCCGCCCGGCCCGCCGTCGATCGTCGCCGCGGGACCGGTGGTGTCGACCGTGAAGCCGCGGAACGCGGGGCTCGGGTCGGGGTCGGGGACCGGGTCGGCCGGGTCGATGGCGCGAACCTCGAAGGTGTGGGGGCCATCGTCGAGCGTCGCGGTCGTGTGCGAGTCGCCGGGCCCCGAGCACGCCGCGAACGGCTCGGCGTCGACCCGGCACTCGAAGGTCGACCCGGGCACGCTCGGGGAGAAGGCGAAGGTCGGGGTGGCGTCGCCGGTCGGGCCGCTCGGCCCGGAGTCGATGAACGTGTCGGACACCGCCTCGGCGCGGGCCGCGAGCAGGAGGCAGAGCGACGCGGCGAGCAGGAGCGCGAGCGGGAGCGCCGCCCGCGGGCTGCCCCCTCGCGCCGCCCGGTTCGGGCCCGTCAACTGCTCCACACCTCCACCCCCAGGTACTCCGGTCGTCCCCGAGACTACTGCGAAACCGGCCGCGGCAGGGCCGGTTCCCGCCCGCCGCTGCCGGGTCGCGAGGGCGTGGCTCGGCGGCTCAGCGCCCCTTGCGCTTCTCGATCAGCCGCACCCGCTTCACCCGCGTCCTGGCCTCGCCGCCGGTCGGGATGAAGGTGACGTTCGGGCGCACCGTGGTCCTGCCGCGGCGGCGCAGGCTGCGCTTCGCCTTCCCGCGCGGCTTGACCTTGAGCGAGACCTCGCCGGCCGCCACGGGGTGCTTGCCGACCGCGGTCAGGTGCTCGCCGGCGAGCGTGACCTCGCCCGGGCCCGGCAGCTCGACCGCGAGCTTCGCGGTGCCGCGGTCGCGGTTCAGCTTCAGCTTGCCGAAGCTGAACTCGCTCGAAGGCGGCGGCGGCACGACCTGGTGCGGCGCGCTCGTGGCCGTCGTCGAGCCGGCCGCGTTGGTGGCCGTGACCTCGCAGCGATAGCTGCCCGCGGCGGTCGCCGTGATCGAGCTCGCGGTGGCCCCCGCGACCCCGGCGCCGTCCCGGGTCCACCCGTAGGAGAGGCTCTCGGGCGCCCGGTAGGCGAGCGCCTCGAGGACGTCGCCCGCCCAGGTCCCGGTCGAGCAGCTCAGGGACGCGCCCGGGCCGGAGCCGCCGCTCACCGCGGGCGCAGCGGTCGCGGTCGGTCGCTTCAGGATCGACGGCTGGTCGGGCTTGCTGAGCGTCATGCCCGGCGTGGCGAGATCGCCGCCGCCGGTGCCGTCGAGGCTCGCCCAGGCGATTCCGTCCGAGTACCAGTTGGCCCAGTAGATCCGGTTGGCCTCGGGGTCGATCGTGACCCCGTGGACGCCGTGGGTGCCGGCGCCGGTCGTATCGAGGGTGGCGATGCCGGTCCCGCCCGGGAGGTCCGCGAGCTGAATCAGCTTCTTGCCCCCGAAGTCGGACCAGTAGATCTTCCGGGTGGCGGGGTCGATCGCGGTGCCCTCGGGGCCGACGGCCAGCGGATCGGAGCCGATGTCGCTGATCAGGTCGCCGCCGCCGGTGCCGTCGAGGCCGGCCCAGGAGATCGACTTGCCGAGGCCGTCGCCGAAGTTCGCCCAGTAGATCCGATCCGCGACCGGGTCGATCGTCACCCCCCGCGGCTCATCGAGCGTCGCGCCCGCGGTGTTGAGATCGGCGCCGACGCCGCCGGTGCCGCCGGCGTCGAGCCGCGCCCACGAGATCGAGCCGACGCCGGTGATCGGCTCGTGGTTGGGCCAGTAGAGCGTCCCGTAGGGCCCGTCGGCCGGGTCGATCGCGAGCCCGTGCGGCCCGGCGATCGTCGCCCCGGTGATCGCGAGATCGCCGCCGCCGGACCCGTCGAGGTCGGCCCACGAGATCGTCGTGCCGGCGTGGTTGGCCCAGTTGGCCCAGTAGATGCGGCCGTGGGCGGGATCGAGGGTCAGCCCCATCGGCCCGTCGACCGTGGCCCCGGTCGTGTCGACCGTGCCGCCACCGCTGCCGTCGAGATCGGCCCAGGCGATCGTGTCGGCCTCGAAGTTCGACCAGTAGATGCGGCCGGTGGCGTCGGCGCTGGCCGGGAGCGCGACGAGGGCCGCGAGCGCGACGAGCAGGAGGGTCGACAGGCGGCGGCCGCGACGGGGGCCGGCCTCCGTGCCGATCGCCCTCATGCTGCCGGTCGTTCCCCTGTGCATCCGCCTCGCCTTCGATTCCGTTCCCGCCGCCTCGGGCGTCGCCGCCGCGGGCGCCAAGACTAGCCGAGAGCGCAAGCAGCCCACCACGCCTCGATCGGCCGGGCGGCGGCCGGGCTGAAATCGCCGCGCTCCCGACCTGGACGCCGTCGCCGGCGCCGGGTCAGCCGGCTCCGGGCGATCGGGTGGGCGCCCTCCAGCCGCGGCGCAGGCTGCGGACGAGGCCCGACGCGGTCAGCAGCCAGGCGGCGAGCGCGATCGCGAAGAAGACCTGCGGGAGCGGGTCGAGGAAGCCGAAGTCCATCGCGTCCTCCATCATGTAGGTGGCGACCGCGTACATCCCGAGCGGGAACACCGCACCCCAGTAGAGCGGGTTGTAGACGAGAGGCAGGCGGCTGAAGCCGTAGCGCCAGACGGCGAGGATCGCGATCATCGGGATCCACCAGGTCCCCGTGGCCCAGTAGAAGACGGTGAAGCCCTCGAGGAAGGGCCGCAGCGACTCCAGGAACGGGGCATCGGGGGTGCCCCTGATCAGCAGCGCCCCGGCCAGGGTCGAGATCGCCATCGCCCCCATGTTGATCCAGTACGGCGGGGCGAGATCGGCCGGGGAGAAGCGGAAGAACGTGTACCGGTAGAAGATCAGCGCGACGATCCAGATGTAGAGCATCCCGCCCCAGAGCCACATCGACAGGGCGGCGAAGTTCGCGTGCATGCGCAGCGGCTGGCCCCAGTGGGCCGCGAGGAGGGCGGTCAGGACGGCGATCGACTGCGTGGCGACGACGCTGAGCAGCCAGCCGCCGTTGATCCCGTCCGGAAGCGACGGCTTCTCGGGCTTGATCGTGATCGCGGTGAACACGGTGTAGGTGAGGACGACCCAGAGGACCGCGGCGATCGCGAGCAGCACCGTCGCGATCTCGAAGTGGTCGGCGATCAGGATCGTCTCGGTGCCGAGCACGCAGGTTCCCGCGACCGTCGTGAAGAAGCCGAACGCGACCCGGTGGTCGGTGAGGTCGCGGATGAGGGCGTCGCGGTGGCGGGCGATGCGAACGATCGTCAGCATCCAGAGGACGACGTAGGCGACGGCGTTGAAGGCGAAGAGCCCGATCGCGACCGGATCGACGTTGAGCAGGTGGGCTCCGACCGAGACGATCCCGGTCGCCATCACGAGCGCGAAATAGGACGGCGAGAGCCCCGCGGCCGCCCGGTCCACCCGCGCCGCCATCAGGCGTCAGCCGGCCGTGCGGCCGGTCGGGTGGCGCAAGCGCATGCGGGAAACCTATTGAGCCGGCGCCGCAGCCGCGGTGGCGGAAGCGCCCGCGGTAGCGTTGCCCGGGCGTGACCGGCCGGCCGGACATCGAGGAGATCGCCCCGGGCCTGTGGCGCTGGGCGCGCCGCCATCCCGAGTGGCACCCCGGCGACTTCGGCGCCGAGGTCGCCTGCTTCCTCGCCGAGGCGGGCGGCGAGACCCTCCTGGTCGACCCGCTGCTCGACGACCGCGACCCGGCCTGGGAGCTGATCGCGGGCTCCGCCCCGAACCCGATCCGGGTGCTGGTCACGATCACCTACCACGTCCGCAGCGCCGAGTCGGTCCGTGACCGCCTCGGAGGCGATCGCGAGGTGACGATCCACGGCCACCCCGCCGTCGCCAGGCGGCTCGCCTCCGAGGCCGGCTTCGCGCCGTTCGCGCCCGGCGACGAGCTGCCGGCCGGCGTCAGCGCTCACCCGATCGGCAGGCCACGCCGCTACGAGACGCCGCTGCTGATCCCCTCCCACGACGCGCTCGTCTTCGCCGACGCGGTCGTCGGCACCGCCGAAGGCCCGCGGATCTGGTCCGGCGAGCGGGTCGACGATCGGGTCGCCCGCTTCTACGCGGAGCGGTTCGTGCCGACGCTGGCGCCGCTGCTCGACCTCGATTGGAGCCGCCTGCTGTTCACCCACGGCCCCCCGGTGCTCGACGACGGCAAGGCTGGCCTGCGGACGGCGATGGCGGCGCCGGTCTGGTACCACCGCGGCTGAGCCTCTACCCCGCGCCCGCCTCGCCATCCTCGTCGTCGGCGTAGAGGCTCTCGCAGGCGACCTCCTGCAGCTTCCGGTTCCAGAGCCGCACCTCGAGGAAGTGGTCGTCGCCGAAGCCGTGGACCGCGTCGACCGCCACCAGCGTGAAGCGCCCGTCGCTGACCCCGGCCTGGTCCACCACCTCGCCGTCGAGCTCGGCTGTGGCCGCGAGCGCCCCGCGGACGAGCGGCGTCCCCCAGATCAGCGTGATGTCGCCGCCGCGGCCGCCGTCGGCGCGCCACCGGCCGATGACGTCGTCGTTGAGGTCGACCTGCCAGTCGGGGTTGGCCTCGGCGGTGACGTCGGTGAAGTCGGCGGCGGCGACCATCTCCTCCGGCTCGCCCCCGTCGGCGCGGTGGAACGAGACGTGACCGAAGAACTCGGGCATCGCCCCGTCGACCGCGGCGGCGCCGGGCGCGACGGCCGGAACGAAGGTGCGTCCGCCCCAGGTCCGCTCCGGGAAGTAGCGGATCGAGCCGAGGTCGGGGCCGGTGCCCGCCTCGGCGGCGAGCCCGGCGCAGCGCGCGGCGAAGGCCTCCGTCAACCGCTCCTCCCAGCGCCCGTAGGGACGCGGCTCCTGGGCGCTGTCGGCGATGAAGCGCGGGTAGGGACGGGCGAGCGGCGGCATCGTCGGGGCAGGCTAGACGATCGGCCCCGAGCCACCGGGGCGCGGGCGGCCGCGGGCACCGGCGGGCGTCAGGCGCCGACCGCCTCGCGCAGCTCGGCCGCGGCCCGCTCCGGCGCCACCGAGTTGATCTCGACCCCGGTTCCGAGCTCGAATCCGGCCCGGGTGCCGAGCCGCGGTGCGATGTCGATGTGCCAGTGGAACTCCGTGGCGCCCCGCGGCGCCGTCCGCACCCAGAGGTTGAGCTGGGGGGCCCCGTCGAAGCGGGCCGCGAGGGCTCCGAGCGCCCTGCCGAGCAGCGTCGTCCCGCGATCGTCGTCCTCGAAGCGGGGCGCCGCCGAGCGCGGGACGAGGCGCAGCTCGTAGGGCGAGCGCGAAGCCCAGGGACAGATCAGCGCCGCCTCCTCGTCGATCGCGACGAGCCGGTCGCGGCGCCGCACCTCCTCGACCAGCAGGTCCTCGAGCAGGTGGCCGCCCATCGTCCGCTCGTTGTAAGAGCCGAAGCGCTCGCGCTCGCGGGCGACCTCGGTCGGCACCCAGGGCAACGCCAGAAGCTGGGCGTGGCTGTGCGGCTGCGTGGCGCCGGCGGCCGGCCCCTCGTTGACGCAGAGGTGGACGTACGAAGCCGCGCCGGCGCGGGCGGCGATCCGCGCCCGCCAGGCCGCGACCGCGCCGCCGAGCTCCCCGGCATCGAGCTCGGCGAGCGAGGTCGCGTGGCGCGGCGAGCTGACGATGACCTCGTGGGCGCCGTGCGCCGGCGCGGTCCGGAACAGCTCCGGCTCGGCGGCCCGGGCGGAGCTCCGCAGCGGATCGGCGGCGCTCGTCAGGCCCGACTCGGCGGTCGGGACGGCGACGGCCGCGTCGTCGTCGGGGCCGCTCAGGACCGGATAGAGGTTCGGCACCGACCGCTGCTCCCAGCCGGGTCCGTCGGCGCCGCCGCCGCCGGGACGGTTGGCCCATGCCTCGGGCGGGGTCCGATCCTCGCGGCCGGGGCAGAACGGGCAGCTCGCGGCGTCGGCGGCGGGCTCGGGCGCGGCGGGGGCGGCGAACGCGCAGGGGCGGTCGCGGCGGCCCGGGGCGAGGATCGCCCGCTGGCCGGTGAGCTGATCGATCCTGGCCTCGGGCGGCGGCGCCGCGCGGTCTCCGGAGCCCGCGCTCAGAGCGGCGAGGCGGGCGGCGGGGGCGGCGGCACGGGGTCGCCGGGCTCGGGCTCGATCGTCGGGCGCGGGCCATCGGGGCCATCGCCGCCGGCCGCGGCCGCTCCGTCGCCGATCACCTTGCGGAACGACTCGAGCAGGTCGATCGGAAGCGGGAACACGATCGTCGTGTTGTTGACCCCGACCTGGAGCAGCGTCTGCAGGTAGCGGAGCTGGATCGTGGCGGGGTTCCGGCTGATGATGTCGGCCGCGTCGGCGAGCTTCTGGGCCGCCTGGTACTCGCCCTCGGAGCCGATGATCTTCGCCCGCCGCTCGCGCTCGGCCTGCGCCTGCAGGGCGAGCGCGCGCTGCATGTCCTGGGGCAGCTCGACGTCTTTGACCTCGACCGTCGAGACCTTGATCCCCCACGGCTCGGTCTGCTCGTCGATGATCGCCTGCAGCTCCTGGTTGAGCCGCTCGCGCTCGGACAGCAGCGAGTCGAGCTCGGCCTTGCCGAGCACCGAGCGCAGCGTCGTCTGCGCGATCTGCGAGGTCGCGACGAGGTAGTTCTCGACCTCGGTGATCGCCCGGTCGGGATCGAGCACCCGGAAGTAGGCGACCGCGTTGACGCGGACGGTGACGTTGTCCTTGGTGATCACCTCCTGCGGCGGGACGTTCAGCGTCACCGTCCGCAGGTCGACCCGGACCATCTGGTCGACGATCGGGATCAGAAAGCGCAGGCCCGGCCCCTTCAGCGCGATCAGCCGGCCGAGCCGGAAGACGACCCCGCGCTCGTACTCGCGCAGGATCCGGACCGACGCCGCGAGAAGCAGCAGGCCGATCAGGACGAGCGCCGCGAGGATCGCCAGGGCCACCATCGCCCCCGACTCTATACCGGGTCGCGTCCGGGCCCGGGGTCGCGTCCGGGCCCGGCCGACCCGATCGGCGGATCACCCCGGTCGCCGCTCGGGGTCGGAGACGACGATCAGCGTGAGCCCGTCGACCGCCTCGACCCTGATCGCGCCGCCGACCTCGATCCGCTCGCCGCCGACGGCGCGGGCCCGCCAGAGGGCGCCCTGGACGAAGACCTGCCCGAACGGATCGAGCGCGACCCGGACGCTGCCGGTCGATCCGATCAGCTCCTCCTCCCCGGTCCGGACCTCGCGCCGGCGCGCCGCCAGCACCCGCTGCCCGACCACCAGGACGCCTCCGCCGAGGACGACGGCGACCGGCACCGCCACCCACGGGCTCACGGTCTCGCCGCCCTCGCCGCCCTCGAACAGGAGCAGGCCGCCCGCCACCAGCGCCGCGATGCCGAGGACCCCGAGCAGCCCGCCGGTCGGCAGGTGCGCCTCGGCCACGATCAGGACGAACGCGAGGACGAGCAGCGCCAGGCCGGCCGCGGCCACCGGCAGCTGCAGCGTCCCGATCAGGCCGAGCACGAGGGCGACCCCGCCGAGCAGCCCGGGCACGATCGCCCCGGGCGAGAGGATCTCCAGCGTGATCCCGATCAGCCCGACGAGCAGCAGGAGGTAGGCGATGTTGGGGTCGACGAGGACCTGCAGGACCTCGTAGCGAAGGGGCATGTCCCGCTCCTCGATCTCGTAGCCCGACGTCTCCAGGGTCGTTCGCTTCGGACCCTGGACCTCGAAGCCGTCGAGCTCGGCGAGGAGCTCCTGCTGGTCGCCCGCGATCAGGTCGATCAGGCCGGCGTCGAGCGCCTCGCGGGCGGAGACGTTCGTCGCCTCGCGGACCATCCGCTCGGCGAGCTCGGGGTTTCGCCCGTGCTCGCCGGCGAGGGCGCGCAGGTAGGCGGCGGCGTCGTTGGCGACCTTGCGGCCGAGCGTGCCCTCGATGTCGCCGCCGGTGCTCGTGATCGGCGAGGCGGAGCCGATGTTCGTCTCCGGCGCCATCGCGGCGACGTCGGCGGCTTCGGTGACGAAGACGCCGGCGGACCCGGCCCGGGCCCCGTTCGGGTAGACGTAGACGACGACCGGAAGCGGAACCGCGAGGATGTCCTGGACGATGTCGCGCATCGAGCTGTCGAGCCCGCCCGGCGTGTCGAGGCGGATGATCGCCAGCGGCGCGTCCGCCTCGGCGGCGTCGTCGAGCGCGGTGCCGATCCAGCCCGCGGTCGCCGGCGAGATCTCGCCGTCGAGCTCGATCGACGGCACCGACGCCGCGGCGGCGTCGCCCGCACGGGCGGCCGCCGGAGCGGCCAACGCCGCCAGCGCGACGGCGACCAGCGCGACGGCGATTCCGCCGAACGGCCGCATCGCCGCTTCCGGACCGGCCATCTAGGACTCGCCGAGGGCGTACTTCGAGATGTCGGCCTCGAGCGATGCCTGGTCCGGATAGACGCCCTGGTGGGTGAAGACGAGCTCGCCGTCGGCATCGTAGAAGAGCGTGTTGGGCAGGCCGCCGACCGACGCGAACCCGGTGACGTCGGCGAGCTCCTTGTCGGGATCGGCAAAGGTCGGATAGGGCACCGGGTGGTCGGCCAGGAAGGTGTCGATCGAGTCCCTCTCGTCGTCGGTGGCGACGCCGATGAACGCGACCTCGTCGAGGTGCTCGGCGGCCGCCCGCTGCAGCCAGGGCCACTCGACCCGGCACGGGCCGCACCAGGACGCCCAGTTGTTGACGACGACGGGATGGCCGGCGACGGCGTCGAGCTGCTTCGTGAACGCGTCGAGCTCGCCGGGGACGAGCCTGCCTCCCCGCGCGTAGAGCGCCTCCAGCGCGGGCGGGGCCTGCGC
This sequence comes from Actinomycetes bacterium, assembly GCA_016861045.1. Taxonomy (GTDB): domain Bacteria; phylum Actinomycetota; class Thermoleophilia; order Solirubrobacterales; family 70-9; genus RHKX01. The sequence continues at coordinate 205,469 of BOKP01000001.1, read as the reverse complement.
GATCGCGGCATCGTAGTCGGGAGCGTCGGCGGCGCTGCCGGGATCGACGCCGGAGTCGTCGGTGCCGCAGGCCGTGAGCACGAGCGCCAGAGACACCGCGAGCAGCGCGATCGCGACGGTCAGCATCCATCTGCGGTTCTGGTCGCCCATCCGGCCTCGTCCCCTGCTTTAATGGTGCTGCGGCCCGAGGGGATCACCGGGCCGTGGGGCCGCGGCCAGCCAACAGGAACCTGACCGCCCCGCCCCGCCGAGCTTACCGCGCGGCTCGTTCCGCCTTGGATCGAACGGCGCGGGTCCACCGAGCCACTCACATGGCAGAAACCACCGCACTCGCCGCAGACGCGGCCACCGCGCCATCCGGCGCCGATCTCGAGCGCGTCCAGAAGTTCACGCGAGAGCCGATCCTGCTCGACGGCGAGGCCCTCGCCGACCTCCACCCCGGGACGGCGCGGCGACTCGCGCTCGACGCGGCGCTGGTCGAGCTCGACGAGGGCTTCGAGGAGCCCTCGCCCGAGTGGCGCCGCGACTACTCGCTGCTCCTCGGGCTCGAGCGGGTGCTTGCGGAGGAGACGCCGCGGCTCAACGACGGCGCCGAGCTCTCCGAGCACCAGATCGATGCCCTCTCCGGCACGCTCGCGGCGGTGATCGCCGAGATCGAGGAGCCGGGCTCGAGCCGGAACGGCAACGGCAGCGGGGCCAACGGCAGCGGCGAGGAAGGCGAGGACGAGGACGCCCTCGCCGACGACGAGGAGCCGCAGGACTGGGCCGACGAGCCCGGCGGCGAGGACGAGGACCTGCTCGCCGACGCCGCCGACGATCCCTACGCCAGCCGCCGCTTCTGGTTCGAGCACGCGACCGGGGCCGGCAAGACGGTCGCGGCCGTCGGCTTCGTCGAGGCGTCACGGACCGGCGGCATCCTCATCCTCACCCACCGCCGCAACCTCGTCGACCAGTTCATCGGCGAGATCTCCGACCGCGGCTACGGCGACCGGCTCTCGCCGCCGCTGCTGAAGGGCAAAGACGACGCCCGTGGCCCGGTCACCGTCGAGACCTACCAGTGGTTCGTGCGCAACGCCGGCCGCATCTCCGACGCCTACTCGATCGTGATCTGCGATGAGGCCCACACCGCGCTCGGCGAGAAGACGAGCGCCTGCATCCGCGCCTGGCAGGGACCCGTGTTCATCGGGATGACCGCGACCGGCGCCCTGATCGCCCGCCACGTCGCCGACCTCTTCCCGACCCAGACCTCGCGCTTCGACCTCGCCCAGGCGGCCCGCCGCGGCGTGATCGCGCCGCTGCGCTGCATCCGGATCCCGCCGGGACCCGGCGTGCGGACGCTCGCCAACGTGCCGCTGCGGCGCGGCGAGGTCGATCAGGACTTCGACCAGGAGGAGCTGGCGAAGCTGCTCGACCAGGGACCGTTCAACGTCGCGATCGCCGACCTCTACGCGTCGCGCTTCAAGAAGGTCCCGGGGGTCATCTACACGGCCGGAGTCCGGCACGCCAACAACGTCGCCGAGGCGATGAGGGAGTTCGGCATCAACGCCCGCGCCGTCTCCGGCGAGACACCGAAGCGGGAGCTGGCCGAGATCCTCGCCGCCTTCGAGCGCGGCGAGGTCGACGTCCTCTGCAACGCGATGCTGCTCGCCGAGGGCTGGAACTCGCCGCGGGCGACGATCTGCATGCACCTGGCGCCGACCGCCTCGAAGCGGATCTACCAGCAGCGGGTCGGACGCGTGACGCGCCGCAACCCCGGCAAGGAGGCCGGCCTCGTCATCGACCTCGTGCATCCGGCGACGCGCCACGACGAGGCGATCATCACCCTCCACAGCCTGCTCGATCGCGACGTCTACCGCGGCGGCGCGATCGTCGTCGGCCCCGTCCGCCGCGGCCGCGGCCGCCGGGTCCGCGTCGAGAAGCGGGTCGTGCCGGTCTCGGCCGACCCGGAGCGCCGCCTCCAGGTCCTCGAGCGCGAGATGTGGCGGATCGCCGTCGAGCGGCTCGACTACTCCGAGCAGCACGTCTGGGCGGCGCTGGCCGGCGCCCGGGTGCAGCCGAACTCGTGGCGCAAGGCGAAGGCGATGCTCCAGCACGACCAGGCGAAGGACCTGCGGCGCCGGTTCCTGCTGACCTGCATCCAGCGCAACCGCTCGACCCAGCTCAAGCAGAAGGCGCTCGCCGAGCTCGCCGCGACGCGCGAGGCGGAGCCGTTCGACGAGGCGATCGACATGGTCGGCACCTGGCAGCGCGACCAGCGGCGGGCCGGCGTTCGCATCCTCCTGCAGGCGCTCGCCGAAAACCGAATCGGGCGTCGCGACCAGGCGCAGGCCTGGGTCTGGAGGCTGGCCGAGTTCACCCGCGAGTCGCACGAGGAGTACGCGGTCGCGCGCTGGCCCGAGACCAAGCGCCTGCTCGGCCTCTTCGTCAACTCGTCGGGCCGCGCCCACGGCAAGAACGCGCGCCGGCTCGTCCAGGCCGCCCGCGGCCAGGACCGCCGGCTCGCCGTCGCGCTGCTGGCCGCCGCCGTCGCCCACACGCCCGAGGCCGAGGAGGTCCTGCGCGGCGCGCGGATGCGGATGGCGCGCAAGCCCTCGGCGGTCGCCCGCGAGCTGCTTCGCAACCTGCCGAAGGGCGGCGGCAAGAAGCGACGCCGGCGCAGCAAGCGCGCGCGCGACGGCGAGGACGCCGATGCCGAGGCGGTCGAGGCGGGGGGCGCCACGGCCGACGCCGGGGACGACGAGCTCGCCCCCGGCGCCAGGCCGTCCGGCGATGGAGGCAGCGAAGCGTCCGGCGACGGCGAGCCCGGCGACGACGGCGGCGGCGGCTCCGATGACGGCGACGTCCCCGCCGGCGACGAGCTCGAACCCGCCTCGCCGCCCGTCTCCGCCTCCGACCACGAGCGCGAGGACGAGAGCGGCTCCGGCGGCGACGGCGGTCGCCGCGCCGCCTGAGCGCCTGCTGACGCCGGGCCCGCCGCGACGATCTCCGCGGACCCTCCGCGCTGCCCGCCGGGATCGCCGCGCCGCCTGAGCGCCTGCTGACGCCGGGCCCGCCGCGACGATCTCCGCGGATCCTCCGCGCTGCCCGCCGGGATCGCCGCGCCGCCTGAGCGCCTGCTGACGCCGAGCCCGCCGCGCCGATCTCCCCGGCTCCCCCGCGGCGCCCGCCTGGCTGAGCAGCTCCCCGCGCCCCCCGGCGCTCGGCCGCAGGCAAGCCGGCCTACCTCGATCGCCCCGCCCCGCGGCGCTCAGCCGGGGGTGAGCCGGACCTCGCCGGAGCCGAGAGCCGTCAACTCCCCGCCCGGGCCGCGGACGAGCAGGTTGCCGCGCTCGTCGATGCCGGCGCCGGTCCCGGTCCGGGCTCCCTCGCCCGACCCCCCTTCCCAACTCAGCCGGCGACCGCGGAGCGCGTCGCGGGCGGCGAACCGCTCGCGGACGAGCTCGGGGTCGGCCGCGGCCCAGCGCCCCAGCGCGGCATCGAGCGCCGCCCGCATTCGCTGGGGTGTGACGCCGTGGCCGAGCGAGGTCGCCGGCCAGCGCAGGTCGGCCGGGAAATCGTCGGGGCCGATCGCGAGGTTGATCCCGACCCCGATCACCGCCCACTCGGGGGGACGCGCCTCGATCAGGATCCCGCTCAGCTTCCGCTCCCCGAGCCAGATGTCGTTCGGCCACTTGATCGCGCAGCGGACCGGCGCGGCATCCTCGCAGGCCTCGCAGACCGCGACCGGAACCGACAGCGGCAGGAGCAGGTGGCCGAGGTCGAGCGGTCGCAGGATCGCCGAGTAGAGCAGCGCCGCCCCCGCCGGCGCCGTCCAGGCCCGATCGCCCCGCCCGCGCCCGGCTGTCTGCGCGCCGGCTGTCACCACGGTCCCCGACGGGGCCCCGCCCGCGGCGAGCTCCTTCGCCCGCAGGTTGGTCGAGTCGGTGACCTCGAAGTGGTGATGGGGCGAGCCGAAGCGCACTGCGGGGACAGTGTGACCGCCGGCCGGCCGCGGGCTCGCGCCGGGCTCCCCGCCATAGGCGGCGCGGCGCTTCCGGCAGCCGCTCGCGGCTGCCGTGATCTGGGCGCCGCCGCGGTCCCGCCACCGGAGCCGACCGAACCGGACGGCCGCAGGCCGGAGCATTCGGTCGGGTTATCTAAGGCGCCGGCTCGAGCTCGACGACGTCGCCGACGCGGAGGTCGAGGACCTCGCTCGCATCGCCGCGGTTGACCGCGATCGCCATCCGGCCCGAGGAGTCCTCGTAGAAGAGGAAGCGGCCGTCGGGCACCTCCTCGAAGGCCACAGCGCGGGTCGCCGTGCGACGGCGCTTGCGCGAGCCGACCGAGACGCGGGGGGAGCCGGCGAGGGGGTGCCCGTCGAGATCGGCGCGACAGAGGTCGAGCGAGATGTTGCCGAAGCCGTCGATCCGCTCGGCATGGGCGACGGCGCGATGCTGCTCGAGGCGCGGCCTCGATACCGGCTGGCGCTCGAGCCCGGCCGGATCGATCGGCTCGCCCGCCTCCTCGAGCGTCCGGCCGAGCGCGAGGCGGGCGGCGACCGGGGCGAACACGTCACGGCCATGGAAGGTGGCGGAGGGGTGCTCGAGCCGGAACGGCGAGCGGCTGATGTCGACGGCCTCGGCGGCGCCGCCGAGGTGGTCGATCGCGGGCGGCAGCAGGCCGTTGTCGGGTCCGACGAGCAGATGCCCCTCGTCGCCGGCGCGGACGGCGACGGCGCGGCGTCGCCCGCCGACACCCGGATCGACGATCGCGAGGTGGACGCCGACCGGCGCGTAGGGGAGCGAGTCGGCGAGCACGGCGGCCGCCTCGCGAACGTCGTGGCGCCCGATCCCGTGGCTGATGTCGATCACCTGGACCCCGGGCGCGATCCGCGCGATCACGGCGCGGCAGACGCCGGCGAAGTCGTCGGCGACGCCGTAGTCGGTCAGGAACGTGATCGGCAGGCCCATCCGGGCTCACTGTAGTGCGCCGAATCGGCCGCCCTGCGTGAGCGCCGTCACCCGCTCGCCCCCGCCTTACCCCCCACGTGGGGCATTCTCAGCACCGTATGCGGCCGCGAAATGCCCCAGGCTGCCGCCGGCCCCCACGTGGGACATTCTCAGCACCGTATGCGGCCGCGAAATGCCCCAGGGGGTCAGGGGGTGGCGTCGGCGGGGGTCAGGGGGTGGCGTCGGCGGGGGTCAGGGGGTGGCGTCGGCGGGGGTCAGGGGGTGGCGTCGGCGAGGAGGGCGGCGACGAGGCCCTCGGGGTCGTGGCGCTCGGCCTCGACGGCGACCTCGAGACCGAGCTCGCGGGCGGCCGCGCTCGTCACCGGGCCGATCGAGACGATCCGGGCGCCGGCGGGGAACGCCGCTGCGACCGACTCGGTGAAGTTGCGCACGGTCGAGGAGGAGGTGAAGGTGACGTAGTCGGCGTCGGCGATCGCCGCGATCGATTCGTCCGTCGCGGGCTCGCGGACCGTCTCGTACAGCGGCACGACGTCGACCAGGGCGCCGCGTCCGGCAAGCGCCTCGGGGAGCAGGTCGCGGGCCTCGGCGGCGCGCGCGATCAGGACCGGCCGGCCCTCGACCTCGACCTCGCGCAAGGACTCGGCCAGCGACTCGGCGATCGAACGCGGCGGGACGATGTCGGCGATCAGGCCGCGATCGCGGAGCGCCCGCGCCGTCCCGGGGCCGATCGCCGCGATCGTGGCGTTGGCGAGAGCGCGGGCATCGAGCCCGCGCGCCTCCATCGCGTCGAGCAGCAGCTCGGCGCCGTTCGGGCTCGTCAGGCAGACCAGCGCGTAGGTGTGCAGGTCGGCGACCATCGTCGCGACCGCCGGCGAGTCGATCCGCGGAGCGATCCGGATCGCCGGCAGCTCGACGACATCGGCACCGAGATCGCGGAGCCGGGTGGCGAGCTCGCTCGCCTGTGCCCGCGCCCGGGTGACGACGACCTTGCGACCGTGCAGGGGACGCCGCTCGAGCCAGCCGATCCGCTCCCGGCGCCGGGCCACGGGGCCGAACAGGAGGATCGCCGGCGCCCCGAGCCCCGCCGCGGCAACCGCGCCGGGAAGGGCGGCGGTGGTGGCGACGACCGTGCGCTGCGAGGGCCGTGTGCCGCGCTCGATCGCCGCCGCCGGCTCGTCCGGGTCGCGACCGGCCGCGATCAGCCGCTCGGCGATCAGCGGCAGGTTGCGGACTCCCATGTAGAGCACGAGCGTCCCCGGGAACGCGGCGAGAGCCTGCCAATCGAGCGCCGACTCGTCCTTTCCCGGATCCTCGTGTCCGGTCACGAACGCGACCGCCGAGGCGTCGTCGCGGTGGGTGACCGGGATCCCGGCGTAGGCGGGCGCGGCGATCCCGGCGGTCACGCCGGGCACGACCTCGAACGGGACGCCCGCATCGCGCAGCGCCTCCGCCTCCTCACCGCCGCGGCCGAACAGGAACGGGTCGCCGCCCTTGAGCCTGACCACGGAGCGGCCCGAGTGGGCGATCTCGATCAGCCGCGCCTCGATCTCCCCCTGCTCCAGCGCCACCGCGCCGGGCGCCTTGCCGGCGTAGATCAGGTCGGCGTCGTCGCGGGCGCCGGCGAGGGCGCCGGCCGGGATCAGGCGGTCGTAGAGGATCGCGTCGGCGGCGGCGATCAGATCCAGCGCCCGCCGGGTCATCAGCCCGGGGTCCCCGGGCCCGGCACCGACCAGGTAGACGACGCCGGGCGCCGGCCCGGGCCCCGGCTCAGCCATGGCCGTCGCGCTCCCAGCTCGCCGCCCGCGAGAGCAGCTCGGCGGCTCCGGCGTCCCGCATCCGGGCGACGAGCGCCTCGGCCAGCGCGACCGGCTGGCCAGCGTCGCCGCGGACCTCGTCGTAGACGTGGCCGCTGCCGTCGGGGAGGCCGGCGTAGCCGCGGATCAGAAGCCCGTCGTCGTCGTGCCGCGCGCAGACCCCGACGGGCGTGTCGCAGCTCGCACCGAGCGCCGCGACCGCCGCCCGCTCGGCGGTCAGCTCGACCAGCGCCTCGGGATCGGTCAGCGCCGCCGCCGCCGCCGAGGCAGCCGCGTCGCCGGCGCGCCCCTCGAGCGCCAGCGCCCCCTGTCCCGGGGCCGGCGTCAGCGCCCGCAGCGCGAACCGGAAGCCGGCCTCGGCGTCACGGCCGAGACGGCGCAGGCCCGCGGCGGCGAGCACGAGGCCGTCGACCTCGCCGGCGGCGAGCTTGCCGAGCCTGGTGTCGACGTTCCCTCGCACCGCGATCACGTCGAGATCGCCGCGCAGAGCGAGAAGCTGCGAGCGGCGCCTGATGCTGGCCGTCCCGACCCGGGCTCCCTTCGCAAGCTCCTCCGGCCCCGTCCCGGGCCCGACCCAGACGTCGGCCGGGTCCTCGCGGGCGGGGACGCCGAGCAGCGCGAGGCCGTCCGGCAGCTCGGCGGGGAGGTCCTTGGCGCTGTGGACGGCGAGGTCGACCTCGCCTGCGAGCAGCGCCGCCTCGATCGCCCCGACGAAGCGGGACTTGTCGCTGGTCTCGGGCGCCGTCGGCCCCCCCTCGTCGCCGGCGGTGCGGATGACGACGGTCTCGGCGTCGCCGATCGCGGCGGCCACCGGCCCCGCCTGCGCCAGCGCCAGGGTGCTGCCCCGGGTGCCGATCCGGACGCCGCTCAGGGCTTCCGGTCCCCGGCCCGGTCGGCGCCGCGCCGCAGCGGCCGCACCTCGGCGCCCGCTCCTTCCGGCTCGGTGCCGGCGTCAAGCCCGAAGAGCTCGCGCAGCGCCGCCACCTGCTGGTAGGCGTCCGCGTCCTCGGCGGCGCGCTTCAGGCGCAGCGTCGGCTCGTGCAGGAGCCGGCTCGCGATCGCCCGCGCCATCGCCTCGATCCGGCGCCGATCCCCCTCGCCGAGCCCGTCGAAGCGCCCGGCGTTCTCGGCGAGGACTCGGGTGACGACCTCGTCCGCCCGCACCCGCAGCGACGCCACCGTCGGCAGCACCTCGAGCGAGCCGAGCCAGCGCTCGAAGCGGGCGAGCTCGGCGGCGACGATCAGCTCGGCCCCTCGCGCCTCGACCTCGCGGCCGCCCGCGTTGCGCTCGGCGATCGTCTGGACGTCGTCGACGTCGCGGACGACGACGCCGTCGACGTCGCGGCAGGACGGATCGATATCCCGGGGGACGGCGAGGTCGATCAGCAGCAGCGGCCGGTGTCCGCGGGCGCCGGCGACGAGCTCGAGCTCCTCGCGCTCGACGAGGTGGTGGGGGGAGTTGGTCGAGGAGATGACGATGTCGGCAACCTCGAGCTGCGCCGGCAGGTCCTCGAGCCGGACTGCGCTGCCGCCGAAGCGCTCGGCGAGGCCGAGAGCCCGGTCATGGCGGCGGTTGGCGACGAACACCGTCTCGACCCCGCGCACGGTCAGCGCCCGCGCGGTCAGCTCGGCCGTCTCGCCGGCCCCGATCAGGAGCACGTGGCGGCCGGTCAGCTCCCCGAGCGTCCGGGTGGCGAGCTCGACCGCGGCCGAGGGGACGCTGATCCCGCCCTCGCCGATGCGGGTCTCGTCGCGAACCCGCTTGCCGGCCGCGAGGGCGCCGCGGAAGAGCCGGTTGAGGATCGCGCCGGTCACGCCCTCGACCAGCGCGAGCTCGTAGGCGCGCTTGACCTGACCCTGGATCTCGGCCTCGCCGACGATCATCGAGTCGAGCCCGGCGGCGACCCGGAAGAGATGGCGACCGGCCTCGATTCCACGGTGCGAGTAGAGGCTCTCGATCAGCTCCGTGGGGCGGATCCCCGCCTGGCGCGAGAGCGCGCCCAAGGCGAGGCTCTCGGCCTCGACGGGATCGCTGACGACGAGGTAGAGCTCGGTCCGGTTGCAGGTCGAGATCGCCGCCGCCTCGCTGACCTGCTCGTGGGTCCGGAGCTCGCCGAGGACCCCGACCGCGCGGCGCTCGGTCAGCGCCAACCGCTCGCGGAGCTCGATCGGCGCCGTCTTGTGCGAGACCCCGAGCGCGAGCAGCTCGCTCAACGAGATGCCCTCCGCGCCTCGGCCCCTGCCTGCGCCCCGGAAGCCGCTCGCGGCTCGCCGCTCGCCGCTCGCTCCTCGTCCGCGAGCTCCGCCAGCTCCTCGAGCTCGCGCGAGATCCGGCCCAGCTTCGCGGCCATGATCCCGATGTAGACGACCAGCAGGACCACGAAGACGACGTACGCCGCGGCGACGTACCTGCCGGCCTCATCGAGCGGCAGCGCCGGCATCAGCGTCCCGTCCCGGCGCCGCGCGGGGCGATCCGGCCGCCGACCCCGGGAGGCTCGCGCCACGTTCCCCCCTCGATCAGCGACCGCCGCAGCCGCGAGAGCTGCGCCGAGGTCCGCTTGGCGGTCAGCTCGAAGCTCACCAGCGTCACCCAGAGCAGCGCGATCCCGGCGAGGCAGACGAGGAACGCGACCCACATGTCGGCCGGCAGGCCACCCTCGACGGTGCCGAACGTGCGCGGGTGGACCAGCGACTCCGCCGCCCGCACCGCCATGAAGTTGAGCGGCACGAAGGCGCCGGCGGTGATCGCGAACACCGACGCGTAGCGGGCCTGGCGCTCGCGGTCCTCGATCGCGTAGCGGAGCGGGTAGTAGGTGCAGTAGAGGAGGAACACGATCAGGAAGCTGACTAGCGTCGGCTCCTCCCAGACCCACCAGCGGCCCCACGACGCCTTCGCCCAGACCATCCCGGTGACGAGGACGGCGACCCCGAAGATGACCGAGGCGTGGATCGAGACGTAGGAGCGCGCGTCGTGGACCGGATCGCCGCTGCGCAGGTGGCGGATCGCGTGGATGCCGCCGACGATGAAGCCGCCGAGGGCGACGATCGCGAGCGGCACGTGCAGGTAGAAGATCTTCTGGATGAACCCCTGGTCGGCCTCGTTCGGCGCCCAGAAGAAGACGAGCGCGAAGCCGGCGCCGACCAGCAGGGCGGTGAGCAGGGCGAGTGTCGTCAGGGTGGAAGGTTTCATCGTTCCGACCGCGGCGCGCGCCGGATGTCAATCCTCGAGCAGGAAGTCGAAGGCTGCCCAGCCGACCAGCAGGAAGATCAGATCGTACAAGCCGAGCAGCCCGAGCCAGGTCCCGTACATCTCGTAGGAGGGGCCGGCGGCGGCGAGCAGGTGGCGGCCGGCGGCGGCGGCGGCGATCAGAGCCGGAACGAGGAGCGGCAGGAGGACGAGCGGCCCGATCAGATCGCGTGCTCTCGAGTGGGTCGCCATCGGCGCGATCAACGCGCCGGTGACGGCGAGGGCGACGTCGAGCAGCAGCAGGACCGGCAGCAGCGGGACCAGCCCGGCGCCGTCCTCGAGGAAGAAGAGCCAGAAGGCCGGCAGCGCGAACAGCTCGAGGATCGCCAGGTGGACGAGCAGCGCCGCCGCCTTGGCGAGGAACAGCGCGGCCCCGTCGGCGGGCGCCAGGCGCAGCGCCTCGAACCCGCCCTGCTCGCGCTCGGCGACGAAGATCCGGTTGATCGCCAGCAGCGCCGCGAACAGGATCGTGACCACCAGCACCCCCGCCGCGAGGCCGCCGTCGAGCCTGGTTCGATCGAGCCCGAAGCGGAAGATGACGAAGACGGTGGTGGCGAACAGGAGCATCGCCGGGACCGACTGCAGCGTCCGCAGCTCCACACGCAGGTCCTTGACGAGGAAGGCCGCGGCGACCGACGCGGTGGTCGGGGCCGGGCGGCTCATGCGACCGCCCCGGCCCGCTCCGAGTAGATCGCGCGCGCCCGATCGGGATCGATCCCGGCGGCAGCGCACTCGAAGGCGACGGTGCCGTCGCGCTCGAGGCCGAGCACGCGGTCGGCATCGGCCAGCGCCGCCTCGACGTCGTGGCTGACGACGATCCGCGTCCGCCCCGGCTCCGGGCCGAGAAGCGGCGCGACCGCTGCGGCGGCCGCCGGGTCGAGGTTGGCGAGCGGCTCGTCGAGGACGAGCAGGTCGGGCTCGTGCAGGAGCGCCCGGCAGACGGCGAGCCGCCGGACCATCCCCGCCGACATCTCCTCGACCCGGGCGTCGGCGCGGGCGGAGAGGCCGACCTGCTCCAGGAGCTCCGCGGCGCGCTCGGCCCCGCCGCCGGGCAGCCCGAACAGACGCCCGTGGAAAGCGAGGTTCTCGCGCGCGTCGAGGTCGCGATAGAGCAGCGGCTGATGGCCGAGGAACCCGATCCGCCCGCGCAGCCGCCAGGCCTCCCGCGGCAGCGCCGCCCCGAGCACCTCGACCGACCCCTCGGTCGGGCGCAGCAGCGTCGCGACGATCCGCAGCAGCGTCGACTTCCCGGCGCCGTTGGGACCGAGCACGGCGAGCGTCCCGCCCGCCGCGAGCTCGAGGTCGAGGTCCCGCAGGACCCAGCGCTCGCCGTAGGCGAGGCAGAGGCCGGCGGCCCGCAGCGCGGGCGCGGCGGGCTCGGTGGCCGGCTCGGACACGGCGCCAAAGGCTAGAGCGGTCGGGCCGGGCGGCGGCGTGGAGAGCGCGGCACGGGCGCGATCGGCCGCTGCCGGTAGGTTCCGGGCCGGCATGGAATTCCGCTTCTGCCCGCGCTGCGCGACCGAGCTCGAGCTTCGCCCCTCGCCCGGCCCCGACCCCGAGCGGCCCACCTGCCCCGCCTGCGGCTTCGTCCACTACGGCAATCCGGCGCCGACGGTGCAGGCCTGGATCGCAGGCGGCGACGGCGCCTTCCTCGCGCTCCGTCGCGGCCAGGACCCGTTCCGGGGCGAGTGGAACATGCCCGGGGGCTTCGTCGAGGCGGGCGAGTCCGGGCCGGAGGCGATCGCTCGCGAGGTCCGCGAGGAGACCGGGCTCGAGATCGCGGTCGGCACGGTGATCGGGATCTACGCCTCCGGCTACGGCGACGGCGCCGATGCCCTGCCGATCTTCGACGTCGCATACCGCTGCACGGTCGCCGGCGGCGCGCTCGAGGTCTCCGACGAGTCGGAGGAGGCCGGCTGGTTCGCGCTCGACTCGTTCCCGCGGCCCGCCTTCGCCGGCGAGCGCCGGGCGCTGGCGGCGCTGCGGGCGGCGAGCTGACGGCGGCAGCCGCGAGCCGAACGACGGCCGGCGCCGCCGTCAGCGGCCGCCGCGCAGCGTCCGGGCCCCGGTCCGAAGCAGCGAACCGCCGCCCTCGCGGAGCACCTTGATGCGCGGTCCGGCGCCGCCGTAGAGGAGGCCCGTGGCGGCGCGCACGGCCCGCCCCAGCGTCTCGTCGTAGGGGTACCACCAGAAGTCACGGGCGCGGGGCGAGCTCCAGCTCACGGTCTTGACCTCGCAGCACTCGTAGAAGCCGAAGCGGGAATGGGAGCGCCCCAGCCCCGAGTCCCCGGTCCCGCCCCATGCGGTCTGAATCGCGGCGTGGGTGTAGGCGTGGTCGTTGATCCAGACCATGCCCGACCCGAGCCGCCGCGCCATCCGCTCGCCCTTGTGGCGGTCGCGGGTCCAGACCGATGCTCCGAGGCCGAACTCGGAGTCGTTGGCGAGGGCGAGCGCCTCCTCCTCGTCCTCGACGACGACCACGGGCAGGACGGGTCCGAAGACCTCCTCGCGCATGATCCTCATCTCGTGCGTGACGCCGGCGAGGACGGTCGGGGCGATCCAGCTCCCCGGCGAGCCGGGGCGGTCGACCGGCCCCCCGCAGAGCCGCTCGGCGCCGGCGGCGACCGCGTCGTCGACGAGCTCGGTGACGATCGCCGCCTGCGCCTCGGAGATCATCGGCCCGACCTCGGTGTCCCAGCTCCCCGGATCGCCGACCGCGAGCCGCTCGGCCGCGGCGCGAATGCCGGCGAGGAAGGGCTCGGCGACATCGGCGACGACGTAGACGCGCTCGATCCCCGAGCAGGTCTGGCCCGCGTTCGCGAATCCCGCCCAGGCGATCCCGGCGACGGCGTTGTCGAGCTCGGCGTCGGCGCAGACGATCGCCGGATCCTTGCCGCCGAGCTCGAGCACCGCCCCCTTCATCCGCTCCGCGCAGGCGGCCCCGACCGCGTACCCGGTCGCGACCGAGCCGGTGAAGAAGACCTTGCGGACGCTCGACTCCACCACGGCCCGGCCGACCTCGCCGCCGCCCTGCGCGACCCGAACCAGCCCCTCGGGCACCCCGGCCTTCTCGAAGGCGACGCGGATCCGCTCACCGAGCAGCGGCGTCAGCTCCGACGGCTTGAGGACGACGCCGTTGCCGGCCATCAGCGCGATCGCGGTCTCGCCGAACGGGATCGACCACGGGTAGTTCCAGGGCGCGATGATCGCGACGACGCCGAGCGGCTCGAGCCGGTGGGCGACCCGCTTGCCGGTGAAGAGGCCGCCGCCCATCTTCACCGGCCGGTCGGCGAGGATCCCGGGGCCCTCGGCCGCCACCCAGCGCAGCCCGTCCACGGTCGGCACGACCTCCATCGTGTAGGCCTCGGTGATCGGCTTCCCCTGCTCGGAGCTGAGCAGCCGGGCGACCTCCTCGACGTCGCCGGCGAGGATCTCGGCCGCGCGCTCGAGGTAGCGGCCGCGGTCGGCCGGCGCGAGCTCGGCCCAGAACGGCTGCACCTCGGCGATCTCGTCGACCGCCGCCTGCACCGCCGCCGGCTCGATCGTCTCGACCGTGCCGATCGGCTCGCCGGTCGCCGGGTTGAGCGATTCGAGGCTCCCCATCGAACCCGAGCCTAGAGGCCTCCCCGCCTAGCGGCGCCCCCGCACCCGCCTGAAGCGCACCTTCGCCGGCGAGCGGTCGCGGTTGCCGGCGCCGTCGATCGCGGCGACGCGGAACAGGTGCCTGCCGACCGGGAACCCCCTCCGGTAGGGCGAGGTGCACGGCCGGAACGGCCGCCCGTCGCGCTTGCACTCGAAGCTCGCCCCGCGCTCGGTCGCGCGGAACGCGATCTTCGGACGACGCCGGCTCGTCCGCTCCGGCGGTCGCTTGGTGATCACGGTCTCGGGCGGATAGGGATCGCATTCCCGTTCGGTCGGGGCCGTCGCGTTGTTGCGCGGGCTCGGAGCCGCGAGGTGGAAGTCGGCCGCCGAGTCGTCGCTGTCGTCCGCGTCCTCGAGCAGGGTCGGACAGCCGCGGGCGAGCGTCCGCTGGAGCGTGCTCGCGCCGGGGCCGTCGGGCAGGGCCGGCGCCGGGCTTCCGGTCGGCAGCGGGGAAGGGGCCGGGAACTCCCCGAACGACACGCAGTCGAAGGGCGGCAGGATCAGCGTGTCGAGGTAGCAGACCGCGCCGGCGCCGCCGACCTCCAGCTCGGCGGTCGTGAAGTCGGGTTCGACCGGCCACTCGACCGGGCCGGCGCGGCCGACGAGGATCGTCCGCTGGTCCCCGTCCTGGAGGACGTCGGCCGGGAACCGGAACGTCGTCCGCACGGCGCCGAGGCCGTCGTAGGTGCGAACGTAGCGGCCGCCGACGAGGTTCTCGTCGGCGGCGAACATCTGCAGCTCGACGAAGTCCGCCGGGTTTCCGTTCCCGACCTCGGTGATCTTGATCAGGTGGAAGGAGCCGGAGGCGCCGGCCGGGACGATCGCCGCCAGGACGAGCACGGCAGCCAGGATCCCCCTCCGCATGGCACGAAGATAGCGGCGATCGTCAGGCGCCGCGCCGCTTCCGCAGCCGCCGCAGCCGCTCGCCGAGCTCGGCCTCGAACCCGCGGTCGGTCGGCTCGTAGAAGCGGGCGTCGCCGAGCTCCTCCGGCAGCGTCCGCTGGTCGCTGACGGCGCCCGGCTCGTCGTGCGGGTAGCGGTAGCCGGCGCCGCGGCCGAGCTCGGCGGCGCCCGGGTAATGGCCGTCGCGGATCGCGTCCGGCGGCTCGGCGAGGCCGTGGCTGCGGATCTCGCGCTCGGCGGCGAGCAGCGCCGCGTAGGAGGCGTTCGACTTCGGCGCGAGCGCCAGGTAGACGGCCGCCTGGGCGAGGTTGAGGCGGCATTCGGGCAGGCCGACGCGATCGACCGCAGCCGCCGCCGCGCTCGCCACCGCGAGCGCCTGCGGCGCCGCGTTGCCGACGTCCTCGGAGGCGAAGATCACCATCCGCCGCGCGATGAACCTCGGGTCCTCGCCGCCGGCCAGCATCGCCGCCAGGTAGTAGACGGAGGCGTCGACGTCGGAGTTCCTGGTCGCCTTGATCCAGGCCGAGATGTAGTCGTAGTGGCGGTCGCCCCCCTTGTCGTAGCGGACCGCCGACCGCTGCATCGCGTCCTCGACGGCGGCGACGTCGACGCGGCCGTCGGGGCCGGCGGCCCCGGCGGCCCGCTCGAGCGCCCCGAGCGCCGCCCTCGCGTCGCCGCCGGCGCGCTCGGCGAGCATCGCCAGCGCCTCGTCGTCGATCGCCGGCGGGTCCGCGAGCCCGCGCTCGCGGTCGGCGATCGCACGCCGCAGCAGCTCGGCGACGGCGGCGGCATCGAGCGCCCGCAGCTCGTAGACCTGGGTACGTGAGAGCAGCGCCGAGTTGACCTCGAAGTACGGGTTCTCGGTTGTCGCCCCGATCAGCGTCACCAGCCCGTCCTCGACCGCCGGCAGGAGCGCGTCCTGCTGGGCCTTGTTGAAGCGGTGGATCTCATCGAGGAAGAAGATCGTGGCGCGACCGGCGCGGCGCCGCTCCCCGGCGCGCGCGATCACCGCCCGCACCTCGGCACGGCCCGCGTTGACGGCCGACTCCTCCTCGAAGGCGCCCTCGGCGGCGCCGGCGACGATCCGCGCGATCGTCGTCTTGCCGCTGCCCGGCGGCCCGTAGAGGACCATCGAGTGCGGCGTCCCCGACTCGATCGCCGTTCGCAGGGTCGATCCCGCCGCGAGCAGGTGCTCCTGGCCGACCAGGTCCCCGAGCCGGCGCGGGCGCATCCGCACGGCCAGCGGCCCACCTCCGCCGGCGCCGGCGGAGGCGGCGTCGTCGCTCTCGAACAGCCGCTCGCTCACGGGTTCGCAGTATCCAGCGCCGCGGGGACGGCGGCGCGGCGGCGCTAACCTGCCCGGCGATGGCCGCGGGCGAGCAAGGCGAGGGCGCCGAATCGATCGAGCGGATCGCCGCGTCGCCGAACGGCGCCTCGGCCAACGGCGGTCCCCCCGCCGAGCCCGAGAAGCTCCGCCTCGGCGGCATGGCGCTCCGCAACGGCCTTCTGATCCACGGACCGACGGCCTGGGGGGCGGCCGCCCGGGCGGCGGACGGCTCGATCGACGTCGCCTCGGGCCCGAAGCCCGACTTCGGCGGCAACCGGTTCGGGAAGGTGCCGATGATGCGCGGGCCGCTGCGCCTGGCCGAGGCGTTCGCGGTGATCCCGATCGCGCGCCTCGCCGTGCCCTCGGCGCGGCTGCCGTTCGAGGACGGCAAGGTGATCGCGGCCGGGATCGCCAGCACGCTCGCCGGCAACCTCGTCCGCCGCGGCGGCACCAGTCCCGTGCGCGAGGGGGTCGCGGCGACGATCGGCTTCGTCCCGGCGCTGGTCTCGCTGAGCGGCTCCGACCTCGCCGCCTACCACGCCGCCGAGCACAAGTCGATCGGGGGCTACGAGCAGGGCGTGGACCCGGCCGGGGTGCCGAAGGAGCACCGGCGCTGCGGCTCCAACCTGATCGCGCCGCTGGCGCTCTTCTCCGCCGCCTGCCAGCTCGCCGTCGATCGCCTCGTCGAGCGCCCGGGCCGGCTGGCACGGGCGGCCAGCGCCCTCGCCGGCCTCTCGCTCGCGGTCGAGGTGTTCGTCGCCGCCGACCGCCATCCCGACTCGGCGATCGGGCGCGCCGTCCACGGCGCCGGCCACCTGATCCAGTCGAGCTTCGCCACGCGCGAGCCCACGCCCGAGCAGCTCGAGGTCGCGGTCGCCGCGCTCGATGCGGTGCTGGCGGCCGAGCGCGGCTAACTGGCGGCGGCGGATCTGCCGATGCATCCAGGCATGGCGGCGGTGATCGCGATAGGCAGCGACGAGATCCTCGACACGGTCGATCGCTGGCTGCCGCTGTTCTCGCTGGTCTTCATCGCGCTGCTCGTCTACGTGATGTTCCGGATGCTCGCGGTGATGCCGAGGACGAAGCCGCAGGAGATCAAGGCTTCGAAGCGAAGCGGAGTCGGCTGGGAGGACATCGCCGGCGTCGAGGCGACCAAGGACGAGCTGCGCGAGGTCGTCGACTTCCTCTCCGATCCGAGGCGGTTCAAGACGCTCGGCGCGAAGGTGCCGAAGGGGATCCTCCTGCACGGGCCGCCGGGCACCGGCAAGACGATGCTGGCGAAGGCGGTGGCGCACGAGTCGGGCGCCAACTTCTTCAGCCAGTCGGCCTCCTCGTTCGTCGAGATGTTCGCCGGCCTCGGCGCCGCCAGGATCCGGCGCCTGTTCAAGGAGGCGCGCGAGCACGCCCCGGCGATCCTCTTCATCGACGAGCTCGACGCGGTCGGGACCGCCCGTGGCAGCGACGTCTCCGGCGAGCGCGACCAGACGCTGAACCAGCTCCTCGTCGAGATGGACGGCTTCGAGGCGAGCGAGAGCATCGTCGTGATGGCGGCCTCGAACATGCTCGAGAAGCTCGACCCGGCCCTGCTGCGGCCGGGACGCTTCGACCGCCAGGTGTTCGTTCCGCCTCCCGACCTCCGCGGCCGCGAGCAGATCCTCGCCGTTCACACCCGCGACAAGCCGCTGAGCCAGGACATCGACCTCGGCCGGGTCGCCCGGCACACCTCGGGGCTGACCGGGGCCGACCTCGCCAACCTCTGCAACGAGGCGGCGATCCAGGCGGGGCGCAACAATCGCTCGTTCATCGCCCAGTCCGACTTCGACAACGCTTTCGAGCGCGTCGTCGCCGGGCTCCAGAGCCGGAAGGTCATCACCGACCACGAGAAGCGCGTGGTCGCCTGGCACGAGGCCGGCCACGCGCTCGTCTCCGAGCTGCTGCCGACCGTCGACAACGTCCAGAAGGTCTCGATCGTCCCCCGTGGCAAGGCGCTCGGGTACACGCTCAACCTGCCGGAGGAGGACCGCTACCTGAAGTCCCGGCACGAGCTGATCGACTACATGAAGGTCCTGCTCGCCGGGCGGGTCGCCGAGCAGATCCGGTTCGGGCGGGTCACCACCGGCGCCTCCGACGATCTCGCGAAGGTGACCGCGATCGCCCGCTCGATGGTCTACGAGTACGGAATGGGGACCTCGATCCGCTCTCACCAGGTTCCGGCGAACGACTGGAACGTCTCCGAGATGATGCGCCAGCGGCGTGACGAGGAGGTCAACGAGATCGCCGAGGAGGCCTACCGTGGCGCCCACCGGCTGCTCAGCGACCATCGCGACCTGCTCGACGAGATCGCCAACAGGCTGCTCGACGACGAGGTCATCGAGCGCTACGAGATCGTCGCGATCATGGCCGGGCGCAGCGCCTCCGACCCACGGCCGCCGGCGGTCGTCCGGAGCGCCGCCGACGGCGAATAGACTGCGCCCGAATGCTGGACCGGATCGACCACGTCGGCGTCGCGGTCGAGGACCTCGAGGCCTCGATCTCGCTCTACGAAGGCACGCTGGGGATGCCGGCGGTCCACCGCGAGGTCGTCGCCGAGCAGGGCGTCGAAGCGGCCCTGCTCGATGTCGGCGACGGCCACGTCGAGCTGCTCAGCCCGCTCGCCGAGGACACCCCGGTCGGCAGGTTCCTCGCCCGCAAGGGGCCGGGCCTGCACCACGTCGCCTACGCGGTCGCCGACATCGAGGCCACGCTCGGGCAGCTCACCGGCGCCGGGATCGCGCTGATCGACGAGCGCCCCCGCACCGGCATCCGCGGGAGCCGCGTCGCCTTCCTGCACCCGCGCTCGACCGGCGGCGTGCTGACCGAGATCGTCGAGCCACACGCCTGATGGCTGCCGCGCGAAAGATCGAGATCGGGTTCGACGGCGGGCAGGTGCTCGCCCTTCGGGTCTCCGACGAGGAGCTCGAGTCACTCCGCGCGGCGCTCCAGCGCGGCGGCTGGCACCGCCTGCGCAGCGACGACGCCGAGGTCGAGCTCTTCCTCGACAAGCTCGTCTTCATCAAGACCGCCGGCGACGAGCACAAGGTCGGCTTCTGAGGCGCGCCCGGCTTCTGATCGGCACAGTGCTCGCCGCGGTCCTCGCGGCCGCGCTGTGGTGGCGGCGAAACCCCTCGGCCTGCCCCTACTCGCAGCGCTTCTGGGTCGAGGCGCCGCACCCGCTGATCACCCGCGAGCGCCTCCGCGACGTGCTCGCCCCCCGTTCCGGCGAGGCGATCCTCGAGCTCGGCCCCGGCACCGGCTACTACTCGCTCGAGCTCGCCGGCTGGGTCGCGCCCGACGGCCGGATCGAGCTCTTCGACATCCAGCAGGAGATGCTCGACCACGTCATGCGGCGGGCCGCCGAGCGCGGCGTCGCCAACCTGTCGCCGACGCGCGGCGACGCCGCCTCCCTCCCCTACCCCGACTCCTCGGTCGACGCGGTCGTCCTGACGACCGTGCTCGGGGAGATCGCCGACCGGCGCTCGGCGATGGCTGAGATCGCCCGGGTCCTCCGCCCCGGCGGCCGGCTCGTCGTCGGCGAGCTCTTCGGCGACCCGCACTTCACCACCCCGGCCGAGGTCGAGCGGCTCGGCGCCGAGGCGGGGCTGGTCCTCGAGTCCCGCTCCGGCCCCTGGTTCGGCTCCTTCAGCCGGCTCGTGAAGCCGGGGTAGGGGAGGGCTCTGGAGAAGGGCCGGGCGGGAGGTCAAGCGCGGCGAGAGCGCCGAAGGGGGAGCCAGCAGGAGAACCCGGCCACCGGCCGGGTTCTCTGTCGCATGCACCCCAATCCCATCCACTGGCCGCGTCTCCGGCTCGCCGCCATCCTGGTGGGCGGCCCGGCGACGGAGCCCCGGCCGGGGCCGGAATCGTGGCGATCCCGGGAGCGGGTCAGGGGCTGAGGGCGCTCCAGAGCCGCTCCTCGGCGACCAGGACCGAGGCCGCGGAGGCGGCGATGCGGTTCCAGCCGCCGGGGTCGGGCTCGTCGGTCTCGCTGGCCGTGAAGAGGTCGCCGGCGAGCGCGGTCCAGGCCTTCGCGGCCGCGGCGGCAAGCCCGGCCTCGTCCTCGTGGCCGACCTCGGCGAGGAAGCGCGAGTAGAGAGCGCGGAAGTTGCCGCCGCCGGTGCCGCGCCGTTCGATCACCTGGTAGTTGAAGCGGGCCGACCACCGCCAGTCGTCGGTGGCCTCGGGCCAGCCACCGACCTCGGCGGCGAGGCGGCGCAGGGCCGGCAGACCCTCGAGCGGGTCGATGTCGGGCTCGAGCATCAGCCGCGCGGCCCGGGCGATCGCCGCCGGGGCCGCGGCGCGCAGCTCCGCTACCGTGGGCGCCCCGCCGGGGAGGTCGACCATGTGGCCGGCGAGCGGGTAGAACGGGTGCTGCTCATGCCGGGCCCGGGCGAGCCCCTCGAGCGAGGTCCGCTGCAGCTCCTCGAAGGAGGTGTCGGCGACGTAGGCGTGCCCGTCGTCGTAGCCGGCGAGCACCACCGCATGGCCGGGGAAATGGGCCGAGCTGCCGTAATGGTCGAGGTGGTAGAGGTCGGTGAGCAGCAGCACCGGCCGGCCGGCGTCGATCACATCGCGGGCCCGCTCCCAGGCGGCGCCGGGGTCCGCCTCGGTCCGGAGCCGGAGCGGCGCCCCGGTCAACTCGAGGAAGCTCTCCTCGAGCCGGGCGGTGCGGCCGTTGGTGAATCGGGTCGGCGAGATGTCGGGCGAGGCCAGGTAGTAGAAGCAGGCGCCGGCACCGAGCCCGAACGCGAGCTCCTCGCTGACGTCGGCGCCGTGGAAGGCGAGCAGGTTGCGCAGCGCGGTCGAGCCGCAGTGGTGGCCGGGCCGGTGCACGAACCCGGGGACCTTGGTCGCGGCCGCCATCGCGGGGAGTCTGCCAGCCGCGCCCCTCCGGCTCGCGCCCCCCCGACCTATGCTGCGCGGCCGTGCTCTCGAAGCTGGCCAGATCGGGACGACGGATCGACCGAGCGCTGCTCGTCCTGCTGCGGACCCGCGGCCACGGGCCGCTCGCCGTGGCCGTCGCCCGTGGGCTCTCCGCCTTCGGCGAGCGCGGGATCGGCTGGGCCGGGCTCGGGCTCGCCGCCGCCGCCGCGGATCGCCGCCGCCGCGGCCGCTTCCTCGCCGCCGCCGCGGCCGCCCCGGCGGCGCTCGGGCTCAACTACGTGGTCAAGGCCGCGTCCGGGCGCGAGCGGCCGGTCGTCGCCGGGCACGCTCCGCTCGCCTCGGCCACAAGCCGCCTCTCGTTCCCGTCCGCCCACGCGGCGACCTCGGTCGCCGCGGCCGTCTCGCTCGGCCGCGTCGCGCCCGGCGCCCGGCCGGCGCTGTACGGGCTCGCGGTGCTGGTCTGCGCCGGCCGCCCCTATCTCG
Source organism: Actinomycetes bacterium (assembly GCA_016861045.1). GTDB lineage: Bacteria > Actinomycetota > Thermoleophilia > Solirubrobacterales > 70-9 > RHKX01. Next base: position 184,187 of record BOKP01000001.1, on the reverse strand, counting down.
GCATGCACTACCCGAGCGACGTGCTCGCGGGGGCGGCGCTCGGCCTCGCGATCGGCCGCGCCTGGCCGCTGCCGGCCCGGCGCGGAGCGGGGGTCGCGGCCGCAACCCCGCCGTTGCCCGTGCCCGGCCGGCCGCCGACCGCCGCGCCGGAGGGCCGGTCGTGAAGGTCGGCATCGTCGGGATGCCGAACGCCGGCAAGTCGACGCTCTTCAACGCGCTCACCCGCGCCGGCGCCGAGGCCGCCGGCTACCCGTTCACGACGATCGAGCCGAACGTCGCCATCGCCGCCGTCCCCGACGAGCGACTCGACCGGGTCGCGGCGGTGATCGGCTCGGACCCGATCGTCCACGAGTCGCTCGAGGTCCACGACATCGCCGGCCTCGTCCGCGGCGCCTCGGCGGGCGAGGGCCTCGGCAACCGCTTCCTCGCCTCGATCCGCGAGACCGACGCGATCTGCCACGTCGTCCGCGCCCACTCCGACGCCGGCGTGCCCCATCCCGAGGGCGAAGTCGACCCGCTCGGCGACGCCGAGATGGTCGAGGCCGAGCTGATGCTCGCCGATCTCGAGACCGCCACCCGCCGCCTCGAGCGGGTCACCAAGCAGGCACGGACGCTCGACAAGGACGCGATCGCCGAGCGCGACTGGCTCGCCGACGTCGTCGCGGCGCTCGAGCGCGGCGAGCCGGTCCGCTCGGTCCCGGTCCCCGACGCGGTCGGGCCGCGCGGCCCCCGGAGCCTGCAGGCGCTGACCTCGAAGCCGGTCCTCTACATCGCCAACGTCGACGAGGGCACCGACGAGGCGCCACCCGAGCTGGCCGGCCACGCCCGCGCCGGCGGCGACAGCGCGATCGCGCTCAGCGCCAAGATCGAGGCCGAGCTCGCCGAGCTCGACGCCGGGGAGGCGGAGCTGATGCGGGCCGAGCTCGGGATCTCGGAGTCGGGGCTGGACCGCATGGTGCGCGCCGCCTACTCGCTGCTCGGGCTGATCAGCTTCTTCACCGCCGGCGCCGGCGTCGAGGCGCGGGCGTGGAGCCTGCGCCGCGGCGGCACCGCCTCTGACGCCGCCGGCAGGATCCACACCGACATCCAGCGGGGCTTCGTCAAGGCCGAGGTGATCGGCTGGAGGGACCTCGTCGAGTGCGGCGGCTACGCGCCCGCCCGCGACCGCGGCCTGCTCCGGATCGAGGGGCGCGGGTACGTGATGGAGGACGGCGAGGTGATCACCGTGAGGCACACCTGACGGGGCGCCGCGACTCGGCGTCATCGGCCGGCTCGCGGCCCTTCTGGCCGCTTCGCCGACCGCTTCCCGGATTCGCGGGCTCTCGCCCTCGTCAGGGAGCTTGCCGCCGGGAGACGACGTCGGGCGGCGGGCGCCGCGGCGGAGGGACTCCGATCGTTCCGAGCAATGCCGGTGGCGCAGGCGCGATGGGAAGCCGCCGCGGCGGGACCCGCCGCGACCAGCCCCATCAGAGGTCGAGCAGCGGCCCGGCCTCGTCGGAGACCGTCACGTGGATCGCCTCGGGCTCGTAGGCGTAGTCGATCACGTCGAGGGCGCGGAGGCGGTCGAGCATGAACTGGAACGCCTCCGCCTGGCGGTCGCCGGAGTAGTCGCGGAGGACGTCGAACGAGTAGCCGGTGGTGTGCAGCGAGTAGGCGGCCGTGGCCTGGTCGTTGACGCCGAGCAGCTCCCGCTGGTAGCGGTCGTCGCGGACCGTGCTCGTCACCGTCAGCTCGCCCTTGCCGCCGTTGATCGCGCGAACCCGGGCGGCCATGTAGATCAGCGTCGCGAGCGCCTCCGGCCGAAGCGCCCGGTACAGGGACGGCTCGACGCCGAGCTTCGCGGCCAGCTCCCCCATCCCGGGGTCGACCGCGTACCCGTAGGGCTCCCCGTCGGGCAACGGCAGGAGGGTGCCGTCGCCGAGCGCCGCCTGGACGTCTCCGGGCGCCGCGAACGGCGCCGTCTCCGACTCCGGGTGGAAGACCTCCTCCTGGGTCGCCTTGGCGCCCTGCAGCTCCGCCAGCCGCGCGAGCTCGTCGCGGTCGTCGCGATAGAGGTCCATGACCCGCTCGGCGGCCAGGACCCGCCAGAGGTAGGTCGAGCTGTCGTCGCCGAGCGACGCGAGCAGAGCCCACGCCTCCTCGTTGCGCAGCGGCGAGGAGTCGAAGAAGAGCCGCGCGTAGCCGAGGTCGTCGGCGGGGGTCTCCTCCCGATAGGCGGCGATCGCGTTCTCGAGGTTGCCGATCCCCATGTGGTAGCTCGCCGTCGCCAGGTCCTCGCGGCCGAACCGCTCGCCGGCGATCTCCAGGTAGGCCCCCATTCCGTCGAGCGCCGCCTCGGGGTCGAAGCGCTCGTCCACCGCGGCGCGGCGGGCGCGGAGCCTGCGCTCGTGGACCGGCAGCCGCCGCAGCTCCATCAGCGCCTCGGTGCGCGCCTTCGGCTCCTCGCTCCGCGACCGCTTCTTCGACCGCGCGATCGCGGCCTCGGTCTCGGCGATCCGCCTGGTCAGCGCCCGGCTCCGCGCGAGGTCGACCTTCATCCCGAGCAGGTCGGTGGCGGTTCCGGCGAGGATCTGGGCGAGGCCGGAGGCGGCCTCGGGGTCGTCGCCCGCGATCACCTCCGGACGCCCGGCGCTCTCGAGCAGGACCATCGCCTCCATCAGGCCGGGATCGACGTCGTGCTCCCCGGCCGCGCTCTCGACCTCCTCGCGCCACCGCTCGGTGCGGCGGGCGCTGGCGACGATGCCGCCGGGGCTCTTCTCGTAGAGGACGTGGGAGACGCCGAGCGCGGCGCGGCGCTCGAGGTCGGCGGCGCGGTCGGGCTCGTAGGCGAACGGGTCGTCGGTCCCGTCGCGGCCCGCGGCGGCGACGGCGTCGGGGTCGAGGCCGGAGTCGCCGCCGCCGGCCAGGAGGAGGGCGATCGCGGCGGCGGCGACCGCCGCGATCGCCGCGATCGCCCAGGGCAGCGCCGGCGGTCGATCTCGCTCCCGCCTCCTCATCGCCGTTCACTCTGACAGGGCCCGGGGGCGGTCTCGGCACCCCGGGTCGATCGCCTTCGCCGGCGGGACCGGGCATCCCGGCTCGTCGATCGTGCGTGGGGGCGGTCCGAAGCGATCGGCTCTACGCTTGCCCGGTGCGAACCGAGGCCCGCTTCCCCTCGATCCCGGCCGCGGCCGGCCACTACGAGAGCTTCTACCTGAAGGCGGCGGCGCCGGAGGGCGGACGCGCGGTCTGGATCCGCCACACCGTCCACAAGCGCCCGGACGCGGCGCCGACGGGGGCGGTCTGGCTGACGGTCTTCGACGCCGAGTGGGAGCGCCCGCGCGCCCTCAAGCGGCAGGTCGGCGCGGAGCTGGTCTCGGTCCCCGCCGGCGCCTATCTCCGCGTCGACGGCGCAGAGATCGCGCCCGGGCGGCTCGACGGCGAGCTCGCCGCCGACGGCTCGACGGCGGGCTGGAGCCTCCGCTTCCGCGATCACGCCGGCCCGCTCGACCACTTCCCGAGGCCGTGGATGTACGAGCGGTCGCTGCCGCGGACGAAGCTCCGCACCCCGCACCCGGCGATCACGGTCGACGGCCGCCTCGAGCTCGGCGGCGAAGCGCTGACGCTGAGCGAGTGGCCGGGGATGATCGGCCACAACTGGGGCGCCGAGCATGCCGAGACCTGGATCTGGATCCACGGCGCAACCGCGAGCGGGGGCGTCCGCGGCTACGTCGATCTCGGCGCCGGCCGGGCCAGGCTCGGGCCGCTGACCTCGCCGTGGGTCCTGAACGGGGAGATCGCCCACGCCGGCGAGCGGCTCCGCGTCGGCGGGCTCAACCCGCTGCGCCGAACCAGGATCGTCGCCGGGCCGGATCGCTGTGAGATTCGCGCTCCCGCCACCGGCGGCGCGGTCGTGCGGGGATCGGTCTCGGCCCCGCTCGAGCGCTTCGTCGGCTGGGCCTACGCCGATCCGGCCGGTCCCGGCCATCACGCGCTGAACTGCTCGATCGCCGACCTCGACCTGACCGTCGAGCGACCGGAGGGCCCGCCGCTGCGGATCGAGGTCGCCGGCGCCGCCGCCTACGAGCTCGGGACGCGGCGAACCGACCACGGCGTCCCGATCGAGCCGTTCGCCGACGGGTAGCCGGCGGCCGGCCACGGGTAATCTCCGCGGCGCGAGCGAGCAAAGGAGCGATGAAGAAGATGACTGGCCTCACGGGGAGCGGCGTGACGGAGGAATCGGCGGGGGCTACGGAGGAGGGGGTCGTCGCGGCGGCGCCGAAGCGGCTGCTGATCGGCGGCGAGTGGCGCGACGCGAGCGGCGGGGCGACCTTCGCCGTCGACGACCCCTCGACCGGCGAGACGCTGTGCGAGATCGCCGACGCGACGGCCGACGATGCCCGCGCGGCGCTCGACGCCGCCTGCGCCGTCCAGGCCGAATGGGCGGCGACGCCGCCGAACGCGCGCTCGGAGATCCTCCAGTCGGCGTTCGAGCTGATGGGCGAGCGCAGCGAGGAGCTGGCGCTCCTGATGACCCTCGAGATGGGCAAGTCGCTGACCGAGTCGAAGGGCGAGATCGCCTACGCGGCCGAGTTCCTGCGCTGGAACGCCGGCGAGGCGCTGCGGCTGACGGGCGACTTCAAGGTCGCCGGAAACGGCGCCGGGCGGGTGATGGTGATGCGCCAGCCCGTCGGCCCCTGCTACCTGATCACCCCCTGGAACTTCCCGACCGCGATGGGCACGCGGAAGATCGGCCCCGCCGTCGCCGCGGGCTGCACGATGGTGATCAAGCCGGCCCAGAACACGCCGCTCTCGATGCTGGCGCTCGCGGCCCTGCTCGAGGAGTGCGGCCTGCCGGCCGGGGTCCTGAACGTGATCACGAGCACCTCGTCGGGCGCGGTCTCGGAGCCGATCATCTCCGACCCGCGGCTGCGCAAGCTCAGCTTCACCGGCTCGACCGAGGTCGGCCGGAAGCTGATCGAGCAGGCCGCCGGGAACGTCCTCAAGACCTCGATGGAGCTCGGCGGCAACGCCCCCTTCCTGGTCTTCGAGGACGCCGACCTCGACGCCGCCGTCGACGGCGCGATGGTGGCGAAGATGCGGAACGTCGGCGAGGCCTGCACCTCGGCGAACCGCTTCTACGTCCACGAGTCGGTCGCCGCCGAGTTCAGCTCGCGGCTCGCCGAGCGGATGGGCGCGATGAAGATCGGCCGCGGCTCCGAGGAGGGCGTCGAGGTCGGCCCGCTGATCGACGACGGCCAGCGCTCGGCCGTTGCCGAGCTCGTCGACGATGCCGTCGGCAAGGGGGCGAAGGCGCTGATCGGCGGCAGGGCTATCGACGGGCCGGGCTCCTTCTACGAGCCGACGGTCCTCGCCGACGTCCCCGGCGACGCCCGCCTGCTCGTCGAGGAGATCTTCGGGCCGGTGGCCCCGATCCGCACCTTCGCGACCGAGGCGGAGGCGATCGCCGCCGCCAACGACACCGAGTACGGGCTCGTCTCCTACGTGTTCACGAGCGACGTCAAGCGCGCGCTTCGGGTCTGCGAGGCGCTGGAGTCCGGAATGGTCGGCCTCAACCAGGGCCTCGTGTCGAACGCCGGCGCGCCGTTCGGCGGAGTCAAGGCGTCCGGGCTCGGCCGCGAGGGCGGCGCCGAGGGGATCCACGAGTACCTCGAGACCAAGTACGTCGCGATCAACGTCTGACGGCCGGAGGGAACCCGCCGCCGCACCCGCCGGCTCGCGGCCGCTCCCGGTCGCGTCGCCATGGAGTTTCCGGCGGCGGGCCGCCGCGCCCCGTCAGCGCCCCAGGAGGGCGCCGAGCAGGCCGCTGCCGGTGCGGCGCCGCTCGAGGTAGCACTGGTGGTAGCCCTCCGCCATCCAAAACCCGGTCGCGACCTCGATCGAGGTCGCGATCGGCTCGGCGCAGCGCTCCTGGCGGGCCGCCTTCGAGGCCCGGGCGGCGGCGTCCTGCTCGCCGGAGTGGGTGAAGATCACGGTCCGGTACTGGTCGCCGACGTCGGGGCCCTGGCGGTTGACCTGGGTCGGGTCGTGCATGTCCCAGAACCGGTCGAGGAGCTCGCCGTAGGCGATCCGGTCGGGGTCGTAGGTGACGCGCACGACCTCCGCGTGGCCGGTCGTGCCGGTGCAGACCTGCTCGTAGGTCGGGTCGGCGACGTGGCCGCCCTCGTAGCCGACGGCGGTGTCGACGACGCCCGGGACCTCGCGGAAGAGCGCCTCGGGCTTCCAGAAGCAGCCGGCGCCGAAGGTGGCGACCTCGGTTCGATCGGGCGGCGGCGCGCCCGGGACCGCGGTGCCCCCGTCGGCCTTCTCGTCGTCGCTCATCGCCCGCTCCGCATGATCACGATGATGACAGGGACGTCCAGCCGCCCGGAGCGGGCCTCAAGCCGCGGCGCCCGCGCGGCGATAGATGATCGGATCCATGTACCTGCTCGAGTTCGTCAACCAGGTCCGCGAGGCGCAGAGCTACGGCGGCCTCGAGGAGCTCCCGCCGACCGGCGCCGATGGCAGCACCCCGCTCGAGCTGGCGATGGGCTGCCGGTTCGAGCCCGGCCGCATGCGCCTCTCGAGCCCGCAGGCCGCCGCCGCGGTGGCCGAGGCCACCGGCCTCCCGGTCACCTCCGACCACGTCTCGGTGGCGCTGCCCGCGGCGCTCGCCCCCCACGCCGAGACCGTGGCAGGCGGCCGCGCCTACGGCCGCGGCAGCGCCGCCGGCTGACCGCGGACACCCCAGTCGGATGCGAGCACGGGCACTGATCTGCATCGCCCTCGGCCTGACGGCCGCCGCGGCGCCCGCGCCCGCCGCGAGCGCGGCGACCGGCGTGCCGGGGCGTGGCTCCGACCCGGTGGTCCTCGTCGGCGCCGACGCTCCCTCGCTGCTCGGGGCGGCCCCCGGTCGGGTGGTCGCCTTCAGCTACGACGGCGGCTGGGAGCAGGTGCCGGTGCAGGTCGACGAGCGGGCGGTGGTCGACTACGGGGTCGTGCGCCAGCAGGGCAACGGCTTCGATCACGAGGCCTACGCCGACCCCGGCACCTTCGCCGGCGCCGACCCCGATCCGACCCTCGACGGCGGCGACGAGATCGCGTTCATGGCCAAGGACGCCGGCGCCCCCGCAGCCGACCGGCCCGATCCGGCCGGGGTCGAGCCCGGGACACGGGCCCGGGTCGAGATCAGCGACCCGCTCGACCCAGAAGCCGACCACGTCGTCTACCTGTTCCGCTCCGACGGCTCGCTCGATCCGGCGGCAGGCCGCTCCTACGTCGACTACGACTTCGCCCTCGACTCCGGCGCCTACAAGAGCACCTACGACTTCAACGGGGTGCCCAACGTCGAGGCCGACGCGCCCCCCGCCAACCCCGAGGGCTCGACCGTGACCACGCCCGCCTACACCCAGAGCCTGCTCTCGCGCTGGGTCACCGACGGCTTGACGCTGCGGACCGGGGCCGCGCCGAGCGCCGACATCCTCGACGGCGACAAGGCCCAGGTCGGGCGCGGCTGCCTCCGCAGCGAGCTCACGTTCAGCCGCGGCGGCGGCGGCTTCATCGCGAACGTCTCCGGCCCGGTGCGCGCGATCCGCTCGCAGATCGGCGCCAACAGCGGCACCTACACGCAGCGGGACGACGTCTTCTACGAGCGCCGCCAGGACACCTTCACCCACCTCCGCGTCCACGCCGGGATCTCGCAGATCTCCCAGTTCCGCGACTACTCGGCGAACGCGATCGGGATGACCTACCGCAACTCCGCCTACCCGGCCGGGGTGACGATCGACGGCGTCCCCGACGCCGGCATCCCGGTGCCCCCGGGATCGACCGCGATGCAGCCCGCGGTCGACTGGGAGCAGGTCACCGGCGCCGCCGGCTCGATCGTCACCACCACCCGCATCGACACGAACCTCCCCGGCTACACGCCGGGGTCCTTCTACCGCGACCAGGGCGCGTCACCGACGTTCGGGCAGTGCGGGGGCTATGCCGACTACCTCTCCTACGGGACCAGCGGCAACGAGCTCAGGAGCTCCGGCGCCAACACCGACCCGACGCTGGGATCCGCCTACCGCCTCAGCGCCGCCCGAACGACGTTCTTCGATCCGCCGAACGGCAGCGCCGCCGATGCCGGCCGGCGCGCCGATCAGGTCGATGCCCCGCTCGAGGCCGCCGTCGTCGCCGAGGAGCCCGGCCCGCCGCTGTTGCGGCTGCGGCCGACGGGGCGCAAGCGGCGGATCGAGCCCGGCGGCAGGATCCGCACCCGGCTGCTCGTGCGAAACCGCGGCGCCACGACCGCGACCGGGGTCGAGGTGTGCGCCCGCGTCCCCGAGCGCGCCGGCTCGGCCGGGCGATGCCGGAGCATCGACGCCCTGCGCGCGGGCGCCAGCAAGCGGGTCGGGCTCGTGATCGTCGCCAGCGGCCAGGCCAGGAGCCCGATCCGCGTCACCTACCGGGTCACCGCCGAGAACGCCGAGCGCGATCGGCTCGCCGTCACCATCCGCGTCGAGCGCTGACCTTCAGCGGGGCTCGCGCGTCACCGTGGGGCCGTCGGGCACGACCATCGCCGGGCCGTCGAGCCAGACGCGGACCCGATCGCCGGGGTGCCAGGCGGGCAGCCCGAGGCAGCGGCAGTGGACGCGGACCCGCGAGGGCAACTCGACCTCGACGAGCTGATCGTGTCCGAAGTAGCGCCGGGAGACGACCTCGGCGACGACGGACGGCCTGCCGTCGGGCGGCCCCTTCGTGTCGAGGGCGATCGCCTCCGGGCGGAGCATGACGCCGACGTCCCCGTCGATCGGCTCGCGGACCGGGACGGTGCCGAGCTCGCATGTCGCCCACACCCCCTCCGCCTCGCCGGGGAGGACCTCGATCTCGCCGAGGAACTCCGCCGCCCAGCGGTCGGTCGGCCGCGAGTAGACCTCCTCGGGGGTTCCGAGCTGGACGATCCTGCCGTCCCTGATGACCGCGACGCGGTCGCTGATGCTGAGCGCCTCCTCCTGGTCGTGGGTCACGAACAGCGCCGTGACGCCGGCCTGGAGGATGATCGCCCGGACCTCGTCGCGCATCTGCTGGCGCAGGGAGGCATCGAGGTTGGAGAAGGGCTCGTCGAGCAGGATCAGCTCCGGGCTCGGGGCGAGCGCGCGAGCGAGGGCGACGCGCTGCTGCTGGCCGCCGGACAGCTCGTGGACGGGCCGCCTCGCGGCCCCGGCGAGGCCGACCAGTGCCAGCATCTCCTCGACCCGGCGCTCCCCGGCGCGCCGGCCGAGCCCGTAGGCGACGTTGGCGCCGACGTCGAGGTGCGGGAACAGCGCGAAGTCCTGGAAGACCATCCCGATCCGGCGCCGCTGCGGCGCGAGGTCGACGCCGGCGCCGCTGATCAGCGCTCCCTGGAGCTCGATCGAGCCCGCGTCGGGCCGCTCGAGCCCGGCGATCAGCCGCAGCAGGGTCGTCTTCCCGCAACCGCTCGGGCCGATCAGCGCGCAGAGCTCGCCGCGGCGGAGCTCGAGCGAGACGCCGCCGAGGGCGCGGATCTCGCCGAAGGACTTCGCCAGGCCGACGACCCGCAGCACCGTCTCCGGCTCCGTCGGCTCCTCGAGGGCATCCACCCCGACCGGTCTCGACTCGATTCCGCTCACTCGTGCACGGCCTCGCCACTGAGAAGGTAGAGGGGCGGCGCGGCGACGAGGACCAGGACCAGCGCCGGGATCGCCGCCCCGCCGTACTGGCCGAAGGTCGTCTCGGTCCAGACCTGCGTGGCCAGCGTCTGAAACTCGGCCGGGGCGAGAAGCAGCGTCGCCGGCAGCTCCTTGACGGCGTAGAGCAGCACGAGGGCGGCGCCGGCGGCGACCCCCGGCGCCGCCAGCGGCCCGGTCACGGTCGCGAACGTCGCCACGGGTCCGCGGCCGAGCGTGCGGGCCGCTTCCTCGAGCCGCGGCGGCACCTGCAGCAGCGAGGCGCTGATCGCGGCGATCGCGAGCGGCAGGAAGTGGATCGCCAGCGCGACGACGAGCATCGCCAGCGTCTGGTAGAGGGGCAGCGCGATCCGGGTGCCGAAGAAGACGAGGGCCAGCGCGACGACGATCCCGGGCAGGGCATAGCCGGCGTAGCCGGCCCGCTCGAGCAGGCGCGAGGCCGGGCTCGGATAGCGGACGGTCAGAAGCGAGATCGTGATCGCCGCCACCGCCGCCACCGCCGCCGCCAGCCCCCCGGCGAGCAGCGAGTGCCAGGCGGCCGTCCCGACCGAGCCCCAGTCGACCGCATCCCCGATCCCCTTGCCGGCCCAGTAGAGAAGGACCCCGAGCGGCAGCGCGAGGGCGAGCGCCGCGAGCAGCGAGCAGGCGCCGATCGCCGGCCATCGCCAGCGGCCGAGCGGGGCCGGGCGCGGCGGCCGCGCCGCGCCCGGCGAGGACCGGTAGTAGCCGCCCTGGCGTCGCGTCCTCGTGTAGAGGGCGAGCAGCGCCAGCGTCAGGGCGACGAGGACGAGCCCGAGCGCGGCCGTCGCGCCGCGGTCGAAGCTCGACTGGAAGGAGATGTAGATCTCGCGGGTGAACGACTGGAACCGGAGCAGCGAGACCGCGCCGAAGTCGCTGAGGACGTAGAGGGCGACGAGCAGGCCGCCGGCGCCGATCGCGGGCCTGAGCTGCGGCAGCGTGACCGTCCGGAAGACCTCGGGCCGGGAGCGGCCCGCGACCAGCGCCGCCTCCTCGAGCCGCGGATCGAGCCGGACGATCGCGCTGCGGACGGTGATCAGGACGAGCGGGTAGGTGAAGAGGGACAGCACCAGCCAGGCGCCGCCGAACCCGTAGATCCCGGGGAGCCGCTCGATGCCGAGCGGCTCCAGCAGGTCCTGGAGCATGCCGCTGGGGCCGAGCGCCGCCACGTAGGTGTAGGCGCCGACGTAGCTCGGGATCACGATCGGCAGGCTCAGCAGCGTCGCCCAGGCCCGGGCGCCCGGCAGCGTCGTCCGCGTCGTCAGGAACGCGAGCGGGACCGCGACCGCGACCGTGGTCGCGGTCACCGCCGCGGCGAGGCCGGCGCTGCGCAGCGTCATCTCCAGCGTCCGCGAGCGCAGGATCGTCTCGACGGTGGCGCCGACGTCGTCGGCGCAGACGATCACGAGGTAGGCGGCCGGGAGCGCCGCCACGGCGGCGACCACGGATCCCGCCACGAGCAGCGGGGCCGGCGGGCGGTTGGCTCCGAGGGCGCGGGCGAGGATCGCGGGAGCCCCCGGGCTCAGAGCGCCCCGCTCGACTGCAGGAGCTCGAGCGTGCCCTCGAGGTCGTCGATCCGCGAGAGATCGAGGGCGGGATGCGGGATCTCGTCGAGCGGGATCAGCGACCGATCGGGCGCGACGCCGTCGATCAGCGGGTACTCCTCGGTCGAGCCCGCGAAGAACTCCTGAGCCTCGCGGGAGAGGAGGAAGTCGACGAACGCCTCGGCCTCCCCGACCTGGTCGGAGCCGGCGAGGACGCCGGCGCCGGCGACGTTGACCATCGAGCCGAGGTCGTTCGGGGGGAAGTGGATCTCGACCGGGTAGTCGGGGTCCTCGGCCTTCGCCTGGGCGACGTAGTAGTGGTTGATCAGGCCGACGTCGATCTCGCCGGCGGCGATCGCATCGCGGATCGCGATGTTGTTCTCGTACGGCTGGACCCCGTTCGCCAGCATGCCCTCGACGAAATCGCGGGCGACGTCCTCGCCCTCGGTCAGCCGCATGGCGGTGATGAACGCCTGGAAGGACCCGTTGATCGGGGCCCATCCGACCCGTCCCTGCCACTCCTCGCCGGTCAGGTCGAGGACCGAGTCGGGGAGATCATCGGGATCGACGTCCTCGCCGTAGGCGATCACGCGCGCGCGGCCCGAGGTTCCGACCCACTCCCCCGCACGCGAGCGGAACCGCGCCGGGACGCGCTCCAGCGTCGCCGCCGGGAGTTGCTCGAACCGGCCCTCGGCCTCGATCGCGCCGAGCGCCCCCGCGTCCTGGGCGAAGAAGACGTCGGCGGGGGAGTTCTCGCCCTCCTCGACGATCTGCGCGGCGAGCGCCGCGGTCTCGCCGAAGCGGACCTCGATGTCCTTGCCGCTCCGCTGCTCGTAGAGGTCGATCAGCGGCCCGATCTCGGGCGGGATCCGGCCCGAGTAGACCGTTATCCCCTCCGCCCCCGAGGGGGCGTCCGGATCTCCGGCCCCCGACTCGCCCTCCTCGCCGCAGCCCGCGCCGGCGGCGGCGAGCAGGGCGGCGAGAATCGCTGCGATGAGGGTCTGGGGCCAGGGCATGGTTAGGTATCCCTAACGGGGATCAGGGAGTATTGCGAATCCCGCCATGGCACGCCTGCTCCTGATCGCCCTCGCGCTGGCCGCCGCGACGCTGCCGGCGCTGCCGGCCGAGCCCGCGTTCGACGCCTTCGGCTGGCTCGTCCGCGGGCGTGAGCTGGCCGCCTTCGACCTCGCCACCGGCGCCGGACCCGCCTGGAAGCCGTTGACCTCGTTCGCCGCCGCCCCGCTGACCCTGCTCGGAGACGACGCGGCCGAGCTCGGCTGGCTCCTGATCGCGCGGGCGGGGGCGATCGCGATGCCCCTGCTCGCCGGGCGGCTTGCGACGCGGCTGCTGCCGGCGGGTGCGGGCCGTCGCGCAGCGGCCGTCGCCGCGGCCGTCGCGGCGCTCTCCGCGCTGCTCATCGCCGACTCGTTCACCCCGCTCTCCCGCCAGTTCGCGATCGGGATGGCGGAGCCGCTCGCCGCCGCGCTCCTGCTCGCCGCCGCCGACCGCGGCCTCGACGGCCGCTGGGGCGGCGCCGCGGCCCTGCTCGCCCTCGCCGGCCTGATCCGCCCGGAGACGCTGGCCGTGCTGGCGCTGCTGGCGGCCTGGTCGTGGCGGCGCGAGCGAAAGCGGGAGGCGACGCTGGCCGCCGCGGCCCTCGTGGGGGCCCTCGTCCTCTGGCTCGCCCCCGACCTGATCGGCGCCGGCGACGCGCTCACCGGGGCCGGGCAGGCCCGCCAGGCCGGCGACCTCGGCCCCGGCGAGGGGCTCGAGGCGATCTGGAGGGGGTTGACGATGCCGCTTTGGGCCGCCTGGCCGCTCGCCGGCTACGCGGTCGTCGCGGGCCGGCGACAGGGCGACCCCCGCCCCGCCGCCCTCGCGGTGGCCGTCGCCGTCGCCTTCGCCGTCGTCGCCGCGATGGCGGCGGCCGGCTATCCGGGCCTGCCGCGCTTCCTGCTGCCGGCGGCGGCCCTCGTCACGGCCCTGGCCGGCGCCGGCGCCGGCCGCCTCGATGCCGCCGCGCGGGCGACCGCGGGCGGGCGGGCGCCGGCGCTCGCCGGCGCGGCCCTGCTCGCGCTCGGCGCCGGCCAGGCTGCGGCCCGGGTCGCAGACGCCCCCGCGCAGGCGGACTCGATCCGCGCCTACGACGATCGTCTGGGCGGGCTCGACCGGCTCCTCGCGACGATCGGCGACGCGCCCGTCGAAGGCTGCGGGAGGGTCGAGGTGAGCTGGTTCCTCGCCGAGACGAAGGCGGCCTGGGAGCTCGGCCTGCCGGTCGAATCGGTGACGACGGCGAGCGCACCGTCCGGGATCGGTCCCGGGCCGGTCCTCTTCCTCGCCGACCCCGATGCCGGAGCCATCGCGAGCCCGGCCCGCCTCCCGACCCCGCTCGCGACCGCCGGCGGCTGGGCGGCCTACGCGATCGACTGCGCGACCGCCGCCAGCAGCGGCAACAGGTCCGCCACGGCGATCGGTGCGGCGGCGCCGAGCCGGCTCGCCGCCGGCTCCGGCTCCGGCGCCGGGGCCGGCGGCGGGTTGCGGTAGGGCTGCTCGGGCTCGGAGCGGACGCCGGCCTCGTGGTAGGCGCTCTCGACGTTGATGCTCCAGAGGTCGTGGTCGGCGCCGTCGAGGTTCTCGACGGCGCGGATCGCCGTCAGCATCGAGTGGTCGGAGTTGTTGTAGCGGTGCAGGCCGTTGCGGCCGACCTGCTGCAGGCCGGGAACCCCGTCGAGCCAGGCGCGGATCGTCGCCACCCGGCCGGCGTACTCGCCGTCGTAGATCGGGTAGGCGCGGGGAACGCGGACGACGTGGCCGCCGCGAACCCGCTCGGCGGCCACAAGCCCGAGCTGGTCGAGCTCGCGCGCGGCGAGCGCGACCAGCTCCCGGTCGTCGGCCGACCAGAGCCGGTCGCCGGCGAAGCAGAAGTACTCCATCCCGAGGCAGGCGCGGCCGGGCTCGGGGACCATCTCCTCCGACCAGGCCCGGAAGTTCTGGATCCGGCCGACGCGCACGCCCGGATCGTGGACGTAGATCCAGTTGTCGGGGAAGGGGTCCTCGCCGTCGACGATCAGGGCGACCGTCATGAAGTCGCGGTGGCGGAGCCCGGCGGCGGCGGCGGCGACCGGACCGGGAGCGGCCGGGGTCGTGATCCGGACGGCCTCCGACAGCGGCAGCGAGGAGATCGCGGCCGCCGCGGCGAGCCGCTCGCCGCCGGCATGGACCGCGGCGAGCGACCCGTCCGCGAGCTCGATCGCCTCCACCGGCGTCCGCAGCCGCAGCTCGCCGCCGGCCGCGATCACCTCGTCGGCCATCGTCTCCCACATCTGGCCCGGGCCGAAGCGCGGGTAGAGGAACTCGTCGATCAGGCTGCGGACCTCGCCGGGGCCGCCGAGCGGCCCCGGCAGCGCCGACCGCGCCGCCCGCAGGAACGAGAGGCCGCGGATCCGCTGGGCCGCCCACTCGGCCCTGATCTCGCTCGTCGGCACCCCCCAGACCTTCTCGGTGTAGGACTCGAAGAAGTGCCGGAAGAGCCGCCGTCCGAATCGCGCCGTCACCCACTGCTCGAAGGTCTCCGCGGTTCGTGCCCGGCGCGGGATCGCGGCGATGTAGGACGCCAGGCAGAGGGCCAGCTCCCCGGCCCCGACCTTGGCGACGACGTCGGCCGCGCGCAGCGGGTAGTCGATGAACCGCCCGCGCCAGTAGATCCGCGACAGCCGCGGCCGCCGGACGAGCTCGGCGCCGAGCACCTCGCGCCAGAGGCGCGAGACCTCGACGCTCTTGGTGAAGAACCGGTGGCCGCCGAGGTCGAACCGGTAGCCGTCGCGCACCTCGGTGCGGGCGATCCCGCCGACCGCCGCCTCCGCCTCGAAGACGACCACGGGCCTGCCCGCGCGCGCGAGCAGGTAGGCGGCGGTGAGGCCCGCCGGCCCCGCGCCGAGCACCGCGACGGTCTTCGATCTGATTGAGTTAGGCATACCTAATGTGGGATTCGGCGCCGCAGTCTACGCAAGGCCCCGCGACCGTCGCGGAGCCCTCGGTCAGCGTCGTCGTCCCAGCCACCGACGATCCGCCGACCCTTCCCGCGGCCCGCGCCGCGATCGAGGCGCAGCTCGAGGCCGGCGACGAGCTGATCGTCCAGCGCGAGCCGGCCGGCGCCGGTCCGGCCCTGGCGCGGAACCTCGGCGCCGAGCGGGCCCGCGGCGAGCTCCTCGTCTTCGTCGACGCCGACGTCGTCGTCGGGCCCGACGCCATCGCCCGGCTCCGCGCCGCCCTCGGCGGCCCGGATGCCCCCGACGCCGTGTTCGGAGCCTACGACCGCGATCCCGCCCACCCGAGCCCGGTCTCGCGCTACCGGAACCTCCTCCACCACCACGTCCACGCCACCTCGGCGGGAGAGGCCGAGACCTTCTGGGCCGGCCTCGGCGCCGTCCGCGGCGACCGCTTTCGGGCCGTCGGCGGCTTCGACCCCCTGCGCTTTCGCTCCCCTTCGGTCGAGGACATCGAGCTGGGGATGCGGCTGCGGGCGGGCGGGGCGCGGATCGTGCTCGATCCCGCGATCCAGGGCCGGCACCTGAAGCGCTGGACGCTGCGATCGATGCTTCGCGACGACCACCTGCGGCGGGCCCGGCCCTGGGCGCGGCTGCTGATCGAGAGCGGTCGGGGCGCGCCGCCGACTCTGAACCTCACGTTCTCGCGGCGGCTCAGCGCCGCGCTCTCGACGCTGTGCGCCGGCGCCCTGCTCGCGCGCCGCCCGCTCGCCGCGGCGGCGGCGCTGGCCGCCGTCGCCGGCCTCAACCGGGACCTGCTGCGGCTGCTCGCGGAGCGCGGCGGGCCCGGGCTCGCGGCCTTCGGCCTCCTCCTCCAGGTCGCCCACGAGACCGCGGCGGCGAGCGCCGTGCCGGTCGCCCTCGTCCAGCACCGGCTCAAGCCCGGTGGGGGGCCGCTGTCGTGAGCGCCGGCGAGCGCCTCCGGCTCGGCCTCGTCGGCTGCGGCCGGCTCGCCGAGCGCGCCTACGCGCCGGCGATCGCGCGGTCCGGCCGGCTCGAGCTCGTCTCCGCCTGCGACCCGTCCCCGCGACGCCGCACGACGATCGCGGCGAGCGCCGGCCAGGGTCCCGCGCCGGCGACCTTCGCGACGGTCGCGGAGCTCCTCGCCGGGCCCGCGATCGACGCGGTCGTCATCGCCTCGCCGGTCGAGACCCACGTCGAGGCCGCGACGGCCGCGGGCGAGCGGGGGCTCCCCTGTCTGGTCGAGAAGCCGCCCGCCGCCTGCGCCCGCGAGGCCGAGCGGCTCGCGGCGCTGTCGCCGGCGCCGGCGATCGCGTTTAACCGGCGGCTCCTGCTCGGCCGCGGCCTCCGGGAGCGGATCCCGCGGTCGGGCGGGCTCACGGTCCGGGCCCGCATCGACTACCGGCGCGCATCGTGGGATGCGATCAGCGTTCGCGACGACGCGCTGCTCGACCTCGGCAGCCACCTCGTCGACCTGGCGCTGTGGCTGACCGCGGCCGAGCCGCTTGAGGCATCTTGCGAGCTCGCCGGCCCCGACCGGGCGGCGCTTCGGCTCGCGACCTCGCGGGGGACCTGCGAGCTGCGCTGCTCGACCGCCGCGATCCACCGCGAGACGGTCGTGGTCCGCGACGGGGACGGCGTCGTCGCCTCGCGGCGTCTCGGCGGCGCCCTCGGGCTCGTCGCCGGCCGCCTCCGCCGTGGACCCGACGCCCTCGCCGGGTCGGTGGCCGAGGAGCTGGAGCTGTTCGCCGCGGCCGTCGCCGGGGAGCCGGCCGGCGAGCTGGGGACCGCCGCCGAGGGAGCCCGCGTGATGCGGGTGCTCGACGCCGCCCGCCGCTCGGCGCGCCTCGGCGGCGCGCCGGTGGCGGCGGGGCGGGACGCCGACGCCCGCGACCGCGACCGGGCGCCGGCGTGATCGCGGTCCTTCAGCTCGACGGCGCCGACGTCGGCCTGCTCGGGCGGATGCTCGGCGAGGGGCGGCTGCCGGTCCTCGCCTCGCTGACCGGTCGCGGGCGCCGGGTCGAGCTCGACTCGCCGGCGGCCGACCTCGCGGCCTCGAGCCTGCAGACCCTCTACACGGGCCTCGAGCCCGGCGAGCACGGCCACTACTACCCCTTCCAGTGGGTCGGCGCGGAGGGGCGGATCCGGCTCGCGGGGGACATCGACTTCCCGCGGCCGCTCTGGGAGGCCGCCTCGCTCGCCGGACGCCGCGTGCTCGTCCTCGACCCCTACGAGAGCTCGGCGGCGCCGGCGGTGGCGAACGGCGTCACCGTCTCCGGGGTCGGCTACCGCGAGCGCGTGGTCATGCCCACCCGAGCCGCGCCCGCCGCGGCCGGGCGGCGGGCGCGGCGGGCGGCGGGGCGGGCGCCGAAGGTGAACGAGACGTTCGGCCTCGCGACCGCGGCCGAGCTCCGGACGCTGCGCGAGGCGCTCCTCACCGCCCCCGGGCGCACGGCCGCCGCCGCAGTGGAGGCCCTGGCCCCGGGGGGCTGGGACCTCGCCTGGATCGGGCTCAGCGCCGGCCACATCGCCGGCCACCAGCTCCGCGACCTCGGCCTGCTCGAGTCGGCGGGGCTGCGGATCGGCGCCGGCGTCCGCGCCGAGCTCGAGACGGCGCTCGCCGACGTCTACGCCGCGACCGACGCCGCGATCGGGCGGATCTGCGAGGCGCTGCCCGCCGACGCCCAAACGATCGTCGTCTCGCCGCTGGGGATGGACCACAACTCGAGCCGGGCCGACCTGCTCCCCGGCATGCTCGATGCCGTCCTCCGGGGAGGCGTCCCCGAGCGGCCCGGGGTCAGCGGCCTCTGGCGACTGCGGGCGGCCGTTCCGGCGCGGCTCCGCTCCGCCGTCGCGGCGGCGATCCCCGATCGGGCGGCGCTGGCGATCACGAGCCGGCTCGAGACGCGAGGGATCGACCAGCGGGCCGAGGCGTTCGCGCTGCCGGCCGACGGGACCGGGCTGATCCGCCTCAACCTCCGCGGCCGCGAGGCCCGGGGAACGGTCGAGCCCGGCGCCGCGGACGAGCTCTGCGCCCGGATCGAGGCCGGACTGCGCACCTTCGCGGACATCGGCGGCGGGCCCTCGGTCACCAGGGTCGTTCGCGCCGGCGACGTCTTCCCGGGACCGCGATCGGATCTCCTTCCCGACCTGATCGTCGGCTGGACCGACACCGAGACGGTGACGCTCGAAGGCGTCGCCTCGCCCGAGCTCGGGGAGGTGCGCCGCCATGGCGCCGCCAGCGGCCGGGTCGGCAACCACCCCGAGCGCTCCGATGCCTGGGCGATCGTCGCCCCGGGGGCGGTCGACGCGGAGGAGCTGCGCTCGGTGGCCGACGTCGCCGCCGCGATCGCGGGCGCGCTCGACCTCAGGCAGCCGGGCGCCGCTCGCTGAGCGGCGAGCCGCGCTCGGCGATCATCCCGGCGACGGTCAGGCCCTGCGCGAGGGCGACGAGCGCGCCGACCGCGAGACCCTCGGCGCTCGCGGCGGCGAGCAGCCGGCGCGCCAGCGCGGGACCGGCGGGAACGCGCCCCCCGCCCGTCCCGAGCGCGCGGTAGCGCGCGGCCCCGCGACCGTAGCCGAGCTGCTGGCGGGCGAACGAGGACGCCGTCATCCGCTGATGGTGGACGACGATCGCGGCATCGACGAGCCGCGGCGCATGGCCGGCGGCCACCGCCCGATCGCACCACTCGCGATCCTCCCCGGCGGCGGCGGGGAAGCGCTCGTCGAACCGGAGCTCCCGGGCGAGCCCGGCGTCGATCGCGAGGTTGCAGGACGGCGCGAAGCCGACCGTCGCCGTCGCCGGATCGAAGGACGACTCGAGGATGCCGTTGGCGATCGCCTGCGAGGCGCGGGCCACCGCCGGCGCCGATGCAGGCGGCAGCGTCCGCCCCGCCGCGGTGCCGGTCGCGGCGCAGCCCGCCGCCAGCAGCTCGGCCCAGCGCGCCACCGGCTCGCAGTCGTCGTCGGTCAGGCAGACGACCTCGCCGGAGGCGGCGGCGATGCCGGCGTTGCGGGCGGCCGCCGGGCCGCCGCCGGCCGCGGTGAGGACCGTCGCCCCGGCGGCCGCCCGGCGGACCGCGCCGGGCGCGACCGAGCCGTCGTCGACGACTATCACCTCGACCGGGACGGACTGGCCCCGAAGCGCCCGCACGCACCGGCCGAGCGCGGCCGGCCTGTCGCGGGTCGGGACGACGACGCTGACCGCCCGACGGCTCACGCGGGGAGCGGGCGGCGCCCGGCGGCGAGCACGAGGGCGAGCACGAAGGCGGAGATCGAGATCGAAGCGAGCGTCACGGCGGCGGCGCCGGCGGCGCCGGCGGCGGTCACCGCCGGTGCGACCAGCAGGCAGAAGGCGGCGGCGCCGGCGGCGGCGGCGCGGACCTGGGCCTCGGGGCGCAGGCGCAGGACCGCGAGCTGCGAGAGCCACGACCAAAGCGGGGCGACGGCGACCACCGCGAAGGCGATCCGGAGCGCATCGGCGGCGCCGGCGTAGGCGGGACCGAACACGGTCGCGACGATCGGCTCCGCCGTCGCGGCGAGGACGGCGGCGACCGGCATCGCGACGAGCGTGCAGCGCGCAGCCAGCCGGCCGAGCTGCCGCTCCGGCCCGGCCGTGCCCGCCCGCGCGGCGGCCCGGACCGCGCCGGGGAGAAGCACGACGAAGAGCTGCAGGAAGCCGAACAGGCCCGCAACCCCGACCCCGATCGCGAGCGCCGCGTCGGCCGTCTCGGCGGCGGTCCCGAGCAGCGCCACCACCGGGATCGCCCCGCGAAGGCCGAGCTGGGTCAGGGCGCCGGCGGCCGCCTGCAGCCGCGCGAACCGCAGCATCGGCGCCGGCGCGCTCGCGCTCGCGCCCGCCCGACCGAGCTCGCCGCCGGCCGCGACCAGGCCGAGCAGCAGCGAGGCGGCGGTCGCGATCGGCAGGGCCGCGACCGCTCCGGTCGGGCCCAGCGCCGGCTCGAGCGCCAGCGCCGCGACCACGATCACGAAGTTCTCGAGCGGGTAGCGGGCCACCCACGGGCCGGCTCGGCCGAGGCCGAGCGACGCCTGGAGGAGCACGGTCGCGACGACGCTGCAGAGCAGCGCCAGGGACGAGAGCGCGACGGTCGCCGGCGGCACGGCGTCGGGGTCGACGGCGCTCGCGACGGCCGCCGCGAGCGCCAGCAGGCCCGCCCAGGCGAGGCGGACGAGCCCGAGCCGGACCGCGAGGCCGCGGGCGAGCCGGGGGCGCTCCGCGGGTGGCGCGGCGGGCAGGAACCGCGCCATCAGCGCCGGGCCTCCGAGCGCGGTCGCGGTCGCTCCGATCGAGACGATCGTCAGGGCGACGGCGAGGTCGGCGAAGGCGGCCGGGCCGAGCGCCCGGGGCAGGACGACCGCGAGGCCGACGAGGCTGAGAGCCTCGAACGCCTTGCCGACCGCCGCGGCCGTCAGCGGGGTGCGGGAGCCGGTGACGGCGCCGTCCTCAGCCGTGCGGGCGGGCCATGCCGATGAAGTCGAGCGCTTCGTCGAGGGTCGCCTCGTCGACCCCCTTCTCGACCGCCACCTCGCGGACCGTCCGGCCCGAGGCCGCCGCCTCCCTGACGATCTCGGTCGCGCTGTCGTAGCCGATGTGCGGGTTGAGCGCAGTCGCCACCTGCAGGGTCGATTCGGCGTGGCGCTGCAGCATCCCCTCGTTCGGCTCGATGCCGGCGACGCACTTGCCGTCGAGCAGGCGGCAGGCCGCCGCGAGGAGCTTGACCGAGTCGAGCAGGTTGCGGGCGATCAGCGGCACGCGGACGTTGAGCTCGAACTGGCCCTGGGCTCCGCCGAGCGTGATCGCGACGTCGTTGCCGATCACCTGGTCGCCGACCTGGATCACCACCTCGGGGATCACGGGGTTGACCTTGCCGGGCATGATCGAGGAGCCCTTCTGGAGCTCCGGCAGGCGGATCTCGGCGAGGCCGGCGCGCGGCCCGGAGCCCATCAGCGCGAGGTCGTTGCCGATCTTGATCAGCGAGACCGCGAGCACCTTCAGCGCCCCCGAGAGCTCGACCAGCGCATCGCGGTTGGCCTGCGCCTCGAAGCGGTCGGCGGGCGCCGAGATCTCGAGGCCGCTCGCCGCCGCGAGCTTCTCCCGCACGCGGTCGGAGAACTCCGCGTGGGTGTTGATCCCAGTCCCGGTCGCGGTCCCGCCGAGCGGGATCTGCCCGACCCGGCCGAGCGTGCCGCGAATCCGCTCGGCCCCGAGGCGGATCTGCGAGGCGAAGCCGGAGAACTCCTGCCCGAGCGTCACCGGGACCGCGTCCATCAGGTGGGTCCGGCCGGACTTGACGTGGTCGGCGAACTCGGCTCCCTTGCGGTCGAGGGTGGCCGCGAGCGCGTCGACCGCCGGCAGCAGGTCGGCGCTCGTCCGCTCGAGCGCGGCGAGGTGGACCGCCGACGGGAACACGTCGTTCGACGACTGGCCCATGTTGACGTGATCGTTCGGGTGGGCCCCGTCGCCGGCGAGGTTCGCGATCACCTCGTTCGCGTTCATGTTCGACGAGGTGCCGGAGCCGGTCTGGAAGACGTCGACCGGGAACTGGCCGTCGTGCTCGCCGCGCCCGACGGCGTCGGCCGCCGCGGCGATCCGCTCGGCGTGGGCCGCGTCGAGCAGCTCGAGCTCGGCGTTGGTCCGCGCCGCCGCCGCCTTGATCCGGCCGAGCCAGTGGACCACCGGGGCCGGGATGGGCTGGCCGGAGACCGGGAAGTTGGCGACCGCCTTGTCGGTCTCGCCGCCCCAGAGCCGCTCGCCCTCGGTCGCCTCGTCCGTCGATTCCTCTGCCATTCGGGTTCTCCGTTCGTCGTTCGGGGTGTGCCGAGACCAAGGCTAGATGGTTGCTGCCGCCTAGAATCGGCCGCCGCGATGAGCGGCTACGCCCCGGTCGATCCGAAGCAGTCCTTCCCGGCCCTCGAGGAGTCGATCCTCGAGCGCTGGCGCGAGGGCGACACCTTCCGGCGCCAGCTCGCCCTCCGCCGGGGGCGGCCGCTGTGGAGCTTCTACGAGGGGCCGCCGACCGCGAACGGCAAGCCCGGCTCCCACCACGTCCTCGCCCGCGTCTTCAAGGACGTCTATCCCCGCTACAAGTCGATGTGCGGGTTCGACGTCCCGCGCAAGGGCGGCTGGGACTGCCACGGGCTGCCCGTCGAGCTCGAGATCGAGAAGGAGCTCGGGATCAGCTCGAAGGAGGAGATCGAGGCCTACGGGATCGCCGAGTTCAACCGCCGCTGCCGCGAGTCGGTCTTCGCCTACGTCGGCGACTGGGTCCGGATGGTCGAGCGGATCGGCCACTGGATCGACCTCGACGACCCCTACGTGACGATGGAGCCCGACTACATCGAGTCGGTCTGGTGGTCGCTGCGGGAGAACTGGGATCGCGACCGGCTCTACCAGGGCCACAAGGTCGTCCCCTACTGCCCGCGCTGCGGCACGGCGTTGAGCTCGCACGAGGTCGCCGACGGCTACAAGGACGTTGTCGATCCGTCCGCCTACGTGCGGCTTCCGGTCGCAGCGGGCAGCGGGCAGCGGGCAGCGGGCAGCGTCGTCGAGTCGGGCGACAGCCTGCTCGTCTGGACGACGACCCCTTGGACCTTGATCGCCCACGCGGCCGTGGCCGCGGGGCCGGAGATCGACTACGTGCGGGCGCGGACGGTGGACGGCGAGGTCGTCGTCGTCGCGCTCGCGCTCGCCGAGCGGGTCCTCGGCGCGGGCTACGAGACGCTCGCGACGTTCGAGGGCGCCGACCTCGATGGAATCCGCTATGAGGCGCCCTTCGACTTCATCCCCGGCTCCGACTTCGGTCCGCTCGGTCACTCGGTCCTGATGGCCGACTTCGTCACCACCGAGGACGGCACCGGCCTCGTCCACACCGCCCTCGCCTTCGGCGAGGACGACTTCCGGCTCGGCGAGCGCTATGGGATGACGCTGCAGAACCCGGTCCGCCTCGACGGCACCTACGACGAGCGGGTCCCCGACTTCCAGGGCAAGCTCGTGCGCGAGCACGATCCCGAGATCGTCGCCGCCCTCGAGCGGAGCGGACGGCTGTTCAAGCAGGTCCCCTACGAGCACGCCTACCCGCACTGCTGGCGCTGCGAGACGCCGCTGCTCTACTACGCGAAGGCGTCCTGGTACCTGCGCACGTCCGAGGTCCGCGACCGGATGCTGGCCGAGAACGAGCGCATCGGCTGGCACCCCGAGCACATCAAGCACGGGCGGTTCGGCAAGTGGCTCGAGGGCAACGTCGACTGGGCGCTCTCGCGCGAGCGCTACTGGGGCACGCCGCTGCCGATCTGGGAATGCCGGTCGGAGGAATGCGGGGAGCGCGTCTGCATCGGCTCGGTCGCCGAGATCACCGAGCGCGGCGGGAAGCTGCCCCGCTCCGAGGACGGGGAGCTCGATCTCCATCGCCCCTACATCGACGACGTGACGCTCGAATGCCCCGCCTGCGAAGGCGAGATGCGGCGCGTCCCCGAGGTGATCGACACCTGGTACGACAGCGGCGCGATGCCGTTCGCGCAGCTCCACCACCCGTTCGAGAACGAGGCCGAGTTCGAGCGGCGCTTCCCGGCCGACTTCATCTGCGAGGGGATTGACCAGACCCGGGGCTGGTTCTACTCGCAGCTCGCCGAGTCGGTCCTCCTGTTCGACCGCACCGACTACCTCAACTGCGTCTGCCTCGGGCTGATCCTCGATCCCGAGGGCCGGAAGATGAGCAAGCGGCTCGGCAACCTGGTCGACCCGCACCAGGTGATCGACGCCCACGGCGCCGATGCCTTCCGCTGGTACTACCTCGCCTCGCAGCAGCCGTGGGCCGGCTACCGCTTCAGCGCCGACACGGTCGGCGAGTCGGTCCGGCAGTTCCTGCTGACGCTCTGGAACACCTACTCGTTCCTGGTGCTCTATGCGAACGCCGCGGAGAGCCCGCGGCAGGCAGCGGGAAGCGAGCAGCGATCAGATCCCGATCGCGCCATGGACCGGTGGATCGTCTCGCGGTTGCAGGCGACGACCGGGGTCGTGCGGGAGCGGCTCGACGACTTCGACACGGTGACGGCGGGACGGGCGATCGCCGACTACGTCGACGAGCTGTCGAACTGGTACGTGCGGGTCTCGCGGCGACGCTTCTGGGAAGGCGATCCCGCCGCGTTCGAGACGCTGCGCGACTGCCTCGTCGAGACGGCGAAGCTGCTCGCCCCGTTCATCCCGTTCACCGCCGACGCGATCTGGCTCAACCTCGTCCACGGCGCCGAGCCGCCCCTCGAGGCCTCCGTCCACCTCGAGGACTACCCCGAGGTCGACGGGGAGCGGCGCGACCGTGAGCTCGAGACCGGCGTCGACGCCGCCCGCCGGGCGATCGAGCTCGGTCGCGCCGCGCGGGCGCAGGCGAAGGTGAAGATGCGCCAGCCGCTCGCCCGGGCCGTGATCGTCGCGACCGAGTCCGAGCGGCGGACGATCGAGGGGCTGGCGGCGATCGTCCGCGCCGAGCTCAACGTCCGAGAGCTCGAGTTCGTCAGCGAGGAGGGAGAGCTCGCGAGCTGGACCGTCAAGCCCGACTTTCGGGCGCTCGGGCCGCGGTTCGGCAAGCAGATGCCGCAGGTCAAGGCGGCGGTCGAGGCGCTCGACGCCGACCAGGTCCGGGCGACGATCGACGGCGGCGGCCGGGTCGGGATCGCGATCGACGGACGCGAGCACACGCTCGGCCCGGAGGAGCTCAGCTTCGCAATGGAGCCGCTGGACGGCTACCGGGTCGAATCGGACGCCGGCCGCGCCGTCGCGCTCGCGCTCGAGCTCGACGACGACCTGATTCGGGAGGGCCGGGCGCGCGAGATCGTCCGGGCGATCCAGAACGCCCGCAAGCAGGCCGGCCTCGACGTCAGCGACCGGATCGACCTCGTGCTCGGCGGCGACGACGAGCTGGTCGCGGCCGCCCGCGCACACGAGGATTACGTGACCGGCGAGACGCTGGCGAGGAGCGTCGACTACGACCGAGCCGGCGGCACGAAGACGACCATCGACGGACGCGAGCTGGCGATCGGGCTGACCCGCGCCGCTTGACGCCCGCGTACGATCGGCCCGTGGAGCTCGGCAGCGACACGAAGGCCGTCGTCCTCGCGGCGGGGCTGATCTTTCTCTGGGCGCTCCTGCTCGGGGTCTGGAAGTACCGGCAGATGGCGACGTCGGAGGACTCGCTCGCCCATCCCTACGTCGATACGGCCCACCGGGCGGCGCTCCTCTACAGCTTCGCGACGCTGCTTCTCGCCGCCTTCGTCGAGCTCGGCGGCTTCTCCACCGCCGTCAACCTGGCGGCGGCGTTCATCCCGATCTTCTTCTTCGTCGCCGCGATCGTCGGCTACTGCGTGCACGGATGGCGCCGCGACACCGACAACCAGTTCCGCGACCCCGTCCCCGGCACCCACCCGTTCATGTGGGCGCTGATCGCCGGCGAGGTCGGCGGCATCCTGGTCCTCCTGGCCGGCTTCATCGACGGTCAGCTTCTCTAGGCCGAGAGCGACCTCGAGCCGCCGCCCACCAGCAACCGAGGCGCGGGAGGCGCCCCACGGCGGGCGGGAGCCCGCCGTGGGGCTGTCCGGCGACAGGACCCGCGCCGGTGCCTATGCCAACGCCGGCTCGAGCTCCTGCTCGAGGCGCTTCTTCGGCATCGCGCCGACGATCGTCTTCGCCGGCTGACCGCCCTTGAAGACGATCATCGTCGGGATCGACATCACCTGGTAGCGGCTCGCCGTCTCCTGGTTCTCGTCGATGTTGAGGCTGACGATCTTGACGTCGTCGCGCTCTCCCGACAGCTCCTCGAGGATCGGGTGCACGACCCTGCAGGGGCCGCACCAGGGCGCCCAGAAGTCGACCAGCACGGGCTCGGTCGAATCGAGGACCTCGGCCTGGAAGCTGCTATCGGTCACTTGCGGGAGGTTCGCCATCGTCGGTACTCCTGATCTGGGGTGCGTGGGGGGTTTCTGTATAGCGATCCGATCAACCGGACGAGCACGTCGCGGCTGCGCTCGACACAATACTACAAAAAATGAAGTATTGGAAGCCTCAGCTCCAGCGGGTCCCGCGGAGGCGCATCAGGGGAACCCTCCAGACCGCCTCGGCGACGATCGTCCGGCTCATCTTCGACTCGCCGACGTGGCGGTCGCTGAACACGATCGGGACCTCGACGACGGCGAAGCCGGCGCTGACCGCGCGGTAGGTGGTCTCGATCTGGAACGCGTAGCCGAGCGCGCTGACGGTCTCGAGCCGAATCCCCTCCAGCACCCGTCGTCGAAAGCACTTGAAGCCGCCGGTGAGATCGTGGACCCCGACCCCGAGCCAGGCGCGCGCGTAGACGCTGCCCCAGCGCGAGATCGCCCGCCGCAGGAATCCCCAGTCCCCGACTCCGCCCCCCGGCGCGTACCGCGACCCGAGCGCGAGGTCGGCGCCGCCCTCGGCCGTGGCCTCGACCAGTCGCGGGACGTCGGCCGGGTCGTGGGAGAAGTCCGCGTCCATCTGGACGATCCGCTCGGCGCCGCCGGCGAGCGCCCACGAGAACCCGGCGACGTAGGCCGGCCCGAGCCCCTCCTTGCGCGGCCGGTGCAAGACGTCGATCCGCTCGTCGGCGGCGGCGAGCCGGTCGGCGATCGTCCCGGTCCCGTCCGGCGAGGCATCGTCGACGACGAGGATCCCGGTGCCGCCGGGAGCGGCGGCGAGGACCGCCGCGGCGAGCGCCTCGAGGTTCTCGGCCTCGTTGTAGGTCGGCAGCACGACCCTGTTCGGGAGCGGTGCGGGCATCGGTGCGGGCGCAGAGTAGATAACTGCGCGGCTCGCGCGGCGCCGCCGCGCCCGCCTGCGCCCCGTCGCCGGGTCGCGGCGCGACCTCCCGCTCGCGCCCCGCCGCCGGAGACTAGGTTTGGCGGATGCACAACGCCGAGATCGCCGCCGCGTTCCGCGAGCTCGGGACGTTGTACGAGCTCGACGGCGCCAACCGCTTCCGGGTCCTCGCCTACCGCGACGCGGCGCGCACGATCGCCGAGAGCCCGGTCCCGGTCGGCGAGCTCGCCCGGGCAGGTCGCGCCACCGAGCTCGAGGGGATCGGCGACACGATCCAGGAGAAGATCGTCGCCCTGCTCGACGAGGGCGAGATCCCGGCGGCAAGGAAGCTGAAGCAGCGGCTCCCCGCGACCCTGGTCGAGCTCACCCGGCTTCCCGGAGTCGGCGCGAAGACGGTCCGGCGGATCTACGACGAGACGGGGATCGCCACGCTCGAGGGGCTCCGCGCCGCGGCCGCGGCGGGCGAGCTCAGCGGCCTCCGCGGCCTCGGGCCGAAGTTCGAGCAGAACGTCCTCGCGGCGCTCGACCGGATCGAGGCCGAGGGCGACGGGGAGCGGCGGCTGCTCAGCGACGTCCGCGAGATCGGCGCCGAGCTGGTGGCCGGCCTGCGCTCGCACGCCGCGGCCGGCGAGGTGATCCTCGCCGGCTCGGCTCGCCGCTGGGCCGACACCTGCAAGGACATCGACATCGTCGCCACCGCCTCCGACCCGACGGCGCTGGCGCACGCTCTGATCGGGCACGATCTCATCGGCGAGGCCGGGAACCCGAGCGCGAACGGGGTCCGGGCCCGCACGCACAACGGCATCGCCGTTGACTTGCGGATCGTCCCGGCGGCCGAGCTCGGGAACCTGCTTCAGCACCTCACCGGGTCCGCGGCGCACAACGTCAAGCTCCGCGAGCGGGCGCAGCGGATGGGGCTGTCGGTCTCCGAGCACGGCATCGCCGAGATCGAGGGCGATGCGGTCACCCGCTGCGCCGACGAGGCCGGCGTCTACGCCCGCCTCGGCCTCGATTACATCGAGCCCGAGCTCCGCGAGGGACGGGACGAGATCTCGCTCGCCGAGCGGGGCGAGCTGCCGGAGCTCGTCACCGTCGCCGACATCCGCGGCGACCTCCACTGCCACACGACGCTCTCCGACGGCCGCAACACCCTCGCCGAGATGGCGGCGGCGGCCCGCGACCGCGGCTACGCCTACCTCGCGATCACCGATCACTCGGCGACGCACGGGTTCGGCGACGACGTCCAGGCGGGCGACCTGCTGCGCCGGGTCGACGAGGTCGCCGCCTACAACGCCGAGCACGGCAGCCGCCGCTTCCGCCTGCTCGCCGGCTCCGAGGTCAATATCGGCGCCGACGGGGGGCTCGACTACCCCGACGATGTCCTCGAGCGCCTCGACTGGGTGATCGCGAGCGTCCACACCTCCTTCCGGATGTCGAAGCGACGGATGACCGACCGGATCGTCGCCGCGGTCCGCCACCCGCTCGTGAGCTGCCTCGGCCACCCGACCGGGCGCCTGCTGCTCCGCCGCGAGCCCTACGACCTCGACGTCGACGCGGTGATCGCGGCCGCGGCCGAGGCCGGGACGATGATCGAGATCAACGGCAACCCGAGCCGCCGCGACCTCGGCGACCGGCACGCCCGGCTCGCCGCCGAGGCCGGGGTCCCGATCGTCTGCACCACCGACGCCCACCGGACCCGGACGCTCGCGAACATGGACTTCGCGGTCGCCACCGCCCGGCGCGCCGGCCTCAGCGCGAAGCAGGTCGCCAACACCCGCACCTGGGCGCAGCTCCGCAAGCTCCTGTGAGGAGGGCGGCCGCTCGACGTGCCTAGGCGCTCGGCGACGGCGTCGTCCCCCGCCGCAGGCCCGGCGTCCGGATCAGCCTGATCGGGTCGAAGGCGGAGCCGTGCTCGACATAGAAGCAGACGCCGTCGCGCTCCTCGACCGCGGTCACCGCCGACTCCCGGTTGCGCCACGCGGTCGCCACGCCGAGCGCGAACCCGGTCGCGATCGCCGGCACCTGCGGCCAGAGCGGGCCGGCGGCGCCGGCGACGATCGCGAACAGCGCGATCGGCCAGAGCCGCGCCAGCGCGATCCGCGCCGGCGATTCGGCCGGTAGCTGGGCCGACGTCTTCGCCGCCGCCAACGGCCCGCTCAGGGCCGCCGCCGTTCGCGACGGCCGCCCGATCCAGACGCCGACGGCGATCGCGGCCAGCCACCAGCCGAGCGCGACCGCGGCGAGGAAGTCGTCGCCGGTCGAGTTGATCGTCACCGCCGAGATCGCGGCCAGGCCGGTGGCCTCGATCGCGACGAGCAGCACCGTTCCCCGCAGGAGGTCCTTGTACTGCATCAGCCGGCGAGGGCGACGAGGAGCGGGACGAGCTCGGCCGGGCTCGCCACGGTCAGATCGGCGCGCTCGGCGATCTCCGGCGGGCCCTCGGCGGAGGCGACGCCGACCCGGAGCGCCGTCCGCAGACGGCCGCTCGCGACGAGCCGGTCGAGGGCGGCGAAGCCGTCGAGGTCGGTGCGGTCGTCGCCGGCGTAGAGCGCCACCGAGGCACCTCCCCCCTCCACCAGCGCCTCGATCGCCGTGCCCTTGTCGACGGACGCGGCCGGCCGCAGCTCGAGGACCTTGCGGCCGCGGTGGACGACGAGGCCGGCCGCGGCGGCGGCGGCCGCGATCCGCTCGGCGGCCGCCTCCGCCCCGCGCTCGTCGACGGCTCCGCGCCAGTGCAGGGCCACGATCGCCCCCTTGTCCTCGAGCCGCAGCCCGGAGCGCTCGAGCCCGGAGCGCTCGAGCCGGGCCGCGAAATCGGCGGCAGCGCTCGCGCGCGGACCGAGCGCCGGCGCGGGGCGCGGCGCCGGTGCGCGCGGCAGCAGCAGCTCGAAGCCGTGGTTGCCGACGTAGGTCAGCTCCTCGAGCCCGACGATCGCGCGGGCATCCTCCGCCCGGCGGCCGCTCACCACGGCCGCGAGCGCGTAGCGCCCGGCGATCCGGGCCAGCGCCACCCGGACCCGCCCCGGGACCCGGGCCCGATCGGGCCGGTCGACGATCGGCGCGAGCGTGCCGTCGAGATCACAGAGCACCGCGGCCGCCCCGGGATCGGCCAGGAACGGCTCCAGCGCGGCGGCCGGCGAGGAGGCGGTCATCACTCGCCTAGTATCGCGCCGTGCCCACGAGCCGGACGATGCGATTCGCCGTGACCGGCATCCTCGGCGGCGCCTTCAGCGGCCTCTTCGGCGTCGGCGGCGGCGTCGTGATGGTGCCGCTGCTGATCGCGACCGGCTTCGGCGAGCGGCGCGCGACGGCGACGTCGCTGTGCGCGATCGCGATCGTGGCCGCGCTCGGCTCGCTGCTGCAGGGGCTCTACGGCAACGTCCGCCTCGACGACGCGGCGCTGCTGGCGGTCCCGGCCGTCGCCGGGGTCGGCCTCGGCGTCGCCATCCAGCAGCGGATTCCCGAGCGCGCCGTCTCGCTGCTCTTCGCCGTCCTGCTGGTCGCGGTCGCGGTCGATCTGGTGATCCCCTGATGGACGCCGCCCTCGCCGTCCTGCTCGCCCTTGCCGGCGGCGCCCTCGGCGGCCTGCTCGGGGTCGGCGGCGGGATCCTCTTCGTCCCGGCGCTCGCGGTCCTGCTCGACCACTCCCAGATCGAGGCGGAGGCGACTTCGCTGCTCGTGATCGTGCCGATGGCGATGGTCGGCACCTGGTGGCAGCGCCGCCGCGGCAACGTCGAGCTTCGCGACGGGTTCGCGATCGGCGCGCTGGCGGTGCCGGGGGTGATCGCGGGCGTCGCCGTCGCCAACGCGCTCCCGGAGCGAGCGCTCGAGCTCGGGTTCGCGGCGCTCTGCTCGATCGTCGCGGTTCGCCTGCTCCGCCGCGGCCTCACGCCCAAGGCGCCGTGAGCGAGGGCCTCGACATCGGCGCGGGCGTGACGATCCCGCTCGCCGAGGTCGAGCTGCGCGCAAGCCGCTCCGGCGGCCCCGGCGGCCAGCACGCGAACGTGACCGCCTCGCGGGTCGAGGCGGTCTTCGACGTACGCGCGTCGGCAGCGCTGCCGGCGGCGATCCGCGACCGGATCGCCGCCCGCCTCGGGCCGCGCGTCACCGCCGTCGCCCAGGAGTCCCGCGGCCAGGCCCGAAACCGCGCCGTCGCCCTCGAGCGTCTCCGGATCCGGCTCGCCGGCGCCGCCGCCCCCGGCAAGCGGCGGCGCCCGACCGGGCCCGGCCGCGCCGCCCGCGAGCGCCGCCTCGCCGACAAGCGCCGGCGATCGGAGCGCAAGCGCGAGCGTCGCCGCCCGAGCGGCGACGATTGGTGATTCAAGGATCGACCGGACCACGCCGACCTTCAACCAGATGGCATGCGCATTCGCCGCGACGAACGACGAGCCACGGCTCCGCCGGGCGCTGCCGCTCGCGGTGCCGCCGGTCCTGATCGCGATCGGCATCGCCCTGCTCGCGACGCTGCTGATCCCGCAACCCGCGGAGGCGGCCGACATGCTGATCTGCCGCAAGTTCGACCAGGAGGGGGACAAGAAGGGGCGGACGATCCACGCCCGCGGCAAGGGCGTCAAGTACAACGCCGGCGACGGCCGCGACGTGCTCTACGGCACGCCCCGGGACGACCTCCTCAACGGCGGCAACGGCGACGACCGCGTCTACGGCCGCGGCGGCGACGACATCGTCTGCGGCGGGACCGGCGACGACAAGGTCTTCGGCGACGGCGGCGACGACGCCGTCTACGGCGAGGAGGGCGACGACGAGACCGAGGGAGGCCCCGGGGACGACTACGTGCTCGGCGGCTCCGAGGAGGACCGGGTGATCGCGTGGGGCGAGGGCCTCGACTTCATCGACGGCGACTATGGCGCCGACGTCGTCGTCGGCGGCGGCGGCGATCAGATCTTCGGCGGCACGCTGAACGACCGGCTGTCGGTGCGGCTCACCAAGGGAGAGGACGATGGCGCGCAGTACATGAACGGCGGCTACGACGACGACCGGATCGTCGGCTCGGAGCTGGACGACGCCCTCCAGGGCAACATCGGCGAGGACAGGATCTTCGGTCACGGCGGCGACGACACCCTTCGCGGCGGCGGGTCCGACGATCTCCTCCGGGGCGACGGCGGCGACGA
Source organism: Actinomycetes bacterium (assembly GCA_016861045.1). GTDB lineage: Bacteria > Actinomycetota > Thermoleophilia > Solirubrobacterales > 70-9 > RHKX01. Next base: position 151,976 of record BOKP01000001.1, on the reverse strand, counting down.
CTCGCTGTTCGGCGAGTCGAACGCCGACGGGCTGTACGGAAGCGAGGGAGACGACGAGCTCACCGGCGGCGAGGGCCGTGACGACTTCTGGGGGGACGCCGGCTTCGACGTCTGCAACTACCGCGGCGGCAGCGAGCGGCTCAACTCCTGCGAGCGGGTGCGGGAGACCGATCGCCGCGGCCGCGTCGCCGCGGCCAGGGAGGGTGGCGGCGGCAAGCCCGGGGGCCAGTCGGGGTCGGCCCCGTTCGTCACCTCCGACGGCTACCCGTTCCCGGACAAGTACGCCCGGATCGCCGGCTTCACGACGATCCGCACGGGCGACGGCAAGGGCGGGATGAAGCTCCTCGACAAGGACGGCTCGCGCCGCGACAAGCCCAACGTCGTCGCGCTCGGGACGGTTCACCGCCCGCGCGAGCTCGACGGCAGGATCACATCGAGGCCGAGCCACCAGCGGATCGAGTGGGCCTACACCAACACCTGCTCCCGCGACTACTCCGCGCCCGACGTGTGGCGCTCGACCGGCAACCAGGGGACGACGCCGGTCGAGTTCAACATCAAGATGCCGCCGAAGCGGGGGCCGAAGTGCGACGTCGCGATCTGGGGCAAGATCGGCCACTCGAAGTCGAAGAAGTCGCTGACCGCCCGGCTCCTCTTCCGATAGGCGCCTCAGCGCTTCCGGCAGCCCGACAGGGCAGCCGTTGTCCGAGCGCCGCCGCGGTTTGCAACTGGAGCCGGCGGAAGCGGACGGGCGAAGCCCGCCCCGCGCCGCTCAGAGGCGGCGCGGCGTCTTCGGCATCCCGCAGGGCGAAGCCCGGGGAGATGCCGTGATCCACGCGCCGCCGCATCCACGCCGAGCGAACCGACCGGACCGGACGGCGAAGCCGGAGGATCCGGTCGGGGTCACCTACCTCAGCCCGCGCTCGAGCGCGCCCTTGACCGAGGCGTCGAGGGCGTTCAGCCGGGCCAGCGCCAGCGCCTCGGGAGAGGCGAACCCTGACCCGCCGCCGCGGGCGCGGCCGGCGGCCTCGGGGCCGTGGTGGCTGAGGACGCAGTGCAGGAGCGCCAGCCGCCGCGGAGGGTCGAGCGCCGCGGCGGCGGGCTCGATCAGGGCGGCGCCGATCGCCAGGTGGCCGAGCATCGCCCCCTCGTCGCTGATCGCGAACTCGGCGCCGTAGGTGAACTCGCGCGACTTGCCGACGTCGTGGAGCAGCGCCGCCGCCATCAGCAGGTCGGAGTCGAGCTTCGGGTGGAGCTGGCAGACCTCCCCGACCAGGGTCCCGACCGCGACCGTGTGCTCGAGCAGGCCACCGAGGTAGGCGTGGTGGCCGGCCCGCGTGCAGGGCGCGCGTCGGAACTCGGAGGCGACCGGCTCGGTGTTGAGCACTCCCTCGACCACGGCCCGCAGCCCGGCGTCGTGGACCTCGCGAGTCAGGTGCTCGAAAAAGCCCTCGAGCTCCTCGACCGAGCGGTAGGCGGAAGGCAGGAACTCGGCCGGGTCGAAGGTGCCGGCCTCGATCCGCCGCAGCGCCGTCACCTCCGCCGACAGGGCCCCGCGGAAGCGCTCGACCTTGCCCCGGACCTCGACCGCGTCGCCACGATCGAAGCGGGCGCCGAGCACATCGACGTCGCGAAAGATCCGGGCCGGGATCGAGCCGGTCCGGTCGCGCAGCTCGAGGCTCAGGTAGGGAGCGCCGTTCTTCGCCTGCTGGCGATCCTTGCGAGCCACCGCGAAGCGGCCCGCGAGGGGGCGGCCCGGTTGCAGCGCGGCGATTCCCTCGGCGGGCGGCGCGGCTGCGGGATTGGCGGGGGCCTCATCGATGCCGCGATCATGCAGGCCCGCCCGGACGCACCGCCCGGGCTGCGCGCCGCCCGATCCGCCGTCGCTACTGTGGGCGCGATGGAACCGATCAAACCGATCATCTGGGAGCGGGAGCCGCCGGAGCTGCGCTCGCCGGTGCTCGTCGCGTCGTTCTCGGGATGGAACGACGCCGCCAGCGCCGCCGGCACCGCGCTCGGGGCGATCGGCGCCTCGCTCGAGACGGAGCTCGTCGCCCGGATCGACCCCGAGGAGTTCTTCGACTTCCAGGCGAACCGGCCGACGATCGAGATCGCCGGCGGCCGGATGGAGGGGGTCGAGTGGCCCGACAACCTGATCGTCGCCGCCAAGGCCGCCGATGCCGAGCGCGACCTGCTCGTGATCGGCGGCACCGAGCCGAGCACCCGCTGGCGCACGTTCTGCAACGCGGTCCTCGACGTCGCCGAGGCCTGCGGGGTCGAGTCGGTGATCACCTTCGGCTCGCTGATCGCCGACGTCGCCCACACCCGGCCGGTGCCGATCACCGGCCTCGCGACCGACGACGCGATGATCGAGCAGCTCGGCTTCGAGGACGTCGCCTACGAGGGGCCCACCGGCGTCCTCGGCATCTTCCACGCGATCTGCCGCGAGCGCGGCCTCGCCGCCGCGAGCCTCTGGGCCGCGGTCCCCCACTACGCGGCGGCGGTCCCGAACCCGAAGGCCGGCCTTGCGCTCCTGCGCCGGCTCGAGGGAATGATCGGGATCGCGGTCGAGGCGACCGGGCTCGAGCAGGCCGCGGTCGCCTTCGAGCAGCAGGTGAGCGAGGCGGTCGCCGCCAACCCGGAGATCAAGGAGATGGTCGAGCAGCTCGAGGAGCAGCAGGACGAGGTCGCCGGCTTCGCCCAGGAGGACGTCCCCTCAGGCGATGCGATCGCCCAGGAGTTCCAGCGGTTCCTGAGACAGCAGCGGGACTGAGACAACTCCGACCGGATCCTCCGCTGCGCGTCCGGTCCGGTCGGCTCGCTCGCACAGCTACGGCGGCCTCTGATCAACCGGGGCGCCTCCTATTGGACGTGGGTCAGTCGTCGTGCGCGTTTCCGTCGCAGCCGCTGAAGACGTCGTCCCCAGCACCACCGAAACGCTCATCGTTGTTGCCATCGCCGCCACGGACGTCATCGTTGCCTGGGCCGCCCTTCACCGTGTCGTCTCCCGGCCCACCCCTGGCGGTCTCGAATCCATCCTCGCCATCGACGATGTCGTCTCCGGATTCACCATCTGCATCGTCCCCAGAGGTCCCACACGAGCGTGTGCGCAGATGCGCCCGTCGAAGAGGAGATTACGAATGCGATCCCCACCAGTACGACGGTTCGTGTGATGGTCATTGTCCTTCGGTTTCGCCAAGCCTGGCTTCGAGCGCGGCGCGGCGTTCACTCAGCAGTCCCCGCTACGAGACCATGCCATCGATCTCAGATCATGCCATCGATCTCAGAGCGAGCAGGGCATGACTCATAGGCGGTAGGCGGCTCGACGCCTGAATTCTCGAACGCCTTCGTTGCGTCAGGACAGTCTGAAGCGGTCAGCAGATCGGTTCGCCTGAGCCGCCGATCGCCGCCACTGCCTGCCCGCCGGCAGCCGCCAGCACAACGAGCCCAATGACGACGGCTATCGGAACACGCCAAGCTCCCATCGCTACATCCTCCAGTTCGAGTCGGCGGCGCCGCAGCATCTCAGGCTGCCACTCACACGTCAACCGTGTTCGCTCAGTGACTCTAGTTAGGTTCTCAGGCTTCGGAGGCAGGGCAGATGAGGCGGTAGTCGCACCAGGAGCAGACCTCGAACGAGGGGCGGGGCTCGAAGTCCTGACCGCCGATCCCGGCGGCGACGTCGGTTACGGTGCGGCCAACGCGCTCGAGGGCGTCGGGCTCGCCGCCGGCCGGGACCTTCTCGTCGTCGAGCACGTACCAGTAGGCGCCGTCGGCGGCCTCGATGTCCCAGGCCTCGCGGGCGGCGACCCGGTAGAGGGCGATCTGGAGGTCGCCGGCGAGCTCGGCGGCGCTCTTCGGGGGGCCGGTCTTGTAGTCGATCAGCTCGTAGCTGCCGTCGGGGTGGCGGTCGACGCGGTCGACGCGGCCGCCGATCGTCGTCTCGCCGATCCGGAACGAGAAGCGGCGCTCGAGCCAGACCGGGCGGGCGGCGCCGGCGTTGTGCCGCTCGTGGTAGCGGGCGAGGGCGGCGACGGCGCGGTCGCGGTACTGGAGCTCGTCGTCGGTGAACCCGAACCCGGTCCGGCGCCAGCCGGCCTCGAAGAGGTCGAGCAGGCGGCTCAGCCCGACGTCGGCGCCCTCGCGCAGCTCCTCGGCGTGGTAGCGCTCGAGGACGTTGTGGATCAGGATCCCGAACCGCTGGTTGATCGTCGGCTCCTGCGGGATCGCGAAGACGCGCGCGAACTTGTACTTGAGCGGGCAGGTCAGGTAGAGGTCGACGTCGGAGGCCGAGAGCGCGAGGCCGCCGCCCCGCTTCGGCAGGAACGCCTCGAGGCCTGGCTCGGCCCGGCTCGCGAGCTCCTCGCTGCGCCGGGTCCGGTCGCGGTCCTCGTCGAGAACGTACTCGTCGAGCGCCGAGCGGCTCAGCTCGGCGAGCTGCTCCGGCGTCGCGATCCGGCCGATCAGCTCGTTCAGGGCCGCGATCGCGTCGCGCTCGGACTCGTCGCCCGGCCGCTGGATCAGCGCCGCCAGCTTCAGCAGCTCGAGGTAGCGGGCGACGGCGCGGTTGACGTCCTCGGCGGTGTCGAGGCGCATCTCGCTCAGCGCCGCCCCGGCCCGCCACGAGGCCTCGAGCGCCTCGTCGCGGAGCATCCGGTAGGTCGCGTGGAGGCCCTCGGCGGGGCCGAACAGCTCCTCCTCGTGGCGCTCCTCGCGGCCGTCGAGCTCGTCGCGGATCGCCTCGTAGAGCGGCGCCGGTCCGGTCGCGGCGCCCCGCACCTGCTCGGGATGGGAGAGGACGACCGAGGCTCGGGCGCGAGTCAGCGCCAGGTAGGCGCGCCGGGCCGCGAGCGCGTCGGCGACATCTCCGAGCGGTGGCAGCTCGGCGCCGAGCAGCTCGGGCGGGATCCAGCGGGCGCGCTCGGCGCCGGCGCGCAGGGCGCCGCGACTGAGCCCGAGCAGGTAGACCCGCTCGAAATCCATCCCTTTCACCTGCTCGGGCTCGGCGAGCAGCACCGCGCCCGCCGGCGCCGGCTCGGCGGGCCGGCTGAACCGCTGCCCGGCCTCGCCGACCGCGGCGAGGTAGCGGACGAAGTCGCGGGTCGAGCCGTCGGGACGGCGACGGGTCCAGGCGGCGGCGAGCTCGGCCAGGCGCGAGAGGTTGACGAGCCGCTCCGCCGTCTCCGGGCTCGCGGCGAAGAGCGCGTGGCGGCGGAAGCCGATGCGCTCGATCAGCCGCCGCACGAAGGCGTCGGGACGGTGGCCGTCGAAGGCGGAGGCGGCGCCGCGGTAGAGCTTCAGGAAGGCGCGCAGCCGGTCCCGCGAGGGCGGCGGCAGCTGCGGGCTCTCGAGCGCCGCCTCGACGGCCGAGACCATGTCGAGCTTGCGGCGGCGGGCGATCGTCGTGCAGCGGGCGAGATCGACGGACCGAAGCTCGGTCGGCGGCCGGGTCAGGGCCCGCACGACCGCAGCGGAATCGGTCGGGTCGGCGAGCGCGCGCAGCCAGGCGATCGCGTCGCGAACCTCGGGACGGCCGAAGAACGCGGCCGAGCCGGTGCTGCTGAAGGGGACGTTGCGCTCCTCGAGCGCGGCGGCGATGAGGCGCCGGTCGCCGCCGCCGGCGCCGATCAGCACGCAGACGTCCTCGGGCCGGCAGGTCCCCGTGGCGAGCGCGTGCTCGATCTCGCGCGCCACCGCCTGGGCCTCGGCGCGCTCGTTGGCACAGCGCCAGAACCGCACCGTGCCCTCGCCGCCGGGGGTCGGGACGGGCTGCCCGGAGGTCGGCAGCGCCCGCCGGTAGGAGTCGGGAACGAGCGCCGTCGCCCGCGCCACCGCCCGCGCCGTTGCTCCCCCCGAGCGCCGGCTCGGCCCGCATTCGATCCGCTCGGCCCCGGGAAACCGCTCCGAGAACGCGAGCACGGCGGCCTCGCCGAAGCCGCGCTCGGCCCCGAGTCCCTGCTCGGGATCGCAGGCGGCGATCAGGTTGCCGTTCGGCGCCAGCAGCGGCAGGCAGGCGATCTGCGGCTCACCCGCGTCCTCGAGCTCGTCGACCAGGAGCCACTCGAAGCGGGCGCCGAGCGCGGCGCTGATCTCGGGGTGGCGGCTGAGCAGCCGGCCGAGCTCGAGCACCAGCTCGCCCTCGTCGAGCATGCCCAGCTCGACCATGATCGCGTCGTGGCGGTCGTAGAGATCGCTGAACTCGAGCTCGCGCAGCGCCGCCTCGCGATCGTCGCGGCCGCCCGCTCCCCGCTCGGCGGCGCGGGCGAGATCGCGGAGCTCGGCGGGCCCGACGCCGTGACGCTTGAGCGCGTCGATCCGCTCGAGCAGGCCGGCGAGCAGGCCGGCCGGGTTGCCGCGGATCTCGTGCCGGCGCAGCGGCAGCTCGTCGAGGCGATCGAGCAGCAGCGCGAGCCGGTCGGCGGAGCCGGCGACCTCGAAGAACGGATCGATTCCCGCCTCGAGCGCATGCTCGCGCAGGAGCCGCTCGCCGAGGCCCGTCCAGGTCTCGATCAGCACCTCCTCGAAGGAGCCGCCGAGGAGCGCCGCGGCCCGGTCGCGCAGGCGGGACCGGTTGGCCGCCGTCTGGGTGACGAGGAGGAGTCGCTCGACCGCGACTCCCCCGGCCGCGACGGCGGCCGCCTTGCGGGCGAGCAGCTCGGTCCGGCCGGACCCGGCGACGCCGACGACGAGTGCCTGGCCCGAGTCCAGGTCGAGGGCCCGGCCGAGCCCGCCGTCGCCGCTGTTCGCCTCCATCGGGGCAACGGTAGCGAGGCCCGTCCGTCCGCCCGCCGACCCCCAATACCATTGCCGTCGTGGACCTCGAGATCGACTGGCTCGACGCCTGCCGGCGGATGGCGGCCCGCCAGGCCGACCTGTTCGCGGCGACGACGGGCATCGCCGACCGCAGCCGCTACGAGGGTCGCGGCGAGGGCGGCGACATGGCACTGGAGCTCGACCGCCGCTGCGAGGACATCGTCTTCGAGGAGCTCGAGCGGATCGCCGGCGGCGGCGCCTCCCTCGCCGCCGTCAGCGAGGAGCGGGGCGAGGTCGTGCTCGGCTCCGGCGAGCCGGCCCGCCGCGTCGTGATCGACCCGATCGACGGCTCGATGAACGTGCGCAGGACGATCCCCTCCCACTCGCTGTCGGTCGCGGTGGCCGACGGCGACTCGATGGCCGACGTCGATTTCGGGTTCGTCCACGACTTCGGCGCCGGCGAGGAGCTCACCGCCGTCCGCGGGGAGGGCGCCCGGCTCAACGGTGCCCGGATCGAGCCGCGCGAGCCGTTGCCGCTCGAGGTGGTCGGGCTCGAGTCGGCGGACCCGCGCTGGATCCTCGGCGCCGTCGAGGCCCTGCAGGGCAAGGCGTACCGGGTCCGGGTCGTCGGCTCGATCGCGATCACGCTCGGCTACGTGGCCTGCGGCCGCTTCGACGCGATGATCTCGGCCCGACCGTGCCGCTCGGTCGATGCCGCCGCCGCCCAGCTCATCGCCCGCGAGGCCGGCGCCCTGGTCGAGTTCGTCGGCTGCGAGCTCGCCGAGGCGGGGCTCGACCTCGGGGCGCGCTACCCGGTCATCGCCGCCCACGCGGCGGAGCAGCTCGAGGTCGTGCGCGACGCTCACGAGGCGAGCGTCGCCCGTCAGGGCGGCTGACGGGCGCTCCCACCGCCCCTCTCGGACCCCTCTGTGAGGTCACTCACATTCGGCTCCGTAACCGGGGTTGCGGCGGCGTGTAGGAACAGACGTTCGGTGCTACACTTGGAACATCCTTAGTTCTAAGGAACTTAGGCAGGCACCGCTTCAGCACCACCACCGACACCGAGGGGTTGAGAACTCGAATGGCTACCAGCAGCAACAGCAACACCCGCTCGAGGGGAGCGACGACCGGGACCACGGCGACCAGGGCCAAGTCGGCCAAGTCGACCGCGAGGGCGCGGAAGGGCGCGGCCGAGACCGCCCCGACCGAGCAGGCTCGGGACGCCACCCCCCTGGACCAGGCGCGCGCCGGCGTCGAGGCCGCGGGCGAGTACGTCCGCGCCGCCGCCGAGACCGCGATCGACGTCCCGGTCGGCGCCGCCCTGACCGCCGCCGAGCGGATCAACGAGATCGGCGACCGGCTGAACACGCCGAGCAAGCGTGAGGTCGAGGCCCGCCGCGTCCGCACCCAGCTCCGCCGCGAGCTGAACAAGGTCGAGCGCCGTGGCGGCAGCGCCCGCAAGCGCGCCGTCCAGCGCGCGAAGCGGACCCGCACCCGGGTCGAGCGCGAGGTCAGGAAGACCCGGACCCAGGTCAGGCGCGAGGTCAAGCGCGCCCGCACGCAGGTCGAGCGCGAGGTCAAGGCCCGCCGCCGCGACGCGGAGTCGACGCTGAAGGCCAACCGCAAGGAGGCCGAGCAGCGCATTCGCGAGGTCCGCGAGCGCGTCGCCGAGCTGGTCTAGGACCACTTAGCCCGGACGCCGGGCCGGCCCGGGGCGCCCAGGCCGGCCCACGAGAGGAGGCGTCCGGTGGGATCTGCTCGCACACATACCTCGCGGGCAGACCGGGGAGCTACGGCTCCCCACCTCTCCTCCCCGACACAGCGGGCCCCCGGGCCCGCTGTGTCTTTTCTCCCCTGGAACCGGGCGAAGGGCGGTCGCCCTCCTTCCGTGGCCTCGGAGCCGCCTCGCACGGAGCCCTGGCGCTCCCCACCGCGAGCGGAGCGGACGCGGTGGACCCCGCGACAGGACCCGGGGCACGGACCGGCGGGCCACCATTTGAGAAGATGGATCCCATGGCAGTACCGACAGAGGACCAGGTGACCGAGGCCCTTCGATCCGTGATCGACCCCGAGCTGCGGCGCTCGATCGTCGAGCTCGAGATGGTGCGATCGGTCGAGATCCACGACGACGGCCGCGTCGACGTCGTCGTCTCGCTGACGACGCCGGGATGTCCGATCAGGGCCCAGTTCGAGCGCGCCGTGGTCGAGAACGTCGGCAAGCTCGAGGGCGTGACCAGCGTCGGCGTCGGCTTCGACGTCCTCACCGACGCCGAGAAGCAGGGCCTGCAGCGGAAGCTCGGCCGCCCCGGCGGGCTCCCCGAGGGTGCGCTGGCTCAGGTCAAGAACGTGATCTGCGTCGCCTCCGGCAAGGGCGGGGTGGGGAAGTCGACGATGACCGCCAACCTCGCCGCCGCCCTCGTCGCCGAGGGCAAGGCCGCCGGCGCTCTCGACTGCGACGTCTACGGCTACTCGATCCCGCGGATGCTCGGCGTCAGCGACAAGCCGGAGGTCAACGCCGAGCGCAAGATCATCCCGCTCACCTCGCCGTCCGGCGTCGAGGTGATGTCGATCGGCTTCTTCGTCGAGGAGAACGCCGCGGTCGTCTGGCGCGGGCCGATGCTGCACAAGGCGATCCAGCAGTTCCTCGAGGACGTCGACTGGGGCGAGCTCGACTATCTGCTGCTCGACCTGCCGCCGGGCACCGGAGACGTCTCGATGACGCTCGCCCAGCTCCTGCCGCAAGCGCGGATCCTGATCGTCACGACGCCGCAGCCGGCCGCCCAGAGCGTCGCGGCGCGCGCCGCCGAGATGGCGAAGAAGGTCGAGCTCGAGGTGCTCGGCGTGATCGAGAACATGTCCGGCTTCACCGCGCCCGACGGGCAGCGGTTCACGATCTTCGGCGAGGGCGGCGGACAGGAGCTGGCCGACGCGCTCGACGTGCCGCTGCTCGGCAAGGTCCCGCTCGAGGAGGCGCTGCGCGAGCACGCCGACGCCGGCGACCCGCTGGCCAGCGCCGACCCGGACGCCGCCGCCTCGGTCGCGATCCGCGACGCCGCGCGCGGCATCATCGCCGCGACCCCGGTCGAGCTGCCGCTGATGCAGGCGGTCGCGGCCGACGCTCCCGCCGCCCCGGCGCCGATCGGCGGCACCGAGCTGCCGGTCGTCCAGGCCGGGGGCTGATCCGGACCGCCGGCCCGGGCTACTCGCGATCCGAGGAAGGCCCTGCGCGCCCGCCGTCCTCCGAGGCGAGCATCGCCGCCGCCAGCGCCGCGGTCGCGAGAACGGCGATGACGACGATCGCGGCGGCCGAGAGCAGGAAGCCTGCACTGGTGCTCGTCCACGGGATCCCGCGATAGCTGAGAGCGGCGAGCGCGAACAGCCCGAGCCCGCCGAGCGCGAGGGCGAGCAGGCCGAGCTCGGTCGTGCCGACCCGGATCGGCGGCAGCCGCCGCGTGCGCCGCGCGGCAGCCTCGACGCGGTCGGGAAACGCGTGTCCGAGCGCCGCGCAGAGGGCCGCGACCGCGATCACGACGCAGAAGGCGCCGACCGCATCGCTCGGCCGGTGCCAGCCGGCGGCGACGACCGCGACCCCGAACGCGGACCCGAACAGGCCCGCCCCCAGCGCCGTCGGCAGCAGCAGCCGGCGCGGGACGACGAGCATCGCCGCCACGGCGACCGCCATGCCGACGGTCGTGTGGCCCGAGGGATAGGAGTTGTCGACGATGCCGGAGCCGATGATCGCGGGACGCTCGAGGATCAGGTGCTTGAGCACCTCCGTGCAGAGGATCGAGCCGACGATCGAGGCGGCGGCGAGGAGGGCCAGCCGCGGACGGCGGCGGATGACCGCGACCGCGGCGACCAGCGTCGTCGCGAGCAGCAGCGAGCCGACCGAGACGATGCGCAGGAAGCTGTCGGCCTGCGCCTCGCGCGAGGTGAAGAAGTCGTGGCCGACGAAGGCGTGCTCGTCGAGGCGCTGGCCCCAGTAGGTGCGGACCACGAGCAGGTAGACGAGGATGACCGCCGCCGCGCCCGCGAGCGCGAGCGCGATCAGCGGCAGCGGCAGCGCGCGGCGCGCGGCCGAACCGCCGCCGCCGGATCGACTAACGGCCGGCGTAGTAGTCGGCGTTGAGCTGCGCGAACTTGGCCCACTCGCCGGGGAGCTGGTCCTCGGCGAAGCAAGCGTCCACCGGGCACGCCTCGACGCACGCATCGCAGTCGATGCACTCGTCCGGATCGATGTAGAGCTGCTCGTGCTGCTCGTAGTCGGGCTCGTCGGGGGTCGGGTGGATGCAGTCGACCGGACAGACCTCGACGCACGAGTTGTCCTTCTCCCCGATGCAGGGCTCTGCGATCACGTAGGTCAAGGCTCGGAATCCCTCTCGTTCGGTTGCTCGCTGCCGGCCATCCGATCGAAGCGGCGGCGGGGGCATTGTACGGGCAGGTGGCGCTCCGACCCGGCGCGGGTAGGGTGGGACGGGATGATTCTGCTGACCGGAGGGACCGGGGTCGTGGGCTCGGCGCTCCTGCCGATGCTGCTCGACGAGGGTCACGAGGTCCGCTGCCTCGTCCGCGACCCGCGCCGCCTCGGCGCCGACCGGGTCAGGGTCCGGCTCTCGCTCGCCGACCTCGGCGATCCCCGCGGCCTCCGTCACGCGGTCCGCGGCGTCGACACCGTGATCCACCTCGCCGCCGCGATCCGTGACCAGCCGCCGCGACGGGTCGAGGAGATCACCGCGCTCGGCACCCACCGCCTGCTCGCCGCCGCCGAGCGGGCGGGGGTCCGCCGCTTCGTCTTCTTCAGCGCCCTCGGAGCCACCAGCTTCCAGCGCACGCGCTTCTTCCGCGCGAAGGCGCTGGCGGAGGCGCGGGTCGAGGCATCGTCGCTGGAGACGACGATCTTCGCGCCGTCGCTCATCTACGACCCGGCCGACACCTGGGTCACCTGGATCCGTCGGCTGGCGCTCCTGCCGCTGCTGCCGATCTCCGGCCGCGGGCAGTCCGCCTACGAGCCGATCTGGGCGGCCGACGCGGCCCGGGCCGTCATCGCCTCGCTCGAGCGGCCGCCGGGCCGCTTCGAGCTCGCCGGCCCCGAGCGGCTCACCTACGAGCAGCAGGCGCGCCTGATCGCCGCCAGCGCCGGCCGCGAGCGCCCCGCGATCCACGTCCCGCTGCCGTTCGTCCGCTCCGCCCTGATCTGGCTCCGGCGCATCTTCGGCGAGGTCGCTTTCGCCACCTGGGAGGAGGCGGAGCTGCTCGAGGTGCCGATGGTGAGCGAGCGGGGCAGCGCCGACGTCCGCTCGCTCGGCGTCGAGCCGGCGCCGATGGCGGCGGTGCTCGCGGCCGGCTGAGCGCGACGACCCTCGGCGGCGGCCGGCCGGCCCCGCCGCCGCGCGGGTTCGGGCGGGTGGCCGAGACGCCGCCGCCACCCGGGGCCCGACAGCGCGAAGGGCCCGGAGCTGGCGCCCCGGGCCCTTCGACAAGCGGTGCGGCCGGCGCGCCGGCCGCAAGCGGTCCCGAGGACCGGCTACATCATCCCGCCCATGTCGGGCATGCCGCCGGGCATGCCGCCGGCCGCCGGCTCCTCCGGCGGCTCGGCCACGATGCACTCGGTGGTCAGGATGTTCTTCGCGATCGAGGCCGCGTTCTGCAGCGCCGAGCGCGTCACCATGGTCGGGTCGATGACGCCGTCCTTGATCAGGTCGCCGTACTCGCCGCTGCCCGCGTTGAGGCCCTCGCCGGGCTTCAGGTCGCGGACCTTGTTGACGACGACCGAGCCCTCGAATCCCGAGTTCTCGGCGATCTGACGGAGCGGCTCCTCGAGCGCCCGGCGGATGATCTCCGCCCCGGTCGCCTCGTCGGAGTCGAGCCCCTTGACGTCGACCGAGTCCTGGGCGTTGAGGAGGGCGACGCCGCCACCGGGGACGATGCCCTCCTCGAGGGCGGCCCGGGTGGCCTGCAGCGCGTCCTCGACGCGGTGCTTCTTCTCCTTCATCTCGGTCTCGGTGGCAGCGCCGACCTTGACGACCGCGACACCGCCCGCCAGCTTCGCGAGACGCTCCTGGAGCTTCTCCCGATCGAAGTCGGAGTCGGTGTTCTCGATCTCGGAGCGGATCTGGTTGATCCGGCCCTCGATCTGCGCCTTCTCGCCGGCGCCGTCGATGATCGTCGTCGTGTCCTTGCTGACGACGACGCGGCGGGCCTTGCCGAGCTGGCTGAGCTGGGTGTTCTCCAGCTTCAGGCCCATCTCCTCGGTGATCACCTCGCCGCCCGAGAGGATCGCGATGTCCTCGAGCATCCGCTTGCGGCGGTCGCCGAAGCCGGGCGCCTTGACCGCGACGCCGGTGAAGGTGCCGCGGAGCTTGTTGACGACCAGCGTCGCCAGCGACTCGCCCTCGACGTCCTCGGCGACGATCACGAGCGGCTTGCCGCCCTGCATCGTCTGCTCGAGGATCGGCAGGATGTCGCGGACCGACCCGATCTTCTGGTTGGCGATCAGGATGTAGGGGTCCTCGAGCACCGCCTCCATGCGGTCCTGGTCGGTGACCATGTACGGCGAGATGTAGCCCTTGTCGAACTGCATCCCCTCCGTGAACTCGAGCTCCATCCCGAAGGTCTGGCCCTCCTCGACGTTGACGACGCCGTCCTTGCCGACCTTCTCGATCGCGTCGGCGATGATGTCGCCGATCTCGTCGTCAGCGGCCGAGATCGAGGCGACGCGGGCGATCTGCTCCTTGCCGCCGACCTCCTTCGACTGCTTCTCGCGCAGGTTCTCGACGACCTGGTTGACGGCCGACTCGATCCCCTTGCGGAGCGCCAGCGGGTTCGCCCCGGCGGCGACGTTCTTGAGGCCCGAGCGGACGATCGTCTGCGCGAGCAGCGTCGCCGTCGTAGTCCCGTCGCCGGCGACGTCGTTGGTCGCCGTGGCGACCTCGCGGACGAGCTGGGCGCCCTGGTTGGCGAACACGTCCTCGATCTCGATCTCGCGGGCGATCGTGACGCCGTCGTTGGTGATCGTCGGCGCGCCGAACTTCTTGTCGAGGACGACGTAGCGGCCCTTCGGGCCGAGCGTCACCTTGACGGCATCGGCGACCGCGTCGACCCCGTCCTGCAGGGCGGTACGCGCGTCGGCGCCGTACTTGAGCTCCTTGTGAGCCATATCAGTGATTCCTCCTGATGCTTGCGTGTTCCGGTGGGTGGGCGGCGGTCGCTACTCGACCTTGGCGAGGACGTCGGACTCGCGCAGGACCAGCAGGTCCTCGCCGTCGACCTTGACCTCGGTGCCGCCGTACTTGCTGTAGAGGACGATGTCGCCGGCCGCGACGTCGAGCGGGATCCGCTTCTCGCCGTCCTCGTCCCAGGCGCCGTCGCCGACGGCGAGGACCTCGCCCTTCTGCGGCTTCTCCTTGGCGGTGTCGGGGAGCACGATGCCGCTGGCGGTCGTCTCCTCCTCCTCGACCGCCCTGACGATCAGGCGGTCACCCAGGGGCTTGAGATTCATACGTAGGTACCTCCGTTGAGGGTTGCGATTGCGTGGTCGAGAAAGTCTCGCGGCCCCCAGTTTGGCACTCCGGGGTTGAGAGTGCCAACGAGGCCGCGGCCGAGTGTAGCGACCCGGGGACCGCTGTCAAGCGATCTGAGTCGAGGCCGCTCAGATCGCCAGCCGAGGCGAACCCCGGCCGAGCGGGACGAAACCGGGCAGATGGGACGGTTTCGGCCCGCTCGCCCAGCGCCTCGCCGCCGATGAGCGACCCGAACGGCGTCAGCCCGATGCCAAAAGCCGGCAGCCGAGGCGACGGGCGAGCCCCTCGCCGCCCCAGCGCATCACCCGGTCGTGGTTCCAGCGGAAGGCCGGCGCGGCGAGCGGGGCGACCGCGTTCATCCACGGCTTCGTCGTCCGCACGTTCCACTCGTAGATGACCGCCGTCGCGCCGTCCTGCTCGAACAGGCGCCAGCGGCCGATGCCCTCGAGCCCGCCGCTGGCCTCGCCGGCGAGCAGCGTCGGAGGCTCGACCGCGGTCGAGACCATCTCGAACCGGACCGGATAGGGGATCCGGCTGCGCCACAGGTAGCGGCCGCGGCGGCCGACCCCGCAGGGCGTTCCCGGATCGATCTCGACCACCTCGACGACGCCACGCCACCAGGCCGGCCACCGGCCCGAGTCCCAGATCGCCTCCCAGACCTCCTCGCGGGGGGCGTCGAGCAGCCAGGTCGTGAGGAACTCGTAGCTCGCCATCGCGCCCGGCGGGAGGCGCCCCTCAGTTGCGCGACGGCGTCTCGCCGTTGCCGAAGCTCGACTGCGGGCGCTCGACGATCTGCGAGAAGCGGATCACGGTGACGACGTCATCGGGCTCGATCGGCCTGCCGTAGATCTGCTCGAGGAAGTTGACGGTGTCGTCGAGCCGGCGGAACTCGGGGTTGTCGTGCTCGACGTCGCGGGGCGAGAGGTCTTTGACCTTCTTCACCTCGACGTCGTCGATCACGGCGGCGAAGATCTTCTCGCGCGGCCCGTGCCGGTAGCCGACCGTGATCCAGACGACCTGGCCGCGGTCGTACTTGCGCGTCTTGTCGCCGAGCCGGATCGTCGCCGTCTTCCGCCCCCGCCTGAGCTGGTCGACGAACAGCGGCGAGTAGAAGTTGAGGACGTAGAGGGCGCTCACCGCAGCGCAGCCTACCTGCCGCCCGGCCGGACGAGGAGCCGCCGGATCGGCGCCGGCGCCTCGCCGGTCCGGCGGGATCGGACAGCGAGGGGGAGCGGCCGAGGCCGCGAGAAGGCCGAAATCGTCGCATGCGCCCGCTTTCGTCCCGCCCGGCTCGGCCGCGAGGCCGGCACCGGTCCGAAGGCCCGCTCACGCCATGCCTCGACACGGCGGGCCCGGAACGGTGCATCGGCGCGAGCCCCGACCCGGCGGGCGCCGGCGCTCAGAAGATGTACGCCCGCAGGCGATGGGGCTCGAGCACCGTGACCCGGCCGCGGCCGACGCGGACGACGCCGGCCCGCTCGAGCACGGCGAGGAAGCGGCTGACGCTCTCCCGCGAGGTCCCGGCGAGCTGGGCGAGGTCGGCCTGGTTCATCCGGATCGTCACCCCGTCGCGCCCCCGCTCGGCACCCTCCTCGGAGACGAGCTGGGAGAGGACGCCGGCGACCCGGCTCGGTACCGTCTGAAACGACTGCCGGCTGATCCGCTCGTTCGCCTCCCGCAGCCGCTTGGTCAGCGCGACGACCAGCTTCGCCGTGATCTCCGCGTTGCGCTCGAGCAGGCCCTTCATGTCGGCGGCGGAGACGGCGAGCAGCTCGACGTCGCTGAGCGCCTCGACGCTGGCCGAGCGGACGCCGCCGTCGATCATCGCCAGCTCGCCGACGAGCTCGCCGGGACCGAGCGTCGCCAGGGCGATCGCGCGGCCGTCGGGATGCTCGCGGGTCACCCGCACCTCGCCGGAGCGGATCACGTAGCAGGCATCGCTCGTGTCGCCCTCGTGAAAGACGCGGGCGCCCTTCGGGAACGAGCGCGGGATCGCCACCTGCGCGATCCGCTCGAGCTCCTCCCGGTCGAGATCGGACAGCAGCGGCACCCGGGCGAGCAGCCCGGCCGTGCTTGCCTCGTCCTCGCCCATCGCGGCGATTATCGCGCCTGGCCGCAGAAGCGGGTTGCCGCGTTACCGAGCGATCGAGGCGGCGATCGTCTGGCCGGGCCCGCGGTGCGACTGTGCCCACACGGCGGTCGGCCTGGTGCCGGGCTCGGTGACCAGCTCGAGCTGGGTCACGGGCGTCCTCGACTCGGCCTTCTTCGAGAACGGCTTCGTGTTCGCGATGCGCCTGCTGCCGCGGACCTCTCCCGATCGGGAGAGGCCGACCGACTCGAGCCCGCCCCCGCCGGCGACCAGCGCCAGCGGCGATCGGCCGTCGTGGCTGACCTGGACGTCGTTGGCCCGCCGTCCCGGCGACGGCAGCGAGGTGGTCCTGGAAGCCCGGCAGCGATCGTCGACGGTCGCGACCTTCGCCACCCGCCTGCCGGACTGCTGACGACGCACCCACCCGATCAGGCCGTGGGTGCCCGCGGCGTCGACATCCAGGCTGCCGAACCGGATCGGACTGGTGCTCGCGGCGGACCCCGAATCGATCGTCACCGGGATGCCGCCCCCGAGCGGCACACAGACCAGGTCGATTGGCCGACCTCGATCCCGCAGGGCCACGAGCAGGTCGCCGGAGACGGACAGATCCCGGTATCCGGTCTCGTTCGGAGGCAGAACCTCCCTGACGGACTCAGGCTCACCCAGTTCGCTGACCCGCGCCTCGAAGACGCTGGGCCCGGCGCTCCAGTAGACCCCCGCCCCACCGGGGCCGAGCTCGATCGTCGGGTCGAACGCGCGGGACGCTCCGCCTTCAAGCGGGATCGTGGTCGCGCCGCCCACCGAGCCAAGCGGATCGACCGGTGCGATCGACATGCCGCCCACGCCGCTCCAGGCGAGCAGGCCGTCCCCCGTGGACGGGTATCCGACCACCGGGTCAGCCCCCTGGCCCAGCGTTTGCGCGGGACCGAGAACGTCGTCGGCACCGAGTACGGCGAGCCTCGCATCGGACGGGCCGACGACGCTCGATCCCTCTCCCTGCCAGACGATGGCCGCCGCGCCCGCACCGGAAAGCGCGACGGCGGGGTCGTCGTCGTACCCGCTGTCCGTCGTCGCCTCGACCGAGGACACCGGGCCCGGGTCCCCGTTACCGTCGAGCGCCGCTGCCTGAACCCAGGACCGGGTTCCGAAGCGGATCTTGGTCCAGACGGCCAGGTCACGTCGCTACAAGTGGTGTAACGGCCCCCGAGCAGGCCGGAACGAAGTTCCGGCCACCGCGGGCTCAAGACTCGTCGGTTGAAGGACCAACCTCAACTGACGAAGGAGCACCACGATGGCCGAGAGCCAGAGCATGACGACCGCCGAGGTCGTCGCCAAGACGCTGATCGACGAGCACTCCGACTTCCTCCGCGAGGCAGTGGCGATGGTCGCCGCGCAGCTGATGGAGGCCGAGATCTCGGCCGAGATCGGCGCCGGCCGCGGTGAGGTCAGCTCCGAGCGGCTGACCCACCGAAACGGCTACCGGCCGCGGAGCTGGGAGACCCGGGTCGGCGAGATCGAGCTGCTCGTCCCCCGCAAGCGCGAGGGGGCCAGCTACTTCCCGAGCTTTCTGGAGCCGCGCCGGCCCTGCGAGGAGGCGCTGCTCGCGGTCGTCATGGAGGCCTACGTCAACGGCGTCTCGACGAGGAAGGTCGACCGGATCGTCCGCGAGCTCGGGATCTCGATGAGCAAGGACCGGGTCTCGGCCCTCTGCCGAAGCCTCGACGAGCGGGTCGAGGCGTTCCGTCGCCGTCCGCTGGAGGGCACCCACCCCTACCTCTGGCTCGATGCCAAGCACCTCAAGGTCAGAGACCGCGGCTCGGTCCGCTCGAAGGCGCTGGTCGTCGCCTACGCCGTCCACGACTCCGGCCGCCGCGAGGTGATCGGGATCTCGATCGGCGAGGTCGAGACCGAGGCGTTTTGGACCGAGTTCCTGCGCGAGCTGGTCGGCCGCGGCCTCGACGGGGTCCGCCTGGCGATCAGCGACGAGCACCAAGGCCTCAAACGGGCGATCGAGCGGATCCTCGGCTGCCCCTGGCAGCGCTGCACCGTCCACTTCGTCCGCAACATGCACGGCCACTGCCGGCGCTCCGAGCGCGGCCTCGTCTCGGCGGCATTGCGGGAGATCTTCGACGCCTCCGACGAGAGCCAGGCGCGGGAGCGGCTCGGCTCGGTGCTGGAGCGGTTCCGCGGAACCGTCCCCAAGCTCGCCGAGCTGCTCGAGGGCGCCGAGGAGGACCTGCTCGCCTTCTACCGCTTCCCGAGCTCGCACTGGCGCAAGCTCCGCTCGACGAACCCCTTGGAGCGGGTCAACAAGGAGATCGGCCGCCGCTCCGACGTCGTCGGGATCTTCCCCAACGACGCAGCGGCGATCCGGCTCTGCGGCGCGCTTCTGATCGAGCAGAACGACGAATGGCTGGTCGGGCGCCGCTACCTATCGGCCGAGTCGCTCGCCCTGCTCCTCGAGGAGCAGGGCGATGAGGAGCCCGAGGAGGTGAGCCAGCTACAAGCCGCCACCTGAGCCGATGAGTCGGTTACACCACTTCAGGCGACTTGACTGACGGCCACTCGCTTGCCATCGCGCAGCGCGATTCCAGGGTCGCTGTAGTAGGGGTGCGGGAGCGGCGTCGAGATCTGGACCGCCGGCCTGAACCGGGGCGATGGGGCAGCCGCGGCGCCGGCGGTCATGACGACGAAGGCCACCAGGCAGATCGTGATCGTGCGGATGAGCATCCGGTTCATCAACACCGCGAGCGTGGGGTCGATGCGCGAATCATCGCTGACAGCCCTCGTACCGGTGGGTGACGCGGGCGGCGCCGCCCTGGCCGGTCCCGATCCGGTCGCCGCAGCGGGGACAGGGGCGCGGCCGCAGAGCCGCCGCGGGCGCTAGCCGGTCGCGAGCGTCGCGGCCATGATCCGCGCGGCCGCGTCGACGATCCCGCGGGCCTCGCCCGGCTCGAGGCGGCCGACCCGCCGCCACGGGCTGTCGCCGGCCGCGAAGCAGGCCTCGGCGCGGATCACGTTGCCGATCCCGGCGATCACCGTTCGGTCGAGGAGCGCCTCCCCGACCGCGGCACCGGCTTCGTAGGCGAGCAGGCGCGGCCCCGCGCCTCGGCGGCGCCGAGCGTCCGGCCGCCGAGCTCGCCGCCCGGGAGTGAAGCGGCGAGCGGGCGCTCGGCGCGGCGGCGGTCTCGATCTCGCGGCCGACCAGCGTGGCGCCGATGCGCGCCGCGATCCGGTGGGCGGTGTCTCCCTCAGGCATCTGAAGACGCCGCGGATGGGCGTAGGATCGCCGCAGTGGGGAGGCGACTGACAGCCCTGACGGCGATCGGGACGATCACGGCGATCGGCGCTGCCGCCGCGCTCGCGGCCGCGCCGCCGCGGATCGCCGAGCTCCACTACCTCGTCCGCGACGACGGCATCCTGCCGCACACCCTGCTGCAGGCCGAGGTCCGCCGCGCCGACTCGGTTCGCTTCGCGACCGTCTTCCACGGCAAGCACGCGGCGGCGCCCGCCCGGGAGGACGGGGACGACGACTGGGAGCTCCGCCACGGGGACGGTCGCAAGGTCTACCGGCTGATCCGCCGCTCGCTCGACAGCCGCGGCTCGGCATCGGTCCGGGTCAGGGCCCGAAGCGGCAAGCGAACCGACCGCGTGAAGCTGAGGATCCGCGAGTCCGAGTGCTCGATGGACCCGCCGTTCTATCCGCTCGACTGCTCGATCGACCGCTGACCGAGCGGGATCGGTCACCCGGCTACGGCTTCAGCCTGCGGCCGGTCTGAAAGAGCCACTGCGCCCAGCCGACCATCGCGGCGGCGACGAGCGCTGTGAAGCCGAAGGCGAGGCCGACGTCGACGTCGCCGGCGCCGAGGAAGCCGTAGCGGACCGCGTCGACCATGTAGAAGATCGGGTTCGCGTGCGAGAGCTCCTGCCAGGGCGAGGGCAGGATCGAGATCGAGTAGAAGACCCCGCCGAGGAACGTCAACGGCAGGATCAGGATGTTGTTGATGAAGCTGTGATGGTCGTAGCTCTGCGCGTAGATCCCGACGACCACCCCGAGCGCCGCGAACAGGACGACGAGCAGCAGGGTCGCCGCGAGCAGGTGCAGCGGCCGCTCGATCGGGACCCCGGTCAAAGGCAGGGCGATGACGACCAGCGCGACGCCGATCACCAGCGAGCGGAAGACGCCGCCGAGCAGGTAGCCGAGGTTCATCTGCCAGGGATGCATCGGCGCCGCGAGGACGTCGTTGACGTAGCGGTCGTTCCGCGCCTGGAGCAGGCTGGACGAGTTGTTCGAGAAGGCTGCCTGGGCCATCGCCATCGCGATCAGGCCGGGGACGATGAAGACGTCGTAGTCGAAGCCGTCGATCGCATCGATCCGGCTGCCCAGCGAGAGGCCGAAGACGAGGATGAAGAGGGCCGAGGAGACCACCGGCGCGAGGATCGTCTGCGTCCAAAGACGCGTCACCCGGCGGCACTCGCGGAGGGCGAGGGCGCGCATCGAGCGCCCCGGGTGGGGCGACGGATAGGCGCCGGCGCCGGCCCGCGCGGGCGCCGGCCCAAGGCCGGCGGCGGCGCTCATGGGGCCTCCGCTTCGGCGGCCATGACCGCCGGCAGCGAGGTCGAGACCGTCTGCAGGTAGACCTGCTCGAGCGTCGCCGCGTCGTAGCGGCGCTTCAGGCCCTCGGGGGTGTCGCGGGCGACGATCCGGCCGCCGGCGATCAGGGCGATGTCCTCGCACAGCGACTCCGCCTCCTCGAGGTAGTGCGTCGTCAGCAGGATCGTCGTCCCCTGACGGTGCAGCAGACGGATGTAGCTCCAGAGGTCGTGGCGGAGCTCGATGTCGACGCCGGCGGTCGGCTCGTCGAGGATCACCAGTCGGGGCTCGTGCAGCAGCGCCCGGGCGAGCAGCAGCCGTCGCTTCATTCCGCCCGAGAGCTTCGAGGTGCGGACGTGGGCTTTGGCGCGCAGGTCGAAGACGTCGATCATCTCGTCGGCCCGGTCGGCGGCCGTGGCGGCGCTCATCCCGAAGTAGCCGCCGTGGTAGACGAGCGACTCGCGCACGGTCAGGAAGCGATCGAGGTTCGGGTCCTGCTCGGCGACGCCGACGAGCCGCCGCGCGTCCATCGAGTCGTGCGCGAAGCCGAACACCGAGATCCGGCCGCCGCTGGTCCGGATCAGGTTGCAGACCGAGTTGATCAGCGTCGTCTTGCCGGCGCCGTTGGGGCCGAGCAGCCCGAAGAACTCGCCCGCCGGGACCTCGAGGTCGAGCCCTTCGAGCCCGACCGTGCCGTCGTCGTAGGTCTTGGCGAGGCCCTCGATCGTCAGTGCGGGGGTCCCGTCGCTCACCCGTCAGAGGTTAGGGGCGCAGGTGGTAGAAGGCATCGATGCGGCCGATCCGGCCCGACCATGCGATCCACCGGGAGGAGTGGGGCGGTTGGCGGACACCTGACCGGCGAGGAGCGGGCCGGTGCGATCCGGTGGCGTTCGTTGCCCGCGATCCGGTGGCGTTCGTTGCCTATGCAACGATGGCCGGGTGGCCGGAGGTGAGGTCGTGACCGAACCCGAGCGCGACGAGGGCGCGCAGTTCGAGCTTCGCACGCTGGCGCGGCGGTCGGTCCCGGCCTTCATCGCGATCGCCGTCCTGATCCTCGTCGCGGCGCTCGCCCCGGGGCTCGACGAGGTTCGCGACCTCCTCCCCGGCGCCGACCCGGGCTGGATCGCGGTCGCGATCGGGTTCGAGGCGCTCTCGTTCGCCTCCTACATCGTCATGTTCGCACCGGTCTTCTGCCGCGGGCTGAGCTGGCGGCGAAGCTGGCAGATCGGCGGCTCGGAGCTGGCGATGGGCTCGATCGTCCCGGCCTCGGGGCTCGGCGGGCTCGCGCTCGGCGCCTGGGTCCTGCACGAGGGCGGCATGGACGCCGGCAAGATCGCCCGCCGCTCGGTCGCCTTCTTCCTGATCAAGAGCTCGGTCAACTTCGTCGCCGTCGCGGTGATCGGGCTGTTGATGTTCGCCGGCTGGTTCGGGGTCGACGAGCCGTGGACGCTGACCCTGCTTCCGGCGGTGATGTCGATCGCGCTGATCACGGCGGTCATCCTCGTGCCGCGGTTCGATCCGGGGCCCGAGCCCGACGGCGGTGCATCACGGGCGACCCGCTTGATCGCCGCCGCGCGGCGGGCCCTGATCGACGGCACCTCGACGGCGATCGACGTCGTCCGCTCCGGGAACGTCCGCGTGATCGCCGGCGCGATCGGCTACTGGGCGTTCGACAACGCGGTGCTGTGGGCGACGTTCCACGCGTTCGGCTACTCGCCGGCGATCTCGATCGTGCTGATGGGCTACCTGATCGGCCAGCTCGGCGGCCTGCTGCCGATCCCGGGCGGGGTCGGCGGGATCGACGGCGGCCTGATCGGGACCCTGGTCGTCTACGGGGCGCCCGCGGCGGTCGTCGCCGCCGCGGTCCTCGCCTACCGGGTGATCCTCTTCTGGCTGCCGCTGCTCGCCGGCGCGGTCGCCTTCTTCGACCTCCGCCGCGACATGCCCCGCGACGGCGAGCTCGCGACCTGCGAGGCGGACGCGGCGGCGGCCGCGGCGCGGTAGCCGCACGACCGGCCCACCCGGCTCGTAGGCTGCCCGGGTGCCCGCGCGGCCCGCAATCCTCACGCTCGCTCTCGTCCTCCTCGCCTCGCTGACTGCCGCCGCCCCGGGGTCGGGCGCCGAGCGCGGCGTCGGCTTCGACCTGCGGCGCACCAAGATCACGCCGAAGCACCCGACCTTCGACGGCAGGCGCGAGATCCGGCTCCACTACGGGTTCGGCGCGAGCCGCCCGATCGATCTGCGGATCGAGGTGCGGCGGGCGCGGAGCCACAGGGTCGTCCGCGTCTACCGGGAGCGCGACGCCCGTCCGGGCCGGCGGCTGGCGCGCGTCTGGAACGGCCTCGACCGGCGCGGCCGGGTCGCCGGCGACGGTCGCTACGAGCTCCGGGTCGGACCGGCCGGCGGAGCGATGCGGCCCGCCGGCCGCTTCCGGCTGCGCACCCACGTCTTCCCGGTCGCCGGGCGGCATGGGACGCGCGGCGCGATCGGCGACTTCGGCGCCCCCCGCAGCGGCGGCCGCGTCCACGAGGGCTTCGACATCACCGCCGGCTGCGGCACCCGGCTCGTCGCGGCCCGCGGCGGCCGGGTCGAGAAGGCCGGCTTCGACCCCGTCCTCTACGGCAACTACGTGCTGATCGACGGCCGCAGGTCGAGGCAGGACTACTTCTACGCGCACCTGATCGAGCGGCCGGCCGTCGACCGCCACGAGCGGGTGCGGACCGGGCAGCCCGTCGGCCGGGTCGGTCGCACCGGCAACGCCGCGAGCACCCCCTGCCACCTCCACTTCGAGGTCCGGATCGGCGGCCACCCGGTCGATCCCGAGCCAAGGCTCCGCGACTGGAACGGCTAGCGATGGCACCGGCTCTGTGCGAAGATGGTCGCTGGAGACGGCGTTCTGGAGAGGCGCCGCGAGCGAGACGGGAGGTGGCCCATGGAACCGGTCGTCGCGCCGACGAACGAGGAGGAGGTCGAGGCCTGGAGCGGGGTTCTGTTCGACCGCTGGGTCCAGTTCCGCGACGTGGTCGCGGTCCAGATCAACCCGTTCTCGCAGGAGGCCTACCGGCTCTGCGAGCCCGCGCCGGGCGAGCGCGTGCTCGACATCGGCTGCGGGCTCGGCGAGACGACGGTGCAGCTCGGCGAGCTCGTCGGCCCCGAGGGCGCGGTCGTCGGGATCGACGCCGGCGAGCGCTTCATCGAGCTGGCCCGGAGCGAGGCGCCGGAGCGCGGCGCGACCAACGTCAGCTACGAGGTCGGTGACATCCAGGTCGCCGACCTCGGCAACGGCTTCAACCTCGCGTTCTCCCGCTTCGGGACGATGTTCTGCACCAACCCGGTCGCTGCGCTTCGCAACGTGCGCGAGTCCCTCGTCCCCGGCGGTCGCCTCTGCATGATCGTCTGGCGGCGCAAGCTCGACAACGAATGGCTTCACCGCGGCGAGCTCGTCGCCGAGCGGCACCTCGAGCGACCGGAGGAGACCGACGAGCCGACCTGCGGGCCGGGACCGTTCTCGATGGCGAACGCCGACACCACGACCGACGTGCTCAAGCACGCCGGCTACGAGCGGATCAGCGCCCATCGCTATGACCGGGATTACCGGCTCGGCGACGACCTCGACCAGGCGATCGAGCCGGTGATGGCGATCGGCCCCGCGGGCGAGCTGATCCGCCTCGCCAAGGACGACGCCGAGCGCCTGCGCGACACCCTGGAGGCCGAGCTCCGGGAGGCGTACGCCGACTGCGCCCGCGACGACGGCGTCTACGCGCCGGCGTCGGTCTGGATCTTCACCGCCGTCAACCCGTTCTGAGGGCCGGCCCAGGGTCGGTCAGTCGCAGCTCCCTTCAATCGAAGCGCTGGCCGGCCTTGGTGGGCATGCGAGGTGGCCACCGTGTGCCTTCGCGATCCGGCCGCAACTCAAACCCTCGCGCGATCTCCGCCGCCAAACGAGCCGATCGACCAAGAGCAGGTAAAGCTGCCGCGACGGCCAGACCTAACAGTTGATAGCCGTGTCCCCGGGGTCCTTATCGCAATCGTCGGCCCCGGCACCACCATCGATGAAGTCATTGCCCTCTCCATCGTCAGTGTAGAGACCGTCGCTGTTGTCACCGCCGTATGGCCAAGCCGCCTATTCCAGATCCCTGACCCCATGAGATCGGGTCGATCAGAGTATCCACGAAGGCTGCCGGTCTCGGCACATCTTGGAGGCCGTCCAGGCTAGGGGCCGACAACGAGCCGCCGCGGCTGCCGCTCGAAGCCGGCGTCGGTGAGCGCGTCCTCGAGCTCGTGGCCGAGCGCCGGCTCGCCGTCGATCCGCTCGACCGCGAGCCGCGGGAGCTGCCGCTCCCGGGCGGCGGCGACGAGCGCGGCGAGCGCCGCCGCGAGTGCGTCGGCGTCGAGGCGGGCCAGCCGCAGCAGGCCCTTGCCGCCGCGCTCGACGTAGAGCGCCGGCTCGCCGTTGCGGAGCAGGACGAAGGCGCCGGCGACGCGGCTCGGGCGGCGACCCCCGCGGCCGTCGTCGGAATCCTCCGCGCCGGGCGGGCGCGGCCAGGCGATCGCGGCGCCGTAGGGCTGCGCCGGGTCGGTGGCGGCGAGGATCGCGAGCTCCTCGTCGACGCGGGGCAGCGACCGCAGCCGCTCGACCGCGCCGGCGAGCGCGAACTGGGCGCCGCCGAGGCCCTCGACGAAGTAGCCGCGGCGGGCGGTGCCGAGCATCTCGAGGTTCGAGAGCTCGCCGTAGAGGGCGGAGAAGCCGCCGGGCACGCCCTCGGCGAGCACGGTCTCGCGGGTGACGATCCCGTAGCGCTCGAGCATCAGCTCGGCCTGCGCCCGCAGCCTGGGGCCGCTCGGCGGCGCGTCGCGAAACAGCGGCTCGGTCAGCGACCAGCGCCCGGCGACGGCCTGCCCGGTCGCGTGGCGGCGCGAGGCGAAGCGGCGCCCGCGCCGGGCGCTCGCCGCCTCCGATGCCTTCAGGCGCGGCGCCCGCAGCGGCGCGACCGCGTCGTTGGTGACCTCGCCCGCCCAGGCGAGGTCCCAGAGCGCCGCATGGAGCTCCTCGCGCGGCCGGCCCTCGCCGAGCTCGGCGACGAGGTCGAGCCAGAAGCACGGCCGCGCCGCGAGCAGCTCGCGGATCGCGTCGTGGATCTCGCCCTCGGGCCGCTCGAGCTTCGCGTTCGCGGGCGGTGGCCCGGCGACCCGAACGTCCTCGCGGAAGTAGAAGGCGACGCGGCCGCTGCGGCCGACCGGCCCGGCGCCGATCCAGACGATCTCGCCGCCGGTCGAGAGCTGGTCGAGCCAGGTCTGCGAGTAGGCGCCGAGGCGGCGCGGCAGGACGTCGCGCTCCCAGGTCTCGGGGGTCAGCGCCACCCCCTGTAGCGGCACGAGCACCTCGCGGAGGCGGTCGGGGCCGGCGCCGGCGGCGCGGTAGGCGTCGACGTTCTGCCAGGAGACGAGGAAGCGGGCGAGCTCGGCGGTGTCGGCGGCCTCGACCTCCTTGCGGAGGACGGCGAGGCTGGCGCGGCGAAGCCGGCGGAGGACGTCGGGATCGCACCACTCGCGCTCGCTGCCTCCGGGCAGCAGCTCGCCGCGGACGAGCTCGCCGGCCGCCTCAAGCCGCTTCAGCGCCGCGGTCGGATCGACGCCGAAGCGGTCCCGGGCCTGCCCGGTCGGGAACGGCACGTGGGTGCGGGCGTAGCGGCGAAGCAGCGCCTCGATCGGCTCGGCGACCGTCTCGAGGAAGCTGTCGGGCAGGCCGGAGGGGACCGGGACGCCGAGCGCGTCGCGGTAGAGGCCGCCGTCCTCGGCGGCGATCCAGCGGTCCTCGCCGGCGATCCGCACCCTGACCGCGCGCCGCTCGGATTCGAGCTTGGCGAGCATCGAAGCGGCCGAGTAGCCCTCGGCGACGCGCTCGGCGACTTCCTCGTCGGTGAGGTCGCCGAGCCGGCGCAGGATCACCTGGAGCTGGTCACGGTCGGTGGCCCGCGCCTGCTCGACCCGGTGCTGGAGCGAGTCCTCGACGTCGGCGAGGGCGCCGGGGTCGATCAGCTCGCGGAGCTCCTCCTGGCCGAGCAGCTCGCGCAGCAGGTCGCGGTCGAGGGCGAGCGCGGCGGCGCGGCGCTCGGCGTTCGGCGTGTCGCCCTCGTACATGTAGGTCGCGACGTAGTCGAAGAGCAGCGAGGAGGCGAACGGCGAGGCCGACTTCGTCTCGACCTCGACCAGCGATAGGCGCCGCGACTTGAGGTCGCGGAGGATCGTCGCGAGCGCCGGCAGATCGAGGACGTCGCGGAGCACCTCGCGGTAGGTCTCGAGCGTGATCGGAAAGCGCGGGAAGTCCCTGGCGACCTCGAGCAGCGACTGCGACTTGAGCCGCTGCTGCCAGAGCGGCGTGCGCTTGCCCGGGTAGGCGCGCGGGATCAGGAGCGCCCGCCCCGCCGCCTCGCGGAAGCGGGAGCCGAACAGCGCCGTGCCGGAGAGCTCGCCGACGATCAGGTCCTCGACCTCGTCGGGCTCGAGCAGGACGACGTCGGCGTCGGGAGCGCGGTCGGAGTCGGGCAGGTGGATGACGATCCCGTCGTCGGACCAGATCGCGTCCGCCTCGAGCTCGAGCTCGGCGCGGATCCGCGCCGCCAGCGCCAGCCCCCAGGCGGCGTGCACGCGGCCGCCGAACGGCGAGAGCACGCAGAGCCGCCAGTCGCCGATCTCGTCGCGGAAGCGCTCGACGACGATCGTCTCGTCGGAGGGCACGACCCGGGTCGCGGCCTGCTGCTCGCGCAGGTAGGCGACGAGGTTCTCGGCGGCGAGCCGGTCGAGGTCGTAGTCGGCGGCGAGCCGCTCCGGCTCGGCGGCAACCGCCTCGCG
Source organism: Actinomycetes bacterium (assembly GCA_016861045.1). Classification (GTDB taxonomy): domain Bacteria; phylum Actinomycetota; class Thermoleophilia; order Solirubrobacterales; family 70-9; genus RHKX01. Next base: position 124,171 of record BOKP01000001.1, on the reverse strand, counting down.
CGAGAACTCGCCGATCGCCCGGCCGAGCTCGACCGGCCGCCCGACGCCCTCGCCGCGCCAGAACGGGATCGCCCCGGGGACCCCCGGTGCCGGGGTGACGATGACCCGGTCGCGGGTGATCTCCTCGATCCGCCACGAGGAGGCACCGAGCAGGAAGACCTGGCCCGCCCGCGCCTCGTAGACCATCTCCTCGTCGAGCTCGCCGACCCGGCGGCCGTCGGGCAGGTGGACGCCGTAGAGGCCGCGGTCGGGGATCGTGCCGGCGTTGGTGACGGCGAGCTGGCGCGCCCCCTTGCGGCCGCGGACGGTGCCGGCCGCCCGGTCCCAGACGATCCGCGGGCGGAGCTCGGCGAAGCGCTCGGACGGGTAGCGGCCGTCGAGCATGTCGAGGACGTTCTCGAGCTGCTCGCGGGAGAGCTCGGAGTACGGCTCAGCGGACTTGACGACGCACTCGATCTCGTCCACCTCCCACTCCTCGTCGGCGGCCATCGCGACGATCTGCTGGGCGAGGACGTCGAGCGGGTTGCGCGGGATCACCGTCTCCTCGATCTCTCCCGAGCGCATCCGCTTCGCGACGACCGCGCACTCGAGCAGGTCGGAGCGGAACTTCGGGAAGATCCGGCCCTTCGAGACCGCGCCGAGCTCGTGACCGGCCCGGCCGACCCGCTGCATCCCGCGCGCCACCGACTTCGGCGACTCGACCTGGATCACGAGATCGACCGCCCCCATGTCGATCCCGAGCTCGAGCGACGAGGTCGCGACGATGCAGGGGAGCTGCCCCGACTTCAGCAGCTCCTCGACCTTGAGCCGCTCCTCGCGGGCCAGCGAGCCGTGGTGGGCCCGGGCGATCTCGTAGTCGTCAGCGGGCTCGGGTTGCCCGGCGGGTCGTGGCGCGGGGTGTCCCGCCGACCCTGCGCCACCGGCATTGCTCGGGTCGGCGGGAGCCCTCCCCGCGCCACCCGCCGGGAGGTCGTCCCCAGCAGGCGCTCCGGGATCGTCCGGGTTGGTTGAGGAGGCGGAGGCCCTCCCCCCGGCTCCCGCCGTCTCTGCGTCGCCGGTCGCCGCTGGCTGCCCGCTGCCCGCTGCTCGCCCGCTGCCCGCTTCCGGCTCCTCGGCGTTCATCTCGTTCAGGCGCTTGGCCAGCCGCTCGGCGCCGCGGCGGTTGTTGACGAAGATGATCGTCGAGGTGTGCTCGCGGACGAGCGCGAGAAGCTCCGGGTAGATCGCCGGCCAGATCCCACGACTCGGCGCACCCCCCTGAGCGACAGCCGGCGGAGTCCTCTGCTCCGCGTCCGCTTCCGCCGCATGGCCGGCGAGGTCCATGCCGGGTCCGGGCAGCTCGATCTCCGCCGGGGGAACGCTCGGCCGCGCGTCCGCTTCCGTCGGCCCACCGGCCTCGTCGCCGCCGTCGCCGCCGTCCACCGCTCCCGGGCGCGAAGCGGATCCGTCCGCGGCGCCCGGACGCGGCGCGGAGGACGCCACGGGGCTGCCCGGATCCGCCATGTCCTCGACCGGGACGACGATCTCCAGGTCGAGCTCCTTGGCGACGCCGGCGTCGACGGTCTCGCACTCACGGCCGGGGCCGACGAGAAACGACGCGATCCGCTCCAGCGGGCGCTGCGTAGCGGAGAGCCCGATCCGCTGCAGCGGCCGCTCGCGACCATCGCCGCCGTTGGCGTTGACGGCGACGTGGCGCTCGAGCCGCTCCAGCGTCAGCGCCATGTGCGCCCCCCGCTTGGTCGGTGCGACCGCGTGGATCTCGTCGACGATCACCGCCTCGACGTCGCCGAGGATGTCGCGGGCCTGGGAGGTCAGCATCAGGTACAGCGACTCGGGCGTCGTGATGAGGATGTCGGGCGGCCGGCGCAGCATCGCCTGCCGGTCGCGCTGGGGGGTGTCGCCGGTGCGGAGGGCGACACGGAGGTCGGCACCGATTCCGGCGAGCGGGGCCTTCAGGTTGCGCTCGACGTCGTAGGAGAGGGCCTTCAGCGGCGAGACGTAGACGAGGGATACCCCCGGGGGAATGCTCCGCTTCGCGCCCGCTTCCCCCGGCCGGCTGCCGGAGCCGGGCGACCGCCCGGACTTCGACTCGGCCTCCGCCGGCTGCCTTCCCGCTCTTTCCGCCAGGCGGTCGATCCCCCAGAGGAACGCGGCGAGCGTCTTCCCCGACCCGGTCGGCGCGCAGATCAGGGTGTTGGCGCCGGACGCGATCGCCGGCCAACCCCGCTCCTGTGCCGGAGTCGGAGCCTCGAACGAGCGCTCGAACCAGGCGCGCGTCCGCTCGCCGAAACCCGCCAGGGGGTCGGTCCGCTCAGTCGTCTTCGCCGCTGCGGCCAATCGACCGACTCTAGCGGCCACGGAGCGCCCGGCTCGCCCGCCCGCTACTTCGGCCCGGCGGCCGTGTTCCAGCAACCGGAGCAAGCGGTGGTCTGGGAGGGTTCAGCTGTGCGCGCAGGGAAGATGACGAGGAGCATGGCTGTTGCGGTGCTGGCCGCGGCGGCGGCGCTGGGGGCGGCGGCCGACACGCGGCCGGCCGCCGCCGGCACGCCGCCGGAGCGGCCCAACATCGTCGTCGTGATGAGCGACGACCAGACGACCGAGGAGATGCGCTTCCTGCCCGAGGTCGAGCGGCTGATCGGCGCCCGCGGGGCGACGTTCCCGGACACGACGGCCAACTGGCCGATCTGCTGCCCGTCGCGAGCGACGTTCATGACCGGCCAGTACGCGCACAATCACGGCGTCCTCGGCAACTCGCCCCCGATGGGCGGCTTCGGCCGCCTCGACTCCGAGCACACCCTGCCCGTCTGGCTGCAGAGGTCGGGCTACTCGACGATCCACATCGGCAAGTTCCTGAACGGCTACGAGACGAGCCCGGTTGGCGTCCCGCCGGGCTGGTCGGAGTGGCACGGCTCGAAGCAGACCTACACCTTCTACGGCTACCAGCTCTACGAGGACGGCCAGGTCGTCACCTACGGATCGCCGAACGAGGACCCCGACGACCCGGCCGATCCCGCGAGCTACTCGACCGACGTCTACACCGACAAGGCCGTGCGGGCGATCGAGGAGCGGGCGCCTTCGGAGCAGCCGTTCTTCCTCTCGGTCGCCTACCTGGCCCCGCATTCGGGCAGGCCCGAGGGCGGGGGGACCAGCCGCTGCGTGGACACCGCCAAGCCGGCGGCCCGCCACCTCGGCCTGCTCGGCGACGAGCCGCTACCGCTGCCGCCGAGCTTCAACGAGGCGGACGTCAGCGACAAGCCGCGGCCGATCTCCGGGTTCGAGCCCTTGACCGAGCAGCAGATCACCCGGATCACCAAGAACTACCGCTGCCGGGGCGAGTCGCTGTTCGCGGTCGACGAGGGCGTGAAGCGGATCGTCGAGGCCCTGCGCGCGAGCGGCGAGCTCGATGAGACCCTGATCGTCTACACATCCGACAACGGCTTCTTCCACGGCGAGCACCGGGTCGGCTCGGGCAAGAACCGCGTCTACGAGGAGGCCGTGCGGGTGCCGCTGCTGATGCGCGGGCCGGGCATCCCGCGCGGGGTCGAGGTCGCCGACATCGCCGGCAACGCCGACGTCACCGCGACCGTTCTCGACGCCGCCGGCGCCCGTGCGGATCGGCCGCTCGACGGCCGCTCGCTGCTCGGGCTCGCCGCCCACCCGGAGCGCTACCACGGCCGTGAGCTCCTGATCGAGCAGGACGCACCGACGAAGCCGGACGGCAACCCGCGGGGCACCGAGTACCAGGCGGTGCGGACCAGCCGCTACAAGCTCGTTCGCTACTGGGACGGCCAGGTCGAGCTCTACGACCTCGGCGCCGACCCCTACGAGCTCGAGAACCTGCGCTCCGACCCCGCCTACGACGACATCCAGCGAGCCCTCCTCGACCGGCTCGACAAGATCGACGAGTGCGCCGGCTCGGACTGCCGCCGAAAGCCTGCGTTGAAGCTCATCCTCCCCGACCGGGTCCGAAAGCACGGCAAGCGTTGCCGCACGGCCGGTGACTTCGTCGTCAAGGTCCGCAAGGGCGGCGGCGGCTCGGCGCAGACGCCGATCGTCCGGGCCTCCTTCCGGGTCGACGGCAAGCGCAGCGGCACCGACCGCTCGACACCGTTCAAGCGCGAGCTCAACTCGCGCCTGCTGCGCGCGAAGCGCAAGCCCCGGATCGAGGCCGACGTCGAGCTGCTCGACGGCCGCATCCTCACCCTCCGCGACCGCGTCCGCGTCTGCCGCTGAGGCGTCGCCCCGCTGCGTCGGCGCGATTGCGCGCTCCGCGGGTCCGGAGGCGAAGCAGGCGCCGAGGGGCTCGGCGGCGAAGCGGCACCCGAGGGTCTTGGCGGCGAGAACTCCGGGGGCGAGGCGGCGCCGAAGGTCCGGCGGCGAAACCCCGGGGGCGAGGCGGCGCCGAAGGTCCGGCGGCGAAACCCCGGGGGCGAGGCGGCGCCGAAGGTCCGGCGGCGAAACCCGGGGGGCATAGGGCGACGCGGGTCCTCGCGTGGTCAACCGGCCGCCCACCATGCCCACCCCTCGCCTGACCGATTTGTGACATTCGGGGCGACGGGGGGGTTGAGTGTCACGAAGGGGGCGCATGGCGCCCCTTTCGTCGATGTCGGCGGCCGTCGACGTCCGATTGTCACGAAGAGGGCGCGGCTCGGCGAGCCGGGCTCCACCGGAGCGCCACCCCGCCCGAGGGGGCGGGGCTCGGCAGATGACCGCATGCGGCCATCCGATCCAAGGCGCTCAGGCGTCCACGGAAGCCGGGGCACTCCAGGGCGCGGCTCGGCGAGCCGGGCTCCACCGGAGCGTGGCCCCGCCAGGGGGCGCGGCTCGGCGAGCCGGGCTCCACCGGAGCGTGGCCCCGCCCCGCGTCACCGAGATGTCCGCGCTGGCAGGGCGGCAGCACGGAACCGTCTCCTCCTCGCAGCTCCACGAGCTCGGCTGGAGCCCAGCGCAGGTCCGCTCGGGCCTTCGCAGCGGTTGGCTGACCCGGGTCCATCGCGGCGTGTACGCGGTCGGTGGCCGGCATCTGTCGGTGCGCGGGCGGCTCTCCGCCGCCATCCTCGCCTGCGGGGCGGGCGCCGTCCTCTCGCACCGTGCGGCCGCCGTCCTCTGGCGGCTGCTGGAGTGGGTCGATCAGCCGATCGACGTCTCGGTCGCCGATCGGAACATTCGATCCAGGCATGGAATCCGCGTCCACCGGGTAGAGGCGCTCGACCCTCGCGACGTCCGCTGGCGCCACGGGCTGGCCGTCACCTCGCCGTCGCTGACCATCCTGGCGCTGGCCGCCGTCGACCCGGCGCTGGCCGGGGAGGCGTGGAACGAGGCGCTCCTGCACCGGCTCAGCTCGGAGGGTGAGATGGCGACGCTGCTCGATCGCCGCGGGGGACATCGCGGCGCGGGAACGATGCGCCGGCTGCTCGCGGCGAGCGGGGGCGGGTTCAGCCGCCAGGAGGCCGAGCGGATCCTGCACCGGCTGATCGGGGACGCCGGCCTTCCGGAGCCGCTCCGGAACGCTCGCATCCACGGGCACGAGCTCGACTTCTGGTGGCCAGAGCGACGGCTGAACGTCGAGATGGACGGCTACCGGTGGCACTCGACGCGGGCGCGCCTCAACCGCGATCGCGAGCGCGATGCCGAGCTCGCGGCACGCGGCATCCGGGTGCTGCGTTTCTCCTACGACCAGCTCCGCAGGCCGAGCCGCGTCGTCGCCCAGCTCGCCGCCGCGATCGCGATCGCGGGGCTCAGTAGGTGAACGGGAGGTCGTCGGCGACCTCGCCGAGCCACGGGGCGCCCCGGTCGCGGTCGGAGAGCAGGGGGTCGTCGACGGGCCAGTCGATGGCGACGTCGGGGTCGTCCCAGGCGATCTCCGACTCGGTCGCCGGGTCGTAGAGCGAAGTCAGCTTGTAGGCGACGTCGGCGACCTCGCTGAGGACCTGGAATCCGTGGGCGAAACCGACCGGGACCCAGAGCTGGCGATGGCGCTCGTCGTCGAGGATGTGACCCTCCCAGCGGCCGTAGGTCGGGGAGCCGCGGCGGAGGTCGACGGCGACGTCGAAGATCGCGCCGCGCGGGCAGCGGACGAGCTTGCCCTGTCCGGGCTCGGTCTGGAAGTGCATCCCGCGCAGCGTGCCGCGCTGGGTCGAGCGCGAATGGTTCTCCTGGACGAACGCCTCGTCGATGCCAAGCTCGCGCCAGCGATCTACCTGAAAGCTCTCGATCAGGAAGCCGCGCTCATCGCCGTGGACGGTCGGCTCGATCGCGACGAGGCCGTCGAGCTTCGTCTCGACGGCGACCGTCAACCGGCCCCCAGCCTCGTTCCGTACTGGCGCTCGTAGTACTCGCGGTACTCGCCGGAACGGATCGGCTCCCACCAGTCGCGGTTGTCGCGGTACCAGGCGACGGTGCGCTCGATCCCCTCCTCGAAGTGGACCTGCGCCGCCCAGCCGAGCGCTTCGAGCCGGTCGGAGGAGAGCGAGTAGCGGCGGTCGTGGCCGAGCCGGTCGGCGACGTGGTCGATCAGCGACTCGTCGCGGCCGGTCAGCGCGAGGATCCGCCGCACGACCTCGATGTTCGGCAGCTCCTCGGGGCCGCCGACGTTGTAGACCTCGCCCGCCTCGCCGCGCTCCAGCACGATGTCGATCGCGCTCGCGAAGTCCTCGGTGAAGAGCCAGTTGCGGACCTGCATCCCGTCGCCGTAGACGGGCAGCCGGTCGCCCGCGATCGCGTTCAGGACGATCAGCGGGATCAGCTTCTCGGGGTGCTGGTAGGGCCCGTAGTTGTTGGAGGCGCGGACGATCAGGGCGTCGGCGCCGTAGGTCCGGTGGAAGGCTCCGACGAGCAGGTCGCCGCCGGCCTTCGACGCCGAGTAGGGAGACGACGGCTCGATCGGGGAGCGCTCGGTGAACGAGCCCGACTCGATCGAGCCGTAGACCTCGTCGGTCGAGATCTGCAGGTGGCGGATGCCGGCGTCCCGCGCCGCCTCGAGCAGGACGAAGGTGCCGAAGACGTCGGTCTGGATGAACGCGTCGGGCTCGGCGATCGAGCGGTCGACGTGCGACTCGGCGGCGAAGTTGACGACCGCGTCGCAGCCCTCGATCGCGCGCGCGACCGCCTCGCGGTCGGCGATGTCGGCTTCGATCAGCTCCCAGCGGCCGGCGGGCGCGGCCGCCAGGTTCTCGCGGCGGCCGGCGTAGGTGAGCTTGTCGAGGACGACGACCGTGTCTTCGGGACGCTCGGCGAGTCGCCGGCGCACGTAGGCCGATCCGATGAACCCGGCGCCGCCGGTGACGAGGAGCCTCATCCCCGGGAGCCAATCAGATCGAAGCCCGCATCGGCGAAGTGGCGCTCGAACGCGGGCCGCTCGAGCCCGGCCCGCTCCGTTTGAGCCCCGGACCTGATAGAAACGAACGACGCGCTCGAGGGGAAGGGGGAGACGATGAATCTGGTGATCTCGCGGGCGGTGTCGCTCGGCTTGGCGGGGATCGTGGCGCTGGCTCTTGCATCGGTGCCTGCCGCAGCGGCCTCCGCGCCTGCACCGGCGCCGACGCTGACGATGACGGAGGACTGCGGGAGTTATCCACCGGCCGGCTTCGTCGTGATCGAGATCGGGGCAGTGCCCGGGATCGCGTGGATCAGGGATTACGTCGAGTGGTCCAACGCCGGCGACTCCGGCCACCTCGGGCCCGGCTTCTCGGAACCGGGCATGAGCAGCACGTGGAGGCTGGGCAGCACCGTCCCGACGACCTACACGGCGACGGTCGAATGGCCGGGAGGGGCTCTGAAGCAAACCAAGCACGTCGACTGCTCCGTGGCGGGCAACGACTACGAGGCGCGGGTGATCGTCAACAAGCCGACCTGGGCGACGAGCGGTGACGGACACCGCAGGCGCGGCTTCGTCGTCAAGGTCACCAACCTCGGCGATGGACCCTTCGACGTCGATGCCGACGACGTCGCCGCGCAGGTGCTCGTCAATGGCGAGCGGGCCGGGACGGTCAAGCTGGTTTCATCGACGGTCGTCAAGCCGGACAGGCGAATCAAGTTCCGCTACGCCTGGCGATACCGGCACGTCGCGGCCGGCGCCGACGTCGAGTACTCGGGCTGCCTGAGCGCCGCCGGCGACCCGAACAGCGGCAACGACTGCGGCAGCCACACCACGTCGGCGGACGAGAAGCCCCCGGCTCCATGAACGAAGAACCGTCCCGCGGTAGCGGGTTTCGTTTCCGTGAGGATCTGATAGAACGCGCATGCACTCGGGGAGAGGGGGACGGAATGGGGATGGAGGTTCCAGGGAAGGCGCGATTGGGCCTTGCGGTGGCGGTCGCGGCCCTGGCCGCAGCTGCGCTCGCCTTGATGCCGGCCGCGGCGGCGGCGGCGCCGGTGCTGACGATCGAGGGGAACTGCGAGGACTACCCCGCGAGCAGCTCGGTCGACATGTCGATCGAGGGGTTGCCCCCGTTCGAGCCGTTCACGGGGACGCTTGAGACGTTCGACGGCGACGGCACGCTGATCAGCACGCTCGGACCGCTCTCCTTCACCGCGGATGAGAACGGGAGCGACTTCCTCAACGCCCCCTTCGGCGAGCCCTACACGTACAGGGTGACCGTCGTCTGGGCCGGCGGTACCCTCGAGGCGACGACGACCGTCCAATGCGCCGGCCCGCCCGGCTCGCCGATCGCCGACGCCGGGGACGACCAGACGGTTGCCTCCGGCGCAACGGCCGATCTCGACGGCACCGGCTCCAGCGATCCCGACGGTGATCCGCTGACCTACGCCTGGACCCAGATCGACGGGCCGCCGGTGACCCTGGACGGGGCGAATACGGCCAGCCCCACCTTCACGGCGCCGGCCGGACCCGCCCGGTTGACCTTTCGGCTCGAGGTCTGCGACGACGGCTCGCCGGCGCTCTGCGACGACAACCAGACCACGGTCAAGGTCATCGGGCCGCCTCCGACCAAGCCGCCGACGCTGACGCTGGTCAAGAACTGCGACCAGGAGGCGCCGCAAATCGAGATCCACCTCAAGGGGCTGGCCGGCTATGCGCCGTTCACGCTCGAGCTTCCGGACATATTGGCCGGTCCGGTCGCCCTGGAGGCGGACGAGAGCGGCAACTTCGACTTCAGCATCAGCGGCATCACCAGTGCAAGGGTCGTCTGGGACGGCGGCACCCTGGAGGCGACCGCTCCGGGCACCTGCACGTTCACTCCCGGCATGCCGTCCGCCTACGCGGGGAGCGACCGACGGGTCACCTCGGGAGCATCGGTCGACCTCGATGGCACCGGCTCGAGCGACCCCGACGGCGATCCGCTCACCTACAGCTGGACACAGACCGAGGGTCCGCCGGTGGCCTTGAGCGGGGCGAGCACGGCGACCCCGAGCTTCACGGCACCGTCTGCGCCGGCAGACCTCACCTTCCGGCTCGAGGTCTGCGACGACGGCTCGCCGGCGCTCTGCGACACCGACTCGGTCGGCGTCGAGGTCACCGAGACCGTCCCCGACGGCAACGACTACGCCGCCCGGCTGATCGTCAACGGATCGGCGTGGGCGAGCGGCGCCGGCCACCGCAACGGGGCATTCGTCGTCAAGGTGAGCAACCTGGGCAACGGGCCGTTCGGCGTCACCGCGGACGACATCGCCGCCCGCGTCGTCGCCGGCGACACCCCGATCCGCAGGGTCAGGCTCGTCGCGACGAAGGTGGCCAAGCCCGGCAAGCGGGTGAAGTTCCGCTACGCGTGGAGGCAGCGGGGCGTCGCCGTCGGCGATGAGATCGAGTACTCCGGGTGCGTGAGCTCGGATGGCGACCCGAACGCGGGCAACGACTGCGCCGGCTACACGACCACCGCCGAGGCGTTCCCTAGCCCCTGAGCTCGCGGTCGGCGAGGTAGCGGCGCAGCGCCTGCTGCCAGGGTTGGAGCAGGATCGGGTCCGCACGCGTGTGGCCGAGGACCGAGTTGGCCGGGCGCCTTGCCGGGCGGGCCATCATCTCGGTCGTCGCCGACATCACCCGGGTCTCGGTGCCGGCCTGGTCGAAGATCTCGACGGCGAAGTCGAACCAGCTGCAGGCGCCGCCGCCGACCATGTGGTGGATGCCGTGGGCGTCGGTCGCGATCAGCTCGACGATCCCCTCGGCGAGGTCGGCGGTGCTGGTCGGGCAGCCGAGCTGGTCGCTGACGACGAGCACCTCCGGCTGCTCGGCGCCGATCCGCAGCATCGTCTCGACGAAGTTGCCGCCGCCGAGCCCGAACAGCCACGAGGTGCGGACGATGAAGTGGCGCGGGTTGGCCGCGGCGACCGAGACCTCGCCGCCGAGCTTCGAGCGCCCGTAGGCGTTGATCGGGGCCGGCATGTCGCCCTCGAGGTAGGGGCCCTCCTTCGTGCCGTCGAAGACGTAATCAGTCGAGGGGTAGAGGATCGAGGCGCCGGCGCGCGCCGCGGCGGCGGCGAGCAGGCCGGCGCCGGTGTCGTTGATCGCCGTCGCCCCGCGCTCGTCGTCCTCGGCGCCGTCGACGTCGGACCAGGCGGCGCAGTCGATCACCGCCTCGGGCCGGAGGTCGGCGATCGCGCCGTCGATGTCGGCGGGGTCGGTGACGTCGAGCTCGCGCCGGGTCAGGCCGAAGGTCTCGTGGCCGCGGCGCTCGGCGGCGCCGACCACGTCCTGGCCGAGCATGCCGGCCGCGCCGGCGATCAGCACCCTCATGGCAGCGTGATCTCGGAGCGGTCGCCGACCAGCATCCGCAGCGTCTTCGGCAGGCCCTCGGCGCGGGAGATGCGGACGTTGCGTCCGAGCAGGCTCGCCTCCATCCGCGAGGGCAGGTCGCTGATCGAGGCGCCGGCGAGCAGGATCGAGTGCTCGAGCTCCGAGCGGATCACCTCGCAGCCCGCCGCGATCGCGGTGTAGGGACCGACGTAGGAGTCGGCCAGGCGGCTGCCGGCGCCGATCACGGCCGGGCCTCGGACCCGGCAGCGCTCGAGCCGCGCGCCCTCCTCGACGACGACGCGGCCGACGATCTCGCAATCGACACACTCTCCGGCTACGTGCGGCTCGAGGTCCTCGAGGACGAGCCGGTTCGCCTCGAGCATGTCGGCGAGCTGGCCTGTGTCCTTCCACCAGCCCTTGACGCGGTGGTGCTCGACCTGATGGCCGGTCTCGATCAGGCGCTGGATCGTGTCGGTTATCTCGAGCTCGCCGCGGGCCGAGGGCTCGATCGCCCGCGCCGCTTCGAAGACGACCGGCTTGAACATGTAGACGCCGACCAGGGCGAGGTCCGAGGGCGGGTCCTTCGGCTTCTCGACGAGGCGGACGACGCTGTCGCCGTTGAGCTCGGCGACGCCGTAATGCTCGGGCTCGAGCACCTGGGTGAGCAGGATCAGCGCGTCCGGCTCGTCGCGGCGGAACGCCTCGACCAACCCGGTGATCCCGTCGCGCAACAGGTTGTCGCCCAGGTACATCACGAACGGGTCGGAGCCGAGGTACTCCTCGGCGGTCAGGACGGCGTGGGCAAGGCCGAGCGGCTCCGCCTGCGGGATGTAGGTGATCGCGGCCCCGAGCGCGGAGCCGTCGTCGACCGCCTCCCGGATCTCGTCGCCGGTCTCGGGCGCGATCACGATCCCGATCTCGGTCACGCCGGCGTCGACCAGCGCCTCGATCCCGTAGAACAGGACCGGCTTGTTCGCCACCGGCACGAGCTGCTTCGCGGAGGTGTGGGTGATCGGCCGCAGCCGCGTCCCGGCGCCGCCCGAGAGGATCAGGCCCTTGAGCTTCTCCATTCCGGCAGGCAGGCTAGCGCCGGCCCGCCGGTCACGTCACCCCTCGGCGCTCGCTCGCAACCAGGTGAGCACGGCGAGCACGCGCCGGTGATCGTCGCCGCCCGTCGGGAGGTCGAGCTTCGCGAAGATGCTCGAGATGTGCTTCTCGACGGCGCCGGGGGTGACGACGAGCGCCTTGGCGATGCCGGCGTTCGTGCGGCCCTCGGCCATCAGCCCGAGGACCTCGCGCTCCTTCGGGGTGAGCGCGTCGATCCCGGTCTCGGTGCCGGCCGGCTCGGCGGCGCGGACGAGCCGGCTGACGACCTCGCGGTCGAGCACCGTGCCGCCCGCGGCGACCCGCTCGACCGCATCGACGAACGCGCGGACCTCGCCGACCCGCTCCTTGAGCAGGTAGCCGACGCCGCCACTTCCCGCCTCGAGCAGCTCGGTCGTATAGACGGGCTCGACGTACTGGGAGAGGACGAGGACGCCGAGGCCGGGCTCGCGCCGGCGTGCCTCGAGCGCCGCGCGCAGGCCCTCGTCGGTGAAGGTCGGCGGCAGCCGGACGTCGACGATCGCTACATCGGGATGGTGGCCGGCGACGATCCGCAGCAGGCCCTCGCCGTCCTCGGCCTGGGCGACCACGTCGATCGACTGCTCGCGGAGCAGCGCGACGATCCCCTCGCGCAGGAGCGCCTGGTCCTCGACCAGCACTACTCGCACGGAAGCTCCACGGTGACGGTGGTGCCGGTCCCGGGCGGGCTCTCGATCACGAGCTTGCCGTCGACCGCCTCGACCCGGTTGCGGAGGCCGGAGAGGCCGCTGCCTGCCGGGTCGGCGCCGCCGGCGCCCTCGTCGGCGACGACGGCGCGAAGGAGGTCAGCGTCGCGCTCGACGCGCACGCTCGCCCGTGCCCCCGGGCCGGCGTGCTTGGCGGCGTTCGTCAGCGACTCGGCGACGACGAAGTAGGCGACCGACTCGATCGCCGGCGCGAGCCGCTCGCCGGCCTCGACCTCCACCTCCACCGGAATCGCCGAACGGCCGCCGAGCGCCGCGAGCGCCGCGGCGAGCCCGCGGTCGGCGAGCACCGGCGGCGCGATCCCGCGGGCGAGGTCGCGGAGCTCGGCGATCGCGGCCCCCGCCTCCGCGCGGGCGGCACGGACGAGCTCGCGGTCCTCGGGCCGGTCGCCGAGGCGCTCCTCGGCGCGGCCGAGCTGCATGCTCAATGCGACCAGGCGCGCCTGGGCGCCGTCGTGGAGGTCGCGCTCGATCCGGCGCAGCTCCTGGGCCTGGACGTCGAGGGCGCCGCGCCGGGTCCGGGTCAGCTCGACCACGCGCTCCTCGAGCTCGTGCTCATCGCCCGCCTCGACCTGGCGCAGGAGCAGCGCGTGGAGCGCGACGAGCGCCGCCAGGACGACGATCGTGACCAGCGGCCAGAAGGGGCCGCCGCCGGCGAACGCCCAGATCAGGACCAGGATCCAGGCGACCCAGGCCGAGAGCCCGGCGTGGACGGCGAGCCGCAGCCGCCGCCCGTCGAGGTCCGCGGTCAGCTCCGGCAGGAACCAGAAGAGGCCGATCGGGACGAGCCCCGCGAACCAGATCCAGGCCGGCCAGTAGGAGCCGAACCCGGTCGCCGCCCAGATCATCGTCGCCGCGAACCCGACCACCGCGGTGACGGTGACCAGCAGCGACAACGCCGCCGCCCGGCTCCGGGCGACGGCGTCGGCGATTGTCCGTCCGACGATCACGGGTCGGTCCTCAGCGCGGTGTCACCACCGCGGGCGATGATCGCACGGCGACCGCGCAGCGGGCGGACCCGCCAGCGGCGCTCGCCGAGCAACGTCACCGCCGCGGGCAGGGCAACACCGCGGACGATCGTCGCATCGATCAGGATCGCGGCGCCGAGCCCGACCCCGAGCTGCTTCATCTCCGGCAGCCGCAGCATCGCGAACAGGCTGAACACGGCGACCATGACGACGGCGGCGCTGGTCACCGCCCCCGCGGTCGCGGCGACCCCCTCGCGGACCGCCTCGGCCGGGGCGAGCCCCGCCCGCCGCGCCTCGCGGATCCGCTCGAGGACGAGGACCGTGTAGTCCATCGACAGCCCGAACAGGATCACGAAGGCGAACAGCGGCACCCAGGTGACGACCGTCCCGTTGCTAGAGAAGCCGAGCAGGCTCTCACCCCACCCGTGCTGGAAGACCACGGTCAGCACCCCGTAGGCGGCGCCGACCGAGAGCAGGTTGAGCGCGATCACCGCCAGGCCCAGCCACGGCGAGCCGAAGGCGGCGACCAGCAGCACGAACGCGAGCGCGAGGACGATGCCGACGACGAGCGGCATCGCGCCGCGGATCGCGTCGGTGAAGTCGGCGCTGTCGGCGGCGTCGCCGCCGATCAGCACCGTTCCGACCGCCGCCTTGCCGCCGACCTCGCTGCGCAGCGCGTCGACGGTCGCCGTGGCGTCGTCGCGGCTCATGTCCGGCATCGGCACCGAGACGAGGGCCGTCCGGCCGTCGCCGGCGACGCGGACCGCGACCGCGCCGGACCCGCCGGTCACGCCGAGCGCCCGCTCGCCGAGCCGCTTCAGCCGTACACGTCCCGCCGGGGAGTCGAGGTCGTGCCCCTCGACGACCACCCGGGCGTCCGCCGGCGCGCCGGGGAAGCTCGCCTCGATGTGGCGCAGGGCGGCGACCGCCGGGATGTCATCGGGCAGGTCTGCCGTGGTCGATTCGCCGAGGTGGAGGTCGACGGCGGGAACCGCGAGCGAGCCGAGGACGCACAGTGAGGCGATCAGCGACGCCGCCGGCCGGGCCGAGACGACGCCGGCGAGCCGTCCCCAGATCCCGCCACCGCCGCCGGCGCGACGGCGCAGAAGCGGGATGCGCCCGCGATCGATCCGGTCGCCGAGCAGCGTCAGCACCGCCGGCAGCACCGTGATCGAGCCGATCACCGCCATCAGCACCACGACCATCGTGCCGAGCGCCATCGAGGCGAACACGCCGAGCCCCGTCACGAGCAGGCCGGCGAGCGCGACGATCACCGTCAGGCCGCTGACCACGACCGCCCGGCCGACCGTCGCCGCGGCGGCGTCCAGCGCGGCCACCGGGCCCTTGCCCAGGCGCCGCTCCTCGCGCTCGCGCCGAATGTAGAACAGCGAGTAGTCGACCCCGACGGCGAGGCCGATCAGGACGACGAGCGCGGCGGTGCTGCCGCTGTCGGGAGCGATTTGGGAGACGAGCCCGGCCGCCCCCAGCGCGCCGGCGACCGCCGTGATCCCGAGGATCACCGGCACCGCGGCCGCGACGGCGGCGCCGAATGCGACCAGCAGGATCGCCAGGATCAGCGGCAGCGAGAACATCTCGGCGCGACCGAGGTCATCCTCGACGACCCGGTCGACGGCCTTCTCGAGCGACGCCGTGCCGGTCTGCTCGAAGCTCACGCCGGGCTCCCGCTCCGCGAACCTGTCGACGGCGTTGGACACCGACCTCGCCTCGCCGCCGGCGTGCTCGGGATCGCCGCGCAGGCTGACCTGGACGAGCCGGGCGCGGCCGCCGTCGGCGACCAGGTCGGGCGCGCCGGGGTGGCTGACCGACGCGACCGCCGGCAGGCGCTCGAGCCTCGCCGACAGCTTCGCGGCGGCGGCACCCGCGTCTGCGGATTCGTCGGCGCTGACGAGCACCGACTCGACCGCCGGGTCGCCGAGGTGCGCGTCGGCGAGCACGCGGGCCGCGTCCCCGGACTCGCCGGTCGACGCCTCGACGCTCGTCATCTCGCGGGTGCCGGTCATCGAGCCGGCGGCCACGAGGCCGACGATCAGGACGAACCAGAGCGCGATCGCCGTCTTCGGCCGTCGTGCCGAGGCGCGCGCGGCGCGCTGGACGACGCCCGACAGACCGCGAGCAGGGGTGGAAAGGGACTTGAACCGTTCGCTTCGCTTGCTCATGCGGCCAACGTAGGAGCCCGCAAACGGCATTCCTATGGGGCTTCCCGCCGTCTCCCCGCCGCCGACCCCCGGATCGATGGTGGGGTTGTCCCCCCTCGTCGCTCGCAACCTCGGCGCGGCTCGCCGGAACGCACTCGACGGCGCGGCGCCAGGGGAATGTCATGCTTCGGTTCGCCGATTTTCCGCGTTCGTTTCCCATCGGTATCCGCGGCACCGCTTACATAGGTCGTGGCCATGGACCCGAAGCAGAAGCAGGACGAGGAGCGCTTCCGCCGGATCGAGGCGGCGATCCTCCACGCCGACGACGCCGCCCGGCGGTTCGGCCGCATGGCCGCCGAGCTCGAGCAGGAACGGCTGCGACCCTCACTACGTTGAAGCGCTGCGAGGCGCCGCCGAGAACATCCGCGAGGAGCACCGCCGGCTCGTCTCCCGCGTCTACTTCCGCGCGCCCGAGCCGGCGCAGGGCGACCTCATCTCCGACCGGCTGGCTTCCTAGCGTCGAGCTCCCCGGGCCGGGATGGCGCTGCTCGACGCGAGCTGCCCGAGCCTCCGGGCGATCGAGCTGGTCGACGGCGTCTGCAGGTTCGTCGAGATGGCCCGATGAGGCGGCGGCCCCGGATCAGTACGTGCCGCCGAGCTTGCGGTGGTCCCAGGTGGCGACCCGGACCGGGTGGAAGTGGATCGCTACGCGCTTCGGGGCCTGGGCACGGAGGGCGGCCGCCGCGTCGCCCTCGATCGAGTCGATCCCCTCGGCGTAGCGGAGCGCCAGCTCGGCGCCGAGCTCGTAGACGCGATCGGCGTCGCGGATCAGCTCCGCCTCGGCCTCGATCTGGACGCCGCGGAGCTCGCCGTAGTCGACCCCGGCCTCGACCAGCAGCGTGCAGCGCGGGTCGCGCTCGAGGTTTCGCACCTTCTGCGACTTCGCGAACGTCCACGCCCAGAGCTCGCCGTCGCGGACCGTGTACCAGAGCGGCATCGAGTGCGGCCAGCCGCGCGGCCCGTTCGTCGTGCAGACGACGATCCGCTCCGCATCGAGGAGCTCGAGCTGCTCGGCCGGGCTGAGCTTGATCTGATCGCGACGGTTCATCGCAACGCCCGCTCGAGCTTCTCACGGAACGCGTCGGGGTCGATCGCCGGGAACCTGAACAGCTCCGGCTCGATCGCGGCGAACAGCTCGCGCAGCCTCGCCGGCTCGACCAGCCCGGCGTTCAGCATCGCGTCCACGTCGCCGCGGTCGGTGTCGAAGCCGCGCTCCACCTTGGCGAGGGCCTGCGCGTAGAGGTCGTAGTCGAGCACCTCGACGTTCCCGGAGCGGAACCGGAATCGCGATCGCTCGCGCCAGCCCGGCAGCTCGGGCATGAAGTCGGCGGGGGTCGCGAACTCGATGTTGGTCGCCAGGCGCTCCTTCAGTCCGGGGATCGCCCGCATCACCTGCTCGGACTCGGGCTCGATCTTCAGGTCCACGTCCACGGTCGATTCGCGCCACCCTTCGAGGACCGCCGTCGCCCCGCCGACCAGGTAGACCCTGGTCCCGCGCGGCGCGATCCGGCCGAGCTCGGCGGCCAGGCGCCGGACCCGTCCCGCGTCAGCGAGCTCGCGCACCCTCGAGCGCCCGGGCGAAGCTGTCGACCCGGCGCAGGATCGCGTTGTAGCGGGAGTGCGGGTCGAGCTCGTCGGCGAGCAGGCGGTAGAGCGCGTGGCCGGGCTCGCCGGCATCCGGCCCTCGCTCGGGGACGGGCAGGCCACCGTCCCGCAGCCGCGCCGCGGCCACCTGGACCGCTGCCGCCTCGATCGTGCGACGGCCGGCGTCGAGATCGTCGAGGCCCTCGAGCACGATCTCCGCACCCGGGAGCTTCCGCAGATCAACGACATGTGGGCTCATGCGCCGATCGTAGGGCGTCGCGGCCGAACGCTTGCCAGACGGGGCATCCGCGCATTGGCAGCGATTTTGGGTCGTATGGCCCCACAAGTCGCGCCGATGGCTGCTGCAGGGAGCGCGATGGAGCGTCGGGGCACCGGCTAGAGCCCGAAGTCGCCCGGCAGCCGATCCTCGTCCGCGAGCTTCTCGAGGTGGGCCCGCAGAGCCAGCGCAGCGGCCGGCCGCATCGACTCGGGGACGTCGGCCCAGGCGGCGTCGAGGAGCTCGTCCTCGGAGCGGCGGCCGGCCGCGAGCGCCGCGACGAGCATCCGCTCGCGCTCGCGGCGGTGGGCGGCGTACTCGGCGACCTTCGCCGCCGGGTCGGTGATCCAGTCGCCGTGGCCGGGGCAGAGCAGCGAGGCGCCGAGCGCGGCGACGGCGTCGAGCGAGCGCATGTAGTCGGCGAGCGACCCGCCGGCCGACCGCGGCGGCACGATCGTCGATCCCTCGCCGAGGATCAGGTCGCCGCAGAAGCAGACCTCGCCGTAGGCGAACGCGAGGTGGTCGGACGCATGCCCCGGAGTCGGGAGCACCCGAAACGGCCCGACCTCCGCCGCCACACCGGCCTCTCCGGCCTCCGACCCCCGGCCTCCGACCTCGGCGAGCTCCTCGACCGGCTCCGCGCTTCCGACGAGCACGTCCGCCCCCAGCATCTCGCACCCCGCGTTGTGATCGGAGTGGGAGTGGGTGAGGAGCACGCCGGCGATCCCGCCGCGGGTCTCGCCGAGCTCGCGGACGAGCCCGATGTGGCCGCGGTCGGCGGGCCCGGGGTCGATCACCCAGGCGGGGGCGGCGCCGACGACGTAGGTGTTGGTCCCCGAGAGCGTCATCGGGCCAGGGTTGCGGGCGCGGACCCGGACGACCGCCGGATGGCCCGGAGCCTCGACCGCCGGCTCCTCCATCCCTCGCTCCCTCTTCAGGCCGTCTCGGTGACGGCCGCGAGCACCGCCTCGCGGGCGTCGTCGGGCTCGAGCACGACCATGTCGCCGGCGCCCTTCAGCACCTCGCGGACGAGCCACGAGGTCCCGGCGAACGGCATCTCGATGATCAGCGCGCCGTCGGCCAGCTCCTCGACGACGGTGCGCTCCTCCCGCACCCAGCGGGCGCGCTCGGGTGAGACCCAGACGCGGGCGAAGCGGGCGTCCTCGGGCTCGCCGGCAGTCAGCCATCGCTGCCCATCGAGCTGGTCCGCGACCGCCTGGTCGTGCTCGAAGGCCTCGCCGGTCGGCTCCGCCTCCTTGGTCCGGTCGAGCCGGAAGTGGCGGACGGCGCCGCGCTTGCGGTCGCGGCAGCCCACGTACCAGCCGTCGGCCCCGCGCGCGAGCTTGTAGGGCTCGATCTCGCGGGCGGTGAACTGGTCCTCGTTCTCCTTGTAGTAGTTGATCCGCAGCACCGAGCGCGAGGCGATCGCGTCGTTGACCGCGCTGACGATCTCCGGCTCGTCGCGCTCGACCGTGATCTGCAGGCCCTCCTCGGAGGGATCGTGGCCGAGCGCCGCGACGATCTTCTCGCGGGCCGTGTCGAGTCCGACCTGCGGGAGGTGGTCGCCGAACAGGTCGATCGCGGCGACCAGCGCCTTCGCCTCGAGCGGCAACAGCCGCGCCGGGCGGGCGAAGCTGTCGCCGTAGGCCTCGGGATCGACCTCGATCTCATCGCCGGCGACCTCGGCGTAGAGGACGTAGGTGCCGCCGCCGAAGTTGACGACGTTGAGGACGTCGATGTCGCTGGTCAGCTCCTTGACCGAGATCCCGAGCTCGTCGCAGACGTCGGCGGTGAGCAGCCGGCGGTCGTTGCGGGCGGAGTCGATCAGCATCCCCGCGAGGGTGACGAGGCGCGCGAAGCGCTCCGGCCTGATCACGGTCTCGGCCTTGCCGTTGGAGCGGCCGCCGCGGTCGGAGCCGGGCCGGCGGGCGCGCGGCTTCGCGGTCTCGAAGTCGCGCGAGTGGCGCTCCCGCAAGAGCTTGCGGCGCTCCTCCGCCTCGGCGGCGAGCTCCGGCGGCTCGAGCACGGTCGCGTTGCGCCGCCAGCCGAGCAGCCAGGCGACGAGCTGGCGGGAGGAGGAGAACTCGGTCTCGTAGACCGAGCCCTTGCCGCGCTTGCGGTCGCCGTTGGCGGCGGGCTCCATGTCCCCGTACTGGCCGTAATCGCGGGCTACGAGCCAGTCGATCCGATCGCGGAGGAAGATCCGCGCCCGTCCCTCGGTGGCGCCCATCTGCCAGTCGGCGCGGGAGGCGTAGTCGCGCCGGTCGAAGTCACCGGGCGGGTTGAAGTCGTGCTCGGCCTTGCTCGCGTAGGAGACCTTGCCCTGGATCCGCGAGAGCCTGAAGACGCGAACCGCATCGCGCTCGTGCGCGTGCCCGATCAGGTAGAACTGGCCGGAGCGGAAGACCAGGTGGTAGGGGTCCACCTCGCGATCCATCGTCGCGTCGCGCTCCATCGTGTAGTAGCTGAACTGGATCGTCTTCCGGCGCGAGATCGCGGTCTCGATCTTGGCGAGGCGCTGGGAGAGCTCGCGGCCCCCGGCCGAGGCGGTCATCGCCATCTCGATCGGGGCGTCGGCGTCGGCGCCGAGCGGGCTCTTGCGCCCCCAGGAGACCTGCTGCAGGGCCAGGCGCAACGGCTCGGCGTAGGCGAAGCGGCCGTCGAGCAGGGCGAGCGCCGTCCGCAGCGCCGCGAGCTCGGCGTCACTGAACTCGATCGCGGGGAGGTAGTAGTTCTCGGGCGGAAGCGCGTAGAGCTCCGACTCGAGGAAGCCCTCGCTCGGCTTGTCGACCTTGAGCGCGATCCCGAGGCTCTCGAGCTCGGCGCGGTCGGCGTAGAAGCGCCGCGCGAAGGCGTCCTCGTTCATCGAGCTGTAGCCCTCGACCTCCTGCTTGATCTCGAGCGCCGAGACCGGCCGCCGGTTCGCCATCAGGAAGGAGATCAGGGAGAGCTGGCGGATCAGCTTCTCGGTGTCCTTGGCCACGGTCCGCAGGATAGATGCCGCCGTCGGGCCGGCCGCGGCGGCGAGCCCGGGATTTGCGCAGTTTGCGCTCTCCGGTGCGGCGCTCGTGACCCAGTCCGACGGGCCGATCATCTAGATTCGCGTCGCCGTGACGGAGACCCTCGCCCGCAGCCTGATCCGTCTGATCGTCACGATCGCGATCCTCGCCGCCGTCTACTTCTTCCTCGTCCGGCCGATCCTCGACACGACGAACGAGACCATCGACCGCGCGTTCGACAGCTTCGGCGGCATCGAGAGCTCGATCGACAGCGCGTTCGACGGCGCCGGCGTCGACCCGCCGAACCTGAGCGGGGTCGGCAAGACCGACGCCGAGCGGGTGCTCGCGTGCGTGCAGCGCGTCGAGCCGGACGTGACGAAGATGCAGCGCTGCGCCGAGCGCTTCACGAAGTAGCGGCGGCCGCGGGAGCCGGCGTCAGGCGGTGGCCGCCCGCCGGCGCCGGTAGCTGCGGTTCTTCTCGCGGTTGCCGCAGACCTCCATCGAGCACCAGTGGCCGCCCCGGTTCTTCGAGGCGTCGTAGAAGGCCCAGCGGCAGGTGTCGGCGGCGCAGATCTTCAGCCGCTCCCAGGTGCCGTCGATCTGCGCCCGCAGGACGACTCCGATCAGCTGCGCGATCAGCGCATCGACCGAGGGGGCGGGGGCCAGGTCGAGACCGATCCGCCCGTCCCGCTCGACCGCGAGCGGAACCGGGTGGTCGGCGACGATGGCGGCGAGACGCTCGCTCGCGGCCGCGTCCCGCTCGCCGGTCGCGTTGGCGTCGATCAGCGCCCGGACGCAGCCGCGAAGCTCGAGGAGGCGCCCGCGATCGTCCTCGCTGACCTCGATGCCGTCGGCCGCGAACCCGAAGCGAAGCAGCCAGTAGCGGGTCGTCTCGACGTCGAGCAGGAGCTCCCCCTGGTCCTCGGACGGGTGCGAATTGGCCAGCGCCTGAACGGCGATCAGGGGATCGGGGGCGACCTTGCTCTCGAGCCAGCGGCTGAGCCTCGGGACGTCCATGGCCCGGATCCTACTGGCTTGTGACCATCAATTCCACTTGACAGGTCATTATGACCTCTGTAGCCTCTTTGCCGGTCAGTTCCCCGAAACAAGAGGCAGTCCCGAGAATGCTCTCCATCGCCGCCGCCCAGTTCATCGCCCGAACCGTACGCCAGGACCCGGAGCTGGTCCGGATCCGCGCCGAGCACCGCCGCCGCCGATAGCCCGACGCCGCGAGGCGGCGCCGGCGTTCTCCCCGGGGACGTGGGCGCTGTCCCGTCGCCGGCGATGACGCCGAGCCGCGGCCGCTCAGGCCGCCCCCGGGCGAGGTTGAGCGATCGCGGATCCAGGAAGAGGTCGGTGACGCGGCCTTGGGCCGCGAGCCGGCCGATGACGCCGAGCCGCGGTCGCTCAGGCCGCCCGGCGGTCGCGGAAGTAGGCGCTGCCGTCAATCCCGCGGTCGAAGCCGGACCAGGCCTCGCCGTCGGCGAGGGTGCGCTCGATCCGGTCGAAGCTGCCGAGCCTGCCGCCGAGGTTGTCCATCATGTGGACGAGCGTCGCCTCGCGGGTCGCCGGGGTCACGGGCGAGCCGTGCTCGAGCGTCCCGTGGTGGGAGAGGATGATGTGGAGCACCGCCCGGCCAAGGTCGGGGTCGAAGCCCTCGATCGACTCGATCTCGCGCCGCACCCGGTAGTAGCCGAGCGGGATCTCCCCGGCCAGGCGGCCGAGGTCGGTCATGTCGATCGCGAGCGGGTTGTCGTTGTAGGCCTCGAGCTTGCCGATGTCGTGCAGCAGCGCCCCGGCCACGGCGACGTCGCGATCGATGCCGGGGAAGAACGAGGCGGCCGCGCTGACTCCCTGCGCGACCGAGAGGGTGTGCTCGAGCAGCCCGTGACGGTAGGCCTGGTGGTAGTGCTTGGCGGCGGGCGCATCGCGGAACCGTCTCCAGAGATCGCCCCCGGGCGCGATCAGCCGGTCGAGGAGCCGGCGCAGGTCATCGTTCTGGACCGTCGCGATCAGGTCGACCAGGTCGGACTCCATCCGCTCGACCGGCACCGGCGAGCTCTCGAGCAGCCACGCGGGGTCGTAATCTCCCTCGGCGGCCCGCGCCATCGCCTCGACGATCAGCGCGTCGCCCCACTTGGGGCTCCGCTCGAACCGGCCGCTGACGTGGACCACGGTGCCCGGCTCCGCGATCGCGAACCGGGCGTCGACCTCGTCCCAGGACTTCGCCTGGACCGTCGCCGTGCGGTCCGCGATCCGCAATGACAGCCACTCGCCTCCCCGCTTGGTCGGCCTGCGGCTGCGCTCGCGGACCGCGTAGGAAGACTCGACCCGATCGCCGTCGCCGAGGGTCGCCAGCTCCTGGTGCGCCGCGCGGTCGGAGCCGGCATCCGGGAGGTCTTCGAGCTGTGGCTGCCGTGGCTCCATGACCGCTGGGACGGTAGGGATGGGCGCGGACGACCCCGGCCGCGCCCTACCGGCGCGGCGCCCGGCGCTGCTCTCTCGTCGCGGACCGTTCACGCTCTCTCCGCGAGGGACGTCGCTCGGCCGCCCCGATCACTGACGCAGCGGCGAGGCCCCGCCGGAGTCGGCTCGCGACGCCGGCCTTCTCACGCCCCCCGGCGCCCGTTCCGCCATGCGCGCCTCAGAGCGCGGTCGGGTAGGTCTCGGGCGGCTCGCCGCGCTGCCACTCCGCCGTCCGCTCGAGCGGCTCCACCGCCCGGGTCTGGTCGAAGTGGATGACGTAATCGAACTGCTCTGAGAGGTGGGTCTCGAAGTAGTGGCTGGCGAGCTCGTTCTCGGGCCGGTAGATGACCCCGATCGCACGCTCGAGCCGCGGATGGAAGAGCTCGGCGGCGGCACGCCCGTCGTCGCGCAGGCGCAGCCAGAACGCGTCGAGCTCGACCGCGCCGAGGACCGCCTCGACGCTGTCGGCTCGCGGCGGCCGGACCCGCTTGCGCTCCACCGGGGCGCCCCAGTCGGAGGCGGCGCTGACGGTGCCGGTGCAGGTCGTGAACCCGATCAGGATGGCGCCGAGCCCGAATCGCTCGCGGGCGAGCTGGCCGATGTTGTGCTCACCGCGCGGCCCCATCGACGTCCGCCGGGCATCGCCGACGTGGGAGTTGTGGGCCCAGACGACGACGCGGGCCGGGCCGCGCCCCTCGAGGTGGGCGATCAGCCGCTCCAGCGTCCCCGCCATGTGGCTGTCGCGGAGGCTCCACGATGAGACCGGGCCGGTGAACATCGACCGGTAATAGCGCTCGGCGGCGACGACGAGCCGGGCGTTCTCCTCGGCGTAGAACTGCTCGTCCTCGGCGGCGATGCCGTCGCGCCGCAGGTAGGCCTCACCGGTCCGCTGCAGGTCGACGAGCTGGCGCAGCACCCCTTCCTGGCAGGAAGGGGTCAGCCCGCGCGCCGCCGCGTACCCGTAGGCCTGGCTCTCCTCGAAGCGCTCGAGGCAGTCGTAGCGCGCACGCGCCCGGGCGGCGGCCGCCGGGTCGATGCGGTCGAGGTACTCGATGACCGCCGCGACCGAGCGATAGAGGCTGTACAGGTCGAGCCCGTAGAAGCCCGCCGGGCCCTCGGCGCGCTCGTTGTGGGCCCGCAGCCAGCCGACGAAGTCGAGGACGTCGGCGTTCCGCCACATCCAGGTCGGGAAGCGCTCGAAGCCGGCGAGGGCGCGCTCGGCGTCGGGGTCGTCGTCGGCCCCGTGGACGAAGCGGTTGACGCGGTAGGCGTCCGGCCAGTCGGCCTCGACGGCGACGGCGTTGAACCCCTTCTCCTCGATCAGGCGCTTTGTGATCACCGCGCGGTGGCGATAGAACTCGTGGGTCCCGTGGGTGGCCTCGCCGATCAGGACGACCCGCCCGTCGCCGACCGACTCGATCAGCTCGTCGTAGTCGCCGGGAGCGCCGGTCACGGGATGCGCGGCGCCCGCGATCGCCTTCGCGACGGCACCGGCCGCGGCGCGGGGTGCGGTGCCGGCTCTCATCGCGCGCCGCCGGCGGGGCGGGCGCCCGGCTCGGCGGCCGCGAGCTCGACCTCGAGGAAGTCGGCGGCGAGCCGGGCCGCCTGCGCCAGCGTCCCGGGCTCCTCGAACAGGTGCCCCGCTCCGGGGACGACCGCGAGCCGGCAGGGGCCGGCGAGCTCCGTCGCGGCGGCCCGGTTCAGCGCCAGGACCTCGGTGTCGGCGCCGCCGACGATCAGCAGGACGGGGACGGTGACGCGTCGCAGCGTCGCCCCGGCGAGATCGGGGCGGCCGCCGCGGGAGACGACGGCGGCGATCCCGGCGCCCGGCTCGGCCGCGGCGGTGAGCGCCGCGGCGGCGCCCGTGGAGGCGCCGAAGCAGGCGAGCGGCAGGCCGGCCGCCGCGCCCTGCCCGCGGGACCAGCGGATCGCGTCCCCGAGCCGCTGCGAGAGCAGCTCGATGTCGAAGACGAGCCGTCGGTCGGCAGCCTCGGCCGGCGTCAGCAGGTCGAAGAGCAGCGTCGCCAGGCCACGACCCTCGAGGTAGCGGGCGACCGACGCGTTGCGCGGGCTGTGGCGGCTCGAGCCGCTGCCGTGGACGAAGACGACGAGGCCGGTCGGGTCCGGCGGCAACCGCAGGAACCCCCCGAGCTCGACCCCGTCGGCGGTCGGGATCGTCACCTCGCCCGGCACGCCGGGCCCGGCGGCGGGAACGTCGGGGCGCGCCGCCGCGAGCAGCTCGACCACCTCCCGGTCCGAGGTCTGGGAGAAGTCGTCGTACCAGGCGCCGACGCTTCCGAACCGCTCCGGGGCCGCGAGCGTCACGACCTCGTCGATCCCGCCGTCGATCCGCTCCGGGGTCCCGGCCGGGCAGACCGGGACGGCGAGGATCACCCGCGCGGCCCCCTGCGCCTTCAGGACCCGGGCCGCGGCGGCGGCGGTGACGCCGGTGGCGATCCCGTCATCGACGACGACGACGGTCCGGTCGCGGACCGGCGCCGGCGGCGCGTCGCCGCGGTAGAGGCGGCGACGGCGATCGAGCTCCTCGGCCTCGCGCGCGGCGATCAGCTCGACCTGCTCGTCGTCGATCGCGAACGCCTCGAGCGCCCGCCGGTCGACCACCACCGATCCGTCCTCGCCGATCGCGCCGATGCCGAGCTCGGGTTGGCTCGGATGGCCGATCTTGCGGACGAGGCCGACGTCGAGCGGGGCGCCCAGCGCCCGCGCCACCTCGAATCCGACCGGGACCCCTCCCCGCGGAAGCGCGATCACGACCGGGGCGTCGAGATCCATCTCCGAGAGCCGGGCGGCGAGCATCCGCCCCGCCTCGCGGCGGTCCCGGAAGGTGCTGCGGCGGGTCAGCGGCATCGCGGACGAATCGGTGCGCGGGCCGGCGAGGACTTCATCGCTTCCTCCTTGTGAATGCACCCTCACGTTAGGGAGGGCGGGTCAGCGGCGCATCGGCTCCGCTCACCCTGATCGCTCGGTGGTCGCTACTGGCACCCGCCCGGTCCGCCACGCTTCGCAGCGCCGCGCGGGCGGCGGCCTGCGGGCGGCCTCGGAACCGGACGGCCGCTCGCAGGCGGCCCCCGATCCGTGGCCGCCACGGACGTTTACACAAAACGCTTGTGCAAAACTCCCGCCCATCCATGGACCAGCACGGCGACTCGGACCCCAGTACCGCAGTCGTCGCGCCTGAAAGACCGGTCGCGCCCGGCGCGCCGCCGCCACCGGGACAGGCGGCGGCGCCCGGCGCCGGCCGGTGCCGGTCGCGCGCCCGCGCGAAGCCGCTGCAGGTCGACGGGCTCCGACCGACCGACGTGATCGGAGCCTTCTTCATCGCCGGGCTGGCGATGGCGATCGCCGGCGCCGCGGTCGCGGTCGCGAACGCGATCGACTCCTGGGCGTGGGGGCGCTGGCTCGCCCTCCACCTCGTCCTCGTCGGCGGCATCTCGCAGCTCGTCCTCGGCGCGAGCCAGTTCTTCGCCGGCGCCTTCCTCGCCACCGACCCGCCCCGGCAGGCGCTGATCCGCGTCGAGCTCGGCGGCTGGAACGCCGGGGCGCTGCTCCTCGCAATCGGGGTCCCGCTCGGCAGCGAGCCGATGGTCTACGCCGGCGCCGGCCTGCTGCTCGCGACGCTCGGCCTCTACGCTGCCGGCCTCGCCGAGATGCGGCGCCGCTCGCTCGGCAGCGCCCCGTGGGCGACCCGCTGGTACCTGGCCGCGACCGCCTGCCTGGTGATCGGCGTCATCGCCGGCGCGATGCTCGCCGGCGCGGTCGGCTGGAGCCACGGCAACCTGCTCGGCGCCCACATGGTCCTCAACCTCGGCGGCTGGCTCGGGACCGCGATCGTCGGCACCCTGCACACCTTCTTCCCGTCCCTGACCCACTCGCGGCTGCGCTTCCCGCGCCTGCAGGGGCCGACCTTCGCTGCCTGGATCGGCGGCGTCGCGCTCCTCGCCGCCGGCTACGGCTTCTCGCTCGACCCCGCCGTGGTCGCCGGCTGGCCGCTGCTCGTGCTCGCCTCCGGTGCCCTGGCCGCGAACCTGCTCGGCAGCCTGACCGCCGCCCGCCGGCCGCTCTCGCTCCCGGCGCGGGTCGTCGCCGCGGCGCAGGTCTTCCTCGTGCTGGGCCTCACCGTCGCCGCGGTCGGCGCCATCGGCGCCGGCCCGGACGAGGCGCTCGCCGACCCGACCCGGGCGGCGACGGCGACCCTGCTCGTCAGCGGCTGGATCGGGCTCACCGTGCTCGGCTCGCTTCTCCACCTCCTCGCCGTGCTCCTCCGGGTCCGCGACCTCGGGCGCGGGATGCCGGAACCGCGCCCGGCACGCGACATCGCCCTCACCGCCGTAGCCGCCCTCGGCGTCGCAACGGCCGCCGCCGCCGATCTCGGGGCCGGCTCGCTCGATCGGGCCGGCGAGACCATCCTGATCGCCGCCTACCTCCTGCTCGGCGCCCGCGTAGCGCTGCTCGCCGGCCGCGTCCTCCGCACCGCGCGCCCGCGGATCTGACGCCGCGCCGACCCGGCCCGCGCGCCGACGGCGGCGGCCGGCGCGGTGTCCACGCGGCCCCGAACCCCGGCCACCGGACCGCCTCCCCCGCGCGATCGCGCCCCGCGCCCCTCCCGGCGCCGCTCCACTAGCCTTACCGGCCCGCGGCGAGGTAGCTCAGTTGGTAGAGCACACGACTGAAAATCGTGGTGTCGCCGGTTCGATTCCGGCCCTCGCCATGATGAGGACACGGCGACGATGACGACGATCGGTTGAGGACGATCGTCAATCAGATCGTCGCCGGGCTCGGCGCCGCCCGCAGCGGCGGCTCGCCTGCTGGCGGTGATCGGCCGCTCGGTCGCCGCCGGGATCATCCGCCGGGCCTCGATCCCGGCGAGACCCGGTAGGCGGCGAACGGCTCAGCCTTGCCCTTGAGCCGGAGCGACACGGCCTCGCCCGGTTCGGGGTCGGCGAGCCCGGCGGCAACTCGCGCGGAGAGGACGACCTCTCCCTCCGGCCTCGCCCTGGAGGCGCGCCGCCGTGTTGACGACGCCGTCGGCCGCCGAGACCGAGGAAGGCCTCGCCGAAGTCGAGCCCGAACCCGAGCTCGACGAACGGTGCCCGCGCCGATCCGTACCGGGCGAGTGGAGGCGCTAGGGCGCCGGCAACAGCTCGAGGGCTTGGCGGTGGCGCGGTCGTACGACGGTGAGGTGCCGTTGATCGAGGGTCACGACGATCCCGGCGTCGAGCCGCTCGGCGAGCGCGACCACCGATGCATCGGTTCCGCCGAGCGGCAGATCCGCGTAACGGTCGACGAGCGCGGCGATGCGCTCCCAGTCGGCCGGCGCCGGCGGCTCGACCTCGATCTTCCCGATCCCCCGCAGAAAGCGGGCCTCGGCCGCCGGCCCGAGACGGCTGCCTGATGCCTGCGGCGCTTCCCGATCCCTCGCGTCGACCTAGGGTTGTGCCATGCCCGAAACCGGCGGACCGAGGTTGCTGCTCGACATCGACGGAGTCCTGCACGTCGGCGACGAGCCGATCGCGGGAGCGATTGGCGCGCTCGAACGCTGCCGCGAGCTGACCGCCGGCGTACGGCTGATCACGAACACGACCTCGAGGCCGCGGGCCGCGATCGTCGGGCGCCTCCGGGGAATGGGTTTCACGGTCGGCGACGAGGAGGTCGTCACGCCGGCGGCGACGGCGGTCTCCGTCTGCCGGGAGCGCGGGCTCCGGCGCGTCCTGATGCTGGTGCCGGAGGAGCTCCGGGCGGACCTCGCCGGCCTGCGCGAGGCGGAGGACGGCGAACAGCCGGACGCCGTCGTGCTCGGCGATCTCGGCGATGGCTTCACGCCCGACGCGCTCAACGGGGCGTTCCGGGCCCTGCTCGGCGGGGCCGAGCTGATCGCGCTCCAGCGCAACCGCTACTGGCGCAGCTCCGCGGGGCTGGTGATGGACGTCGGCGCCTGGTCGGCGGCGCTCGAGTACGCGGCCGGGGTCGAGGCGACGGTGGCCGGAAAGCCCTCCCCCGCCCTCTTTCTCGCGGCGCTCGCGGAGATCCCCGGGGACGGCCGCGCCTTGATGGTCGGAGACGACATCGAGGGCGACATCGGCGGCGCGCTCGACGCCGGGCTCGAGGCGGTCCTGGTTCGGACCGGGAAGTACCGGCCGGGCGCGGCCGCGGCCGCCGGCGTCGAGCCCACCGCCACGATCGACTCGATCGCCGAGCTCCCACCGCTGCTGACGCGGCGCTGAGCCGGGACGGGCCCGCGCCGGCGCCGATAGCATCGGGCCATGGGAGTCCGGCCGACAGAAGACCCGTCGGCGCCGGGTTCCGAGCCGCCCGGCGTCGCCCGGTTCCCTCACCTGTTCTCGCCGCTGAAGATCGGGGAGGCCACGCTTCGCAATCGCATCGTGCTCTCGGCCCACGACACGACGCTGGCCGTCGACGGGCGCGTCAGCGACGCCCTCGTCGCCTATCACGAGGCCTGCGCCGCGGGCGGCGTCGGCATGATCGTCGTCGAGGTGGCGGGGGTGAACGAGTCCGCCCGCTACACCTCGCACGTGCTGATGGCGAACGACGACGGATGCCTCCCCGGCTACCGTCGTCTTGCCGACGCCTGCCACGCGCACGGCAGCGTCGTGCTCGGCCAGATCTTCCATCCCGGACGCGAGGTCATGGAGTCGCAGGACGGCAGCGCCCCGGTCGCGTACTCGGTCAGCGCCGTGCCGACCGAGCGCTTTCACGTCATGCCGCGCCCGCTCGGTCGGACGGAGGTCGAACGGGTCGTAGCCGACTACGCGGGCGCGGCCGGCCGGCTCGTGCGCGCGGGCCTCGACGGGGTCGAGGTCGTCGCCAGCCACGGCTACCTGCCGGCCCAGTTCCTCAACCCGCGCCTCAACGACCGCGAGGACGAGTACGGCCGCGAGCCGGTCCGGTTCCTGCGGGAGGTCGTCGCGGCCGCGCGCGAGGCGGTGGGCGCGGCCGCCATCGTCGGCCTCCGGATCAGCGTCGACGAGCTCTCCCACGACGGCCTGCAACCGGACGAGGCGGTCGCCGCGATCGGCTCGCTCGCCGCAGGGGGGATGCTCAGCTACGTCAACGTGACCGCGGGATCGTCGGCGACGCTGGCCGGCTCGGATCACATCGTTCCCCCGATGAACTTCGAGAACGCCTACGTCGCGCCGCTCGCGGCCCGGGTCAGGTCGATCGTCGACATCCCCGTGATCGTCGCCGGCCGGATCAACGAGCCCCAGCAGGCCGAGAGGGTGCTCGCGGCCGGCCAGGCCGACGCCTGCGCGATGGCCAGGGCGCTGATCTCCGATCCCGAGCTGCCGCGCAAGGCGATCGACGGCCGGCTCGATGCGATCCGGGCCTGCGTCGCCTGCAACCAGGCCTGCATCGGCCACTTCCACCGCGGCTATCCGACCTCCTGCATCCAGCATCCGGAGCGGGGCCGCGAGCTGGAGTTCGGCTCGCTCGAGCCGGCGTCGCGGCCACGCCGCGTGCTCGTTGCCGGAGCCGGCCCGGCCGGGCTCAAGGCTGCCGCCGTCGCCGCCGCCCGCGGCCACGACGTCACCATTCACGAGGCCGGCAGGCAGGTGGGCGGCCAGGTGCTGCTTGCCGAGCGCCTTCCGGGCCGCGCGGAGTTCGGGGGCGTGGCCACCAACCTCCGGTACGAGGCCGAGAGCGCCGGCGCCCGCATCGTCCTCGACTCCCGCGTCGATCGCTCGCTGGTCGAGCGCGAGCAGCCCGACGTCGTCGTGGTCGCCACCGGCGGCCTTCCCCGCCGCCCGCCGCTCGAGATCCTCGGCAGCCCGACGGTTCTCGACGCCTGGGAGCTGCTGCGGGGCGCCGAGCTTCCGGACGGCCACGTCGTCGTCGCCGACTGGCCCTGCGACTGGGTCGGCCCCGGGCTCGCGCTGCACGCGTCCTCGACCCGCAGCCCGGTCACCCTCGCCGTCAACGGGTACATGCCCGGCCAGAGGATCCAGCAGTACGTGCGCGACGCCCTGATCGCCGACCTCCACCGGCGCCACGTCACGATCATCCCGATGGCGCGCCTCTACGGCGCCGACGACGACACCGTCTACTTCGAGCACACCGTCAGCGGCGAGCCGATCATCGTCGAGGGCGCGGCATCGCTCGTCCTCGCCCAGGGCCAGGTCGCCAACGACTCCCTCGCCGCGGCGCTCGCCGCGGCTGGCACCGAGTCGGTGCTGGTCGGGGACTGCCTGGCCCCGAGGACGGTGGAGGAAGCCGTCCTCGAGGGGCTCCGGGCCGCGACGACGCTGTAGGCGGATCGGAGCGCGGGGG
Organism: Actinomycetes bacterium; assembly: GCA_016861045.1. GTDB lineage: Bacteria > Actinomycetota > Thermoleophilia > Solirubrobacterales > 70-9 > RHKX01. The sequence continues at coordinate 92,820 of BOKP01000001.1, read as the reverse complement.
CCGACCGAGCCGTCACCGGCGACGAGCGGGTGCGGCGAGCGGCCACGAGCCGGCGCGGGACGCGGACCGCTCGGCGGGCACGACCGGGGCCGTCGGCTCCGACCCCGGGGCGCTCTCCCCACGGGAGACGCGGGGCAGCCATCGCAGCCGGCGCGGGAGCCACCAGTTGCGCTCGCCGAGCAGCATCATCGCCGCCGGCAGCAGGACGCCGCGAACGATGGTCGCGTCGATCAGCACGGCGACGGCGAGGCCGACACCCATCTGCTTGAACTCGACCATCGACAGGGTGCCGAAGATCGAGAACACGGCGACCATCACCACCGCGGCGCTCGTGACCACGCCCGCGGTCGACTTGATCCCGTGGGCGATCGCGTCCTCGGTCCGGGATCCGGCGTCGACCGCTTCGCGGACCCTGGTCAGGATGAACACGTGGTAGTCCATCGAGAGCCCGAAGAGGACGACGAACAGGAACAGGGGCAGCCACGAGGTGATCGCGCCGGTCGACTCGACCCCGAGCAGCCCGGACAGGTGTCCATGCTGGAAGGCGAGCACGAGGACGCCGTAGGCCGCCGCGACCGAGAGCAGGTTCAGGGCGATCGCCTTGAGCGGGATCACGATCGACCTGAAGCTGACGAGCAGCAGGACGAACGCCATCGTGAGCACGAAGGCGAACACGTACGGCACGTTCGACTTCATCACGTCGTTGAAATCCCGGTTCGACGCGGTGATGCCGGTCACCGACGCCTGCGCGCCCGCCGCCCCGACCGTCGCCGGGATGATCTCCTCGCGCAGCCTCTCGAGGGCCGCGACCGAGCGCTCGTCGGTGCCGTCGCCGGCGATCGGCAGCGACACCTCGGCGACGCTGCGGTCGGGCGAGATCCGGACCGAGGCCGGCCCATGGAACTCGCCGCTCGCGAGCGCGCGCCGGTTCATCGCCTCGATCGCCGCGGCGACCTCCGGCGAGGTCACGTCGTCCGCCTCGACGGCGACCACCGCCGGAAGCTGGTTGCCGGGGAAGTCGGCCTGGATCCGGTCGTAGGTCCGGATCACGTCGATCGAGCGCGGGAACGTGTCCACGCCCGGCAGCGCGGTGTGCATCGAGAAGGCCGGGACCGCGAGCGCGACCAGCAGCCCGCCGGCGGCCCCAAGCGACGCGAGCGGGCGCCGCGTCACGCGGTCGATGACCGCACCCCACAGCCGCGACTCGCGCCCGGAGCGCTTCAGCCGCCCGATCACGGGGACGCGGCCCCGCTCGACCCGGTCGCCGAGCTTCGAAAGCACCGCCGGCAGCACGGTCAGCGAGCCGAGCACGGAGACCGCGACGACCACGATCGTGCCGGTGGCGAACCCCGAGAAGGTCGGCGCCCCGGCGAAGTACATTCCGGCCATCGCGACCATCACGGTCAGGCCCGAGATCAGCACCGCCCGCCCGGAGGTCGCCGCCGCCGCCGCGAGCGCGGCCTCGGGTCCGCGCCCCGCGGCCCGCTCCTCGCGCTCGCGGCGCAGGTAGAACATCGCGTAGTCCACCGCCACCGCGAGGCCGATCAGCAGCACGACCGAGGTGATCGCCTCGTCGACCGCCATCAGCCGGCTGATCGGCCCGATCAGGCCCAGCGCCGCGGCAACCGCCGAGATCGCCAGCAGCAGCGGGATCCCCGCCGCGACCAGCGCGCCGAAGGCGAGGACGAGGATCACGAGGGTGATCGGCAGCGAGGTGGTCTCGGCCTTGCGGAAGTCGTCCGCGAACGCCTTCGTCAGCGCGTTGTCGGCGCTGGCGAAGCCGAACTGCTCGATCCGCAGGTCGCCGTAGCGCCGGTCGACCTCGCGCACCGCCGCCAGCACGCCCTCCACGCGCTCCCCGGCCACCTCGTCGTCGCCGGCGATCTTGAACTCGATCAGGGCGGAGTGGCCGTCCTCGGAGATCGCGCCGTTCGGGGCGTAGGGGTTCGAGATCGCCTTCACGCCCGGCTCGTCGCGGATCGCGGCGATCGTCGCGCCGACCGCGGCCCGCAGGCGCCGCCGCGACGCCTCCGGGCCGGCGCTCTGCACGAGCACCGCCTCCTCGGCGCTCTCGTCCGGAAATGCCGCGGCGATCGCCTGGTCCGCCTGGCGCGACTCGCCGACGCCGCTGTCCTCGTCCGCGAGCGTGCTGGTCCCGACGGCGCCTCCGATCGCGACCGCCGCGATCACGAACGCCAGCCAGCCGAGCACCGCCTTCCTCCGGTGCCTCGCGCTCCAGCGGCCGATGCGGGCGGCGAGGTTGTCGGGTGCCTCGGTGCTCTTCGCTCGGACGTTCATGGCATCTCCTCCGCTGATCGGGTCCATGCCGCGACCGTAGGCGCGTCGCGGTCCCGCCACCTCGTCGCCGGGGACGATCTCGTCTCCTACCCAAGTCGGAGGCGGCCCCCGGGGCGCTCCAGTACGTTCAACCGGTGAACCGGGTCTGGTCTTTCGCCCGCGCGCACGGCCTCGATGCGCTGGTCCTGATCGCCGCCGGCGCGAGCGCGCTCGAGGCCGCGTTCAGGAGCGACCCTGCGCGGGATCCGGATACCTCGACCTGGTTCGCGGCGCCGGCGATCGCGCTGCTCGTGCTGCCGCTGCTGGCACGACGGCGCTTCCCGTTCGCGGCGCCCGCGTCGGTCTGGCTGTTGGCCGCGTCGCTCTCGTTCGCGGACGGCCGGCTGGTCACCTACAGCCCCATCGCCTTCATCGCCGGGTTCGTGGCCGCGTTCCTGATCGGCAACGTCCGCGACGCCGCGCAGGCGCGGATCGGCCTGGGCCTGGTCGTGGCGGCGGCGGCGATCGTCGTCTCCAACGACCCGACCCACGACACGGGCGACTTCGCCTTCACCCCGCTCCTCTTCGCGATCAGCTGGCTGGCCGGCTTCGCGATGCGCGGGCGGGCCGAGCAGGTCGAGGCGGCGGAGCTTCGCGCGATCCAGGCCGAGCGTGAGCGCGAGACGGCCGCCCGCATCGCGGTCGCCGAGGAGCGGGCCCGGATCGCGCGCGAGCTGCACGACATCGTCGCCCACGCGGTCAGCGTGATGGTGCTCCAGGTCGGGGCCGTGCGGCACGGCCTGGCCACGGTCGACCCGGAGAGCCGGGAGGCGCTGGCGCGGGTCGAGCGGACCGGCCGCACCGCGCTGGCGGAGATGCGCCGGCTGCTCGGCGCCATGCGCGACGGGGAGGAGGTGGCGCTCGGCCCACAGCCGGGCCTCTCCGACCTCGAGCCCCTGTTGGACCAGGTCGGCGACGCGGGCCTGCCCGTGGAGCTGCACATCGACGGCGATCCCCGCCCACTGCCGGAGGCGCTCGACCTCACCGCCTACCGGATCGTCCAGGAGGGGCTGACGAACGCGCTCAAGCACGCGCACGCAAGCCGGGCCGAGGTGACCGTCCGCTACCGCTCCGGCGAGCTGGACATCGAGATCCGCGACGACGGTCGAGGTGCCACGCCGGGTCGAGGCAACGGCCACGGTCTCCTCGGCGTCCGCGAGCGGGTCAAGGTCTACGGCGGCGAGATGACCGCGGGCGCCGGGAGCGAGGCCGGCTTCGTCCTCAGGACGCGGCTTCCGCTCGAGAGGTACGGCGAATGAGCATCCGCGTGCTGGTCGCCGACGACCAGTCGATGGTCCGGGCCGGCTTTCGGATGCTGCTCTCCGGCGAGGAGGGCATCGAGGTGGTGGCCGAGGCCCGCGACGGGCTCGAGGCGGTCGCGAAGGCCGCCCGCTGCGGCCCGACCGTCGTCCTCATGGACATCCGGATGCCCGAGCTCGACGGCCTCGAGGCCACCCGGCGCATCCTCGCCGCCGACCCCGCCGCCCGGGTCCTGATCCTGACCACGTTCGACCTCGACGAGTACGTCTACGAGGCGCTCAGCGCCGGCGCCAGCGGCTTCGTGCTCAAGGACGACCCCCCCGAGCAGCTGATCGCGGCCATCCGCACCGTCGCCGCCGGCGATGCGTTGCTCTCACCGGCGGTGACGAAACGGGTGATCAGGCAGTTCGCGCAGGTTGCCCGGCCCGAGCCGCCGGCCGGGTACGGCGAGCTGACCGAGCGTGAGCGGGAGATCTTCCGGCTGATCGTCGCGGGGCTCTCGAACTCCGAGATCGGAGCTGAGCTCCACATCGAGGAGACGACCGTGAAGACGCACGTCACCCACATCCTCCAAAAGCTCGAGCTCCGCGACCGCGTGCAGGCGGTGGTCCTCGCTTACCGGACCCGGATGTTCGAGGCGGAGGAGCGGCAGGCCGATCGGTAGGAAGGTCCGGCCTTCGGGGCGCGGGCGCGGTGCGACCACCCGCCTAACGGCCGAGCATTCCGCCCATCAGCTCGAGCGCGCCGGCCTTGTGGAGGTGGTCGTTGAGGTTGCCGCACTTCGGGCTCTGGATGCAGGAGGGGCAGCCGTCGTCGCAGGGGCATTCGCCGACGAGGCGGGCGGCGTCGGCGACGAGGCGCTCGAACTCGTCGTAGCCGCGGCGCGAGATGCCGACCCCGCCGGGGTGGCCGTCGTAGATGAAGATCGTCGGCCGGCCGGTCTGCATGTGGACGTTGGTCGAGAGCCCGCCGATGTCCCAGCGGTCGCACATCGCGAGCAGCGGCAGCACGGCGATCTGGGAGTGCTCGGAGGCATGGAGGGCGCCGAGCTGGACGTCGGAGGGAAGCGCCGCGGGGCCGGCGAGCTCGTCCGGCAGGACGTACCAGAGCGCCTGGGTCGGGAAGCTCTGCTCGGGCAGGTCGAGGGCGACGAAGTCGAACGCCTGCCCGCCGCCATCGGCGTCGTCGGCGCCGGTCCGCTTGCGCTGGAAGCCGATCACCTGCTCTGAGACCGAGACGACGCCGAGGTGGAGCTCGACCCCGAGCGCGTCGCGCTTCGCCTCGATCCGCTCGATGTAGACGTCGGTCTCGCGGCGCGGCTGCGTGTACCAGTCGCCGCCGAACGGAGCGACGATCGCGCGGCGCCCGGCGACGTCGAGCTCGCGAACCTCGAAGGAGCGGCCGAGGTGGAGATAGACGGCTCCGGGATGCACGGTCGAGAGAGCGCGCTCCGCCTCGACCGTGCCGAGCAGCTCGCCGCTGTCGCCGTCGACGACCGTGACCGCGTCGGCCGACGCCGAGCGGAGGCCGATGGCGCCCGCCGGGTACTCGGCGCCGCGGACCCGGAGCAGGCCGCCTCGGCCGCGCCGCAGGTGGCCGTGCGCGACGAGCGCCTCGGCCCGCTCGCGCCAGCCGGCGCCGAGGATCTCGTCGTCGCGCTCGGCGCCGAGCGGGATCTCGAAGGCGGCGGCGAGCAGGTGCGCGGACTGGATCCGCTCGTTCGTGTGGTCGAGGATCGCCGCCTCGACCGGGCGGGTCAGGAACTCGTCCGGGTGGCGGCAGAAGAACTGGTCGAGGCCGTCGATCCCGGCCAGGTAGACGGCGAGCCCGTCGCGCCGCCGGCCCGCCCGCCCCCACATCTGCCGCAGGCTCGCGACGGTGCCGGGGAAGCCGACGCAGATCGCCGCTTCGAGCTCGCCGATGTCGATCCCGAGCTCGAGCGCGCTGGTCGCGACGACAGCCCGCAGCTCGCCGCCCGCGAGCCGCGCCTCGACCTCGCGCCGCTGCTCGGGCGTGTAGCCGGCGCGGTAGGGCGCGATCGCATCGGCGAGGTCGCGGCGGCCGCGGTCCCCGAGCCGGTCGCTCGTGAACTTGTGGATCAGCTCGGCGCCGCGGCGGCTGCCGACGAAGCAGATCGTCCGCGTGCCGGCGACCACGAGCTCGGTCAGCATGTCGGCGGCCTCGGCGAGCGCCGAGCGGCGGGCGCCCGCGGCGCGGTCGGTCAGCGGCGGGTTCCAGATCGCGATCCGGCGCCCCGCCCGCGGCGCGGCGTCGGTGTCGACCGGCTCGAACCGGGTGCCGACGAGGCGCTCGGCGAGCTCGAGCGGGTTGGCGATCGTCGCCGAGGCGAGGATGAAGCGCGGCTCGGAGCCGTAGCGGGCGGCGATCCGGCGCAGGCGGCGGAGCACGTTGGCGACGTGGGAGCCGAAGACGCCGCGGTAGACGTGGGCCTCGTCGACGACGACGAAGCGGAGGTTGGCGAGGACGTCGCCCCAGTTGCGGTGATGCGGGAGGACGCCGACGTGGAGCATGTCGGGATTGGTCAGGATCAGGCGCGAGCGGCGGCGGATCGCGGGGCGTTCCTCGCGCGGCGTGTCGCCGTCGTAGATCGCCGGCCCGCTGCCGGACGGCGCCAGCCGCGCGAGCTTCCGCGCCTGGTCCTGGGCGAGCGCCTTCGTCGGGTAGAGGTAGAGCGCCCGCGCCGCCGGATCGCGCGCCAGCGCATCGAGGACGGGCAGGTTGAACGCGAGCGACTTGCCCGAGGCGGTGCCGCTGGTCACGATCACGTTCGCGGTCGCGCTTGCCCGCAGCGTCTCGAGCTGGTGAGCGTAGAGCGATTCGATCCCGGCTCGCCCTAGCGCCGCCCGCAGGTCGGGGTGGAGCTGGGCGGGCAGCGGCGCCGCGCTCGCCTCCCGCTCGCGCTCGGCGCTCTCGGCGACGAGCCGGCCGTCGGCGCGGCCGGGGTCGATCGCGGCGCGCCAGGCTCCGTCGATGGACGAGCTCCCCACCTGCGTCGTCGCGGCCCTGGCCATCACCCGTCCCAAGTTAGGGCAGCCGGCCCGCGCCGACCGCCCTCGGTTGACCTGATCGGCGCGGTCAACTGCCAGTCACTGCTCCCACAGGGACATGATTTGCAGTTGACCGGAAGTCAACTCGACGGCCGGGGTGGGGTCGGAAGTCAACTCGACGGCCGGGGTGATCTCAGCCGGGCGGCGACGCGGATCGCGTCGAGGGCCTCGACGTCGTGGAGCCGGTGGACCTGGGCGCCCTTCGCCGCCGCCAGAGCCGCGGCGGCGATCGTTCCGTGCCCCCGCTGCTCCGCCGGAAGGCGGCCCTCCCACGAGCCGGCGAGGAGCGCGCCGATGAAGTCCTTGCGCGAGAGCGACAGGTACAGCGGCCGCCCGAGCGCGTGCAGCTCGTCGAGGCGGCGCAGGATCTCGACGTCGTCGGCGACGGTGAGGTCGAAGTCGAGGCCGGGGTCGATCGCGATCGCCTCCTCGTCGACCCCGAGCGCGACCGCGCGCTCGATCCGCTCGGCGAAGAACCGCTTGAGCCGGTCGACGACGTCGTCGTAGCGCGGCGCCGGCCTGTCGACCCGCGGCGGCCCTTCGATGTGCATCAGCACGTAGCCGCAGCCGGCGGCGGCGACGACCTCGAGCATCGCGTCGGCGCCGCCGCCGATGTCGTTGACGGCGACGGCCCCGGCGGCGACGGCCGCCGCCGCCACCTCCGGCACGAAGGTGTCGGCGCTGACCGGGACGCCGGCGCGCTCGCCGAGGCCGCTGACGGCGGGCGCGAGCCGCTCGATCTCCTCGCCGGCGGCGACCGGCGGGCCCGAGCGGGCGGCGACGGCACCGACGTCGAGCATCTCGAACCCGGCCTCGGCGAGGGCGACGCCGTCGGCCACCGCACGCTCCGGGGTGCCGCTGCGGGCGCCCGCGTACATCGAGTCGGCGGTGACGTTGACGATGCCGACGCCGATCGGGCCGTCGAGCTCGAGGGTGCGGTCGGCGAGGCGCCAGGCGGCCGTCCGGGCCACGCTCTCAGGCCGGACGGAAGACGTCGGCGTAGTCGGCGACGTCGAAGTCGACCTCGTCGCCGCGGCCGTCGGCGTGCGCCCGCAGCGACTCGAACAGGCCGGTGAAGAGCTCCCAGCTCCGCAGCGGCGGCCGAACCTCCCAGCGGACCCTCCCGGCCAACTCCGGGTGGCCGCCGAACTCGTGCGGCGTCCCGGCCGCGACCGTCAGCTCGTCGCCCTCGCGCAGCGTCATCCGCTCGCCGTCGACGGCGGCCCGCAGGGCTCGCGAGAGGACGACGAAGCGCTCCTCCTGAGCGGGATGCAGGTGCGGCGGGGCGGGCGCGCCGCCGGGCGCGTAAGTCGACTCCATGACGAGCAGCTCCCGGTCCTCCGAGATCCGCTCCAGGGTCTGGCCCGTGAACGGGTTGGTCAGCACCGCCCCACTATCCCAGCCCGGCGACCGCGGCCGCGTCCGGCCGGCGCCGGGGCGGTCGCCCGCAGCTCGGCGCGACGGCCTGCCCGCCGCCGCGCGCCGGGAGGGGGCTAGGCTGCGGACGGCCCGTGGCCCTGCGCTGCCTCTACACCGACCTCGACGGCACCCTGCTCGGCCGCTTCGGCTCGCTGTTCGCCGACGCCGACGGCAACTTCTCGCGCAGCCAGGCGCTGATGCTCGAGGCCTGCCACCGCGCCGGCGTCGAGGTCGTGGTCATGTCGGGCCGGCGCGAGGCCCAGGTCCTCTCCGACTCGCGGCTGATGGGTCAGAGCTCTTACATCTACGAGGCCGGCTGCGCGATGGTGATCGACCGCGAGCGCACGTTCCTGACCGGCGACGGCTGGGTCCCCGACGGACGCGGCAACCCCGCCGACCGGATCGTCGCCTCCGGCATCCCCGATCTGCTCTTCGACCGCTTCGCGGGCCGGCTCGAGTGGCACGCTCCCTGGCACGAGGGCCGGGTGCTGTCGCTGCTCTTCCGCGGCTCGGTCGACGTCGCCGCCGCCAATGAGCTGATCGCCTCCCATCCGGACGGCGCCGACCTTCGCTTCCTCGACAACGGCGCGATCAGCCGGCCGATGGAGGGAATCGACGTCGCCCACGCCTACCACCTCGTCCCCGGCGGCGCCAGCAAGGGCCGGGCGGTCGGCGCCCACATGCGCGCCCGCGGCTACGGCCGCGGGGAGTGCATCGCCGCCGGCGACTCGATCGAGGATCTCGGCGCCGCCGAGCACGTCGGCCGCTTCTTCTGCGTCGCCAACGGCTACGAGCGCGACGAGCCGCTGCGGATCGCCCTCGGCGCCTTCGACAACGTCACCGTCACCGAGGGGCGGATGGGCGACGGCGTCTACGAGGCGGTCGTCTCGACCCTGGCGCGGCGCTGAGCCGCACGGCACAACCGGAGCCGGGAGCGCCGCCCTGCACTACGCTTCGACACGCTCGGATCAGAGCCGGGCGGGAACACGACCCGAGAGGGAGAGGCCTTGCGAAAGATCACGCTGTCGGCAGCACTCGTCGTAGCCCTGGTGGCGGCGCCGCCGGCGCTCGCCGCGCCGGTCGCCCCCGACGCCTTCGACGGCGATCTCGCCTGCGCCGAGGTGACCGCCGACGGCAACGTCGCCGGCGCGACCGGCCAGACCTGGTGCGGCTCGATCAGGGCCTCCGACGACATCACCTCGACGCTGTCGGCGCCGCTGCCGAGCGACCGCAGCACGACCAAGACCTTCGACGGTGTCCCGCTCGACGTCAACGTCGCCTTCCCGGCCGGCGGCAGCGCCCCCTACCCGGTCGTGGGGATGTACCACGGCTACGGCGGCTCGAAGTCGAGCTTCAGGTCGATGCAGCGCTGGCTCGACCAGGGCTACGCCACCTACTCGCTGAGTCAGCGCGGGTTCGGCGAGTCCTGCGGCAGCCAGGACGCCCGCGACGCCGACCCGGCCGGCTGCGCGAAGGGGTACCTGCACCTGATGGACGTCCGCTACGAGGTCCGCGACTCCCAGCTGCTGCTCGGCGAGCTCGTCGACGAGGGGCTGGTCGAGCCCGACAAGATCGCCGCAACCGGCGGCTCCTACGGCGGCGGCATGTCGCTGGAGATGGCGGCGCTCAGAGACCGGGTGATGCTCGCGGACAACACCCTGGTCCCCTGGGAGAGCCCGGACGGGACGCCGATGAGCCTCGCGGTGGCGACGCCGACCGTCCCCTGGAGCGAGCTCACCTACGCGCTCGCCCCGAACGGCCACAACCTCGACTACATCGAGGACGCGGGCTACTGGGGCCGGGCCGGGGTGATGAAGGAGTCCTACGTCCAGGGTCTGTACACGTCGGGCTGGAAGGCGCCGATCGGAACCGACCCGCGCGCCGACATCCCCGGCTGGAAGGCGCGCCTCGACCAGGGCGAGCCCTACGACGACGACCCCTTCGTGGACGACATGATCACGGAGATCAACACCTACCACTCCGCCTACGGCGTACCCCACGACGAGGCGCCGGCGCCGCTTCTGATCAGCTCCGGCTTCACCGACGACCTCTTCCCCGTCAACGAGGCGACCCGCTTCTACAACCGGACCCGGGCCGAGCACCCGGACAGCCCGCTGGCGCTGTTCTTCGCCTCCTACGGCCACCCCCGCGGCCAGAGCCAGGGGAACGTCCTGCAGGCGCAGACCGACCTCGAGAACGAGTGGGTCGCCCACTACCTGAAGGGCACGGGTCCCGCACCCGCCTCGGACGTGACGACCTACACCCAGACCTGCCCGAACGGGACCGACGGGGGCGGCCCCCACACCGCGCCCGACTGGGCCTCGATCGCGCCGGGGGAGATCCGCGTGGTCGACGACGGCGGCGCGGAGACGATCGACCCCGACGGCGGCGACACGGCGGTCGGCGCCGCGTTCAACCCGATCAGCCTCCCCACCGGCGCGACCGCCTGCACGACCGCCGCCGGCGCCGAGGAGACCGGGGCGGCGAGCTACGAGCTGCCGCCGGCCCCGGCGGGCGGCTACACCGTGATGGGCGCGGCGACGGTGATCGCCCGCGTCGAGCTGCCGGAGGGCGACGACACCTCCGAGCTCGCCGCCCGGCTCGTCGACGTCTCCCCCGACGGGGCGACGAAGACCCTGATCGAGCGCGGCCTCTGGCGGCCCGAGAGCGGCGGACCGCAGGTCTTCCAGCTCTTCGCCAACGGCTGGAAGGTCGAGCAGGGGCACGTGCTCCGGCTCGAGCTCCTGCCCCGCGACGCCTCCTCGCAGACGCCTGGCGGCTTCCTCGCGAACTACGGGCGGCCCTCGAACGACCAGCGGCCGGTGACGGTCTCGGACGTCGACCTCCGCGTCCCGGTGCTGGAGGCACCCGGCTCGCTCGGCGGGCTGGTCACCGACCCGGCGCCGAAGGTGCTGCCGGAGCGGCCCGGGGTGAAGCTCGCGCCCGGCTACGAGGCGGTCGGCGCGGTCGCGATCCGCGGCGACATCGAGCTCGCCGGCAAGCCGGAGGCGAAGGGGCGCAAGCTGCGGGTGAAGCTCGGCTGCGACGGCGACGCCAACTACAGCTGCCGCAAGGCGCGGCTGAAGCTGGTCGGGGCGCCGAAGGGCAAGCACGCCCGCGGCAAGAACGCGGTCATCGCCCGCGGCTCCGGCATCCGCGTCGACGCCGGCGCGACCGACGCGGTGAAGCTGAAGCTGACCAAGCGCGGCCGCAAGCTGTTCGGCGGCCGCCGCGCCGTCGGCAAGCTCCGGACCGAGGTCTTCATCCGCGGCGAGCCGGCCGGATTCACGACGACGAGGCGCGCCGGCAAGCGGTGATGGTCGGCGGGGGCCGGCCACCGGCCTCGCCCGCCCCCGGTCCGCGTGAACCCGACATTCCGGAACCATGGGTACCGCTTCGTCGCGTTGACCCGAACCGCCCCCTGCGGGTCAGCCGTTCGATCGCCCATCTAGGCTCAACCCGTGAGCGCGCTCCCGAGCCTCGCCCCCCTTGCCGCCGTCGCCGACAACCTGCTCGCCGCGCGCGAGCTGATGGCGTTCACGCTCGGCTTCCACATCATCCTCGCCTGCGTCGGCGTGGCGCTGCCGGCGATGATGCTGATCGCCGAGCTCAAGGGCCGGCGCTCGGGCGATGCCGTCGCGCTCGACCTCGCGCAGCGGTGGTCGAAGGCGGCGGCGGTGCTGTTCGCGGTCGGCGCCGTCACCGGCACGGTCCTCTCATTCGAGATGGGACTGCTCTGGCCGCGGTTCATGGAGCGCTGGGGCGACGTCTTCGGAACCGGCTTCGCGATCGAGGGGATCTTCTTCTTCACCGAGGCGATCTTCATCGCGATCTACATCTACGGCTGGAAGCGGATCGAGGGCTGGAGGCACTGGTGGACGGGGGTCCCGATCGTGATCGCCGGCGTCGGCGGCGCCTTCAGCGTCGTCGCCGTCAACTCCTGGATGAACCAGCCGCAGGGCTTCCGCCTCGACGACGCCGGAAACCCGATCGACGTCGAGCCGCTGACGGCGCTCTTCAACCCGGCGACGGTCTACGAGTTCCCGCACATGCTGCTCGCCGCCTACATGGTCGTCGGCTTCGGGCTCGCCTCGATCTACGCGATCGGGATGCTGCGCAGCCCGGCCAGGCGCGGCGAGCGCCGCCACCGCCTCGGCCTGCTGATCCCGCTCACGGTCGCGGCGATCCTCACGCCGGTGCAGATCTTCGTCGGCGACGTGGCGGCCCGCGGCGTCGCCGACCACCAGCCCGCCAAGTTCGCCGCGTTCGAGTGCATTCGGCAGACGGGTCCGGACCAGACCGAGTGGATCGGCGGGGTCTGCACCGACGACGGGGTCAAGTGGGGGATCGGCATCCCCGGCCTCGACTCGCTCCTGGTCGGATTCAGCACCGACACGGTCGTCACCGGGCTCGATCAGATCCCCGACGACGAGGAGCCCCCCGCCCACACGCTGCTCCACCTCGCCTTCGACGCGATGGTCGGCATCGGCTTCGCGCTGCTCGCGCTCGGCGCCTGGCTCGCCGTGGCCTGGTGGCGGCGGCGCGACATCCCTGAGACGAGGTGGTTCCTGCGCGCGGTCGCGGTCAGCGGCCCCGCCGCGGTGATCGCGATGGAGGCCGGCTGGATCGTCACCGAGGTCGGCCGCCAGCCCTGGATCGTCAACGGGCTGATGCGGACCGAGGAAGCCGTCACCGGCGCCGGCGGCCTCTGGTTCGTGCTCGCCGGCGCGATCGTCCTCTACGCCGCGCTCGGCGCCGTCTCGGTGGCGGCGCTGCGCCGGGTCGCGCGGCGGCAGGATCCGGGCGCCGACGTCGGCGTCGGGCTCCCCTACGGGCCGCCGGCGCCGCTCGCGCCCGGGCGGGAGGAGCGGCGATGAGCAAGCCCGACGCCGTCGCCGCGATCCTCGTCGCCGGGGCGACGCTGTACGCGATCTTCGGCGGCGCCGACTTCGGCGCCGGCGTCTGGGAGCTGCTCGCCTCGCGGTCCCCGGATCGCGGCCTGCGCGAGCGGATCGAGCGCCGCGTCGCGCTCTCGCTCGGTCCCGTCTGGGAGGCCAACCACGTCTGGCTGATCTTCACGCTGGTCGTCCTCTGGACCGGCTTTCCGGACGCCTTCGCGCCGATCATGGAGACGCTGTACGTGCCGCTCGCGCTGGCCGCGGTCGGCATCGTCCTCCGCGGCTCCGGCTTCGCCTTCGGACACGCCCTCGGAGGCGCCGGCGCCCGGCGCGCCCACGCCGTCTTCGCGATCGCGTCGCTGATCACTCCGTTCTTCCTCGGCTGCGCCGTCGGCGCGATCGCGGCCGGCGGGGTCGAGGCGGGCGGCTCCGGCGACGCGCTCGGCTGGATCGGCCCGCTGCCGGTGCTCGTCGGCATCCTCTTCGTCGCGAGCTGTGCCTACGTCGCCGCCGTGTTCCTGCTCGACGACTGCCGCCGCGCCGGCGACGGCGAGCTCGCCGGCTACTTCCTGCGACGCTCGGTCGCGGCGGCGCTGGCGGCGGGCGCGCTCGCCGCCGCCGGCCTGGTCGTCCTCCACGCCGACGCCCGCCCGATCTTCGACGGCCTGCTCGACGAGGGCCTGCCGCTGCTGATCGCCTCGGTGGCCTTCGGGGCCCTGACCCTGACCGGGCTCCTGCGTGGCTGGTCGCGGGCGCTGCGGCCGCTGGCGATCGGCGCCGTCGTCACCATCGTCGCCGGCTGGGCGGCGGCGCAGTACCCCTACCTGCTGCCGGAGACGCTGACGGTGGCGGCGGGCGCCGGCGCCGGGGCGGCGCTGACGGCGCTGATCGTCGTCTTCGTCGCCGCCCTGCTCGTCGTCGTGCCGGCGCTCGCGCTGCTCCTGCGGCTGGCCCAGCGGCGCACGTTCGAGTAGGCCGGACGCGACGGCGCTGCCCGCGTCCACCTCGCAAGCCGGGTACGCTGGCCGTGTGAGCGGCCATCACGCCACCGACGCCGAGGAGGAGTACCTGCAGACCCTGTTCTGGCTGCAGGAGGCGGGGCTGCCGATGACCGGCGCCAACGTCGCCCGGGCGATGCAACTCTCGCCGCCGAGCGTTCACGAGATGGTCGGGCGCCTGATCGACGACGGCTACATCACCCGCAAGCCCGACAAGTCGCTGCAGTTCACCGACGACGGCCGCGGGCACGCCGAGGCGATCGTCAGCCGCCATCGGCTGATCGAGCGCTTCCTCACCGACGTCCTCGGGATCCCCTGGGACGAGGTCCACGAGGAGGCCGAGCGGATGGAGCACGCGATGTCGCCGCGGCTCGAGGAGCGAATGATGGCCGCGATCGGCGACGCCAAGACCTGCCCGCACGGCCACCCGATCGTGCTCACCGACAGGATCCGCGGATCGCTGCTCGCCGACTGCGAGGTCGGTGCCGAGGTCCGGATCCTGCGCTTCGAGAACGAGGCCGAGGAGCTCCTCCACTACCTCCGCGATGCCGGCATCGAGCCCGACATGGAGGCGACCGTGAAGAGCTCCGACGAGGAGGAGGTCGTGATCAGCTCGGCCGGCCGCGATCACGCCGTCTCCCGCAGCGTCGCCGAGACCGTCTCGGTGATCGCCGACCCGGCGCCGCCTCCGCGCGCCGCGCTGCCCGAGCAGCTCGTCCTCTCGCGCGACAAGTACGGGCGCTGAGGCCACGTCGGCGGCGCGGGGAGCCACGGCGGCGCCCGATCGAGCCGGGCTCGCGGCCGATGTCGTCGCGTCTAGCGTCGGCGCGTCAGGCGGATCCGCTCGGTCAGGGACGACTTCGCACCGTCGCCGGCACGGTAGCGGACGCGGACGGTCACGCGGACGGCCCTGCCGCGGTCGATCCTGCGCCGCAGCCGCCCGCGCGGGCGCACGCCGAACCGGGGCCGCCGCACGTGCACGGCGCGCGCCCGCGCCCTGACGCCCTCGCCGCCAAGCCTGACCCGGCCGGGGCCGGGGACCCCGAGGACGAGGGTGGCGGTGCCCCGGCGCCGGTGGTGGACGACCCGCTCGACGGAGACGCGACCCTTCGGGCCCGCGTCGGGCGGCGTGACGTTGCACGCCGGCTCGGGTGGGTTCGCGCCTCCCCAGTCACCGCTGAAATCGGGATCCTGGCCGCTGGCCGGATCGTCGAGGTTCCAGACCAGCGACAGCCGCCGATCGATCATCGGCCGCAGCCTCGCGCTGGCGGTCCCGGCGGCCACCGAGTTGATGTAGGCGAGCACTCCGTGCATTCCGTCCCCGGCCGGATGGGCGGGTCCGACCTGGGGCTCGCTGAGCGGGACCAGCAACCCGGCGCGCGAGAAGCCGTGCACCCGCTGCGGCGGCCGCGGCGGCGCACGGTCGGGCGCCTGAGCCCAGATCCATCCGATCCACGGGTACACGCGCGGCAGCGTCGCGAGCTCGTCGCCGTAGGCGTGGATGGTCCGGCAGAACGTCAGCAGCCGCTCGCCGAACCCGGGCTGGCCGGGGTCGCCGGCGAAGCCGCCCACGCCGATGTTGTCCTCCTTGTTGACGACCGGGGCGATGCTCAGGTCCAGGCCGGGCCAGCGGTCGAGGTAGTGCGAGGTCAGATCGGTGACGTCGAAGCAGTCGTCGCCCTCCTCGGGGGAGTAGGCGCCGCCGGCGACCGCGCAGGGGAGCTCGGTGGCGTACTGGCCGAGCCGATGCCTCATGTCGGCGAGCTGGTCGGCGTCGAAGGCGAGCCTCCCCTCACCCGCGTCCCAATAACGGTCGCTCGGGGAGCCCGACATCGGCACCACGGTCAGCCCGGCGCCGGGTCGCCCGTAGAGGGAGTCGCCGACGCGCCACGCGTTGTACCAGGCGCCGAAGCCGCCGGCCGACGAGCCGGCGAGCAGCAGGTCCATCCGATCCGGGTCGACGCCGGCCGCTTGCAGCCTCTGCTCGACCAGTGGCATCGCCGCCTCGAAGTTGATCGCTCCCCGGTGGCGGATCTCGACCTCGAGCCGGGTGACGGTGGCGTCGGGACAGGCCCCGGTCACGTCGAGGACCGCGATGTGGTGTTGGACCCGGAGCTCGTCGGGCGTCGGCGCCCGCCCGCAGTCGCCGCCCGCCCGCCCGCCGTTGAGGACGCGCCTGACGTCATTCGCCAACGCCGAGCCGGTGAAGTCGTAAGTGGTCGGGGCCGTCAGGTTCCCGGAGTGGAAGTCCTGCGTGCAGTAGGGCAGGATCACCCACTGCGCGTCGCCGATGAAGCCGTCGTTGGCGCGATGGTCGAGAAACAGGTTCGCGCCGGAGGCGGGCACCGTGTTCGAGCCGGCGCCGGCGTTGAGCCGGTCGTCGAGCACGGCGAGGCTCTGGATCGGCGAGCTCAGGCCTCCGTCGCGGTCGATGCTGGTCGAGCCGCCGCCGGGCATCCAGATCACCACCCGGTCGGACGTCGGATCGCCGACGCTGCGCGAGAACAGGAACTTGAACGGGGTTCCGTTGCCGCAGCTCGCCCCGGTCGCGGCGGGCACGGTGATCTGCTGCCAGGTCCGGTTGTCGTAGAGCGGCCACTCAGCGGCCGCGGCGCGGCCGGCCGAGGTGGCGGCGAAGGCCGCCAGGGCGATCGCCGCGGCGGCGCTGCGGCTCACGCGGACGAGTCGTCGTCGCCTTCCCCGCCGCGATGCCGTCGAGCCTCCCATCGTCACCTCAAACACCGCCGCCAGCCGCCGGTTGCGGACCGCGGGGCCACGCGGTCGGCGGGATCGCGGCCGGGGCTGCGGCCCGGTGGCGGCCGCGAGGCGGGGATCGCGCGGCCCGGGGTCCGGGCCGGGGCGCTCAGCCGACCCGGTGCCGCGCGGGATCCGACTCGCCGCAGATCACCCGCAGGCGCCGGTAGAGACGCTCGTCGCGGGGCTTGCTCGCCGGCGTGGTCCGCCGGGCGGAGGCCTCGTGGTCGCGGACGGCGGCGGCGAGCGCGTAGAAGCGGACCTCCATCTGGCGGCCCGTCACCTCCGGGAGCTGGTCGGGCGGGATCCCTTCGAAGAACCTGATCGGCATGGCATCGCCTCCAACGCTCGAGGGCCTGTTCACCGGACCCCTGCATTCTGAGCGCACCAACCTCAAGCTGGCCTAACAATCCGTGCAGCTCGGGCCGCTCCCGGCGCAGGGTGGACGCCCGGGCCCGGGCCGGCGCTTCACCGCCGGGCGGGAGCGGGTCGGCACGGAGAGGGCGGACGGGACGGAAGTCCGACCCGCCGGGCCCGATCCCGGCCCGTATCCGGGGATGGATCGACCCCAGTGCCCGGGGTCACCGCCTCCCGAGCGCGCGGGCGAGCCGGGCGATGCCCTCGGGGACGTCGCCGGGCGGGACGCTCGCGAACGAGAGGCGCAGGCTGCGCTCGCCGCCCTCGAGCATGAAGTCGGGGCCGGCGACGAAGGCCACGCCCTCCTCCTTGGCGGGCGCGAGGGCGAGGCGCGTGTCGGTGCCCTCGGCGAGGTCGAGCCAGAGGAAGTAGCCACCGCCGGGGGCGACGAACTCCGCTTCCGGGAGCCGCTCGCCGAGCGCGGCGACGACGGCGTCACGGCGCTCGGCCAGAGCGCCGTTGACGACCTCGATGTTGCGGTCGAGCCCGCCGGAGCGGCAGAGCTCGAAGACGACCGCCTCGGCGAGCATGTTCGGCGAGATGTAGGTCTCGTTCGCGGACTTGGCGAGGGCGGCGATCTCCGCCTCCGGCCCGATCAGGTAGCCGACGCGGACGCCGGGGCTGACCGTCTTCGAGAACGAGGAGGCGTGGACGACCTTCGCGTCGGTTCCCTCCGCCAGCTCCAGCATCGTCGGCAGCGGCTCGCCGCCGAAGCGGACCTCGCGGTAGGGGTCGTCCTCGAGGATCCAGAAGCCGTGCTCGGCCGCGAGCTCGACGAGCCGCCGCCGCTTCGGCTCCGACAGCGTGCAGCCGGCCGGGTTGTGGAAGTTGGGGATGATGTGGACGAGCTTCGGCCGGTGGCCGTCGGCGAGCGCCCGCTCGAGCCCCTCGACCTCGATCCCGTCGGCCTCGAGCGGGATCCCGATCCGGTCGACGCCGAGCTTCTCCAGCATCAGCAGCGTCCGGTCGTAGGAGGGCTGCTCGACCGCGACCTCCTCGCCGGGCGCGAGCAGGTGGCCGAACAGCATCCAGGCGGCCTCGAGCGAGCCGTTGGCGACCATCACCCGGGCGGGGTCGATGCCGCCGTGGCGCTCGCCGATCCACTCGCAGAGACCGGGGTGGCCGACCCCGGTCCCGTAGGAGAGCGCGCGGGTCGAATCGCCGTCGAGCGCGGCGGCGGCGGCGGCGCGAACCGCGTCGACCGGAAGCAGGTCGACGCTCGGGGCGCCGCGAGCGAAGGAGATCGTCGCCGGGGCCATGGGAGCGCGAGTATAGGCGCCGCCCGCGGGAGTCAAGACGCCGGCCGCCTCCAGATCATCCGCAGCCGCTCCGCCGGGGCGGGCGCATAGCCGAGCCGCTCGTAGAAGGGGACCATCGACTCGATGCAGATCAGCTCGACCCGGCCGCAGCCGGCCATCGCCGGGTGCTCGTGGACGCGGCGCACGAGCTCGCCTCCGAGCCCGCGGCCGCGATGCGGAGGGGCGACGATCAGGTCGAAGAGGACGCCGCGGTAGACGCCGTCGGTGATCGCGCGCACGAAGCCGGCCAGCTCGCCGCCCTCCTCCGTGACGGCGCTGATGACGACGTCGCTGCCCGCCAGCATCCGTTCGACGTCGGCGCGCTCACGCCCCCGCGTCCACCACTCGCGCTCGTAGAAGCGCATCAACGCGTCGATCAGCCCGGGCGGGATGCCGTCGCGGATCGTGATGCCCTGGAGGTCGGCGATCAGAGCGCTGCGAGCGTCTCGGCGGCGATCGCGGCGGCCTCGCTCGGGCTGCGGCCGACCCGCACGCCTTTCGCCTCGAGCGCCTGCTTCTTCGCCTCGGCCGTCCCGGAGGAGCCGGAGATGATCGCGCCGGCGTGGCCCATCTGCTTGCCGGGGGGCGCCGTGAAGCCGGCGATGTAGGCGACGACGGGCTTGGTCACGTGCTCGGCGATGTAGTCGGCGGCCCGCTCCTCGGCATCGCCCCCGATCTCGCCGACGAGCACGATCAGCTCGGTCTCGGGATCGTTCTCGTAGAGCTCGAGGACGTCGATGAAGTCGGAGCCGATGATCGGGTCGCCGCCGATGCCGACGATCGAGGAGTTGCCGACGCCCGCCTGCTTCAGCTCGTTGCCGATCTGATAGGTCAGCGTCCCCGACTTCGAGACGACGCCGATCGGGCCCGCGGCGAAGAACTGGGCGGGGATGATCCCGACGTTGGCCTTCCCCGGCGAGAGCACGCCGGGGCAGTTGGGGCCGATCAGCCGCACGCCGGCCTCGCGGGCCTTCCAGTAGGTCGGCAGCATGTCGTGCACGGGGATCCCCTCGGTGATCGCGATCACCGTGCCGATCCCGGCGTCGATCGCCTCGTTGATCGACGCTGCCGCGAAGCGGGCCGGGACGAAGACCATCGAGGTGTTGGCGCCGGCCTCGGAAACGGCCTCGGCGACGGCGTCGAAGACCGGCACCCCGTCGACGTCCTGGCCGCCCTTGCCCGGCGTCACGCCGGCGACCAGGCTCGTCCCGTAGTCGCGGTTGCGGAGCCCGTGGAACGAGCCCTCGCGGCCGGTCAGCCCGGAGACGACGAGCTTGGTGTCGGTGCCGACGATTATCGACATGCGGGCGCCCTCCCTGCGAAGCGCGGGCGGCAAGCAGCTTGCGGCAAGCAGCTTCCGGGCCGGATGGTCCGCCGGAGGCGGATCGCGGACCGCGGATCGCGGACCGCTGCAACCTGCCTAGCCATTCGCGAGCTCCACGACGCGCTCGGCCGCGCCGAGCATCGTCGCTGCGTTGTGGAGGCCATCGAGGCTCGCCTCGGCGAGCAGCCGCAGGCCCTCCTCGGAGTTGGTGCCGTCGAGGCGGACGACCAGCGGCACGTCCATCTCGACCCGCCCGTAGGCCTCGATGATCCCCTTCGCGACCTCGTCGCAGCGGGTGATGCCGCCGAAGATGTTGAAGAGGACGGCCGTCACCTTCGGGTCGGAGGTGATCACCTCGAGCGCGTCGACGATCGCGTCCGCCTTCGACCCGCCGCCGGCGTCGAGGAAGTTCGCCGGGTCGCCGCCGGCGTTGGCGACGACGTCGAGCGTCGACATGCAGAGCCCGGCGCCGTTGCCGAGGATGCCGACGTTGCCGTCGAGCTTCACGTAGGTGAGGCCCTTCTCCTTCGCGAGCCGCTCCTGCGGGTCCTCGGGCGGGTCCTCGATCGCCGCCAGCTCCTCGTGGCGGAACAGGGCCGCGCCGTCGATCGTCACCTTCGCGTCGAGCGCCACCACCTCACGGTCGGCGGTGACGATCAGCGGGTTGACCTCGATCAGCGTCGCGTCGTTGTCGTTGAAGGCGCCGTAGAGGGCGACGAGGATCCCGGCGACCCCGTCGACCACGTCCTCGTCGATCCCGGCGTCGATCGCGATCGACCGCGCCTCGTCGAGCGCCAGCCCGTCCCGCGGATGCACGTGGCGACGGACGAGCGCGTCGGGGTCGGTCTCGGCGATCTCCTCGACGTTCATCCCGCCCATCCGCGAGAGGATCACGAGCGGCTTCTTCGCCGAGCGGTCGAGGATGATCGAGGCGTAGTACTCGGCGTCGATCTCGGAGGCCGCCTCGACCCAGACCTGGTGGACGCGGAACGGTCCCTCGCCGCGGGGCCCGCGGATGTCCATGCCGAGGATCGCACCGGCATGGGCCCGCGCCTCCCCGGCGTCCTTGGCGAGCTTGATCCCGCCCGCCTTGCCGCGGCCGCCGATCAGGACCTGGGCCTTGATCACGCACGGGAAGCCGACCCGCCCGGCTGCGGCGACCGCATCCTCGACCGACCCGGCGGCCTCGCCCTCGGGCACGGCGACGCCGGCGCGCGCGAAGAGCTGCTTTCCCTGGTATTCGAGGAGATCCATCGAGATCGGCCGGCGGTCGGCGGCGGGGGAACCCTATCCGACCCCCGCGAGGCCGTGACCCGACGCCGCGAAAGGCGATTTGATTACGGACCAAGGAACGGGGTAACGGCAGTCCCAGGACAGAGGTATCGACATCCAGACGGAGCTGGTCCCGAGAGAAAGGAACGAACGCCGAATGAGCACCTGGACTTTCATCACCAACCACGCCCGGGTGATGATGGTGATCACCCAGGATCCGACCGTCCGCCTGCGCGACATCGCCTCCGCTCTCGACATCACCGAGCGCGCGGCCCAGCGGATCGTCACCGAGCTGGTCGAGGAGGGCTACCTGAGCCGCAAGCGCGAGGGGCGGCGGAACACCTACACCGTCCACCCCCACAAGCGGCTCCGCGCCGCGCCGGCGAGCGGCACCGAGATCGGCGAGTTCATCGACCTCCTGCTCGCCAAGAACGGCAAGGAGCTGCGACTGGTGAGCTGACGCCGCGCGTCGTGTGGGCCGCGGGATGCGATAATCCCGCGCCGTCATGCCCCTACCGAAGCGCAGCGAGATCGAGTGGGTGACCGTCGATTGCTACGGGACGCTGATCGACTGGGACAAGGGAATCTCCGAGGCGTTCAGCAGGGAGGCCGCCGAGGACGGCCTGACCCTCGACGTGAAGGCCCTGCTGGCGCGGTTCTACGAGATCCAGTACGAGGTCATGGCGGGCTCCTACGAGCTCTACGCCGAGGTGCTGCGCCGGGCCGCGGTCAAGGCCGCCGGCGAGGTCGGCTGGAGCCTCGAGCCCTCGCGGGCGCAGTTCCTGCCCGACTCGATCGGCGACTGGCAGCCGTTCCGCGAGGCGAACGCGGCCATGGACCGGCTCGCCGAGAAGTACTGCCTCGGGATCATCTCCAACATCGACGACAAGCTGCTCGGGGTCTCCCGACGCCACCTGCGCACCGAGCTCGACCTCGTCGTCACCGCCCAGCAGGTGCGCAGCTACAAGCCCGAGCCCGCCCACTTCAAGGAGTGCGCGCGGCGGATCGGCAGGAAGAAGGGCTGGGTCCACATCACCAGCGGCCACTACACCGACGTCGAGCCGCTCGTGAAGATGCGGGTGCCGGTGATCTGGATCAACCGCCGCGGCGAGAAGCTCGACAGCGGCGCCAAGAAGCCGACCGTCGAGGTCAAGAACCTCCGCGACGCGGCGAAGAAGCTGGGCTGCTGAGGCCCGGCCGGGGGCGAGGAGGCCGGCCGGTGCGCTTCTCGATCGCCGCCGACGAGCTGACCGGCGTCGCCGCCGCGATCGGCGGCGCCCTCGCCGGCCGCGGGCACGAGGTCGTCGCCCGCCACGGCGCCCTCGCCGAGGACGAGCGCGACGACTGGGCCTGGGCGTCGGAGGCGGCCGCCCGCGACGTCGCCGGCGGCGAGGCCGAGCAGGCGGTGGTCGCCTGCTGGACCGGGACCGGCGCCGCGATCGCCGCGAACAAGGTGGCCGGCATCCGCGCCGCCCTCTGCGGCGACGCCGAGACCGCCCGCGGCGCCCGCCGCTGGAACGACGCCAACGTCCTCGCGCTCAGCCTCCGCTCGACCTCCGAGCACGAGCTGGCCGAGATCCTCGACGCCTGGCTCGGGACCGGGCCGTCGGCCGACGCCGAGGACCGCGCCAACATCGACCACATCGCCGAGGTCGAGCATGGGGACGCTTGAGACGCCGCTGCGCCGGCTCCTGCCGGAACCGGGGGCGGTCACCGTCGGAGAGCTCGTAGCGGGCTTCGACCCGGCGGCGGCGGCGCCCGCCGACCGCCCCCGCGTCTACACGAACTTCGCGCTCACGGTCGACGGCCGAGCCACGATCGACGGCCGCTCCGGGGCGATCGGCTCCGACGCCGACACGGCCATGCTCGTCGGCCTGCGGATGCGGGCGGACGCGGTGATGATCGGCGCCGGCACGCTCCGCGCCGAGGGCTACGGAGCCCTCATCCGCGATCCCGCCAAGCGGGCACAGCGCGAGCGCCAAGGCCTCGACCCCGAGCCGCTCACGGTCCTCGTCAGCGAGCGCCTGGCGGTCCCCTGGACCGCGCCGCTCTTCACCGAGGGCACCGGCCGGGTCGTGATCTTCACCGCGGCCGGGGACGAGCCGCCGGCGACGGCGACGCCGGTCGAGATCGTCCGCCACCCCGGCGGCGTCGATCTCGACGCGGCGCTGCGTACGCTGCGCGCCGGGCACGGCGTTCGGGCACTGCTCTGCGAGGGCGGGCCGACCCTGCACGGCGCGCTGCTCGCCGCCGGCC
This sequence comes from Actinomycetes bacterium, assembly GCA_016861045.1. Lineage (GTDB taxonomy): Bacteria > Actinomycetota > Thermoleophilia > Solirubrobacterales > 70-9 > RHKX01. The sequence continues at coordinate 69,519 of BOKP01000001.1, read as the reverse complement.
TCGTCGATGACCTCTTCGTCACCCGGGCGCCGCGCGTCGCCGGCGGCCCCGGCCCCGGGCTCTTCTCGGGCCTCGAGGCCGGAGTCCGCGAGCTCGACCTCGTCTGGCTCTGCGAGTCGCGTGGCGAGCTCTTCGCCCGCTACTCGGTGCGCTGAGCGAAGTCGAAGCCCAACCGAGGCCGAGGCGGCCCTCACGATGCGGGAGGCTCCCCGGCTCCTGTGGGCGGGGGCGCCCCGCGCGAAAGCGGCAGGCGGAGGGCGCCCCCGTGCGGTCGGCGCTCAGGCGGCGTCGCGCTCGCGGGCCTCGTCGGCGAGAGCGAGGCCGTGATCGACCGCCTCGAGGATCTTCTTCAGCTCCTCCTCCTCGACGATCAGGGGCGGCGCGATGAACAGGGACGTCTGCTCGCCGCTGGTCGCGACGAGGACGCCGGCCTCGAGGATGCGGGCGGCGATCCGCGAGGCGAGCGGGTCGGGGTCGCGGCCCTCCCACTCGCGCCAGTCGGGACCGTGCACCTCGATCGTCCAGTGCAGCCCGCGGCCGTCGATCCGGGCGACGCCGGGATGGGCCTCGGCGAGGCGCTTCATCTCCCGCGCCATCAGCCCGTCGAAGCCGGCGGCGCGCTCGGCGAGCCGCTCGCGGGCGGAGACGCGCACGTGCGCCTCGGTCGCGGCGACCTGGATCGGGTGGGCGCGGTAGCTGCTGTAGGACTGCCAGCCGCCGTCCTCGAGCCGCTCGACGAGCTCCTTCGAGAGCACCGCCGCGCCGGCCGGGGCGCCGCCTGCCGCAAGGCCCTTGCCCATCGTCACCACGTCGGGCCGGCTCTCGCCCGCCTGGAACTGGAACCGGTGCCCCATGCGGCCGAACCCGGAGACGGTCTCGTCGGCGATCCACAGCGCCCCGGCGTCGCGCGCGATCGCCGCCAGCCGATCCTGATACCAGGGCTGGTGGTAGACGCCGCCCTGGCTGTAGTCGATCAGCGCCGCGGCGGCCCTCGCGAGCCCCGGCGCGGCCGCGTCGAGCGCCGCCACGTCGGCATCGCGGTCGGGCTCGGCGCCGACGATCCGGGCGCCTCGCGGCGCCGGCAGCTCGACGACATCGGCCAGCCGCGGCGCCGCCATCACCCGTTCGCGATAGGAGACGCCACCGTGCCAGTGCGGCTGGATCGTCAGCTCGCGGGCGTAGCCGACGCCGCCGTGGTAGGCGCGCTCGCGGGTCGCCAGCGCCTGGCGGCCGGTCAGCGCCTGGGCGAGGGCGAGGATGACGTCGTTCGCCTCGCCGGCGCTGATGAAGAAGCGGACCGCGCCGGCCCAGTCCTCGCCCGCGAACGCGGTGTCGAGCAGCGCCTCCGCGGCGCTCTCGCGGGGACCCCAGCGCATCCCCTCGTTCAGGGCCGGAGCCGAGGCGGCGGTGCGGACCGCTTCGACGATCTCGGGATGCGAGTGCCCGAGCGGCGCGGCGGTGTTGGTGCCGTCGATGACGCGGCGGCCGTCGTCGAGGGTCAGCCACATGCCCTCGCCGGCGACGACGAGCGGCTGCGATCCGGCGGTCAGCGAGGTCGAGAGGAGCCGTGACGCCGTCATCGCTACTTCCGCACCTCGCCGCCGAAGCCCCAGTTCGACGGCGCGACGCCCTCGACGACGACCCAGGTCTCGTCGCGGACCTCCTCCCCGAACACCTCGCAGAGGGCGTCGGTGAGGCCGGCGATCAGCCTCTCGGTCTTGTCGGGATCGGCGAACCTGCCCTCGAAGGCCTTCACCTCGATCAACGGCATCTGTCCCACCTCCGGTGTGGAATCCTCGTCGTGGTCGAATCTCGGAGCGAAGCGGAAGAGCCGGAGGGGAGCCGGTGAGCGGCGGCGGCGCGGCGGCGCGGGAGCGGGTCGCGTGCCTGGTGCTGGCCGCGGGGGCGGGGCGCCGCTTCGGCCCGGGCGGGCCGAAGCAGCTCGCGCTCCTCCGCGGCCGGCCGCTGCTCGAGCACGTCCTCGCCCAGGCGAGCGGGTCCGCCGTCGATCGGGTCGTCGTCGTGCTCGGCGCCGGCGGCGAGGCGATCCTCGACCGGCTCGACCTGCACGGCGCCGCCCCGCTCGCCTGCGGCTCGTGGCGGGAGGGCATGTCGGCCCCGCTCAGGGAGGGGATCGAGGCCGTCGCCGACTGCGACGCGGCGGTCGTCATGCTCGGCGACCAGCCGCTCGTCACCGCCGCCGCCGTCGACCGGGTTCTCGCCGCCCGCAAGAGCGGCTCCGACGCGACCCGGGCGAGCTACGGCGGGCGCCCCGGGCATCCGGTGGTGCTGGAACGGCGGCTCTTCCCGGCGATCGGAGGCCTCGCGGGAGACGCCGGCGCGCGGTCGCTGCTCGGCTCCGGGCGGGTGGGCACGGTTCCCTGCGACGACGTCGCCGACCCGCTCGACGTCGACACGCCCGCCGATCTCCGCCGCGCCGAGCAAGCCCTGACCCCTTAGCGCCTCACGCCGAGAGCCCGAGCAGCTTCGCCGGGTTCGCCTTCGTCATCAGCTCGAGCTGGTCGTAGTCGGCGCCGTAGTCGAGCAGCGCGGTCAGGAGCATCCGCATCCCCTCCGGGTGTGGAGCCGCCGAGGGCTGGCCGAGGTCGGAGCTGAAGACGAGGTTCTCGCCGCCGATCTCCCCGATCCAGCCCGCGAGCTGCTCCGGGTCCTGCTCGAAGAAGGTCGGCGAGACGCAGGAGACCGCCACGTACTCGAGGATCGCGCCGTCGGCGACCAGCGCCTTCTGCTCCTCGAGCGGGTACTTGGTCAGCGCCCAGTTCGCGTGGGTGACGAGGAACTTCCTCACCCCGCGCGCGTTCGCCTCCTTCTGCAGCGCCTTGGTCTCCGCGAGGCTCAGGTGGCCGGTCGCCAGGCAGGCGTCGGCCTCGGCGACGAGATCGCAGATCACCCCGACCTCGGGCTTCAGGTCGCCGCGCTCGTCGAAGACGGTCACGCCCTCGCCGGGAAGCTGCTTCTGCCGGCGGCCGAGCTGCGGGTAGTCGGGCATGTCGAAGAACTCCGCGTGGTGCTTGGAGTGGTTGCTCGGCATCCAGATCACCTTGGCGCCGTACTGCAGGGCCGACTGGACGACGTGGGGGTTGATCCCGCCGACGGAGCGGTTGAGGACGACCGCGCCGAACGCCTCCAGGTGGGGGAACTCCTTGTTGACGTGGTAGGCGCGGCCCGTCGTCGAGCTGTCGTGGTCTTTGAGCACGAAGCCGCGCATCCCGAAGTCCATCGCGTGGCCGGCCAGGTCGGAGTCGTCGATCGGGCGGCGGAACAGGGCCGGATGGGTGTGGGCGTGCATGTCGATCGCATCGACCAGCAGCTTCAGGTCGCGTCTCATCGCTCCTCCGTGGGCGGCGTCGGTGGTTGACCGATCCTACCAGCGCTGCTCACCATGCGGTCATTCTTTCCACTATGTGGACTACGGGCCGCCGGGGTGGATCGGCCCGTCCGTCCGCGCCAGCGGCTCACCGCCGCGCCCGGTCCGGGACGCGACGATCTCGGCCAGGATCGACACCGCGGTCTCCTCCGGCGTTCGCGCCCCGAGGTCGAGCCCGCAGGGCGCGTGCAGGCGTCCCAGCGCGTCGTCCCGAACCCCGGCGGCGCGCAGCCGCTCGATCCGCATCGCCTGCGTCCGGCGGCTGCCGAGGGCGCCGACGTAGCCGGCTCCGCTGCGCAGCGCCGCGATCAGCGCCGGCTCGTCGAACTTCGGGTCGTGGGTGAAGACGAGGACCGCATCGCGGGGGCCGAGCTCGCGGCGGGCAAGGTCGCGGTCGGGCCAGTCGACGACGACCTCGGCGACGTCGGCGAAGCGCCGTCCCTCGGCGAACGCCGGGCGGGCGTCGCAGATCGTCACCCGGTATCCGACCTCGGCGGCGAGCCGGGCGAGGGCGACCGAGTAGTCGATGGCGCCGTAGACCACCATCGCCGGCGCCGTCTCGAAGGCCTGGACGTAGACCTCGATCTCGCCGCCCATCACCTCGCCGCCGGAGCCGTAGGCGCGGATCCGCGAGATGCCCTCGTCGACGAGCCCGCGCGCCTCCCGCTCGACGTTGTGGTCGAGCAGGCCGGTCCCGAGGCTGCCGACGGCTCCGGCGCGGGTGACGGCGAGCTTCGCCCCGGCTCGCTCCCCGCTCATCAGCGTCGCCAGCGCGACCGGCTCGCCGGCCGCCCGGGCGGCGGTCGCGGCGCGCAGCGCCGGCAGGTGCTCCCGCCGCAGCTCGTGGACGAAGACGCTGACGGTGCCGCCGCACATCAGGCCGACCTCGAACGCCTGCTCGTCGCTGACCCCGTAGCGGACGAGCCTCGGCGCGCCGCCGGCGAGCACGTCCTCCGCCTCGGCCGCGAGCGCGCTCTCGACGCAGCCGCCGGTGACGGTGCCCTCGACCCGGCCCGCATCGTCGATCATCATCTCGGCGCCGGGGTCGAACGGGGCCGAGCCGATCCGCTCGACGAGCGTCGCGGCGACCACGCGCCGGCCCTCGGCGAGCCGGTCGCAGGCCACCTCCGCCGCGGTCGCGACGGTCGTCACCGCGCCCCCCAGCGCATCGCGATCAGCGCGAGCGCCTGCGCCGTTGCGACGAGATCCCCGACCGGCACGTACTCGTCGATCGCGTGCGCCATCGTCTCGCCGTCATTGGAGAGCCCGGAGGGCCCGTAGCTGATCGTCGGAGTCCCGAACCGGGTGAAGGTCGCGGCGTCGTGCCAACCCTGGAGCGCCGCGACCCTTCCGGGCCGATCGACGGTCGCGCCGGCGGCGAGTGCGGCGGCGACGACCGGGTGGTCGGCTGGGACCTCGGCCGGGGCCAGGTTGGTCCCCCACTCGAACGCCGGCGGGTTCTCGGCGAGCCACGGGTCGCGGCGCGCGGCGGCGCCGATCCAGTCCTCGATCTCGCGCTCGAGCCCGGCCGCCCAGCCGCCGTCGGCGTCCCCCTGCCGGGGCAGGTAGGTGACGTCGACGACGACCGTGCAGGAGGCGGGGTAGTTGACCCACCACTCGCCGCCCTCGATCACGGTCGGGATGAGCTCGCCCGGAACGAGCAGCGGATGCCCGCTCCCCTCCCGCGCCCAGCTCTCGCGCAGCTCGCGGACCGCCTCGAGCACGATCACCGCCTTCTCGATCGCGTTTACGGCGCCGCCCTCGCGCCAGTCGGGCTGCGGCATCTCGGCGTGGCCGGGGCGGCCGCGCACGGTCACGGTCGGGTTGACGACGCCGCGGCAGGCGATCCACGGCTCGAAGTCGGTCGCCTCGGGAATCACGCCGGCGTCGGCGCTGACGCCGTGGGCGGCGGCGGCGAGCGAGCCGGCGCCGTTCCACTCCTCGTCGGTGACGGTGTTGACGAGCAGCTCGCCGGCCGGCAGCGCGTCCTCGGTCGCCAGCACCTCGACCGCCAGCACCATCGCGGCGACGCCGCCCTTCATGTCGCAGGCGCCGCGGCCGTAGAGGCGACCGTCGCGCACCTCGGGCTCGAACGGGGCGCTGGCCCAGCGCGACCGCGGCTCGGCCGAGACGACGTCGACGTGGCCGTTGAGGAGCAGCGAGGGCGCCTCCCGGTCGCCGCCGCGGAAGCGGGCGAGCAGCTGCGGCCGGCCCGCGAAGGTGAGCCCCGGCGGGACCTGGCGGGGCCAGCGGTCGAGCTCGCCCGGGGCCGGCTCCCAGAGCTCGACCTCGGCGCCGGCGGCTTCGAGGATCGCCGCCAGGCGGCGCTGCAGCGGCTCCTCGTCGCGGGCGGGCTCGCCCGGCTCGCCCCGGGTCGTCGTGTCGAAGCGGATCAGCTCCGCGGCCAGGGCGACGAGGTCGTCGGCCCGCTCCTCGATCGCGCGCAGGACCCGGCGCTCGTCCCTCATCGCACGGCGAGCTGCTCAGTCGCCGTCTTCAGGCTCTCCTCGCGCACGGCCTCGAGCAGCCGTGACTTGTACTCGAAGAACTCGGGGGTCGAGAGCACCTCGAAGGTCCGGGGCCGCTCGACGCCGACCCTGATGTCCTCCTTGATCCTGCCGGGGCGCGCCGTCATCACCAGCACCCGGTCGGAGAGGAAGACCGCCTCGTCGATGTCGTGGGTGACGAACATCACCGTCAGCCTGTGCTCCTCCCAGATCCGGGTCAGGAGCTCCTGCATGAGCTGGCGCGTCTGCGCGTCGAGCGCCCCGAACGGCTCGTCCATCAGCAGGACCTCGGGCTTGTAGGAGAGCGCGCGAGCGATCGCGATCCGCTGCCGCATCCCGCCCGAGAGCTGGCTCGGATAGGCGTCGGCGAAGCCCTCGAGGCCGACCAGCTCGAGGTGCTCGCGGGCGATGTCGGCCCGCTCGCCCTTGGTGCCGTGGAGCGCGAACTCCACGTTCTTCTGCGCGGTCATCCACGGGAACAGCGTGTAGGACTGAAAGACGACGCCGCGATCGCGCCCGGGCCCGTGGACCGGCTCGCCGTTGACGAGCACCTCGCCCTCGCTCTCCTCCTCGAGCCCGGCGATGATCGAGAGCATCGTCGACTTGCCGCAGCCGCTCGTCCCGATCACGGTGACGAACTCCTTCTCGGCGATCTCGAAGTCGACGCCGTCGAGGGCGACGACCTCGCCCGCGCGGCCCTCGAAGACCTTGCGGACGCCGCTAACCGAGAGCTTGGCCTCGCTCATTCCGCCCACCTGAAGATCCGCTTTCCGGTGTACTTCATGATCTGGTCCATGATCAGGCCGAGGAGGCCGATGACGAGGATCCCGACGAAGATCGTGTCGGTCTGGAAGTAGCGCTGGGCGACGATGATCCGGTGCCCGAGGCCGTCGGACGCGGCGACGAGCTCGGCGATCACGAGCCAGGTCCAGGCCCAGCCGAGCGTGATCCGCAGCGTGTCCCAGATCGCCGGCGCCGCCGCCGGCAGGACCACCTTCCGCAGCACCGAGTGGTCGCGCATCCCGAGCGTGTGGCTGATGTCGACGTACTCGCGGGGGACGCGCTTGACGTTGTCCATGACCAGGAGCACCTGCTGGAAGAAGGTGCCGATGAAGATGATGAGCCACTTCTGGCTCTCGTCGACGCCGACCCAGACGATCGTCAGCGGCAGGAACGCGACCGCCGGCATGTAGCGGATGAAGTCCACGGGCGGCTCGATCGCCGCCTCGGCGAGCCGGTAGGTGCCGATCGCGATCCCGATCGGCAGCGCGATCGCGGTCGAGATCAGAAAGCCGATCGTGATCCGGACGAAGCTGACCTTGACGTCGGCCCAGAGCGTCCCGTCCTTGGCCAGCTCGACGCCGCGGTTCCAGACGTCGGCCGGGCTCGGCAGGAAGATGTCCTTGGCGAGGTCGATCTCGGCCGCGACCCACCAGCCGAAGAACAGCACCGCGAACGAGAGCAGCGCGATGATCATGTACGTCCGCGGCTCGATCGGGTCGAAGATCCCGGCGAGCTTGCGGCGCCGCTTCCCGGCAGGCCGGCCGGCCGGGGCCCGCTTCGGGGCCCCGGCCTCCGGTGTCTTGCTGATCGCCTCCGCCATCGGCTCCTACTCCGAGGACCCGAGCGCCTCGGCGCCGATCTCGGTGTTCAGGTAGTCGTTGACGTCCGGGACCTCCTTGATCTGGCCCTGGTCGAGCATGATCTGGCCGATGTCATCCCAGAGCGTCGCGTAGTCGCTCTCGAGGAAGTCCTGCGACTCCTGCAGGTCGAACAGCTTGACGCCCTCGAAGCTCGGGCCGAGCGCGTCGGGCTTCTCCCCGACCGCCTTGGCGATGATCGCCTGCGCCTCGTCGGGGTTCGAGTTGTAGAAGTCGACCGCGTCGTCCCAGGCCTTCATCACGCCGATCACCGCGTCGGGGTTCGACTCGACGAAGTCGGGGGTGAACGCGAGCGCGTCCGAGATCAGCCCCGGCCGCTCCTCGGCCGTGTAGATGATCTTGCAGTTGTCGCCCTCCTCGATGGCGGCCTGCAGGTACGGCTCGTAGGTCACCGCGACGTCGACGCGACCGGCGACCGCAGCCGTGCCGGCGTCCGCGGCCGGGATCGGCGAGTAGTCGATCGAGTCGAAATCGATGCCGGCCTCGTTCAGGGCGTACCGGAACAGCACGTCGGAGACCGAGAACTCCTCGAACGCGACGCTCGCGCCCTCGAGGTCGTCGATCGACTTGATCTGCGGGTTGCAGGAGACGATCGCGTCCGCGGTCAGCGAGAAGTCCTCCATCAGCGTGATCTCGTAATCGATGCCGAGATCGGCGAGGCGGATGTACGTGTTGTTCGCGTTGCTCGCCGCCTGGAACTTGCCGCTCGCGAACCCGGACTCGAGGTCCTGGTCGGTCGAGAAGTTGACCATCTTGATGTCGACGCCGTTGTCGAGGTCGAACCCCTGATCGTCGGCGACCCACAGCGGGCCGTAGCCGATCCACGGCTGGGTCCCGATCGCCACCTCGGTCGGCGCGCCATCGGCCGACGTGCCGTCGGTGGAATCGTCGCCGCCGCAGGCCGCGAGCAACGCCGCCGCCAGCACCGTCAGAAGTCCTGCCCCCAGGGCTCTGATCCCTTTCACCTTGACCTCCATTGGGTTCCCTTCGTGTTGGTGTGACTGGTCTTCATTGGGCACTCCGGCGCAAGCCGCGCCCATCCTCCATCGCGGTCCCGTCGATCACCCCTCGAGGGCCTGCTGGCCCATGTCGGTGTTCAGGTGGTCCTCGGCGTCCGGAACCTCCTCGATCTGTCCCTGGTCGACCATGATCTGGCCGATGTCGTCCCAGAGCGGCACGAAGTCGTTCTCGAGGAAGTCCTGCGACTCCTGGAGGCTGAACAGCTTGATGCCGTCGAAGCTCGAGGCCAGTGCGTCGGGCTTCTCGCCGACCGCCTCGGCGACGATCGCCTGCGCCTCCTCGGTGTTCGAGTTGTAGAACTCGACCGCGTCATCCCAGGCCCGAAGCACGCCGACGACCGCGTCCGGGTTCGACTCGATGAAGTCGGGGCTGAAGCTGAGCGGGTCGGAGATCAGGCCCGGCCGCTCCTCGGCCGAGAAGATGATCTTGCAGTCGTCGCCCTCGTCGAGCGCCGCCTGCAGGTAGGGCTCGTAGGTGACGGCGACATCGACCTTGCCCGCGACCGCGGCGGTGCCGGCGTCGGCCGCCGGGATCGGTACGTACTCGATCTCGTCGAAGCCGATCCCTGCCTGCTCGAGCGCGTAGCGGAGCAGCAGGTCGGAGACGGAGAGCTCCTCGAACGCCACCTTGGCGCCCGCGAGGTCGTCGATCGACTTGATCTGCGGGTTGCAGGAGACGATCGAGTCGGCGGTCAGCGAGAAGTCCTCCATCAGCACCACCTCGAAGTCGATGTCGAGGTCGGCGAGGCGGATCTGGTTGTTGGTGGCGATGCTGAACCCCTGGAACTTGCCACCGGCGTACCCGGACTCGAGGTCCTGGTCGGTCGTGAAGTTGACCATCTTGATGTCGACGCCGTTGTCGAGGTCGAAGCCCTGGTCGTCGGCGATCCAGAGCGGCCCGTAGCCGATCCAGGTCGTCGTGCCGATCGCCACCTCGGTCGGCGCGCCGGAGTCGTCCGCCGACGTGCCGTCGGTCGAGTCATCGCCGCCGCAGGCCACCAGCAGCGCCGCCAGCAGCGCCGCCAGCAGGCCGGCGCCGACGGCCCTGGTCCGCTTCACCTTGGTCCTCATGGAGCCTCCCTCTTGCCCTCGGTTGTCATGGTCCGTACTTGATCCAGGTCGTCTTCAAGCCCGTGTACTTGTCGATCGCGTGCAGCGAGAGGTCACGGCCGAAGCCCGAGCCCTTGAAGCCGCCGAACGGGGTCTGCGGGCTCAGCGCGTCGACGGTGTTGACCGAGACCGTGCCCGCCCGCAGCCGTCGCGCCAGCCGGTGGGCGCGATCGAGGTTCGAGGTCCAGATCGACGCTGCGAGCCCGAACCGGCTCGCGTTCGCGGTCGCGGTCGCCTCCTCCTCGTCGTCGAAGGCGAGCACGGCGAGGACCGGCCCGAAGACCTCCTCCTGGGCGAGCCGGGCGCCGCTCGGGACCCGGTCGAAGATCGTCGGCGCGACGAACGTCTCGCCGGAGCCGTTGCGTGCGAACCGCTCGCCGCCGGTGCGAAGCTCGGCGTCGTCGCCGGCGCCCTCGATGAACGACATCACCCGGGCCGCGTGCCCCTCGTCGACGAGCGGGCCCATCCGCGTCGCCGGATCGAGCGGGTCGCCGACCGCGGTCGAGCGCGCCCGCTCGACGAGCTTCTCCACCAGCTCCTCGTGGATCGAGCGCTCGACGAGCAGGCGCGAGTTCGCGGAGCAGACCTCGCCCTGGTTGAAGAAGATCCCGAACGCGGCCATGTCGGCCGCGGCGTCGAGGTCGGCGACGTCGGCGAAGACGAGGTTGGGGCTCTTGCCCCCGCACTCGAGCCAGACCGGCTTCGCGTTCGACTCGGCGGAGTAGGAGAGGAACAGCCTGCCGACGTCGGTCGAGCCCGTGAAGGCGACGCAGTCGACGTCCGGGTGGAGGCCGACCGCACGGCCGGCGGTCTCGCCGAAGCCGGGGACCACGTTGAGGACGCCGGCCGGGATGCCGGCCTCGAGCGCCAGCTCGCCGAGCCGGATCGCCGACAGCGGCGACTGCTCGGCCGGCTTGAGGACGACGCTGTTGCCGCAGGCGAGCGCCGGCGCCACCTTCCAGGCGGCGAGGTCGAGCGGGAAGTTCCAGGGCACGACGGCGCCGACGACGCCGAGCGGCTCCCGGCTCACCATCGCGAGGTCGCCGGGGCCGGTCGGCGCGATCTCGTCGTAGAGCTTGTCGACCGCCTCGCCGTACCACTGGAAGAGCCCGGCGGCGCCGGGGACGTCGACGGTGGCCGCGTCCTCGACCGGCTTGCCCATGTCGAGCGAGTCGAGCAGGGCGAGCCGGTCGCGGTCGCCGTCGATCAGCTCGGCCAGCCGCAGCAGCGCCGACTTGCGGTCGGCCGGCGCAGCCTCGGACCAGGCGCCGGACTCGAACGCCGCGCGACCGGAGCGGACGGCGCGATCGACATCCTCGGCGTCGCCGGCAGCGACCGAGGCCAGGGTCTCCCCGGTCGCCGGATTGACCGATGCGAAGGTCTCGCCCGAGGCGGCGGCGGCGAGCTCGCCGCCGATCACCGCTCCGGCGCCCGGCTCGAGCGCGGCGGCGAGCGACCGCCACTCCTCGTGGGTGTGTGTCGCCGTGGCCATCTCGCGCTCCCCGTCAGCCTCCGCTCAGTCGCATGGCTGCGGCCATCCTAGCTCGTTTCTCACTTCGCAGAAAGGCCATCTCACATCGTGAGAACAACTCACACGAGCCTCCCGATCACGAAGCCGATCACGAGCCCGAGCGCGAGCAGGCCGACCGGCCGGACCCAGGCGGGGACCGGGTCGAAGGGCTCGACCTCGCGCGGCGGCGGCGCGGCGGCGGCCCTCCCCGCCGGGGCCGCGGTCGGGCGGGCGCCGCGGGCGCCCTCCGGGGCGGAGGGCTCGCCGGCTCCGGCCGGCTGCGGCGCCGCGCCGCTGCGCTCGAGGTTGCGGAGCGTCTCGATGATCATCTTCCGGCTGACGCCGGGGGCGAGCCGCTGCCCGATCCCGGCGACCGGCCCGGTCAGCTTGAACTCGCCGCGGTAGGCGACCTCGGTGTCGTCGCCGGCCTCGAGCAGCTCGATCTCCCCCTGGCCGTCGATCGTCCCCTTGTCGCCCCGGCCCGAGACCCTGATCGTGCAGCGCTCGGGCTCCTCGATGTCGGCGTAGAGCACCGTGCCCTCGTAGACGCCGGTGACGGCGCCGACCGCGACGGCGATCGCCGTCCGGTAGCGATGCTCCTCCCCCTCCTCGCGCTCGAGCCCGTGACAGCCCGGGATCGCGGCGCCGAGGACCTCCGGGTCGTTGAGCAGGGCCCAGACCCGCTCGCGGGGCAGGGACAGGGTCTCGCTGCCGTCAACCCGCGCCATCGCCACCCCCCGCGACCGCGATCGCGGTCGCCACCCGCTCCGGCGTGAACGGCAGCTCGGTCAGCGCGACCCCGCAGGCGTCGTGGATCGCGGCCGCGACCGCGGGCGCCGGCGGGCCGATCGGGGGCTCGCCGATCCCGCGGGCGTTGAACGGCCCCATCCCCTCGCCGCTCTCGAGCACCAGCGATTCGATCCGAGGCATCTCGACCGCGGTCGGGATCAGGTACTGGGAGAACGTCGTCGACAGGTTCTGCGCCTCCTCGAACACGATCCGCTCCGAGAGCGCGTAGCCGAGCCCCATCGCGACCGCGCCCTCGATCTGGCCCTCGACCGAGACCGGGTTGATCGCCCGGCCGACGTCGTGGCCGGCGATGTAGCGCAGCAGCCGGACCCCGCCGGTGTCGAGGTCGACCTCGACGTCGACCGCGTGGCAGCCGTAGGTGAAGTCGGGGAAGACCCGCCCGCGCCAGCTCTCGTCGGCCTGCCAGGGGATCCCCTTCGGAGCGTGGTGTGTGGCGAGGACGTGCCAGGGCACGTCGACCGAGGCCGCGGCGGCGAGGAGCTTCTCGAACGACACGCTGGCGCCGCCCCCGCTGACCCCGTCGGGGCCGAACTCGACCCGCTCGGCGTCGACCTCGAGGAGCCCCGCGGCGACGCCGGCGAGCGCGTCGCGAAGCTCCCGGGAGGCCTTGAGCACGGCGTTGCCGGACATGTAGAGCTGCCGGGTCGCCGTCGTCGTGCCGGTGAGCGGGTTCAGCGCCGAGTCGCCGATGTGGATCGTGACCCGCTGCGGCGGGACGCCGAGCACCTCGGAGGCGATCTGGATCAGCGACGACGCCTGGCCGCCGCCGATGTCGGGGACGGCGATCCGGATCACGAGCGTCCCGTCGAGCTCGAAGCCGACCCAGGCGCTCGACCAGTCGTTGAGCCAGATGCAGCGGCCGTAGGACTGCAGGTTGCAGGCGTAGCCGCGTCCGACCGCGCGCCGCGGGCCGCTCGGCTCCGGCCGCTCGCCGGCCCGCTCGCCGACCGCCTCGACCAGCGCCGGCAGCTCGACGACGGTCTCCAGCTCCTGGCCGATCGGCAGCCTGTCGCCGCGCTCGACGAAGTTGCGGCGGCGGATCTCGAGCGGGTCGATCCCGAGCTCGCGGGCGAGGCGGTCCATCTGCCCCTCGTAGCCGAGCGCGACCTGCATGCCGCCGAACCCGCGCATCGCGCTGCAAGGCGTGTGGTTGGTGTAGACGGTGCGGGCGCTGATCCGCACGTTCGGGCAGCGGTAGGGGCCGGCGGCACAGGTCGTCGAGTAGAGCAGGACGAGCGCGCTGAGCAGCGCGTAGGCGCCGCCGTCGGAGAGGATGTCGATGTCCATCGCGACGAGACGGCCCTCGGCGTCGGCCCCGGTCCGGTACCGCATCCGCACCGCGTGGCGGTTCTGGCGCGCGGTCAGCGACTCCTGGCGGCTCCAGACCATCCGCACCGGCCGGCCGGTCAGCGCCGCGACGATCCCGAGGTAGGGCTCGACGGTCATGTCCTCCTTGCCGCCGAAGCCGCCGCCGACGTAGGGAGTGATCAGCCGCACCTTGTTGTCGGGCAGCTCGAGGATCCGGGCGACGTCGCGGAAGTGCTCGACCACCTGGGTGGCGGCGCGGATCGTGATCACCCCGTCGGTGTCCCGCCAGGCGACGCCCGCCTCGGGCTCGAGGTAGGCGTGGTCGATGAACTGCGTCCGGTACTCCTCCTCGACCACCGCCGCGGCCCCGGCGAAGCCGGCCTCGACCTCGCCCTCCTCGATCTCCCAGTGCGCGAGCAGGTTGCCGCTCTCGTGCAGGTCGGGGGCGTCGTCGTCGAGCGCGTGCTCGGGGTCGTCGACGACCGGCAGCGGCTCGTAGTCGACGACGATCGCGTCGACCGCGGCCAGCGCCGCGTCCTCGGACTCGGCGGCGACGAGCGCGACCGGCTCGCCGTGGTAGCGGACGACCTCGTCGGCGAGCACGTTCGAGCGCGCCTTCAGGGCGCCGACCTCGAGCGTCTGTCCCGGCACGTCGACCCAGACCGTGTTCTGGGGGACGTCGGCGGCGGTGTAGACGGCGACGACGCCGTCGATCGCCTCGGCGGCGGAGACGTCGACGCCGCGCAGCCGCGCGTGCGCGTAGTCGGAGCGCTTCAGCATCGCGTGCAGCATCCGCGGCAGCGCGAAGTCGGCCGCGTACACCGTCTGCCCCTGGACCTTCTCGACCGCGTCGTGGCGGGCGATCCCCGCGCCGACGATGCGGCTGCCGGCCTCGACCTCGACGTCGCTCAATGCCCCACCCCCACGCCCGGCGAAGCGGCGCTGCCGCCGCCCTCGGGCCGGTGCTCGTGCTCGCCCGCGTCGGCCGGAACGTCATCGGGGGCCTCGCCGTCGCGATAGGCGGCGACGGCGTCGACGATCTTGCCGTAGCCGGTGCAGCGGCAGAGGTTGCCGGCGAGGCTGTGGCGGATCTCCTCGTCGCTCCCGGCGGCGCCGATCCGCACCGCCTCGAGCGCGCTCAGCACCATCCCGGGCGTGCAGAACCCGCATTGGACGCCGCCGCGCATGACCATCTCGGCCTGGAGCGGATGCAGCTTGCCGCCCGCCGCGAGGCCGCCGACCGTCTCGACGGTCGCGCCGTCGACCTGCGGCGCCAGGACCGAGCAGGAGTTCATCGCGACGCCGTCGACGAGGACCGCGCAGGCGCCGCAGACGCCCTCGCCGCAACCGTGCTTGACGTCGGTGCTGCCGGCGATGTCGCGGAGCATCCGCAGCAGCGTCCAGTGGGCGGGGACGTCGAGCCGCCGCGCCTTCCCGTTGAGCGTGAACCCGACCTCCATCAGGCCGCCTCCCGCGCCCGCGTCCAGGCGCTCTCGACGGCGCGGGCCGCGCAGGCTCCGGCCACGCGCTTCCTGTAGCCGGCGGAGATGAAGGCGTCGTCCTCGGGGCTGACCGCGTCGGCGACCGCGTCGGCGAGGCGGCCGAGGAGCGGGGCGTCGATCGCGGCGCCGGCGCAGACCGCCTCGCCCGCCTCGACCCGAAGCGGTCGGTCGCCGACGCCGGCGAGCGCGAGCCGGACGGTGGCGCAGGCGGCGCCCGTGCCGTCGAGGGTGAGGACCGCGGCGGCGGCCGCGGTCGCGAAGTCGTCGGCGCGGCCGGCGACCTCGTGGAAGCCGTGGCCGCTGCCGGCCCCGGGGACGTCGAGCTCGACGGCGGTCAGGAGCTCGCCGGCGCCCACCGCCGTCTCGAAGAAGCCGGCGAAGAACTCGTCGAGGTCGACCGTGCGCTCGCCGCCGGCGCCCGCGATGACGGCCTGGCCCCCGTAGGCGAGCGCGACCGTGCCGAGCTCGGAGGCGGGGTCGGCGTGGCTGAGGCTGCCGCCGAGCGTGCCGCGGTTGCGGACCCGCGGGTTGCCGATGAAGCGCGCGGCCTCGCTCGCGAGCGGGGCCCGTGCGGCGAGCTCGGCGCTGCGCTCGAGCTCGCGGTGCCGGGTCAGGGCGCCGAGCCTGACGCTGCCGCCGCCGTTCTCGCTGCCGGCGAGCGGCAGCCGCGCGAGATCGACGAGCAGGTCCGGCGCCGCGAGCCCGAGGCTCATCATCGGCACCAGGCTCTGGCCGCCGGCGAGCGGGCGGGCCCCGGGGTTGGCGGCGAGCGCCGCGAGCGCCTCGTCGACGCTGTCCGGACGCGCGTAGTCGAAGGGGCGCGGGAACACCTCAGACGTCCCACCCCGCGTCGACGACGATGTCGTGACCGGTGATGTTGCGGGCCCGGTCGGAGACGAGGAAGCGAACGGCCTCGGCGATGTCGACCTCGTCGATGAACCGGCCGAGCGCGGTCTGCGAGGCGAAGTCGGCGTAGACCTCGTCGTAGGTCTTGCCGAGCCGCTCCGCCTTGCCGCTGACGATCTTGTCCATCCGCTCGCCGTTGGTCACGTTCGGGCAGACGGCGTTGACGGTGATGTCGTGCGGGCCGAGCTCGAGCGCGAGCGTCCTGGTGAGGCCGCGGACGGCCCACTTCGAGGACGAGTAGCCGACCCGGTTGCGGTAGCCGCGCAGGCCGGAGGTGCCGGCGATGTTGACGATGCGGCCGCCGCCGCCGTCGATCAGGGACGGGATCACCGCCTTGCTCGGGAGGAACGTGCCGACGACGTTGACGTCGAGGACGAACTTGAAGTCGTCGACCGGGTAGTCCCGGGCCGGGGTCTCGATCGGCCCGATCACGCCGGCGGTGTTGACGAGGATGTCGATCTTCCCGAACCGGTCCAGCGCCGCCGCCGCGAGCGCCTTCGTGTCGGCCTCCTCGGTGACGTCGCAGCGGACCGTCAGGCGGTCGGTGTCGGGGAAATCGGTGCCGAGCGCATCCGCGTGGGCCTCGATCGCGTCCATGTCGCGGCCGGCGAGGACGAGGTCCGCCCCCTCCTCGGCCAGCGCCCTGCAGATCGGGCCGCCCATCCCCTTCGCGGCGCCGGTCACGATCGCGACCTTCCCATAGAGGTCGAGCGGCCGCTCCCGGGTCGGAACCGGCGCGGTCTCCGAGGTCACGTCGTCTGCCATCTCCTTCTCCTCTCCCGAACGTCTTACCACGATGTGATAAACGTTCCCACGTTGTGGGGATACGATAACATGCCCGCCCGGAATCGCAACCCCGATTCACGAGGCCGCTGAGATGGAGCCAACGACGAGCAGGAAGAAGGCGCCGCGACGCGCCGCCCCCGTCCCGGCCGGCCCCAAGGTCCTCGAGAAGGCGCTGCGCGTGCTCGACCTGTTCACGGTCGAGCGCCCGTCCTGGTCGGTGAGCGAGATCGCCCGCGAGCTCGGGATGCCGACCGCGACCACGCACCGGATCATCCGCGCGCTCGAGGGCCGCTCCTACTTGACCCGGATCAACTCCCGCTACCGGCTCGGCTTCGCCGCCGTCGACCTCGGCCGCCGCGCGATGGCCTCCGTCGACCTTCGCTCACGGCTGGCGCCGGTGCTGCGCAACCTGAGCCGGGCGACCGGCGAGACGGTGCTGCTGAACGTCTACGACAAGGCCCACCACGGCTCGCTCTGCATCGACCGCATCGAGGCCACCCACGACCTCCGGCTGACGATCCAGATCGGCCGCGTCACCCCGATCCACGCCGGCGCCTCGGCTAAGGCGCTGCTCGCGTTCCTCGACGAGCAGGTCATCGCCGACGTCCTCGCGCAGCCGCTGGAGAAGCTCGCGCCGGGAACGATCACCGATCCCGCCGAGCTGCGGAGGGACCTGGCGAGGATCCGCCGTCGCGGCTGGGCCTCGAGCTACCAGGAGAACAACGCCGACGCCTGGGGCCTGGCGGCGCCGATCCTCGTCAACGGCCAGCCGGTCGCCTCGGTCGGGCTGGCGGCGCCCGCCGCGCGCTACTCGAAGTCGACAGGACGCGACCTCGCCCGCCTCGTCCTCGCCGCCGCCCGCGACGGCGAGGCCCAGCTCGGCGGCCCGACCTCCTGAGGCCGGCCCCGGGCGCCGGGGGCGACCGCTGCGCGCCGATGCCACCTGCTCGACGGCGGCGAGCGTTCCGCGGAGCGCTCGCCGGGAATCGGGGTCGGCCATCTGGCCGCTGCGCCGGACGCGGCCGCCGCGGCGGCGCACCGCTCGTCCCGGCGACGATCGTCGGCGCACGATCGCGCGGCGGAGCGATCATGACCCGTGGCTGACAGGAGCCCGCCGACCGTCGGCGGGCTCCTGTCTGAGCGGTGCGCCGCTACCGCTCGAAGACGATCTCGCCGCCGACCATGGTCATCTCGACCTCGGTGTCGGACACCTCCCGGACCGGGACCCTGAGGAGATTCCTGTCGAGGACGATCAAGTCGGCGAACTTGCCCTTCTCGAGCGAGCCCGGGCGCCGCGCAGGCTAGGCTGGCGGCGGGTTCCACAATCGACCGGGAGGACGGATGATCTTCGACCCGAGCCGGCGCTGGCGGGAGCACGGATACAAGCCCGACTTCGCCGGGATCCTGACCTACGGCGGGCTGCCGCTGACCGAGGACGCGGCCGAGCTCGCGGACTTCGACGTCGCGATCGTCGGGGCGCCGTTCGACGGGCTCGCGGGCCTCGACGCCGGCGCCCGCTGGGGGCCGCGCGCGATCCGGGCCGCGGGGGTCGAGCACGGCCCCCATCTCGAGGCCGGCGTCGACGCCTTCGAGCGGCTTCGCATCGTCGACTTCGGCGACGCGCCGGTGATCCCGTTCGATGCCGCCGCTTCCCATCGGGCGGTCGAGGAGACCGTCGCGGAGGTGGTCGCGAGCGACACCCTCCCCCTCCTCCTCGGCGGCGACCACTCGATCTCGCTGCCCGCGATCCGCGCCTGCGCCGCCGCGCACGGTCCGCTCGGCCTGATCCACTTCGACACCCACACCGACACCGGCGAGGACGAGCTCGGCGTGCGGGTCACGCACGGGACGCCGATGCGGCTCCTGGTCGAGGAGGGCTGCGTGGATCCGCGGCGATACGTGCAGGTCGGCCTGCGCGGCTACTGGCCCGGCGAGGCCGAGATGGGCTGGCAGCGCGAGCGGGGGATCACCTCCTTCTTCATCCACGACGTCCGCGAGCGCGGGATCGACGAGGTGGTGCGGCGCGCGGTCGCGACGATCGGCACCGGCCCCGCCTACATGACCGTCGACGTCGACGCCCTCGACCCGGCCTTCGCGCCGGGGACCGGAACTCCCGAGCCCGGCGGCCTGACCTCGGCCGAGCTGCTCGGTGCCTGCCGCCGCGGCGCCGCGGGCCTCGCGCTGGTCGGCGCCGACGTCGTCGAGGTCGCCCCGACCGCGGTCGGCTCCCGCGACCCGACCGCGCTCGTCGGCGACCGGATCGTCCGCGAGATCCTGACCGGCATCGCCCTGCGACGAGCCGGCTGACCCTGCCCGGCGGCGGGCCCCGCCCCGGGTACGCGCCGGGCCCCGTCGGCAGGGGGCGCCGCGATCAGGCCGGCGCCCGAAGCCGCACGGCGGCCCCCGCGTCGGCCAGCTCGGTGACCTCGCGGAGCGGCAGCGCGGCGTCGGCCTCGGGCTCGTCGAGCTCCTCGGCGTAGCGGTGGCCCTCCCAGACGGCGGCGGCGATCGTGCCCGGACACCAGCAGTCGCCGACCGCCTTGACCGTCCGCAGGCCGGCGTCCGCCCACTCGTCACGGCGGTCGAGGAGCTCCCGGTAGAGCGATTCCTCGGGCAGGCGTGCGGTGACGAACACCGCCGCGTCGCAGTCGATCTCGCGCTCGGAGCCGGTGAAGACGCAGCTCGTCGCCACGCCCCGCGCCGTGGTCGCGATCACCGCTCGCGAGGCCTCGATCCGAACCCCGAGCTCCAAGAGCCGCGCCTGGATCCGGTGCTGCTCCATCGTCGCCGCCGTCCAGCTCGACGCACAGGCTCCGGGGGTGACGAGCGTCACCTCGCGGCCCTCGGCTCGCAGCAGCTCGGCCAGGACGCCGCCCATGTAGTAGTGGTCGTCGTCATAGACGGCGACCCGGCCCGCCGGGCGCTCGCCGGCCATCAGGTCGTCCGGGGTCAGCACCGGCAGCCCGGAGTCGAGCGGGATCGGGCGGGTGTGGTGGCGGCCGACGCCGTCGCCGCGCCACCGCGACCCGGTCGCGATCGCGACGTGGTCGAAGTCGTAGGCGAGGATCTCGTCGGCGGTCACCTCGTCGCGCGCCTCGTCGACGTTCGCGAGCCGCTCGATCTGCCCGACCCGGTAGTCGACGACGCGGATCCAGGCCGACAGCCCCGGAAGCCTCGCCTCCCGCCGGACCCGCCCCCCGAGCTCGCGGTCGGCCTCGACGAGGATCACCTCGTAGCCGCGCTTGCCGAGCGCCTGGGCGGCCTCGAGGCCCGCCGGCCCGCCGCCGATCACGAGCACCTTGGCGTCGGTCCCGCGCGGCCGCATCCGCTCCGGGTGCCAGCCGCGCCGCCACTCCTCGCCCATCGACGGGTTCTGGGTGCAGCGGATCGGAGTCGCGGTGAAGTCCCCCGACACGCAGATGTTGCAGCCGATGCACTCGCGGATGTCCTCGAGCCGGCCCTCCTCGATCTTCTTCGGCAGGAAGGGGTCGGCGATCGACGGGCGGGCGGCGCCGATCAGGTCCAGGACCCCGGAGCGGACCATCCGCACCATCGTGTCGGGGGAGGTGAAGCGGCCGACGCCGACGACCGGCTTGGTGGTCAGCGCCTTGAGCCCGCGCACGTAGGCCTCCTGGTCGCCCTCCTCGCCGAACCGCGAGGTGACCGAGTCGTCCTCCCAGCTGCCGAGCACGAAGTCCCAGAGGTCGGGGAGCTCGCCGAGCGCCTCGACGACCTCGCCGATCTCGGCACGGGTGATCCCCTCGTCGCCGAGCAGCTCGTCGACCGTGATCCGGCAGGCGACCGCGGCCCGGCCGCCGGCCTCCTCGATCGTGTCCTCGAGCACCTCGCGCAGCAGGCGCATCCGGTTCTCGATCGGGCCGCCGTACTCGTCGGTGCGGTCGTTGTAGCGGGGCGAGAGGAAGTGGTGGATGCCGCCGAGCGCGTGGCCCGCGTAGACGTAGACGAGGTCGTAGCCGGCGGTCAGCGAGCGCCGCACCGCCTCGCGGTGCCAGCGGCGCAGGTCGGCGATGTCGCCTTTGTCCATGCGCCGGGCCTGGACCGGATCGGCGGTGAAGGTGGCGACGGGCAGGTGCGCTGGGCCCATCGGCGCGACCCGGCTGTAGAGGTTCGGCCCGTTCATGCCGTTGTAGCAGAGCTCGATCCCGGCCAGCGAGCCCCCGTCGTGGATCCGCTCGGCGATCCGGGCCATGGCCGGGAGGTCGCGATCGTCCCAGGCGCGCAGCTCGATGAACGGCGTGATCTCGGAGCTGTGGTGGATCTCGGCCTGCTCGGTGCAGATCACGGCCCAGCCGCCCTCGGCCTTGACGGCGCGCATCTCGGCGTGGGCGCTCACGTCCCGGTAGCCCATGCCGTTGCAGTGCGGGACCTGGAAGAACCGGTTCCGGGCCGTGAGGGGCCCGATCTCGATCGGCTCGAGGAGGACGTCGAAGCGGGAGGCGCTCATCTCATCTCCTTTCGCCGCCGCGGTCGCGGACCACGGCGAGCATCTCGTGCAGGATCGCCAGCGAACGCGTCGTCCCGGCCCGATCCCCGGTGACGAGCTGCTGGAAGGCGAGGCCGTCGATCGCGGCGAAGACGAGCCGGGCGAGGTCGGGGTCGCCGGGGACGTCGACGGCGTCGAGCGCGCGGGCGGTCGCCTCCAGGTACCCGTCGTAGAGCTCGACGGCGAGCGGGGCGAGATCGGCGCGGCGGCGTGCCTCGAGGGCGATCTCGAACTGGAAGGCCTCCTCGCCGGGAGCATCGGCGACGCGCTCGGCGAGCCCGGCGGAGAGGTCCTCGAGCCGGCCCGGAGGCGGCTCGATCGGCGAGCGCGCCAGCGAGGTTCGCGATGCGTGCTCGAGCGCGGCCCGGATCAGCTCCGCCCGCGAGCCGAAGTGATGGGAGACGAGCCCCTGGGTGACGCCCGCCTCCCGCGCCACCTCGCGGTAGGTGAGCCGGCGCAGCCCGCCGTCGCCGACCACCCGGACCGCGGCCTCGATCAGCGCCCGCCGGCCGGCGGCGGGCGGCGGGCGAAGAGCCTCCTCCGTGCTCGCCATCGGCCCGAACCTAGCAGCCTGCTGGGCAAACGCCTAGCGGCTCTCACGATGCGGACGACGGCCGGCCGCGGCCCCGACGACGGGTCGGCCGCTCAGCCGGGGATCCGGCCCTGCTCGGCGGCGCGGGTCTCGCCGCGCTGCAGCATCCGCATCCCGAGGATGACGGCGCCGAGGAACGTGGCGACGGAGAGCGAGACCTGGACGCTGAGCACGCCCTCGCGGCTCCAGTAGACGTCGCGGAGGTCGAGCAGCAGGGCCGCCTCGTCGAAGGTGAGGCCGACGCCGATCCCGAACGGGATCGCGAGCGTCGTCTCGATCCGCTCGTCGTCGCTGATCAGCGCCCCGGCGCCGGAGCAGAACGCGACGAGGATGCCGGGCACGAAGTGATGGATGTGGCGGCCGCCGAGGCGCACGTTGCCTCCCCACCAGCCCTCCCGCACCCCGAGCGTGGAGACGCGGATGAACAGCGACACGCCGACGAAGCCGGCGAACATGTTGAACAGTGCGACCTCGGCCCGCGAGGCCGAGCGGTAGCCGCTGACCGCGACCCGGACGGCATCCTGGGAGGCGAGCCCGGCGACCTCGAGCGCCTCCGCGGGGGACTCGGCCCGGGGCAGCAGGTGGGTGTCCTCGGGATGGCGGGCGGCGAGGCGGCCGCGGTAGCGGCGGGCCCCCTCGCCGAGCAGGACCGCGGCGGTGATCGCGCCGGCGACCGGGGCCAGCACCCTGGTCAGGCGGTCCTCGAAGGCGCGAAGCTGGTTGCGACGGCCGAGCGGCACCGGCTCAGAGGAGGACGACGTTGTCGGCGGCGAGCCCTCTGGTGACGCCGCGGAAGTCGACGACCAGCGGCGCCGCCGCGACCAGCGCGCCGTAGTCGACCCCGTCGTGGGCGGTGACGATCGCGGCCGCGTCCACGTCGGCGGCGGCGGCGAGCGGGACCGACTCCAGCCCCCGCTCGGGCAGCGACGGCACGTGCGGGTCGTGGTAGGCGACCTCGGCGCCGAGCTCGCGCAGGCGGTCGATGATCTTCAGCGCCGGCGACTCGCGCAGGTCGGCCACCCCGGACTTGTAGGCGACGCCGACCAGCAGCACCCGCGAGCCCTTCACCGGCTTGCCGCGGTCGTTGAGCGCGCGCTGGACCTTGCCGACGCAGAACAGCGGCTGCGACTGGTTGATCTTGCCGGCGAGCTCGACGAACTCGGCCGCGAAGTCGTGGCGGCGCGCCTCGAAGGCGAGGTAGAAGGGGTCGACGGGCAGGCAGTGCCCGCCCATTCCGGGGCCGGGATCGAAGCGCATGAAGCCGAACGGCTTCGTCGACGCCGCGTCGATGACCTCCCAGATGTCGACCCCGGTCCGGTCGGTGAGCTGCGCGAGCTCGTTGACGAGCGCGATGTTGACCGAGCGGAAGGTGTTCTCGAGCAGCTTCGAGAGCTCCGCGGCCTCCGGCGAGGAGACCGCGACCACCTCGTCGCAGATCTCGGCGTAGAGGCGCTCGGCGCGCTCGAGGCAGGCCGGGGTGAGCCCGCCGACGACCTTCGGGGTGGTCGCGATCGCGTGCGCGCCCCGGCCCGGGTCGATCCGCTCCGGCGAGTAGGCGAGGAAGAAGTCGCGGCCGACCTCGAGGCCGCCGTGCTCGAGCGGCGGCAGCAGCTCCTCCCGCGTCGTTCCCGGGTAGGTCGTCGACTCGAGGACGACGAGCTGCCCCGCGCGCAGGACCGATGCGACCGTCCCGGCGGCCGCGCGGACGTGGGCGAGGTCGGGCTCGCGCTCGGCGGCGAGCGGCGTCGGCACGCAGACCACGATCGCGTCGCAGTCGGCGAGCGGGGCCGGATCGGCCGTCGCGATGAAGCGCTCGCCCAGGCCCGACAGCGTCGCCGCGGGGACGTCCTCGACGTCGCTCTCCCCGCGGCCGAGCCGCTCGACCCGGTCGCGGTCGACGTCGTAGCCGACCGCCCGGTGGCCGGCCTCCGCGAAGGCCACGGCGAGCGGCAGGCCGACGTATCCGAGCCCTACGATCCCGATCTGCATGGCGGCCAGTCTAGGTGGAGGGGTGGGCCGATCCGCGGGCGGGGGCCGGCGCTGCGGGTAGACTCCCGCTCGAGATGGGACGCGTGCTCGGGCACTTCCTGACCCCCGCCGCGATCGGCCTCGGCGCCGTCCGCCACATCGCCTGGTACGTCAGCTACCAGATGTCCGGCGAGACCCGGGGCTGAGGCCGCGATGCGGGTCGCGGTCGCCGGCGCCACCGGGGTGCTCGGCCGCGCGGCGATGCCGGCGCTTCGCGCCGCCGGCCACGAGGTCCGCGGCTTCGCCCGGACCCCCGGCGACGCCGAGGACACGCTCGCCGTCGACCTGCTCGACCGCGACCGGGTCGTCTCCCTCGCCCGCGACTGGCGGCCCGAGGCGATCGTCCACCTCGCGACGGCGATCCCGAAGGAGGCCGGCCGCGGCGACGTCGCCGCCCAGTTCGCCGCCACCAACCGGCTGCGCACCGAGGGCACGCGGATCCTGATCGAGGCCGCCGCGGCGGCCGGGGGCGCCGAGCTGGTCGCCCAGAGCATCGCGTTCGTCAACGTCCCCGGCGAAGGGCTCGCCGCCGAGGACGTTCCGCTCCGCGACGATCCGGCCGATCCGCTGACCGCCGCCGCGGCGCCGATCGCCGAGCTCGAGCGGCTCACGCTCGAGGCCGGCGGCAAGGTCCTCCGCTTCGGCCAGCTCTACGGCCAGGGGACGATGTTCGCGCCCGACGGCGGGTTCGGCCGGATGGCCGCCCGCGGCCGGATGCCGATCCTGCACCGCCGCGGCCGCAGCTCGACGTTCTCGTTCGTCCACGCCGTCGACACCGCCGCCGCGATCGTCGCCGCGCTGGCGGGGGGGCCGAGCGGCGTCTTCAACGTCGTCGACGACGACCCGGCCACGGTCGACGAGTGGCTTCCGGCTCTCGCCGCGGCCCGCGGCGGCCCGCGGCCCCGGCGCCTTCCCGCCTGGCTCGCCCGGCCGATGGTCGGCGCCTACGGGGTCGCCTTCATGACCGACCTCCGCGGCGCGGCGAACGCGAAGGCGAAGGCCGAGCTCGGCTGGCGGCCCGCGATCCCCTCCTGGCGCGAGGGCTTCGCCGCCGGCTGACCGGACGGTCGGGTCCCGCCGCCATGACGATCCAACGCTTCCACGCGGTCGCGACCGACCCCCACGCCCGCGGCCTCGAGATCGGCGCGGCCCACCGCGAGCGGATCGTCGCCGCCTGGGGAGCGTACGAGCGGCTCTTCGCGGCGAGCGGCGCCGGCGCCGGGCTGCGGCGAGAGGTCGGCGCCGGGGCGCTGCGCCGGACGCAGGAGTGGGCTCCGGCGATCGCCGCCGAGATCGGCGGGATCGCGGCCGGCGCCGGCCTCGAGCGCTGGCAGGCGGGCGCGCTCAACGCGCGAACCGAGGTGCTGGCGGCCGCCGGCGCCACGACGCCCGGCGAGTGCTCGACCTTCGCCGTCGCCCCGCCGGGCGGCGGGCCGCCACGGACGATCCAGACGTGGGACTGGTACGAGCGCCTGCGCGAGTCGACCGTGCTGCTGGAGCTCGAGCCCGGCCCGGGCCACGCCGTTCACCTCTTCACCGAGCACGGCATCGTCGGCAAAGTCGGCGTCAACGGCGCCGGGCTCGGCCTCCACTTCAACATCCTCCACCACCGCGACGACGGCGGCCGGCCCGGCGTGCCGGTCCACGTCGTCGCCCGCCGCATCCTCGACGAGGCGGCGACGATCGAGGAGGCGACCGCGATCGCCTCCTCGGCGGCAGTCTCGGCCTCGACGGTGCTTACCGTCGTCGCCTGGGACGGGGAGCGGGCGAGCGCCCGCTGCCTCGAGCTCTCCCCCGCCGGGCTCGGCGTGCTCGAGCCCGGCGCGGCCGGCGTTCTCGTTCACACCAACCACTTCCTCGATCCGGCCTTGGCGCGCGGCGAGCGGCCGACCGGCTTCGACGCGACCACCCGCGGCCGCCTCGAGTCGCTCGGCGAGCGGGCCGGACGGCTCCGCGCGGCGGCCGACCCGACCGCCCGCGCCGGGGTCCTCGTCGACCACGAGAACGGGCTCTGCGCCCACCCCGGCGACGATCAGCCGGCCGGGTGGCGCTCGGCGACGCTCGCCACGATCGCTCTCGACGTCGCCGGCGCCCGCGTCCTCGCCCATCGCGGCGGCCCCTGCGCGGTGAGCGCCGGCGGCTGGGCCGCCGCCTGAGCCGCGGCGACGATCGCGTCCGCGGCGCGCACGGCGTCGGTCTCGAGCAGCCTCGGCGCCGCCGCTCCGAGTTCGATGCCGACCTCGGCCATCGCCTCCGCCGCCGCCGGGCCGAACGCCTCCGCCGGGTCGAATCCGGCCGAGCAGACCGCGACCCGCTCGCCGGCGAGCTCCCGCGCCAGGGCGGCCGCCATCTGGCTACGCCCCGCGTTGCGAACGCAGACGAAGAGGATCGTCGGACGCGCCTCGCTCATGACGTCAGGATATTCCATTGACAGATATCAGCTCTATTGATATATGTAAATGGATGGCTTTGGATCTCGATCTTGCCCCGAAGACGAAGCGCCCGGCCGGCGAGCCGTGCTGTGATCCGGTCGTCCATCCCGACATCGAGCCGGCCGCGGCGGAGCGGATCGCGGCCGTCGCGAAGGCGCTCGGCGACCCGGTGCGGATGCAACTCGTCGACGTCCTCCGCAAGCACGCCGGCAAGGTCTGCGTCTGCGAGCTGGTCCCCCTCTTCGACGTCTCGCAGCCGACCGTCTCCCACCACCTGAAGCGGCTGCGCGAGGCCGGGATCGTCGGCTCCGAGCGCCGCGGCCTGTGGGCCTACTACTACGTCGAACCCGACGCATTGGAGGAGCTGACCACATGGCTGGGCTAGGCGCCGCCGCGACCGGCGAGAGCGGCTGCTGCCCGCCCGCCGCGCGGGAGGGCTGCTGCGAGCCGGAGGAGAAGGACGGGTGCTGCGGGCCCGGGCACGAGGCCGGCACCTGCGGGTGCCCGGCGGCGGGCGCGGCGGGGACGGGAGCGGGCGAAGCGGGCGAGATCCGCGAACGGGTTCGCGAGCGCTACGCCGCCGCCGCGGCGAGCGTCGAGAGCAGGGACGCCTCCTGCTGCGCCGGAGGGGACGTCATCAGCGACGAGCAGCGTGCCGTGTTCGGGGCCGGCCTCTACGGCGAGGAGCGCCGGGAGCTGCCCGGGGCGGCGGAGCTAGCCTCGCTCGGCTGCGGCAACCCGACCGCCGTCGCCGGGCTGCGGGAGGGCGAGACCGTCCTCGACCTCGGCTCGGGCGGCGGCATCGACGTGCTCCTCTCCGCCCGTCGCGTCGGCCCGTCCGGCACGGCGTACGGCCTCGACATGACCGACGAGATGCTCGAGCTCGCGCGCTCGAACCGGCGCGAGGCCGGCGTCGCCAACGCCGAGTTCCTGAAGGGGACGATCGAGGAGGTGCCGCTGCCGGACGACTCCGTCGACGTCGTCATCTCCAACTGCGTGATCAACCTCTCCGCCGACAAGGGGCGCGTCTTCGCCGAGGCGGCCCGCGTCCTCCGGCCGGGCGGCCGGTTCGCGGTCAGCGACGTCATCGCCGACCCCGGCATGGACGAGCGGACGCGCGACGACATGGAGCAGTGGACGGGCTGCATCGCCGGAGCCCTGACCCGCGAGCAGTTCGCGGCGGGCCTCGAGGCGGCGGGCTTCACCGACGTCGAGATCGCCGAGACGCATCGCGTCCACGAGCACGCGGCGGCGGCGATCGTCCGCGCCCGGCTCGGGCGGCGGACCCGCGAAGCCGGGCGCCCGACCGGCCCGGGCGCCTGAGCCCGGGGGGTCCCGTCAGAGGACCCGCAGCGTCCGCCCGCCGTCGACCAGCTCGATCCGGGCGAACTCGCCACGCCCCTCGCCGCCCTGGAAGGCGGCGACCGAGATCAGCCACGCTCGCACCACCCGGGCCGGGGTTGGGCCCCCGAGAGCGGCCCGGTGGTCGGCCAGGACCGGGCGCTCCTCGTCGAGCCAGCGACCGAGCCCGTCGCCGCCGCTGCGGACGACGACGTGGGCCTCGCGGTGCCGCCAGTGGTCGAGCGGGCACCGGTAGGAGAAGCCCTCGGGCAGCCCGCAGCTCCACTGCCAGGCGAGGTCGCGGCCGTCGTCGAACTCGAGCGCGACGCTGAGGTGGTCATGGGTGAGCGGCGTGTCCTCGGGGAGCCGCGCGGGCAGCTCCTCCAGCCGCCACGCCCACCGCAGGCGCAGCGTCTCCGACAGCGCCATCCCGGCCGGCCGGCGGATGATCCCGACGGGCTCGCGGATCTGGGCGGCGATGCCCGCCGGCGAGCGCCGGTAGACGCCGGCCGCGGCCGCAAGCGGGTGCTCGTCCCAGCCGGCGGGCGGCCGCGGAGGGCTCGCAAGCCGCTCCGCTTCCGCGGCACAGAGCCCGGAGGCGTCGCGGGCGGCGACGCCCGCGAGGGCCTCCCGCGGGCTCGTCCCGGGCGCCCAGCGCACGACGATCGCCGACAGGCGCCCGGACATCATCCGGTAGGGGATCCGGTCGGTGACCACCGTCCCGTCCTCCCGCGGCTCTCCCGGGAACAGGCTGCCGAGCTGCAGCTCACCCGCGTCCCCGGCGACGCGGGTGAACGTGTCGGCGGTGCTCCTCAGCGCCGGCCCGGCGCCGATCCGGGCGCCGACCACCGCGCGCGGCGGGGCGCTGATCCCCAGCCGCGCGGCCAGGTGGACGGACCCCCAGGCGAGCCAGCCGACCACCTCCCCGGGCTCGACCCGGAGCCCGGTCGGCGTCCACGGTGGCCGGTCGACCGGGATGTCGAGGAGGCGCGCCTCCGCTCCGGTCCCGGCGAGCAGGCGCCGCAGCCGCTCGCCGTCGACGGGCAGCGGCTCAGCCGCCGCGCGGGCCCGCGCCCGCCCCTCCCGCAACGCGCGGGCCAGCGTCCCGACGCCTCGAAGCCCCCGTCGAGCCACCGTCTCGCGGTACGCCTGCACCGGCCGATGATCGCAGGCGGGCCGGGACCCTCCCGGCCCGATCCCGATGGGCGATGTAGGGCTCGAACCTACGACCTTGAGATTAAGAGTCTCCTGCTCTACCAGCTGAGCTAATCGCCCGGGACGGGCCATGGTAGCGAGCGCCGCCGGGCGCGTGGAGGCCTCGGCGCGGGGCGCCGGGGGCTCGCGATCAGCCGCCCGGGACCGGGCTCGTGCCGCCGAGCCCGCCGAGCGGGTTCTGAAGCTGGCTCTGGTCGGGGGCGCTCCGCTTCAGCGCCTTCGCGATCGCCTCGCCCTGCTGCTTGGCCTGCTCGACCTGGCTTTTGATCTGGCTCTTTGTGGTCGCGTCCGGCGCTTCCCGCAGCGCGTCCCGCTCGGCCTGCGCGCCGATCTCGTCCTCGCCGGAGAGGTAGGCGTAGGTGGCGAGCTGGAGGTTGGTGCCGGCGCTCGGGCGCGCCTCGGCGACGATCCGAGCCGCCTCGAAGGCCCCATCGAGGTCGCTCTCGAGCCGGGTCGGGTCGACCCCCGCGGACCCCGAGTAGGCCTGGATCATCAGCGAGGCGACGCCGTCGTCGGGCTGCTTCGGCTTCGTCGCCAGGTAGCGCTCCCAAGCGTCGGTCGCCTCGCGGTAGCGGCTCAAGGTGTCCTCGGTCAGCGTCACCTGGCCCGCCTCGTCGGTCTCGGCCGCGGCCTGGCCGGCGAGGAACTGCGTCCGGGCGAGGGTCAGAAGCGCCTTCTCGTCCTTCGGGTCGGTCTGCAGGGTCTGCTCGGCGCGCTCGATCTGGGCGTCGTAGCGCGGGTCGGAGGCGGTGTCGCCGCCGCCGAGCCCGACCGCGTCGAAGATGCCGCCGCTGACGTTGCCGCCGATCCCGAATCCGACCAGCGCGACGAACATCAGCACCGCCAGGCAGACGTAGATCACCTGGATCAGGCGCTTGCGCTTGCCGCCGAGCTCGAACAGCATGCCGCGGAGCCTAGATGATCGATTCCACGGTCACCCGGTCGATTCCACCGGCGGCTCGGCCGGCTCGAGGTCGGAGCGGAGGCTCCGCGACGGCCTGCCGAGCGCCCGCGCGAGAAGCAGGCTGAGCTCGAAGAGCAGGACCAGCGGCAGCATCGAGATCAGCATCGTGACCGGATCGGTCCCCGGCAGCAGCATCGCCAGGACGGCGATGATCAGGATCGCGTAGCGGCGGTTCTTCGCGAGCTGAGCGGGGGTGACGATGCCGAGCTTGGTGACGGCGAGGATCCCGATCGGGATCTGGAACAGGATCCCGACCGAGATCAGCGTCAGCGCGAAGAAGCTGTAGTACTCGCGGGCGCGGATCTGGATGTTGAACTGGTCGGCGTTGAAGTTCAGCAGGAACTTGATCGCGGCCGGGACGACGACGAAGTAGGCGAAGACGACCCCGGCCACGAACAGGACCGGGACGAGGATCAGGATCGGCATCAGGACCCTCTTCTCGGTCGGCGTCAGCGCCGGCAGGACGAACGCGTAGGCGTGGTAGAGGAGGATCGGAAGGGTCAGCAGGATCGCGCCGTAGAGCGTCAGGGTCAGGGTCGTCAGGAACGGCTCCGAGGGCGAGAAGGTGAGCGGCTCGACGTCGTCGGGGAGCGGGGCGTTGGCGATGTCGAGCAGCAGGTGGTTCTGCCAGAAGCAGAGGGCGGCGACGATCACGAGCGCGACCGCGCTGAAGATCAGCCGGCTGCGGAGCTCGTCGAGGTGCTCGACCAGGGTCATCCGGTCGTCGAAGCTCGCCGCCCTGATCCGCGCCACGAGTCAGCTCCGGTCCCGGTCGGCGGCCGCCACCGGGGCGCTCAGGACGGGCTGCGCTCGGCGCCGCGGACGGGCTCGTCCGCGTCCTCGTCCTCGGCCAGCTCGGCGTCCTCGATCTCGTCGTCGATCTGCGGCGGCTCGTCCTCGTCCTCGTCGCGACGCTCGCCGCTGACCGAGGCCTTGAACTCGCGGAGGCCGTCGCCGATCGAGCGGCCGAGCTCGGGCAGGCGCTTGGGGCCGAAGATGATCAGCGCGATGATCGCGACGATCGCCAGCTCGAGTGGACCGATGTTCGGCATAGGTGCTGATCGTAGCGGGGCCGGCCCATGCCGTCCGCCGCTACCCGTGCGGGTGGCGAGCCGCTACCAGATCCGGAATCCCCGCTTCTTCGCCTTCGCCGTGTTGTGCTGCTGGTCGCTGACGCGGAGCTCGACCAGGTACCGCCCCGGCCTCGGCTTGAAATGCGGCTTGCGCTTGCCGATCCGCGCGTTGTTGAAGCCGACGTGGGCCTTGTAGGTCGCATAGCCCGCGAACCGGGGCCTGCCGCCGCGGCCGTAGCGGTAGTACTCGACGTCGAGCTTGCCGCGCTCGTTCATCGAGTAGGTCAACGGCGCGCCGCGCGGCCCGAACTTGCGCGGCAACGCGATCCGCCGCATCTTCGGCGGCTTCAGGTCGACGTTGCTCTTCGGCACCGGGTCAGGCTCGGAGACCGGGTCGCCGGGCGTGCCGGAGACGGTCACGGTCCCGCGGACCAGCGAGTGGATCTTGCACTGGAACTCGTAGACGCCGGGGTCGTCGAAGCTGACCTGGTAGCTGTCGCCGACGTTGTGGCTCGGCAGCGATCCCGGGTCGGAGTCCCACTGGGTCGCGTTCGGCGGCTGACCGGTGATCGAGTGCATCGTGTCGGGCCCGGTCCAGTACCAGGTGACGTGCTCTCCGCGGTCGATCTCGACGTCGGGGATCGACCACCGGTAGTCGCTGATCGAGACCCGGCGGTTGGCGGCGCCCGCCGCCGCCGGCAGGAGCAGGGCGGCGGTCAGGAGCAGGGCGAGGGCGGCGGGTCCGATCAGTCGACGATGTACCAACCGTTCATCCCCTGGTGCAGGTGGCTGAACACGTGGCAGTGGTAGAACCAGCGGCCCGGGTTGTCCTCGGTGAACCGCACGGTCACGAGGTCACCGGGCCCGGTCGTCACGTTGTCGACGATCCTCCCGCTCGAGTCGGCCCAGCGGTGGCCGTGGATGTGGAAGGTGTGGAAGTAGTCGTCGAGGGCGTAGACGTGGAAGGCGACGTCGTCGCCGACGGCGGCCTTGAAGCTCGGCGTGTTGCCGGCGTAGGCGCGCCCGTTGACGCAGTAGAAGGGCTGGTTGAGGCCGGTGGCCGCGGGCTGGAACGAGTGGAAGGCGACGAAGAAGTCGCGGTCGGGCTGCGGCTCGCCCGGGTCGCGGATGATCATCGGCCCGAGCAGGCCCTTGTAGAGCGGCAGCGGGTCCATCGGGCCGTGATCGTGGTAGATCCAGGCGCCCTTCGCCTCGGGGATCGCCTCCCAGACGTAGGTGACCTCGTCGCCCTTCTCGACGAACCCGCCGGGGTCGGTGTACTTGCCCTTGTAGGCGCCGTCCATGTCGACCGAGTACATGACCCCGTGCGGGTGCATCGTCACCGGCGTCGAGGTCTTGTTGCGGAAGTGGACGGTGATCGTCTCGCCGACGTTCGCCTCCAGCAGCGGCCCCGGGATCCTCGCCGGGCCGAGCGGCTCGCTGAAGCCCGGCGCGTAGGCGCGGTAGGCGTACGCCTTGAACTTCGTCTTCCCCTTGACCTGCTTGCCCATCATCTGGTCGCGGCCGTTGGGGACGATGTCCCACTTCACCTGCTCGGCCTGGATCCAGTACTCGTTCGTGCCGCCGGACTGCGCGAGCACGGCCTCGGCCCCGCCGCTCGCCCGCGCGGCGGCCACCTTCGGCGGCACCGGCAGGTCGCTCGCGAGCTTCTCGACGTCGGCCGGCTCGTCGAGCCTGAACTCCTTGCCCGCGAGCGTGCAGAGGAGCAGGCCGCCGGCTGCCTCGGCGACGAACGCGCGCCGTCCGATCGGGGGCAGGCTCACCTCGACACAACCCCAGGGCTACTTCTTGACTTCGACCTTCATCTTCATCGTCGTCGGATGAACGGTGCAGACGAAGCTGTACTTGCCCTTCTTGTTGAACTTCGGCGTGAACTTGATCCCGATCGCGCCGGTCCCCGACTTGTTGCACTTCGTGATCTTGCCCGAGGTGCAGGCCTTCGACTTCTTGACCCCCTTCGGGCCCTTCTTCATCGTCACGTTGTGGGGGTTCCCGTTCACGGGATCCCACTTGAACTTGACCTTCGCGTCCTTCTTGACGGTGACCTTGGTCGGCGCGAAGTAGTCGTCGGCGACCTGGACCGTCTTCGTCTTCGCGGCGACCCCCGCCGCCGGCGTCAGCGCGAGGCCGACGCAGGCGACCAGGGCGGCGGCGATCGTCAGCGGGCGCCGCATCACGTCACCGGGCAGGTCGGGCCGGGCTCCACGTCCAGCGGCTTGAAGTCGCCGAACGCCGGATGCGGATGCTGGTTCCACTCGCACTCCTGGTTCTCGGGCGGATCGGTGATCACGTACGGGAAGAGAACGCCGAACTGCAGCCCGGGGGTCCCGAAGACGTCTCCGGTCGCGCCCGGGTTCGGCTGGGTGCCGGCCGGGACCGGGCAGGGCGGGTAGAGCTGCCCGACCGTCGCGTGGGCGGGGCCGGGCGGGCTCCCGTCCGGGGCGAACGTCGAGGTGTCGTTGCCCTCGAAGCAGTTCCCGGTCCCCGAGCCGTCGACGAAGAAGTCGTAATGCCCGTTGGTGTCGGCGCCGTCGCGGCCCATGTCGTTGTCGGTGACCTGGTTGTTCTGGCTGAGCGCGTCGTCGCCGGTCGTGCAGCCGTCGCTCGGCGGGCCCTCGCAGTTGCCGACCGGATCGGAGAACAACGCCACGCCCCACATGAAGTTGCCGAAGATGTCGTTGTCGGTCACCTTCCAGCCGTCGGAGCCGAACAGGGCGACGCCGATCCCGGTCGGGTAGTTGATCCCCCCGCCGAGCCCGCCGACCGGCTCGACCCGCGAGTCCGGCAGGAAGTAGTTGAAGTTGTTCCAGAAGATGTTGTTGTCCTTGATCACGCCCTCGGCGTTCGGCTCGAACGGCTCCGAGTCGAGCGTGTTCGGCACGATCCCGATCCCGTTGTTGTAGAAGTCGGAGTCCTTGATCACGACGTACTTCGAGTTCGTCCCGGAGTAGCCGAGGATGTTCTCGTAGCCCTCGAGGTTCTTCAGGACCGTCTTCTGCGGGTTCTTCTGGAACGGCGTCGCGCCGACGTAGAAGGCCGAGTCGCCGTGGCCCCAGCCCTCGCCGCCGTTGAAGGCGCCGCCCTCGCAGCCGAACATGAACAGGCCGTAGCTGCGGTTGAAGGAGGTGTCGACGTTCTTGGCGACCGGGTTCTGGCAGGTCGCCTTGTTGTCGTCGGTGTTGGTGTCGTGCCAGAAGATGCCGTTGTTCAGGTAGTTGCGGGCCCACATGTTCTTGACCGTGACGTCCTTGACGTCGATGATCTCGATCCCGTTGTTGGCCGGGTTGCCGATCGGGTCCTTGGCGTTCTTGCCTTCGAGGATCACCTTGCGGGCGTTCTTCTTCGTGCCCTTGATCGTCAGGCCCTTGTACTTCTTGCCCTCGACGATCACGCCCTCGACGTACTTGCCGGGCTTGACCTCGATCACGTCGTTCTTCTGCTTCGTCTTCCCGGCCTTGTCGACCGCCTTCTGGATCGTCCGGTACTTGCAGCCGTGCTTGCAGACCACGAGCGCCTTGTTCTTGCCCTTGCCGCCCTTGCCGGCGAGCGCCGAGGCGGGTACCGCGAGCATCGCGATCGCGAGCAGCGCGGTGAGGAGGCGGACGGCTGGACGGTTCATCGAATCTCCTGTCGGTCGGACGGGCGGCCGGGGTCGGCCACCACCCTGAACACGCGACCTCTCCCGAAGTCGCGGCGGCGATCCTAGCCGAAACGAAGAGCTCGCGCGCAGGTACCGCCGCGCCCCCGGATCCGCCCCCGGCGGCCTACTCGTCGAAGTACTCGGGGCGCTGCTCCCGCAGCCGCGGGATCTCGCGCAGGACCATCCGCAGGTGGTGGCGGAGCGCCGACTCGGCCGCGTCGGGGTCGCTGCGCCCGACCGCGGCGAGCACCTGCTCGTGCTCGCCGACCATCTCCTCGAGGTAGCTCGGCGCCGGCAGGCTGAGGCGGCGGACCCGGTTCAGGTGCGACTTGATCCGCTGCCCGAGGCTCCAGACGGCGCTGTGGCCGCTGAGGTCGCAGAGGGCATGGTGGAAGTCGTCGTCGAGGACGTAGAAAGCGTCGTGGTCGCCGGCCCGGACCGCGCGGTGCTGGTCGCGCACGATCGCCTCGAGCGCGGCGATGTCGTCGGTCGTCGCCAGCTCCGCCGCCTTGCGGACCGCGGCGCACTCGAGCGCCTCGCGGACGAACTGGGCATCGGTCACCGCCCGCGGGCTGATCGGCGCCACGAACGTCCCGAGCTGGGCGACGATCTCGACCAGCCCGTCCTCGCGCAGGCGCGCGAGCGCCTCCCGGACCGGTGTCCGGCTCACCCCGAGCCAGGCCGCGAGCTCGTTCTCCGAGAGCTGCCGGCCGGGCTCGAACTCGGCCCGCACGATCGCGTCGAGGATCGCTCCGTAGGCGTGGATCCGCGCCAGCGTCCCCTGCCGCCGCCGCGCCGTGTTCAGCTTGACGAGGTTGTCCTCCGGAACGGGCTCGGCCATGCGGGAAGGTTATCCGGGGGCTCTTGAGCAGGTGCGGCCTCGCGCGGCGGCGCAACCCCGGAGCCGACCGAAGCGGAGGGCGACGCCCGGAGCATTGTCGGAGCTGCCCGCCGCCGCGGCTCGCCGCCGGAGCCGGCGGAAGCGGACCCGAAGCGGAGCATTCCGCCGGGTCACCTATCGAAGTTCAAGTAGTACCTGCTCGCCGTCGGCTCCTCCTGGCCCTGGTACTTGGAACCGGTCTCGGCGGAGCCGTAGGGGCGCTCGACCGGGCCGTCCATCCGCATGAAGGAGATCTGGCCGATCGGCATCCCGTGGTAGATCGTGATCGGGAGGTTCGCGACGTTGGAGAGCTCGAGCGTCAGGTTGCCCTCGAAGCCGGCGTCGACGAAGCCGGCGGTCGAGTGGATCAGCAGGCCGAGGCGGCCGAGCGAGCTCTTGCCCTCGAGCCGGGCGACGATGTCGTCGGGGAGGCGGACCCGCTCGAGGGTCTGGCCGAGGACGAACTCGCCCGGGTGGAGGATGAACGGCTCCTCGTCGGGGACCGTGACCAGCTCGGTCAGGTCCTCCATCCGCTCGCGGACGTCGATGTAGGGGTGGCGGGCGTTGTGGAAGACGCGGAAGCTGCGATCGACGCGGACATCGACGCTCGAGGGCTGGACCAGCTCCGGGTCGTAGGGATCGAAGGCGATCCGCCCGGAGTCGATCTGCTCCCGGATCGTGCGGTCGCTGAGCACCATCCGGCGGAAGTCTATGCAAGGGGGGCTTGCACGGAGGGTGGACGAACGTCCAGCCCGGGGCCCTGGCCGTTCGTAGGGGCGGCCCCCCACGCCGATATGGGGGCCGTGGGTATGGACCGCGGTGATCGACACCCCCAGCCGCTGCGCGGATCGGACGACCGCTCCCTCGTCCCGGACGTCCACGTCTGTCCCGAGTGCGGCTCCGGCCTCGTCCACCCGGTCGACTGGGCGACGGCCGGCGCGGGCCACTGGCGGGTCGCCCTGCGCTGCCCCGAGTGCGAATGGCGGACGGTCGGCTTCTACGAGCAGGCCGTCCTCGACCGCTTCGACCAGATCCTCGACGCGGGCGCCGACTCGCTCCGCGCCGACCTCCGCAGGCTCGAGCGGATGAACATGGAGGAGGAGCTGCGCCGGTTCGGCGCGCTGCTCGGCGGCGACCTCGTCCTGCCCGAGGACTTCTGAGATGCGGAGGCTGGAAGCTGCGATCGCTTCGAGCCTCCAGCCTCCGACCTCCGGCCTCAGCTGTAGCGCTCGACCACCCCGTCGGCGACGAGCTCGAGCATCTGCAGCTCCTCGCCGGAGATGCCGGACTCGCGCAGGGCGGCCTTCGCCCGCTCGACCCGTTCGCGGGCTTCGGCGCGGACCTGCCCGGGCGCCCCGGTGGCGGCGATCCGGTCGCAGACCCGCTCGGCGGCGGCAGGATCGAGGCCCTCGAGGTCGACCTCGAGCAGGCCCGCGTCGCGCTCGCGAGCGAGGATGAACGGCAGGGTGACGGTGCCGTCGAGCAGGTCGGTGCCTCGGGCCTTGCCGGTCCGCTCGGGCGGGCCGAGCACGTCGAGCACGTCGTCGAGGAGCTGGAAGGCGAGGCCGATCGCGCGCCCGAAGTCGCGCAGCGCGGCCTCCTCGGCCGCCGGACGCGCGGCGCCGATCACGCAGGCGCACTCGAACAGGGCCGCGGTCTTGAGCGCGCAGCGATGCTGGTAGCGCTCGATCGAGACCCCGGTGTCGTAGGCATCGCGGCGCTGGGCGAGCTCGCCCCGGGCGAGAGCGACCGACGCGCCGGCGAGAAGCTCGACCTGGCGGTCGGTCCCCGGGCGGCTCCGGCCGGCCGGAGTGCCGTCGTCGGCGAGGGTCGCGAAGGCCCGGGAGAAGAGGAGGTCGCCGGCGGCGACGGCGCGGCGGCGGCCGGAGCTGGCGACCACGGTGGGGAGCCCGCGCCGGAGCGGCGCGTCGTCGAGGACGTCGTCGTGGACGAGGGTCGCCATGTGGACGAGCTCGATCGCGGTCGCCGCCCGGATCGCCTCGACCCCGGCGCGGCGGCCGGCGCAGAGCAGGACGAGAAGCGGCCGCATCCGCTTGCCCCCGGCGGCCAGGGTCTCGCCCGCGTCGGCGCCGAGCTCGCTGCCCCACCCCGCCACGTTCTCGCCGAGCCGGCGCTCGACCTCGCTCATCCGCGCCGGAAGCCAGGCGGCGGCGAGGTCGGTCGCGGCGGTGACCGGCTCCGGCGAGGAGGAGCGCGTCATCGGCTCAACCCGGCCGGACCGCGGAATGGATCGCGATGATCCCGCCGGCGAGGACCGTCCAGCGGATCCCGGCGAGCCCGGCGCGGTCGATGACCTCGGCGAGGCCGCGCGGCGGCGGGAACCGCTTCACCGACTCGGGCAGGTAGCTGTAGGCGTCGCGGTCGCCGGCGAATCGGCCGATCAGCGGCACGATCCGGTCGAACCAGATCGAGAAGAACGTCGAGAGCGGCGGCCGGGCCGGCTGCGTGATCTCGAGCACGACGAGCCGGCCGCCGGGCTTGAGGACGCGGGCCATCTCGGCGACGCCGCGGTCGAGGTCGG
The DNA here is from genome assembly GCA_016861045.1 of Actinomycetes bacterium. GTDB lineage: Bacteria > Actinomycetota > Thermoleophilia > Solirubrobacterales > 70-9 > RHKX01. The sequence goes on along the minus strand of BOKP01000001.1, from coordinate 31,780 downwards.
AGAGGTTGCGGACCCCGAAGCCGACCGTGACGGCATCGAAGCCGCCGTCGTCGTAGGGAAGGGAGAGCGCGTCACCCCACTCGAAGATCGGCGTCGCGGCGCCCGCCGGGACCGGCTTGTCGCGGGCGAGGTCCAGCATCCGCTCGGAGAAGTCGGAGCCCACCACCCGCCCCGACGGGCCGACGCGGCGCGCGAGCTCGAGCGTGAGATCGCCGGTGCCGCAGCAGACGTCGAGCGCCGAGTCGCCGGGTCCGACGGCGGCGCGATCGACCGCCCGCGCCCGCCACCGGTGGTGGAGGCCGGCGGTCATCGCCGAGTTCATGACGTCGTAGACGCCGGCGATCCGGTCGAACATGCCTCGGACCTCGGAGGCGAACTCCTCCGAGCCGGGCGCGGGCTTGCTCTCGGCGGTCGTCAGGGGCTCGAGCCGGATTCGCTGCCCCCGCCGGCCGCTTCCGTCCCGCCGTCCCCGGGGACCGTGACGGCGGGATCGCCGCCGGCGCTCTCGACGGCCTCGCCGGCCGCCCCCTCGCCCTCGGTCGCCTGCTCCTCTCCGTTGAGGGAGCTGAGGAACGCCACGAGGTCGCGGAACTTCTCCGGCTCCTCCTCCTGCATGGCGGCGTAGGACGGCATCATCCCCGGGCCGACGATCAGCGAGCGGGCGATCGCCGCCGGGTTCAGGCGGGCGCCGATCTCGGTCAGCTTCGGGCCGGGCCCGTTGTTGCCGTTCTCGCCGAACTGGTGGCAGGCGAGACAGCCGGACTGGGCGGCGACGAGCTTGCCGGGCTCGAACTCGGGCGCGACCTCGATCTCGATGTCGGTCGGCGAGCCGGCGTTGGCGCCGAGGAAGGTGAGGAACGCCATCGCGACGATCGTCATGATCCCGGCGATCGAGGCGATCGGCCGCTTCAGCGGGTTGCGCTCGGGGTTGCGGTCGTAGAACGGCAGCAGGAAGAGCAGCACCATCGCGATCGTCGGGATGCCGATCGTCGCGATCGGGACCAGCTCCGGCGGCTTGATCACGCGCAGGAGCTCGAACAGGAAGAAGAAGTACCACTCGGGCCGGGGCACGTAGGTGGTCGTTGTCGGGTCTGCCTTCGGGCCGAGCTCGGCGCCGAGCCAGATCGACATGAAGACGATCACACCGACGACGATCAACGCCATCGCCGAGTCCTTCAGGACGGCGTAGGGGAAGAAGGGCTTGCCCTTCTTCTTGAGCACCTCGTACTCGCGCAGGTACTGCTCCTTCTCGCGGCCGTTCACGTGGCCCTCCCGTTGCCGCCGTCGGCGATCGCGTCGACCGGCTGCGAGCGGGCGTCCGCCGGCTTGCGGTCGGCCCGCAGCCAGGGCGGCGCCGTCGTGCCGAGCTTGACGACGAGGTAGAGATGGGCGCCGATCAGCGCGATGATCGCCCCCGGCACGAGCAGCATGTGGATCGCGTAGAAGCGCGACAGCGTCGTCGCCCCGAACTCGGGCCCGGCGCGGAGGAAGTCGGAGAGATAGGGGCCGATCAGCGGGCCGGTGCCGTTGATGTTGACGCCGACGATCGTCGCCCAGTAGGAGCGCTGGTCGAACGGCAGCAGGTAGCCGGTGAAGCCCATCACCATCGTCAGGATCAGCAGCACGACGCCGATCACCCAGTTGAGCTCGCGCGGGTACTTGTAGGCGCCGAAGAAGAACGTCCGCCCCATGTGGACGAAGACGAGGATCACCATCACCGAGGCGCCCCACTTGTGCATGCCGCGGACGAACTCGCCGAGGAACACGTCGTTGGTCAGGTGGGTGATCGACGCGTAGGCCTCGACCGGCGAGGGCGTGTAGTACATCGCCAGGAAGACGCCGGTGACCGCCTGGACGACGAACGCGAACAGCGTCGCCGAGCCGAGCGTGTAGAACCAGTTGGTCCCCTTCGGGACCTTGCGCAGGAGCATCGCGGTGAGAAACCCCGAGCCGCCCATCCGCTCGTCGATCCAGCCGACGAGGTCGACGGGGGCGTCCTTGGCGCCGGCGGCGGCGCGGCGGCCCGGATCGTCGGTGACCGGGGACGCCGGCGCCGCGCCCTCGCGGTGGGCGACGGCGCCGTTGCCCGAGCCGTCCGGGTGTCCCGGCTTCGGCGGGCGGCGCAGCGGCGGCGGCAGCAGCTTCTGGAGGTCCGGCACCGCTTACCTACGAGGACGGGGGCGCGGCGGTCGTGGGACGCGGCGGGTACAGGTACTCCCAGACGCCGCCGGTGAACTCGCCCGGATCGCGGGCTCGCACCGGCTCGAGCTGGGAGGTGACGCTGTAGCGCGGGCCGATCTCGACGAAGCGGCCCGTGACCCGCGTCTGGAAGCGGTCGAGCGGGCGCACCGGAGGCCCGCCGATGACCTCGCCCTGGAAGCCGTAGACGCCGCCGTGGCAGGGGCAGATGAAGTTGCCGGCCGCCTGGACGAAGCGGACGGGGCAGCCGAGATGGGCGCAGCGGGTCGAGATCGCGACGTAGGAGTCCGGATCCTCGCCGAGCTCGGCGCTCCCCTGGCGCACGTAGACGGTCGACTTCCCGGCCTCGCCGATCCCCTGCACGATCGTGATCACGCGCGGCACGTAGGTCTCGGGGACGAAGTCCGCGAGCTCGCCGACCGCCTGCCAGTCCTCCTCGGGCTGCTCGAAGATCGGCGCCACGGCGAATCCGAGCGCCGGCAGGACGATGGCGGCGCCGGCGATGCCGCCGAGCGCCCCGCCGGCGACCGTGAAGGCCCTGCGGCGGGTCATCGACTCGCCCTCGAAGTACCCGACGGGCTTCATCTCGGGCAGCTCGGGGGCACGGCTCTCGCCGGCCGGGCTGTTCGTCTTTTCGGCGCCTGATTCAGCCACGGTGCGGGGGCGAGAATCCTACTGCTTTGCACGTCACCATCAGGCGCTCGGACAGCCCGGCTCGCCCGGCCCGCTCGCTCGCGGCCTCCCAGAGCGGCCCGGCGTCGCCGTCACGGCGCAGCGTCGCCTTGGCGTCGTCGTGCCCGGCGCCGGGTCCCGCAGCGATCGCGATCACGGCGGCGAGCCAGGCGATCTCGGCGGCATCGGGTTCGACCCCGGCGGCGTCGAGCCGGGCCGCGATCGAGATCAGGTCGGCCAGCTCGGCTACCGCCAGGAGGTCGCCGAGCCGGGCGAGGCGCTCGATCCCGCGCGCGTAGAGATGGTCGCCGAGGAGCAGCCTCAGGTCGGGGTCCAGGCCGCGCAGCAGGCGCGGCTCGCGGTAGTGGCAGAGGTAGCCCTCGCGGACGAGCTCGACCACCGTCGCGAAGGCGGAGGGCGCGCCGGCGCAGCGCGGCCCGGCGGCGACGAGCAGCCCGAGCGCCGGCACCTCGGCGCTCGTGGCGACGTGCCCGGCGACCAGCGGTCCCTCCTCGCGGAGCAGGAGGGCGAGCTCGGCGAGCGCGCCCTCGGGCCCGGGCTCGGGCGCCGTCGCGCTCATCGCAGCGCCGCGCGGAAGCTCTCGGCCGCCGCCTCGCAGGTCCGGTCGATCGACTCGTCGTCGTGGGCGAGCGAGACGAACCAGGCCTCGAACTGCGACGGCGGCGGCATCACCCCGCGCTCGAGCATCTCGCGGCAGAACCGGCCGAAGGAGTCGAGGTCGCAGCCGCGGGCGGCGGCGAAGTCGCGCGGCGGGCGGGCGGCGAAGAACGGCGTGACGAGGCCGGGGGCGGAGGCGACGCTGACCCGCGAGCCGGCGCCGGCATCGGCGGCGGCAGCCGCGAGCCCGGCGGCGAGGCGCTCGGTGGCGGCGCCGATCCGGGCGTAGGCGGCGGCGTCGAGACGGCGCAGCGTCGCCAGTCCCGCGGCGACCGCGAGCGGGTTCCCCGACAGGGTGCCGGCCTGGTAGACGTCGCCGGCCGGCGCCACCCGCTCGAGCAGCTCGCGGCGGCCGCCGTAGGCGGCGGCGGGAAGGCCGCCGCCGACCACCTTGCCCATCACCGTCAGGTCCGCGCGGACGCCGAAGAGCTCCTGGGCGCCGCCGCGGGCGACCCGGAAGCCGGTGATCACCTCGTCGCAGACGAGCAGCGCGCCGCACGAGTCGGCGAGCGACCGCAGGTGCTCGAGGAAGCCGTCGCGGGGCGGGACGACGCCCATGTTCGCCGCGATCGGCTCGCAGACGATCGCCGCCGGCTCGTACGCGTCGACCGCCTGCTCGACCGCGACGAAGTCGTTCCAGGGAACGACCGCTGTCGCCTCGGCGTGCGCCCGCGGCACCCCCGGGCTCGCCGGGATCCCCTGCGTGGCGAGCCCCGATCCGGCCTCGGCGAGGAGCCCGTCGACGTGCCCGTGATAGGCGCCCGCGAACTTGACCACGCGCTCGCGCCCGGTCGCCGCGCGGGCGAGCCGCAGCGCGCTCATCGTCGCCTCGGTGCCGGAGTTGACCATCCGCACCATCTCCACCGACGGGAAGCGGTCGCCGATCTCGCCCGCGAGCTCGACCTCGCCCTCGGTGGCGGTGCCGAACGAGGTGCCGCGGGCGGCCGCGGCGGCGATGGCGGCGGCGACCCCGGGGTCGGCGTGACCGAGGATCAGCGGTCCCCAGGAGCAGATCCAGTCGATGTACTCGTTGCCGTCGACATCGGTCACCCGGCAGCCCTCCCCGCTCGCCACGAAGATCGGCGCGCGCCCGATCGACCCCATCGCCCGGACCGGCGAGTTGACCCCGCCGGGCATCAGGTCGAGCGCCTCCCTGTAGAGCTCCGACGACCGGTCGAAGTTCAAGGCTGCCCGCTGCCCGCTGCTCCGGCGAACGCCTCCGGCGCGTGCTCCCGCTCCCATTTCTCGTAATCGGGGGTGAAGTAGCGCAGGCGCACCTTCTTGAACTCGGTCGAGCTGTAGAGGACGGCGCGATCGGCGCCGTGCAGGTCGTGCTCGTCGGCGATCGACTGCAGGACCGCGTCGCACTCCTCCTTCGAGCGGCCGTGCGCCATCGTGAACACCGAGTAGGGCCAGTCGGGATAGGTCGGCCGCCGGTAGCAGTGCGAGATCCCGCGCACCGCCGCCATCCTGCCGCCGACCTCGGCGACGTCCTCTGGGGCGACCCTCCAGACGCCCATCCCGTTCGCCGAGAAGCCGGCGCGGCGGTGGAAGAGGATCGCGGCGACCCGTCGGAGGATCCCGCGCTCGGCGAACCCCTCCATGTGGGCGAGGAGGGCCTCGGCGTCGAGCCCGAGCGCGGCGGCGGCATCGTCGTAGGGGCGCTCGGTCACCGCCATCGGGCCCTGGACCGCCCGGATCACCTCGACGTCGAAGTCGTCGTAGGGCTGCGGCTCGAGCTCGCGCGGCAGCACCGCCTCGGCCTTGGCGGCGAGCGCGTCGGTGCCGCCCTCCATCTCGAGGTTCATGTTGATCTTGAACATCGTCAGCGTCGGCAGTTGGCGGATCGACTCGGCGCCGGTGAGCCGTTGCAGGACGTCGAGCGTGCCCTCGAGCCCGAGCCGCGAGTCGGGCGGCGTGGCGATCGTGAACCAGAGGTTGAACTCGTGGTCGCGCAGGTAGTTGTGGGAGACGCCGGGGTGGGAGTTGATGATCTTCGCGGGCCGGTGCGGGTACTCGCGATCGACCTTGGCGGCGACGAGCATCGACGCGTAGCCGAGCGCCCTGGTGTCGAAGATCGGCGTGATCTCGCGGATGATCCGTCCGTCGAGCAGCCGCCGCGCCCGCGCCATCAGCTCCGCGACCGGCATCTCGGCGGCGGCCGCGAGCTTCGCGTAGGGCTCGGGGTCGAGCGGGAACTCCGACTGCATCAGGTTCATCAGCCGCCGGTCGGCGTCGTCGAGCGGGATCGCGGCGCCGCCCTTGCGCGAGCGCAGCTTCGGCCCGCCGCGGCCGCCGCCCGAGGCGGCCTCGGGGTCCTGCGTCTCGGTCTCGGTCAGCTCACTCATAGCCACTCGGCAGCGTCCCTGGCGTGGTAGGTGATGATCGCGTCGGCGCCGGCGCGGCGGATCGAGGTCAGCGCCTCGAGGACCGCGGCGCGCTCGTCGAGCCATCCCGCCCGGGCCGCGGCCTTGATCATCGAGTACTCGCCGGAGACATGGTAGGCGGCGAGCGGGGCGCCGGTCGCCTCCTTGACGCGGTGGACCACGTCGAGGAAGGGCAGCGCGGGCTTGACGATCAGCATGTCGGCGCCCTCGTCGAGGTCGATCCGCGACTCGCGGATCGCCTCGAGCACGTTCGCCGGGTCCATCTGGTAGCCGCGGCGGTCACCGTCCCGCGGCGTCGAGCCGGCGGCGTCGCGGAAGGGGCCGTAGAAGGCGGAGGCGTATTTGGCCGAGTAGCTGATGATCGGCGTCTCGGCGTGGCCCTCGTCGTCGAGCTGCGAGCGGATCGCGCCGATCCGGCCGTCCATCATGTCCGAGGGCGCGACCGCGTCGGCGCCGGCGGCGGCCTGCGAGAGCGCCGTCTTGGCGAGGAGCTCGAGCGAGAGGTCGTTGTCGACGGTGCCGTCGTCGCGCAGCCAGCCGCAGTGCCCGTGCGAGGTGTACTCGCAGAGGCAGGTGTCGGTGATCACGGTCAGCCCCGGATCGGCCTCCTTGAGCGCGCGGATCGCCATCTGCACGATCCCCTCCTCGTCGAAGGCGCCCGATCCCATCTCGTCCTTGGCGGCGGGGATCCCGAACAGCAGCACCGTGTCGATCCCGGCGGCGCGGACGGCGGCGGCCTCCTCGACGAGGGCCGCGATCGAGAGCCGCCGGACGCCGGGCATCGACCCGACGTCCTCGCGCACGTCGGCACCGGCGGTCACGAACAGGGGCTGGATCAGGTGGGCGGCCGTGAGCTCGGTCTCGCGGACGAGGCCGCGGAGGACGCCGGTCCGACGCAACCGCCGCATCCTTGTCGCCGGAAAGGCCATTGCCGCTGCAGTGTAGGTAGCCGGCCCCGACCGCAACGTTCCGCTCGGTGGCGGGTTCCCCGGGTCAGAGGTGGGCTTCGCGGGCGGCAACGGGGCGACGGCCCGGCCCGGGCGGGCCGGACGCGGCGCCACCGAGGCCTTGCCCGGGCGGGCCTGGCTCGACGTCCCCCCGGGGCGAAGGCGGAGCCGGTTCGAACGGGCCTACCGCGACCACCACCGGGGCCTCTACCGCTACTGCCTGACGATGCTCGGCGATGCCGAGGATGCCGCCGACGCCCTCCAGGCGACGATGGAGGCGGCATTGCGCGGGCTCGCCGGCGAAGAGCGGCGGATCGCCCTGGTCCCGTGGCTCTACCGGATCGCCCGAAACGAGGCGATCACGATGCTCCGGAGACGCGAGCGACGGCCGATCGCGACCGGGCTGCCCGCCGACGTCGCGGCTGCCGACCCGCGCGGGGACGTGGTCGCGATCACGTCCTCACGGGCCCGGCTGCGGGAGCTGCTCGCCGATCTCGGGGCGCTGCCCGAACGGCAGCGGAGCGCGCTGATGATGCGCGAGCTCGGCGGTCTCGCCATCGCCGACGTCGCGGCGGCGCTCGACTGCAGCGAGGCGGCCGTCCGGCAGGCGGTTTACGAGGCGCGGATCAGCCTGACCGGCTTCGCCGCCGGACGCGCGCTCGATTGCGAGCGGGTGCGCCGCGAGATCTCCGCCCGGGATGGGCGCCGGCTGCGAAGCCGCGAGCTGCGGAGCCATCTCCGCACCTGCCGCGACTGCGCGCGATTCCGGGCCGAGATCGAAGGGCGGCGACGCGAGCTCGCCTCGGCCTGCCCGGCGCTGCCCGCGGCCGCGGCGGGCACGCTGCTGGGCACGGTCCTGAAGGGCGGGGCGGGAGGGCTCAGCACGGGCGGTGGCGCGGCTTCGACGCTCGGCGGCGGGCTCATCGCCGGGCCGGCCCTCGGCGGCGGCGCGGCGAAGGCGACCGTGATCGTCGCGGCGGCAGCGCTGACCGCCGCGGGGATCGCGACCGCGCCGCCCACCGCCGAGCCCCCTCGGGCATCCGGCGGAGACGGCGATCCAGCCGTGACCGCCGCCGCTCCGGTCGGCTCCGTCGTCGTCCCCCGGCCGGCGGCGGCGCGAAGCCGATCCGGAGGCGGGGCGGAGGCGCCGGGAGAGGACGGCTCCAAGCGGCCCCTCGACGGGGCGACGGGGCAGCGGGCCGCGGTGGCGTCGGACGATCCCCCCGGGCCCGACCCGGGGGGGGCGGCCGCCGACGGCGCGGTCGAGCCCGCCGCGGTCGAGCCGGCCGACGGCGCGGTCGAGCCGGCCGACGGCGCGGTCGAGCTGGCCGACGGCGCGACCGCGGCCGGGCCGCGATTGCTGCGCGCCCGCATGGGGACGGCCCGGCGCGCGGCCTCGATCCCGCGGCGAGCCCTCCGGCTGTTGCGCCGGCTGCCGCGCGATCGGCTGTCCGACGCGGTGACGGTCACGCTGCGCCGGCTCCGGCCCGAGGCGGCGCCCCGCGCTCGGGCGTCTCTCGCCGCGGCCCTGCGCCGGGTCCGGCTCGGTCCGGGGATCGGATATGACGCGGCGACGATCCGCTCGTTGAAGGAGGTGAACCAGCAACGACCGGCCGGGCCTTCGGCCCGGCGAGAGGAGGGCAGCGATGAGACGGCTGCTGACGACCGCGGCGATCGCCGTCATGGCGATCGCGGCTGGCGCGATGCCGGCCGCGGCGACCGAGGACACCGACCATCCCCCCAAGGCCGTGGAGGCGGCGAAGCGGGCCTGCGAGGCGCAGGCGAAGGCGCACCCCCGTGCGTTCCTCCTCCGCTACGGGCCGCGGGAGGGGGCGATGCGGCGATGCGTGCGGGCGAAGCTGCGGAGTGCGGCGCGGGCCACCCGCGCGGCGGTCCGCCATTGCCGAATCGAGCGACGGCTCCACCCGGTCGCGTTCCAGAGGAGGTTCGCGGACGAGCAGGGTGAGCTGGCGATGCGGCGATGCGTCGCCTGGCACCTGCGCCTCGGGGGCGGTTCCGCCTCCTGACCCCGGTCGGCGCCGTCCCGGGACCCGCAGCCCGGGACCGTGCCGCCCGGCTGCCGGCCGGGGCGGGCCGTCCCGCTCAGACGAAGCGGCGGAGCGCGATCCGGGCGAGGACGCCGTAGGCGATCGTGAGGGTCGCGAGGTGGAGGACGGCGAGGGCGATGCTCGGCCCGGCCGCCGCGAGCGCACCGGTCAGCGCCCGCAGGGACGGATCGAACGGGAACAGCGCCGTCACGACCTCGATCACGTCGTAGAGGCCGGGCGCCACCGCACCCGACGGGATCAGCGACAGGAACGCGACCGGCAGGCCGACCATGAAGGCGAGCAGCGAGGCCGCCCGGACCTCGCGGGCGGCGCCGCCGATCGCCGCGCCGAAGGCGGCGAAGCCGGCGCCGCCGGCGACGATCGCGGGCAGCCAGAGCGCGAAGCGGCCCCAGTCGAGATCGACGAAGAAGCCGAGGCCGGCGAGCATCAGCAGCGTCACGGCCAGCGCGACGACGATCCCGAGCAGCACCTTCTCGGCGAGCAGGGTCGCCTTCGAGACGAGGCCCCGGGTGAGCCGCGCGAACGCGTTCTCCTCGCGCTCCAGCGCCAGCGAGCCGGCGACGAGCAGGACCGTGACGAACATCAGGGTCACCGTCGCCGCGACGGCGATCGCGAACGTGTCGAGGCTCGGGGTGTCGCCGTCGATCGTCTCCTTGTCGACCTTGATCGGCTGCGAGACCGATTCGAGGAGGTCGTCGGCGACGCCGAGGTTCTCGGCCGCGAGATGGCTGAAGCGGATCACCGAGTCGAGCCGGTCGAGGTCGGGGCTGGAGGGCGGGAGCTGGTCGCGGACCTCGCGCAGGATCTGCTCCGAGCGGCGGAGGCCGAGGATCTCGATCCCCTCTCCGAGGAAGCTGAAGTCGCCGCCGTCGAGGAGGATCCGCAGGTAGGTCGTCGAGACGTCGGAGACCTGCTGGGAGATCCGCAGGTTGGCCTCGGCCAGCAGCGAGTTGATCCGGTCGTCCACGAGCCCGGCCTTGACCGGGTCCTGCTCGTTGACGATCACCTTCACGGTCGGGCTCTCGGGAGCGAGGCCGGCCAGCGTCTGCAGCTTTTCGACGAGATCGGGGGGAAGGATCAGCGCCGCGAGCACGTCCCCGGACTCGACCTTCTCGCGCGCCTCCCCCTCGCTCGAGACCTCGACGCACTCGATCCGCTCGCAGAGCTCGCTCTTGGCTCCGGCGAGGTCGAGCTCCTCGCCGCCGACCGACAGCGGAGTGTCGGGCGGCACCTGGTTGAGGAAGGCGACGCGCGGGGTCTCGGGGCCACGGCTGAGCGCGAACCCGATCAGGACCGCGATCGCGATCGGGTAGATGACGAGCAGCGTCGTCAGAAGCGGCGAGCGCCGCATGATCTGCAGGTCCTTGAGCAGTAGCCAGCGCATCGGCGGGGGTTCGGGGAGCGGCCCTCCGGTTGGGTTGTCTAGTGCCCGCGCTCGGCGAGGAAGCGGACGAAGGCGGACTCGAAGTCGGCGCCGGCGGCCTGGGTCGCGGGGGCTGCCGCGTGCAGGCCGGCGATCGTGCCGTCGAAGAGCGCCTGCCCGTCGGCGATCACCAGCACCCGCTGCGCGTAGCGCTCGGCCTCGGCGATGTTGTGGGTCGAGAAGATCACCGTCGTCCCCGTGTCGGCGAGACCGAGCACGAACTCCCAAAGGCGCCCGCGCTGACGCGGATCGAGTCCGGTCGAGGGCTCGTCGAGGAGCAGGACCGCGGGGTCGGAGAGGAGGCCGATCGCGATGTTGATCCGCTGCTGGTTGCCGCCCGAGAGCGTCCCGACCTGGTCGTCGCGGCGGTCGCCGAGCCCGGTCTGCCCGAGCATCGCCGCGACCGCCGCCTCGACGTCGTCGATGCCCTCGAGGCGGGCGAAGAGGCGCAGGTTCTCGGCCACCGTCAGCCGCCGGTAGAGCGCCGCCTGCTGGGGGACGAAGCCGACGACGCCGCGCGGCAGGTGGACCTCGCCGCCGTCGGGCTCGCGGATCCCGGCGAGGATCGAGAGCAGGGTCGTCTTGCCGGCGCCGTTCGGGCCGATGACCGCGAGGACCTCGCCAGGGACGGCCGCGAAATCGACCTCGCGCAGCGCCACGCGCTCGCCGAAGCGCTTGGTCAGCCCGCGGGCCTCGATCGCGGCGGCGCTCGTTGCTGTCGCGGCGGACGTCACGGCGGCACAAGCTAGTCGATCGATGTCGGGCTGCCCCGCGGCCCTGGACCTTGGTCGACGGACCGGCGGCGACCGCCTCGGGCCGGCCCGCTCGCGCGGCTAGGGTGGGCGCGTGCGGATCCTGTTCATCGGCGACATCGTCGGCGGCCCGGGCCGGCGCGGGCTCGCGCGGCTGATGCCCGGGCTCCGCGACGAGCTCGTGCCCGACCTCGTGATCGCCAACGGCGAGAACGCCGCCGGAGGGGTCGGGATCACGGAGGGCACCGCGGACGACATCTTCGCCGCCGGCGTCGACCTGATCACGACCGGCAACCACGTATACCGCCAGCGCGACGCCTACGAGTTCATCGACCGCTGCGAGCGGCTGATCCGGCCCGCGAACTACCCGAGGGGCAACCCCGGGCGCGGGTCGGCGATCGTCGAAGCAGCGGGGCGGAGGGTCGGCGTCCTCGACCTCAGCGGCCAGCTCCAGCTCACGGTGGCGCGCTCGCCGTTCCCGGCCGCCGACGCCGAGCTCGACGATCTCCGGCGGCGCGGCGCCGAGGTCCTGTTCGTCGACTTCCACGCCGAGGTGACGAGCGAGAAGGTCGCGATGGGCTGGCATCTCGACGGTCGCGTGGCGGCGGTCGTCGGCACCCACACGCACGTGCCGACCGCCGACGCCCGGGTGCTGCCGGGCGGTACCGCGTTCATCGCCGACGTCGGCATGACCGCGGCGCGCCGGAGCGTCCTCGGGGTCGAGGTCGACGACGCGCTCGGGGCCTTCCGGACGCAGATGCCGCCCCGCTTCCGCACCGCCGAGGAGGACGTCTGGCTCAACGCGGTCGTGATCGACGTCGGCGAGGACGGGCTGGCGAGCGGGATCGAGCAGGTGCTGCGCCCGGTCGCCTGATCGCAGCCGCCCGGCCGCGATTCAGATTTCCCGCCGAGCGGCCGATCAACTAGGCATGCGAGGCGGAATCAACTGGCTGATCGCCAGCGAGCAGGACCGCGAGCGGATGCTCGAGATGGACGCCCGCCTCCGCGACGTGCGGATGATGGCGTTCGGCGTCTTCGCGATCGGGTTCGTCGCCTCCGGCCCGTGGATCGGCTGGGAGCCGCTGCCGCTGCTGCTCATCGCCGCCGTCTTCTTCGCCGCCGCCGACAAGGTCGCGGCGCGATCGGCCCGCCCCGAGTACTGGATCTTCGGCGCCTGGGTCGGCGCCCAGCTCGTGATCGCCTCCGCGGTGCTCCTCACCGCCGCGCCGGAGTCGCTCGTCGCGGTCTTCCTCGCGGTGCCGGTCGTCACCCTGAGCACGAGGTTCTCCGGGCGCGGGATCGTCGCCGGCGTCGCCATCACCGTCGCCCTCCTCTGCGCGGTCCTGTTCGGCACCGACGCCGGCGCCGTGATCGACTACCCGCCGCTCCTGCTCACGCCGCTGGCGCTGATCCTCGGCATCGCGATCCTCTCGACGGCGCTGATGCACTCGGAGCTCCAGTACCGGAGCGAGTCCGTCGTCGACCCGCTGACCCGCCTGCTCAACCGCAAGGCGCTCGAGAACCGGGTCGCCGAGCTGAGCCAGCAGGCGCTCACGGCCGACGCTCCGGTCGGCCTCGTCTACTGCGACATCGACCACTTCAAGGAGGTCAACGACACCGTCGGCCACGCCTGCGGCGACGAGATCCTGGTCCGCGTCGCCGAGCTGATCCGCGACCAGCTCCGCGCCTTCGAGCTCGCCTACCGGACCGGAGGCGAGGAGTTCCTGATCGTCCTCCCGGGCGTCGGCCTCGGCGACACCGCCGACCTCGCCGAGCGCCTCCGCGCCGCCGTCGCCCGCCACCCCTTCCCGAGCGGCGTGATGATGACGATGAGCTGCGGCGCCGCCGCCTCCGGCCCGGATTCCCGCTTCGACTTCAGCGCGCTCTGGGCGGGCGCCGACGAGGCTCTGTACCGCGCCAAGCGCGAGGGCCGCAACCGGGTCAGCCTCGCCCCCGGCTCCGACCGCCGCCCGACGATCGCCGCGCTGCCCGCGTAGGGCGAGCGGTCCCGACCCCTGGCGCCGGGCGCCGCCCGCGGTCCTGCGGCCGACCGGGATCGGGCCTCGGGATCTAGGGTTGGGCCATGGCGGAAGCGATCGAGCCCCCTGAGCGGCCGGGGCCGGACGGCGGAGCGAGCGCGGGCGAGCCGCGCCGGGTCGCCGATTCGGTGTCGCTGCTCGTCCGCTGGATGTCGATCACCGACGCCAACTCGGGCGGGTTCATCCACGGCGGCACGGTGATGCGCCTCGTCGACGAGGCGGCGGGGCTCGCGGCGATCAAGCACTCCGGCCGCCGGGTCGTGACCGCCGGCATCGACCGGATGACCTTCAACACCCCCGTGTTCGTCGGCGAGCTCCTCCGCTGCACGGCGTCGGTGAACTCGGTCTGGCGGACCTCGATGGAGGTCGGCGTCCGGGTCGAGGCGGAGAACCCCTTCACCGGCGAGACCCGGCACACCTCGACCGCGTACCTGACGATGGTCGCGCTCGAGGACGGCAGGCCGGCCCCCGCCCCGGAGCTGATCGCCGAGAGCGAGGACGAGAAGCGGCGCCGCCGCGAGGCCGAGCTGCGGCGCGCCAACCGGCTCGCCGAGCGCGACCAGATCCTCGGCGGCCGCTGACCGGGAGCCGGAGCCCGCTCGCGCGATCGCGGGCGCCGGTGACGCGACCGAGGGCGCGGATGCCGGGCGTACACGACAAGCGCCGCCTCGATCGAGGCGGCGCCGGGTCCGGTCCCCTCAGCGCGGGGCCGGTCGCTCGGTGTCGGGCCTACGCCTTCGTGACGTTGACCGCCTGCGGGCCCTTCGCCGAGTCCTCCATGTCGAAGTTGACCCGGTCGCCCTCGTCGATGCGGACCCCGCCGACGATGTTGCTGATGTGGACGAAGGCGTCCTTGTCGCCGCCCTCGTCAGGGGCGATGAAGCCGTAGCCCTTCTCGCCGTTGAACCACTTGACGGTTCCACTTGCCATTTCGCATTGCCTCCAATGCCGTTGTTCCTTGCGGCTCGGTTGAAAAGCACTGCGGGGCAGTGGTCCTCGTCCTCAAGCACACATTTCTCATACGCGGCCCGGCATGCGGCCGGACCGCGGGTAACTCTAGACGCCCGGCGCGCGCGAGGTCGCCGGGCGGGCGGATCGAGCCCGCCCGGCGGTGCGGCCCGGGTTCGATCGTCTAGGTTGACGGTGCCTTGAGCGACTTCGAACCACTCGGAGAGGGGGTGCTCGCCCGGCGCAGCGACGAGGAGCTCGTCATGTACGTGGCCGCCGCCCGCGAGGCCGGATACCTCGAGAGCGCCCGGCGCGCCGCCGGAATCGTCACCTGGAGGCAGGAGCCGCTCGTCAGGGGCCTGGTCGCCGCGAAGGTCCCGCCCGAGTCCCGTGACGACGTCGCCGCCGCGGCGTTCGAGTCGTTCGTGCGCTCCGCCTTCGACGGCAAGGTGATCCTCTCCGTGCGGGCGTTCATGGCCCGGATCACGAGGCGCAGGATCGCCGACTTCCACCGCGACCGCGAGCGCCACCCCGAGCAGGTGCCGCTGCCCGGCGAGCACCCCGGCGCCGAGGACGTCTGGGGCCCGGACGCGGCCGTCGAGGACGAGACCGAGGCGGTCGCGATCCTCGACGCGGTCGCTCGCGTCCTCGCCTCCCGCAGCGAGACGCACCGCCTGGTGATCGGGCTCTACGGCCCCGAGCCGATCGGCGAGGACCTCTCCGGCGCCGAGGTCGTGGCCCGGATGAACGGCGAGCACGGCAAGGAGGTCAGCGTCGCCAACGTGCAGCAGATCTGGCGCCGGTTCAAGGTCGACCTGGAGCGGGAGCTCGCCGCGGGGGAGGATGGAGGTGTCCGCGATGGCTGACCTTGACCGATTGATCGACGAGCTCGCCGCCGACTACGAGGCCGGCCGCGCGGTCGATCCCGCGGCGCTGCTCGGGCGAGTCGATCCCGACCAGCGTCAGGAGCTGGCGGCGCTGATCGACAGCTTCCTCATGACCGCGCCGCCTCGCAAGTGGGATCCCGAGGCGTACGAGGGATCGCTCCCCCAGCGGTCGGTCGACCGCGTCTACGAGGCGATCGTGGCCGAATCGGGAACGTGGCCCGAGCTCCTGCCGGCGCTGCGGCGGAAGGCGAAGATCAAGCGCGCCGAGCTCGTCTCCCGGCTCGCGGCGGCGCTCGGGCTCTCGGCCGCGCGGCAGGTCGAGAAGGTCGGTTCCTACTACCACCGGATGGAGCAGGGACAGCTCCGCCCGGCTGGGGTGTCGGCCCGCGTCATCGACGCCCTCGCCGCGATCCTCGGCACCGAGCCGGGGCGGATCCGCGCCGCCGGCGGCGGCGCGGGCGATCGCGGCGGCGAGGGGCTGGCCTTCGCCCGGACGGCGTTCCCCGACGCCGAGTTCGCCGCGGACGCGGCGGGCCCGGCGCGGCGCTCGACCGCCGACGAGCCCGGCCACGACGAGGTCGACGCCCTCTTCCTCGACGGCTGAGCCGCCGGCCGGGGTCGGGCCCGGCGCCCGGCGCGGCGCTACGATCGCCGGGCCGATGGAGGGCGTGACGAGACATGCCGAGGAGCTGCTCGCCGAGGTGCCCGACTGGATCTGGAACCACCGTTCCCTGCCGGTCCCGATCGAGGACATCGCCGACAGCCACGTCGGGCTGCTCGTCCGCGACGTCGAGGACATGACGACGGCACCCGGGTGCCCCGAGGTCGGGGCCGACGGCTCGATCTCGGGGCTGCTTCTGGCCGGCGACCGCGAGATCTGGGTCAACGCCGCCGAGGCGCGCGAGTGGCCACCGCGGCGGCGCTTCACGATCGGCCACGAGCTCGGCCACTGGTTCCTCCACCGGGACGCCCAGCGCTCGCTGTTCTGCCGCCACGGGACGGTCGACCCCGACGGCGGGGTGACGGCCGGGCGGCCGCCGCTCGACCCGATCGAGGAGGAGGCGAACTGGTTCGCCGCCTCGCTTCTGATGCCGGCCGACCTGGTCCGCCGCCACTACCGGCGGACCGGGGGCGACTTCGACGCTCTCTGCGCGATCTTCAACTGCTCGCGGGCGGCGATGGGCCGGCGCCTGCACCAGGTCATCTGAGTCGCGATAGCGTGCGCCTCACACGATCTTGCGCCCCTAACCGACGGACGAGGTCGTGCCGATAGGGGGATCGTGACGGGGACGGCACTGCGATCGGAAGAACGGGAAGCCCTGCTTCGCGTCGTGACGGCGGCTTCGGCGGCGAACCAGCTCGACGACGTGATCGAGCTCGTCGCGACCGAGGCCCGGGCGGCGATCGGGGCCGCATCGCTGTCGATCAGCCGCTTCGAGGACGAGCACCGGCTCTACCGGGTGCTGATCAACGTCGGCAGGCTCGGGCCCGGCGAGGAGCGGTTCCCGACCGACGAGGTCTACGAGGTCTCCGCCTACCCGCGCCTGCGCGAGCTGGCGGCGACCGGCAGGCCCCACTTCAGCTCGATCGACGACCCCGCCGCCGACCCGATCACGATCGAGCTGCTGCGCGGGTTCGAGAAGACCTCGGACATGAGCGTCGCGATCGAGGTCGAGGGGCGGCGCTGGGGCGGGATCTGGGCTTCGACCGCATCCGGCGATCCCCCCTTCCGGTCCCCCGACGTCCTCTTCCTGGAGGCGATCGCGGCCCAGCTCGCCGCCGTCGTCTCGCGCTCGGAGATGTTCTCGCGCGTCTCCCGGCTGGCCTACGAGGATCCGCTCACCGGGCTGGCCAACCGGCGCGCGTTCGAGGAGCGGCTCGAGCGGGCGGCCCAGCGCTTCGCCAACGGGACCACCGACCTGTCGATCATGCTCTGCGACGTCGACCGGCTGAAGGTGATCAACGACTCCAAGGGCCACGCCGCCGGCGACGAGGCGCTGCGCCGGGTCGGCAACGCCCTGGTCCGCTCCGCGGCCTCGTTCCCGGGCGCGTTCGTGGGGCGGATCGGCGGCGACGAGTTCGGGGTCCTGCTCGAGGGGCGTCCGACCGGAGGCGCCTCGATCGAGCACCCCGAGATAGCGGCGCTCGCCGCCGGCGCCCAGCGGATGCTCGCCGAGGACGAGGACGACGACACCCCGTCGGTGTCCTGCGGCATCGCCACCGCCGTCGTCGGCGCCGGCGAGCCGCCGCAGCTCCTCGCCGCCGCCGACGCCGCCCAGTACCTCGCCAAGCACCGGGGCGGCAACCGCGTCTGCACCACCGCGCAGGTGGCCGAGGAGGGCGAGGCCGATTGGATCCCGATGCCCGACGGCGGCATCCGCCCCCGCTTCTGGGAGACGGCCGAGGAGATCGCCAAGACCATGGACGGCGAGCTCGCCGGTGCCACCACCCTCGACCGCCTCGAGGTCGTCGCGACGGCGTTCACGGCGGCCGGCGACTTCTCCTCCTGGGCGATCTCCCACGCCGCCAACGGCGAGAGCAGCATCCGCGACGTCGCCCTCGGCGACAACCGCCATCGCCGCCGCACCGGCGCCCGGGTCGCCCCCGGCACCCTCGACTACGAGTCCTACGAGCTCGCCGAGTACCCCGCCACGGCGGCGATCATCGCCGCGGGCAGCGGCTCCTACCTGGCCCGGATCGACGACGAGGCGAGCGACGCGGCCGAGCGCGAGCTGCTCGCGCGGGAGGGCTGCAAGGGGGTGATCGGCGTCTGCGCCGGCGACGCCGACGGCGTCTACCTGATCGAGCTCTTCGCCGACCTCGACGACGCTCCGCTCGAGGACGTCGACGCGCCGCTGCGCCTCGCCGCCGCCGCTGCGATCGCCCCGAGCCCCCACAGCGCCGAGCGGCCGACGGCGAAGGGACGGCTCGACCGCGCCCTCGACCTGGCGCTCAGCGTCCCCGTCCGCCTGGCCGGCGTCATGGACGCCTGGCGCCTCAGCGACGGCGCCGCCGAGGAGCTGCAGCGCTCGTTCGGCTGCTCGATCGCCCAGGTCCTCACCGTCGAGGGGGATCGGGTCACGATCAGCGGCGAGCGGGCCCCGAGCCCGACGCCGGACGGCTGGAGCCAGCCGGTCGACGTCGGGCTGATCGGCCGCGCGCTCGCCGAGGGCGAGCCGGTGCTGTGCGGCGACGTCACCCGCGAGCCCGCCTACCGCGGGATCGCCGAGCGCAGCGAGGTCCGCTCCGAGCTGGTCGTCCCGATCCGCACCGGCCGCGGCAGCTGGGGGGCGATCAACCTCGAGGACGCGGCGATCGACGCCTTCGACGACGATGATGCCGCCGTCCTCGCCGCGTTCGCGGCCGTCCTCGGAACCGTGATCGAGGCGATCGAGCTCTACGGGACCCTCGACCGCGCCTACCTCGGCACCGCCGAGGCCCTGTCGGCGGCGCTCGAGTCCAAGGACGCCTACACCGCCGCCCACTCGCGGGCGATCGCCGACGACTCCGTCGCCGTCGGCGCGATGCTCGGGCTCGAGGGCGAGGAGCTGCGGATGCTCCGCTACGCCGCGGCCCTGCACGACATCGGCAAGATCGGGATCCGCCGGGAGGTCCTCAACAAGGAGGGGCCGCTCGACCCCGGCGAGCGGGCGGAGGTCGAGCAGCACTCGCTGATCGGCGAGCGGATCATCGAGCCGATCGAGTTCCTGGCGCCGATCCGGCCGATCGTCCGCCACGCCCACGAGCGCTGGGACGGCAGCGGCTACCCCGACGGGCTCGCCGGCGGCGAGATCCCGATCGGCGCCCGGATCGTCTTCGCCTGCGACGCCTACGACGCGATGACCAGCGACCGCCCCTACCGCGCCGGGATGAGCACCGCCGCCGCCCACGACGAGCTGCGCGCCGGCGCCGGCCACCAGTTCGACCCCCAGGTGGTCGAGGCGCTGCTCAAGGTCGTCGCCGCCCGCGAGGGCGGCTGAGCCCGGCTCCGCCCGCTCGCGGCGGCGCCGGAAGGGGGACGGCATCGAGTCCCCCGGCCGTCCCCCTCCCGGCGCCCGCCTTGCCGCTTCCGCGGCAACGGGCCAGTCGGGGCGGCAGGCCCGTTCCTGACGGCCCGCGGCGTCTCACGCGCGGTCGAGCAGGGCCTCGCGCGGGATGTGGGCATGCTCCATCGCGACCCGCTCGCCGGCGAGCGGGATCCCCTCCCGGCGCAGCAGCCGCCGCTGCCGCTCCCCCTTCGCGAACGTGCCGTCGGCGCGCACGATCCGGTGCCAGGGGAGCTCCTCGGTCGTCGTCGCCAGGATCCGCCCCGGCAGCCGCGGGGCCTCCGGGCAGAGGTCGCCGTAGGTCGTCACGAAGCCCTCCGGCACGGCCCGGATCAGGGCCACGATCGCATCCTCCCGCTCCTTGCCGCGCAGCCCGGTCCCCTCCGGCTCCCGCCTTCGCGTCTTCCGCCTTCGCGTCCGCCTTCCCTCGACCGCCATCCCGCGCTCGTCCTTTCGGTTCGCTCGCCCCGCACGATCGCGCAGGCGGGCGCACAGGTGCGGCACCGGCTGGGCCGGATCCGCTCGAGAGCGTGCGCTTGCGCCGGCGTCAGCAGGCCTGGAGGATGTCGGGCGCCCGACGACGGCCGAGGCGGTCGCCGAAGGACGCTGCCGCGCTCAGCGCTTCATGCAGTAGGCGTAGGCGGTCGCCTTCGCGCCCGCCGCCTCGCCGAGGCCGATCGCCCGGATCTTCCAGGCGCGGCCGCGCTTCGCCCGCCGCGAGACGATGGTCCCGCTCGCCAGCAGCTCACCGGACGTCTGGATGTTGCCGTCGAAGCCGCCGCCGACCGCCACGCGCCGCTTCGGGCAGGTCGCGACGGCGGCCTCGAGGCCGCTCTGGTCGACCGCGACGCTCCGCCTGCGGATCGTGATCTTCGGGACGTCCTTCATGCAGTAGGCGTAAGCGACGAGGGTGCCGGACATGACCCCCCCGCGCGCGGTGCGCGCGGTGTCGTCACCCTCGGCGAGGGCCTCGACCCGCCAGGCTCGGCCCTGACGCCGCGAGGTCAGCGCGATCACCCGAACCGGGCCGGCCGCGAAGCCGGGGGCGCCGAATCCGCCGCCAACCGGCACGCTTCCCTGCGGACAGGTCGCCTTGGCGGCACCGAAGGTGCCGATGGTCACGAACTGCTTGTCCCGGACGACCTTGATCTTGCGGGCCGCCTTCGAGCAGTACGCGTAGGCGTCGAAGGTGCCGGCGTCGAGACCGAAGTTGGTGGCGCTGCTCGCGAGGCCGCTGCCGGAGCGGTGCGAGTCGATCCTGACCACGGTGCTGGCGGGCGGGTCGATGCCGAAGTCCTTGGTCCCGAAGCCCTGCGCGGCCAGCGCCGTGCCCTTCGGGCAGTCGGTCCTCGTCGATTCGAAGCCGAAGCCGGGCACGACGACCGAGCTCTTGGTCCCCGCGGCAGCCGCGGTGGCGACGCCGACGGCGGCGAGGACGATCACGAATGCGGGAAGGAGGCGGTGTGGTCTCATCGACGGGATCGCTTCGCCGCCTCGCGCCGTCTTCCTTCCCACCCACCCCATCGCCTCCCGGCCCGGTCCGCTCCCCGGTGGCGGGCCGTTCGGCTGGATCGGGTGCGCGCGGGTGCGGTTGATCCGGCCACCGGCTCTCGGCTAGGGTCAGCGCATCGAGCGACGGGGGATCGACAAGCGGCCGCGGACCGGCGGCGGGGCGGCACGGGCGGCGGTGACCCTGGCGGCGCTGCTGCTCGCCGGCGTCCTCGCCGGTTGCGGGTCGGGCGGGGACGGCACGAGCTCGATCAGCGAGGCCGAGCTCAGGGAGGCGGTACGCGACGCCCGCCAGGAGGAACGGCTGAAGGCGCTGCAGGAGGACGTCAGAGAGCTGCGGGCCGATGCCGGCGAGGATTCCGGCGATGGGGCCGCGGCCACGCCCGAGGCGCCCGCCACGGACCCCGGCGACGAGCTCGCCTACACCACCTACAGCGACGGCCTCGGCGGCTGGACCGCTGAGGTCCCGACCGGCGGCGGCTGGTCGCCTCCGAGCTCGAGCCAGCAGAACCCCGCCCTGTTCTCCACCCGGATCCAGGGCCCGAACGGGCTGTTCGTGGTCATCCACACGACCCCCTCCGACCCCCCCGCCTTCAGCGGCGCGCCGGTCGACTCGCGGACGATCGTCGACGCCCCGAACTTCGGCGCGGCGACGAAGATCGTCTTCCAGGGCAACAGCAGCTTCCCCGAATGCGAAGGCGGTCTCTGCGTCGACTACCTGGTTCCGAGCGGCGCCGGCGGCTACGCGATCCTCGCCGGCGGCGGTGGCGACATCGGCGCCGCCGAGGAGGTCGCGGCCCACCTCCTGGAGACCCTCCGGGGGTAGTCGTCAGTCGCCGAAGCTGAACCGGAAGGCGCGATCGCCGGCGACGCAGCGGATGTCGCTCGCGCCGAGGATCGGGCCGCCGGGCGGGCCGTAGTCCCCGAGGATCGAGCAGGACCAGCCAGGGATCGTGAACGTCGGCGCCAGCGCCTGGATCGCCACCGCGGTCAGCGCGTCGGCTTCGGCACAGTCCATGTTGCGGACCGACATGTCGGTTACGTTCGGGTAGTGCTGGGAGGTGCAGTCGGCGATGACGTCGGGCGGCTCGAGGCTTGCGACCTGCTCGTTCAGCGCGGCCGCGCGGTCGGCGATCGCGTCCTCGACGTCGCCGAGGGCGTCGCCGCGCGACGCTCGGTCGAGGGCGACCTCGAGCCTCGCGACCTCCTCGACGTCGCCGGCGTCGAGGTCGGGGCGCACCATCAGGAGCGCCCGCCGCGCGAGCAGCGCCGAGCGCGTCAGCGCGCGCTCGGGAGCCGCCAGCCCGGCGCGGAGGCGGTCGAGGTCGGCGGCGATCTCGACGACCTCGTCCTGGGCCTCGGCGCTCGGGGCCCGCTCCGCCGCCGCGCGCTCGTAGAGCCGCTCCATCTTCGCGGCGGTGCGCGCGACGTCTTCCACCGCGGCGGCGAGCTCGTTCAGCGACCGCTCAGCGGCACGGCCGGCGCGAGTGTCCGGCGCCCGCCCGGCGAGCGCCCGCGCCCTCCGGGCGCCCTCCTCGAGCCGGCCGGCGGCGCGACCCACCTCGGCGGCATCCCCGGCGGCAGCCAGATCGACGATCGCGCCCTCTGCCTGCCGCCGCAGCTCCGCGGCGGCGATCAGCGACGCGAGCTCCTCGCCGGCCGGATCCGCCGACGACGGGCCATCGGTGCCGGAATCGCCGCAGCCGGCGAGCGCGGCGGCCAGCGCGACGGCTATTGCGCGGCTTCGCCAGGCCAAGGCACGATCCCTACGGGTAGCAGGCGAGGTCGTAATTGCGGCCGAGCCCGGGGACGGGCATGTACCTCCAATCGAGCTTGATGCGCTGGAAGATGCGGATGCCCCGGCGGCCGTTGCACGTTCGCTTACGGGGCCTGGTGAGACGTATCTTGGCGCGCCCCTCGT
Source organism: Actinomycetes bacterium (assembly GCA_016861045.1). GTDB lineage: Bacteria > Actinomycetota > Thermoleophilia > Solirubrobacterales > 70-9 > RHKX01. Next base: position 9,303 of record BOKP01000001.1, on the reverse strand, counting down.
GGTAGGTCCCGCCGATGCAGGACGGATCGCAGTCGTTCGCGAACACCTTCGCCATCCCCCCGGCCTCCCGACCGTTCCAGTACGACCAGCGCTTGACCTTCAGATAGAGGCCGCCATCGGCGCAGGTGATGACGATGGTGCTCGGCTCGACTCGTGGCTTCGAGCACTTCTGCGGCGCGTACGTCGTCGGGCGTGCCGCGCCGCCCGGCGGCGGTCCGGCGATCAGGACCCCGATGGCGACCACCACGGCCACCGACAACGATGCGATCCGGCTCACGCGCGATCCCCCTCTCGGTGCGACACAACCTATCGATACCGCCGGTCCCGGGCGACGCTGCCCGGTCCTCAGCGATCCCCGCGTCCGCCGGCCACGTGCAGGGCTCGGTGCTCGGCCGGCTCCCGGTAGCCGACGGCGTCGGCGGCGCCGCTGGAGTCGCCGAGCGGCCGCCACTGCGGGACGAACGCGCCGCAGACGAAGCAGTTGAGCGGGAAGTGGCCGGCCTCGCGGACGAAGCCGATCAGCCCCGGGCCCGAGTCGGTGATCCCGAGCCCGCAGCAGGGACAGGTGGTGCCGAGCTCGCGATCGATCTCCGCCGGCGGCTCGAGCTCGCAGACCTCGTCGCGGAACCAGACGCGCTCGTGCCCGGTCCACGCCGCCCACCTCTTCAGCGCCCGCCGCGCCGCCGGCCGGTCGTTGGCGAGAAAGCGCACCTCGACGGTCCGCTCGCCGGCGGCGGTGGAGCCTTCGTCGGCGTCCGCCTCGTCCTCGGCCGCGACCGGCTCGCCGTCCTCGAGCTCACCGGCCTCCTCGTCCTCCGGCCCCTCGTCCCGCGGCCCGAACCTCAGGTCGGCGACCGCGACGTCCGAAGGCAGCGCCGTCCGGGCGAGGCAGGCCATCGGCCCGCCGCGAACCGTCGCGAGCTGGCTCGGCACCAGGGTCAGCTCCCCGTCGCGAAGTGTGGCTCTCATCCTCACTCCCTTTCAGTCGCAACCAGGGAGCGCGACCTGACGAGCAGCTCGCGAGCGGGCATCCAGGCGCCGCCGGCCACCAGAGCGACGAACGTGACCAGGAAGCCGATCGCCGTCAGGAGGCTCGTCGGCGCGACGAGGAGACCGATCACCCGGAGGATCAGCTCGTCGAGGATCTCGAGGTTCTCGCCCATCCGTGCTCCTTGCAGGCTCCGGTCGCTCGACCGTGATCCCATCTGGCAGGGCGCCGGCCGGACACGTGAGCTTGCCGCGGATGTGCCGAAGAGCTTCGAACGAGGTGGGCCCCTACTCGTCGAGCGCTTTCCGGATCCGCCGCTCGCGCTCGCTGGCCGGAGGATCCGTCGGCGCCGGCTTCGTCTCGGCCGTCCCGCCCGACTGCTCGACGTAGTCGTAGAGGCGCTCGGCGTGCTCACCGAACAGCGCCATGACGTGGAACTTGACGCCGCCGAAGGTCAGCGCCTTCTTTCCCCGGTAGAGGCCGGCCTTCTCGAGCTGAGCCTTCAGAACCACCCCGCCGACGTCGAGCAGGCGATTCCCCGACAGCGTCATCGCGTAGAGGTTGCGGTCGGTGGCGACGAGGACGTGCGGGCCCGCTCTCACCTCCGAGCGGTGGAAGGTCCCGAGCTCGGAGCCCACGAACGCCGAGGCCGCGACGGCGCTGGCCTTCGCCGCCGTCGACTGCCCGGTCTGGACCTGGACGAGCTCGTGGATCTGCTCGCCGTCCTCGAGGTTCAACCGAGCTCCGGCGCTCAGCTTCTCGACCCGCTTCCGTCGACCCCCGAACATCGGTCCATTGTCGGGGCGGATGGCGCCGCGGTCAACTCCGGCATCGCGCCGTCACTGCCGCGCCGCCACGTCCCGGTCGCGCCGGCCGGCACAGCCGGCGATGAGCGCGACCTGCGGGCGCGGCGCCCTCGGCATCTCACCTCCGTGTCGCAGCGCGTCGCCGCGTAGCACTTGTGCTACGCTCGGCCGCATGACCGAGCGGATAAGCCAGCGCGAGCTGCGGAACAGAAGCGGCGAGATCATGCGCGACCTCGACCGTGGCGCGGACTTCATCGTCACTCGCAATGGGGTTCCAGTCGGGAGCCTGATCCCTGCGCAGCGACGGCGCTTCGTCGATTCCACCGCCGTGCTCGCGGCCTTCGCGAACGCCCCCGAGATCGATGCCGCGCAGTTCCGTGCCGACCTCGACCGGACCGTGGACCAGGACCCCACACCCCGTGGCTGAGCGCGACCCGGGTCGCGGCCTCATCGACACCTCGGTCGTGATCGATCTCGATCGGGTCGATCACGACGACCTGCCCGCGGAGGTCGCGATCTCCGCGATCACGCTCGTCGAGCTCGCCGCCGGCCCGCACGCCACCGGCAATGCCGAAGAGCGCGCCCGCCGCCAGGACCGGCTTCAGCGGGCCGAGGCAACGTTCGAAGCGATTCCGTTCGGCTCCGACGCTGCCCGCGCTTTCGGCCGGATCTACTCGTCGGTCGTGGCCGGAGGGCGGAAGGCTCGGGGCTACCGATCGCTCGACCTTCTGATCGCTGCGACCGCCCTGGCCACGGATGTTCCCCTGTTCACGCGCAACGAGAACGACCTCCGCGGGCTTCGCGAGCTGCTGCCGATCCACGCGGTCGGCCTGACCTGACGCGGACGGGCTGGCTGCGGGCCGCAACCGTCCGCGGCTCAGACCTCCCGCCCGCGCTTGCGCGACTTCATGTGGTGGTCGGCGAGGGCCCGCTTGCGGGCGTGGGCGCGGTCCCGCTGCGACTGCTCGGCGAGCTCCTCGAGGAGGCTGGCCTCGTCGGCGATCTCGGCGGCGACCGCGTCCGGGACGCTGGAGAGGTTCGTCTCCCGGAGCCCGAGCGAGGCGCCGCGGTAGATCCGCCGGGCGCCGTCGATGTCGCCGCGGCCGAGCGCCTCGGCGGCCTCGCGCTTCGCCCGCTGGGCGCGCTGGAAGCTGAGCTCGGTCGTCACCGCCGGATCGGCGGTCCGGCCGGCGGCCTCGTCGCCGGGGACGACGTTGACGTGGACGGGGATGTCGGCTCGATCGCTGCGCATCGACCCGACGTCGACCCAGCGCAGCTCGAGATCGCAGACCGGAGCCGGCCCGGCCGCGGCGATCGCCGGAACGTCGACCTCGAGCACGAGCCGGCGCTGCTCGGCCGAGTGGAGGCTGCCGAGCTCGACCATGAAGCCGTCCTCGATCGGGCTCGCGGGCAGGTCGTTGAAGAGGCGGACCGCGGCGACCTCGCTCGACGGCTTCACGGTCAGGCTGGCGGCCTGGACGCTCTCGGCGAGCAGGCCCGCGACCTCCGAGGCGAGGGCGCCGCCGGCGTCGTCGCCGCTCTCGGCGAAGTGGGTGTTGCCGGCGCCGCCGCGGGCGATCGCGGCGAGCAGGTCCTCGTCGTAGCCGCGGCCGATGCCGATCGTCGAGCTGGTGATCCCGGCGCCCTGAGCGCCGGCGGCGAACTGCTCGAGCTGCCCGTGGTCGGTGACCCCTACGTTGGCGAGGCCGTCGGAGAGCAGGACGAGGGTCGCGCTCCCGTCGTCGCGCGAGATCCGCTGCAGCTCCTGGATCCCGCGCAGGTAGCCGCCGGCGAGGTTGGTCGTGCCGCCCGGGCCGATCTGTCCGAGCATCGCCCGGGCCCGGGCGGCGTCGCCGACCGGGGCCGCGGGCACCGGCACGCCCACCTCGTCGTCGAAGACGACGAGGCCAAAGCGGTCGCCGGGGTCGAGCCGCGAGAGCAGCGCGTCGATCGCGACGAGCCCGGCGTGAAGGCGCTCGCCGGCCATCGATCCGGAGCGGTCGAGGACGACCTGGAGCGTCGCCGGAGGCCGCTGGGCCGCCTCGTCGGCAGTCGGGGCGGTCAGCTCGAGGAGGATGTGGACGGTGTCTTCGCTCTCGACCGCGACGAGGTCGAAGTCCAGCTTGGTGTCGATCTTCATGTGGACCATGTCGCTTGCGCCGCCCACTTCCTGACAGCCCGGGGCGGCGTCAGGAATGCGCCAGGGAGGACGACCCTCCGGGCATGGCCGAACCGCCGACCTACTACTTCGCCTACGGCTCGAACCTGAATCGCGCTGACATGGTCACGCGCTGCCCCAGCGCGAAGCCGCTGACGACGGCACTGCTTGCCGGCTGGCGGCTCACCTTCCGCGGCGTCGCCGACGTCGAGCCGGCGGTCGACCGCTCCGTCCACGGCGCGCTCTGGCGCCTTCTCGACGCCGACGTCGGCGCGCTCGACCGCTACGAGGGCGCGCCGTCGCTCTACGCGCGGCGGATCGTCGAGGTGGAGACCGAGAGCGGACCGCTCGAGGCGATGACCTACGTGATGGCCTCCGACGACTACCTCGGCCTGCCGTCGGCCTGGTACTTCGAGCGGATCGCCCGGGGCTATCGCGACTGGGGGCTGCCGCTGGGCGTCCTGCGCGCGGCGCTCGCCGCGACCGGGGACGAGCTCGCCGGCCGCGGCATCACCCGCTACCTGCCGGACGGGCGCAAGCGCCTCCGCGGGGTCGGCTGAGGCGGTCAGGGTCATGCGCGACGTCACCGCCAGCCTCGAGCAGGCCTTCGACCGGATCGACGCCTTCCGGGCGATCCACGAGCCCGGCGGCGTCACGCCCGAGGCCGTCCGCTGCCTGCTCGAGGCGGTCGGCATCGACGCCGGGACGAAGGCGCTCGTCTGCGAGCGCCTCAGCGAAGCCGAGACGACCCGCGAGGGAGCGGCGACCTTCCTCGGCCTGATCATCGGCCTGCTCGCCGCCGAGCTCGACCGCGCCTGAGGGGCTTGGGCTTCCTCGTGGGTCGTTGTCAGGTTCCGGCTCAGGGCCGCGACATGGGGACCATGAGCAGCCTTCCCGATCTCTCACCGGCTCTCGCCGACCAGCTCTCCGGCCCGGTCGAGGTGGGCGAGCCGAGCTCGGCACACGGCCTCACCGGCTACCCCGTGTTCGGCCGCCCGTCGAGGCGGTCGGGCCGCCGGGGGCGCTGAGCGATGTGGCTTTTCACCACGCAGGGCCTCTACAGCGTCGTCGCCCACCGCGACGATCCCGACGCGCTCATCGTCCGCGCCCGAGCGCGCGCCGACATCGACGCGCTTCGCGAGCAGATCCCCTCGCTCGAGCCGTTCGAGGACCCGGCGGCCGACTATCGACACCGCGCTGTGGTCAGCCGGGCGGAGTGGCTCGCGGCGGTCGCCCAACTCGTCACCGAGATCGACTACGACAACTTCAAGCGCGCCGTCGCCGCCCGGCAGGGGCACGAGCGCTCGCAGCTTTATGGACGGATCTGGTCGATCCTCCTCGACCTCCAGCGCGACCGAGCTGGCGACGTCTCGACAACCTCCTCGACCTCCTCCCGATCGTCCGCGCCTCGGTCGCCGTCCCGCTCTCCAGCTACAACCTCGAGGAGATCGAGGCCCTGACCGGCTACGAGCGCCGGCTCGACGACCTCGGCGGCGAGTGGTCGATGGCCCGCCATATCGAGGCGACCGAAACCAACGACCGCGCCCACCGCGACGCGATCATCGGCGAGATCCTGGCCTGCAACCGCGAGGACCCCGAGGCGAACCGGGCGGTGCTCGAATGGCTGCGGGGGCTCGGCGCGGACGCGGGCGCCGGCCGCGCGGGCGGGCCGTAAGACCCGAATCGCCGGGCCGTAAGACCCGAATCTCGATAAGGTATGGCCTGTATTGGCTGGTCGGCCAGTCCGGGCCGGCGCGGGACGGCCGCGAATCCTCAGGAGGCCTTCGTGAGCGAGCATCACAAGATCGTCATCGTCGGGGGCGGGACGGGCGGGATCACGGTGGCGGCCAGGCTCTGCCGCGCCCTCGACGAGCCCGACGTCGCGATCATCGAGCCGTCGGCGACCCACTACTACCAGCCGCTCTGGACCCTGGTCGGAGGCGGGGTCGTCGGCCGCGAGGCGAGCGCCCGCCCCGAGGCCGAGCTGATCCCCGAGGGGGCGGAGTGGATCCAGTCCGAGGCCACCGAGCTGCTCCCCGACGAGGACGGCGTGCGCACGTCCGACGGGCGCGAGATCGGCTACGACCACCTCGTCCTCGCCCCCGGGCTGACCCTGCGCTGGGACGCGATCGATGGGCTCGAGGGCCGGCTCGGCCGCGACGGGATCTGCTCCAACTACGCCTACGACCAGTGCGAGCGGACCTGGGAGGCGATCTCCGCCTTCAGCGGCGGCACGGCGCTGTTCACGATGCCCGCCCCGCCGATCAAGTGCGCCGGAGCGCCGCAGAAGATCATGTACCTGGCCGACGATGCCTTCCGCAAGGCCGGGGTCCGCGATCGCAGCGAGGTCGTCTACGCGTCGGCGACCCCCGGGATCTTCGCGGTCGACAAGTACGCCCGGACGCTCGAGCGGGTGATCGAGCGGCGCGGGATCGAGACCCGCTACCAGCACCGGCTGACCGCGATCCGCCCGGACGAGCGCGAGGCCGTCTTCAGCGACGGCGACGGCAACGAGGTCGTGATCGGCTACGAGATGATCCACGTCACCCCACCCCAGGGGCCGCCCGAGCTGGTCGCCTCCAGCCCGCTCGCCGACGAGGGCGGCTGGGTCGAGGTCGACCGCGCGACCCTGCGCCACCCGCGCTACCCGAACGTCTTCTCGCTCGGCGACGCCTCGAGCCTGCCGACCTCGAAGACCGGCGCGGCCGTCCGCGGCCAGGCCCCGGTGCTGGTCGCCAACCTGCTCGCCGCGATCGCCGGGCGGGAGCCGGGCGCCGCCTACGACGGCTACACCGCCTGCCCGCTGGTCACCGGCTACGGCAAGCTCGTCATGGCCGAGTTCGACTACGACCTGAACCCGAAGCCGAGCTTCCCGCTGATCGACTCGGCGAAGGAGCGCTGGAGCATGTACCAGCTCAAGCGCTACGGGCTCCCGCTGCTCTACTGGCACGGCATGATGCGCGGCCGCGCCTGAGCGACCCCCTCAGGACTGGCTACGGCGGCACCGCCCTCCGCGATCTCACCCTGCTGGTCGTCGCGCTGGCGATCCCCCGGCCCACCTGGGTCGAGCCGGCCGGAAGCGAACCGCCGATCGCCGCGATCGAGCGCCCGGCGGTAGCTCGACCATGAAGCCGTCCTCGATCGGGCTCGCGGGCAGGTCGTCGAAGAGGCGGACGGCGGCGACCCCTCCGACGGCTTCATGGTCAGGCTGGCGGCCTGGACGCTCTCGGCGAGCAGGCCCTCGACCTCCGAGGCGAGGGCGCCGCCGGCGTCGGCGGCCCGCTCACGGCGAAGTGCGTGCTGCCGGCGCCACCGCGTATCGGTTCGGGAGCTTCGCGACGACCTCGCCGAGATCCGCGCGGCGACGATCGGCGAGGCTCGAGCCGGGCGATCGCCGACACCTCGCCCGAGTTCCGCAGTTCGTAGACAGTTCCGGGGCCGATTTGCCCTGAGAACCCCTTGATCAAGCGGTTCCGGTTCGAACCGGTCCTGAATAGCGTAGACACACGGATTGCCGTTGGCAGCCTGCTTCCATCCGCAGACGCTGTTTAGCTATAGGCATGTACCTGCGTCGCACCCAGCGCCGCAACAAGGACGGCTCGGTGGTCGGCTATCTCGCCCTCGCCCACAACCACCGCACCGGCGGCGTCGCCAAGGCGAAGGTGCTGCTCAACCTCGGCCGCGAGGACGAGCTCGACGTCGAGGGCCTGCGGCGGCTTGTCGGCTCGATCAGCCGCTACCTGGAGCGCGCCGACCCGGTCGGGACCCTCGCCGAGGCGACCGGCGGCGAGCTGCGCGCCACCGACGCGCGCCCGATCGGCTCGGCCTGGGTCCTCGATGCGCTCTGGCGGCGCCTCGGCATCGGCTCCGCGCTGGAGCGGACGCTTGCCGGCCGCCGCCACCGCTCCGACGTCGAGCGGGCGATCTTCGCCCTGGTCGCAAACCGGGCGATCGCCCCCGCGTCCAAGCTCGCGGCCTCCGAGTGGGCGAGTCGCGACGCCGCGATCCCCGGCCTCGCCGGGCTCGACTCCGACTCGGCCTACCGGGCGATGGACGTGCTCGCAGGGGCCGACGCGTCCGGAGCGGTGCAGGAGGCGGTCTTCTTCAGCGTCGCCGACCTGCTCAACCTCGAGGTCGACCTGCTCTTCTTCGACACGACCTCGACCTACTTCGAGATCGCCGAAGAGGACGAGGCCGACCCCGACGATCCCGAGACCGAGGCGCTGCGGCGCTTCGGCCACTCCAAAGACCACCGAGCGGACCGCCCCCAGGTCGTGGTCGGCCTGGCGGTGACCCGGACCGGGATCCCGGTCCGCTGCTGGGTCTGGCCCGGCAACAGCGCCGATCAGTCGGTGGTCGGCGACGTCAAGGCCGATCTGGCCGGCTGGAGGCTGGGGCGGGCGATCTGGGTTATCGATCGCGGCATCTCCTCGGAGGCGAACCTGCGCGAGTTGCGCAAGGGAGGCGGCGGCTGGATCGCGGGGATGCGGATGCGCTCGGGCGAGGCCGCCTGCGAGGCGGCCCTCGGCCGCCCGGGCCGCTACCGCGCCGTCCGCGACAACCTTCGCGTCAAGGAGGTCAAAGTCGGCGAAGGGGAGACCGCCCGCCGCTTCATCGTCTGCCACAACCCCGACGAGGAGGCCAAGGACCGCTCCCGGCGCGAGCGTGCCGTCGAGCGGATCACAGCGGAGCTGGAGCGGATCGACTCGCTGCGCGCACGCGCCGGCAAGGCCGGCACCGCCCACGCGCGGGCCGAGTGCGCGCTCCGCGATCACCCGACCTATTCGCGCTACCTGCGCCAGACCAAGGCTGGGCGTCTGAAGCTCGACGCCGCCAAGGTCAAGGCCGAGGAGCGCCTCGACGGCAAGTACCTGCTCGAGACCTGCGACCCCGAGCTCTCGGCCGCCGACGTCGCCCTCGGCTACAAGAACCTGCTCGAGGCCGAGCGCTGCTTCCGCGACCTCAAGTCGACGCTGCGGATCCGCCCCGTCTTCCACCGGCTCGACGAGCGAATCCGCGCCCACGTCCTGATCTGCTGGATGGCGCTGCTGCTGGTCCGGATCGCCGAGCGTGAGACCGAGCAAAGTTGGCGAAAGATCCGCGCCGAGCTCGAGCGGATCAAGCTCGTCCGGCTCGAGGGCCCGGCAGGGGCGGTCGAGCAGACGACCCCGCTTTCGGCCACCCAGAGCCAGATCCTCACCGATCTCGGGGTCGAGCCGCCGGCCGCGGTGACCGCTCTGGAGCCCTCCTGAGCGTGGACACACGGCAGGGTTGGCCGAAAGGCGGCGCAATCCCGCTTGGGAAGCGGGATTGCGTGCGATTCGCTTGACTACCTACTGCGGAACTCGGGC